>NZ_FTNN01000032.1 GCF_900156405.1 Shewanella morhuae
GGCTTACAGAACGCTCCTCTACCGCGCAGTCCTAATGGACCGCACCCGTAGCTTCGGTGACTAGCTTAGCCCCGTTACATCTTCCGCGCAGGCCGACTCGACTAGTGAGCTATTACGCTTTCTTTAAATGATGGCTGCTTCTAAGCCAACATCCTAGCTGTCTAAGCCTTCCCACATCGTTTCCCACTTAGCTAGTACTTTGGGACCTTAGCTGACGGTCTGGGTTGTTTCCCTTTTGACGACGGACGTTAGCACCCGCCGTCTGTCTCCCGAGTAGTACTCACTGGTATTCGGAGTTTGCAAAGGGTTGGTAAGTCGGGATGACCCCCTAGCCTTAACAGTGCTCTACCCCCAGTGGTATTCGCTCGAGGCGCTACCTAAATAGCTTTCGAGGAGAACCAGATATCTCCGAGTTTGATTGGCCTTTCACCCCCAGCCACAAGTCATCCGCTAATTTTTCAACATTAGTCGGTTCGGTCCTCCAGTTGATGTTACTCAACCTTCAACCTGCCCATGGCTAGATCACTCGGTTTCGGGTCTACACCTTGCAACTAAACGCGCAGTTAACACTCGGTTTCCCTACGGCTCCGCTATTCGCTTAACCTCGCTACAAAATGTAAGTCGCTGACCCATTATACAAAAGGTACGCAGTCACGGTCTCAAGAACCGCTCCCACTGCTTGTACGTATACGGTTTCAGGTTCTATTTCACTCCCCTCACAGGGGTTCTTTTCGCCTTTCCCTCACGGTACTGGTTCACTATCGGTCAGTCAGGAGTATTTAGCCTTGGAGGATGGTCCCCCCATATTCAAACAGGATGTCACGTGTCCCGCCTTACTCGTTTTCATCTATGGTTAGTTTTCATGTACGGGGCTATCACCCTGTGCCGCTGAGCTTTCCAACTCATTCCACTAACACCCCATAGACTTAAGGGCTAATCCCCGTTCGCTCGCCGCTACTAGGGGAATCTCGGTTGATTTCTTTTCCTAAGGGTACTTAGATGTTTCAGTTCCCCTCGTTCGCCTCTACACACTATGTATTCATGTG
>NZ_FTNN01000030.1 GCF_900156405.1 Shewanella morhuae
ATGAGATGTAACGAAGCCAGCTGAATAAGCTGGCTTTTTTGCGTCTGTGATTTGGTATAAACAATATATTTTGTGCATTAAAGACGCTGTCTTTGTTGCGACTTCATCTGTACATTTCCTCATTTGCTGCAATCATCACTTTTAGCGGTTACAATGTATTTTTATTGTCATTGATCAAATATATGTCTCTCCTTCATAGTCTTAAGTCATTAAATTCCTTTGGTTTAGCACAATATTGCGCAGATCTTATTGAGGTTCACTCAAAAGAGGCTATAAAAGCAGTTTGTCTGCCACTATGGCAACAACAAACGTCTATGCTGATCTTGGGGGGCGGTAGCAATTTGGTCTTTACACAGGACTTTTACGGCACCGTTGTCAGAGTTTTATCTAAAGGGATAAAAGTATCTGAAGATGAAGAGGCGTTTTACCTCGAGGTTGAAGCGGGTGAAAATTGGCATGAACTCATTCAGTTTACACTTGAACATGGCATGTTTGGATTGGAAAACATGGCGTTGATTCCTGGTACGGTTGGTGCTGCACCGATCCAGAATATTGGCGCTTATGGAGTTGAACTGTGTGATGTATGCCACTGGGTTGAATATCTTGATTTAGTTTCGGGAGATTTTGTGCGCATCAGTGCAGCTGAGTGCCAGTTTGCCTATCGAGAATCTGTTTTCAAAGATACATTACGTAATCTTGCCGTGGTTACGGCAGTGGGATTTCGTTTAACCAAAAACTGGCAACCACGTTTAGCCTATGGTCCATTGCAATCATTTGATTCTGCGACGGTTTCGGCTCGTGAGATTTTTGATCGAGTTTGTCAGGTGCGCAGTGAGAAGCTCCCTGATCCGACAGTGCTGGGTAATGCGGGTAGTTTCTTTAAAAATCCACTTGTTAGTGCCGCTTATTATATGGATTTAGCGCAGCGATTTCCTACCATAGTGGGATATGCACAAACAAATGGGGCAGTGAAACTCGCTGCAGGATGGTTGATTGAACAAGCTGGATTGAAGGGGTTTGAACTAGGTAATGCGGCTGTACACGATAAACAGGCGTTAGTGCTTGTCAATCGTGGTGGTGCAACGGGTCAAGATATTTGTCGTTTAGCTTTGCATGTTATTGCGCAAGTGCATGACAAATTTGGCGTTGTGCTAGAAGCTGAACCTAGAATCATAGGTGCTGATGGGGAAGGAGATCTATATGTCTGATCATTGGGGAAGAAAACGGCAGATATTAGCTTTATTATCTAGTGGGCAATTTGTTTCAGGTGAGCAGTTAGCCTGTGAACTCGGTATTTCGCGCGCCGCAGTAAATAAGCATGTTGATACCTTAGAAAACTACGGTGTGGCAATTTATAGCGTGAAAGGTCGAGGATATAAATTGGCGAGTCCTATCTCGTTGATTGATGCATCACATTTAGTGCAATCCATTGATAACCGTTGTTTTTATTTTGATGAAATCGCCAGCACTAATGGCTTTATGTTGGGCCACACAACCGAGTTAAAAAATGGCGATGTGTGTGTGGCAGAGTATCAATCTGCAGGCCGTGGTCGCCGTGGTCGAACTTGGGTATCACCCTACGGACATCATTTATACTTTTCACTTTTCTGGTCATTTCCACAGGGCATGACGCAGGCTATGGGATTAAGTTTAGTCGTGGCTTGTACTTTGGTGGAGGTGCTTAAATCCTTTGGAGTGGAAAATATTGGCGTTAAGTGGCCGAATGATATCTATTTGGATCATAAGAAACTTGCGGGGATCTTGATTGAGATGTCAGGACAAGTTGATAGTGAGTGCCAGCTGATCATCGGTGTTGGTATTAATATGGCAATGTCAGAAGATCAAGGCAAAGGTATCGATCAGCCTTGGAGTGACTTATCGGCATTGGCGACTATGCCAAACAAGACAGACCTTGTTATTGAGCTACAGAAGCAACTAAAACGTGATATTCAGTTATTTGAGCGTGAAGGGCTAAGCGCTTTCAAGATACGTTGGCAAGCTGCTGATTTATTTTATGGGCGTGAAATACGCTTACTGATAGGTGAAAACACGGTCGAGGGAGTTTGCCGTGGTGTTGATGAGCAGGGTGCTGTATTGCTTGAAACCGCCGGAGGTACTAAAGCGTTTATCGGCGGAGAAATTAGCTTAAGGGCTCTAGAATAACGATATAGAGCTATTTACGCATTAGTACATGTGACATTAAATGATCTTGGCCTTTCTTTAGAATTAAATGAGCCCGCTCACGGGTGGGTTGAATATTGAGTTGCAGGTTTGGCCCGTTGATCGTATCCCAAATATTGGCGGCTATGGTATTTGCTTCATCATCAGTGAGCGTCGAGTAATGGTGGAAATAAGATTTTTTATCGCTAAAAGCGCCAGAGCGAAACTGCAAGAAGCGTTCTTTATACCACTGTTTTAAAAGTGGTTCTTCAGCATCTACATAGATAGAAAAATCAACAAAGTCAGATACAAAAGGACGGCGTGTATCGACAGGTGAATCTAGTCCTGTTTGCAATACATTTAAGCCTTCTAGAATTAAGATATCTGGCTGAGAGACTATCTGTTGTTGATTTTTAACACGATCATAGGTCACGTGTGAATAAATCGGGGCTTTAACATGTGGCCGGCCAGATTTAACTGCTGAAATAAACTCTACCAGCATTTTCATATCGTAGCTTTCTGGAAACCCTTTTCGCTGTAATAGTCCTTTGCGTTTTAAGTCCGCCAGTGGATAAAGAAAGCCGTCCGTGGTAACTAGTTCTACTTTCGAGTGCTCTGGCCAGTGTCGAAGTAGTGCTTGTAGTATACGTGCTGTGGTACTTTTCCCTACAGCGACACTACCTGCAATACTAATGATATAAGGGCTATTTGACGGCTTTTGGCCTAGGAACTCATCAACAACTAAACCGCGTTGCTGTTTGGCTTTGACGATTAAATTAAGTAACCGACTCAGCGGTAGATAAATATCGGTAACTTCCGATAATGAGATTTTCTCATTAATGCCTCTAAGGTTCTCCAAGTCTTGCTCACTTAATGTAAGCGGCACTGAATTTCGCAGTTCAGACCATTGCAACCGCTCAAAGGCAAGATAGAGTGCTTTTTGAATTGAATTTTTAGAAGTCATTGGCTTTCCTCAGCTTAGGAAAGGCACAGTACACTATGAGATTATTCGGAACAATACTAAATAGAGGGTAGCCTGTGTGTTTATGCCGTCATTAGTTGCATTTGCTGTTTAATTGCTCCGGGAAGATGAATTGCGTGTAAAAAAACAACGTTTAAGCACTTTTTTATATAATTACGCTTTTTTTGCTTGCACTTGACAGCACATTTACCTAATATCCCGTTCCGAAATGATGTGCCGGCATAGCTCAGTTGGTAGAGCAACTGACTTGTAATCAGTAGGTCCCGAGTTCGACTCTTGGTGCCGGCACCATATTTCTGTGGAGGGGTTCCCGAGTGGCCAAAGGGATCAGACTGTAAATCTGACGGCTCAGCCTTCGAAGGTTCGAATCCTTCTCCCTCCACCACTTTTTCTAGGTAGTTAGGTAGCCTAAGTTAGGTTGCGCGGACATCGTATAATGGTATTACTCCAGCCTTCCAAGCTGATAACGCGGGTTCGATTCCCGCTGTCCGCTCCAAATTAGTTGCTGATATGGCTCAGTTGGTAGAGCACACCCTTGGTAAGGGTGAGGTCGGCAGTTCGAATCTGCCTATCAGCACCAGCCTCTCTAAAGTTAGCTCCTACGCCTAAACATAAACGGTTCGATGTCATTTTAATGCATCGGATTTTTTCTATATGTTAGTTTTCATCACCAATATTCTTGGACTGAGGCATTACCATGGCTAAAGCTAAATTTGAACGTATTAAGCCCCATGTAAACGTGGGCACCATTGGTCACGTTGACCATGGTAAAACCACTCTAACTGCAGCTATTTCAGCAGTTCTGGCTAAGACTTATGGTGGCGAAGTGAAAAACTTTGCTCAAATCGATAACGCTCCAGAAGAGCGTGAGCGCGGTATTACTATTAATACTTCTCACATCGAATATGACACACCAGCACGTCACTACGCACACGTAGACTGCCCAGGTCACGCCGACTATGTTAAAAACATGATCACTGGTGCTGCACAGATGGACGGCGCTATTTTGGTTGTGGCTTCAACAGACGGCCCAATGCCACAGACACGTGAGCACATCCTGCTTTCTCGTCAAGTTGGCGTACCATACATCATCGTGTTCATGAACAAGTGTGACATGGTTGATGACGAAGAATTACTGGAATTAGTAGAGATGGAAGTGCGTGAACTTCTGTCAGAATACGATTTCCCAGGTGATGATTTACCTGTTATTCAAGGTTCAGCTCTGAAGGCCCTAGAAGGTCAGCCAGAGTGGGAAGCAAAAATTCTTGAGCTGGCAGCAGCACTAGATTCTTACATTCCAGAACCACAACGTGATATCGATAAGCCGTTCCTACT
>NZ_FTNN01000029.1 GCF_900156405.1 Shewanella morhuae
CCTAAAAGAGAGTATAAGATCACAGCTAAGCAAGGGCGTCAAACAGATTATGTGTCAACATTATCAGTTCAAAAAACGTTCACGATCTCACCCTGGGTGGTGTAGGTATCGAAACCTCATTGGCAGTGGCTCGACACTGGGATGAATATCTAGGTACTGGTAAGAGTAATATTATTCCAATACTAAGGGAAGGGGATGTGGTTCCTTATTATTTAAAGAATAAATTTTATATTGACTTTAGAGTTGATGAGTTTTTTGAAGAATCTTTCTTAAAAGTTTTAGCGCATATAAAAGGTGAGGTTAAATCAGCTAGGCCGCAGAAGAAATATTCAATAAATGAAGTTCCAGCTATTCAAGAATTTACCAGGATAGAAGATTTTTTAAAAATAAATTACAAGAACAGAAAGCGTGTTTTTGAAAAGTCGCAAACAATAGATTTTTCAGGTAGTAATAAAATAAAATTCGAGTTATGGGAGACTAAGTCTCCATTATTACAGTATTATTTGTTTTTATTTAACAATACAACACTCGATAAAACAGTTCAAAGAATATGCGAACTAGTTAAGTCTAAAGGTATTAAGATCACAAGTCTTACAGTTTTGAAAAGAAACAATAGTAAAAAAGACTATCTTGGTAAGTTATTTAAAGATAATGGTTTGACTATAAAATTAACGGAGTTGACTTACGCTGATTATATTTGGGAATATTGTGTAGATGAAGATGCAAAACGTGATTTAGGAATTTATACAAGACCTAATTTCATTGATCAATCTTTAATTTTGAATAATGGAGATGTTGAAGATTTAGGTCCGGCCTATGATTATCTTAAAAGAAAGTTAAAAGAAGATGAGCAGGTAACTGCTAATGTAATTATAGCACCTGGTGGTACCGGCAAGACAACTTTGTGCTCTAATCTTGCTAGGTTTTATCAGAAGGAAGATGATGTTATACCTGTTTTTATAGAGTCTGAAGAGATGAAGAAGTCCTCCACTCTACTAGCAAGAAGAGAAATAAAGAGTGTTTATGATTTATATGATGCTTATTCTTCTGTTTGCATTAATCAGGATGATGAGTATGTTTTTAACAAGGTTACTTTTGAAGTTTTAATATTAACTGGTAAGTTAATATTAATTATAGATGGTTTAGATGAAATAATTCCTTTGTTTCATGAAGGTTTTGATATTGAACTTTTCTTAAAGTCAATTGATGAATTAAATAGGGAGATGAGTTCGTCTAAAATAATAATAACATCAAGAAATGATGTTATTTCTGATGATTTAGTTTCAAAATATTCAAATTTAAGTAAGTTTTTGTTGCTTGGTTTTGATGATAAAACGTGCCAGAAGTATCTAGAAAAACGTTTTAAAAATTATAACAACAGCGAGCAAATGATCAAGGCGGTGAAAACCAATGTTACGCCACTGATATCTAAAGATGAAAACCAAAGGATTTTACCATTTATTGTAGATTTATTGTCTTCAATAGTTGAGGATTCTCAAGGAACTGACTCGTTAGGTTTTGAATTGTCTTTTGAAGATAAGAGTTATGAAAGTAATTCTGAACTTACTGATTATCTAGTCTATTCAATTCTTCGGCGGGAATCGGTTAGGCAGACAATCGAAATAACTATTAGTGAAGTACTAGATGTTTTTTTGGAGTTGGCAATATCACATAGTGATACTTTTCCAACTGAAGATTTGAAAAACATCATCAGCGTATACTATCCTGAGGTTGCAGCTGATTTAACTGATAAATTAATGAGAAATCCATTAATTACTGTTAAAGGCGATAGCTGCAGTTTTAAATATGATTTTATCTCTGAGTATTTTAACTCTTTAAGTATAATTCATTATATAAATAGTGGTTCTAAAAGTGATGAATTAGTTAAGTTAATAGCTAAGCATGCTTATGGTGAAAGTGGTGTTTTTAAAGATGTATTGAAATACTTTAGTGTTAAAGATGTAGATTCAAAGGAGTTGATAAAAAGGCTTGTAGTGAATATCAGAACAACTTTGCATTATGAGGATGTTTTTAAAAAGGATGATTATAGATTTAGAGCTATTTCTTTTTTAGTTAATTTGGTCTTTGGGCTCAATAAAAGCTCTTCTAAGACAGAGAGGATGGCTAAGTTGAAATATATGCTTGGAGATGACAATAGTATTTATTTTCTGTCCATATATGGTGATGGAAAAGCATTGGATTTTTCAGATACGCATGTTTTTAATTCAAGGTTTGTAGGGTATAAAGGTTTTACTATATCAAAATTCAATAATACCAAGTTTTCAAACTGTGTTTTCGAAAGTATAAATAATAACAATATACCGACTACACTTGAGCCTGAAATGTTTGACTCTTGTCAGATGGGTGACTTGGACGTAGTTATTGAATTGGCTAAGAGTAGACTTAATGAAAGTAGATCTTTAGTTGAAAAAGAACTTAGAACCTTTTTTACTTCATTTTTTAATCGAGCAAGATTTGTAGATCAAAAAAAGTCATATGTAAAATTTTCAGATAAGATTAAAGGTATTGATAATAACTTTTTTGATAACTTACTGTCTAAGGGTGTGATTAATGTTAAGTTGGAAAAGTCTGATGAAACATATTTTCAGATTTGCTCTAGCTATCAAGATAGTGTTTACACTTTAATTATGAATAATGCAGTTGATGATAAAATGAGAGATATTGTTGATTTGCTAATTTAGATATAATTATGTAGCTACTGATTATAACTCTTTCAATGCGAAAAGTTAATTCTAATGCCACAGAAGTTCACCAATCCCCTGCGAAGTTGCTGAAGGGCGTTGAAGAAAATAGCGTGACGCAGACAGGACGTCTGCGTAGCTTTCGGGGGGAAGGGATGCCCCATCGGAAGCGTTAGCTATTTTCGAATAAGCACGAAGCCACTAATCAATGCATGTAACTTCGCTAGGGGCGTCTTGGAGAATCCAAGGAGGATAGGACGAGCAGTCCTCCTTGGTCGGGTGTGGGGTGAAGCCCCACGACCTTTCGGTCGCAAGACCGATCTTATACCGCGTGTAGTGATGTGATGGACGCCTCAGCACCTAAGCTTGCAGTATTATGCCAAGCTTAAAGCTGACAAATAGTTCTGGAGGTTTCCATCATGGATATTAAAGTTATTGGTATCGATTTAGCCAAAAATGTTTTTCAAGTTTGTGTTTGTCTTATGGATAACTCTGTCATGAGTAACAAAAAGGTTAACAGAAACAAGCTGCTCGATAAAATTAGACAATTCCCCGAAGGTAGCCTTATTGCTATGGAGGCCTGTGGTACGGCGCATTACTGGGGAAGACAATTTCAAGCTCTTGGTTATCAAGTGCAATTGATTCCTGCTCAACATGTTAAGCCATTTGTTGCAAACCAAAAGAATGATGCCAACGATGCCCTCGCTATATGCGAAGCGGTTTTCAGACCTAATATCCACATGGTTCCAGTTAAAACTGTTGAGCAACAAGACATTAAAGCATTACGTTGTGTACGTAGTCGTCTCGTTCAAAATCGAACCGCCATGGTCAATCAAATTCGAAGCCTAGCGAGCGAGTCTGGTGTGATCTTCTCTGTCGGCAGGTTGCAATTACAAGCGTCACTTAGCCGTATTTTAGCAAATAATGAGCATGAACTGTCTCATACGCTTCATTACCTGTTAAAATTTTTATATGAAGATTTATGTGTTTTAAATGAGAGAATTAATCAAATCGAGCGCGACATTAAAGCGCTATGTCAAATCCAACCTCGCTACAATGCATTGCTGTCGATCCCTGGCTTTGGACCATTAGTCACAGCAAGCTTTATGAGTGAATTAGGTTCGGGTCATCAATTTAAAAATGGCCGGCAATTATCTGCATGGTGTGGCTTAGTGCCATCGCAATCGAGTTCTGGTGGAAAAGTTCGACTAGGATCGATCACGAAAAATGGCAGCTCAGAACTACGTGTTTTACTCATACACGGCGCCAGAGCCGTTGGCCGATTTGCGAGCAAACGTGATGATAGACTTGGGCGATGGTTTAATGCACTTGCGTTAAGGCAAGGTCGACACAAAGCCGTTGTCGCATTGGCCAATAAAATAGCGCGTATAGGATGGCGGATCCTCACGAGTAACGATAATTTCGACGTTAATAAAGCGTTTGCGTAAGACGTTAAGCATCACGTAAAAGTTTACATGCACTGATGAATAAACGGTCAACCGTACCTATTAGAGCCTGACTTGACCAAGGCATTAAATGCCGATGTAGTGATAAGGTAATGGGTTTCGGATTTACATCATGGCGCGGGTAAAAAGCCTATTTAGACGCCGAATATATGGTAGTGAACCAATCATTCAAAAGTGTTGTAAAAGCTGAGGCGTCCATATATGGTCAACTAAATTTGGCCACGGTTTTAGAATCTTCCCAAAACCTTCGCTCTGATTCATTTGGGCTTAATCCTGCATTATAATGATGTGGCCTGACTTGGCTATAATAGCCAATAATATAATCAGTCACATCTTGTTTAGCTTCAACAAAACTCTTATAGCCTTGCGTTGGCACCCATTCCGTTTTTAAACTCCTGAAAAATCGCTCCATTGGCGCATTATCCCAGCAGTTACCTCGGCGACTCATGCTCTGAGTTATTTGATATTTCCACAGCCGTTGACGGTATTTAAGGCTAGTGTAATGACTGCCTTGGTCTGAGTGAAATATCAGGTTTTTAGGCTTACTCCGTGATTCAAATGCCATTTCCAGTGCTTTCACCGTTAACTCAGTATCTGGTGAAAATGACATTGCCCAACCCACCGCTTTTCTGGAAAATAAGTCCAGTACAACCGCTAAATAGCACCAGCGATTACCCGCCCAAATGTAAGTGACATCGCCACACCAGACGGTGTTTGGTTCAACCACTGCAAATTGTCGTTCGAGTATATTGGGGATAGCGACATGCTCCTTCCCAGCCTTCTTGTAGT
>NZ_FTNN01000028.1 GCF_900156405.1 Shewanella morhuae
TACATTGTGCGCATCCTTTTTTTTAAGTTAACCAGAGTGCCGATAAGTACATGTATCGGCATTTAGTTAATTAGTCAGGCGTATGGAAGATAGTTTGTGAATGTTCAAACTGCTTTCTTCATTTTTCCAGTAATGACAGACCGAGCCATAAAAGGAACATGATCACGATTATGACAAAGAAAATCAGCCATAGATTTAAATTCAACCTCGGAATCAACAGGAACCCATAGCGTTAATTTTTTTTAAGCCTTGAGAACGTTGTTTAAGTTCATATTTTGAATTTCTACTCATGGTGTCACCAGTGACTCAGCGTTAGAAACGGAATCTAGCGGAAAGATGACACAATATGAATTTAGAAAATCAAAATAAATTTCATTTGAATAAATAACACCTAAAGCAAACCCTAAAATAAGAAAAACAATAAAAATAAAAACAACAGCAGCAATATCAAAATAACTCATAGAAATACCTAATAAATTAGTAAGTTCAATGCAATAAAATCAAATATAGTGAGGTGGGCGCTTGCGCTTGCCTCCCACCCCACTAATGGACTTGATTACGTAGGGGCTGAAGGTTCGGAGGAATCAGTAACAGATAAAGATTTACTAAAAGGGTCACAGGTAATAAAAGTCGTGTAATTATCAAAAGAAAGACGAACAAGACAAGGAGAAATAGCATTGACTGCAAAACCTACAGCCGAAGGGTCGAAAAGTTCGGCAGTGTCTTTTTTAGAAAAAGAATAATCAAACGATGCAACACCATAAGTATCACGCTTATAAAGCGAACCAGTAATAAACACCCCATCAGTTAACTTAGCAATATAAGCCTGAAACATAGGTGAATCATTTTTGTTTAAATTATTGATTTTAGCGACCCTAGAAATATCATCTTTCTTCGTATCAACCTTAGCATCAACATTAACACCAACAGAATCGACAACCTTAGAAGGATTCATAATTCCAGAAGTAAAGAACAAATAAGCAATAAGAATTAGTAAAAGTAATAATAAAATACCTACAATAAAAATCTTTGGCATTTTAAATTTATGGGTATGCATTTCAGAACTAAAATAAGAACCATAAAACAACGATGGTCGCTTAATTAAAGACTTTTGACATGTTTGAGTATCGAAATAATTGTCAGGGTCAAAACTCTTTGAATTTTCATAACGAGATACCCTCTCACCTCCGAATGGATTGTGATAGTGAATATGTTTATTCGCGAGCTTACGAACATGGTTATCTAACAGCATCCTATCTTGCGTAACAAGATGCACGTCAAACCCTTTATGCCTGTGAGTTTCAAACTCAGAGACATGCTCAGGAACCTTGGCACCCAAAGCACGAGGCGGGAAAAACTGCTGACATTCATCAATAAAAATAATAGAAGTTTTAGGTAATTTGAACCAATCACGAGCATTATCAAAGTAAGTAAAATGCAAGTTAAACTGCTTCAAACTTTCAAAAGTTAATTGCTCCGCTGGCATGTTAAAAATAAATTCCTCCATAGATTCAAGCTGTTTTTTTGAATACAGCCTTCTAACCCACGCAAGCCAAGTCTCAAGCGGTGAAGCTGCTTCAAAATAGCTTTGAAGCCAAGGGGCGTGCTCCAGAGAAAGAAACTCGTCATCAGCATGCACACGCTTAAGAATCCGCTGCACACGCTTCAAAAGCCCCTTATTACTGAGTTTGGGCAAGTAAGAACCATAAAACCAACCACTGAAAGAAGATGCAACATCATAGTCCAGCATAACCAAACGGACGTTATGATAATAAATTGGACGAGTAGCATCATTCTGAGTAACTAAATCAGAAAATGAATTCAGCGTTTTACTCGCACCTGGCTTGCCAGTTCGTAAGACAATCATTAGGCACCCCAATCAACATCAGATTTATCACCCGGCTTGCGCCATACCATTTGACGCGAATTACCTGCCCGACTAGCTCCTTTTAAGACAAGCAATGCAAAGCCTGTAGACATCATTATATTGATAGCAGTATCAATGCCGCACAGATGAATAAACGTAGCAACAAGCGGCGGAAGCCCAGATGTAGAAGCGTTTAACTTGTCCAATATCTTATCAAAAATCAAACCAACCCCCATAAATGTCACTGTACCAAAACCAATAGCAACAGCTACACGACCAGCAGTTGCAGCAACAAAATTAGCTAGAAATGGAAATACAGACGCAAGGAACATCAAAAAATATGGCATATGAGCACCTATGAATATTTAGCAATAGCTAGACCAGAAGAAAGCATAGCCGTGGCGATAACAAACCAACTAATCACCGCAGCCAAATCACACATTGGCGACAAATCAAGATGCAAAACAGCAATACCTATATCCAAAGGCAAAGGCGCTGGACAGGTTTGCTGACCACCTGCATTAAACCCATTTGCATTTGTATATTTATTTAATAATGCATCAGTATTAATAGTTCCTGCATCAATGTTTTGAATGTCAGAATCGGGAGATTCATTATATTCCTTGACACTCGAAACCAATGAATCCACCAACCCATTACCATCAGTTTCAGATTGAGACGATGCACAAGAACGTTCCCATTCTTTTTTGGCAATAAAACAAGAAGGCGAATCAGATGAACATTGAAAAGAAGCGCAGCCAGTAGAAGAAACAGAATCAGAAACAGAATCGGAAGGTGTTGAAGTCAGAGATTTAATAGAATCATTAATGGCTTTTAACAAAAGTTGCTCAGATGCAGAACTGTTATTAATAACATTATTTATCCCGTTCATTGAGCCATTAATAGAATAAAGTGTACCCAAAGAATTGTTAATCATACCAGTGTTAGACCTGATTTCACCTAAATATGGAAACAAAGGACTTAAATCAGTAGCGGTACCGCCACCAGTACCACCAGTACCGCCACCAGTACCAGTTTTATTTTCAATACTGTACAAAGTGTCATGCATATAATTTAATTTTCTTCCTACAATACCAAATTCCTCTTGAATTACTGATTTAAAAGATGCGGCTTGTTCAAGATTGAAAATATTATCCTGCTCAAACTGGCTGCGCATTTCATTCCAATTAGTAGCACCCCAAGTATTAATGGCATCAACAATTTGCCTATCACCTGTTTCACCCATTGCACCTAAAATATTGAACAATAAATTATTAGACTGGTTTGAAGATGAAATAAGATTGCGAGTAAGTGAATTATTATCGGCTAATTGTCGCCATTGAGATTCAGAAATAGATTTTATAAGAGAAGCCATATTCCCAGTGGTTCCTGTGCCCTCTGAAAATGAATCAGTACCGATAGGGAATTGTGGCGGTTCCTCTGGAACGTGAAATTGGCAATTATTAACATCGGTAGAGTGATAGGCCATTTCAACAACACAGACTAAGTTACTTGGATCACCTACAGCACAAAACCAAGATACCCCATACCACGAGTAATCATTTGAATCGCATCTAGTTTTATGGAAAGTTCTAGACTCAGCTTGAGCGTTGGCACCAGTAAACTCAAATAAGAGGGGTAAATCAGGCGTTGCAGGAGGCGAATAAGCAAAAAGCGGAAATGAAAATAAAGCTAGAAGAAAACCCGCCTTATGCAATCCAAGGTCACCAAAAGTACGATTAACCATATAATATCCTGTAAGGTAATCAGCATAAAACCTCAAAAGCGGGGAAAACCTCCCCGCCTAAATTGTAATAGTGGTTAGAAGAATTGAGCCTTACCCCACTTAAAGACCACAGTAGCCGCGGCCAAAGTCATCATGCCAAGACCAATAGCACCAATAACAACAGTGCCATCAGTCACCATTTGATCTACAGCAGGCTGAATATCAGCAGCAGCAGCAGCCATTACAGAAGTTGAAACAACAGAAGCCACACCGACCCCCAACGTTAACAGCAATTTTTTAGCTTTAGACATATAACATCCTTATCGCAGACCCATGACCTGCCGACCAAGTTTAAAAATAAAAGCCATGCCATAGAGAGACACAGCACCTACAATAAACAAAGAGACTTCATACGCAGTCAGATGAGAATCTAAATCTTGAGCAGAAATTAATAGATAACCCGCGCAAGGTTCAACACTAGAATAAATCAGCGTTCCATTATCATCTGGTATAACGCACAGAGTCATTTTGTTTAATCCTTACGCCTTACGAACAACGGGAGTTTCAAATAAATGGAAACCAGTAATAGAAACATGTTTACCGTCACTATTCGCAAAGCTCATTTCTTTATATTCAACGTGTAACTGACAACGAGTACCGACAGCACTCTTTAAAACATCAAGAGTCTTACCATCCTTTACAAAATCAGCAGAAACATGAACATCAACCGTTTGAGTTGGTGATGTCGTAATCAAACGTAACAAACCAACATTTGTAGTTTCACCCGTTTGGAAATTTACCTTCGGTTTAATCTGAATATCAGACGGGTCTAAAATTAAGCCTTCAAGTTTCATTTTGTACTTCCTTTCAGTTATATAATTATGTGGGGACAGTTATTGACACGAGTCCAAGGCTAATGCCGAAGCACCAAAGCACTCGCTTCGCTCGTTGGTGCATCTTCATTAGCTATGGCATCAAGCCAGAGCGCTTGCAGTTCTTCATATTCCTGAATGTGGCGCTCATACTCGGCATAGTCGGATTCGGCCATACGCTGATATTCACGTTCTAATTCCAGTACATCGAAAATATCAACAACACCGTCCATGACTTGGTTACGGGCTTTGACATATTCTTCTTTGTTAATCAACTTCCAACTCTTAAAGCGGGTCGCCTTAAAAATGCCTTGAAACATCACGCCATTAACACGAGCATGAGCCGCATCACCAAAGCGAGTCTTAGAGAACGCACCCGATTCAAATAGCTTTGAAAACACCGCTGGGACGGCATAATGTGTTTTAACCGTTTGGTCAGCACGACGAACAAAGATGCCACCCATGGCCATACAAAATGCCCCCCAGTCGCCCTCGTCAGCAGAACGGCGCACCCTTTCTAATAGGTAATGCTCGTCGGAATTTAATTGTGTAAACACGGCATCACCCTCGGCTATTTGCTCACGTAAACGACGCATTTCGCGCCAGACGGTGACACTAGGGCCACCAAAGAATTGAAATTGACGAATGCCTTGGACACGCGACCACGTAACAATCCGTTCAGCAGCATCAACACCATCGAGTGACGTTGAGCGGTCTTTATCAATGTGTTGACCATCAACAGATTTAGAAATGTATTTAGCAACATAACCAACAGCAGAACCCCTTTTAGGGTCAATATCCTCAGATTTAAAACGGTATTCCTGAGCGCCCTTCTCGTCTGGACAATCCAGTAATGAGAACCGACGTAACTCAGTAACAATGAATTCAATATCAGTAGGTAATGCGAAAATAATCATGTGATGATGTGGCGTAGCATCGTGATGCGGCTCAACAATGCGCATCCCATAAAATTTAATACCTGCCTTATCCATAGACTTGCGAAAATTCGACCAAACCCCCATCAAATGCCTATGTGCATCCTCAGGAATAGGTCTATCAGCAGCGATAAATTTAGGGTTTAACACGCCATTAGAAACGGCATGAAAACGAGACGGTGACGTTACCGTGGTAAAAACAGCAACATGCCCCAATTCCTGTGCTATCTGCTCAAATCCTTTCAACCTGACAAATATTTCAGCCCGACGGATTTCGGGATTAGAAATTGATTTACGGGAAAGTTCAGACAAGGAAAACGCATTTGATTGATCATCATCATCAACGGCAATAGTATTTTCCAAAACTTCTAAATTATCAGACTGACGTTGGCGATGGCGAACAAGGGCATAATCACTGCAATAAGCCTGCTTACCCTTGTGAACAACACCTAAGTCACGCGCCACATTTTCAACAATACGAAGAAATCGACGTCGTAA
>NZ_FTNN01000027.1 GCF_900156405.1 Shewanella morhuae
CACATCAGGCGGCTTAACGCTGTCTGCCGTGTCAGTGGATGCGCATTATAGGCAGCGCGAGATTTTGTGCAAGGGCTTTTTAATGAAAAAAGATCGCATGGCGATCTTTTACACAGTGGCGATTATTTTACGCACGAAGTGGCGATTAATCAGGCTTTTTAGAGCCTTTATCAATAAAACCTTGGATTAGTGAAGCAGCCTTGGCGTCATCCCAATCAACATAAGTTCGAACAAAGGCAATCAATTGACCCTGTTGATCTAAGATAAAAGTCGCAGGAATAGTATCGAGTGGAAAAACGTCCCCAAGACTTTGTGGCTGATCGTAGTAAGAGTTGAAATTTGCCATGCCCAACGAACTTAAGAATGGCTGCACCTGCTGTTTGCCTTCAGCATCAATAGAAATAGGCAATACTACAAAGTCTTCAGCTTTGAACTTAGTCGCGAGTCTTTCGATTGCGGGTAGCTCTCTTACACATGGCGGGCACCAGGTCGCCCACATATTTACCATAATGATCTTGCCTTTAAATTGACTGAAGTCGATGGCTTTACCATCGACATCATTAAAAGGAACAGGCTCAATAGGAAATGTCTTTGGTAATACATTGATCAGATCAACGGTAGATTCGACCGGTTTAGCCGCTTGCTGCATGCCGGGATAAGCATGGGCTATCCCGCCAACAACAAACGAAAACGCAGATGATAAGATTAATATTACTGCGACTTTATGCTTCATTTAGGATTACGCTTCAGTAAAGTGTCTAACTCATGTTGGTCTTCAGCACTTATTTCATTAGGCACATTACCGACAATACGCTGCTTACGAATGAAGATAAAACCAATGATTAACCCCATGAGTAATAAACCTATAGGGCCTAACCAGAGAACATAGGTTTTGGTTTCCATTTTAGGTTTATACAATACAAACTCACCATAACGGCTAGTCATAAACTCAATAATTTCATTATCCCCTTTGCCCTCATCAACCATCTTGAAGACTTCAAGACGCAGATCTCGAGCAACTGGAGAATTGGAGTCGATCAAATTCTGGTTTTGGCACTGTGGACAACGTAACTCATGGGCTAAAGACAAACCACGCTTTTGATTTTCAGGTGTTTTGAATTCATAAGTATCAACAGGTGTTGCCATGACAGTGGTCGTAATGCTGAATAACAGCACTAAACCACCGATAATTTTTGTCAGCATTCTCATGATGCACCATCCTTTGTCGCTTCAGCTTGTAATTGTTGGATCATAGGATAAAGCGTTTCGCTCCAGACACGTTGGTCGATTGGACCTGCATAACGAAAACGGATAATTCCGTTGTGATCAACAATAAAGCTTTCTGGTGCGCCATAGACGCCAAGATCTAAGCCTAAACGGCCATCTTTATCATAAATATTGACATTATAGGGGTCGCCCTGGCGTGTTAACTCTTCTAATGCAGGAACACGCTCGTCGCGATAGTTGATCCCATATATTGGCAGAAGATTTTTACGCTTTAACATCACTAAGAAAGGATGCTCATATTTACAAGATGGGCACCAAGTCGCCCATACGTTAAATAGCGCGACCTTACCCTTTAATTGTTCATTCGTAATAATCTCAGCTGGTGTTTCTAAGCTTTCCAGTTGAAAAGCCGGCATCGGCTTTCCTTCCAGCGCTGAATCTAATTGCTGCGGATTCAAAAATAGCCCTTTATAGAGAAACACCCCCATGGCGAGAAATATAACCAATGGGATAAACAGAACCAACTTCTTCATACATTCCCCAATTAGTGAGCCGTTGCTAATTTTACTTTTTCACCCAGAGGGGCAACAGTAGCAGTGACTTTTGCACGATAACGCTTATCCGACGCGGCTAAAAAACCGCCAACCATCATGAAAATAGCTCCAAACCATAACCAACGAACAAATGGTTTGTAGTTCAAACGAACTGCAAATTCAGTGCTGGTAATCGGGTCGCCCATAGTGACGTACAAGTCACGGAACAGACCCCAGTCGATACCCGCTTCTGTCATGTCCATAGTACGCACATTATATTGACGGCGATCTGGCTTGAGTAATGTCAGCAGTTTGTCATCTTTATAGATCTCGATTTGTCCCTGTTGCGCAGTGTAGTTAGGACCCACGACGTTTTTGGTCTCAAGATACTTAAAAGTATAACCTGCAAGTTCTTGGCTTACGCCAGGCCCCATGCGGACACTCTTTTCAATCGAGTAATTCGATACCATAGTGGCGCCGATCACTGAGACTGCTATACCAATATGCGCGCAGATCATACCGAGTTGGCTACGGCCTATACGGTTAATACTAATATCGCCTTCTTTCGACTTAACCATATTGTAAGCCGCTCTTGCTGTTGCCAGTACAATCCAAGTTGCTGCTGCAACACCCAAGGTAACCCAAATATTGAACACACCATCAACGATAAAAGGAGTGACCACACCGATTGCCACAGCAACCATTGCAGGAATCAATAACTGACGTCTCAACTCGCCCGTTTTGGATTTTTTCCAACGGATAATTGGACCTATACCCATAAAGCCGAATAAGACCAATACGATAGGCACAAACACAGCGTTAAAGTATGGTGGCCCTACGGAAATTTTCCCCATTCCGAGTGCGTCGATAAGCAATGGATATAGCGTACCCAACAATACTGTACCGGCAGCAACCGTCAGTAGAACGTTGCAGACCAGTAGCATCGTTTCTTTAGATTTCAGCTCGAAACGGGCTGGACTGCTCATTTCACTGGCGCGGAATGCAAACAGAGTTAATGAGCCACCAATCGCTAAACCAAGTAACAACAGAATAAACATGCCACGGCTTGGATCCGCTGCGAATGAATGCACTGAAGTTAATACGCCAGAACGAACAATAAAGGTACCTAGCAAACTTAATGAGAAAGCAAAAATCGATAGCAATACAGTCCAGTTACGGAAAGCGCCACGTTTTTCAGTCACGATAAGAGAATGAACCAGCGCGGTACCCACTAACCAAGGCATAAAAGAGGCATTCTCAACGGGATCCCAGAACCACCATCCTCCCCAACCTAATTCATAATATGCCCACCAAGATCCGAGTGCGATCCCCCCAGTAAGGAATGTCCAAGCTGCTAACGTCCAAGGACGCGACCAACGAGCCCAAGCAGAATCGAGACGACCGCTCATCAGTGCGGCAATCGCGAACGCAAAACTCACTGAAAAGCCCACATAGCCTAAATACAGCATCGGTGGATGGAAGATTAAACCCACATCCTGCAGCATTGGGTTTAAATCGCGACCTTCAGCAGGCATTGGGAATAAACGTTCAAATGGGCTAGAAGTGAGTAACATAAATAGGCCAAAGCCAATAACAATCAGTGCCAGCACTGCCAATACACGGGCAGTAAACACTTCCTCTAAACCTTTACTAAATAAAGCGACTGAGGCAGCCCAAGTCGATAAAGCAAATACCCAAAATAACAGTGACCCTTCGTGACCGCCCCATACGGCCGCAATCTTGAAGAAGATAGGTAACTGAGAGTTAGAGTGATGCGCGACATAAGCGACTGAGAAATCATCGACGGCAAAGCTATAGCCCAGCACAACAACGGACACAGTGATAAAAAAGAACATTCCATAGGTTAATGGCCAAGCATACCTAACAAGGTATTGATCTTTTCGGGCAACACCTATTAGGGGGACGCTGATCAATAAGAAAGCAAATGCCATTCCTATTATCAACGCAAAGTGTCCAAGTTCTGGGATCATGGGTTTTCCTCAGTCTTCAATAATATGTTGATTTAGAAAGACTCTATATCAACGCACAACATGCTATTATCACGCAAATGCACAAAAATTTGCTCATTTTAGTATTTGCTATTGTTCCTGTCTGCCTCTTTCGTACAAAACTGGGTCACTTGTCTCATTCTCAATTGTTAATGTGGATAAATGTCCCGAAAGAGTGACGGTTCTGCATGTGACCTACAAATGACACTATAAGTTTCATGCAGTATTTATCAGAAGAATTAATTTGTGAACCAGTGCCCAACTATAAGCTTTCGGTACAGGGATTACCTTATATTACTGTTCAATGAACCATCTTTACGTATAATCTTGCTCCCAAGCCTAGCGGTTACCCCGCTTTCTGCAAACTAAAGTGAATATAGAAACATATGACAACATTTTGGATTTTTATTGCGCTTGTTTTATTCGTCGGTCTGCTGCTAATTTGGATCCCGCACTTCAGGCAGCAAAGGTTGCTGGTAGCAGAAGAAGCCGGTGTACGTAGGCAGACTAACCTTGAACTGTTCAATGAACGACTAGCCGTGCTTGAAAAAGAATTACGTGAGGAGTTACTAGATGAAGCAGAATTTAATGCTTTAAAAAAAGAACTAGAAATTAGCCTCCTTCAAGATATCAAACAAGCAAGCGATGACTCGCTGGTTAACCCAATAAAGCCAAAGACCATTCTATGGCCATCAATGATGTCTATCTGTTTAGTTGTCATTTCAGGCTATATGTATCAACACTTAGGTGACTTTCAAAATATAGATAATGTCCAATCAGCAAATCCACACGCTGGTATGGATGCGGCACAAATCATGGCGCAGCGCGTACAAATGATGGAAGCTCAAGTAAAGGCAGAGCCCGAAAATAGCCAAGCTTGGTTTACCTTAGGCCATGCTTATGTGTCGGCCAATCAATATGACAAAGCCATTGCCGCCTTTGATAAAGTAATAGCCTTAGTTGGCAAGCAAGCTGAATTGCTAGGGCCAAAAGCGACTGCTATGTATTACAAAGCAGGCCAACAGATGACACCGCAAATCCAAGCTATTATCGATGAATCATTAGCAATGGATGCTCAGGACCCTTCAACATTATTACTCGTGGGTATGGATGCTTTCTTTGCTGCAGATTACAAGAAAGCGATTGCCTCTTGGCAAGCCATTTTGAATAGCGAACGCGCCGATATTGATCGTACTGCATTGATGAATGCTATTGAAACCGCAAACTTGCGTCTACAGTCTGAAACTGCAGGAATGCCAGATGATGACGCTCATAAGCAAGTGAAGGCCAGCGGCGTTAAATCAGTTAATATCACTATATCTATCGCTGCTGAGTTGGCTGCCAAAGCTAGCCCAGAGGACACTATCTTTATCTTTGCTCGTGCAACTGAAGGGCCAAAAGTGCCATTAGCGGCAACGAAAGTCAGCGCGACATCTTTCCCGATTACCGTGACGTTAGATGATAGCAGCGGTATGGGCGGGGACAAAAAGTTAAGTGACGCGGCAAATGTCGAAGTGATCGCAGTGCTTTCTAAACACGGCAATATCAAACCACAAACGGGTGATATTCAAGGAAAGATTAATACTGTTGCAGTGGGCGATAGTGCTAGTTTAGTGCTCGATACTCAAGTGCAATAGTTTGCTGTGAATAACAAACTTTAGCTATAAAAAAACCGGCAAAAGCCGGTTTTTTTATAGCTAAAAATTACTGGGCTTTCGACATAAATCCGATAGCGGCTTTGTAATCTTCATCTGTACAATCAGTACACATACCACCTGGTGGCATAGCATTTAAACCAGTTTTCACACTGTGCAGTAGAGTATCCATACCTTTAGCTAGGCGTGGCTCCCAATCGGCAACATTGTGTACTTTTGGTGCTCCAGCAACACCCATGCTGTGGCATACGGTACATGCCTTGTTGTAAATCGCTTCAGCTTCTTGAGCTGACACGTTGACAGACATAGTCAAAGCAGCGATTGCAGTTATTGCTAACAGTTTTTTCATCTTCGAGTTCCTAATGCAAATACGTACAAAGCTCGGCGCTGCCCTTACTAAGGCAGACTCATTATAACCATCTAAGATTACTACAAACTTCAAGAAATCTCATCTTTTTGTGATTAGAATCTCAACACAGAATGAATCAAGCGACAAGGAGTGTGAATTCGTTAATATATTAGCAAATCTTAAAAAAGTTCGATAAATATTGCGGTTATTGGAACCACATCAAATTGCTGACATCTAGTACAAACCAAAGGTAAACGTCCAATAACGTTTGTGTTAGAATAACTTGTGTTTCCTTCCGGCTTTAGATAGAGGGTTCAGTGGCAAATATAACAATAAAAACATTACTTTCGGCAAATAAGCTGACCTGTATTCGCGAAGAACGTATTCTTTTTGATGAATTAAGTTTTGAGATCCATGCTGGTGATATCGTCCAAATCGAAGGCCCTAACGGTGCAGGCAAAACCAGTTTATTACGTATACTAGCGGGCCTTTCTCGTCCATACGCAGGACACACTTTTTATATCGATGAAGACATTAATCGCTGCCGCGACGAATATAATCAAGACCTGTTATATTTAGGCCACTTAGCAGGCGTAAAATGTGAGCTGACCGCCGAAGAAAACCTTAATTTCAATTTAAGGATCAGTGGTTATGATGACTTTGATACTTCAGCTATTTTAGCAAAAGTGAATTTAACAGGCTTTGAAGAGGCGCTCGCGGGGCATTTATCCGCTGGCCAACATCGCAGAACAGCATTGTCGAGACTGTGGCATAGCAACTGTAAAATTTGGATCCTTGATGAACCTTTTACTGCAATTGATAAAAAAGGTGTCGAGGAACTGGAGCAATTATTTATCCAGCACGCTGATAATGGGGGCTGCGTGATCCTCACGACTCACCAAGATATGGGCATTATCAAAGATGATAGGCTTCGTAAAATCCGCCTAGATTATCGCTTCATATAAGGTCAGAAAAATGAAAAGAGGCATCAGTTTTACACAAGCATTTTTCACCTTGCTACAGCGAGATCTTAAAATAGCTATTCGCCATCGTGGCGATATTTTTAACCCGCTTTTATTCTTCATTATGGTTGTGACCTTGTTTCCACTTGGAATAGGTCCTGAGCCACAAATGCTGGCTCGTGTAGCACCAGGAATCATTTGGGTAGCGGCATTATTAGCATCAATGCTATCGCTTGAAAGGCTCTTTAAAGCAGACTTCAGTGATGGCAGCTTAGAGCAAATGTTGTTGAGCCCACAGCCTCTAGCCATTTTGGTATTAGCTAAAGTGTTAGCCCATTGGATTTTAACCGGCGTACCATTAATTATTATTGCGCCATTATTAGCGGTATTACTTAATTTAGATGGTAATAGCTATGGTGCGTTAATATCGACCCTAGCATTAGGTACCCCTGTATTATCCCTATTAGGAGCCATAGGTGTGGCATTAACTGTCGGCCTTAGAAAAGGCGGCGTGTTACTCAGCTTACTTATCTTACCTTTATATATCCCAGTTCTCATTTTTGCAACGAGTGCAATCGATGCGGCTGGAATGAATTTACCCTATGACGGTCAGCTCGCTATAATAGGCGCCATGCTGGTCGGATCGTTAACATTGGCACCTTTTGCAATTGGTGCATCTCTGCGAGTGAGTACTAACTAAAATGTGGAAATGGTTACACCCTTACGCGGATCCTGAACGCGCTTATAAATTGTCAGGAACATTATTTCCATGGTTTGCAACCTTAGCGGCTGTGCTTATTACTGTTGGCACTACATGGGGGTTAGCCTTCGCACCAACCGATTATCAGCAGGGTGATAGCTACCGTATTATCTTTATCCATGTCCCTGCGGCTTCCATGTCAATGGCGGCGTATATGGGTATGGCGACAGCAGCCTTTATTGGTCTAGTTTGGCAAATCAAACTTGCTGACTGGGCTGCCGCATCAATTGCGCCTATTGGTGCAGTGATTACCTTTATTGCCCTATTCACTGGTGCAGCATGGGGTAAACCTATGTGGGGCGCATGGTGGGTATGGGATGCACGCTTAACTTCTGAACTGGTGTTACTGTTTTTATACCTTGGTGTTATCTCACTCTATGCTTCATTTGAAGATAAAGTGCTGGCAGCTCGCGCTGCAGGGATCTTAGCGATCGTAGGCGTTATTAATATCCCTATCATCAAATACTCCGTTGAATGGTGGAGCTCATTACATCAGCCATCTACAATTCGTATTACCGAGAAATCGACCATGTCGACAGAAATGCTCTATCCGTTATTAATCAATATCGCTGGATTCGGCCTTATGATCGGCGCAATTACGATTATTCGATTTAGAGCGGAAATTTTAGCAAGGAATGGCATGCGCCCTTGGGTGCGCGAACTTGCTAAAGCTGAGGAGATCAAATAATGCAATTCGATTCTATCAGTGACTTTTTTAACATGGGCGGCTATGCATTTTATGTATGGCTATCCTACGGAGTGACTTTCTTCTGTTTCTCTACACTTATCATTAGCAGTGCACGCCAAAAACGTAAAGTACTAATTGAAATAGCGAAGAAGATGGATAGAGAAGAACGCCTAAAAGAAACCAGGAGTACTAAATAGTGAATCCCAGACGCAAAAAAAGACTGACATTGGCAGTAGCATTAATCGGTGGCGTAGCCGCAATTACTTCACTTTTGCTCTATGCACTAAACTCCAACTTAAACTTATTCTATACACCATCTGAAATTGTTCATGGCAAAACAGATACCGGTGTTAAACCTGAAGTCGGTCAACGGATTCGTGTCGGCGGTATGGTAACTGTTGGCTCTATGGTACGCGATCCCAAAAGTCTTCATGTTCAGTTTGCAGTGCATGACTCTCTAGGCGGGGAAGTCCTCGTTACCTATGATGATCTACTACCAGATCTCTTTCGTGAAGGGCAAGGTATTGTAGCGCAGGGCGTGCTATCTGCAGATGGTAAATTAGAAGCGACTGAAGTGCTGGCAAAGCATGATGAAAATTACATGCCGCCTGAAGTTGCTGAAGCGATGGGTCAAACCCATGAAAAATTAGATTACAGCCAGCAAAAAGCACCGGACACTCAATAAGCTTTAATAAAGCCAGAAACAGCAAAAAAGCCTCATATTTAATAATAATGAGGCTTTTTTATTGCTCAATCTACATCATTAAGGGTGAGGCTATGTTTAGGTTGGTATCATACCAATTACTTTAATTATATGATCTAATAAGTCGTCACTTTCTCACCTTACAAAGTATGAACAAGCCCAATATCCTAGCCTTAGTTAAATCAG
>NZ_FTNN01000026.1 GCF_900156405.1 Shewanella morhuae
TGGTTGCGGGAGCCGGATTTGAACCGACGACCTTCGGGTTATGAGCCCGACGAGCTACCATACTGCTCCATCCCGCGTCCGATATCTATCTGTATTACTTTATTATTTGCTTTGAAATGGTTGCGGGAGCAGGATTTGAACCTACGACCTTCGGGTTATGAGCCCGACGAGCTACCATGCTGCTCCATCCCGCGTCCGTCTTCAAAGCGGGGCAGACTATAACGGCAGAGCGTTGGCAATGCAAGGACGAAGATTGAAAAAGGTGGTGAACGCTTAAATATAAAGCGAGGTGGGGGGCTTTTATACGATTTGAATATAAGTTGGCGATTTTTCGTCGATGATCTTAGGTCAAGACCGTGACTAAATGGGGCATTGCTTAATAACTGTTTATCTTTTATGTATCCGAGCAGGTATAATGTCGCTTTGATTTTGACTGCGTACTGATATCCCATGCTTAATTTTTTTGCTGCCGCCCCTAAGGGCTTTGAATATAGCTTAGCCCAAGAGCTGATAGAATTTGGTGCGACTGAAGTAAAAGAGAGTGTTGCAGGTGTATATTTCACCGCTCCTTTAGCTTTAGCGTATCGTATTACTTTATGGACACGCTTAGCCAGCCGTATTGTGCTGGTTATCTATAAAGGTAGCTGCGAGTCGGCAGAGCAACTCTATAACGCAGCCTATTGTGTCGACTGGCCTGCACATTTTTCGAATAAATGCACTTTTAGTATCGATTTTCATGGTACGGGTGGCTTTATCAATAATACCCAGTTTGGTGCTTTAAAGATTAAGGATGCGGTGGTTGACCGTTTTCGTGACGATGATATCGAGCGTCCAAACGTGTCACGCGTTGACGCTGACTTTAAGATTGATGCGCATTTCCGTAATGGCGTGATCACCATCGCGATAAACTTTTCAGGTCCATCGTTACATCAACGTGGTTATCGTTCAACTACGGGTGAGGCGCCCTTAAAGGAAAATTTAGCTGCCAATATGCTAGTGCGCAGTGGCTGGCAAGCAGCGCCTTCGACGTTGCTCGATCCTTTTTGTGGTAGCGGTACTGTGCTAATTGAAGCGGCGTTAATGGCAGCGGATATTGCCCCCGGTTTACAGCGCAGTCGTTTTGGTTTTGAGCACTGGCGTCGCCATGATAAAGCCGTGTGGCAAAACGTGGTTGAAGAAGCCAAAGCACGTGCTTCAGTAGGCCTTGAACGTTGTGGCATTAAATTCTATGGATCAGATGTTGATGCGCATTTAATTGGCGTTGCCAAACGTAACGCTGAAAATGCTGGCGTACTGCAATTAATTGATTTTAAAGTCGCCGATGCTTTGATGATAGAGCCTCCTGCCGCAACGGGATATTTGATCACTAACCCACCTTATGGTGAGCGTTTAGGTAATGTGTCTGAGTTATTGCAATTGTACTATCAGCTCGGTGACAAGTTTAAAAAAGAGTTTGGCGGCTGGAAAGTGGCCATGCTATGTAGCGATATTGAACTGATTTCATCACTCAAGCTTAAAGCTGATAAACAGATGAAAATGTTCAACGGCGCATTAGAATGTGTGTTTAACATTTATACCTTGCATGCCAACAGTACGCGTCGCGACACACCTGTGCTACCCGATGGCGTAGACATTGCCGATATCGCCCCTGCGTTTGCTAACCGCATTAAAAAGAATGCCAAGCTACTAGAAAAATGGGCCCAAAAAGAAGGCATCGATAGCTATCGTATTTATGATGCTGATATTCCTGAATATAATGTCGCGGTAGATAAATATCTAGATTACGTGATTATTCAAGAATATATGGCGCCAGCGACCATACCTGAAGCTGTAACTAAACGTCGCTTAAGCGATGTATTACTGGCACTGCCGTCGGCGATTGGCATCAACCCGAACAAGATGATCATGAAGACTCGTGAGCGTCAAAAGGGTGCAAGTCAGTATCAAAAGTTGGATGAGCGTAAATTAGAGCTCATTACCACTGAATATGGCGCTAAGTTCAAATTGAACTTAACGGGTTATTTGGATACAGGTTTGTTCCTCGATCACCGCTTAACACGTCGTTTAGTGGGACAAAAATCTAAGGGGCGCCGCGTACTTAATTTGTTTTCTTATACCGGTTCTGCTTCAGTGCATGCCGCGCTTGGCGGTGCTAAATCAGTAACGACCGTCGATATGTCAAATACTTATATCGCATGGGCAAAGGACAACTTTACACTCAATGGTTTGCAAGGCAAACAATATGAGTTTGTGCAGTCTGATTGCATGCAGTGGATTAGAGATTGTCGTGAGCAATACGATTTGATTTTTATCGATCCACCGACGTTTTCTAACTCTAAAAGGATGGAAGACTCCTTTGATGTACAGCGCGACCATGTAAACTTGCTGGCATCTTTAGTCAAACTGCTTAGTCCAACAGGTGAGTTAGTGTTCTCTAACAATAAACGCAAGTTTAAGATGGATATAGAGACACTGACAAAGATGAATATCAAGGTGACTAACATTGATGACATCACGTTACCGATGGATTACAAACGCAACCCGCATATCCATAACACCTGGTTGCTAACCCATGCCTGAGTTGACTCAAACAGAGTTAGATAACAGGCCTTATCTGCTATATCACACCGACGGTTGCCATCTGTGTGAACTGGCCGCGGCGTTACTGGACGCGGCCGACATTAACTATCATGCCATCGATATATGTGATGATGCATACCTCGCGCAGCGTTATGGCGTATCGATTCCTGTGCTAAAAGCCTGGAACGATAACGAGTTACATTGGCCATTTAACGCAGCGCAATTACAAGAGTTTACAGGAGCTTAGTTTGAGTCTGGTTCGTATCAATAGTGGCTCTTTAGCCTATGGTTATACTCCGTTATTACAAAAAGCGGATTTTACTATTCAACGCGGCGAGCGCGTGTGTATTGTTGGCCGTAATGGTGCTGGCAAGTCGAGTTTATTAAAGGTGTTGTCTGGTGATGTGTTACTGGATGAAGGCGAATTTAACATCGCTGGTAATGTTACAGTTAGCCGCCTACAGCAAGATCCCCCAAAAGCCGAGCAAGGTACTGTATACGCTTATATTGCTGCGGGCTTAAAAGAAGTCGGACAGGCGCTTGAGCGTTATCATCAATTGTCTCATGATGTTGCCCATGCTTCGCCTGAGCAAATGGATCGTATGCTTAATGAGATGCAAGGCCTGCAAGAGACGTTAGATCACTACAACGGTTGGCAGTTAGATTCACGTATTCAACAAAATTGTGAGTTATTAAGTCTAGATCCCGACAAATTATTAAGTGAGTTATCGGGTGGTTGGCAACGTAAGGTGGCCTTAGCAAGAGCATTGGTCAGTGAGCCTGATTTACTGTTACTCGATGAACCGACTAACCATTTAGACATAGATACCATTGAGTGGCTTGAAAAGTTTTTACTTGATTATCAAGGTGCTATTGTATTTATCAGTCATGATAGGGGCTTTATTGCCCGTATGGCGACACGTATTGTCGATTTAGACCGTGGTGTTGTGACGTCATGGCCGGGCAACTATCAAGCTTATCTTGATGGTAAGCAAGAATGGTTACGTGTCGAAGCTGAAAAAAATGCTTTGTTTGACAAACGCCTAGCCGATGAAGAAGTATGGATCCGTCAAGGTGTTAAAGCACGCCGTACCCGTAACGAAGGTCGAGTACGCGCGCTTAAAGCGTTACGTGATGAGCGTAGTGAGCGTTTGAATCGCCAAGGTAACGCTAAAATGGCGGTGTCGGATACTGAGCGTTCAGGTAAGTTAGTATTTGATGTTAAAGATCTAAACTTCAATTTACCGGACAAAAACCTAGTTAAGAATTTCAATACCACAGTGATCCGTGGTGACCGTATTGCGCTGATTGGTCCGAACGGTTGTGGTAAATCGACGTTGATTAAACTATTAATCGAGAAGTTACAGCCACAATCTGGCGAGATTAAAGTTGGAACTAAGTTAGATATCGCTTATTTCGACCAATATCGTGAGGCATTAGATCCTGAGCAAACCGTTGAAGAAAACGTTGGTGAAGGTAAAAAGACCATCACGATTAATGGTCAAGACCGTCATATCTTAAGTTATTTACAGGACTTTTTGTTCTCACCAATGCGTGCTAGAACTCCGGTAAAAGCACTGTCTGGTGGCGAGAAAAACCGCCTGTTGTTGGCTAAGTTATTAATTCGTCCAGCAAACTTAATCATACTCGACGAACCAACTAACGATCTTGATATCGAGACCCTAGAATTATTAGAGTCATTGCTGACTGAGTACCAAGGCACGCTTTTACTCGTGAGCCACGATAGGGCATTTATCGATAACACCGTCACCAGTAGTTGGTGGTATGCCGGTAATGGCGCTTGGAGCGAGTATGTGGGTGGCTACCAAGATGCGGTGAACCAAGGGGCAAAATTTTATTCTGAGGAACCTAGTGCACAAAAGGCGGTCGAAGCTCCTACGGTTGAAACAAAACCAGTAGAAGTTAAGCTTACTCAGTCTGCTCCAGCAGTAAAAAAATTGTCATATAAGTTACAACGTGAGTTAGAGTCATTACCCAGTATGATGGAGCAGCTAGAAGCAGATATTCTCGCGCTGCAAACCATAATTGGTCATGCAAACTTCTATAGCCAGACACAGGATAAAGTGAATCAAGTGCTGAGCCAGTTAGCTGATAAAGAAAAGCAATTGGAAGTTTGCTTCGAGCGATGGGAAGAGCTTGAGTCATTGAAGTAAACCAATAATAAAAATGGGAATAGAATTAATGAAGTCAAAGTTGGATAAAGCCCTTTCCTTGGTAGCCTTAGGTGTCCTTGGTGTATTGAATAGTGCCCATGCTGCACCAGTGTATGAAATTGTTAACCTAGATAACTATGATTTACTCGGCACTCTTGAAGGCACGCGTAATGGTTATGCTTTAGGCGTCAATGCCAATGACGAATTAGTCGGTATTTCTAAGGGTAAGAAAAAGCTCAGCACTTCTGATGTAGAAGATGGCATCATTGATATTGAAGATGGCATCGCTCCCGAAGAAACCATCACCTATTCAATTACCGAGGCAATAGTTGCGAATAACTTTGTCTTTACTGCCGCGCAAAATGGAGCAGCAGGAGCTTGGTTACCGACTTTTGATAGTATTAATGGCGCTACACCGCCAAGTGATACCGCAGTCATTAACTCGGTTGATACATTTTACTATGGTATCAATGATGCCGGTGTCAAAGTCGGTAATATGACTGCGCCTGAAAAGAAAGTCGAAAATACTGCGACAACGAATGTGGCTGATGATTACTGGTATTACCGTGACTATGAATTTCGCGGTATTGCCAAACTAGGTGACACTGAAATTCCATTAATCCCTCCTTATACGCAATTTGTTAAGGATGATAAAACGGTTGAGCTTGGCGGTTGGTCAGCAGCATCTGCGGTAAATAACAATAATTTAGTTGCGGGTTATGCGAGTACTGCTATCAGTAAGTACGGCAGCGATCGTGTGAGTTATTGTTTAGGGACAGATAATACCTTGCCGTTGGATGTTTGTGTGCAACGTGAGCAATATCCTAATGCTTCAGGGACACGTAATATTCAATATCAAACCCGTGCTTATGTATGGCAAATTGATAATAATATTGCGACAGGCACTGAATTACCTTTAGGATTAACACCTGACAAAGATAATACGTTTACCTTTACCGCTCAAGCCGTTGGGTTAAATAATGCCGGTGTCGCCGTTGGGCGCTCGCATATTTACCGTTATGGTGATACAAAAAATTTACGCCAAGATGCAGCTTATTGGGCTAAAGACGCCAATGGTGAATATCAATATCACTGGATCCCAGTGCGCGATAATGAAGTATTAAGTTCTACAGCTTATGCTATTAATGATAACGGTCTCGTGGTGGGAAGCTATCGTAGTTACCTACAAGGTTATGCACGGGATAAGTTCTTCTATTATGACTCAACTCAAGCAGATGCTGTCATAGTAACGCCAAACGACTTTGCGGCAAAAACCAGTGATCTTTCAAGTAAAGCAAAGAGTATCAATAATAAAGGCCAAGTGGTTGGTTATATTGAAACCACGTACGACAAAGAAAAACCGCGTCCAAAAGCGGGTTTTTTGTATGATAAGCCAACAGATGAGTTCAGTAACCTTAATACATTACTGACCTGTGAATCTAAGGGTTACGAGAAAAATAGTGATGGAAATTGGACTCGTCATCAGGTAGAAATACAGGACGGTTCTGGTAAGCAGCTGCAATATAATGCCGATATCGTCGTTGTTGAAGGTGCTAGCATTAACGAAGAAGGAACGATTGTCGGTACGGCTTTTATTCGTAAACCTGCTTATCAATTTGATAAAGATGGTAAAGTGATTATTGGTGATAATGGCTTGCCGTTGTTTGAGTTAAATGGAAATGGCGATCCGGTAACAGCCTATATCCCACGTATGGTTGTACTTAAACCTGCAACAAGTGGCGAGGCTTGCACAGTGAAAGAAAATACCGATACGGGGAATTATGAGCGTAAAGGCGCTGCAACTTTAGCATGGTTGTTGGCATTACCTTTAGTGTGGTTCCGTCGCCGAACTCGTTAACTTTTAAGCTTCAATTCAGACTAAAAAAATCGAGGCAAAATGCCTCGATTTTTTTTCACTAAGATCTCAGTAGCTTAATAAATAGTCAGCACGATAGCCTATTTTTTGATTGATCTTAACGTCAAAAAGCACTATTCCTATGGGTGAAGCTTTTGCTTCTATTTTATGTAGAACAGAGGACGCTTGCATGAAAAGACAAAAACGAGATCGTTTAGACAGAGCTTTTTCAAAAGGATTCCAAGCTGGTGTGGGTGGGCGCTCTAAGGAGCTCTGTCCTTATGCAAATCTTGATTCGCGATCGCAGTGGTTAGGTGGTTGGCGTGAAGGTGTGGATGGCCGAGTTAATGGGCTATTTAATAAATAAGTGAGCCAAATCTCATTAATTAAATAGTCCAGAACACGCAAAGTAATGCAGCATATTGCCCTCAGTTGAGGGCAATTTCATTTGTATTAAAGCTGATACAGTAGACAAAAGATTAAAACGTAGAAGTGTCGCTAAATACACCAACTTTAAGATCTGTAGCGCTATAAATCTGGCGTCCATCGACTTCGAGAACAGCGTCAGCTATACCCATAACCAACTTACGGTGAATAGTGCGCTTGATATTGAGCTTATAAGTTACTTTTTTTGCACCAGGCAATACTTGTCCAGTAAACTTCACTTCACCTACGCCGAGCGCACGACCTTTACCTTCAGCTCCTTCCCAGCCTAAATAGAAACCAACTAACTGCCACATAGCATCTAGACCTAAACAACCTGGCATAACGGGATCGGTAATAAAGTGGCAGTCAAAAAACCATAAGTCTGGATTAATATCGAGTTCAGCGACAATTTCACCTTTGCCAAATTCACCGCCATTATCATTGATGGTGACGATTCTATCTATCATCAGCATATTATCGACAGGAAGACGGGGTGAGTTTGGACCAAATAATTTCCCATGGCCGCAGGCGATGAGTTCTTCTTTATTGAAACTGTTTGCTTTATTCATTATTTTACTACTCCAGCAATAAGAGGGGCCAAGATTAGCGAACACGTGTAAGCTAAACAACTCCGATCAGCTAATTAGCGGCGAAAAAATCCTAATTTTGCGAGTAATCTCGTGATTAAGCCGATTTCCTCTTCACCATTCCCTGCAAGTTTATCTAATCGTTCTTGCACTAGGCCATATAATGAATCGTGTGGAAAATCATTATCTTCATCGGCGACACCCGCAGGCATTTGCATTAAAAGTTCAACCGCCTGATCCATATGTTCAATAGCATAGATATGAAATAAGCCTTTACCTACAGCAGTAATCACTTTGGGATGAAGATTAAGCTGTAATGTGTTCGATTTTGGCATAATTACGCCTTGCTCGCCCGTCAAACCGCGTCTTTCGCACAGATTAAAGAAACCTTCAATTTTCTCGTTGATACCACCAATCGCTTGTACATTACCAAACTGATCCAATGCGCCGGTAATCGCCAGTGACTGAATAATCGGTTGTTCGGCAATGGCAGACATTAAACAGCAGTATTCAGCGAGTGATGCGCTATCACCATCAATTTCTTGATAGGACTGCTCAAAAACGATATTTGCATTTAGGTGTAATGGTGCGTCTCGTCCAAAAATACGGTACAAACAGGCTGAGAGGATCATCATTCCTTTGGCATGTATATTACCGCCAAGTTCAGATTTTCTTTCAATATCGGCCACTTCGCCATCGCCATAGTGGACTGAAGCGGTGATACGCGCTGGTTCACCATAACTGTAATCGATAGCATCGATCACGGTCAGGCCATTAATTTGGCCCACCATAGCCCCTGACGTTGGCAGATTGATGAAGTTGTCATCGAAGCTTTGGCCCGAATATTCTTCAGAACTATTATGGCGATAGTTGGCTTGGATTAACGCGTGTTCAATACTGTTGGCATCGATACTTGTTTTGCCGCTATATGCCTTAGCCTGCGCCATCAGTTGAGCAAACTCGAGCATAGACAAACTGAGACGACGCTGGTGCTCGGTTAATCGTGTACTGTAACTGAATAGTGGCGCTAAACTCGATTGTTCTAAAGTAACATCAATACTTTGGGCAACAGCCTGTAGCCATGCAACGTATTGTGATTCCTTGTACCGGATCAAATCTATTTCACTGGCGAGTTCCGCTAACAGCGTAAAATGACGTTGAAATTGCCAATCTTCCGTTCTTACTTGACTATAAATCATCCCTGCGCCCACTAAGACAATTTTACAATTTAGTGGAATAGGGCTTAAGGTATTGCTGATTTGGTATTGTTTATGCGTGAGAATTTGCATCACTAAATCCCACAAACTTTCACGTTTCCACAACGATTCGGCACAAATAAACACATAATGACACTGTGCCAGAGCGCCTGCTTGATATTGACTCGTCGTCCCTGTTTGTTGCATTCGGCCTATGAGATCAACGCGACGAATATTACCGCTTAGATAACGATAGTTAATCGTTTTTTCGGTAATTACTTTTTCATTATCCAGCGGTTTATCTAATTGCCATTGAAATTTTACTGAGTTATCAATCTGGCTGTGTGCCACTAGGTACGTTGCAGGCAAGGCTGTCAGACTATTAACGCAGGCTTGGATCATTAACTGGCGGTCAATGCCGGGATAATCGGCCAAGTAAAGCTGCTGGTCAATAATGGCATGGTGCAGTTTAAACGCATCCACAGCGCGTTCTTGGCCTAAGAGTAATGCGCTTAGATTGGCAGCCGTTTCAGAAAGAGGTGGCAGGCTAAATTCAGGTGCGAGTGAAGACGTGGGTATCAGGAGTGAATTCATATAAGCATTTACCATGAAAAGTTAGTCTGATTTTACCATACCCAAACGACAAGTCTCTCACTGTATAGATATTTTTGTGCCTGTTTTGTCGATTATTCACCAAAGTTAGTGAATAATTTGCCGTAAAAAACATCGAGCTGAGCATAAGATGAGCATTTGATTCAATAATTTTAAATTGAGGTTTACAATACTCTCCGATACTTATATTATTTCGCTCGTTCGGAGGGGTGGCAGAGTGGTTTAATGCACCGGTCTTGAAAACCGGCGTGGGTTTATAGCCCACCTAGGGTTCAAATCCCTACTCCTCCGCCATATTCTAAAGCAAAAAAGCCATTGATAATCAATGGCTTTTTTGCTTTCTGGCATTTGAAAAATCCTATTCTCAGACCCAAAACGGATGACTGAGACATATGTACTTATTCAGAGCCACAAATTGTACCTATTACACCCGTATGGTGTTACCTGTTTATCTGCGTGATAAAGGCTTTTCTGCCGACATCAAAATATCCTTACTCACTAAGCAGCGCTCAATCGCCATAGGTCGCAATCTTATTGTGGCGGGTGTCTTACGACCATTAATCAGTAACTTAACCGCACAATCAATGCCTGATGCGTTTAAAGCACACGTTAATCAATTGATTAATGATACCCGAGCAGGCTTTGTTGGGGTTACGGACATGCTTGATGACAAGGCTAAGCCAGTTCGAGAAGTGACTACGTTTATTCCCATACGGCCGACCCAATTCACTTCGGCAGATGACAATCCATCCCCACAAACAACGTTGGCATTATCAAAGAATGCTGGTAGTAAAAACTAAACAAAATCAGTTAGTAATATCACTTTACAGAATGCACTGACTAAGTTTATTACCTCCAAGCAGAAGCAGTCCATCTCAGCCTTAACAGTAAAGCAGCTTAATCAACGTATTAGCCATTTTATTGAGCGAACTCATTTAGAGGATGTACTCGACATAACCAGCGCTGAGGCAATGGAATACAAGGATTGCTTGCTAGAGGAGGGCAGAAGCCACAAGAGTAACAAAGACTATCTCGCAGCCGTGTCGCAGTTCTTTAAATGGAGCCGATTGATGCAATACACCAGTGCCAATCCGTTTGATGAAGTCACACTATCAAAGCCTTCAAACCAAGCTGGGCAGGATTTAGCGCGTCAGCGCTGGCAACCACATCAACTTAAGCAGGTGCTGCAATCGCAAGACTTTATCGATAAGCATCCCGACTTTAAGTGGATAACGCTGTTGATGTTCTATCATGGCCTACGCCCATCAGAGGCTTGTCAGCTCCATAGCCATGATATCACCGACATAGACGGCTTAGCCGTCATCCACGTCACCAATGAGGGCATCACTCAACAGCTCAAGACGGCGCAATCCAAGCGCACCGTTCCATTGCATAAAAAGCTAATTGAATTGGGCTTTATTGATTTCGTCAAAAGCATTACTGACCGAACATCAAAAAACCAGCCTTTGTTTGGCTACCCACCCAGCAGTGACGGTGTTTGGTCGCACAAGTTCTGCCGTGAATTTTGCAAACTACTCGGCCAGCTCGACTTCATTGCAGGCAAGCGGCCAACCGCATATTCATTTCGGCACACCTTTATAGATGAGCTAAAACAGCTGCAAATTGAAGAATCAATGGTGGCGCAAATTGTCGGACACGCTTATCACAACATCACCTATGGACGATACGGTAAGCAATATGATGTAAAAACACTCAAGCCTGTGGTGGATAAAGTCGAATTCGCGCTGAATTTATCTCTACCAGTATAAAAATAGGATGGTATGAGAGCGGTTTTTACTGAAAATGTTAACCGTAGAGTGGCAATCATAGCCACGCTCAGCAAATCCTGAGTGCATTTACACGCCAAAATTTGCTCTCACAGCACCCGCAATCAGCCTGAGAAAGCACATTTTCATGTTTAAACTGCCATTTCAAATCGCTTCGCACTCGGTGAGTGCGAAATAAAACTCACAAATAAAACGCTAGTTTAAAACATGATCTAACTCACTCAGCAGGCTTAAATGCGCTGCAACCCATAGGGCACAAGCAATAGCGTAAAGCGAAAAAAAGGCTTCGCTCTCAGTGAGTGCGAAAAAGTATCGCGTAATTGTCAAAAAATTAAGCGTAACACTACATGACTTATGCAAGCACAGACGAACACCTTAAAAGTCACATTGGCACTCATCAAATAAGACTATCGACACTGTTTCTATACTATTTGAACAATCGAACAATCAATTTGAATGGTTAATCAGTCTCACGCCCCCGAATAGGGCTCTTAATCAGATAATTTGTCCTAAATTGCGGCCACAGAGTGTGAATAATGACAATCGTTAGCAAAGTAACGGCAAAATTCACGCTCACAGCGCCAATAGTTAGTCTGAGAAATGAGAGAACTTACCCGTCACATCATTTCTCAGCCGCAAAACTGGCTCCTACAAGCGCAAATCGATTAAATATTTTGCTGAGAAAACGCATTTTCACGTTAATAGTGCAATTTTAAATCGCCCCGCACTCGGTGAGTGCGAAGCCAAAGCAGCCCACTAAATAAGTGGGGCTACAGCGTAACCCGGTACGCTTGTATCCCACTTTTTGTTCCAAAAAGGTCGGATACAAGCTCGGGCAAGGGGAGCTCACCTTTGAACCCCAACAGCCACATGCTGCGCATGTGAAGAAATCAAAAGCGTGAAAGACAAAATCAGTATGAACACTTCTCTGTGTCATGTACTGATTTTTGAACAGTTATAATGATGTCTCATCAATTTACGCTAAAAAACGATTTAAAATCGTTCTTTAGTTGTGTCGCTTGAAAAATAGAGAAAGCGTAATGTTTTGATTTTATTGCCTTTAATTTTTAGCGTGCTGAGCACAAATTCTACTTTACGCGCAAGCTCAGATTTTTATTTTTATTTTTAAATTAAAGTTGTTGATTTTATCATCTAAAGTAACAAGGTAAGGATGGTGTTAATTAGTGACATAAACGGTCGTATTGTCACAATTTAGTTTGAATAAACAAAATTCAAGTTACTCAACGGTTGTTAATTTAAATGAGTAATTAAGTTGCAAAAATTATTTCTTTATTGTCTAATGCTGGCAGTTTTTATGTATGTAACAATATTAAACAAAAGTTTAGCTCACAAATAACACTCATTACCAATGGATAGTTGGTATGCATTTGAGAATATGGATATTATGTCTTCATTGTTTCGTCAACAAGCTGTTGAAGCCCAAAAGCAAAAATTACATGGTGATGTGTCATTAGAACAGCCGATGTCAATTTATGCCGTCACTTCTATTTTGCCCAGAATTCAGATAATAACTGCGACACTCTAATTGAGGTGTAGAAGAAGCCAACTGCTGAAAAGTGGTACGCTTTATCTCGCCAAAGTAAAAGAGTATCACCATGAATTATCAACAGTTGACCGAAGCTAGACGATACCAGATTTCAGTTCTGTTAGAACAGGGCTTTTCGATAGCCATCATTGCCAAATGCATTCATTGTCATCGCTCCAGCGTGTATCGTGAGATAAAACGCTGCCAAGGACAACCACGCTACAACCCAAAGATGGCACATCAAAAAGCAGTAGAACTTAGGCGTCAATCGGCTAAATATACGATACCCGAGCGACGAATAGAGAGCCTGCTGCTATTGCTGCAACTCGATTGGAGTCCAGAGCAGATTTCGCATGTATTGAGTCTTGTAAAAGAGCCTGTTAACCATGAGTGGATTTATCGCTACATAGCGCGTAATAAACGCAATGGCGGCAAACTTTATCGTCATTTACGTCAAGGACATAAGCGCTATCGTCGCGGTAAAGCAGAACAAGCGCCAACGATAAAAAATGCAGTATCGATTGACGAAAGACCCGCAATTGTCGATAGCAGAGAACGGTTTGTCGATTGGGAAATTGATACGGTCCTAGGTCAACACGGAACAGGCGCCATAGTGACAATATTAGAGCGTAAGACGCGGTTTTATTTGATAAAGAAAGTAAACTCAAAGTCAGCGGAAGATGTGACGAGAGCAACAA
>NZ_FTNN01000023.1 GCF_900156405.1 Shewanella morhuae
TCACGGAGTAAGCCTAAAAACCTGATATTTCACTCAGACCAAGGCAGTCATTACACTAGCCTTAAATACCGTCAACGGCTGTGGAAATATCAAATAACTCAGAGCATGAGCCGCCGAGGTAACTGCTGGGATAATGCGCCAATGGAGCGATTTTTCAGAAGTTTAAAAACGGAATGGGTGCCAACGCAAGGCTATAAGGGTTTTGTGGAAGCTAAACAAGATGTGACTGATTATATTATTGGTTATTACAGCCAAGTCAGGCCACATCATTACAATGCAGGATTAAGCCCAAATGAATCAGAGCGAAGATTTTGGGAAGATTCTAAAGCCGTGGCCAAATTTAGTTGACCACTTCAACCCTAGGTTTCGATTCACCGTGTCGATGAGCGAATACCATGGCAAGCCTGTGTGAGTTGGATATCAATAAAGACCTAATAACTCACAACTCAAGTTTCTATCCACTTGCAACATCCCCCCAACAAGCATGCTCGACTTCTTTACCCAGCGATAATCATCTGCCTTTTCACAGAAACGCATAAATATTCTCATTTAATTCAAATTGGCTGTTGCAAAGACTGATGAAAGCGGTTAATTTAAATCCACTTAAACGGATAGACGTCCGTAAATACAGAATTAAACATCTAGCCAATACAGAGACAATGATATGAGCCGATTACTGAACGCTATCCACCATCACCACCATATGCGGTAGCCTTCGGACGCTCACTGCCGGAGGACTATATCCTTCTGGCGGACTGATTCAAGATGATCATAAACCCCTGGAAGGAATTCCGGGGGTTTTTTGCATTTAGGCGTTAATTTTGGTTTTAATTTTGATTTAATTTTAAATAGGTAATTTTAGATATTTAATAAATTATCAATACGTTAGCTAGAACACTTGGCTAGATTTATTAGCGAGAGCCATTGAATGGCAAGGCGTATTAAACCGATTAAACAGCACACTTTTGAATCTTTTAATTTTGATACTTTTGAGCGAGATAACACTATGACTGAATCAACCCGTTTACGTATTGCCATCCAGAAATCTGGTCGTCTTTCAACCGAATCGCAACAACTACTAAAAAGCTGCGGTGTTAAATTTACCATTAATGAACAACGACTTATCGCTCACTCTGACAATATGCCTATCGATTTACTGCGCGTTCGTGATGACGATATCCCAGGATTGGTGATGGACGGTGTAGTCGACATGGGGATTATTGGTGAGAACGTACTCGAAGAAGAACAAATCGAGCGTCAAACACTGAATAAACCGGCAGATTGTCTCAAACTGCGTCAGTTAGATTTTGGTTCATGTCGCCTGTCACTCGCCGTGCCAAAAGAGTTCAGCTACAAAGACCCGTCATCGTTAGAGGGATTGCGTATCGCTACGTCATACCCCAACTTGCTGCGCCGTTTTATGCAAGAAAAAAGCATAACTTATCGCGACTGTTTATTAAAAGGCTCGGTTGAAGTCGCGCCGCGTGCTGGTCTTGCCGATGGTATTTGTGATTTAGTCTCTAGTGGCGCCACCTTAGAAGCCAATGGTTTATACGAAACCGAAGTTATTTACCGCTCTATGGCCTGCATCATTCAATCAACTCAAACCCAAACGCCAGCCAAACAAGCATTAATCGATAAAATTTTATCCCGCGTGAATGGCGTTATTCGTGCCCGTGAAAGTAAATACATTTTATTGCACGCGCCAACCGAAACCTTAGCTCAAATCGTCGCCCTACTGCCCGGCGCCGAAAACCCTACCGTATTACCATTAAACGACGATACTAACCGCGTGGCTATTCACGCCGTCAGTACCGAAGATTTATTCTGGGACACGATGGAACAGCTAACTGCACTCGGTGCCAGTTCGATTCTAGTGATGCCAATCGAAAAAATGATGGGGTAATGTATGGATATCCTAACTTGGTCAACCTTATCAATCGCCGAACAGAAAGATGCCCTCAAACGTTCACCCTTAATTGGTGATAGTGGCTTAGAGCAAAGCGTTCGCGCCATTCTCGATGCAGTAGCAAGCCGCGGTGATGCCGCCATTACAGAATTTAATCAGAAGTTTGATGGCTTTAATAGCGCAAAAGTGGGCGAACTGCGCATGGGCGAAAGCGAGATTGCCACAGCAAGTGCACGGGTGTCACCGGAGCTAAAAGCTGCCATCGCCAATGCAATGGCGAATATCGATGTGTTTCACAGCGCCCAGCAATTTAGCCCGATTGATATGGAAACCGAGGCAGGAGTACGCTGCGAGCTACGTAGCGAACCGATAGAAAAAGTGGGCTTATACATTCCAGGTGGCAGTGCGCCGTTAATCTCTACCGTGATGATGCTCGCCCTGCCCGCCAAAATTGCCGGTTGCGAGCAAAGGGTGTTAGTCAGCCCACCACCCATCAACGATGCCATTATTTATGCCGCTAATGCCTGTGGCATTACAGAAATCTATCAAGTCGGCGGCGCGCAGGCGATTGCAGCCCTGGCCTTTGGCACAGAAACCATTCCTGCAGTCGATAAAATTTTTGGCCCTGGCAATCGTTATGTAACTGAGGCTAAATGTCTGGTATCTCAAGATGGTCGCTGCACTGTGTCTATTGACATGCCCGCGGGGCCTTCTGAAGTGTTAGTGATTGCCGATAGTGACGCAAATTGTGAGTTTATTGCCGCCGATTTACTCTCGCAAGCGGAACACGGCCCTGATTCACAAGTGATTTTAGTGACAGACTCGCAAGCTATCGCCGCTGGCGTAAATGACGCGCTGACAAGGCAGCTGGCCGCCCTGCCGCGTAGTGATATCGCCGCTAGCGCCCTGCTCAGCAGTCGCACTTTTATCGTCGATAATATGCTGCAAGCCGCGCAGGTATCTAATCAATATGGGCCTGAGCACTTGATCATTCAAACGCGCTTTCCACGCGAGGTGCTTAAAAACATTCGCGCTGCTGGTTCAGTCTTTTTAGGTGCTTATACGCCGGAATCTGTCGGCGATTATGCCAGTGGAACCAACCATGTGTTGCCGACCTACGGTTATAGCCGTGCAGTATCTAGCCTGTCCTTAGCCGATTTCAGCCGCCGCTTTACTGTGCAAGAGCTCAGTGCCAAGGGCTTAATCGGGCTTGGACAAGCGGTCATGACGTTAGCCAGTAACGAATTGCTCGATGCGCACAAAAATGCCGTTGCCATTCGCCTAGCTAGCCTAGAGAAATGATCCGCTTAAACCTTAAGTGAACAACTCTTAAGTGATTAGCCCTTAAGTGTATAAAAATAGAGCTGAGTGAAGAAAATGAGCCAAGTAAGCAGCATGGATAAGACAGCAGAACCCACAGTATTAGCATCGCAGCTAACCTTAGCCGAGCGCCTAGCACGCCCTGAGTTACTGGACTTAACGCCCTACCAAAGTGCCCGTAGATTAGGCGGTCAAGGTGATATTTGGATCAACGCCAACGAATCGCCGTTTAATAATGTTGATACGGCAACACTTGATTTGTCCAAACTAAATCGTTATCCAGAATGCCAGCCACCCGAGCTTATCAAGGCCTACAGCGAATACAGTGGCGTAAGCGCGCAAAAAATTGTCGCGAGTCGCGGCGCCGATGAAGCCATTGAGCTATTAATTCGCGCTTTTTGCATCCCTGGCGTTGATAGTATTGCCTGCTTTGGCCCAACCTATGGCATGTATGCCATCAGCGCCAACACCTTCAACGTAGGTGTTAAAGCACTAAATCTCAGTGTTGAGTATGGCTTACCGGCAAATTATGTCGATGAAGTGCGCGGCGCAAAACTGGTGTTTATCTGCAATCCCAATAATCCGACCGGCACTGTGATTGAAAAAGCCATTATTGAGCAAGCAATCAAAGCTCTGCCAGACGCGCTGGTAGTGATTGACGAAGCCTACATTGAGTTTTGCCCTGAATACAGCGTGGCGGATTTGCTAGCAAGTTATCCCAATCTAGTGGTACTACGCACCCTATCAAAAGCCTTTGCACTCGCCGGCGCACGCTGTGGTTTTATGCTGGCAAACGAGGCCGTAGTCGAAATCATTATGCGCGTGATTGCGCCCTATCCAGTGCCGCTGCCCGTGAGTGAGGTTGCCACGCAGGCGCTATCAAGCACTGGCGTTACACGGATGAAAGAACAAGTTGCCGAATTAAACCAGCAAGGCGCCAAGCTCACAGCGGCTATCAGCACCTATTGTGACCAATTCTGTGGTGACAAGCTCGGCGGCGTCGATTCCCGCGCCCGCGTACTTAAACCTAATGGTAATTATGTGCTGGCTGAATTTGATGATGTCGCCAAAGTCGCGGCTTTACTACAGGGCAGCGGCGTTGTCGCCCGTGCCTACAAAGACCCAAGGCTTGCCAAGGCTATTCGCTTTAGCTTTAGCTCAAAGGCAGATACCGATTTTCTAGTGAATTTATTTGAATCACAACTTTATGATTATAAATAAAAATAACTAATAACATATTATTTAAACAAATTGAATCAAATTTAAAGGTAGCAAAATGAACCCCATATTTACCCCAAACGTTGCACAAAAAATCTTATTTATCGATCGTGATGGCACCTTAATTGAAGAACCTATCACCGATAAACAAGTCGATAGTCTGGCTAAATTAGTGTTTGAACCACAGGTGATACCCGCCCTGCTGCGTCTACAAAAAGCGGGGTTTCGCTTAGTTATGGTCAGTAATCAAGATGGCCTTGGCACATCGTCTTTCCCACAGGAAGATTTCGATGCGCCGCATAATATGATGATGCAAATCCTCAAAAGCCAAGGGGTTAATTTTGAAGATGTGGTGATTTGCCCACACTTTAATGATGAAAATTGCAGCTGCCGCAAGCCAAAACTTGGGTTGGTCAAAGAGTATTTAACCCAAGGTTGTATCGATTTCACCCAATCGGCAGTGATTGGCGATCGTGAAACCGATGTCGAACTGGGTAATGCCATGGGTATCAAAAGTGTGAAATACCAACGCGATACTTTGGGCTGGAATGCCATCGCCGATGCGCTACTTAATAAAGGCCGCATCGGAACGGTAGTACGCACCACGAAAGAAACAGACATTCGCGTAACTGTAGATCTGGACAGTACAGTTAAAGGTAAAATCGACACTGGCATTGGCTTTTTCGACCACATGCTCGATCAAATTGCTACCCACGGTAATTTTAGAATGGATGTGAAAGTTGATGGCGACTTAGAAATCGACGATCACCACAGCGTCGAAGATACTGCGCTGGCCATAGGTGATGCCCTGCGCCAAGCACTCGGTGATAAACGCGGTATTGCCCGATTCGGTTTTAGTCTGCCGATGGACGAAGCCAAGGGCGAATGTTTACTGGATATCTCTGGTCGTCCTTTTATCAAGTTCTCAGCCGATTTTGAGCGCGAGCATGTCGGTGGAATGGCCACAGAGATGGTGCCGCACTTCTTCCGCTCCTTTGCCGATGGCCTGCGCTGTACGCTGCATGTGTCGACGCAGGGCGATAACGATCACCACAAGGTTGAAGCTCTATTTAAAGTGCTCGGCCGCGCGCTGCGCCAAGCAGTGAAAGTCGAGGGTGATATTCTGCCATCGAGTAAAGGCGTGCTTTAAGGCTGCGTCAGCATAAATCGTTTAAGAGGTTAGGATGCAACAAGACTCGCAACAATCTAAACTAGCTCAACTAAGCGCTAATGAGCTACAAGATACTGATCTTACAAATAACAGTGCCGATGCAGTGATAAGCGACGTCGCTGAAACCGTTATCATAGATACGGGCTGCGCCAATTTAAACTCAGTACGTTTCGCCTTTGAACGTTTAGGCGCGAAGGTGTTGGTCACCGACGACAAAACTAAAATAAAAGCGGCAAAACGTGTGGTATTGCCGGGCGTTGGCACCGCGGGCGCTGCTATGGCGTCCTTGCATGAAAAAGGCTTAGTGGAATTGATTCAAGGCTTAACTCAACCCGTACTGGGCGTGTGCCTTGGTATGCAAATGCTGGCGGCGATTTCTAAGGAACGTGGCGGAAAAGGTCAAGATTGTCAGTGCTTAGGCATAATCCCTACCGATATTTGCGAGCTGGATACGCAGTTACTTAAAGCTGAAAGCTTACCTTTGCCGCACATGGGCTGGAACCAGCTTAACGTCTCCAACAGCCCTAACGTTCACCCGCTTTTTGCGGGTATTGAAGATGGTAGTTATGTGTATTTTGTTCACAGTTACCGCGCGCCGTTGAGCGAATTTACCTTAGCCGAGTGTACCTATGGTGAAGGCTTTAGCGCCGCCATCGGCAAAGGCAATTTTATGGGCGTACAGTTTCACCCAGAAAAAAGTGCCGCCGTGGGCGCGCAAATTCTGCGTAACTTTTTACAGATGGACGAAGTGCTGCTAAACGCATCGAAAAAGGATGCTGTGAGCGACTCTACTGACATAAAAAAGAGTAACTGATGAATAAAATACTTAACAAAAAAGTCAGCACTAATAGCGCTTTCATACCAAAACTTGTCAGAGAGGTACACTTATGATCATCCCTGCGATTGATTTAATTGATGGCAATGTCGTGCGCCTCTATCAGGGTGATTACGCCCAGCAGACCACCTTTGATTTAAGCCCTTTGGCACAGCTGCAATCCTACGAGGCCCAAGGTGCTAAATGGCTTCATATCGTTGATTTAACTGGCGCGAAAGATCCTGCTAAACGTCAAATTCGCCTTATCAGTGAACTCGTTACGGGACTTAACGCCAACATTCAAGTGGGCGGCGGTATTCGCACGCAGCAACAAGTCACTGAATTATTAGCTATCGGTGTAAAACGCGTGGTGATTGGCTCTCTCGCAGTAAAAGAGCCTGAATTAGTTAAAGAATGGTTTATTAAATACGGTAGCGAAGCAATTTGCCTGGCACTCGATGTCAATATCAACCAAAGCGGCGAGAAAATTGTCGCGGTATCCGGCTGGCAAAGTGGTGGCGGTAAAAGTTTAGAATCCCTCGTAGATACCTTTAGCGCTGTCGGCTTAAAGCATGCGTTGGTGACTGATATTAGCCGTGATGGCACGCTAACGGGCGCAAATACCCCGCTTTATCAAGAAATTGCCGCTAGCTATCCCGATATCGCTTGGCAAGCCTCTGGTGGTATTGCCACTCTTGATGATGTTGCCGCCGTGCGTGATAGCGGCGCCGCGGGCATCATCATTGGCAAAGCCTTGCTTATCAATCAGTTTAATGTGGCGGAGGCAATCCAATGCTGGCCAAACGACTAGTCCCTTGTTTAGATGTAAAAGACGGTAAAGTTGTAAAAGGCGTGCAGTTTCGTAACCACGAAATTGTTGGCGATATCGTGCCTTTAGCTGCGCGATATGCCGAAGAAGGCGCCGATGAACTGGTGTTTTATGACATTACCGCCAGCGCCCATGATCGCGTAGTCGATAAATCTTGGGTGAGCCGCGTGGCTGAGCAGATTGATATTCCCTTCTGCGTAGCAGGTGGCATTAAAACCATTAGCCAAGCCCGTGAATTATTGGCCTTTGGGGCGGATAAGATTTCAATCAACTCACCTGCCTTAACCGATCCGAGTTTGATCTCACGCCTGCAAGATGAGTTCGGCCGCCAGTGTATTGTGATTGGTATCGACTCCTTTTTCGATGCCACCAGCAACAGCTATAAGGTAAAGCAATTTACCGGTGATGAAGCAGCGACTAAAGATACGCAGTGGTTTACCCAAGACTGGGTTGAAGAAGTGCAACAACGAGGTTGTGGTGAAATCGTGCTCAATGTGATGAACCAAGACGGCGTGCGCGGCGGCTATGATATCAAGCAGTTAAGTCTTGTTCGTGCTATCTGTGATGTGCCTTTAATTGCCTCTGGCGGCGCTGGCACTATGGCGCATTTTCGTGATGTGTTTATTGAGGCCAAGGTCGATGCGGCGCTGGCTGCGAGCGTATTCCACAAGGCGATTATCAATATCGGTGAGTTAAAGGCCTACTTAGTAGCCCAAGGTATTGCTATCAGGCGTTAAGCGCTGGCTGATGCCACTTCTCGCTACAGTTAGCACAAGCCAAATACATCACTAAAAAAGCATAAACAAATTAAGAGTAAACACTATGTCAACGCAAACAAACACTCAGTCAGATTTTAGCGAGCTGGATTGGGACAAGCAGGATGGACTTATTCCTGCCGTTATCCAAAACCACCTATCAGGCAAGGTATTAATGCTCGGTTACATGGATAAAGCGGCACTGGCAAAAACCTTAGAGACAGGTGATGTGACCTTTTTCAGCCGCTCAAAACAGCGCTTATGGACCAAAGGTGAAACCTCAGGCAACACGTTAAAGTTGGTCGCTATTGATAAAGATTGCGATAACGACAGCCTTTTGGTGCAAGTGATCCCCAACGGCCCAACTTGCCACAAAGGCACCGAAAGTTGCTGGTTAGATGACAATGTGCACCCCTTTTTGAATAATCTGGCGAGCTTAATTACCTCACGCAAAGGGCAAAGCGCCGATTCTAGCTACACGGCTTCTTTATTTAAAAGTGGCACTAAGCGTATTGCCCAAAAAGTCGGCGAAGAAGGCCTTGAAACTGCCCTTGCTGCCGCAACCCATGATAAAGAAGAGTTGGTGAATGAAGCCTCTGATCTTATCTATCACTTGCTGGTATTACTCGAAGATCAAAACTTAAGCCTTAGTGATATCACGGCCAACTTACTGGCAAGACATGAAAAAGCGTTACAGCATAAGTAACTGATGCTAAAGCTAATTGATATTGAGCTAGGATGCTCAGTAAGATTGAGCTAAATTAATATCGCAACCAATGGACAGGTTAACTCATCAGTATCAGGTTTACTCGTTTGACTGATAACTCATGCCGCAGATTTCACTCAAGTCTGCGGCATTTTACTTTTTGCCAACACTTCACCTGCGTTATCGCAACAAAATGAAAGGGTTCCCGACGATAACGTGATGATAAAAAACCATCAAAATACTGTCGTAATGGTTGACAAGTACAGCTAGAGTCCCTATCGTAACCGACGTCAAGATATTGCGGTGTTAAGATAATGCACCTGTTAAAACAGCACTCTGCTACTCTAGGCTCTCATATTCAAGACTCAATTAACCCAGCGACTAGCGCCGAATGTTTATATTATCGGCACCAAAAATACTCGCACTGTGGTTATTCATGTGTACCCAACCATTTTACTCAACACAGGCTAAGGCAAGTTTTATGTGTTTCTCACTATTCTATTATCTCTATCTGTAGCCGCAATGGCATAGATAGACTTCCTCGCCTGACCTTCCATTGTGGCCATATCCGTTCGGATCCGCTGAGCGCCACTGTTATTTCAAAATGAAATAGTGACATGATTTACTGATTAAATGCTAAATAATTAAACGTTAAGTCATTAAACGTTAAGTCATTAAACGTTAAGTCATTAAACGTTAAATCGCGTCAGACTGTGTAAGCCAGCTATTTTTGGATCACCTCTTTATCTCCTTTTTTACAGCTATTTTTTGAGATCTCGTTATGACACAGAATAAAATACTCGGCAGTTTACTGCTTATCGCAGGCACCACAATTGGCGCGGGTATGCTGGCTTTACCTATCGCATCGGCGGGACTGGGGTTTGGTACCTCTTCAGCCATCATGTTGATCCTGTGGGCGCTAATGGCCTACACCGCGCTGTTAATGGTAGAGATCCATCAATTCGCGCCCAGTGACGCCAGCCTTAATCACTTAGCACAACATCTACTGGGTCGTAAGGGTCAGTTGATCGCCAATACTGCTTTGATGTTTTTGCTGTACGCCCTTTGCGCCGCCTACATTGCAGGCGGCGGCGAGCAAGTAAACCAAAAGCTGAGTACTTGGCTAGGGTTAAGTTTGCCACCACAATCGGGCGCCATACTGTTTACCCTGCTGATTGGGACGATTGTGGGTATGGGCACCCATTGTGTGGACCTTATCAACCGCGGTCTTTTTGCCCTTAAATTATTAGCATTATTACTGATGCTCACTTTATTGCTACCGCAGGTCGAAAGCCCGCACTTGCTCGAATTGCCCCTCAACCAAGGTTTGATTATCTCGGCTATTCCGGTGATTTTCACCTCATTTGGCTTTCATGGCTCTATCCCTTCTGTCGTGCGTTACTTGGGCGTGGAAGTCAAAGCCCTGCGTAGAATCATGCTGTTAGGCTCGGCCTTACCGCTGGTGATTTATCTTTTATGGCAACTAGGTAGCCAAGGCGTATTGAGCCAAAGTCAATTGCTTGAAAACCAGAGTTTATCGAGTTTTATCAACCAACTGGCAAGCGTGCTACACAGTAAATATCTCAGCAGTGCGATTAGCCTATTTGCCGACTTAGCCTTGGCAACCTCGTTTTTAGGGGTAAGTTTAGGTTTGTTCGATTTTATGGCATCCACCTTAAGGCGAAAGGATAATTTTTCTGGCCGCAGCTTGACTGTGACGATCACCTTTTTACCGCCCTTAGGTTTTGCCCTCTTCTATCCACAAGGCTTTATTACAGCCCTTGGTTATGCGGCAATTGCGCTGGTGATCCTCGCCATTTTCTTACCTGTCGCTATGGTGTGGACACAACGCCAAAGGCGAGATATGGCCAATATGCCGACAGGTTACCGCGTTGCGGGTGGCAAGCTTGCCTTAATCTTCGCCACACTTTGTGGTATTGCCGTTATCGCTGCCCAGATTTTTAGCTAACCGACAAATTAGCTAGCCCAAATAAAATATTAGCTACAAGAGCCTGTAAATCCTCAACTATTAACGACAGGCTTTTGTCTATCGAATGCTGATTTCACATTAGTCAGCTAACGCTTTGAGTGTTAAACTGCCTATCTTAGTGCGTGCATCGGCTTAACAATATGTGCTTAATACATGTACTTAAATACATAGAAAACGAGCCTTAGTGCAATATTAATAACGTGCTCTGTTGATAAGGATAAAGTCAAAGCTCATGCCAATCCCCAACAAGCCCAAATCCCACAAGCAAAGCTCTCAAAGCGCTGCCCACCATCGGGCGAAACAAAATGAGGTGAGTGTGATACCCGCAGATGCGGATGGAATAGTCACAGAAAAAAAGTCGAGCCAAGGTCGTGGTATATTTCCTTTCAAAAAAGCCCTATTGCTCACCAGTTTAAGCGGTATGTTGTTTGGCGCAGCGTGCATTATTTGGATTATCAATACTCAAACTGAAAAGCTGATCATGCAGGCAGCTAACTATGCACTTAGTGGTATGGACAGCGAGCTGATTGATATTCACTTGGGCAATAGTCAGTTAGAACAGTGGCGCATTACGTCTGCCAACCTTAGGGTGCGTGACAGCAATATCACGCTTAACAATCTGAATGTCGCGCTAACACTCGACTGGCCGCAGAGTTTTGCCGAGCTTAAAAAGTACAGCCAACTATCTTATCTCACTCAAAAAATCACAAAAATCACCACAGGTGACATTGAGGTCGAGTTAGGGGAATCGTTGTTTTTACGCAATCACAGTGCCATTGATGAACAAGGCCCCGCATTTGCCCTAGATATTAAATCATTACCCTTAATCGATATTGGTAAAACTGACTTTATCCTGAAAGCGCAACATGACTTACCGGCCTATCACCTCGTTATGGACAAACTGAGTCTAAATGGTACCGGTAAAATCAACAGTGAATTTAGCCATGCCGGCGAAAGTATCGCGCAACTTAACGCACAGCTTACCGCCCAAGAATGGCAACTAGAGAGCCGCATCGCATTGGCTCCCCTATTAACTAGTTTGCATCAGATAAGCCTGAGACAGCATAAAGACAGTGTGCTGTCTCAGCTAAGTGAACTTGATCAACAGTGGCAAGCGTTAGCCATCGATTTACAAGGACAGCTCGTTTCCCATAGCCGCCTTGGGTTAATTTCGGGCGAACTGGCAAGCCAACATAAGTTAGATAACCCAAAGGTTACGTTGAATCAGTTAGCCGCGCTGCAGCTAACGCCTACATCTGGACTCGACTTTAAGCCTACGGTTGAATTTGGTATTGCGGGACATTTCACAGAGCTAGGGTTAACTCTTGAACCCTTTAGTTTGGCACTGAGTCCAAACAGTGAACAACAGCAGCAATTAATACAGCTACTCGACGAGCCGCTTTCTAAGCCAGTATCTCAAACATCAACGCCGACATCGCAGCGAGTATTAACGTTACTCTCAGGGCTAAAAACTACCGAAGCGTCAATGGGAATAGCGCTGACATTAACTGAGCCTCTGCATTATCCGCTGACCCGCCCCCAGCAGGCACAGCCTTCTCCGTTAACGCAATCCACCCGTATCCAGTTGCCCCATGTGCAGCTAAAAACCTTAGGCAGTAAAATTACCACTCAGCTCGACCTCGATAATCTGGAAATCGAACATTCTGCTACGGCATTACAATTCACAACAGATTGGCGCGTTAATGCAGAACAACAATTTCCGCTAAAGTTAACAGACCTCTGGCTAAATGCGTCGCAGGATTTAGGCTGGAATAGCGGTAGATTAAGCAGTAGCGGGCAGTTTAGTTTTACACGCTCACTCAATACTACCGATTGGCAATTTACAACTACACCATTTAACCCAGTCAAATCTACTATTGCAAGTCAGCAACCCACAGTTCAATTCGCGTTAGAAGGACTCAAGTTTTATAGTCCTACCGAACAACAGGCAACCAAAAGTACCGAATTAAGCCTTGGCAATATCAGCCTCGATGCCCTAGCCCAATTACAACTGAGTTCGCAAACCCTGTATGTACAGCAAAATAAAGGGCCAAACTCACTTTCCAATGTAACGTTAAATACACGGTCAAACACAGGCCCAACTAACCCGAATATAAGCCGATTAAACATAGCCTTACCGCCATTAGCATTAACCCTTGAGCAACTATCTTTTTCGCAAACAACGCAGTCGGCAGCAACGATAGACTCGGCCGATGCCGTCACTAGCCGCAGTGATATCAGTGCAGCTGCGTTTTCTATCACATCGCAACAGGACATATCCTTTGACTTATCTCATACCGAAACGCCAATCAATGCCTTATTAGCGTTGCCGTGGAGCAATAAACTTGAATGGCAAATCAGTCAGCTCAATATTGATAAACTGCTTAGCAGTAAAGGCCGAAGCCGCAAAGAAACGGTGCTCAAGCTGGATAAATCGGCACTGACACAAACCTTAGAGTGGAAAAACAATACCCTTTTAGGTAATGAGCAATGGCAAGTGGGCACCGTCAAACTGCAAAGCCAACATAAACTGAGCTTCGCCACCGCCACTAAGCCGTTAGCATTAACTGGTCAATGGGTCGTTGACACCAGCATGACTGAAGCCCTTGCGCTGCTTAATCAAACCCAGCCAGTGCCATCAGATCTCAATGTCACTGGCAATAACCAATTACAGGCACAGTTTACCTTAACCCAACTGCGCAAACAGGCGCAATTTGCCATGCAAATTACTCAATCAATGACCGAGCTTAATGGTTTTTATAAAGACATTATTTTTGAAGGTGGCAAACTGCAGGCGCAATGTGAATTCACTTGGGGGCTTTCCCATAAACAAGAAGCGCATAAAAACCTTCAAGATAAAGGCAATGTGAGCAGTTTAAGTAAACTCAACTGCCCACAAACGCTGATGACCTTTAATCTATTCAACCCCGGTTTTCCGCTCACCGATATCGAGGTGGCAGCCGATATTGCACTGAACAAAGATGCCGCAAAACTACCCGACAATTGGATACAGCAGCTCACAGGATTAAGTGATACCGATGTATCTATGACGGCCAAAGGCAAAGTGTTGAGCGGCCAGTTTTTACTACCAGAGTTTAGTCTTAAATTACAGGATAAATCCCATGCCTACCTACTACTGCAGGGCATGAGTCTGGAGGAGGTTTTACGCATTCAACCGCAAACAGGTATTTATGCTGACGGTATATTTGATGGCGTATTACCGGTAGATTTAGTCGACGGCAAGGTATCCATTACCGGTGGGCAATTAGCCGCACGAGCACCCGGCGGCTTGATTGCTATCTCGGGGAACCCCGCAGTGGAACAGATGCGCCAATCCCAGCCCTATCTTGATTTTGTGTTTTCAACAATGGAGCACTTACAATACAGTCAATTATCAAGTAGCTTTGATATGAATCAAGCATGGGATGCCAAGCTACTCGTCGAAGTAAAAGGCCGTAGCCAAGGAGTTGAGCGCCCTATTCACTTGAATTACTCTCATGAAGAGAACATGCTGCAATTATTCAAAAGTCTCCAGATTGGTAATGATTTGCAAGATAGAATCGAAAAATCGGTGAAGTAACAAGGAAACCTCAGTGAAGATAATTCAATTACAGCAAGTTAATATAGGTGCCAGAAGCACTCTGGCCGTATTGGTCGCACTTGTCGCATTGCAAGGCTGCGCGCCCACAGTAAAAATAGAACCGCCAGATAAACCTATCGTCATTAATCTTAACGTCAAAATTGAGCATGAGATAAGAATCAAAGTCGATAAAGAGCTCGACCAACTACTATCTGACGATAAGCTGTTCTAATTAAATAAGCATTGAGGAATATATTATGAAATCGAAACTACTATTGCTATTGACCCTCAGCTTCTTAAGCCTCAGCGCCTTTGCCATGTCACTCCAAGACGCTAAGTCACAAGGTTATTTAGGTGAGCAGCCCAACGGCTATTTAGGGTTAGTTCAAGCCAACCCCGAAGCAAAAGCAGTGATGGACGATGTTAATAACAAGCGCCGTGCCCACTACGAAACCATCGCCAAGAAGAACAAACTCTCGCCTACCGAGGTTGCTAAACTCGCTGGCGAAAAAGCCATAGCAGCCACAGATAAAGGTAATTATGTGCAAGATTCAAACGGCAAATGGATTAAAAAATAATCTGCTAGAAGCTTTGCTCATCACGCAGCGATAAGCCACACAAAGCCCGATATTTATCGGGCTTTAATGAATCTGATTTAGACATAACCGCTCAACTCGCAAGCAAGAAAGCATTCGCTTGGTTTTTCTCAATGGTAAGAGTAGACACCCTTAGTATGATCACTCCGTTCGCCGCTGGTTTACTGGACTTCTTAAGCGCGCCAAGTTACGCCATAGTGGACCAAATCAATGTCGCCACACCTTTGCAAGTCAGCTGCTTTCTAACTACGTACCGCTTGAGTGGGTAGCCCGTCAGCTTGGTCATAGTGATACTACGATGATCAAGAAACACTATGGGAAATGGATCCCAAAAGACTCACAACGCATGGCTAGCAGAATATCTGAAATGATGGGCTTTAATGTGGACATAAGCGGACAGGAAAACGCTGAAATGGTCCCAAAATGGTCCCAAAGCAACAAAGGGAACCAGTAAGGTACTGATTCCCTTTGCTTTAATTTGGCGGTGAGAGAGGGAGTCGAACTATAGACGTAACACATTGAAAAGTATTGAGAATAAAGACATACCACAGTGTCGCATTACTTTTTGCATTACTTCCGATTTTTGATAATTTCTTCAATTAGACCAATAACTTACCCTGGGAATCCGGCTCCTCAACTTTTAACTAAAATAATAGCATAAGCCATTGTATTTATTATACTTTACTGCATCGTCAAAAAATTTAACTATTACTAGCACTAGTCGCCATATTCAAATGTTTTTCACACATCTGTGATTTATTTTGATGGCTCAATGCCAAGATCTTACATTACTTGAGTAACGGCACTTTATCACTAAAAGGCAAGCATAAGACACTGCTTGCATGTGTTTAATTTTAAGTGTGCAACAATAAACATGCCATATAACTAATCAACGATCTCATTCGCTTTGGCTATCTGGAATACTGAACTGAGCCAGCGATGGAGAGTGGTCAACTATCCTGATGACTTTCATACATTCCTACTCCTTCATTTAATGTAAAAATAAAACATCTCAAAATGGGATATTTTACAACTTACTCTAATATCCGAGCATGAAAAAAATATGGTCGGATCGCGAAGAAGCTTTGCGTAATGAACTGAAAGCCATGCGTAAGATGGCTGGGTTCAATCAAAGTGAACTTGCTCCTAAATTAGGCAAACCCCAAAGTTTCGTATTCAAGTACGAGAGCGGGGAACGTCAACTCAAAATACTAGAGCTTGAGCAGGTTTGTCTTGCTTGTGGCACAACAACACATGCATTATTGAAAAATTTTAGTGAGCAATATGCCGTCACCAACGTATAAATTTGAATGAGAGGATTGATACGTATCAGTTATTATTTATAGGACGTATTAGACGAGCTAGTAGAAGTTAAAAACGTTTACTAGCTCTCACCTATCAATTATTTAGTCTAATGTTTAAGCATTTAAGCGGCTAGCTCATCTATTGCTTGAATAACATTTTTGGTTTCTATTGAGAGTTTTTTGCGCTGTTTAATCACTGAAACAAATAGAGGCTTCATTCCCAAATTAGCTATCGCATATCGATTCTCGTAATTTGCATACATATTTTCTAAAAAAACAGGTGTGATTATTTTCTCTAAATTCTGATTTACATTATCTACTTCTTCACGTGTGAACATAAATGTGGTTGCTAAATATTCAAACTGGTCTTTGACCAGGGCGGGATTAAGCTTTGTTAAATCTTTTAACCAAAGAAAATCTCGCTCCTAAAATCGCCATTCCATGCTGCCTTTCTTATCTTGGTTGGTTTACTGGCTTTTAGCGGATGCTGCTCTAAAAGGTTCAGCACGATACGCCGAAATAGCGCCATCTTCTTCGCGTTTTCACGGTCACCCATTCTTGAGCTGTCTTCCCTAAAGGTGACGTCAAGCACCCAGTGTTGCTGGTTCTCGATGTGCCAATGCTGACGCACCGCTTTGGCTGCAAGTTCGACGTCCAGAGGTAAAGAACTTAAGTAATAATCCGTATTAATGCTTGTAACACCTTTATATGTTCGTTGACGCTCAACGGCAATTAGCGACTTGGCTGATGGCCACTTTTTCGCGAGCGCCTGCGGCAGCTTTGCTGGAATTTGAAATGTCGTGCGACGCTCCTTACGGCCATGCCCCTTGTCATCCTCTTCGATACTCAATATGTCGACGCCGTCGTTATCCCAGTGAGGTTGGAACTGCATCTCTATGGCCTGCCTAAGTAGAGGTTGGTTGCCTTTTACCTGAACAACATAGTCACCTTTAGCTTTGATGATTTGTTGAAGCGTTTCCCGCTGGCAGTGAAGTGCATCAAAGGTTACAACAGCGTCTTTAATGTCTAACATGTGCAACAGCGCTTGAACCGTTGCGATTTCGTTACCTTTGGTCTGTGTATCTTGCTGATACAGCACAATTCCTTGTTCGGTATCAAAGGCCGAAACGAGGTGTAGCGCATTTTTAGCGCCATGTTGATTAACTGCACCCCGCAACGTTTTGCCGTCGATAGCGATTAATGGCTTGGATGAGGCCTCTCTTAAGCTATTTGCCCAACTAAAGAGCGCCAACACCAGTATTTCGGTATCGATGACTTTAATGATCCGAGCAATGGAATGCCGAGTCGGGATCCCTTTGTCAAAATCTCGATGTTTACGTAGCCAAGATAGGTTCTCTTTGCCGAATTCTTCGATAGCTTGCCAGCCATCACAACCTGAAGTGATTGCCGCTAAAACGAGAAAAATAATATCAACTAAATCATGGTCTAGGTTGATGTGAGAGCGAGGGTCTTCGATGAGTTTCAAGTGTTCAAATAAGGACATGGATTAGGTTCAGTAGAATAACATGCCCGATCAGATCATGCAGATACGAAGAAGTTCCCTACTGTTAACAAAGTATGATCCCGCCCTG
>NZ_FTNN01000019.1:0-23150 GCF_900156405.1 Shewanella morhuae
GACAGTGACTTTCGATTTTCTAATCATAATAAATACCTTTAAGATTTGGCTTATTTTAAGCTATAAATCTCTACAGTTTCATTAGACCATTACAGAGCAGGATTAACTATCGCCCCAAGAAATGTTTGAAGTTTAAGCAGCCAGCGGTGGTTTTTCACCAATTAGTTGCTTAATTGCCGAGTGTCGCACTTCGGAGTTGAATTCGGGATCAAACTAGGTAATTAAACAAAGCAACTCAGGAGATCAACTCTCCTGAGTATTGAGGAATTATGATAACAGAAAAAAAACAGAATGGTTGGAATTCTAATAATAGTAAAAATAATTGGAATTCTAAAATAAAAGATAAAAGAGCATTTTTTTCAGGTATGGTTATAGGTTTTGGCATTGGCATAATTATTGGTTCTATGTTGTTGTAAGAGTCTAGTGAAAACGATAGTTTAATTTGGTTATTCTAAGACAAACTATCGCTTGCTTATAAAGTAGAATTTACTATTACTGATGTTCGAGTTTGATTTTTAAAGACTTATTGACCTAGTCAAATGATATTAATGTATAACTTGAAACGCTGGCTTTATTTGGCGAGTAGTTAAATAAGCGTCAATGGAAGCGCTACACTCGATATTTCAAGATATCTTAAATGCGTTTGAATGGAATGGGTCAAAATGCCATCTGCCGAGTAATTAATTCATAATCGGGTAGCCAGAGGTATCTAGCCTCCAGCCCCCACACCACCCTGCATGTGACTCCGCACTGGGCGGTTCATTTAGAACACCTAACCTAAACGTTCTGGTTAGGATAATGAACTGCGATCCATCTCTTAGTGAATATAATCCTGCTTTCTTCAGATACTCATTACTCAGCGCTTGCTGTATTCCTGGTGTAGTCGTTAACGTTCAATAACAATATGTTATTTAAACGCTGACCTTCCTGCAGAGGGGCTTTCACCTCATTCGTTCACTCCCATGCTGGGCGTGCACAAACAAAGTCAGCATAGCTACAGCCCATGCAAAGTAACGTATGGGCTGGACTCACTCCGCTCGCCGCTTTGGGCGTTAATCATTGACAATCTAACCAATAAATATTTAAATGTCATATATCGACTACGAATGTTCACTATCTGAGATGTGATTTTTCGATTAGTTGTTGATTATAATGAATTTTAGTTTTATTTTGTGGCTGATTTCTTGGGTTCAAATCCCTACTCCTCCGCCATATTAAATACGAAAGAAGCCGTTGATTATCAACGGCTTTTTTTGTTTGTGGCGTTTGAGAGACTCTCCATGAGGATTGACTCAGACAATGTATCTTTATCGCGCCCCCAACAACGTGTACTTCACTCGTATCTGTTTAGCCAAATCCTTACGCGATATCGGCTATCCTTTCGATGTTAAAGTCTCATTATTAACTCGTGACCGCTCTGAAGCGGTTATTCGTAACATTGATGTCGCTGGAACCCTCAAAAAACTGATTAAATCGATTGATGAGCACACTCGCATTAATGATTTTATTCGTTACGTTGATGAGGTGATTAATCAGCTGCGCACGCAATTTGTGCAAATAGACCGTCTTAGCTCGTTAATTCCTCAACGGCAGAGCAAATTAACGCCTGCGCGTGAGGTGGAGTTGATTCCGCCCAAACCTCAAATCTGCTTCAACGAGGCTCTCACGCAGTTTGTCGCGTCAAAACATAAGGCGGGTATTCGTTTATTGTCGGTAAAGCAACTAACCCAACGCATTGAACACTTCATCACATTTACTTCCGCTACTCAGGTCACCCACATCACCAGTGCCGATGCGATGCAGTATCGGGATACGTTATTAACGCAAGGTCGCAGCTATAAAAGTAATAAAGAGTACTTAGCCGCCACATTTCAATTCTTTAAGTGGTGCAAATTAATGAACTATTGCACTCAAAACCCATTTGAAAGCGTGACGATAGGGCAAAAGCCAAAAGCCAAAAGCCGAAAGCAAAGGCGAGCGATGCAAGGGACAGATGGTCAACGCTGGAGCTTAAGCGCTTATTTGATAGTGCAGAGTGCCGCGTAAGTGACGACGACTTTAAGTGGGTGACGCTACTGATGCTCCATAGTGGCTTAAGGCCGTCAGAAACGTGCCAGTTGCGTATTAGCGACATTAAATCGGTAAATGACTCAACGTATATTGCAATCAGTGAAGGGGGTCAAGGTCAGCGCCTTAAAAACATCAATGCGGTGAGGGAAGTGCCGATACACGCCAATTTATTGAAACGCGGCTTTATGGCCTTTGTTGCTAGCAGAGCACACCAAAATGGTCAGCTGTTTGGTTATAAGTAAGTCGGGCAGACGGAAGACTGGTCATATCAATACTGCAAACAGCTTTCAACGTTACAAACAAAGATAGGCATGAAACCTAATGCACGCCCTACAGCCTACTCATCCAGGCACACCTTTATCGACAGCATGAAGCAATTAGATATTAGCGAGCATATCGTGGCGCAGCTTGTTGGCCACGCGAATCCAAACATCACCTACAGCCGCTATGGTAAAGACATTAATGTGTGTTCTGGGCTAATTATTTATTTTTCACTTAGTTTCTGTAAAATCTGACATTGAGAAACGGTATCAAATTGGCAAGAATGAGCCAGTTTGTTGAGCGTTTTTTCTAGTTGCTGCAGTTCTTTAATTCTATCGCGTACTTTTTCAAGTTGCTTGAGGATAATGTCATCCACTTCTAGGCAGGATGATTGCTGATCTATTTGCACATCGACGAGGATCATCAGTTCTTTTATTGGAATTTGTAATTCACGACAACGCCGAATAAAAATCAATCTTTCAATATCTACCTCACTGTATTCTCGGTAGCCATTGGCATTGCGGCTCGTTGGTGGTAATAATCCCACTTCTTCATAGTAGCGAATGGTTTTGCTATTAATGCTCGATCGTTTAGCTGCATCATTGATCTTCATTTCAGATTGACCTTCTTGTTACTGGAAGGATTAAACTAGCACAAATAACATAAAATGGCTCGCACATCTGTATTTTTTAGCTATTAATCATGGTGTTAATGATTATAATTGTTACCACTCTGGCTATTAATCTATACAGAATGTGATGGTTATTCTGCCCATAGCGATTGATATTGCTATTAGGCGATAAGTTTATGAGGTCAATCCGCGTTGAATAAGCCTGCAGCGGCAGGTTAAGCGGGTATCAACTTAAGGTTATAAATACATGCTAAACAGTCATCATCCATCGCAGCGGCATAGACGCTATTTGTATAACGTATTATTTATGCTGACGTTTTCCACAATTGGTGACGTTTATGCCAAAGCACCTGAAAACCTCACGTTAGAAAGTGCTGCACAGCTAACATTAAGTCGTCATCCACAATTACAAGTGTTCCAATGGCGCAGCCAAGCATTAGCGGGGCAACGCATAAGTGCCGACCAATCTGCTTCGTATGAGGTGGGTTTAGAAGCGGAAAACGTATTAGGAACTGGTGAATATTCAGGTATTGATGCCGTGGAGCTCACATTAGCCTTGTCGTCATTTATTGAACTGGGCGATAAGCGATTAGCGCGCACCACAGTGGTTGATACTAGCTTTGCCTATGTTGAAGCGCAGAAAAAAGCGGCTGCATTAGATTTATTAGGTGAAGTGACGCAAACGTTTATCACGACCCTTTCTTTACAAGAAAAACAAAAACTTGCTGAAAATGCCATTACGTTAGCACAGGCCACATATCAGCAGGTTAATCAGCGGGTCCGCCAAGGTGCAGCGTCTCAAGCGGATGCACTGCGGGCAAAAGCGGCACTGGCTAATGCACGTTTAAATGCAGCGGAATTAGCATCGAACTACAATAGCAGCAAAGTGATTTTAGCGAGTTATTGGGGCGTAAATCAGCCAACCTTCAATTCATTAAGTGGCGATCTATTTGCCTTTAACGCGGTTGAGCCCTTTGACACACTGTATCAACGCATTGAAACAACCCCAGCCATTGAAGTGTATGCAAATGAGCAGCGTGTTCGTGAAGCACAGTGGCAGCTGGCTCGTAGCCAGTCCAGCAGTGATATTCGTTGGCAGATAGGCGTTAAACGCTTTGAAGTTTCTGGCGATAACGCACTAACATTAGGCTTTTCGATGCCGTTGTTTGCTGAGCAACGTAATAGTGGCAATGTACAAGCTGCAAATGCGGCCATTAATCAGGCTGGCGCGCAAAAAGATGCAGCCTTATTGGCTTTACGAGTACGGTTGTTTAAAGCCTATTCAACGCGGCAGCAGCAATTTGAGGCGGTAGCACATCTACGGGAAGAGATAATCCCCATTTTGTCTGAATCGCTTATCCACACGCAAAAAGCCTATGAAAAAGGCGCATATCGTTATGCCGATTGGGTCTCGGCTCAGCAAGAGCTCCTCGATGCCCGTTTAGCGTTAATTGAAGCCGCAACGTCCGTGTTATTAAACCAAGCCTTGATTGAACAACTTACTGCGCAAGCATTACAGCAGCGTTAATCCAATGCTTTGCCATTAATGGAATAAAAATGGAAATCTCATCAATATGAAACAGTTACTTTTTCCTCTATGCCTTTTCTTTGCCTTTTCGAATCAAGCATGGTCATCGGACGATCACGGTCATGAGCCATCCCCAAAACATACTGAGCACAATGAGCAAGCTACCCATGTTGAACATGATAAGCATGACGAACATGAAAAACACGATGCGCACGGCGATGATGACAAACATGCTGAACACGATGAGCATGAAACTAATCATGTGACTATTGCGGCAGAAATAGCCCAAAAAGTCGGTATTAAAACTACGCAAGCGGTAGCAGGCACCATAGCCAAAACTGTTAGCGCCTATGGAAGATTGACACTGGCAGCAGATAATATCGCCAATATTACTGCGCGTTTTCCTGGCGTGGTGACCAACCTTTACGTCAATATTGGCGATAAAGTTGAAAAGGGCCAGCGCTTAGCGCAGGTCGAGTCCAATGACAGCCTACAAACTTACACCCTATCAGCGCCCATTAGCGGTGTGGTACAAGGTCGATATGTAAATGTGGGTGAAACCACTCGTAATGGTCCTTTATTGCTGATCACCAATACCACTATGCTTTGGGCTGAAGTCCAGATATTCCCCTCTGCTCGCGCCCAAGTAAAGGTGGGACAAGCGGTTACATTGAAAGCCAACGACATCTTATATCAAGGCACAATTGCACATTTACTCCCCGCTGCTAATGGTGAAGCGGTGGTGGTGGCTCGGGTGCGAGTTGATAATGTGACAGATAAGTTTGCCCCTAACGACATGCTGGCAGCCCATATTGAAATTGCCCATCTTGATGTGCCTTTAGTTGTAGCAAATAAAGCGCTACACAGTATGCGTAATCAAGACGTTGTTTTTGTAAAAGAAAGCGATCGTTACGAGCTAAGACCCGTTACCTTAGGTTATCGCGATGATAGCCATACTCAAGTACTGTCAGGTCTTGAAGTGGGTGAACAATATGTGGTCGAAAACAGCTATTTGATTAAAGCCGATATTGAAAAATCTGGCGCAGCGCACGAGCACTAAGGAGAAGCAATATGTTTGAACAAATTGTACGTTTCTCTATTGAGCGACGCTTTTTGATGATGAGTCTCGTCTTGCTGCTAGTTGCGGCCGGGTTATGGAGTTACCAGCGTTTACCCATAGATGCTGTACCTGATATTACCAATGTACAGGTGCAAATTAACACTGAGGCTGCGGGGTTCTCGCCGTTAGAAACCGAGCAAAGAATCACTTTTCCGGTCGAGTCTGCGCTATATGGCTTGCCACATCTTAGCTATACACGCTCTATTTCCCGCTATGGCTTATCGCAAGTCACGGTTGTCTTTGAAGATGGCACCGATATTTATTTTGCTCGTAATCTGATTAATGAGCGCCTTGGGACAATTAAAGCCCAACTACCTCAAGGGCTTGAACCGATAATGGGGCCGATTGCAACAGGCCTCAGTGAAATTTTCATGTACACATTGGAAGCCCTTCCGGGCGCTACGCAGGCTGATGGCTCACCGATGGACGCTATCGCCTTACGTGAAATCCAAGAGTGGATCATTAAGCCGCAGCTTGCGCAGGTTTCTGGCATTGTTGAGGTGAATACCTTTGGCGGCTTTAACAAACAATACCATGTATTACCTGACCCCAGATTGTTGCTGCAATATGGTATTTCAATGGAGCAAGTGGCTGATGCCCTGCGAACCAACAACAGCAACCGCGGCGCAGGTTATATTGAAAAAAATGGCCAACAGCTTTTAGTTCGTTCACCAGGGCAATTGGCAACGATTACAGATATCGAACAGATTGTTGTCGGGCGTAATGGTTCCGAGCCTATTTTAATCCGCGATGTAGCTGAAGTGGCAATCGGCAAAGAGCTACGCACCGGCGCTGCGACCCGTGACGGTAAAGAAAGCGTGCTTGGCATGGCGATGATGCTGATGGGGGAAAACTCCCGCACTGTTTCGCAGGCTGCTGCCGCTAAACTTGCAGCCATTAAGCCGTCACTGCCCGATGGTGTAACCGTTGATGTGGTTTATAACCGCACCACCTTAGTCGATAAAACCATTGATACCGTTAAAACCAACCTGTTAGAAGGCGCTTTACTGGTGGTCGTGGTGTTGTTTTTACTGCTGGGGAATTTTCGCGCCGCCTTGATTACCGCCGCAGTGATCCCTTTGTCTATGCTAGTGACGATTACGGGCATGGTGCAAACTGGTGTTTCAGCTAACTTGATGAGTTTAGGCGCGTTAGATTTTGGTTTAATCGTCGATGGTGCTGTGATCATCGTCGATAACTGTGTGCGGCGTTTATCCTTCGCGCAGCAGCATGGCGGTGGATTATTAGATTTACGCCAACGCTTACAATTAGTGTATGAGGCAACCACGGAAGTGATCCGCCCCAGTTTATTTGGCGTGGCTATTATCACTGTGGTGTACATCCCGATTTTTAGTTTGTCGGGTGTTGAGGGCAAAATGTTTCACCCTATGGCGATTACCGTCATCATGGCATTATTGGCGGCGATGGTACTTTCGATCACTTTAGTGCCCGCTGCCGTAGCGATTTTTTTGCGCGGTAAAATTAGTGAAAAAGAAAGTATCGTGATTAAAGGCGCTAAGTCTTTGTATCGCCCGTTATTAGAATGGGTGCTTGAGTGGCGATGGATTGTGGTTTCTTTTACCGCGGTGCTAGTGGGCGTATCTATTTGGTTATTGACTCAAATGGGCTCAGAGTTTGTCCCCGAACTTGATGAGGGCGATATCACTTTACATGCTATGCGTATTCCAGGAACGGGTATAGATCAAGCCATTGAGATGCAATCACAGGTTGAGCTGCGTTTATTACAATTTCCTGAAGTGGCAAAAACCTTCGCTAAAATTGGCACACCCGATGTAGCAACAGATCCTATGCCACCCAATATTGCCGATAGTTTTGTGATTTTAAAGCCTCGTGATCAATGGCCTAACCCCAATAAACCTAAAAACGTGTTAGTTGAAGAACTCGAGGCCGCATTATTTGAATTGCCAGGTAATAACTACGAGTTTGCCCAGCCGATTCAAATGCGTTTTAACGAGTTAATTTCAGGTGTGCGCGCCGATTTAGGGATCAAAATATTTGGCGACTCGCTTGAGCAATTAGTCACTACCGCAAATGCCATCAGCGGAGTGATCAATAGCATTGATGGCGCTGCTGATACCAGTGTTGAGCAAGTGACGGGTCTGCCGATGTTATCGATCATTCCTAAACGCATGGCACTCTCGCGTTATGGGTTAAATGTACAAATGCTACAGGATTTAGTCGCCACCAGTATTGGCGGTGAGACCGTAGGGCAAGTGTATCAAGGCGATCGTCGTTTTGAGTTAGTGGTTCGTTTACCAGAAGCACTGCGTCTTGATATTGAAAACCTACAATATTTACCTGTGCCGCTGCCAAATGGCGGTTATGTGCCCTTAAATGAAGTCGCCACGTTAGAAAATAAACCCGCCCCAGCACAAATCAGCCGTGAAAACGGTAAACGTAGCATAGTCGTCACTGCCAACGTGCGAGACCGCGATCTCGGCAGCTTTGTTGCGGAGGTCAAGCAGCGTATTGCCACCGACGTCAAAGTGCCAAGTGGCTATTGGTTAGATTACGGTGGCACCTTTGAGCAACTAGAATCGGCCAGTAATCGGCTCTCTATTGTTGTGCCAGTAACCTTAGCCATTATTTTTGGCTTATTAATGATGGCGTTTTCATCTTTTAAAGATTCGCTGGTCATTTTCACCGGTATTCCTTTAGCGTTAACCGGCGGCGTATTGTCGTTATGGCTACGTGACATGCCGTTGTCATTATCGGCGGGTATCGGCTTTATCGCGTTGTCTGGTGTTGCTGTGCTTAACGGTTTGGTGATGGTGGAGTTTATTCGCCAGCGATGGTCTGAAACCGGTGATTTACGTAATGCGATTATTGATGGTGCGCTGCTACGCTTAAGGCCGGTATTAATGGCGGCATTAGTCGCCAGCCTTGGGTTTATCCCAATGGCGCTCAATATCGGCACGGGAGCAGAAGTGCAGCGACCTTTAGCAACAGTGGTGATTGGCGGCATTATGTCGTCGACCTTACTGACATTACTGGTGTTGCCAGTGTTGTACCTTTGGATACATAGACGCGACGTTTCACCTCAGCAGCGAGAGCCAAGAACTTAATTATTGATATTTAGCTTCTGAATCATAAAGATAGCAATTATGCGCTGTATATGATCTTATCCAGTATTGGAGGAGATCATATATAGCGCTTACTCGCCTAAATCTACACGATTGAGGCATATTCCGTAGTCATACTATTAACCTATATCAGTAATCAGTAATCAGTAATCAGTAATCAGTAATCAGTATATTTGTTAAAAATTGTCAGTTAAAACTCAATCTATAAAAAATTGGTCTATGAAATCGCTGTATTATCAAATGCATTCCAATACCGCTCGACTTAGCTATTTTTTGTATTGCTTCAACCCAAAAAAAACAACTACCTCTTAGTGATGACATATTACGTCTCCCAAATGTGTCATGGATAATGAGTATGTTTCTGTGTCTTTTTATACTAAATATGTGGTTGTGTTCAGTTGAGTATTTGTTGCCATGCTTACCGAAAACTCATCACGCAATTTATGTTTTTCAGCATTGTTTGATAAGCTGCCACCCGCATCACTAACATCATTTAATTGTGCGCTTTTCACTTTAATCGGCGCCATTATGGTCAACGCTGTTAACTCTCAAAATTTTAACCGTTTTTTTATACACAGTTAAATCGCTTTTAATTTAACCGCTTGGCTATTAATTAGCCTTGTCTTATTAACACTAGATATTGATTAACGATGTTTAATTAACAACATCATCGCAGTCAATTTGACTGGCTGAAATTAATGTTTAATTAATTATCAGGATTAATCCTTGTAAATCATTATCTTAACTGTTGGCATGACTATTGCTTTTTAATAATGGAAATTAAAAATCAAGGAGTCGTTAATGGCTGAAAAATTTACAAAAAGTATGGCTCGTAATATTTATTACGGCGGCAGCTTTTTCTTTTTGTTATTGCTGTTGGGGTTGTCGGTAGATACTGTCCGTCAATTACCGAAGCGAGAGCATAGGGAAGCGCTGACAGAGCATGTCATTGCCGGTAAAGGTTTATGGGAAACCAACAACTGTATCGGATGCCACAGTTTGATGGGTGAGGGAGCTTATTATGCTCCAGAGCTTGCTAACGTGTTTGATCGCCGTGGTGCTGGTAACGAAGCTGCGTTTAAAAGTTACCTACGTGGATGGGTTAATGCTCAACCTCTCGCTATTCCTGAACGTCGTAAGATGCCGCAATTTAACTTAACCGATGCTGAAATCGATGACTTGGCAGATTTTTTAATCTGGACATCCAGGATCGACGATAACAATTGGCCACCGAATATCGAAGGTTAAGGAGAGGAGCGAATTATGAAGTATGAATCTCAACGAATTGCAAAACCGTATTTTGTTTTTGCAATGATATTATTTGCCGGCCAAATTTTGTTTGGTTTATTAATGGGGTTGCAGTACATCAATGGTGATGTCGGTTTTCCTTATATTCCTTTTAACGCTGCACGAATGGTACACACCAACCTTCTGATTGTTTGGATGTTATTTGGATTCATGGGAGCAAGTTATTTCTTAGTCCCTGAAGAAGCTGAAACGGAGCTATACAGTCCATTACTCGCTAAAATTACTTTTTGGGTTTTTGTGGTAGCGGGCGTAGCAACTATTTTAGGCTACTTACTCGTCCCTTACGCTGAACTGGCTCGGATTACTAAAAATGAACTCTTTCCGACAATGGGCCGTGAGTTTTTAGAACAACCCACCATTACCAAAGTTGGTATTGTATTAGTCTGTTTGTCCTTTGTATTTAATATTGGTATGACCATATTGAGAGGCCGGAAGACGGTTATTAATATGGTGTTGATTACGGGGCTTATTGGCTTAGCCGTTTTCTATTTATTCTCTTTCTATAATCCTGACAGCTTAACATTAGATAAATATTTCTGGTGGTTTGTGGTGCATTTATGGGTTGAAGGCGTATGGGAGCTTATTTTAGGTGCTCTATTAGCTTTCGTACTCATTAAAGTCACAGGTGTCGATCGCGAGCACATTGAAAAATGGCTTTATGTGATTATTGCGATGGCGCTGATCTCTGGGCTTATTGGTATGGGGCACCATTATTTTTGGGTTGGCCCACCTAAGTACTGGTTATGGATGGGATCTTTCTTCTCCGCATTAGAACCTGTGCCTTTCTTTATGATGGTGGTATTTGCCTTTAAAATGGTGAAAGAGCGCCGTAGAGAACACAATAATAAGATCGCCACCACATGGGCTAAAGGCACTGCGGTTATGGCTTTCTTAGGTGCGGGTGTATGGGGATTCTTGCATACGCTAGCTCCTGTTAACTACTACACACATGGCTCACAACTTACTGCTGCACACGGTCACTTAGCCTTCTTTGGCGCCTACGCGATGGTAGTTATGTGTATGATTTCATACTCTATGCCAGTAATGAACGGTCGCCCACAAGGCAACAGTGTGCAGGCACAAAAAGTCGAACGAATTGGTTTTTGGTTAATGTGTATCGGCATGCTAGGTATTACCTTTGCGTTAACCGCAGCGGGAATTTGGCAAGTTGCATTACAACGCATCCCAGAAGCCGGTAAAGCATTAAGCTTTATGGCAACACAAGAGGTGCTGAAGCCTTTCTATATTGTACGTCTTGGGTTTGGTTTACTCTTTACTGCGGGCGTTGCTGCTTATTTTGCAAGCTTTGTAGTTGCCAATAAAAATGGCAAACAATATCCTGATGCTAATGCGACGTTAGCTGAATAAAGGATTTGATAGTTAATGTGGCTGCGGCCTTTAGGTTACAGCCACATTTATCAATATTTAACGCTATTCATATCAATCAATATTGTTTATCAGACTCTTAATGTTGATTTATTAGGTTACATTTATATCAATTTTAATAGATGTTACTTAATAATAGAATAGTAAAAATACTATTAAATCTGAGTGTACATTTCCGTTATTTATCGATAACGAATTAATTAAAAATATCAGCATTCGTCATTATATTATTGAGGTAGCAATGGAAGAAGTCGTCGGTAAAATATGGGATAAATGGTTAACATCCCAAGTGACCACCGACCATGTCGCTGCTAAGGTCCATTTCAGTGAATTACAAACTCAACTATTAATTTATTACCGTGCTATGGGCGGTGATGGAGCTAAAAGCCTTGAGATAGCCGAAAAGCGTGATCTCAATATCCGTCGCAGTACGATGCAGAAAATTGCCGGCAGTCATAAACAGTTTTATTTAAGTTGGCAAGACGAACGCAGTGTAAGACTCCCGCCATTTATTGCGCTATTTGCTGAAAAAGATCTTAATCAATCATTATATTTTTGGCTAACTGCTTTAGCTGCCCAGTTAGATAAACAGAGCCGCTGTGGCCTGTCTTATAAAGACATGACCGATTGGTTTAATGACAATCAACAAGCCACTCGCCACTTAATTACTCAATACGCTGGACTGAGGCGTATATACAGTCAGTTAGCTCATGAAGTGTTAGGGCTACGAAACCTTGAGCTTGAAACTTTACTTGCTAAAGAGGCGACTAAAACAAAAGCGACTGAGTTTTTTAGCCGTGATTTTTTCAGTCAAAAGGATGGGTTAACGCTAGCAGAAAAAGCCATTGCAACAGTAATCAAAATCCCCGGAGCTATGGATAAATACCCCCATAGCCATAAAGATGTGTTGCCTGTGCCACTGTGGCTTTATCCACCGCTAATAACTCAAGGCGCAGGTGCGGATTTTAAGCCAGCGGATGAAAAAAATAAAACCCAACCCAAGCGTAACGCGGGTGAAGTGCAGGAAATTGATCAACGTAAAAAAGCACAATATGTTGATGATAATCGTAAAACCGATGGACTACTGATTTTTCAAGCTGAAGCTTTGATGACGTGGACTGAGCAAATCAATCTAGATCGTTGTCAAAGTGATGAGGATGACGATACCGATATTACCGAAATTGCAAAAGATCTCGATATTATTAGTTTATCGCGACACCGTAAGGCGAGTGCTGCCCGGATCCGTTTTGACTTAGATTTACCCGCAGCCGCCCAAGATGATTTGCGCTTAGGCGAAGGTATTTTATTACCTGAGTGGGACTATAAACAGCAACGCTTGGTTGATGACGCGTGCGTGCTGCAAACAATGATTAGTGATGAGGTTGAACCCATTGCGTTATCCAGCGAATATAAAAAGTTAAGCCAAGATATATTAGCGCTTTTTGCGCATTTAGGGTTAACGCCACACCGCAGAAAAGCTCAAAAAAGTGGTGATGAAATTGATCTCGATGCTTGGCTAGATGACTATGCTTTGCCTGTAAAAGATACCAGCAAACAAGCTTTTTATATTGATACCCAGCGACAGAATCGAGATGTCAATTGTTTGATTTTGGCTGATTTATCCCTATCAACAGAAGCCTATATTGATGATAAGCAACGGGTGATTGATGTTATCCGTGACAGCTTAATGGTTTTTAGCGAGGCGCTGACTCGCCTTGGTGATGAATTTGCATTATATGGTTTTTCATCAGTGCGTAGCCAACATGTGCGTTATCACATCCTTAAAAATTTCGATATGCCGCATAGTGATCATGTCCGAGGCCGTATTGCCCGTATCGAACCTGGCTACTACACCCGTATGGGCGCCGCGATTCGGCAATCTAGCCAATTACTAGCAGAACGAGGCGGAGCCAATAAAATATTGTTAATTATTACAGACGGTAAACCTAACGATTTAGACAAATACGAAGGTCGTTATGGTATTGAAGATACTCGCCAAGCCATTGTTGAAGCTAAACTTTTAGGCTTAGTGCCTTATTGCGTCACTATTGATAAAAAAGGCCATGACTATCTCCCATATCTTTTTGGGCATCATGGGTTTTCTATTGTGAGTAATGCCAGCGAGTTACCGCGAGTGCTACCTAAAATTTATCTACATCTTACTGCGATGCACTAATTCCTTTTGAGTTAATTTATCTATTTTGCGTGATAAGAGAGCCTGTTATGACCGAAGATACCAACAGTTGTTACTACCAAGTTCAAGATAACGAAGTCGAGATTTTTAATTTTGCCAAAGCACATAATTTACCGGTACTCATCAAGGGGCCTACCGGCTGCGGTAAAACCCGCTTTGTGGAATATATGGCACATAACCTCGGCCGTGAATTAGTGACCGTATCTTGCCATGATGATTTAACCGCAGCAGATTTACTTGGTCGTCATTTAGTCAGTTCTGATGGCACTTTTTGGCAAGATGGCCCGTTAACGCGGGCAGTACGCCACGGCGGAATTTGTTACTTAGACGAAATTATTGAAGCCCGCAAAGACACCACGGTAGTACTGCATTCGCTATCGGATCACCGCCGCGAGCTTCATCTTGAGCGCACTGGAGAAGTCATTAAAGCCCATAAAGATTTTATGTTAGTGGTGTCCTATAACCCAGGTTATCAAAATATGATGAAAGGGCTTAAACCCAGTACTCGTCAGCGTTTTGTTGCTATGTCTTTTGATTATCCAAGCCCAGAAAACGAAGCAAACATTCTGGTGCATGAAGCCGGAATTAAGCTTGAACTTGCGAACACTTTAGTCAAATTAGGCGCTGATATTCGTCGCTTAAGTGATATTGATTTAAAGGCAGCGGTATCCACACGGTTATTGATTTATGCCGCGAAAATGATGTCCAGTGGATGCCATGCACAAACAGCCTGTTTGCATTGTATTATCGAGCCACTAACTGATGAGCCTGAGACAATTAAGGCTTTATCAAAGCTTGTTAATGCACATTTTTAAGTCGATAGCATGACTGACACTATGGCTAAATTTGATTTAAGTGTTGAATCCGAGGGTTTGGTTAATCAACATGATGCTGAGGTTAGTCAAAACTCAATAGTGACGCACACAAGCCAACATAAGGCTCCTGGCTCGCTTGCGGTATGGGTATTTATTTACGCAGAGCTAACCGAGTTTGGCTTGTTTTTTGTGTTGTTTTTGGTTGCCAAAGCTTATTTTCCTGCGGATTTTAGCCAAGGGCCGCAAAAGCTCAGCACTCTTGCTGGCCTTAGTAATACCCTTATTTTACTCAGCAGTAGTTTATGTATTGTTAAAGCGATGGCGGCTATCAAAATAGGCAATATCAAGCGCACTATTCATTGGTTGCTTTTAACCATAGTCGCGGGTGGCTTGTATTGTGCGGTGAAATTTTGGGAGTATCACCGCAATGGCGCGCTCGGTATTAATCCAAGGGATGATTACTTTATTGCGGGTTACTATTACATTGGTTTCAATCATTTACTACATGTATTGATTGGTATGGCTACCATAAGTGTGGTGACGATATTTACCGCACTGGGTTTTTATGATGCAAATAATCACGAGGGGTTAGAAAGTGCGGCGACCTACTGGCATATGATTGATTTAGTTTGGATTGTCATCTTTCCGCTCTTATACGTTTTACATTGATAGCATAGTGATGATAGAAAAATGCCATGTAATCAACCTGCGTTTTGGATAAGCAGCGTAATTAACAGTATTCGTTCAACACTGATTATCTTGGGTTCATTTGAGGCTAATTGTATGGCAAACCGTTTTATTAAACGCATTAATCTCCGACTAGCCTCGGTTTTTAAGGGTAACCATTGGCCTGTAATGGTGTGGTTGACCTTGGTGGTATTAACGCTTTTTAGTACCCTTCTGGCAGAAGGGCCGCAGCAAAAGGTGGAGGGTGAACACTTAGCGCATATCAACCAACTCAGTGTATTGCTGGTGGCAGGGATAGTGCTTAGCAAGGGGACTTTAGTTATCGATTATTTCATGGGACTTAAGCACTCCCAAGGTTGGCCCGTGAGAATAATGAAAGGCTTTTTAGTGCTCATGCTTGGGCTGATTACACTGAGTTGTTTTTATTATTAACAAATAGATTGTTGATAGTTTAGTTATTGATAATATTTAGACCATTTAACCGTCTTTACTTATTTATATTTGAGTAAAGTAAAGACCATATGTAAATTGAGTTAGTGTGTATTTACGTTATCGCCATGCATTTATGTTACCGCCGTGCATTATACGATTAGCCCTAGACGTTTAGCTTGACGATGTAAGTTTCCCCTATCAAGTTGTAGTTGCCGCGCGGCTTTAGCCCAGACTTGATCATTATCCTCAAGACTTTGGCGTATGACTTGGCGTTGAAAATCGGCTACCAAATCATTAAAGGAATGCGATGTATCCACACGTGGTGAGGGTTGCGTCTCGTTAGTGAATGATGCCGTATCTAATATTGTACTTGCAGCAGTTGATGACTCTTCATCAGGTGAGCTTATTAAGGGTAACGATACATCGGTATTGGATGTTTTGGAGGATGGGCTGGATGTTACCATCGATGCCGCATTGAAAGTTGCTGTTGGGTTAAGTCGCTCCCTTGCAAAACTTAAATGATGACGTTGAACAATGATAACTCCTTTACTTTCAGCGCTGGCTTTAAGCGCTGCACGCATCAATACATGCTGTAGTTCCCTGACATTTCCTGGCCATGAATAGGCAAGTAAAGTTTGCATTGCTTCTGCACTAAGGCGAATGCTTTTGGCATTGCTTAAGCCAATTTTGTGTTTAAAGTGAGTTAAAATATTACCGCAAAGTAGCGGAATGTCATCTGGACGTTCGCGAAGTGGCGGTACATGGAGTGGATAAACACAAAGTCTATAATACAAGTCTTCACGAAAACGTCCTTCATCAACCGCATTCAGTAAATTACGATTACTGGCAGCAATAATGCGCACATCTACATGGATATTTCGATCTAGCCCTAAGCGTTGGATTTCGCCCTCTTGGATAAATCGTAATAATTTAGCTTGTAATCCGAGGGATAATTCCCCAACTTCATCTAAAAATAGTGTGCCCTGGTGGGCTAATTCAAACTTGCCCATTCTGTCTTTAGTGGCTCCGGTGAAGGCGCCTTTAATATGACCAAACAGCTCACTCTCTGCCAATGTTTCAGGCAATGCTGCACAGTTTAATTGTACAAAAATTTGCTGCTTACGTTTAGATTGCGCGTGCAGGCTGCGAGCGGCAACTTCTTTACCCACCCCCGTTTCACCACTGATTAGTACACATAGGTCTGAATTAGCGACAATTCGAATATCATCTTTAAGAGCCAGCATACAGGGCGTTTCACCAATAAAGTCTGACTTCTTTAATGGCTTTTGTTTAAAAGAGCTCTCTCTTTCATTAAGTCGATATTCTTCTTGGTGTGCTAGCTGGGTAAGTAAATTAACATTACGTATCGTGACAGCGGCAAGGGCGGCTAAGGTGGCAATACTAATATCACTAATGTTATCAAACGCGCCAACGTTGAGAGCATCTAAAGTGAGTACCCCAACTAGCGTGTCTTCTACATAAAGGCTGCAACCGATACATGCATGGACATCAAGCACTCTTTTGGGGTCAATCACTAAGAAACCATCATAGGGATCGGCAAGCTCTGAATCGGCATTAAAACGAATAGGGTGCCTTGAGCCCATAATAGTCTCAAGCCGGGGATGTTCATGGGGAGCAAAACCCATTCCGAGCACTTCTGGTAGTAACCCATCAACGGCGACAGGGACTAATTCATTACCTTGATATTCCAGTAGCGCTACAGCATCGCAGGGCATCACTTGATTGACAGCGGTCATAAAGCGTTGATAAAGAGCTTTTTTGGGTATGCTTTGGCTGAGATCTAAGGCGATATCCAGTAAAGTTTGCTCTAACATGACAGGCTCCAACGGGGAATATTGACAACAAATTAGGCAAAAGCCAAATTAACGTTGTCAATATATCAACATTGATGTTTTTGTCTTGTTAGTACCGAATAAACTGTGATGAGTTGCACAAATATATGTGTAGCGACTTAACGGCAAACTGAGTTTATCTTTCAAATGTCGAATATCAAACCTATGCTAGCCTTTTAAAGATAGAGGATTAAAGCAAGCACAAGCGGGATGATAATGGGATAACTTAAGGCGAATCGGCGCCATTGTTTCGGCGTATCTCGCATCTCCATAAACACATCAACAATCTTTATGCCCTTAATCATGGTCATTAAAACAATAATAATGATGCTGAACAATCGTACCGAAGGATTGATATCTGTTAATGAGAGTGGGCTGGCAAACTTAAAAATGACAGGGGAGTAACTGATTGCCGTCGTTAGGCAAGTTAATCCAATTAAGATAATGGCAGCTAAGTGTATCGACTTAATATTTTTGTGAAATAACGGCATAAGTTTCTGTCCTCTAATCATCATAAATGGATAACGATTACCCTTAGTGGGCAATGTAAATTAAGAAAAAAACTAAAATCCACACTAAATCCACCATATGCCAGTAAGCAGCAGCGGCTTCAAACCCTTGATGTTCATTCGGTCCATAAAATTGCTTGCGGCTTTGTTGATGTAAATAAAATAAAATGCCACAACCTAATATCACATGCATAAAGTGGAATGCAGTGATCAAGAAATACAAGGTAAAAAAGTCATTGGTAGATAGATCAAAACCAGCATTAATCAATAAGGTGTATTCATAACTTTTAGCGATAAGGTAAACAAAAGCCAAACATAAACTGCCACGGAGTAACTTGGCTACTTTAACGTTATTGCCTCGTTTTGCTTCATTAAGTGCCAAGGCCACTAAATAGCTACTGAGCAATAGGCTCAAGGTACAGCCTAGGCCGATGGTGATGTGGATTGTGTGTTGGCCTTGTAGAAACATATCTGGTTCTAAACGCTTCATTACTGCAAAGCCGATAAAAAATAATGCAAATACAGTCAGCTCCATCATGATCACTAGCCACATGGCTATGTCACCGGGTAATTTACTTTGTGAAAGTTCGGATGGTTGTTGGCTGGGTTCATCAATAAGGGCGAGTTGCTGCATATACCACCTTTAGGTCAACATAATCAGTTTGATAACTAAGCTATACAAAATATATGCCGATATAGAGCTTTTACTTTTATTTGTTTATATCATTGAAATATATGGCTAATATCTTATTTTCTGATTACGAGAGATTGATGGTTAACTATGAGTGTGTTAAATGGACACGTTTTTACCCATGAAGTCGATTTGAGCCGAACACTATCGCGATTGTTTTATGGAAATAATAGAAACATATACCGTAGTAGAGTACTAAATCACCACTTGAAAGATTATTCAAAAATTTAAGTTTACAGTGACAACAGAGATCGCTATTATCTCGCTCGTTCGGAGGGGTGGCAGAGTGGTTTAATGCACCGGTCTTGAAAACCGGCGTGGGTTTATAGCCCACCCAGGGTTCAAATCCCTGCTCCTCCGCCATATTTTACAGAAAAGGCTATCAGCAATGATGGCCTTTTTTGTTTGCGCGATTTGAACGTTACGTCTTAATTTAAGTTAAATGCTAGTGTGCTTATTTAATGATTTTAAGTTTAGTACCTTGTTATATTGAGTGAGCACATCATCAGTTAATCTATCCTCATGAGTTAATAATTTATATTCAGCTGAGTATGCATTTTTCTGCTGCAAAAATGCTCCCGATACGTTAATGCGGTCTAAAATCCTTCCTTTAAATATCATCTAGTTAACAATGTTCATTTTATGCTTTGCGAAATAGAGCGGTTGGGCTAAATTAGCCACATGAATTCAGTGGCCGTTTGCTGTATTTCGCTGTTTATGCACGGTGTGCTCTGTAAATTGTAGAGGTGGATGTAAAGTGATATCGATATATCTAGTTGATGATCATGAGCTTGTAAGAACTGGGATCCGCCGCATATTAGAAGATGAACGTGGGATCAAGGTTATTGGCGAGGCTCCAGATGGTGAAACTGCGGTGCAGTGGTCTCGTCAAAATGAAGCCGACGTGATCTTAATGGACATGAATATGCCGGGGATGGGTGGTTTAGAAGCAACGCGCAAAATTTTACGATATCAGCCACATGCAAAAATTATTGTCTTAACAGTACACACTGAAGATCCGTTTCCAAGCAAAGTGATGCAAGCGGGCGCTTCGGGCTACTTAACTAAAGGTGCGACGCCCCCTGAAGTTTTGCAGGCCATACGACAGGTTTCCCGTGGACAACGCTATTTATCGCCTGAGATTGCGCAACAAATGGCCCTGAGTCAGTTTAATCCCGCAGATGACAATCCATTTAAGACATTGTCTGAACGTGAATTGCAGATTATGTTGATGATCACTAATGGTGAGAAAGTGAGCGACATTTCTGAGCAGCTCAATTTAAGCCCTAAAACCGTTAACAGCTACCGTTACCGTTTATTTGCCAAATTGGGGATCAGTGGCGATGTGGAGCTCACGCGGTTAGCTATTCGTTATAAGATGTTGGATACGGGTCATTTTTAATTATCAGTCGGTTATAAGAGTAGGTCGTATTATTTTATGTGGTTGGTGTTAAGTCTGCAAAACCGTGGGTGTGAATAATGTCGAGTGATTTTAATGCCGCAAGTTTTTTACGAACGGTTTCATCCTCCGCTGGTGTTTATCGTATGTATGACGTCAAAAATGACGTCATTTATGTGGGTAAGGCCAAAGATCTTAAAAAACGTCTTTCATCCTATTTTCGTAAAAATTTAGATAATGTTAAAACCCAAGCTTTAGTCTCACATATCCATCATATTGATGTCACGTTAACCCACAGTGAAACCGATGCGTTGTTGCTTGAAAACGATTATATCAAGCAATATATGCCTAAATACAATGTGTTATTACGTGATGACAAATCTTATCCCTACATATTATTAAGTCAACATGAGCACCCAAGGCTTGCGTATCATCGCGGGCCTCAGCGAGAAAAAGGCCACTATTTTGGGCCTTATCCTAATGGTGGCGCGGTACGTGAAAGCCTGCATTTGATGCAGAAGCTATTTCCTATTCGCCAATGTGACGACCTTTACTACAAATCTCGCTCACGTCCTTGTTTACAATATCAACTCTCCCGTTGCAGCGCGCCCTGTGTGGGTAAAGTCAGCCATGCTGATTACGATGAACAAGTTAAATTAGCCAGTTTGTTTTTGAAAGGTAAAGATCAACAAGTGATCACAGCCCTAGTTGACAAAATGGAGCAGGCTGCCGAGAACCAAGCCTATGAGCATGCCGCTCGGTTTCGCGACCAAATTATGGCACTGCGTAAAGTGGCTGAGCAGCAAGAAGTGTCGAATAATAAAGGTGATATGGACGTGATTGGCGTGCATTATGCGTCAGGCATTGCCTGTTTCCATTTACTGTTTATTCGTGAGGGTAAAATTTTTGGCAGTCGCAGTTATTATCCCTCAGTACCCGCACAAACGGATATAAATGAAGTACTACGATCCTTTATTTTACAGTTTTATTTAAACGCCGATATCCAGCGCACTATCCCCAAGGAAGTGGTGATTAGCCATAATTTTGAAGAGTTACCCGAGCTCGAGGCGGCGGTATCTACGGCATTAGATAAAAAATTCTCAATTAAGACCAATGTGCGTGCCGATAGAGCAAGCTTTTTACGCTTGGCGGTCACCAATGCCACTAATGCTGTGATGACGCGTTTATCTCATAAAAATACTGTTGAGCAACGCTTTGTATTATTGGAAGAAATTTTAGAGTTAAGTACGCCTATTCAGCGAATGGAATGCTTCGATATTAGTCATACTATGGGTGAGAGTACGGTTGCCTCGTGTGTGGTGTTTAATCGCGAGGGGCCGCACAAAGCGGAGTATCGCCGTTATAACATCGATGGAATTACACCAGGCGATGATTATGCCGCAATGAAGCAAGCGGTAACTCGTCGTTTTGATAAAATTGAAGCGGGCGGTAAAATTCCCGACATTCTGTTTATTGATGGTGGACTCGGACAGTTGCGTATTGCGCAAAAAATTGTGGATCAAAAGTTTGTCCATTTAGATAAAGTGCCGCAATTGATTGGTGTGGCGAAAGGTGAGGGCCGTAAACCTGGGCTTGAAACGTTAATTTTTGGTGATACTGAAACCAGTTTTTCCCTCGAAGGTGATTCGCCAGCGCTACATCTTATTCAGCATATTCGTGATGAGTCCCATCGATTCGCTATTGCAGGACATCGTAATCGTCGCCAAAAGACCCGTAATACCTCAACGCTCGAATCTATTGCCGGTATTGGCCCTAAACGCCGTAAAGCGTTGTTGCAACATCTGGGTGGACTGCAGGAAGTGAAAGGGGCAAGTGTGGCAGAATTAGTCAAAGTACCGGGGATCAGCATAGAAATGGCACAAACCATTCATGATGCATTGCGAGGGTGATAAAATTAAGGCAAGATTGGCGCTGCTTTTGACTAACTGGTTTGATCATGCCGTTTAACGTACCTATAGCATTAACTCTTTTCAGGCTTTTTTTACTGCCCATTTTTGTGGTGCTGTTTTATTTACCCTATGACTGGACTCCTTTTGTTGCTGCGTTTACCTTTTGGCTCGCGGCGTTAACGGATGCATTAGATGGTTATGCTGCCCGTAAACTGAAGCAATTAACTCGTTTTGGTGCCTTCCTCGATCCAGTTGCGGATAAGTTGATGGTCATCACTGCGTTAGTCTTATTAGTTGACCAATACACCAATATTTGGCTGACGATGCCAGCACTGTTTATGATCGGCCGCGAAATTGTGATTTCAGCCCTGAGAGAATGGATGGCAGAAATCGGTAAACGTGGCACTGTAGCGGTTTCTTGGATTGGAAAATATAAGACTGCGGCGCAAATGGTGGCGATTATTGGCTTGATCTGGCAATACAATCCGTTAATGACAACTGCGGCATTTGTGCTGCTCTATATCGCTGCTGTATTAACTTTCTGGTCAATGATGAGTTACATTTTAGCAGCGTGGAAAGATCTCACCGCTGAATAGTGCAATAAAAAATCAAAGAGATTATTTAGTGTGCAAGCAGTGAGTTATCGTTAAAACAGCGGTTGACACAGGATGGTAAATCGGTAGAATGCCACCCCGTAGACCAGAGAATATGTGTAAACAATGTTTTAACTCTACAGAATATTGAAGCGTGACATCAACTCAGTTTATTAAGGTAAAATACCTTAATAAAGTTGAAGATAAAGCAAAATGCGACATTAGCTCAGTTGGTAGAGCGATACCTTGCCAAGGTATAGGTCATCGGTTCGAACCCGATATGTCGCTCCAAATTAAAACTTAGTGATTTACCAAATCATTAATACAGATTCTGCGACATTAGCTCAGTTGGTAGAGCGATACCTTGCCAAGGTATAGGTCATCGGTTCGAACCCGATATGTCGCTCCAATATTTAAAGACTCATAGTGTTTTAATGAGTTAGCAAGTATGGCGCGATGGCAGAATGGCTATGCTGCGGATTGCAAATCCGCCGATCTCGGTTCGACTCCGGGTCGCGCCTCCAAAATATAAAGTATTAATGACACGATTCCCGTTGTTAATATAAAGAGTTTGCCCGAGTGGTGGAATCGGTAGACACAAGGGATTTAAAATCCCTCGCTGAATAAGCGTGCCAGTTCAAGTCTGGCCTCGGGTACCA
>NZ_FTNN01000019.1:23340-63651 GCF_900156405.1 Shewanella morhuae
TATACCAGTCACATTAACTATCTAATCAGTTCAGAGCCTCACAGGTATTTCAATCCGAGGCGCATTGACGCAGAAATGGTTATTCCCTTTTAAGTCAATGCAACACGGGAGTGGGATGCCAGTGAGGCTCCCAAAGGGCGGCTGATTTAACTGCATGGCAACGCGCTTTATACTGCGTTTAAGTCTTTCGACAGAGCACCACTATGTCTTCAATCCTTCGCCTTGTCTAAAGCGCGTTGAACTCCCGCTGAATGAACAGATAGTTAATACGATTGGTATTATAGGTGGATGCGGTTAATTTTTTGATGCACCATTTTCTAAAAAACACTTTGGATATGCGCTGGATTGATAGGCGTGAGTTTATGTCTAGGTGGCTGGTAGAGGAGATAAAGTGCTTAAGCTAGCGCTTAATGAATAGCCAACAATAACATTAAATAATAAAAAAGCGTCAGTACATACTGACGCTTTAATCTATTCATTGGATATCAGCTAGTCGTATCAGTTTGTGTATTTAGACGTATAAATACACGTAAACTTCACGGCCATTAAATTTTACTATTGCCAATCGTCACTATTCCAACGGTATAACCAAGTGGCAGCCAGTGGCTTATCGCCTTTATTCAGTTGGACTCTTAATTCTGCCACATTGGTACTTTCTGGCTCAAAATTTAAGAATACCCTTGCACCGTTGATATCAGGGTGTGCCACTATTCGTGAAGAGATAATTTTACCTTTGCTAATACTGGCATCAATACGAATTTTATCAATATCTTGTGCGTTTATATTGCTGTAGTCGATCAGTAACTCTTTCCCTTTTGCAACAAGTTGTCCCTTTGAGCTACGAACAACACGCGCTTTAGACGCCGCTAAAGGACTGTCGTTTGATGCCGTCATCCGGTAGGAGTATTTGTAGGGCTGATCTTTCTTCAAGCCGCCTTGTGGCTCCCAATAGGTCACGATATTGTCGTTAGTTTCAGCATTAGAAGGGATTTCTAGTAATATAAGCTGTCCTTTTCCCCAATCATTAAGTGGCTCAATCCATGCTGAAGGTTTAAGTTGATAGTTTGCATCAAGATCTTGGTAGTCTTCAAATTTACGATGACGCTGAATTAATCCAAACCCCTTGATATCTTCATCACCAAATGCACTGATTTGCAATTTATTGGGATTATTTAACGGACGCCATAAACGTTCACCATTACCTCGGTCTACCTGTAGTCCATCTGAGTTATGAACCTGTGGACGATAATCAGGCTTATCTGAGGAATCTAAGCCACCATAGAGAAACATAGAGGTGAGAGGTGCTAGGCCAGCATGTGGGATATCACGACGAGGAAATAGAGTCACTTCAACTTCAACACGTGACGGTGAGCCTGGATAAATACCAAAACGATAGGCGCCAGTCACGCTTTGGCTATCGAGTAGGGCGTGTACCACAATGGCGGTTTGGTATTTAGATGGCCGTTCAACCCAAAAACGTTTAAACAACGGATATTCTTCGCCCTTAGGTTGCGCAACATCTATCGCTAATCCACGGTTTGATAAACCATAGGTTTGTCCTTTAGATAGGACACGAAAATAGCTCGCACCTTGAAACATGATAAATTCATCTTTCGTTTCATCATCGTTAATGGGGTAATGCAAGCGAACACCGGCATATTGTCCCACTTGGGTGATTAACTTTTCGATAGCATCATTAGGCACATCAAATGAAGCTTCTGTTAGCTCAATCGGGATCGCCTTGCTGTTTTCAACCACATCAATATCGACGAGGTTTTTATAAAGAAAACCTGGCGCAAACAATTGCACTGAAAACTTAGTGGGTGAGCCCCCCCAAATAGCGGCATTTTCTTGATAGTTTATCTTACTGTAAGTATCAAAATTTAGATCAATCAGTTCCTTCGGTGCCTTTTTAGCTTCTTTAAAGGGGGTTTGTGAGAGCTGTTCTGCCAGAGTGATAACCGTATCGTGGGAGAACGTCTCTATTTTTTTCTCTACCTTTTTCTCTGTTTTTTTCTCTGTTTTTTTCTCTGTTTTTTTCTCTGTGTTAGGTGCGGCCTGTGTGGTGGCGGCATTGACGTTATTTATCCCGACAACGGTAACAAAGGCTGTCAGGATGACAAAAGGTAATTTTTTCAATAATGCCGGATAACCGGTAGGGTAATTCATCACAAGATTCAGTCGCAAAATGGAAACTCCTTACTAAAATGACGCTGAGTCATAGGCACTATATAATAGGCTTCTGTTTATCTAATCTATAAATATTAATAACTTATCTTTTATTTTCACCTCAGTAGCGAGCGCCAACTTGCTGAGGCTGAAAATCAATTTTACCTGTGTATACAGATATTTGTAATAAAAATCACCGACAGTGCTATTTTGAGCAATCAAATATGTGCTCAATGGTATCAACGGCTCATACCCAGTTAGTACATTGCCTTATGTCCCTACGGTTTTGGCGTTATTCATTTTGTATATTGCCATTATTGGTGAATGGTGTGTTACGCGTTAATAAACCACTGTGTGGTTGACTCGGTAAAACAAATTATTTGAGTAAATGTGATAAATCAGTGCCCACGGGTATGGGGATTTCTTGCTGCTCACCACAGAATAAATACGCAGGCTTATCGCCTAATAATGATAATGTGTTTCCTTGGCGCCACAGCGCTGAGCCTTCAACGAGACCTATGACGGGTGTAATGGGATCGATTTTAGTGAACTCTAATAATCGTTGGGCACGGGTTTCACCATTATGGCCTGGTGCAAGGTAATTAGAATAATGTGGGTTTAATTGAAACGGCACAATTTTTAACCCGTTGAATGAAGGCGGCTCTATAATAGGCATGTCATTAGTGGTTCTAATGCTCAGCCCTGAGACGTTAGTGCCAGCGCTCCAGCCTATATAAGGTTTACCTTGGGCGACTTGCTCACTAATTAGCGCTACTAGGTCATGATGATACAATTGGTGTAATAGATGAAAAGTGTTACCACCACCTACCAATATTCCATCAGCATTTTTTATCGCCTGACGCGGATCTGGGTGCTGATGTATACCACTGATATCGAGTTGAAGTTCACTTAACCCCGTAACGACAGACGCTAAGTAAGTGTCATAACTCATACTGACACCTGCATAGGGGATAAAAATCCACTTTTGTGCTTGCGTCGTTAACGGTTTAATAAAAGGGATCGCGTGCGCAAGATAAGGCGTATCACCGACACGAGAACTACTGAGCAGTAGGGCATTAATGGTCATTTGTATATCTTCAAAGATTCAAGTGTACGAACATGTTAACAAAGATTAATCGTGATAAACATAGAGAAATAAAGCAAAATTCGTCTGTAACCCTTATAGCCGTTAGATTTAAGTTTTGATTAATAAAATATCCCTAGACTCACAAACCACCAAAAGCACTGTCTTTATCAATGTAAGGTAGGCTAATTTAAACACTTTTTATTTGTTAGCACTTGAATTTCAATTATTTGGACATATTATGTCTTTGAACAAAGTTAAATGGCACATTCTTGCCCTAAAGGAGCTGAAATGAAGCGTATATTTTTATTGATTGCGACTAACCTAGCCGTGTTGTTAGTCGCCTCAATTGTGATGTCTATTCTAGGCGTGAATACGTCGACTATGGGTGGGCTGTTAGTGTTCGCGGCTATTTTTGGATTCGGTGGGGCATTCATCAGCTTAGCCATTTCAAAATGGATGGCGAAAAAAACTATGGGTTGTGAAGTGATCACGACCCCGCGTGACAGCACTGAACGTTGGTTAGTGGATACGGTTGCTCGTCAAGCTAAACAAGCGGGAATTAAAATGCCCGAAGTGGCTGTTTATCAATCACCTGATATGAATGCTTTCGCTACAGGCCCAAGTAAAGACAATGCATTAGTAGCTGTAAGCACAGGCTTATTATATGGCATGAGCCAAGATGAAATCGAAGGCGTACTGGCCCATGAAGTAAGTCATGTTGCCAATGGTGATATGGTGACCTTGACACTGATCCAAGGTGTGGTGAATACCTTCGTAATCTTCGCAGCCCGTGTCGTTGCTGGCATTATCAATAACTTCGTGTCGAGCAGTGACGAAGAAGGCGAAGGTCTGGGTATGTTCGCTTACATGGCCGTGGTTTTCGTACTGGATATGTTATTCGGTATTTTGGCTTCCATTATTGTTGCTTACTTCTCACGTGTTCGTGAGTACAAAGCCGATGAAGGCGCGGCACGTTTAGCGGGTAAAGGTAAGATGATTGCTGCACTTGAGCGTTTACGCCAAGGTCCAGAAAGCACAGCAATGCCTGCACAAATGTCTGCCTTTGGTATTAACGGAAAGCGTTCAATGGCGGAAATAATGATGAGTCATCCTCCATTGGAAAAACGTATTGCTGCACTAAAGGCGATCTAAACGAAGCGTAATACTTGGCACCCAAAGTCACGGTATTGTCGATAATTTAGGATTAAATTATTAGTGTGGAAATAAGGCTTAAACATTTGTTTGAGCCTTATTTTTTTGGTTAATGCTAAGGGCGATTCGTTGCCATTAGAGGGCACAACATGCATAGATAAGAGCGACTTTGACGTATTTTACTTGGTGCTGTTTCAATGCCCAATATCAAAATAGTGTGTGGATTTATCACCTTGTTAGTACTTATTGCTGTGGATGACGGTGACGGTCGCCACTTAAACGAAGTTCAGGCTCAAAATGTGGTGTACTATCATTTACGGCGGTATTATTTAGGCTTTTAAGCTGCCTATTTGCTGGTGATATTGCAAGTGCTTGGCGCCAGCTTTGACCTTGTGTCATCGCGACAGGCTCGGGTAGGCTTTCAATCAAGCTGATGCCATTAAGTTCAGGTAATATTTCATCAATCACCAGCGCAGCGCGGTTTTCTAAGCTGTCATCGGCAATTCTACCTCTTTGTCCCCAATCAATCAGCAGCGTATCAGCGGTTAATACTGCCGGTTTATTGGTGACGGCAACATCACGCAATATTTGATAACGATAACTCATCATCGCTTCTTCAAACAGCATGGCTGTGTCTTCACGGGTACTGGAATAAGCATAGAAATCGCTAGCGATATCGGTCGAAAAGAAAGTGCTCACATCTGAGGGTTGGTAGGTTTTTTGTAGATTATTAGCCGCGCCGCCGAGGAAACTGACATTAGCAAGCCCTGTCATTTCAGTGCTCGATAATGGATAGTTTGTACTGACCTTATCTGAAATAAGGCTCTTATTCGCATTACGTCGACGGTAATCATCTAATAATCTCGGCCCTGCCAGTGAGGTATGTACACTGCGAGGAAAGAAATCATTGGCATGGGCGAGTTCGTGGTACAGCAAAGAGGCTAGATCGGGATTGATTTGCGCTAGTGTTCGGTATGCTCTGGCGGTAGCGGGGACGCTAAGTGAGGCATATTGATTATTTTTAACATAACGCCAAGGCATCATAAAATTGAGTTCATTACCAAAGTTACTACGGTAATCAGGCGCTTCATTGATAGTGTCACGTTGAATTGGTGTAAGCCATAAATCGTTAGGGTCGAGGTAAATCGCTCCAGTGACGACCCAATAGAAAGAAGGGCGTATATCATAGCTAATCACAATGGCAGTAACGGATTGTAATAAGCGGGCAAAATCGCTGTTAGGGTCCAACTGGGTTAAAAAGGCGGCAAAGTTATCACCCATCCAATCATGTGAAACCAGTACACGATCAAGAATGGTCTCATGATTGAGATCGTTTGATGTTTGGCCGATTAAAGGTAACTGATTGATAGTGCAGCTATCATTCAGCTGGTTGGAGTAAACACACTGACTTAATACATTAGCGTAAGGTGAAGATGGACGATAAGCATATGTGCGCGCGACTGGGGTATCAAAATAGCTTGAACTTATCGCAGGCGCCGCTGTTGTCAGGACAAAAACATCATCCTTGAGCTGATTGCCACTAATATTAGCACTCACTTTGAGACGAGTAAGCGTATCTTGGCTGATCGCTGGCGCAGTAAATAATGGCCTAAACGGATCGCTAATATCGACGTTCAAGTCTGGGCCAGATGCTACGCACCAAGAGATATTCACTGCACTTAATCCTGACTGTTGACCAAGTCTTAAGCTAACATTATTACCTTCAACCACTTGGTGATCTTGACGGGCATTAAGCATGCCAATAGCCGCATCGGCATTGATATCAATTTCACCGGTTACATCTAAATTATTACCTGTTACATGTAAGCTAAAACGATAGCTACCTGCTGCGGGAATATCAAAGGCTAATACGGGGCTATTTTGGCTGACTAATTCAATATTTTGACCATCAATTTGTTGCCAGAGGAAGCTTAAACTCTGACTATCCCGATTGGGTATATTGGCAATAATGGCACTGGATTGACCCGCCGTATAAGTTGACTCAGTTTGAAAGCGGATGGAGGAGGACGTTGTGATAATCAATGGCGCAATATTGTCAGTACAACGCAGTAATGAAACCGATGGTGGCGTTGTCCCACCATTATTAGGATTGTTACTATCCTCATCGCCCCCACCGCATGATATGAGTAGGCTAGAGCAGGCCACTAATGCCAACATTTTCTGTGATACCGACATTCCCATGACACTATTCTCCATTGTTAACTCGGCAGTGTTATTAGACTTCTGATGACACTTTACAAACGGGTACTTCAAGATGAGCACCTGACTATAGCATGGACAATAAGTTGCAAAAAGTAACGCCAATTATATTAAGTGTTAATTTTTATTGGATTAAAGGGGAGGCTGTCAATAAGGCGGGTACAGTACAGGTACAGATATTTAAATCGTTCTTAGTCGATGGCGTTTGGTGTTGTTCTATAAAAATACCGTTATACCCTAAAGGGTAGAACGGCATCTAAATTACACTGAGGCTAAAGAGTTATTCTTTAGATTTTTTCTTTAAGCCTAAGCCTAGTTCACGACCACGAATACGTGCGTAGAAAGGAAATGCGATGAGTAGTACACCAATCAATAATGCTTCGATTAAGGCAAAAGCGAAGGCATCAGTGGTCACATAAAGCAATGTCAGTGCATGTAACATATATAGGCACAGTACAAAACTTGCCCATGCAAAGGTATAAGGATTACCTTGGAAAATCCCTTTTACTGGCAGTAATAAAGGTACTATCCATAACAGGCTAAAGAGTAAGGAGTATTCGCCACTCATTCCTTGGCCAACAAACCAGCCGCTTAACAGCAGCACTAATGCAAAATAACCTAAACGGCTGAGGGTAAATAAAGCGTTGGACGTCATTATGTCTACCTAACGGTTAAAAATAGCGGCAAGGGTTAAAGAATCGCGAGCACATTCTCAGGAGGGCGACCAATCACGGCGCGTTGATTGGCGAGCACAATAGGGCGCTCAAGCAGTTTAGGCGTGTTCACCATGGCTTCAATCAGTTGCGTTTCCGTTAGCGAGGTGTCGGCAAGCCCTAAGGTTTGATATTCAGTTTCCTTAGTACGCATTAGTTCACGTGCACTGAGGCCCAATTTAGTCAGAATATCGCTGATCTCTTTAGCCGTTGGCGGATTTTTTAAATACTCCACCACGTTAATATCACAACCTTGTTGCTCGAGTAGGGTTAAGGTTTCGCGGCTTTTTGAACAACGTGGATTATGGTAAATCGTCGCTTGGGTCATAGTGGGAGTGGCTCAATACGGGCTGAAATAATAATGGGCGAATAATAACAGAAAAAACAACGCCCCGTCAGTGTGTTCGGGGCGTAGATTATATTAACACCGCTTTACTCGGTGAAAAATAACGGCTTATTTAAGCGCATCCATTTGTTTGTCTGCAATTTTAAATTGACGGATCCGTGCTTCAATCCGCGCGAGCTGTAATGGGTTACTTTCGGAAGCTCGATAGGCAAAGTTCAATTGATCAATTGCACCCTTATAGTTTGCGCCTAATGCCATAAGCTCAGCAGTAGAAAAATGTTCCAAAGCTTGATTGCCGGTTTTTTTGTAAACAGTGGCTAATAATTGGTAAGGCAGTTGATTCTGTTTATCGAGGAAAATCATATCCTCCAGCAAAGGGATTGCTTTAGATGCCTGATCGGCTTCGATATACATATTGGCTAAGTTAGCATTAATTACTTGAGACGTCGGTTTAATTTTACGCTGAGCCTCGAGCATTGTAATCGCGTTCTTATAGTCTTTACGTTCGATGAATAAGTCGGATTTAGTATCGATATAAAACAGATTGTTGTCATCAATTTTTAACAAACTGTCAATAATTTTCTCGGACTCATCAAACTTTTTTAATCTAAATAATGCTAGCGCTTTGCCATAGAGTGCGGCTTCTTTAAAGCTATAGGTTTGTTTGTTCAACTGCCTTTCAAACATGCTCAATACGGCTTCGTCGCTATAGCTAGAAAAACGTACTTGAATACGTGCTTTCGCCAGTTGGAAGTTAAGGTGGTCAGGGACATAGCGTTTAGGGTATTGCTCCGCGCGGTTTCTGGCCTCTGTGATGCGTGACTCTGGTAATGGGTGAGTTAGCAACATTTGCGGCGGGGTCGTGGTAAAGCGATAACGACTGGCTAATTTACCAAAAAAATCTGCAGAAGCATTGGGATCAAAGCCCGCATCTACTAAAATTTGCATCCCGATACGATCTGCTTCCTTTTCATGTAAACGGGTATAGTTAATTCTTGATTGTGTCGACATTGCTTGTGTTGTTGCGAGCGCAGCCATACCCGCTTGCGGTACTGCGATGGTTAATAAAATAGCGCCGAGTAAACCCGCAATCGTCGCAGGATTACTTTTCTGTTGTGCTTCGAGCGAGCGGGCAAGGTGACGTTGGGTAACGTGGGTGATTTCGTGACCTAGTACTGAGGCCAGTTCGCTTTCATTGTCGGCATTAAGAAATAGCCCCGTATGCACGGCCACGTGGCCACCAAAAAAGGCAAAGGCGTTGATTTCATCGTTTTGTAACAGGAAGAAATAAAAGGGCGTTTTTACCCCTGTGGCATGGGCGACCAGTTTGTTACCTAATTCGGTAAGATATTGGCTCAACACGGGATCGTTTAATATTGGCGCCGAGGAACGAATGACGCGCATATAGGCATCACCGTACACCATTTCTTTTTCAAGGCTAAAAGTATTGACGGCGGCTGTGCCTAAGTCTGGTAAGTCATTGTTTGAAAAGCTTTTGGCGGCGAATGTCAATAGCATCAAAGAAAGTGCGCCTGCAACAAAAGGTTTTAATCGAGTCAAAAAAGTCAAATTACGCAAGCGGATCCTTTATATTTTCTAATGATCTTTGCTAAAGGCAAAGATGCTGCACTGAGCTTGTAGTTTAAGTGGCAACTTAGGATAATAGCCCAAGTTCATCTATAGCAAGTTCATTATGATTTTTATTGATTTAACGCTATTTCGTTGCCCTGTCCCTTTAGTGAAAATGAAGCTTGCATTAAAGCCAATGCGAGATGGTGAACAATTGCATATCTTACTCTCTGACTCAGGTTCGCGGCGAGATGTTCCCCAATATTTAAAAAAACAAGGTCATGTCGTCCAAGAGTTGCGTAATGATACAAGTCTGTTAGCCTTGGTGGTCACTAAAGTTGACCCATCTCTAGGATAAATTTAGACTTTGTATGTTTAAATTCTATTCGTGTCGATGACGTCACTTAACATGAACTTAGTATCAGTTTAATCGCGTTATTCATTATTTGGGTTCTTAGCTGCCATGGAGCAATTGGATGTTATAGTGAGGCATAAAAAGCCTTCTATAACACGGTAATAAACCTCCTAAAGCGTTTTAGAAGCTTAAGCCCGTTATCATTATTGGAATCCCCATGCTTACAGTTTTTTCTCGTTGGTATAAAGAACGCTTTAGTGATCCACAAGCGGTTACCCTAATGGCTATTCTTGTGGGATTCGCGCTGGTACTTTATTTTGCCGCCGGTTTACTCGCGCCCTTATTAGTTGCACTGGTTTTAGCCTTTCTGCTGGATTGGCCGGTTACTCAAATGCTGAAATTAGGCATTAATCGTACCGCGGGTGCATCTCTAGTGATTGTATTATTTTTAGGGATAGTGGTGTTACTGACGTTTGGCTTAATCCCGAGCGTGTGGCGCCAAGGTGTGAGTTTAATTACTGATTTACCGAGCATGATAGACAAAGGAATGCAAACGGTACAAATGCTGATCAATCAATATCCGCAATTTATCAATCCAGAACAGTTAGATCTGATGGTGGGCGAACTAAAAAAGTTGCTCGATACCCAGCATGTATTAGATATTGCTAAGCAGTTAATTGGTTACTCCGCCTCTTTATTAGTGTTGATGGTATACGCGATTTTAGTGCCGTTATTAGTTTTTTTCTTTTTAAAAGACAAGCATCAATTGATCAATGGCAGCAAACGTTTTTTCCCTGCCAACCGCCAGTTAGCACGTAAAGTGTGGTTTGAGATGCATCAACAAATCTTTAATTATATCCGCGGCAAAGTGATTGAAATAGTGGTTGTTGGTGTCGCAACTTATATTCTGTTTGCTTTAATGGGACTGAGATATTCAGTTTTATTAAGTGTGTTAACCGGTTTATCGGTATTGATCCCCTACGTTGGTGCAACATTGGTGACGTTGCCTATCACGTTAGTGGCATTTTTTCAGTGGGGCTTTAGTTCTGAATTTGGCTATTTAATGTTGGGCTATGGCATTATTCAGGGGTTAGACGGTAACTTACTGGTACCTCTTTTATTTTCCGATGCGGTGGATTTACATCCGGTGATCATCATAGCGGCTGTTTTAGTTTTTGGCGGTTTATGGGGTGTTTGGGGCGTGTTTTTTGCTATCCCATTAGCCTCACTAGTTAAAGCTGTGATTAACGCTTGGCCTAAAACTGAAGTTGAAACGAATCAGTCATCGGGTGTCAGTTATTAATGGTTCTCCATTGAACGCTTAGTTGGCTCAATTTTCCTTGTTCAAGCTGAATAAATTCAGTGAGTATAGTTTTAAATATAACTTGGTACTTAAGATGAGTGCCAGAGGTGGTATGTGTAACTAGGCCTTTAAAATAACCCATCAAGCATTATCTCTTATATTTCCTCGTTATAGCATCTGATTGCTTTGCGTTGTCATTTTGCTGGCCCAAAATGCTATTTTGGAATTTATGGCACTTATTTAACCTTAATTATAATAAGGGTTTACATTCCGTAGGTTATAAAGTTGTATAAGTGTAAAATCCTCATGTAAGCATGTGGTTACATGATATAGCGCACATTTTACTCTTGAGTATATTGATAAAGTGACAGGGCTTAGTCACAGGTTGCTTATTTGTACATCCTTCACTAAGTTATATTGAGTCGTGCTGTTTATTTTTGGTTGCGAGATGGAAGTCACTCTGACAAGAATTTCCACTGACAATCGCCATTGGAGGATACTATTGTGAGCAAAAAACTATTAAGTGCGCTTTTCGGTGCAAGTCTCGCAGCGCTAGCGCTGTCGCCAACTGCATTTGCTGCGGATCAAAAACTGTCTGATTTTCATGCGGAATCAGGTGGATGTGAAAGTTGTCATAAAGATGGTACACCTTCTGCGGACGGTGCTTTTGAATTTGAACAGTGCCAAAGCTGTCACGGTTCTCTTGCTGAAATGGATGCAGTACATAAGCCACATGACGGCAATTTAGTTTGTGCTGACTGCCATGCGGTTCATGACATGAACGTAGGTGAAAAACCAACGTGTGAAAGCTGTCACGATGATGGTCGTACTCCAGGATCTATTCTGAAAAAATAACTTGAAATCGTGAGCATCTAATACATTGGTGCATACCTTCAAGTCGATATAATAACGCCAGCAATTTGCTGGCGTTATTTGTATCAACTATCCGCTAGTTATAAAATCACTCGTCTTTAGGTTGGCCTTGAATCATTTTTTTACCTGAAAACATGGCTGAAATAATCCCAGGTTGACGTTTAACTTCAGTATAAATCACGGCGAAAATGTGTAATAAAATGAGCAGTAATAGTAAGTACACTGCATAGACGTGAACTTCACCGGCCAATCCCTTGAACGGTTTTATCGTAGCGGCTTTCTCGACATTAACCCCAGTTGCATCGTAGGGTTGTAAACTTGCAGGGTCGACATTCGACTCCGCTAGATAGCTTTGTATCGCACCGCCTAATGGTGGATAGTAAATATCGGTACCAGCCCGAAAAAGTCCCGTTAGCATTATCGTGACTAATAACAGCATAATCGCCAATACAGCAAATTTCCCCTTTGGATTATGGCCTAAATACTGCGGATTTTTACCTGCTGCGAGTTCGGACTTGTAGAGCATTAAGTCACTTTTCGTTTTTGCATTAGGCAATATATGGCTAAAACGCGCATATTTATTACCGACAAAACCCCACACGAGGCGAACAATAAGATTTAATGCAAATGCATAACCTATGCATACATGTAACGTTTTTAAGCCAATCTTGCCTGTTAGCTCCGTTATACCCAACTCAGAGCGATACATCATGATGCCTCCCACTAAAACAAGTGCGAGTACCAGAATGACGTTGACCCAATGAAATAAGCGGGTGGGTTTATCCCATACGGCATAGGATTTTATTTCTATGTTAGTGACTTTATGGTTAGGCATGGAATTTCCTTGTGTTGTGTATGGACTTTATCTTACGCTCTTATCTGCATATTTGAGTGGTTTTTTCAGTTTAAATTAAGATTACTGTTTGAGAATGCAGCGTATGAAAACACTCGTATTTTAAATGCGCGTACGGTAAATATTTATTCTGTAAGTCTTTTTAATCTGTTTTATCTAATGATACTATTCAGTTAATGTAGACTTGGATGTTTATAGAACAGATGCGAAATTGCATTGAGAGGATCGAGGATTCTCGGAGTAACAATCGTTAGTCAGACAGGGAGTGAGCAGGATGTTCAAAATATTACACTGGATTGTAGTGTCACGATCGCAAGTTTTAATCGAACTATTAGCAGGACGCTGGCCACAGGAGTTTCTTGTTAAGTTGACTCAAGTAAACCCAGATACAATATGTGAGCACGTTAAGGATAACCACGCCTCTATGGTAGTGATTGATTTAGCTACTGTCGAACTTCAAAAAGCCTATCAATTTCAACGTTTACTGGCCCGCGAACATCCCAGTGTGCGGGTTGTCTATTTACATTTCCCCAAACAAGTCGATGCCCGTTTTTTAATGCAAGCAACCACAACTGCTGGGGTATTTTCCCTCGAAACCGGATTAGCTGAGATCAGCCTTGGGCTGTCGAATATTTTACGAGGTCATAGAGTATTTCCTATTCAGCTAATTAATGGGGTGAATGATGATTTTGGTCTATTTGAAGATACTGAACCACTGACAATACGTGAGCGAGAGGTGTTGCAGGCTCTATTAACGGGAAGTACTAACTTAGACATAGCGAATCAATTGTTTGTGAGTGAAAGTACAATAAAAACGCATTTGTACCGCGTCTTTCGTAAGATTGGCGTGTCAAGCCGTGGCCAAGCCATTGCTTGGGCACAGACTCATTTACATGATGTGCTGGTTTAAAGCGATATGCTCTGACATTAAAGCTTCAGTGTGCTGTATGTGAAACAATAAAAGGGCCAATGACCCTTTTATTGTTTTTACCGTGGTATTAAATAAGGCCGATATTAGCGTCCAAGCCAAGCGGCTATTTTGCTGTTATCACGTACCAACAGGGCGACGGTATCTTTTAGCGCAGCGGTAATTACTAACTCACCCGTCATTAACTCATCTCGTCTAAACCAATGTAAGTTTATCGCTTCTCCAAGAGAATAGTGCTGTAGCTGCGCCTCAAATTGCGCGTTGACTTGTAAGTTATCCGCGGCGATTAAGTTATCTCCAGCGCTCAAACCTGCAAAGTGAGCTGGGCTACCTTGGGCTACGCTGACGATTTTTAATCCCATTGGCGCAGCTTGAGTTTTTGCGCCAAAAGCAATCTTATAACCTTTATGTTGTGTACCACCTACATCTTGCGGGCCCTGACTCGCGCGAAGGGTAAAGTCGACGCCAAATTCAGCTAGTAGCGGCGCAAGAGGAATATCATCAGTATTATCTAAATAGGCAAAGATAGCGTGGCAATCACGATTAAGTAGCCGCTCAACAATCGCTTGGTGGCATTGATCTGTAGTGCCTTTATTTTGTAGTGCGTATTCTTGCCACAATATTCGCATTACATCATCGAGGCTGTATTGGCCTTGGGTTTCACTGCGCAGGATTAAATCCAAATACAGTGCGAACAGCGCGCCCTTCGTGTAATAGCTAATAATGGCATTTTGGGCATTTTCATCTTGCTTATAAAACTTGGTCCAGGCATTAAAACTGGCGTCTTTAATGGTTTGTTTAAAGCGACCTTGGCTGCGATACACGCGGGTAAAGGTTTCGCTGAGCATATCCAGATAATCCTGTTGATTAACACGTCCAGCCCGGTAGGTTAGAAAGTCATCGTAATAAGAGGTGATCCCCTCATAGGCCCACAGTTGCGGTGTATAGGTTTCGGCATCGAGTTTATAAGGCAAAAAACATTCTGGCTTAATACGTTTAACATTCCAGCTGTGAAAATACTCGTGACTACATAACGATAAATAGGTGCGGTAATCATTATTAATAGGCGCATCTAGGGTGAGCGGTAAGTCTTTACGTGAACACATTAATGCCGTTGATGCCCTATGTTCTAGGCCACCAAAACCGTTGTCTAGTACAGTGGTCATAAATAGATAACGCTTAAAAGGTGCAGGGGTACCAAACAGGTTAATTTGATACTCGCAAATGGCTTTTAAGTCTTGGCAAAGTCTTGGCATGCAGGCGCGGTGGCGACCATTTAGCACGATATCATGTTGCACACCGCAGGCATCAAAACTGGCAAGGCTAAATAAGCCCATTTCAACGGGATGATCGATAAGCTCATCATAACTCTCGGCCGAAAATTGGCCAAAAGCAAAATCATCGCCATTAAGTCTGGTCATGCTGGTGGCAAGGCGCCAGTCACTTAATGATGACTCCGTTGGCGGCAATATAGTGACAGTGTGCGGACTATCTTCAACACCGTGGACGGCTAAAAATACGCTACTGCCATTAAAGAATCCATGGGTCATATCTAAATGTGCGGTACGCACCGATAGATCCCAAGCATACACTTGGTAAGTTAGCGTTATTTCAAGGCTACTATTGTCAACCGACCAAGTTTGCTTATCTAATTGTGTGAGCTTAAGGGGTTGTCCCTGCTTATCTTGGGCTTTGAGCTCGATAATGTTTTTTGCAAAATCACGCACCATATAACTGCCAGGTAACCACGCGGGAAGGCTAAAAACCTGTACTGATTTTGGTTGGCGCAGTGTCATTGTCACTGCAAATAAGTGGGCTTTCGGATCAAGTGGAATTATCTGATAGTGGATCATAGTTATCCTGCAAAACCTAAATGTTTTAATGGTGGCCATGCTGCCAAAAATACCCGTAACAGGCAAATAAAAGCGTAAATCTCTATCAATACAAAGCGTTTAATGACTCTTGCCAGACTCCTCAATCTGTATCTTTTTTGTATACTGCATTTTTTATTATGTTCATATAAAAGGGAAGTCGCATGTGCCAAATGTCGATATTATCGTGAGTGCTAAACTCGCATTTCGCGCTGACTTCAGTATATGATACAGGTAATTAACCCTAGGAGGACGCCCCATGGCCGAAGAAACGATTTTCAGCAAAATAATTCGTCGTGAAATTCCCGCAGATATTTTGTATCAAGATGAATTAGTCACCGCGTTTAGGGATATTTCGCCTAAGGCGCCGACCCATATTCTGATAGTACCTAATCATTTAATCCCTACGGCTAACGACATGAAAGCCTCAGATGAGTTAGCGCTGGGTCGTATGATGACAGTGGCGGCTAAATTGGCAGCCGAGGCTGGGATAGCTGAAAATGGCTACCGATTGATTATGAACTGCAATCAACATGGTGGACAAGAGGTGTACCATATTCATATCCACCTTGTTGGTGGTGAACCTTTGGGCCCTATGTTGAGCCAAGGTTAATGAAATTAAATACCGACTTTTTTCCACTAACACAAATGGCGCAGCGATTTGTGGATCAACTGGCGCAGTGTCGCAGGCTTGGTTTAAGCGTACTTGAGGCAAGCGAGCACCACGTGCTGATTGAACTGCCCTACAGCACTGAATTAATTGGTTATCCTGACACGGGGGTCATTCACGGTGGGGTGATTACTACTTTGATGGATACCGCTTGTGGTAGTGCGGTGGTCAGTGCCATTTATCAAAAATATCAATCATTAGAAATTTCACCCACGTTAGATTTACGGGTGGATTATATGAAACCCGCCCAGCCACATAAACCCGTATATGGCTTTGCAGAGTGCTATCGATTGTCATCGAATATTGCCTTTACCCGCGCGATTGCTTATCAAGACAGCATTGATCAGCCTATTGCTCACGCGGTAGGGTCTTTTATGCGCATAAGCCCTGAAATGGTGGGTGATGCCTTTAGGCAAGCACTGATGGGCGAAACTGACACAACGATAGGCGCGGTGAGTAAAACTCGCTTACCACTGGAGCCTGGAGCTCCATCACAAAGTATGCCTGTTACAGCTCCAATAGATGTGCAAGGCATTGTAAAGCGAGCTACTGAGCTTAATGACTTTGGGCATTTGCTCGAGCATGTGCCTTATGCCAAATTTATTGGCATGAAGGTTGAGCGTTTTGGTGATGAACTGATTTTTAAACTGCCGGCTAAAGATGACAATATTGGCAATCCGGTGTTACCCGCTATCCATGGCGGCGTGATTGCTGGGTTTATGGAAATGTCAGCGATTGTACAATTAATGGTCTTTATGCAAACGGCAAAGGTGCCTAAAGTTGTCGATTTCTCAATTGATTATTTGCGTGCGGGTTTGCTTAAGGATAGCTTTGTAGAATGTCGGATAACCCGTCAGGGGCGACGTGTTGCCAACGTAAACATTAGTTGCTGGCAGACAAACCGTAAACAGTTAATTGCTACCGCGCGGGCGCACTTTTTGATAGATTAACCTTCAATCCATTGCTGATGATTATTGCGCCTTAACAAGGTAAGTCTGAGCAATGAACTATGAATGCTTAAGCTTAACGTAATGTTAAAACATGGGTTTAGTTGAGTACGATTAGCGGTAGGTTTACTGTAAAATGATGCGCATTGGCTGCGTATTTTGTGGCGTGACAAGGAGAGAGAAATGAAGCAAATTTATAGCGGATTAATATTGGCCGCCGCACTAGCATTAGGCGCCTGCGCCTCGCATACTGCGGGTATTTCAGTGAATTCTCAGGGCGAAACACGCGTAGACAACAGTAGCTTTGCTCGTAATATCGCCGTTGAAAGTGTTGATGCACGCCGTATTGCCGATGTAATACAAGCATCGGCGCTAGTGGTAAGTAAGTCGTCAATCGATATGCGTGTGCAGTATAAGTTTACTTGGTACGACGCCAGTGGCTTTACCATTGAAGATGAAGCGACCAGTTGGAAATCAGTTAAGTTGCACGGTAAGCAACAACTGCAAGTCACAGCAGTGGCGCCAAACAGTCAAGCTGTTAGATTTGATGTGTATGTGCGCGAAACCTTTTCAAACTAATTATCTGAGTTTTGGCCATATCGCTTTAATGTCGCATCAGGAAGGGCGGTTGTTTTAGCCTGCGATTAATGCCCCATTTCCAATATAATATTTTCTTGGCTTGGCTCTTAGTAGAGGCAAGCCATTTTTATTGGGTAAAAATCAATCATCAACGAGGTATTAAATACGCATGTGAGTATTAAATCCGGACATTAGTCCTAAAAACATTCTTTAATTGGATACTACTATCAGAGTATTCAACATGAGGATATAAACATGACAGCCCATATTAATGCTCAACCCAATGATTTTGCAGAAACAATAATTATGCCCGGTGACCCTCTGCGGGCAAAATATATTGCAGAAACTTATCTTGATGATGCTGTTGAAGTGACCAATGTGCGTAATATGCTAGGTTATACGGGGTTTTATCAGGGACAACGTATTTCGGTGATGGGCCATGGTATGGGCATTTCATCGATGGTGCTTTATGGACATGAGTTAATTAATTATTTTGGCGTTAAACGTATTATTCGCATTGGCAGTTTAGGTGCGACGCAAAAGCATGTACATATGCGCGATGTGATTTTAGCGCAGGCAGCGGGTACTGACTCTCCAACTAATGCTAAACGCAGTAGCGGTTATCAGATGGCCACGTCGGCGACGTTTTCCTTGCTACATAAAGCGTATACCAAAGCGAATGAAAAGGGCATTAGTGTTAAGGTCGGTAATATTTTTAGTGGTGATCTTTATTACGATCCAGATGAAGATATGATCCCCGCCTTAGAGCGTTTTGGGGTGCTCGGTGTTGATATGGAAGTCGCAGGTCTTTATGGTTTATCACATCAATTTGGCATCGAATCACTGGCTATTTTAACAGTTTCTGACCACTGTTTAACCGGCGAAGAAACGACCGCTGAAGAACGTCAACTATCCTTTAATAATATGATTGAGCTCGCATTAGCAACGGCGCTTAACTAAATAGTTAGGTGCTTTTTGGCGCTTAATTTTTGTACCCTAATTTCACTCATGGAGTGACAAAATGAATAATAAAATAACATTAACGGCCATTAGTTTTCTTGCCAACTTTATTATGGCAGGCTTTGCGACACAATTCGGTATGTTGATTGAACCCATTGCGGAGAAGTTTTCCGCCAATGTGAACGAAGTAGCTTCTATATTTTCACTGCTCAATGGCGGGGCTTTAGCAGGAACAATTGCGGCTTTTTTCTTTATTGAAAAAATAGGTATTAAAAGAATTACCCTCATAAGCTATAGCTTAATTGGACTGTGTGCGGTGGTATTACATTTCACGACATCACTCCAATGGGTGATGTTCGCAATGACGCTAATCGGCTTTTGTGGGGGAATAGGATTATGTATTGCCGGTACTATTGTTGTGTCTGTATGGCAAGAAAAACTGCAAAGTACGATGTTAGTGGTGCAAGATGCCACGTTTAATATCGCCGGTGTTATCTTTCCTTTAATTACCACTTATGCACTGACTCACTCATTATCATGGAGTTACAGTTATTTAGCAGTAGGTTTAGTTGCACTAGGCACAGTTATGCTTACGTTATTTACTAATTTCGCACTATGCGAGCAGGGCACTCAGGCAGAAGATAAACAAAAATCTGAATGGAACCTGGGAATTATTAGCGGTGGAGTGGGCTTATTTTTAGGCATGTTGGCCCTGTATACATTTTTAACTTGGGCGCCTTTATTTGTAAAACAAAAGTTTAATATTCCCTTTGAGGATGCAGGTAACATCATTACCCAGTATTGGTCTGCTGCTTTAATTGGCGCCTTAATTTCAACGCTTATAGTAACTCGCGTTAAAATAAATCACTTCTTATTAGCGATTATTACTTTGGCTATGGTGATTACCGCGGCGATTGTTACTACCGATAATATTGAATGGGTCGGTTATTTAACCTATGGCTATGGTTTCGTCTGTGCGGCCTTATATAACGCATTTATTGCTTATGGTGTGTCTTTTGTTAAAAAAGCCAGCGGTAAGAATGTGTCTTACATCTTAATTAGCGGTAGTGCGGGGGCGATGTTTAGTCCTGCGATAAGCTCCATGTTTGAGCAGATAATTGGATTACAGACAGTCATGTATGTTATTCCATTATTTTATGCTGTGATTTTAAGCTTGTTGATTGTTTCTAGCCGGATGAAACCCCATTTAAGTGCGTAAGTGGCTTATCTAAAATGTTAACCAGGGTGATTGTTAAATCGAGCAGAGTTTAACAATCCCCTTATTTACCTTCTTCAACGAACGCTTTTAAAGCATTAAGATCCAAAATACGAATACTGTCCTTTTCCCGCTCAATTAAACCCAACTCTTCAAGATTTTTTATTGCTCGTCGGTAAACTCTATCGGTGGTAGCGAAACGTTCAGCCTCTAAATAACGTTTCGTAAACCCATCCACAGGTAAGTCATTTAAGTGCTGATGATAAAGATCAAAGGCAATGTTATAGCTAATTGGATACAGCATACGTCGAGTAAAAATATCGACAGTATCCTGATAATCGATAGCCATGGCACTGGCAAAAAACAGCGCCAATTGTGGATGTTGTGTGAGCGAAAGTTGCAGTTTGTCACCACTAATAATAGCAATCTCTAAAGGCTCATTCGCTATGATGTCAAGCTGGCAACGATACTGGGTAAAAAACTCCATTTCGCCAAATAATTGTGAGTCACAATTCATCGTACCTAGTTGAAAGCTCCGTCCATTTCTGGCGGTATGGCCTAGGGAGACGCGACCTTGCTTCACAAACACGAGCGATGAAAAAGCTTGCCCTTGTGTCATCAGGTGTACACCTTTTTTCAATGCTTTAGTTTCGGTGACGCATTCCATAATGACCCGTTCAATTAAGGGATAATCTTGTTCCCATCGTTGGTTAAAGCGTCCTTTAGCCAGTGGTTTTAGCTGCATAAACAATCTCTCAATTATTGCGATAGCGGGAGTTTACAGCATTATGCTTTAAGGCGGCTAAATTCACAGGGTATGAGCCACAGTGTTAATCAATTAATGGATAAATGTTCGTATTTGATGTGTGAACTTAAGCCACATGGTTGATTTTTTTAAACATAGATATGTCTGTCATCCTCTGGCATTACTCAGTATACTCATGTCTGCCAAGGGGTGTTTGTCGTCAATTAATGTTAATAATTAATATGAGTGACTGCAAACTGAGATGTCTTTCGACAAACCCTTAGAACCTGATCCGGCTCATACCGGCGTAGGAATGGGCCAATCAACAGCACACTTCTGAATCGCTTATTCGTTGCCGGATCTCAAACTAGATATTTGAGGTCCTATGTTTAACAGTAAACCATCATATTTTACCGCGTCACCCACGCTATCTTTAACGCGAGCACCATTGGCTTTGGCTTTAGCTATTGCTGTTGCGTTGAGCACACCTGCATTTGCACAAACCGAGGCGCTTGATAAATCCGATCCCGATAAGGATATGGAAATCATGGTGGTAACGGCAGATTTTCGCGGCGCCAGTTTAGAGAAAATGCCTTCTAGTATTACAGTTATCGATGCGCAAAAAATTCAAGATGAAAGCGCACAACATTTTGAAGACTTACTTAACTCTATTGCTAACGTTAACTGGTCAGGTGGCAGTTCGCGGCCGAAATACTTCCAAATTCGCGGTGTAGGTGAACAAGAACAATACCAAGGCGCGCCCAATTCTTCTGTTGGTTACATCATTGACGATATCGATTTATCCGGTATCGGCATGGTGTCGAGCATGTATGATTTACAACAGGTTGAAGTGCTGCGTGGGCCTCAGGGCACACGTTATGGTGCTAATGCGTTAGCAGGGTTGATTTATTTAAAGAGTAATGACCCAACGGATGTGTTTGAGCATGGCGCTGAAGTGTCCTTGGGGGATGGTGATTTACGCACTTTTAGTGGTTTTAGTTCAGGGCCTGTAACGGACTCCGGTAAACTGCTGTACCGCGTTTCATTGCAGCAACATCAGCAAAATGGTTACCGCGACAACCTGTTTTTGGGCCGCGATGATACCAATAATCGTGATGAGTTTAGTGGCCGAGTTAAGCTGCGTTGGTACGCCACTGACGATCTGCAATTAGATTTGACTGTGTTGCATGCTGATTTTGATAATGGTTACGATGTATGGAGCTTAACCAATTCTCCTAAACAAACCACCTCAGATGAGCCCGGTGTCGATAGCCAGCGTACTACTGGCGCGGGTTTTAAGGTCACGTATTCGGGCGCTGAACTATTTGAGCTGACCTCGCTAACTTCCTTTGCTAATACCGATCACCATTATAGTTACGATGGCGACTGGTCTAATTCAGCTTATTGGGCGGCAAGACAATGTACTGATGATGGTATTCAGTTCTCATCGTGTCAGTATGATTATTTCTGGGATAAAACGGGCCAACGTAAAACGCTATCGCAAGAGTTTCGTTTAAGCTCTACTGAGCAAGGCCGCATTTTTGCTGAAAGTACCGACTGGTTACTCGGCGTATATGCGATGAATCTACAAGAAGATAACCAATTGTATTCTGAGTACAATACTTTCGCCGATGAAGTTTTAGACTCTGAATATGAGGCAACTAACTACGCACTATTTGGTCAGCTTGATACTGATTTAGGTTCCCAATATGCCTTGTCTGTGGGCTTACGTTTAGAGCAGCGTAACAGCCATTATTCTGATACAAACCAGGATGATTTCGACCCAAGCGAAACTATGTGGGGCGGACATATTGCCTTGAGTAAAATGCTTAACGACTCGCATAATGCTTATCTGCGTGTAGCGCGGGGCTATAAAGCGGGTGGGTTTAACATGACCTTACCGGTTGAGCTGAATGATAAAAAAGAGTTTGATACTGAGACATTGTACAACTATGAAATCGGTCTTAAATCCCATTGGTTAGCAGGACTTGTCGATACGAATCTGGCGTTGTTTTATATGGACAGACAAGATCAACAGGTGGCTGCATCGCTACAAGATCCAAATAAACCCCAGCGTTTTATTCTATTCACTGAAAATGCCGGTAGTTCAAATAACTATGGTGCTGAACTCGATGCGACTTGGTATGCCACTGATAATTTGCAACTTTACTCAAGCTTAGGTTGGCTAGAAACCGCCTACGGCAATTATCAATATCAGGATAAATACGGCACAGATGTGGATTTAACTGGCCGTGATTTAGCCCATTCTCCGCATTTTACTTACAGTCTTGGCGGCACTTATCGGGCTAATTCAGGCTGGTTTACTAACCTCAATCTGAGTGGTAAGAGCGATTTTTACTATTCTGACAGTAACGATTCCCGCTCAGAGCCATACACGATTGTTAATGCTCGGGTTGGATATGAAGCGAGTACATGGTCTGCTTATTTGTGGGGCCGTAATCTATTTGATGAAGAATACGGTGTGCGTGGCTTTTATTTCGGTAACGAGCCCGACAGTGGTTGGGCAGAAAAACAATATATTCGTTACGGCGATCCGCGCCAGCTTGGTGTAACGGTGAACGTTAAGTTCATGTAATCAAAAATATAACGACCAGGTTAATTATTTAATCGCTAAGGCTGTACCACCGTTTAGGCTACAGCTTTCTTAATCTACTTACGTTTTAAGGAATCAAAATGAAACTCACTGCAGAAATTAGCATGTATCCATTAAATGAAAACTATATCGACCCGATTAAATGGTTTATCGGCCGCGTGGATAGCTACCCCAATATTGAACGCGTAACCAATGCGATGGCAACCCAAGTTTGCGGTGAATATCTTGACGTGATGACGATGCTTGCAACCGAGATGAAAGCCGCTAATGAAAAATGGGGCAAGGCGGTATTTGTGTGTAAATTTATCGGCGGTGAGTTGGATTTAGCTCACAGCGAATAGGGCTTTATAGTCTTTGCGTTAAACGGAAAGTGAGCACAATACAATGACGGATTTATGGCTAACCTTAGTCGAGAGCATTAATTCAGCGTTTGGTGAGGCCCATGTGATGACTGCATGGGAAGCCTTAGCGGTGCTGCTGGCGATGGCGTATTTGCTGTTGGCAATGAAGGCTAATGTATGGTGCTGGGCAGCAGCGTTTGCCAGTACCGCCATTTATACGGTGTTATTCTGGAAAGTGTCATTGTTAATGGAATCGGTATTAAATATCTATTACATGGCGATGGCGCTCTACGGTTATTGGCTCTGGACCCAAGGTGGTGATAAAGAACAGGGGATAAAAGTCACCACTTGGTCACTCAAAACTCATTTAAAGCTGATTGCAACAACGGGTGTGATATCGCTATTAGTTGGGCATGGTATGGCAACCTATACCCAAGCAGCATTTCCCTATTTAGATGCAGCGACCACCTGTTTTGCGGTGATGACCACCTATTTAGTGGCAAAAAAAGTATTGGAGAATTGGCTGTACTGGGTCGTGATTGATTTTGTGTCTATTTATCTTTATTTGAGTAAAGGATTGATGCTCACATCATTGTTATTTGTGCTCTATGTGGTGCTTGCTGTTGTCGGCTATTTCCTGTGGCGCAGCACGTTAGCTAATGCTCGTAATATCTATGATGACAACGCCTGTGATACTAACGATTTTAATAAAAACACTTATAAAAAGAATGTGTTAAAGTTATTCAATTAATGAGTGATATAAATACTGCGATGCCGCTTTCATCAAACTCCGCACTCAACGCACTGTACCCGATACTCAGGCGCGCAGGGCTTGTGCAAGTGTTAAGTATCCAGGAGCTTTCAGGCGGTTTGAGTAATCACAACTATAAAATTGTTACTGCTACGACCAATTATGTACTGCGAGCTAATGCCGATGCTGCAAACCACTTGTGCAATCGTGAGCAAGAGTGTTTTTACTGGCAACAATTGGCAGACATTAAACTTGCGCCCCAACTGCTGTGGGTGAGTGAAGATAAACGCTATTATCTTAGCGAGTTTATTGAAAGCGACCATCTAATCCATTGGCCGGCATTAGAATGTCAAACCAGTGCAGCTGGTTTTGTTCAGGGCCAGGCTGAACTGAGACTATCGAAGTTAGACTCTTTACTCCCCAGCATTTTCTATCACAGCTCACATGATTGCGGCTTACACAATAGCGGCTTACATGATAGTGGCTTACATGATAGTGAATTAAATCATAGCGATGCCGACACTCAGACGCTGCTTGACCTTGCAAAGCATAATAATCATCCTAATCAAGTCCCTGATTTATTGCTGGAATTATTGCTACAATTACGCTCATCGCCCACCGGGCCTTATCATATTAGTGTCACTGAGCAGTGGCAGAGTTATCACCAGCAAATGCTCGCCTATCAGGCATCTTCTGCGTTAAAGAATCGCGCGAGGTTGCGCCAGCGTGATGAGGTAATTGATAAATATAACAATGATAAAAATTGGAATGAGCGAGTGGTTAAACTACTTGGTATTCAGATGAATATCAAAAATTGGTCTAATCGTTTGGCCGCCTGTTTAATCAAGCCACAATTTTGCCATCGAGATTTAAACCCACATAACCTCCTATTTAAAAACAACCGTCTGTATTGTATTGATTTTGAGTATGCCAGTGCGTCGCACCCACTGTGTGAGCTAGCAGTGGTGCTGGCTACCCATAGATTAACGCCAGAGCAACAAAAATTATTAGTTGACGGATATCTAAAGCAGCACCCTAATGTGACGGCCGATGCCGTGCAAGCGGTGCCCGTGGCCATTGACATGTATTGGGTGTTTGCCTGTTACTGGGCATTGTTAATGGCGGCACAAAAGCCGTCGACTCACAGTGTTGACTATCTTGCTTGGTTTGATCGTTTTTGGCCGCTGATAACGCCCAATAACTAACGCATTGACTACCTGAGTCTAGCGGTATTGTTTATCCTCAATAGCCGATTTTAATCAAATAATGCTATAACCTAAGCAGGTGACTAAATGGCTTACTTTGATAAAAATAATTCAAGGATGGAATATTCTGATGAAAAAAGGCGTGATGCTACTGGTGTTTGTTTTAGGTTTAAGTGCCTGCTCGACAAAATTTAGTTATCGTTTTCTTGACTGGGCTATCGCTTGGGAACAAGAGGATTATGTAACCTTAGATAAATCCCAACAAAAAGCATTTGATACCCTCATCGAAAGACTTGTCCGGTGGCATCAATCCACGGAATTATCCCAATATGCAGCGCAATTAACTCAAGTCGAAAGTTTACTTAAAACCAATACATTAACGCCTGAGTTGTGGGTTGAGCAGGTTGATATCGCAAAGCGACATTGGTTTCGATTATTTGAATTTTCCTTGCCGGAACTGCTACCTATCGTTGTGTCTTTAAACGATAAACAAGTGAAGCAAATCCTCGCGAAATTACGCGAAGATGAGAGGGAACTCGTTAAAGAGTTTGCCGGAAAGACCGTCGAACAATTGCAAAAAGATGCCAATAAAAACCTTCAACAACAATTTAGCGATTGGCTTGGTAGTCTGAGCGCCACACAAAAATTACTTATCCACCAGTATAATCAACAGCGTTTATTAACCTTAGATATGTGGCTTGAGTACCGGCATGAGTGGCTACGTCAATTTGAGATCGCCCTTTGGCAGCGCACCGATAAAACGCTGTTAACCGAACGTTTAACGTTGTTGATGACACAAGCTGATGAACTTAAGTCAGAACAACATAAAGTGTTTTTACGTAAAAATACTGAAGCCTTTGGCACTTTATTACTGGCAATAAACGCGAGTTTATCGGAAAAGCAATCTATGCATTTCTATAAAAAATTAGACAAGCTTATTCAAGACCTCACCGAGCTAAATCAAGAGGCGATTGCAAAAGAAGCCTAACGAGTATAGCCAAATGTTATTACCACAATAGGATGCTTATTTGGCAGATGAGCTTGGGTAAGCTGAGGATATCCAATAATCGGGTGTACTTTTAATCTTTACGCATGACATCAGTCCCACTGAATTAGTGGGATTTTTTATGCCTCTTTGCCTGTAATTTGCTATGCTTGGGCGCAATTTATATCGAATTAGGATAATAACGTGGACGCTATTGAACTCTTGCTTACCCGTCAATCAACTCCCAGATTAACAACGCCCGCTCCAGATGCTGAACAATTAAAAATCATTTTGGATGCGGCTATTCGGGTGCCCGATCATGGTGCTTTAACACCATGGGAATTTATTATTGCGACAGATAAAGGGTTAGAGCGATTAGCTGACATTTTTGTTGCGGCGGCAAAAGCGAATGACGCCGATGAAGATTTTGTCAATAAAGCGAAAGGTATGCCAATGCGTGCGCCTATGGTGATTACTGTTGTGGCAAAAACGCAAGCACATACCAAAGTGCCCTTACTCGAACAACAAATAGCAGCAGGTTGCGCGACGATGGCCATGCAACAAGCGGCATTTGCCTTAGGCTTAGGCGCAGTGTGGCGCACGGGGGATTTTGCCTTTGATGCTAATGTAAATAAGGCATTGGGCCTTACACCACAAGATCAAATCGTTGGATTTTTATATCTTGGCTCGCCTGCAGTGATAGCGCCTAAAAAATCGCAAAAGGATGGCAGTCAATACGCTCGTTATTTATAAATGTTATTTCTATAGCATAAAGTGGAGAAATCCTATGCAAGTTGCGCGTACACCTCGATTGATCCTCCGCCAGCTAACTGCTGCGGATGCATCTTTTATATTAGTCCTACTTAATAGCCAGGGTTTTATTGAGAACATCGGCGACAAAGGCGTACGTACTCTTGCACAAGCCAGAAGCTATATCACCGATGGACCTATGAAAAGTTATGCCGAACACGGTTTTGGCTTATATGCCGTAGTATTAGCGAATAATGGCTTTTGCATTGGGATTTGCGGCTTAATCAAACGTCCACAACTGAATGATGTTGATATCGGTTATGTTTTATTACCGCAATACTGGGGCCAAGGTTATACATTTGAAGCCGCAAAAGCGTCTTTAGATTTAGGAAAACGCTTAGGCATACAGCGTATTGTCGCAATTGTTAACAGTCAAAATGGCGCCTCCAAAGCGTTACTGAATAAACTGGGATTACACTTTGAACAGTGTTTGCAGCTTAGCCCTAACGATACCCCTGTTGAATTATTTGGCTAATGGTAAGTAATTGTTTTTATATGTTTTTATTTTGTTGTAATCCAGTGTTCTTTACTCTAAAATCTTGCAGAATTTATCTATTGGGATATGGCAATCATATCTCTTTCGACGCCCCTCGAAAATCAGGCTCACTTAATCCTTCCTTGAGCCCTTGAGTACAGCAAAAGCGTAGCCTCAATTTTTGGATGTAGCATAATGGTTTCGCAATTAAGTGAAGCAATGCTGGACGTGATCGCTGATGCCCTAGTCGATAAAGGTTATATTTTTTTATCTGACTTAATTCCTACCCATATTAGCCAAGTGTTATTGGAAAAAATCCAATCGACACAAGCTCATGAGCTTAAAGCTGCCTCTATTGGTCGTGGCATAGAGCAACAATTAAACCCTGATATTCGTCGTGACAGGATCCAATGGTTAGAGGAGTCTAATGAACCCGATAGCCAGTATTTGGATGTAATGATGCAACTCAAAAATGGCTTAAATCGTCGCTTGTTTATGGGCTTATTCGATTATGAAAGTCACTATGCCGTGTATCAGCCAGGCGCATTTTATAAGAAGCATGTCGATGCACTTAAAGGCAGTCAAAATCGTATTTTAACGACAGTGTTTTTTTTAAATCCCGACTGGAAAGCCGCCGATTGCGGTGAGTTGATTATTTATGATGAAGCCAATATTGAGATTGAACGCATCGCGCCTAAGATGGGCCAATTTGTGATATTTCTTAGCGAACGCTTTCCCCATGAAGTAACTAAAACCTTAGCTCAGCGTAATAGTATTGCTGGCTGGTTTAGGGTCAGCAATAGCGTGCATGGTTTTTAATCTTCTGGATAGTTAACACCTAAATGCTGTGGCTAGGTTTAGGTGTTTAGCCGTGCCGAGTGCTTATGTTATTCGTTACCGTTGATCACTATTAGCGATAGTGATGTGTTGTTGTGTATTCATCTTTTATCTCTACCTTCCTAAATATCTCACTGCCCAGCGTTTTATCAATCTTAATTTTTAGATAATCCAAGCCACTGACAATATAATAAATTTGTCCAATCATACTGAAAATAGAAGTGTTTTTTTATTCTCGTTTAATGTTAGGCTAGATAAAAGCGTGCGCTGCAGCACGGTTTTTATCATTTAACGGAGACGGTATAGTGGGCAGTGAAGATAACTTAGGTTGTTTAACGGGTGAGCATATCGTGCTGGAGCCTTTGTCCTTGTCCCATGTGGCGGCATTGAGTTTAGCCGTTACAGATGGTCAACTTTGGCGTTTATGGTATACCAGCGTACCAGAGCCAGCGCAGATGAAGCTCTATGTGACTAAAGCCATCGAGGAAAAAGCACAGGGTCAGAGTTTTCCGTTTGCGGTGCGCGATAGCGTGTCTGGTAAGATTGTCGGATGCACGCGAATTTGCCATTGGGAGCCTGACAATCGTCGCCTTGAAATTGGCTACACTTGGTTTGCTAAAAGTGCCCAGCGTACGGGCATTAATACTGAATCTAAATTGCTATTGCTGACCTTCGCCTTTGAAACCTTAAACGCCATAGCCGTTGAGTTTCGCACTCACTGGCATAACCAAGCCTCCAGACAAGCTATTGCCAGACTCGGTGCTAAGCAAGACGGGGTGTTGCGTAATCACAAAATTCTTAAAGACGGCACAATCCGCGATACTGTGGTGTATTCCATTATTGATGCTGAGTGGCCAGCGGTGAAAAACAGTCTGCAATTTCGATTGCGACAACGACCGTTAATACGCTAACGATAAAAAGGAAAGGTCCATGGCAAGCATTATAACTCGAGCAGATGTGACTCATGCCCATGATGTCGCAGTGTTATTTAATGAGTACCGACAGTTTTACGATTGCCAATATGATTTAGCGGCCGCCGAGCAGTTTATTTGTTCAAGATTGGTAGATGAGTCGTCGGTGATATTTATTGCCAAAGATAATCAAGGGCTTGGGTTAGGTTTTATTCAAATGTATCCCAGCTTTTCATCGCTACGTTTGGCGCCGATATTAATTCTTAATGATGTTTATGTAACGCAACACGCTCGCTGTGTTGGTATTGGGCGAGCGTTAGTGCAGCAGGCTGTCTGTTATGCCAAAACCCATAAAATGAGTTATTTGATGTTAGAAACACAACAAAAAAACCAGCGCGCGCAAGGCTTATATGAAGGTTTAGGCTTTGTGCGCAATCAAGATTTTTATACCTACGAGCTTGAGATCCACCCAGAGCTTGGTTAGGTTTATGTATAACGATTCAAAAGGAAAAGTAGCATGTTAACTCAGGTAAAAACGTTAGTCTTAGGTGGTTTAGTTTTCAGTGCCAGTACAGCCGCTTGGGCCGGTGAAGCAGAAAAAGCATTGAGCAAAGAATTAATTGAATGCGCCGCTTATTACCAAATTAGCTCCGAAGCGATAGCAGCAATGAATGCCCCGCAAATGCAGGCGGTGGGTGAACGTTTAAAAAGCTCTAAAGTGGAAGCCGAAAATCTTGCTAAAAAATACAATTCAGAGGCTGAAGTCACTCAAGCGGTGGCCGATGCTAAAACGCGCCAAATCAAAAGTCTAGGCGGTTCAAGCAGCTTAGGAGCGTTAATGGGTCAATATAAAGAACAATGTAAAACCCTCTTAGCCGATCCACAAAAACGCTTAGATTATTGGACCATGGCAACTATGTAACCGTTGCGTGTTGTCATTAGTGTCAATGAAAGGAGCCTGCAGGCTCCTTTTGCATTTTTAAAGGGCATTGTTAAAGATAATTTTTAGCGATGTGATATTAACCTTTGCAATTTGACAGTTTTACATTGCTACATTAAGTCCACGCTAATCGTATGCGGATAATTGTGTTATCTGCTTTGGTTTTTTGCTTATTTCGATTTTTGCGGTGCTCGAACTATTGATCTCGATGATTGAACGTTCATTTTATCAATAGATAAACCAGTTATTGTTTTAATGTAATAGCATATTCAGCGGCAAGTTCGCTCAGTTTACCATTATTGATTAATAGTTTTATCCAGTGGGAAAGTTGTTTTTCATCAAGTACCGATTGGGGATTAAGCAAGATGCCATTGTCATAGGCTTGATCCCATTTATCGGCGATTAACAATAACGGCTTGTCCTGTGGATTCATCTTTAAATAATATTGTAAGTAAGAATGGGTGACGGGAGCAATATCAGCGCGTCCACGTAGAACGCTCTGTATTGAAGCGCTATTGTTATTAACAAACAAAGGGTTAAATTGTAGTGAGAGAGTATCTGGTGAAGTTTTAAAATTAGCGAATTGATAGTGATAGCCTTTCACTATGGCAACAGACTTGCCGGTTAGATTTTTAAAATAATGTTGATCCTGCGCTTTGGCGTTAAGTGCAATCAATACTTCACCATCTAACATATGTAATGGAATAAAATGATAATTAATGTTGTGCCATCCCCAAGTGGGATTTTCAAATATAAGCATGTCAAAGCGGCCTAAGGCGTAGGCTTTATATCGGTGTTCTATGCTGGTAATCGTAAATTCAAATATCACTTCTTGTTGTATTTGATTTAATGCATCGATAATGTCGAGGGTGAGGCCAGTGTAATGGCCATTATGTAGATCCACATAGGGAGCAAATTGATAACCACCGACACGAATAGTCGGTTTTTCTGTCGGTTTTATAGAGTGTGCTCTTTGAGGTGGTACCGGCTCTTGAGCTAAAACAGCCGTATGAAAGCTTACTGCTAAACAAAGGAAAAAGAGTAGACGATATAAAGGGTTAAATATCATGTATACCTCTAATTATTTCTAGTCTTGCCTGTCTGCCCATCACTTTTAAAAGTATATACCATTATTTTTGCTTAATCGTTTGGATATCATACGAATTTTAACTTCAACATAGTAAGCTAGCGCAAAACAGATTAGGGAGATCTCACATTGAGTAAAATAGCATCTCAAGTGTGTAATTGGGTGGAACAGGGACATATCACCGCCGAACAGGCAAATACGCTTTATGTACAACTGGCTTCACGGCCTAATGTATCGAGCTGGCGCGGTCTAATTGCCCACTTATTACTGTGGTTTGGTGCGCTGAGTGCTGCCTGTGGTTTGATTTTTTTCTTTGCCTACAATTGGCAATCCCTCGGACGTTTTGCCAAATTTGCTCTTATCGAAGTTGCGATTCTGCTCGCTATAGCGGTATTCGCTTGGCTCTATTATCGCACCGCACATCAGTTTAGCTCAGTCCATCAGGCTCAAACTGAGGCTAATACTGGGAACCAAGCGAATACTCAATCTACGGTATTTGGTGCCACAACAGCTAATACAGTATTGCTTACAGCAAGCGTGTTAGTGGGCGGTTTATTGGCACTGGTTGGACAAACCTATCAAACGGGGGCAGATCCTTGGCAGCTATTTGCTCTATGGGCGCTGCTAATTTTACCTTTTGCATGGGTAGCAGGGTTTGATGCTTTATGGTTACTCGTGGTGGCATTGTTTAACCTTAGCTTAGGATTACTTTTTGATACTTTTGCTCATTTTTGGGGTGATTTCTGGGATGAGCAGCGACTGCTACTAATATTTATCTGTTTAAATTTAGCCATTTATTATGCTTTTGTTTTTTTAGACCGAAAAGTGGCGGGGCGTTGGCATGCTCCGCTTGTGGAGTACGCCAGTTCGATGTTTGCTATGGGCTGCTTTACGTTATTAATCTGTTGGTTGATTTTTGATGATGCTTTTAACCACGGAGAGCTTAATTCTTGGATTTTCTGCGGCTATATTGCTCACCTTGGCCTCAGCTTCTTTGTGTTTCGCTATGTATTACCGCGAATATACCCCTTAGCCTTGGGCGGCTTTAGCCTGATTGCTGTGGGCGCGGCATTACTGATTAAATTAATGTTTGAAAACAGCGATCCTATTGGTGGTTTTCTCTTTATTGGTCTTTATATTATTTTAGCAAGCAGCGGATTAAGCATGGGCTTAAGAAAATTGAACCGGCTTTTTAAAACGTCGCCCGCGATATTAAGTACCAATAAGGAAACAGTGGGAGACACTCATGGACGAAAATAAAGACTTATCAGTAGGTCAGCCGCTCAATTACGCATTAAATAATAGCGCGGCGCCCAATGATCGTTCGAGTGAGCCTGAACTGGCCGCATTGTGGCAAACCTTATATGCCCAAGGCAAAGTCAAATCACCTCATGCACCTGAAACGCAAGATACGCCTTGGTATATTGCCGTTATGCAAGCTTTCGCCGCTTGGATAGCCGCCTTGTTTCTACTAGGGTTTATGGCCTCATTGTTAAACGTGGTGTTTGATCAAAATGAAGAGGATATCGCTTTAGTTGTTGGTATCGTTTATTTGGGCATAGGGCTTGGGTTTTACTTGTTGGCCAAACCGCAAATCTTTGTGCAGCAGTTTGCTTTTGCCGTTTGTTTGAGTGGACTCTTAGGCATTGCTTGGGGATTATATAATATTTTGGGGTACGACTTTAGCCTGGCTTGGTATCTGTGTATGGCGAGCATTCTTTTGCTACTTTGGGGGTTAATTAACCATAGTTTGGCTCAGTTTGTATTTGCCTTTTGTGTCAGTGCTTGCTTTGTCGGCATTGCGGCACTGATTAACTTATTCTATCTCTGCCCGAGTGTGTTGGTGTTAATCGTCAGTTCGCTATTATTCAACCTCAATCGTTTAGGGCGACATTATCAACGCGCGCGTATGTTGCTTTATGGTTTTGCATTGATGTTGTTGGATGTTCAGCTAACACATGCCTTTAGCATGGATTATCTCTTTGACGAGTTATTCAATCCTTTACAACAAACGCTGTGGTTTAGTGTGTTGCAACTATTGATCATTTTCGTGATAGGCAGTTTTTTACTGATAAATATTTATCGTGAGCGCCAGCAATCGTTGTACTCGTTGTCGGCACTCAGCTGTTTTATCGGTTTAGTTTTAGTGAGTGGCTTATCTTTACCCATGCAGGGGTTATCTACGGCCATCCTCTTGATTTTACTCGGTCATTATAGCAATGAATTTTGGCTAAAAAGCATGGGCATTATCGCTGCATTACTCTTTGTCAGCGGATATTATTATTCCCTCGAGACGACTTTGTTACTCAAATCCGCCTATATGATGGGCTTAGGTGCGCTACTACTGGTGGCTAGAGTGCTAATGTGGCGGTTATTTCCTGTCAATGAAAATGCCAAGGAGACTATGTGATGGGAAATGTGATGGCAAAGCTATCGGCTACACATAAGTGGGCGCTTGGGATTGTATTATTCACCACTGTGGCGATTCTTACGGGCGTGAATTGGCGGATTTTCAAGTTTGAACAGTTGCTTAACCATGGGCAAGTGGTGCGCTTTGCATTAGCACCCGTGGATCCACGCTCGTTAATGCAGGGGGATTACATGGCGCTGGAATATGCAATTGCCCGCGATGTTAGCAGCGCCTTAACGCCGCAGCAAATGCAAGGCCAGTTATTGTTGGCAGTAGATGAGCAAAAGGTGGCGCGTTTTGTAGACTTTTATACCGACCAAGCGCTCGGTAAAGATCAACTGCGGGTGCAGTTTCGTGCCCGAGGTAATCAAATCAAACTGGCATCGAACAGCTTTTTCTTCGAAGAAGGGCAAGCCGATCATTTTAGTAGCGCTAAATACGGTGAGTTTAGGGTGAACGACAACGGTGAGTTGTTACTGGTTAAATTACTCGATGAAAAACTTCAGCCCTTATAATCCCTAGCATACTGCTGTTATGCATTTGCGTTATTTACTCCGCTTATTTTTAACAGCAATTAATCTTTACCATATTCATTTTTAATATCACATTTATTATCTCTGGCCGCCTTTTATATAGGGCGGTCAGTAGCTGCCATACTGCTTTATTCCTAGCTCTGCTCACTAAGCTTTGCTGCTAAATCCTACGAATAATATCCATCTTTAGTTGCAACCTAATGGCAACTAATCTGTAACCTTTATCGTCTATAGTATCGTTAGTCTTTGAAGTGGGATCGCTTTAAAGCATCTAAGCACATAAATCAGATACCAATTTCACATCAAATATTAAAACAATACATTTAGGGGTCTTAATGTTTAATACTAAAACTGTACTGGCGTTAGCCATCGGCAGCGTTTGTGGGCTTGCCCATGGCGCGGATAATTTGATCATTTCAGAATACGTCGAAGGCAGCAGCAACAATAAAGCCATCGAGCTGTATAACCCAACCGCAGGTGTTATTGATTTAAGCCAATACCAATTGCGTTTCTATTTTAATGGCAGCACCAACGTCGGCACGACCATTGCGCTCACTGGCTCATTAGCGGCGGGGGCGACGTATGTGGTTGCCGATAATGATGCCTCTGCCGATATCCTTGCAGTGACAGATCAACAAAGTAGCGCGAGTTTCTTTAATGGTGATGATGCCATTGAACTAACTTATCAAAATCAAGTGATTGATAGTTTAGGTCAAGTCGGTGTTGATCCTGGTACCGAGTGGGGCAGTGGTGATTTATCCACGCAAGACAACACCCTGCGCCGTAATCCAGAGCAGTTGATTGCCGATCCCATTAGTGACGATGCGGTCAGCTTTAGCACTTGGCTAGGTTTTGCTAAGGATGATATTTCTGATCTCGGTAAATTCAGCGCCGGCACGCCGACCGATCCCGTCGACCCGCCACCGAGTTCTTTAGTGTGCGGTGAAGAAGCCACAGCAATTCATGCGCTTCAAGGCGCGGGTGCTGCCAGTCCTCTTAATGGTCAAACCTTAGTGGTTGAAGCGGTTGTTGTCAGTAATCAGGAAGCCGGCCTTAAGGGCATTTTTGTACAAATGGCCGATAACGAAGCTGATAACGATCCAAAAACCTCCGAAGGCGTATTTGTGTATACCGGTACTGCGCCCACCGTGTATGTGGCGGGCGATCGTATTCGTTTACAAGCTAAAGTGACTGAATATCAAGGCCTAACAGAGTTAACTACCCTGTCTGCACACACGCTTTGCGCCACAGGGCAAGCATTACCAACGGCGGCTGTGCTGACTTTACCAATTAACAGCAGTGATGATTTTGAGCGATTTGAGGGTATGCGTGTTCGTTTTAGCCAAGATTTAGTGGTAAACGAAGTCTACAACCTTGGTCGTTACGGCGAGATTACATTAGGCAGTCAACGTCACTTTATTGGTACGCAAGTGGCTTTACCTGGCGCTGATGCGCTGGCGGTGAGCGCGGCTAACCAACGCGACAGTATTTTATTGGATGATGGTTTAACCGCGCAAAATCCTGATCCGGTGCAATTCCCTGCACCGGGTCTGAGCGCATCAAACACAGTGCGGGTGGGCGATAAAGTGACGCAGCTTAGCGGTGTGATGCATTATGGCTTTAATCTGTATCGCATTATGCCAGTAGAGACGGTTAACTTTGTGGCGGAAAACCCACGCCCTGTCGCACCTACATTAAATGAGGGCGGTAACCTTAACGTCGCTAGTTTTAACGTGCTCAACTACTTCAATGGTGACGGTCAAGGTGAGGGGTTCCCAACTGCGCGTGGTGCCAATACTTTGAGCGAATTTGAGCGTCAAAAGGCAAAGATTATCAGTGCGATGGTAGGTATTAGTGCTGATGTATTTGGCTTAATGGAAATCGAAAACGATGGCTTTGGCGCCAGTTCTGCCATTGCCGATTTAGTCACAGGTTTAAACACTGCAATCGGTGAGGTGCGTTACGCTTATATCGCGCCAACGGGCATGAATGCTATTGGCACCGATGCCATCACGGTCGGCTTGATTTATCGTAGCGATAAAGTCACACCACAGGGCGCGGCGCGCATTCTATCCAGTGCCAATTCGCCATTAGATGACGACCAGCAACCGCTGTTTGATGATGGTAAAAACCGTCCTATGCTAACTCAAGCCTTTAGTGTGAACGGCAGCGAAGAAAGTGTGGTCGTAGCGGTTAATCACCTTAAATCTAAGGGTAGTGAATGTGTGGGCGATCCTGATCTGAATGATGGTCAAGGTAACTGTAATATCACTCGTACCCGCGCGGCAGCGGCAGCAGGCCAATGGATTAGCGAGCAATATCCAGATCAAGGCGTATTGCTAATTGGTGATTTGAACGCTTATGCGAAGGAAGACCCATTAACGGCATTAGCTAATGCAGGCTTTAGCGAGCTGTTTGCCAAACTTCAAAAGCCGAACCCTTATTCCTATGTGTTCTCGGCTGAATCGGGTCAGCTAGATCATGCTTTAGCAAACGCTGCCTTGTTAGATAAAGTGGTGGATGTGACGCAGTGGCATATCAATACCGATGAGCCACTCATACTGGATTACAACGAAGAGTTTAAGACGCCGGCTCAAATCCAAGACTTATTTGCCACGGATGCATATCGCTCATCGGATCACGATCCTGTGGTGATTTCACTCTTGCTTGAAGCGGAAAACATCGCGCCAGTAGCCAGTTTCACTCAAGTAGTGAATGGGGCTGCGGTGCAACTGACACCCACTTCAACCGACAGCGATGGACAGATTGTATCAGCCCAGTGGAACTTTGGTGACAACACAGTGGCAATGGGTGAGGTAGTGACTCACAGTTACAGCCAAAGCGGTGAGTATCTGGTCACGCTAACAGTGACGGATAATGACGGCCTAACCCATAGCACGTCGCAAGCGGTGACTGTGGTTGTTGAAGAGGTGAAACAACCGCCTGTTGCGCAAATTCAGCGTATCAATTTATTGCTTGTCGATATGTTTATCTCGACTAGCTATGATACCGATGGCGTGATCAAGCAACATAAATGGACGTTCGACAATGGCACCCGTGCTAACGGTCAAGTGGTATTGCGCCTTGCCCGCCGTGGACAACATACTGTTGAACTCACCGTTAAAGATAATGACAAGTTAACGGATACTACGACGCTGACGTATCGTTAAGTCAGTCTTTGTATTCCGTTGATTTTTAAGTCACGTCAAGCCCGCAGCCGCGGGCTTTTCTTTTTGGCTAAAAGCAAGAGAACGTTGTCGTCAGTTGTGCTGTATTCATTGCCATTGTTTCCCCAGTGACGCGCCGTCTATTTATTTAACAAGAAGCCTCCCTGAGGGCTCTAATAAAATATCCCTGTTTTAGAAGGTCACTGGTGCAACAATGCCTATTTTAACTAACCCTTCTGCTGTTTGTTTAGCTAAAAAGCTATTGCGCCAAAGCAAGATAACTTTATCGTCAGTTGTGCAGTATGAATTGTCATTGCTTCCCCAGTGACCCGCCGTAAATATATCCCTATAGGCTCGACGGCGGCATCCATGCCGCCAACGGTCACTGGTACAACAATGCCAATCCTCACTAACCCTATCGCTGTTCGATTAGCTAAAAAGCTATTGCCCCAAAGTGTGTTTCGTAGTTTGAATGCTTTAATCAAAATCAAAGTCGTGGGGCTTCACCCCACACCCGACCAAAGAGGACTGCTCGTCCTATCCTCCTTGGATGCTCCAAGACGCCCCCAAGGGAGTTGAAAGCCCCTTGCGCTCATTGATAAATTTGCTATCGCTTCCGAAGGATGCGTCCCTGCACCTGCGAAAGCTAGTCGGTCATCCATGACCGAACTCACGCACTCTTTATTAAATCAAGAGCTCTATTCGCCCTGCGGCAACTCCGAGGGGAGGTGTATTCCTTGGAGTTTTGAGTCGTTAGATAGCGATTCATCAGCAAAAAATAAGTGCTAAGAATGAGAAAGCTAAAACGATATCAAGTGATTAGCCTCCAAACTGTATAAAAGATAGCTACCGCAAAAAAGCGAATTCCTATAGCATCATTTATACCAATAGACATGGATGTGGCAGCGGCCAAGTCCAACAAGCGATTTATTCCCTGCAAACAGCGCAGCGCATAAATACTAAGACGTTAAGAGTCCAAACTAATAGGAATCTATGAGCACAAAAATTAACCTCTCATTAGTTGTATACGGACTAGTTTTATTCTCAGGCATTTCCTATCTTTGGGGTTTTTGGATAAAGTTTGACATCAATATCCTTTCCTACGTTGCTCTAACCGAGATAGTAAAAGCCTCTGTTTATCCAGCTCTTCCTGCTATAGGTATCCTTGCTGCTTATTCTGCAATGGATGGAGTCAACTCAATGTCTAAGAAACAACATGATGAGTATATGGAAGCTGGCGGTATATTTAAGGGGTTCACTTATGTTCTTAAGTTTTACTGTATTTCAATGATGCTGCTGAGCTTGGGTAGCTCTGTATATACAGCGATAACTGAAACAGGGTACATGCGATTAAGAGGTCTTTATCCACTAGTATCTCTAATCCTGTTTTTATACATAATCTTCAGCAATAAGTATTTACTTAACTTACCGGTTAATTTAAGGGTATTTGTAGTTTCCATATTTTGTTTTTTACCTACAGTGGCATTCGCAAAAGGGTATACCAATGGCGAAAGTGCAATGGATCATAATGCGATAGGTTACTATGTGGTTAGCAGTGGGTATTGCTCATCAACTGAAGGAGAGAAATTTCGCTACATCGGTGTTTTAGGAAGTAGACTTTTTAGCATATCTTCAAAGGATAATAGTATCTGTATTTCAAAGTCTGAAGATTTTAAATTGGTAAGCTACAACGAACTAACTCTTAATAAGCAGCTCAACATGGATGCTGTAAAAACCGCAGCGCCTGTTAGTTGAGCGTTAAAAGTACAGGGAGTAATCATGTATACCGGATATTGGATTGATGATGGGCATATTTATGGTCCCTCCAAAACACTAACTTGGCTTAATAAATAGGAGTTCAAAATGACTGATTGGATAAACGTTAGATCTACGGCAATTCGTCGTATTGGGTATGACTCAGCTTCAATGCGTATGTATATTGATTTTGAGGATAGTGATCCGGTCTATACGTTTTGCAGAGTCCCCGAACAAGTATTTAAAGAGTTTGCTAATGCACGTTCAGTTGGCCAGTACTATCACTGTAGTGGTCAACTAAATTTGGCCACGGCTTTAGAATCTTCCCAAAATCTTCGCTCTGATTCATTTGGGCTTAATCCTGCATTATAATGATGTGGCCTGACTTGGCTGTAATAGCCAATAATATAATTAGTCACATCCTGTTTAGCTTCAACAAAACTCTTATAGCCTTGCGTTGGCACCCATTCTGTTTTTAAACTCCTGAAAAATCGCTCCATTGGCGCATTATCCCAGCAGTTACCTCGACGACTCATGCTCTGGGTGATTTGATATTTCCACAGCCGTTGACGGTATTTAAGGCTAGTGTAATGGCTGCCTTGGTCTGAGTGAAATATCAGGTTTTTAGGCTTACTCCGTGATTCAAATGCCATTTCCAGTGCTTTCACCGTTAACTCAGTATCTGGTGAAAATGACATTGCCCAACCCACCGCTTTTCTCGAAAATAAGTCCAGCACAACAGCTAAATAACACCAGCGATTACCCGCCCAAATGTAAGTGACATCGCCACACCAGACGGTGTTTGGTTCAACCACTGCAAATTGTCGTTCGAGTATATTGGGGATAGCGACATGCTCCTTCCCTGCCTTCTTGTAGTGATGTTTCGGTTGTTGGCAACTGACTAATCCTAGCTTTTTCATTAGCTTAGTTGCCC
>NZ_FTNN01000021.1 GCF_900156405.1 Shewanella morhuae
CAGGGTGAGATCGTGAACGTTTTTTGAACTGATAATGTTGACACATAATCTGTTTGACGCCCTTGCTTAGCTGTGATCTTATACTCTCTTTTAGGAGAGTAAATTATGTACCTTGAAACCTTCACAACCTTTTTCAGCGAGCTCACCGATACCCGTCAATCGGCTAAAATCACTTATCCGCTCGAAGATATTTTATTTGTTACCTTGTGTGGTGTTATCGCTGGAGCCGAGGGTTGGAGCGAGATCCGAGATTACGCTGACGGTCATCTTGATTGGTTTCAACAGCATGGATATTTAAATGGTGGTGTCCCTGTCGATGACACCATCGCGAGGACCATATCACGTATTGATCCCGAGCAATTTAGGCTGTGTTTCATAAAGTGGATGCAAGCCGTGCATGAAATAACGCAAGGTCAACTTATCGCGATAGACGGCAAGACATTGAGAGGCTCCTATCAACGTGGAAACCGACAATCAACAATTCATATGGTGAATGCGTTTGCATGTAAAAACAAACTCGTTCTTGGGCAAGTCAAGACCTCTGAAAAGTCTAATGAAATCACTGCAATCCCAGAGCTAATAAAGCTTCTGGATATTGAAGGTGCTTTAGTTTCGATTGATGCCATGGGCTGCCAAGTTAACATTGCAGAGCACATTGTCGAGCAAGGTGGCGATTACTTATTTACGCTAAAAAGTAATCAGGGCAATCTGCATAAAGCTGTAGAAACAGCATTTTCTGAGACACGTAAAGCCCCGCTAGGTGGCTTAAGCTTTGAGCAACAACATGGTCGTATCGAAGCGCGAGTTTACCATGTCTTAAGTGCCAAACAGTTTACAGAAAAATTCTCACAATGGCCTCAATTACAAACACTTGGTATGAGTATGAGCTTTCGTCAGCAAAAAGGAAAAGCGCCAGAACTCATGTATCGTTACCATATCAGCTCGGCTGAACTGACAGAGCAACAACTCGCTGAAGCAGTGCGTGATCATTGGGCTGTAGAAAATAGCCTGCATTGGGTGTTAGATGTTTGTATGCGGGAAGATGTTTGCCAAATTTATCAAGACCATGGTGCTGAGAATTGGGCTATGTTACGCCAAGTCGCATTGAATATGCTTAGAAGCGAACCTTCAAAAGGAAGCATACCAGCTAAACAAAAACGAGCCTGGATGAAAACAGCATACTTAGAAGCGGTATTAAATGCTGGATTTAGTGGCGTGGCTAATTAATGAACACTCATGCGGTTGCCCTGAGTGAGAGCGCGAACGATTTTTAGCCATTAAAATGGGTAAGGCTTTTCAATTTGACGACGTTATGATCTTATACCAATCGCATTAAATATCTGTTCATTTAGCGGAAGTTAAACGCACCTTGGATTGAGATATCTGTAAGATTCTGAACTGAACATATAATTAAAGTAATTGGAATTACTTAGGAGTGACGTGTTTCACAAATTGCGCCCATAAAAAAACACCGCCTAAGCGGTGCTTCTTAATGTATAAAGCGAGTTGTAATTAAGCTTCTGCAACCACAGAAACTTTAACAAAAGCTTTAACTTCAGTGTGTAACTGAACTTCAACTTCGAAGTCGCCAGTAGTACGCAGAGCGCCTAATGGTAAACGAACTTCTGATTTAGCTAGTTGAACACCAGCAGCAGTCACTGCATCAGCGATGTCACGGTTGCCAACTGAACCAAACAGTTTGCCTTCATCACCCGCTTTAGAAGCGATAACAACAGCTTCTAATGCAGCAATTTTCTCAGCACGTTGGTTAGCAGCAGCTAAGTCAGCAGCTAATTTAGCTTCTAATTCAGCGCGACGAGCTTCAAATACTTCAGTATTTGCAGCATTTGCAACTACCGCTTTACCGTAAGGTAAAAGGAAGTTACGAGCATAACCGGCTTTAACTGAAACTTGGTCGCCTAAGCTACCTAAGTTTGCAACTTTATCTAGTAAAATAACATTCATTATCAAATCCTCTATATTCGATTAGGAATACTGCAAATTACTGATGTAAATCAGTATATGGCAGTAGAGAAAGATAACGAGCACGCTTAATAGCGCGAGCTAGTTGGCGCTGATATTTAGCACTAGTACCAGTGATACGGCTTGGAACAATTTTGCCGCTTTCAGTGATGTAGTTCTTTAAAGTAACGATATCTTTGTAATCAATCTCTGCAACACCTTCAGCGGTGAAACGGCAGAACTTGCGACGACGGAAATAACGTGCCATGTTGACAGTCTCCTAAGTTTTCAATTCGACATTTTCGGCATGGATGACTAAGCGATTTTGACCATTACGCCCCTGTTGAAGCGTCATAAAGCCTTTCACTTGCACTTCCACACCTGCTTTCAGATCATCTGCCACGCTTTCAAAGCGTGGGCCACTCAATATCACTTGAATTTGTACGTAGACGTTGCGGAGCATATCTGCTTCATAACGCTGCGATTTGTGTTCCAACATCATTACACTGTGTGCAATACCTGCTGGGCTTTTAAAGCGTCTTGAACGAGTTATCGTTCCAGATAACACCAAGTTATTGGTGGTCACAGATTACCTTACTCAGCGTGTTCTTCAGCGTGAGCTTCATCATATGAGCGTTCGCCAGCTGGGCCACGACGTGAGTCGCGCTCATCTCTAGCTTTAGCCATCGGAGATGCTTCAGTAACGGCAACTTTAGTACGCATTACCATATTACGCAGAACTGCGTCGTTGAAACGGAAAGCTGTTTCTAGCTCTTCGATCGTCTCTGCTTTGGCTTCAACGTTCATTAGAACGTAGTGAGCTTTATGCAGATCAAGGATTGGGTAAGCCAGTTGACGACGACCCCAATCTTCTAAACGGTGAATTGTGCCGTTAGCTTCGGTGATAACACCTGTGTAACGCTCAATCATACCTGGTACTTGTTCACTTTGATCTGGGTGAACCATAAATACGATTTCGTAATGACGCATTTATTGCTCCTTACGGTTATGTAGCCTCGGTATTGGCTCAGTCAGACCAAATGGAGGCAAGGAACGAAAAATAGTGACTGATTTGAGCGCGAGATAGTACAGAAAGCAAGCCAGAAATTCAAGCAATAACTTTGCCTCGCTAATCAATACAGGTATGATGGCGCCTCACCTATATTTGAGCATCTGAAATCTGCTAATCAAGAATTAAACATAATGCTAAAAGTTATCATACTAATCAGTTTATTTTTCCTTTCATTACCTGCGCTTGCGCTTGTTCCTCCAGACTATCAAGAGCCGCCCAGTGATTTTACAGCCGAAATCGAAGCGGGTTTACAGCTCAATACTGGCAATAATGAATCCAGTAGTTTTAATGGCCGTACTCAGCTGATTTACGATACTGAACGAACCAAGCAAGAGGCCATATTAAAAGCCTATTTTGCCTCTGAGAAAAACCAAACCACATCCGAAAAATACGAACTACAATTGCAATCGAATTATAAACTCACTAAGGGTTATATTTTCGGTCGCGGTGATTTTACTTGGGATCAATTTGGTAGTTACACACAAATATCAACACTTTCTAGTGGTTACGGTTTTAATGCCATCAGTAGTTATAAAACCAAACTAAGCCTCGAAGTCGGCCCCGGTTACCGATATAACATGCCCGCTGAATCAATTGATGTTCCTGATCCTGATGCTGAAAAAGATGTCATTTTACGTACAGCGGCTAAGTTCTCTCAAAAACTACAGGAATATAGCAGCCTAAATGCGGATCTGACTGCTGAAGTTGGCGAGAACAATAATACCCTCACCTTAGACATGAGCTACAAAAATCTCGTATTCCAAGATTGGGCATTTAAAATCGGAATGAACATCAAATATACTGAAATCGTTCCTGATGGCAGCCAACAAACAGACACTATTACCACTTTTAACCTGCTTTATACCTTTAGATAAGTTCACTCTTAATGACATATCTTTTATAACGCAGTTTATGGATTTCCAATTTTTAAAATAGACTGTAGTACGCCTACGTTACCTCACCGCATTTTAATAAAATTTCACCTAAAAATGGGAAGTGAGTCAAAGCTTACCAACAACTTGTAACACAACTTAAACACTAACCCCTGATATACTCACTCCACGTTGTTATTTTTATAGTGTTTTCGGAGTTGTAAATGACTAATCCGCTGCGCACTTTTGCCTCTTTATATAGCACGACTTTATTAATGGTATTGGCCGGTGGCTTACTCACAACCTATCTTGGCCTTAGACTTTCTGTGATGCATGTGCCACAAATATGGATTGGCGGCATGATGTCAGCCTACTATATTGGTCTTGTTGCGGGCTCTAAGATAGGTCATAAGCTTATTGCTCAAGTGGGCCACATTCGTGCCTTTGTCGCCAGTGCAGGGATAGTCGCAGCCTCAGCTTTAGGCCACGCTTTAGTAGATGAACTAACTATTTGGCTGCTGCTACGGCTGATTGTCGGCATGGGTATGATGTGCCAATACATGGTGTTGGAAAGTTGGCTTAATGAGCAAGCCGAGAATAGCCAACGGGGTACCGTATTTGCCAGTTATATGATTGTTTCTTACTTTGGCTTAATCTTGGGCCAAGGCGCCATTAGTATCTTCCCAGAATTAGGTTTAGAACCGCTATTGCTTATCGCTATTTGCTTTTCACTCTGTATCGTACCAATTTCACTCACCCGCCGCCTTCACCCCGCACCTTTGGTGCCGGCACCGCTTAAAATTGCCCATTATTGGAAAAAAGCACCGCAAGCACTCACTACCATAGCAATTGGCAGCATGATAGTCGGTTCTTTTTATGGTCTCGCGCCCGCCTATGCAAGCAACTTAGGTTTACCACCAGAAAAAGTTGCCACCTATATGACAGCAACAATTTTAGCAGGCTTACTGGCGCAATGGCCGATGGGAAAGCTATCTGACATTATGTCTCGCAGTCGCCTTATTCGTATCAACTGTGTACTACTCGGTATCTTAGCCTTGGCGATCTGCCTGATCCCCTATCACCCTGTTATATCGCTAGTAATGACTTTTCTCTTTGGTATTTTAGGCTTTACTTTTTATCCACTTGCTACTGCACTCGCTAACTCACGCGTCGAACAAAATGAACGGGTAGGTTTATCAGCCACCATTCTATTAACCTTTGGCTTAGGTGCCAGTATCGGCCCACTCATCGCCTCAACGTTAATGCAATGGCTGGGCAACAGCATGTTATATGGCTTCATGTCGGCCTGTACCTTAATACTGTTAATTCGTTTACATTATCTACACTCAAAGCAAATAATTGAAACCAACGTGACCCAAGATTATATTATGGCGACCGGTGATTTAGTCTCCTCACCACTGGCAGCCGCACTCGATCCACGAGTTGATGTTGAGTCGATTCAAGAACATATGACACCATCGTTTAATGCTGATGAGGACGAATATGATTTAGGGGCTGATGGCGTCGATGATGACGCAATTGAGAGTAATGAAGAGCAACTCACATTTTGTTTCGATACTTGGCAGACTGATGAAGACGTTACCCAAACCGATAGCTCTGAAAATAATCAAGTTAACGTAGCAAAGCCTTTAGTTAAATAATACTCATAAAAAAACGGCTTAACTGTATTTACAGCTAAGCCGTTTCTGATTACCGCAAGCATGGTATCACTGCGTAGTTTAAATGTTAGCTACGACGCTGACGCACAGCTTCAAATAGACAAACACCCGCCGCTACCGATACGTTCAAGCTAGACACACTGCCCGCCATAGGAATTGAAATAAGCGAATCGCATGACTCACGACTTAAACGGCGCAGCCCTTTATCTTCGGCGCCCATGGCAATCGCTAGCGATCCTTTAAGATCGGCTTGATACAGTTCGCAGTCGGCTTCACCAGCAGTCCCCACAATCCACACACCTTTATCTTGTAGGTGGCGCATAGTGCGCGCTAAGTTAGTGACTTGAAATAACGGTACAGTTTCTGCTGCGCCGCAGGCCACTTTACTCACAGTGGCAGTTAAGCCAACTGAGTTATCCTTAGGCACAATAATACCTTGTACACCGGCTGCATCGGCATTACGTAAGCAAGCACCGAGGTTATGGGGATCCGTCACGCCATCCAAAATCAACAGGAAAGGTTGCTCAGTATTAGCAAGCAGCACATCCAGATCTTGTTCATTTAACACTTTAGCGGCTTTGACGCGCGCCACAATACCTTGATGTTGGCTGCTTTCAGCTTTGTCATCTAAAACCTTACGTGACGCCAACTGAATTGTTGTCCCGAATGATTTGGCCTCATTAGCCAATGCCGTTAAACGCTCATCATCGCGACCTTGTAACAGCCATAATTCAATAATGCGCTCAGGACTGTGCTTTAACAGGGCTTCAACGGCATGGATCCCAAAAATAATATCTTGTTTTTTCATTTATTTCTTTCTCGTGCTCCGCTTAGCGGCTTTGGGCTTGGTAGCCGGATCTTTTTCTACTGTTTTCTGAGCTTTGGGCGCTGCTTTAGCCTTAGTACTCGTTTTAGCTTTAGACTTAGCACTCGTTGTAGTACTAGCCTTAGGTTTGGCTTTGCCTGCTTCAGTCTTAGCTGTAGATGTCGCGATTTTGTTCGTTTTGCCTTGCTTAGCACCTTCACGATTAACGCGTTCACGGGCTGTCATTGGCTTATCACGGCTAGCTGACGCTTTACGCTTGCTACCTTTACCATCATCACCCAACATGACTAAGTCAATCTGTCTGTCATCGAGATTAACTGCGGCGACTTTCACCGTCACAGGATCGCCAACTTGATAAACTTGCTTAGTATGCTCGCCAATAAGACGTTGGCGCATAGAGTCAAACTGATAGTAATCGCTGCCTAGGCTTGAAATATGCACTAAACCATCGATAAACAATTCATTTAAACGCACGAACAAACCAAAACTGGTGACTGATGCAATCACTGCTTCAAAAGTATCGCCAACATGATCTTGCATAAACTCGCACTTCAGCCAATCACTGACATCACGAGTTGCTTCATCAGCACGACGTTCAGTGGTTGAACACTCTTCACCTAGTTTTTCGAGCTCATCAAGTTGATAATGGTAGCCACCATCCTGCGTCCACTTCTCAGTAGTTTCACCCTGCTCTTTTACCAGTAAATAACGGATCACTCTATGTAAGACTAAGTCCGGATAGCGGCGAATAGGCGATGTAAAATGCGCGTATTCTTCTAGTGCTAAACCAAAGTGACCTTCGTTATCAGGGGTGTAAATGGCTTGGCGCATAGAACGCAGCAGCATCACTTGGATAAGCTCAGCATCAGGGCGTTCGGCAATTTGTAGCATTAAATTTTGATAATCAGATGGTGTCGGTTCTAAACCGCCACCCATAGTTAAACCACGCTCAGCAAGAAACTCTTTAAAGTTTGCCAGCTTTTGCTCAGAGGGCGCTTCATGTACGCGGTACAGCACTTCACCTTTATGTTTTTTGACAAACTTAGCCGCCGAAACGTTGGCTAAAATCATGCATTCTTCAATAATTTTATGGGCTTGATTACGACCGCGCGGTACGATTTTTTCAATCTTACGTTGCTCGTTAAAAATGAACTGCGTTTCCATCGTCTCAAACGCAATCGCACCACGTTCAGCCCTTTGTTCATCAAGTGCTAAATACAAAGATTGTAAACATTGCAGATGCGGGAATAGGGCTTCATGCTCAGGCGCAATTGGGCCACCTTCTAACATATCCGCGACTTGGGTGTAAGTGAAGCGAGCGTGTGAATACATCACTGCCGGATAAAACTTATAGCCCGATAACTTACCTTTAGCAGACACCGTCATCTCAGCGACCATACATAAACGATCGACGTGAGGATTTAGCGAACATAGGCCGTTAGAGATTTTCTCCGGCAGCATAGGGATAACTTGCGATGGGAAATACACCGAGTTACCGCGAGCACGTGCTTCTGTATCTAAAACAGAGTCAGTACGTACATAGTAACTTACGTCAGCAATCGCAACCCATAAACGCCAGCCACCACCAACCTTTTTCTCTGCATACACGGCATCGTCAAAATCGCGGGCATCTTCACCATCAATAGTCACTAAAGGTAAATGACGTAAGTCGACTCGCCCCACCCTATCTGCATCAGTTACTTCATCGGGAATGCGGCGCAGTTTTTTCTCGATTGCCGGAGACCAAGTATGCGGTAAGTCATAGTTGCGCAGGGCGATTTCAATTTCCATCCCCGGCGCCATTTGCTTACCGAGTACTTCTGTCACTTTGCCTGCAGCTTTAACGAAACGACCTGGACGACGCGTTAACTCCACCACCACAACATCGCCCTGACGAGCGCCGTTACGATCTTCATTCGCGACTAAAATTTCTTGAGTAATACGCTTATCGTCAGCAATCACAAATGCCATGCCGCTATCAACATGATAACGACCGACAATTGCAGCGCTTCGCGGCTGGATCAATCTAACTAAACGCGCTTCACGACGGCCACGGCGATCTGTGCCAGCCTTTTGTGCCAGCACTTTATCACCGTGAAAGTACATCAACATATCGCGGTTTGAAATAAATAAATCATCACCACCTTCGTCGGGTTTGAAAAAGCCAAAGCCTTCTCTGTGCCCGATAACAGTGCCGGAGATCAGATCCATCTTCTCAGGCAAGCCATAGCTCTGCCCGCGAGTAAATACCAACTCGCCATCGCGTTCCATCGCACGTAGGCGACGACGCAGGGCTTCAAGAGGTTCTTCCTCATGAATGTTTAATGCCGCAGCAATGCTGTCACGAGTGATGGGTGATTTCTGAGAACGTAAGTAATCGATAATATACTCACGGCTTGGGATAGGGTTTTCGTACTTATCCTGTTCACGCTCAAAATGAGGGTCTTTGATCATTCAATATCCAAATAATGTGTCTCTATATTGAGAGACAACTTAACGGCTTAACAACTATTCTTGCTGGGCCCGCGCCACTGCACTAGGGGGCATTTTAGCTGCTAACGCCTTCAGTAAAGACAAAGCTTTTTTCTGTGTCGCCTCGTCCGTAAATACATCGTTATATAACCAGTGATAGGCCATTTCATAATCCCTAGAACTACCATCACCTTCACTGAATAAACGCACTAACGTCATGCGAGCAGTTAAATCACCACTTGCAGCTGCAGGCAGTAAATAATGTACTGCCCTATCTTTATTGCGGATGACAAATTTCCCGCTCTGATAATACTCGGCAAGCTTTAACATCGCTTCTGAGCTACCTTGTTCGGCCGAGTCACGCAACAAAGCAATACCCTTTGCAGGATTGGCTTTTACACAGGTCCCATGGTTGAGCATTTCGCCCCATAGAAACTGATATAAAGGCTGTTTTAAGACTTGGGCTCGCGCCTCAATGTCTTGGACTAGCTGGCAATCATCCTGTTTCACTTTTGCTAAGTATTGATTGCTACGGATCAAATCAAGCAATTGATCTTGGCTATAAATATCCACCGCTTCAGTTTGTGCAAAACATACTGAAGAGATTAAAGGTAATAGCGCAACCAGTGCTGTACGTAGCATAACAACTCTCAATGACAATAGGATGAATACATACATCGGCAGTATAACCTATTTCTTGAGCTTGAGCTGGATTTCTAACCGTTGAATTAAACAGAGAAAAGCATATATCTTCGTAGTAAAGGCTAAGAATCACTGCTTTAATTGGGCGAACTCACTAAAATCATGATTTAGTTACGATGGGAATTCATCGAGATAATGTGGATTAGTATTTCTAATACCGCTACAAGAGGTTTGATAACTGTAGGTGGCTGTAATTAATTGATCTTGCTCTAAAATCGACTCACATCAGCCTAATATAAACTCATAAACGGGCGTAATCTATTCATAACCTTCAGCAACAAAGCTGCATTTTAGAAATAGTGCAGGCGATATGTTATCGCTAACAACCATTCCATCTTCAGACATCCAATATATCTTATTTAGTCAATCAGAGGTCACTAACACTGTTAATGTGAGCTAAGCGTTAGATTAAATGGAGCGCCGACTCGCAAAACGCCAAAGGTATCTTCTATTAGTAGGTTAGCCTAATGCCAATTCTGCCAATCACTTTATTGTCGTAGACTTTTACGTGAAAATAATAAACATGACGATGCCTACTGTCACTAAAATGCCTCCAAACCGCTGAATAACATGCTGATTTTGCTGAGAGAGCTCATTTAAATAACGTCGCCATTTATTAGGGAATAACAGTGGCCCAGCTCCTTCTAAAATCAATACAAGTACTACTGCCAGCATAAAAACTTGGAAAGTCATATTCACCCCAAACTCAATCGTAGAATACAAAAACAAGAGTATCCCAGTACATTTAATCGCAAGAGCATAATGGTAATATTATAAAATTTAGCCAATAAAAAACCCAGCAAAGCTGGGTTTTTTGATATTCCAAAAACGAATTAACGCTTAGAGAATTGTGGCTTACGACGTGCTTTACGTAGACCCACTTTCTTACGCTCAACTTTACGAGCGTCACGGGTAACGAAACCAGCAGAACGTAGTGATGGACGCAGAGCTTCATCTAATTGCATCAGAGCACGGGTAATACCGTGACGGATTGCGCCTGCTTGGCCAGTAGTACCACCGCCTTTAACAGTTACATAGATGTCCAGCTTGTCAGTCATTTCAACTAACTCTAATGGTTGACGAACAACCATACGAGCAGTTTCACGACCAAAATACTGATCCAAAGGACGTTGATTTACAACGATGTTGCCACTTCCTGCTTTAACGAAAACGCGAGCAGTAGATGTTTTTCGACGGCCAGTGCCGTAATACTGAGTTGCAGCCATTTGCTTAAATCCCGTTTAGATATCAAGAACTTGAGGTTGTTGTGCAGTGTGGTTATGTTCTGCGCCAGCGTAAACTTTTAGTTTACGGAACATGGCACGGCCCAAAGGACCTTTTGGTAACATACCCTTAACTGCTTTCTCGATGATCATTTCTGGCTTTTGCGCTTGCAGCTTTTCAAAGCTGATTTGCTTAATGCCACCAGGGAAGCCTGAATGCGAGTAGTACGTTTTGCCTTTCGCTTTGTTACCAGTTACAGTCACTTTTTGAGCATTAACAACGATGATATAATCACCGGTATCAACGTGTGGCGTGTATTCTGGCTTATGCTTACCGCGTAAACGGATAGCGATTTCAGTTGCGATACGACCTAAAGTTTTGCCGTCTGCATCAACGACGAACCAGTCACGAGTTACGGTTTCTGGTGTAGCAGTAAAAGTCTTCATTATTACAAAAACCCAAAGTTAATTTTCTGTCTCACATGTTATCTGCGCTTGCAAATAACACAAAATTGCCTTTTAGCACCCCTTCGAGCACTGACTTCGGCTTACAACTTCCGCCCAATTGGCGGAGTAACGTGGGCAGGCTGCGGAGTATAGACAAAGCTGAGTTAAAAATCACCTGATATTTTGAGAAAAACAATAAAACATCAAGCTATATAGCTAGTCATCCTGGGGATTAACCCGCTGCGGGTGATTTACAGCGGGCATTAAAGTTAAACAGTGAGTTTAAGCGGCTAAGGTAGGTGCTCTGTTTTTAAATAATCGTGGGATTGCATTTCAATCAAACGTGAGCAACAACGCTTAAACTCAAAGCTCAATAAACCATCGTTGTAGATATCTTCAAGTGGTACTTGGGCCGATATAATCAGTTTCACGTTACGCTCGTAAAACTCATCGACCATCGCTAAAAAACGTCTGGCGATATCATCGCCCGTTAAAAATGCGCCCATTTGCTCTACACCGCTGACGAGTACAGTATGGTACTGCTGCGCCAATTCCATATAATCGCGCTGGCTACGAGGGCCATCACACAATGCTCTAAAATCAACCAGTAACACGCCTTGTGCTTGCTGACGAATATTAATGCAGCGTCCATCGATTTGAATATCCGTTGTCAACACTTCTAATTCTGGTGCTAACTGGCTGAAATAACGTAATAGATTAGCATCCGCATCGGCATCTAATGGGTAATGATAAATCTCAGCTTGCTCAAGCGTTCGCAATCGATAATCAATACCAGAATCTACATTTAACACTTCACAATGCTGATTAATTAATGCTATCGCAGGTAAAAAACGCACCCGCTGCAATCCATTTTTATAGAGATCGTCAGGAATAATATTAGAGGTTGCAACAAGCACAACACCTTCTTTAAATAACGCTTGAAACAGCGTTCCTAATAACATGGCATCGGTAATGTCTGAGACAAAAAACTCATCAAAACAGATAACTTTATATTCAGCTGCCATTTTTTTTGCGATGACTAATAAAGGATCGCGCACGCCTTTTAATTCATCCAAATCATGATGTAACTGATGCATAAAACGATGAAAATGCGCGCGCAATTTTTGACCACTAGGCAAAGCATCAAAAAACGTATCCATTAAATACGTTTTACCACGGCCAACACCGCCCCAAAGATAGAGTCCTTTCGGTGCTGCTGGTGCTGATTTAAGACCCAAAGCGGTAAAAAATTTTCCAAGACCTGAATTAGGCGTAGCCGAGGTGGTTAAATCTTCAAAAACACGTTGTAAAGCTTTAACTGCAATTTCTTGAGCCGGATCATGGGAAAAACCATCACGGGTGAGATCTTTTTGATAATGTTGCCAAGGGCTTAACTGAGGCACTTTTTGATTCTCTATATGTCCGTTATTAAAACTAGCACAATATTAACACGGCAAATGTCACGCAGGATATATCAATACAGAACGTAATGCTGGATGAAAACAGACAATACAGTATAAAAAGCGGGTAAATTGTGCTCAAAGGGCTATGCTGTAAATCATTTCAGTTTATTGTGAGCGAAATAAACCTTAGCTTGAATAACAAGGCTAACGTCCCCATTTTTTGGTATTGAAACGCTCATAAAGATCGTGTAAATCGCTAATAAAAATTAACATATTTTAATATTGAAGAACTTTTTCAATAAGGTGCGTGTCAGAGTTGTTACCTAGGCAAAGAGCCGGTACCGATACAGAGTTGATCTGACGCTCGCACAATTGCTGATGCATTACATCCGGATCGATTAACCATTATTTGGAGTTATGAATAGATGAAAACAAAATTATCAGTACTTTCAGCCGCTATGTTAGCCGCAACCCTGACGATGATGCCCGTTGTTTCACAGGCAGCGATTCCTCAGACGGTTGATGGGCAATCTATGCCAAGTCTTGCGCCTATGCTTGAGCGCACAACTCCAGCGGTAGTTTCTGTTGCCGTCACTGGTACTCATGTTTCGAAACAAAGAGTACCTGATGTTTTTCGTTATTTCTTCGGACCTAATGCACCGCAAGAACAAGTACAAGAACGTCCTTTCAGGGGCTTAGGTTCTGGCGTCATCATTGATGCGGAAAAAGGCTATATTGTTACAAATAACCATGTGATTGATGGCGCAGATGATATTCAAGTCGGCCTTAACGACGGACGAGAAGTAAAAGCTAAATTAATTGGTACTGATTCAGAGTCTGATATTGCATTGCTGCAAATTGAGGCAAAAAATCTAGTTGCAATAAAATCGTCTAACTCTGATGAACTTCGTGTTGGTGACTTTGCTGTTGCTATCGGTAATCCCTTCGGTTTAGGTCAAACCGTTACATCCGGTATTGTCAGCGCGTTAGGCCGTAGCGGCTTAGGCATTGAAATGCTAGAGAACTTTATTCAAACCGATGCAGCAATTAACAGTGGTAACTCAGGTGGCGCACTCGTTAACTTAAACGGCGAGTTAATTGGCATTAACACAGCAATTGTGGCGCCAGGCGGTGGTAACGTAGGTATTGGTTTTGCTATTCCAGCCAATATGGTGAAAAGTTTAGTTGCACAAATTGCTGAGCATGGTGAAGTTCGCCGTGGTGTATTAGGTATTTCGGGACGCGATCTTGATAGCCAACTCGCACAAGGTTTTGGTTTAGATACTCAGCATGGTGGTTTCGTTAATGAAGTCACAGCAGGAAGTGCTGCAGAAAAAGCGGGAATTAAAGCGGGTGATATTATTGTTAGTGTCGATGGTCGTGGCATTAAATCCTTCCAAGAATTACGAGCCAAAGTCGCCACTATGGGTGCGGGAGCCAAAGTTGAATTAGGCATTATTCGCGATGGTGATAAGAAAACGGTTAAAGTCACATTGGGCGAAGCTAGCCAAAGTACTGAGTCAGCAGCAGGCGCTGTGCATCCTATGCTGCAAGGGGCAACCTTAGAAAACTCATCTAAAGGTATTGAAATTACTGAGGTTGCTCAAGGCTCTCCTGCAGCGATGAGTGGCTTACAAAAAGGCGATGTCATTGTGGGGATTAACCGCACCACGATTAAGGATCTTAAAACCCTTAAAGCCCAGCTAAAAGATCAAGAAGGCGCTGTTGCACTGAAAATAATGCGCGATAAGAGCATGCTGTATTTAGTATTACGTTAATCACTACATTAACCACATTTTCAACCTAAGATAAGCATAGGGAGCCTTGGCTCCCTATGCTTACATAGATTAAACATGTTAATCTAACTCACCTTTTTTAAGATTCCATCCTGCCATGACGATAAAAGACACTTTGTTATATCTCGGTAAAGCCACCCTTTTCGGTCTTATCATGGCGGCTATATTTTTATTAGTGACACGTTATTTCGATAACCAATCACTAGGTAATAATCTGCTACAAACTCGGGCTAATAACACTGTTGAACTGTCATTTGCTAAGGCGGTACGCCGTGCTGCCCCTGCGGTGGTAAATATTTATAGCCTCAGCATAGATCAAACTCGCCCACTAAATTCAGGATCACTGCAAGGCCTTGGCTCTGGTGTGATAATGAGTAAAGAAGGTTATATTCTCACTAATTACCATGTCATTAAAAAAGCTGATGAGATTGTCGTTGCCCTGCAAGATGGCCGTAAATTTACTTCAGAAGTCGTAGGTTTTGATCCTGAAACTGATTTATCGGTACTCAAAATTGAAGGTGACAACTTACCCATTGTACCTGTTAACCTTGAAAGCCCACCTCAAGTCGGTGATGTTGTACTCGCTATTGGTAATCCCTATAACTTAGGCCAAACCATTACCCAAGGCATTATCAGTGCTACGGGCCGAAACGGTTTAAGTTCAGGTTATTTAGATTTCCTGCAAACCGATGCTGCAATTAATGCGGGTAACTCAGGCGGCGCCCTCATTGACACTAATGGTAGCCTTATCGGAATTAATACCGCGGCATTCCAAGTGGGTGAAGAAGGCGGCGGTCACGGAATAAACTTCGCCATTCCCATTAAGTTAGCCCATAGCATTATGAATAAGCTGATTAAAAATGGTCGCGTAATCCGCGGTGCGTTAGGTATCTCTGGCGAGCCGATTAACCCAGTGGTGGCGCAAATACTGAACCTGCCCGATCTCAAAGGCGTGCTCATCACAGGTATCGATCCTAATGGTCCAGCAGCGCGCGCACAGCTCATGCCAAGGGATGTTATTATCAAATACGATGATGAGGATGTACCCGGCGTAGAAATGCTGATGGATCGTATTGCAGAAACCACACCGGGCAAAAAAGTGATGATGACGGTAATACGCCAAGGTAAACAACAGGAGTTACCCGTCATTATCGATGAAAAGGTTGTGGTCGATAACTAGAGCAGCACTTTACATTAGGTGCGATGAACAAAATACTGACAACAAAAAACCAGCTTTTAGCTGGTTTTTTAATATATCGAGATTTTAATATTGGAGGGCTAAATAAGTCCCTATCACTGAATACGAACAACCTCAGCGCCTAAACCTTGAAACTTATTCTCAATATGCTCGTAGCCACGATCTAAATGATAGATACGATCCACTATCGTTTGTCCATCGGCCACCAAGCCCGCAATCACTAGACTTGCTGATGCACGTAAATCCGTCGCCATCACCTGAGCGCCACTTAAGGACTCAATCCCATGGATGATGCAGGTGTTACCTTCAAGCTCCATAGTCGCGCCCATACGGATAAGTTCAGGCACATGCATAAAGCGGTTCTCAAAAATAGTCTCAGTAATTGTAGCAGTGCCTTGTGCTAAGGCATTGAGTACACAAAACTGTGCTTGCATATCGGTAGGAAAACCAGGGTAAGGCGCAGTTTTAATATTAACGGCTTTAGGACGTTTGCCCTGCATATCGAGCTCAATCCAATCTTCACCCGTAGTAATCGTCGCGCCCGCATCTTCAAGCTTAGCGATAACCGACTCAAGTGAGGCTGGGTCAGCTTTTAAGCAACGAATACGGCCACGAGTGACCGCCGCAGCAACCAGGAATGACCCCGTTTCGATACGATCTGGCATAACGCGATAATGGCAGCCCTGTAAACGCTCAACCCCTTGAATACGCAGTGTCGCACTGCCTACACCGGTAATTTTGGCGCCCATTGCAATTAAGCAATTGGCTAGATCGATCACTTCAGGCTCACGAGCCGCGTTTTCAATTACGGTTTCGCCATCGGCTAATGCCGCAGCCATCAGTAAGTTTTCAGTTGCACCAACGCTGACCATGTCCATAAAAATATGAGCGCCTTTAAGACGTCCATCAACACGGGCTTTGATATAACCTTCTTTCACTTCAATCTTAGCGCCCATCATTTCAAGGCCATGTAAGTGAAGATTCACTGGTCTTGCACCAATAGCACAGCCGCCAGGCAATGAAACGTCAGCGGTTCCATATCGAGCCAATAATGGCCCTAAGATCAATATAGAGGCACGCATCGTTTTGACGAGATCGTAAGGAGCACAAAACTCATTCAAATTAGTCGTTGAAATCCGAATTTGTCCGTCGCCAAGTTCAGTCACTTCGGCGCCGAGGCAGCGTAATAATTTACAGCTAGTACTGACATCACGCAGATTGGGCACATTAGAAACCACAAAGTCGGTTTCAGCTAATACGCCTGCCATTAAAATAGGCAAAGCCGCATTTTTGGCACCTGAAATGATCACGTCACCGGCAAGCGGAGGGCTCGCCTTAATTGTTAGTTTATCCACTTTTCCTCACTAGCTAGGCATGTTGAAAACTTTTTCGCGTTTCCATTGAGTCGGCGTGAAAGCTTTAATCGTTAATGCATGTAATTCACCGCTGGCAATGTGTGCTGTCAACGGTGCATAAATGGCTTGTTGCTGTTTAACTCGACTCATTCCATCAAAGCACTCGCCTACGGCGATCACTTTATAATGGCTACCATCCGAGCTAGCGTGGACTTCTTCGAGCCCTAACGCATCACGTAAAATTTGTTCTATTAAGCTGCATTCCATGACGTCTTTCACCTTATTTTTAATGCGCTTCTTCGGTAAAGAAGGCATGTAAATCATATAAATCAATTAACTTTTTCAGCTGGGGAGACGCTAAAATCAATTCAAGCGGTCGGCTATGTTCACGTACTAGCGCCAATAAAAAGGCTATACCAGCGCTGTCGCTGTATTGAAGCTCAGACAAAGACAACGTCTGTATGGAATCATCCAGTAATTGCTGTCGCTGTGGCCACAGTGTAATAACGTCGGCTTGGGTTAGACGCCCTTTGAGGTGACAAACTGTGCCTTGTTGCACAAATTCAATCACGATTGCGACTTCCCTGATTTAGCCTTGATGACGACTTTTTCTTTCGTGCGTTCGTCAAGCATCTTAATCACAGAATCGATACCCTGCTGACGAATAAGGTTAGAAATTTCAGACTGTTTAGAAGACAGTAAACTTACACCTTCCGCTACCAAATCAAAGGCTTTCCATGTGTCATCTTTCAAGCGACGCGCTTTAAAGAGTACTTTAATGGGCGGGCGACCCGCTTCAATGATTTGTATATTTACATCGACTATTTTCTCTTGGCTGAAATCAACCCCCGGTGAAAACTCCACTTTTTGATTGGTGTATTCAGTAAAAGCTTGCGCATAGGTAGAGACTAAATAACCTTCAAAAGCATCAACGAAACGGTTGCGTTGATCTTCGGTTGAATCCTTAAGATATTGACCTAATACCTTGTAAGAAGCGTATTTATAATCGACATAGGGCATTAACTCTTCACGAACAATGACCTTTAAATGATCAGAGTCGGCATCGATAAGCGCTTTATCTTTATAAAAACGATCAAAGGTTTTATTGGCAACGGCTTTTACCATGGCATAGGGATCTTTGGTGTCCACAACCACATCAGCGGCGATAGCACTTGTTGTCCCTAAAACCATCACTAGCGGCAATAAAAAGCGAGATAAGATGTTAAACATAGCGGTAACCCCTATTTATCCTTCGAACCCATACTATATAAGAACTGACCAATCAGCTCTTCCAATACCAATGCTGAACGAGTGTCGTCAATTTTATCGCCATCTTTTAGCATACTGACATCATCATCAACAAAACCAGGTGTTAACCCCAAGAATTGCTCACCCAATAAACCTGAAGTCAAAATAGCTAAGCTACTGGTTTCTGGAAATTTGTCATAGCGCTTATCCATCACAACTGTGACTACAGCGACTAATTTAACCGGATCTAAATCAATACTACTTACCCGGCCGACCACTACACCACCAACCTTGACAGGTGAGCGTACCTTCAAGCCACCAATATTGGTAAAATTGGCTTTTATGGTATAGGTGCTGTCGCTGCTTTTAACTTCAATATTGGCAACATTAAAGACTAAGACCAAAAACGCGGCCAGTCCGGTTAAAAGAAAAATACCCACTAATAATTCAATTTTTCGTGTCAACATGCTTAGCTACCACTCTGTTAATGCATCTAATCCTGTGTCGAAATCCGCAGTGTTCCGTTAGCGGCCAAACATCAGGGCTGTCAGTAAAAAATCCAATGCCAATACTGCGAGGCTCGACTGAACGACCGTCTGCGTCGTTGCTCGGCTGATGCCTTCCGGATTAGGGATCACTTGATAACCGCGATATAACGCAATCCAAGTAACTACTACGGCAAACACGCCACTCTTGATCAAGCAGTTAACTATGTCCTGACGCCATTCAACCGACGCCTGTAAAATAGACCAAAACGCACCACTGTCGATACCTTTCCATTCCACGCCAACAATGTGACCGCCGTAAATACCTACCGCAGTAAACATCAACACCAGCAATGGCATACTGATAACCCCAGCCCAAAAGCGCGGGGCAATAATCTGCCTTAATGGGTCGATAGCCATCATCTCTAAACTTGAGAGCTGCTCGGTACTTTTCATTAACCCAATTTCAGCGGTTAATGCTGAGCCTGCCCGTCCTGCAAATAATAAGGCTGTGACTACCGGTCCTAACTCACGCAGTAAACTTAATGCCACCATAGGGCCTAAGCTTTCTTCGGTGCCAAAGCCGACTAAAATATTGTAGCCTTGTAACGCAAGTACCATGCCGATGAACAGCCCTGAGACTAAAATAATCACCATAGATTGCACGCCGACCACATAAATCTGCCGTACTAATAATGGAAAACCTTTACGCACACGTGGCCAACGAAAAATAGCGCCCCACAGCATCAGCCCAGCACGGCCAAAACCAAGTACAAACTCAATGGCGCTGTGGCCCAAGTCAGCAATACTGTCGATTAACTTCACTTGCCAACTCCCTTTGCTAACAATTCTTGTTGATAATCACTGGCAGGATAATGAAACGGCACTGGGCCATCCGGCGCGCCTTGAATAAACTGTTTCAACTGCGGATTATCGGCGTGCTTTAATTCCTCTGGCGTGCCGTGAGCGATGACTTTTTTGTCTGCCACCACATACACATAATCGGCAATGCCAAGCACTTCATCTACGTCATGGGATACCACAACGGAGGTAAGATTGAGCGCATCGGATAACTCACGAATAAGCTTCACCAATACACCCATTGATATTGGGTCTTGGCCTGCAAATGGTTCATCGTACAGCACCATTTCAGGTTCCAGTGCGATGGCTCTGGCCAATGCGGCACGGCGCTGCATACCGCCAGATAATTCGCTTGGCATCATCTGCGCGGCGCCACGCAAACCCACGGCTTCGAGTTTCATCAGCACGATAGTACGAATGATATCCTCTGGTAGCCCTGAATGTTCACGTAGCGCAAATGCGACGTTATCGAATACATTAATGTCAGTAAACAGCGCGCCGCTTTGAAACAGCATGCTCATACGCTTACGTAACTGAAATAACTCATTGCGACTCACGCCGTGGATATCGTGGCCGTCGAATAACACTTGCCCATTGTCTGGCGTTAATTGACCACCGATTAATTTCAGCAGTGTCGTTTTGCCTATACCACTGGGGCCCATAATCGCCGTCACCTTGCCCCGTGGAATGGACAGGCTAATATCTTTAAATATTGCGCGCTGACCGCGGCTAAACCCCAAGTTACGGATCTCAACCAACGATGTTTGTTCTTGAGTCATGCTTGATCCCAACATTTGCAAAGAGGCAATCCCAATCTTGCAAGACCGTCCCAACAAAGAGCCGCAAATTGTACGTAATTGCGCTTTAACCTACAACCGAATCGACACTATCGGCCTGCGATACTTTCAATTTGACTCATTTACAGCGAAAATGCGCCATAAGTTTTCACTCTGCACCGGTTAAATGTTACTTAATGTTTTAAATCTAGTTGCAGAATAGGTTTTATTGGTTATTTCGTTTGCACTTAGCTCGATCCTTATCCACTTTAAAATATGGATAAGCTGAGGCTTAAGTACAAATTTAGAAATATTCTGCGGGATAATACCCACCACGAGACAGAATAAATCCATTGAAATAAACCACAAAGACGATGATATTGCTCAAGATGGTCTATCGCGATACTGCTTGTTCTACATGAATAACTACTATCGCTGAACTTGACGAACTAACTCAATCGTCCTAGCCTGCCGCGATTGTTTTACGGTTTTAGATAAAGCATCGCCATAAAACAGTCACGAAATTGGCTGAAAATAAAAGATACTTGGCAGAACGCCGATTAAATATCATCTTTATCGCGTACCAAATTGTGCTACTCCAATCCCATAACTGGGGCGACAAAGACAATGCAAAAAGAGAGATAGACATGGTAGACAAATCACAACTGCGCCAATGGGGCTGCAAAGTTATCGACATTGAAAAGTCAGCCCTAGACAATCTTTATCAGTATGTAGATTCAGTTGAATTTGCAGAGGCTTGCGAGTTAATTCTCAACTGTACCGGTAAAGTCATTGTGATGGGAATGGGCAAATCTGGCCATATCGGTAATAAGATTTCAGCCACCCTTGCCAGCACAGGTACGCCGGCATTTTTTGTGCACCCGGGTGAAGCCAGCCATGGCGACCTTGGCGTGTTAGCGGATAATGATATTATTTTAGCCCTTTCAAATTCAGGTGAATCGAGCGAAATCCTCACCTTAATGCCCGTTATCCAACGTATGGGCGTGCCTGTGATTGCCATAACGAGTAAGCCAGAGTCCAATATGGCGCGCTTATCAAAAGTCCATTTATGTATTGGGGTACCTGAAGAGGCTTGCCCACTTGGACTTGCTCCCACGTCAAGCACCACGGCAACCTTGGTCATGGGTGATGCCATCGCGATAGCACTGTTACAGGCCAAAGGTTTTACCCGTGATGACTTTGCAATGTCTCATCCTGGCGGCGCACTTGGCCGTAAATTACTGTTAAAGGTCAACGATGTAATGCACAGCGGTGATGACCTACCGCTGGTCAACCATGATATCTGTATCACCGAAGCCCTGTACGAAATTTCCAAAAAAGGTTTAGGTATGACAGCGATTATCGATGATGAACGTAAGCTTGTCGGTATCTTTACCGATGGCGATTTACGCCGAGTCATTGATGCTGAAGTGAATCTACGAACAACACCCATTGCCGATGTAATGACCCGTAACTGCGTTACCATTATGGATAACATATTGGCCGCTAAAGCACTGCAAATAATGGATTCGAAAAATATTAACGGTTTGATTGTAATAGATAAAGATCGCCATCCTATTGGTGCACTTAACATGCTAGACATGGTTAAAGCAGGAGTCATTTAATGCCACAGCAAGGATTTTACGGCCCCATCAGTAATGATGTGTGGCAACGCGCGCAAAAGATTAAACTGTTGATTTGTGACGTCGATGGCGTGTTTTCTGATGGGCGTATTTACTTGAGTAATAACGGTGAAGAGCTAAAAGCATTTCACACCCGCGACGGTTATGGTGTGCGCTCGCTGCTCACTAGCGGTTTTCATCTTGCGGTCATCACAGGGCGCCAATCCAAAATCGTTGAGAACCGTATGGCAGCGCTCGGCGTGACACATATTTACCAAGGTATAGACAATAAATTTGCACCCTATGAGGAATTACTCACGCTTTATGGCGTTACCCCTGATGAGGTGGCTTATATCGGTGACGATATGGTTGATCTACCGGTAATGAACGTGGTTGGTTTAGCGGTTAGCGTTGCCGATGGTCATCCTTATGTCCGTCAGCATGCTCACTTTGTTACCACCCTTAATGGTGGCCACGGGGCATTGCGTGAACTCACAGACCTGTTACTGCTAAGTCAAAATAAGTTCACCTCGGCCCATGGAATGAGTATATGAGCCGTGTGACGCTTGCGATTATTGCATTTTTCGGTACTGCGCTGGCGCTGTATTGGCAAGTGCAAAACAAGCACAATAATGATGCAGATAATAAAGTAAAAGATCAAAATACCCCAGATTACATCGTGGAAGACCTGCGCAGTGTCGAGTTTAATGAACAAGGACTTGTCAACAGTCGTGTTACTGCGAAACATATGGAACATTTTGATTCCACTAATCAAACCTTGTTCACTCAACCTGTTTATCTTGTGTACCCCGACCAAGGTAAAGCACAATGGCAACTTAAGGCTGATGAAGGCAAACTTGATAAAGAAACCGGCAAGGTGGTATTACAGAATAATGTCATTATTGATGCTATTAGCTCAGAAGAACCGATTCAAACCTTGTCCACCAGTTATCTGGAACTCGATCTCAATACAATGATAATGACCTCTGACCGCACCATTTATGTCACAGGAAAAGATTTTAATATTCAAGGCCAAGGCCTTTTTGCCGACCTTAATGCACAAGAAGTGCGATTGACCAGTCAGGTAGTAGGAACATATGAAGCAAAATAACGTATTACTTGCCAGCCTCATTCTTATAATGAGCATGAGTGCCTTCGCGAAAGTGGATGATTTAAAACAGGAAGTAAAGATTAAAGCCGTAAGCCAAACGGCAGATATTAAGAATAACCAAGTTATCTTTTTTGGTCCGGTTGAAGTCACTCAAGGCTCTATCAAAATTATTGCGGATCAACTACGTGCATTTTCTGCTGAAGGTGAAAGCAGTAAAACCTTAGTCGCCACGGGTAATCCTGCCACTTATACTCAAGTCCTAGACGATGGTCGCCCAGCATCTGCAAGTGCGAAAGAGATTAGTTATAACATGGCAAGCCGTACCCTCACCCTCAAAGGATTAGCTTCATTAGATCAAGCGGGTAGCCAAGTCCGAGGGAATTTAATCCGCTACGACATCATTCAGCAAAAATTAATTGCTGAAAGTACTGGTAGTGGTGATGATCGCGTGATTACGATTATTCAGCCTGAAAGTTATCAAGATGATATAAAGCCCGGCACCTCAACCGATAAACCTGTCAAAAAGCAGGGTTCTAAATGACCCAGATCACTCTAAGAGCACAAAATTTAGCGAAAAGTTATAAGAACCGCCAAGTCGTTAAAGATGTCAGTTTGACGGTAAAAACCGGTCAAGTCGTTGGTCTACTAGGCCCAAACGGGGCGGGAAAAACCACCACATTTTACATGGTTGTCGGATTGGTAAAGAGCGATAAAGGCCACATTTTTATCGATGATGATGATTTAACCGCCGATCCGATGCACCTGCGTGCCCGCAAAGGCATTGGTTACTTACCACAAGAAGCCAGTATCTTTCGTAAGCTGAGCGTACATGACAACATTATGGCCGTGCTGCAAACTCGCAAAGAGCTAACCAAAGAACAAAGAGATCAAGAATTAGAACATCTGCTGGAAGAGTTTCATATCACCCACATACGTGACAGCCAAGGTATGTCGTTGTCGGGTGGTGAGCGTCGTCGTGTTGAAATTGCGCGTGCGCTAGCGGCTAATCCTAAGTTTATTTTACTTGATGAGCCTTTCGCTGGGGTCGATCCGATTTCAGTTATCGACATCAAAAAAATCATTGAGCAACTTAAAAGCCGTGGCCTTGGTGTGCTAATTACCGACCACAATGTGCGCGAGACATTAGATGTGTGTGAACATGCCTACATTGTTAGTCACGGAAACCTGATTGCAGAAGGAACACCAGCAGAGATCTTAGACAATCAGCAGGTTAGGGCTGTGTACTTAGGTGAACAATTCAGGCTATAGTTAACCAAAGGGAGTCGATGGCCGTAAATTATACTGGCATACGGCTCGACTAAAGAGGGGAATAAGCGACCCCATCTAATAATAATAACTTAGGGATCTGCGGTAACATGAAAGCGTCACTCCAGCTCAAACTGGGTCAACAGTTAACCATGACGCCACAGTTACAGCAGGCAATTCGTCTGTTGCAACTATCGTCATTAGAACTGCAGCAAGAGATCCAGCAAGCCTTAGATTCTAATCCCCTTCTCGAGCTGGAAGAGGATCAATTCGACGCAACTAAAGACCCTGTAAACCAAGCCTTATCGGATACCGATTTCAGTGAATCTGTTGCTCTGCCACCAGAAAAAGATAACTCCACTGTCGATACCGCAGAATCTTTGACTCAAGAATCCATGCCGGACGATCTCCCCATGGATACGACTTGGGATGAAGTGTTTACCGCCTCACCTAATTCAGGCCCAGGTGGGAGTCGCGAAGACGATATGCCCTTTCAAGGAGAGACCAGCGAAGGTTTATATGAGCATTTAGAATGGCAAAAAAATCTCACCCCCTTTTCGGAAACTGATTTAGCCATTGCTACCGCGATTATCGAAGCGATAAATGACCAAGGTTATCTGACCCAAAGCACTGAAGAAATTCTAGAGGCCATAGGTAATCCAGAGGTTGAACTTGATGAAGTCGAAGCCGTACTTAAGCGTATTCAACATTTTGACCCGATAGGTGTCGCCGCCAGAGATTTAAGCGAATGCCTATTAATCCAATTATCCCACTTTGCGCCCGATACGCCCCATCTAAGTAACGCCCGCATGCTGATTAAAGATCATTTAGATCTCATTGCGGCACGTGACTTTAGACTGTTGATGCGTAAAACTAAGCTCAAAGAAGATGAGTTAAGAGACGGCATAGCACTCATCCAAACCCTTAATCCTCGCCCGGGTTTATTGATTACCCCCAACGAGGACGAATACGTTATACCCGATGTATCAGTGTCGAAGAAAAATGGCCGTTGAGTGGTTGAACTCAATCCTGACAATATGCCAAAAATAAATGTAAATCAACACTATGCAGCTATGGCGCGCAGTTCTGCAAACCAAGCCGACAGCCAATTTATTCGTGGGCACCTGCAAGAGGCAAAGTGGTTTATTAAGAGTTTAGAAAGTCGTAATGATACTTTGCTCAAAGTCGCTAACTGTATCGTCCAATACCAGCAAGGCTTCTTTGAGTATGGTGAAGAAGCAATGAAGCCTATGGTGCTTAATGATATTGCCGAAGCAGTAGAAATGCATGAGTCAACCATTTCGCGGGTGACAACCCAAAAGTACATGCATACCCCAAAAGGGCTTTTTGAACTAAAATACTTCTTCTCTAGCCATGTCAGTACAGATGATGGTGGTGAGTGTTCATCAACGGCAATTAGAGCCTTTATTAAAAAACTGGTTGCAGCAGAAAATCAGAAAAAACCATTAAGTGACAGTAAGATGGCACAACTTCTGGCGGAGCAGGGAATAAATGTAGCACGCAGAACTATTGCGAAGTACCGAGAAGCTATGCTTATTCCTCCTTCTAATCAACGTAAGAGCTTATAACCTACAGTGAATATCGGAGGACGTTTCTATGCACATACACCTAGTTGGGCACCACATTGAAATTACCGAATCGTTACGCGCATATGTAGAAGAAAAGTTTTCAAAACTTGAACGCCATTTCGAACAGATCAATAATGTGCACGTTGTGCTCAATGTTGAGAAAATACAACAAATTGCTGAAGCGAGGATAAACCTCATCGGCGGTGAAGTATTTGCCACTGCCGAGCATACTGATATGTATGCAGCTATAGACGCCCTGATAGATAAGCTTGATCGTCAGGTTATTAAACACAAAGAGAAGTTAACAAAACACTAATAATGGAACTTTGTAGCATACTGCGGCCGGAGTGCACTACCTGCGCCACTCCGGGCAGTAAGAAAAAAGTACTGGAACTCATCAGCGACCTAGTTGCTGCCCAGTACCCGACCCTCTCATCTCAAGAGATATTCGAAAGCCTAGTGGCGCGCGAAAAAGTGGGGAGCACAGGTATAGGTAACGGTATCGCCATTCCACATGGTCGATTAGCCGATATAGATCAACCCATTGCCGTACTAATTAAGTGCGAAGAGCCAATAGCATTCGATGCTATTGATAAGCAACCGGTTGATATTTTATTTGCATTACTGGTGCCTGCTGACCAATGTCAGCAGCATTTAAGCACCTTGTCTTGCATGGCCGAAAAACTGAGTGACAAGCAAATATTGAAACAATTGCGTAAGACACATGATGAAACAGAACTCTATCAGGTAATCACAGGATGAAACTGGTTATAGTGTCAGGTCGCTCAGGCTCTGGTAAATCTGTTGCTCTTAGGGTACTCGAAGATCTCGGCTATTATTGCGTCGATAACCTTCCGCTACCACTGATTGGGGCTTTACTTGACCAACTTAAAGGTAATAACGAGCTCGTCGCTATCAGTGTCGATGTGCGTAACATGCCTGAGCAAGATAAAGTATTAACTCAACAGCTCGAAAGTCTGCCTGCTGGCATTGAGTTGACGAGTTTCTTCCTTAATTCTAGCGATAAAATTTTGCTTAAGCGTTACAGCGAAACCCGTCGCCTCCATCCTTTATCTAAGAGCCAAGTTTCATTGCAAGAAGCAATAAAACAGGAAGGCAAGCTGCTCGAGCCTATGTCAAAATTGGTCGATCACTACATAGATACCTCTAATTTGAATATTTATGATTTGAGTGACCAAGTGAGACAAATCCTGCTAGGCAGTGTTGATAAAGAATTAGTGATTAACTTTGAATCCTTTGGATTTAAGCATGGTATGCCAGCAGAGGCGGACTTTATGTTCGATGTACGCTTCTTACCCAACCCTCATTGGGAGTTAGCGCTGCGCCCACTCACAGGCTTAGATGAACCCGTGGCTGAATTCTTAAATCGTCAACCACTGGTGAATAAGCTCATCTGGCAAATCGAAAATCTACTCGAAACGTGGCTACCACACCTTGAGCGTAACAACCGCAGTTACTTAACCGTCGCCATTGGTTGTACTGGCGGGCAGCACCGCTCCGTTTTCGTTGCAGAGCAATTAGCTAAACGCTTTAGGAATAGCAAGCATCAGGTTTATGCGCGCCATCGAGAACTTGATAATGCCAAAGCTTGAACGTCAGATAACCATCTGCAATAAACTCGGATTACATGCCCGTGCCGCCACTAAATTGGTGGTACTGGCATCTGATTTTGATGCAGTGATTACTTTGATACAAGGTAATAAACAGGCATCGGCCGCCAGCGTACTTGGTTTATTGATGCTGGAGACCGGTATGGGTAAAACCATTAACATTATCGCTGAAGGCCCCGATGCAGAGCCCGCTCTAGACGCAATTTGTGCCTTAATCGACGCTAAGTTTGACGAAGCCTGTTAGTCTTACTTTATCTTAATTACCCTCTAGTGAATCTTATAAACTGAATTTTAGACACGGCATCATATTTGTCGCTCGACGGCATGAGCCAAGGGCTATTACACTAGCGATTATTACCGCTGTGCCATAACTTAAGCCAACTCTTATTGCGCCTTAATCCACGCAGAAATAGCTATTCTCTGCACGGACAAGTCTTCGTTAAGCCAAGCTCAAGCTGTTACACACTCAATCCAAGTTGCCGCACAATGGAGGACAAATGCCCGTAGAAAATCCAGAAAACGATCATCCCGGACATAGTCTTGACCAGCTAAACCAAGCACTTAGCAGCGGTATGTTTGTGCACGTGCGTAATATGCTTCAGAAAATGGCCGCCTCTGATATTGCGCTGATTTTGGAATCATCACCGCCCGATGCCAGACAAGTGTTATGGCAATTGATCGACCAAGAACACATAGGTGACATACTCGATGAATTGAGCGAGGAGCTAAAGGATCCATTAATCCGTGGCATGAGCCCTGAGCGAGTAGCCAAAGCTACCGCAAGTATGGATACCGACGATCTCGCCTATGTTTTACGTAGTCTACCCGACGCCGTTTATAAACAAGTGTTGCAGTCGATGACGGAACAAAACCGTCAACGGGTAGAGCAGGCCTTATCTTATCCCGATGAGACCGCAGGCAGCTTAATGAACACAGATACAGTGACGCTAAGACCCGATGTGAATATTGATGTAGTACTACGTTATCTTCGTCAGCGGGGCAACCTACCCGACACTACAGACACACTTTATGTCGTCGATAAAAAAGATAAAGTACTAGGTGGCGTTAGGCTTGCCGATTTACTCACCTGCGCGCCAAATACAACGATCCGCAATATTATGGATCCTGATATTGAGAGCATTCCGGTTAGTATGTCCGACAGTGAGGTGGCAAAAAAATTCGAACGTAATGACTGGGTGTCCGCCCCAGTTGTTGATAATGATGGCAAGCTACTTGGACGTATCACTATTGATGATGTGGTCGATGTTATCCGTGAGGATGCAGAACACTCGATGATGGGTATGGCTGGTATGGATGATGATGAGGATACTTTTGGCCCAGTGCTTAAAAGTACCTTGCGTCGCTCACTCTGGCTCTCTATTAATTTATTCGCCGCCTTGCTCGCCTCGTCTGTCAGCAATATGTTTGAAGGCACTATTGAGCAATTTGCCACTATAGCGGTATTAATGACAATTGTCCCGAGCATGGGGGGCGTTGCAGGAAACCAAACTTTAGCGCTAGTGATCCGTGGTATTGCATTAGGTCATATAGGCCAGAGCAACGCACGCTGGCTTATCGGTAAAGAATTATCGATTGGATTTCTTAATGGATTAATGTGGTCAATCTTAGTTTTTATCGCGGTATTTGTGTGGAAAGATGATATCCCACTCGCAGGGCTCATTGGCGGCGCTATGCTGATTAATATGACGATTGCGGGGCTTGCTGGCGCAAGTATTCCATTGATATTAAAACGACTTAAAATCGATCCTGCGCTTGCTGGCGGTATGGTATTAGCCACAGTAACCGATATTGTAGGCTTATTTGCCTTCCTTGGTTTAGCAACAATCTACTTAATGCACTAACGCGCTAACATTTAAGCGAATACAATAAAACCATTTGTTTAGTGGCTGGAAACCATAACGAATAAAGCTACTTGTCATTTAGCTGATAACGGTAATGTGATTGTGGTGTTAATCACTTAAATAACATGTTGTAACAGGCTAAAACGTCTTACTGCAATATGCGCATCGCCAAGCAATAGTTAATGTGTCAAAAAAGTCGCCCTCAGGCGACTTTTTATCATTAATCTCGTGGCTAAACCAGACAATTAACCCGTTGGAGTTAATACGATCTCTACGCGGCGGTTTTGCGCACGGCCGTTCGCATTTGCATTCGATGCAATCGGGCTGGATTCGCCCATACCTTGAGATTTAACACGTGCAGAGGCAACGCCTTTACTCATCAGATAGTTACCGACTTCACTCGCACGCACTTGTGATAAGCGTAAATTATAAGAGTCTGAACCACTGCTGTCGGTATAACCTAATATGTTCAGTTGCGTCTTACTGTATTCTTTTGCCACTAACGCTACCGAGTTGAGCACTCGTTTGGCTCCATCACTTAATTCAGTTTGATCAACACCGAACGTCACTTCATTAGGCATGTTCAAAATAATGTTATCGCCACTGCGAGTCACACTAACACCCGTTGAGGCCAATTGTTGGCGCAATTTAGTTTCTTGCACGTCCATGTAATAACCAATACCGCCACCTACAGCAGCGCCAGATGCGGCGCCAATTAATGCGCCTTTGCCGCGGTCGCTCTTACTCGAAGAGGCAACGCCAATAGCGGCACCTGCAACGGCACCAATTAATGATCCCGTGGTTGCTTTGGCTGTTTGTTCTTCATTTGAATAGGGATTAATTGTGGTACAACCCGATGCAACTAATGTGGTAGTCATTACCACTATGGCTAACAAGGACGGCTTAAATTGCGTTGCCTGAAAACACTTCATCATTAAAAAACCTCTATATATGATTGATAACTGTGAATCCTGCTCAAAAAAAGCTAGAAATATCACTTCCATTCAATCACTCAATAATCGAATGGATTGCCATAAGGCTGGCAGTATATAAGCAATTGTGACTAAGGCCATCTTTTATCGATATTCAATTCTGTTAATCATCTACTTAGTCAGCAAAAGTACAGCCTTCTTGCTTCATCAAACTTTTATCTTTCTAAATCATATTAATACAGTGGCACCAAAAGAGTGCATCTTGCACCCTTATTGTTATCCACAAAGATTAACAATACCAACACAAACAGATTAAATGATTGATTTTAAATGGATAAATAAAAATGCATATGTTGGCATGGATCTTACATATTACTAAGTGTGTATGAGATTGGCTTTATTAGTTTTTTAGAAAATAAAGCACTTTTTAACCGGACTCATTCACATGAAATCGGCCGATAAGAGCAGCGTATGCTATCGAATAGAGAGTCAACCAGGAGCAGACATGAACACAGTCAACAAGATTATTGCGCTATGTCATTACAAATGGATTGATTTATGCCATATAGGCCTGAGCCAATGGGATGTAGAGTAGAAATAAATACATCGACAAAGAATACATGCCTCAATGATAAGCCGTATTCAATAAGTTAAACCCTCGCATAACACTAATGCCATGGCTTAAGCGAGTACCAGATAGACGAGGTCGGACGAAACAAAATATCGCCATGCTGATAACGCTAACGATTTTAAAGAAGTACTCATAAAAATAATAATGGTGCCCTTTTAGTCCGACCTTGTCGTCCAAACAGATACACCTAATGAAGGTTAGAAAATATAGCACGGGATAAGCGCTGCGCTTCTACAGGTTAGATAGCAGCAATATAAAGGTTTCGGCAAGACTGGAGAGAGCGTTATCTCCCCCAAGATCAAATATGTACATTGTGCTCCCCCAAGTCATGAACATATTTCTCTCTCAAGTCTTGTCATTTTATCACATTGACTATGGGCCACTGGCCAATAAAAACTAAGCTAATAGTGGGCTAAAGTAGTCATAAAATAAAACCATAAACCCAAATCTAAACTTAATTTTTGGTATAAAAAAGACGCTACTCTGATCGTCATTTTTATACCAACTTTTTATTAACAACGAGTGGTTAATAATCTTCTTCGTTAGCCTCTTGAATGCGCTGTTTACGTTCTTGCGCTTCTTCAAAAGCCGCTTGGATTTCTTCGAGTACCGCACTCACATCAGCTTCAACTAACACTTCAGTAAATTCGCCCGTTAATGGGGTATCTGGTTTTAATTCACCCGCTTCAAACAAAGCCCAAATCTCTTTAGCATATTGGGTTTTTAATAATTCAGGCGCATACAAGCCGTAATACTGGGTCATGTTATTCACATCGCGTGCTAGCATCCATTTAGCATGATTATTAGCAGCCGCATCGACCGCCTGAGGTAAATCAATAATCACTGGCCCTTCGCTATCCACTAACACGTTAAACTCAGATAAGTCACCGTGTACCAAGCCCTCGCACAGCATATACTTAACGTATTCCATTACTAATGCATGATCGCGTAGCGCTTTTTCTGCCGGCATGCTGACATCGTTCAATCTAGGTGCGACATGGCCATCGGCATCAGTTACTAACTCCATTAGCAACACGCCATCAAAACAGCCATAAGGTGTAGGCACACGAACGCCTGCATTAGCTAAACGATATAACGCATCGACCTCGGCACTTTGCCAAGCTTCTTCCTGCTGATCACGGCCAAATTTAGAGCCTTTTTCCATCGCGCGCGCGCGACGACTATTACGCACTTTTCGGCCTTCTTGATATAACACCGCTTGCTTAAAACTACGTTTGTCAGCTTCTTTATACACTTTGGCACAGCGGATATCATCACCACTGCGTACAACGTACACTGTGGCTTCTTTACCGCTCATTAACTGGCTAATGACCTCATCGACCAGTCCTTCATCAACCAGGGGTTGGATTCGTTTCGGAGTTTTCATAGCGCCCTTATACCTTACTTAGGCATGATATGGAATACTGCGGGCAAATCTTCATACAAAAGCGGTCTCCAGCTGAAGTTTGATGAATATTGTTCAGGATTAATATACGAATTTTAAGTAAAAAAATTAAAGCACTTACGTCTCAAATACAATACCAGATTTGCTCAAGACTTTGTTAAAGAAAGCAGTTTAAAATCAAACTTAAACGAAAAAGAACTTTTTTGTTTATCGCTATAAAAATAAGATTCAAAATAACGACTACGACCTTAGCTACTCAGATTTAAATTTAAGATAACTTCAGTCTACCGCCTCACCACCACTAAAATAAAACCTAATTTTAGCAAATAAAATCATACACTTGAACAACTTTCACTACAGTAATAAAGATTGAGAAACATTTAGGCTAAAACTGCACCAATCACTGTAGATAACGCTAGATCTCGTGAGTTGCAGCCTTTATCCTAACGGCCACACTATCCAAAGAGCTTTCTAAATGCGTCATAGTAGTATTCTCCTCGCCTTTTCAGTCTTATGTATGACGCAATGCAGTAGCTTATCCATTGAAGAGTGCGCTAATAATGATTGGTTTTCACTTGGGCTCGCCGATGGTAATCGAGGGGCAAATGCAGGACAACTTAATCAATACCAAAAAGATTGTAGCGAATTTAATCTTAGTGTCGATACGGCGCAGTGGAAGCAGGGATATTTACAAGGATTGACCAATTATTGCCAACCTGAAAATGGCTACCGTATTGGATTAGCAGGACAAAGCTATTATGGCGTTTGTAGCAGTAACGAATTTGTTGAACGTTACAATCAGGGGCATCAGCAATATCAAATTAACGAACGTATGGCGGATATTGTCGAACGTTTAAATGCCATTGATAGAGAAATCAGCAGTATTGATGGCAAGCTCAATAATCTCACTGATAAAGCGAGCTTATTAAAACAAAAAAACAACCTACTCAATGAAAAACAACAACTGCTAGATGAAAGATATCGCCTACGTAGACCCGATATACGCTTTGAATTTAAATATTAAGCGCCAAAAACACTGATGCCCATAGGGATCAGTGTTGGCTAACGCTGCCATTAGGCGCTATTTAAGCCGTTCTATTATGAGGTTGGGGTTTAATGAATGGCATACTTCTGACCACACTGGGCAATTTCGACGCCTGAGGTCGTAGAAAAAAAGCATAATAGAGCAAGCTAGACGACGTCCACGCAATGGCTAAACTCCACAGATCATGAGTTAAAAAATGCGCGCCCCGCAGCTCTTGAGCAATGCCAAAAGCCAGCCCTAAGATCATGCCAAACGCTAATCCGAATTTAGCTAAACTTGGACGATATTCCTTAAATACATAAAATAAAGCGACCCAAGCAAAGCCACCACTGGTATGGCCGCCAGGGAAGCATTGACCAAACTCGGCACCCTCGGGTAAACGCGCAAATAAGGATGAATGCAGCATACTGCCACCAAACTCGACCACATCCCACGGGCAGGTCATATGGGTCACGCTTTTACCTATTCGCACTAATAGCACGCTGGCTAGCACACTACAGAAAAGAAAAATCAGCCCCTTACGGTACAGTTTTACTGTGTCATTACGAAAACTCATGGCAATCGCGATAACAACACTCAGCGCCAGTAAAATAACAAAATAATGCCCCGCAACATGTAGCACCCCCTCAGTAAGCCAATGCCCCCTCAAAGGCCAAGAGTTCACACCGCCTTGCCAATGAAATAGCTCACTGGCTAATCTCATGTCCGTGTGCGTCCATTCAAGTACCCCAATAATGGCGGCAAAAAAGCACAGTGGTAGCAATAAATGCCCTTTAGCAAAACTAAAAAATGTCACACTGACATTATGTGGTGTCGTGGTATGCACTCATCTATCCCATCGCCAGAATTTCAGCTCAGAATAAAGATGAATTCTTATCAAAAACTTAAGCCATTAAAAAGCCAAGGGGATAAATAAAGCTGAAGATATGGCTCAAATATAATCGGGTTGTACCAACACTAAGCCGTCAGTACAAGGTTGGTCACAATCGCAACTGCAACGGACATAAAAATCACGCCAATCACTACGTCAATGGTCGGCGTAAGACGCTGTAATTTCAGTTGCACCTGCGCCTTTGACAACATAACGGCCAGCAGTCCGAACCAAGCCAATGACAATACAAATAGCAACACAGCGGATACCAGTTTAGTGCTCGCGGTAACATCGGGCGTGATGAGTGCTGAAAATAGCGTTAAAAAGAACACCAGTGCCTTGGGATTTAATAAATTAGTATACAACCCCGTTAAAAAACCTTGTCGTTGAGACATAGGTATCACACGTTTTTTTGATACGTTATCCACGCTCGTTTCTTGCACATTGTCATTAGCTTCATCAACACTGGTAAGGGGTTTACGCCACATCGCCATGCCAGAACGCAGGGCAGAAAAACCCATCCAAGCTAAGTAAGAAGCGCCGGCGATTTGCACCACTAAGTATAAAATATGCGAGCTTTTAATCACTAAGCTCACGCCCGTTAGACTTAAAATCGTATGAGCCAAAATTGCTACTGAAATTCCCGCTGCTGCGGCCAATGCGGTATTTCTACGTTGCTGGGTGGCTATTTTGACCATAATGGCGAAATCAGGCCCAGGGCTAATCAAGGCGACGGTATGAATGACACCCAAAGTCAGTAATAAAGATAAATCCATGGGTAATACGACTCCGTACTAATGTGGTTAATAAGCGATTGAAAGATCAGTATTGCCCTTTAATCGAGGGCTGAATTGTAATAAATTGCATCAGTTGAAAATACCGATGGTGTTAAAGCATACGACGCTGAAACTGCACTGGCGAAAGTAAAAAGGCGTGTTTAAAAGCCTTGTTAAGATGACTTTGATCGAAAAAGCCCAACTGCTGCGCCACATCGGCCACTAGCGCACCAGCGCTAAGGGACTTTTTAGCCAACTCCAATCTTACTCGTTTTAAATATGCGTGGGGTGTCATACCGGTGGCTTGTTTAAACTGACGTAAAAACTGAAACTTACTTAAATTGACTTCACAGGCAAGCGTCGCAAGTTGAGTATTCTGCCAAGGTTCATCGTAAATACGCTGTTTAATTACATTCAGCTGTAATGACGATAAACCTTGTGGTGGAGTCGACTTTATCGCTTGAGCGGGATACCGTTGAAGTAATAAATTCAAAAAATAGAGTAGATGGGACTCGCTAGCCAGTTCAGAGAATTGGCCTTGAATAAGTTGCTCATGTAATTGGGTAAAATAGCGAGATAAGCGAGCATCCTCAACCATAGGCGCGGAGAAAAAATGCTCATTAATGCCCAGCTCTTGGCTGATTTCATTCATATATGCCACCGGAATAGACATCACTTTAACGCTATATCCATCTGCATAGCAGCTTTGACCATCATGGGTTTCATCAGGATTAAGCGTCGAGAGACTCTGCTGTCCAAGCTGATAACTACTGCCCTTATTCACAAACTGCTGCGCACCTTGGGTGACCACGCCTAAGTGGTAATCCAGATGCACATGTTTATCAAAACTAAAATGAGTGAATTTTGCCTGACTCAGTTCTATGCCTGATAAGCTAGGGTGGCGCCAATAATTAATGTTTTCAATGGGTGTTGCTGTACTCATCGCTCGCGGCTATTACCTATAACATCAGTTGCAAAACTGGGAAAACTCAAATCCACTAGGGTTCATTCTAGCCTTCATCGTCAGCGCGGGAATAGTAAATTATTGCAGCCACATGGTTTGATGGGATGTGCGCATGAATGGGTGTTCACATTAGCGCCGAATAAAAGCAAAAACGCCCAACTCTGTGGGCGCTTATAAATGCGGACTGGCTTACGTTATAAGTGCTACTCAGCGCTAAGCTCGTCAGTATCACTTACACTTATGCGGATTAGTGCGAATGGCTGCCGTGTCCGCCCTGAGCTTCAATCGATTGGCCTTCACTGTTGTAAAAACCGCTACCGCCATGTTCAATAAAGCCTTGGTTGATCATCTTAGCGATAAAAGGATCCGACTCACTGTCGCCAACATCGGCAAAATCAATATCTTGATAATCTTGGGTTAATACCACAAAAGCATCGCTATTAAATGGCTCTACGCCCACCAGCTTGTAGGCTAGATTAGGTTGAGATTGACCTAAGATAAACTCAGCGGGCAGGCTGATTGCATCAATCCAAACAAGCTCACTCTCTAAGCCGTTAACCTTACCTTCAAAGCCTTGAGTCGCAAAACACGCCTCTTGCTTAGATTGTGTCTTGGTCATGTGAGTCGGCAATGCTGGCGATACTACATGGTACAACTGGTCGCGATCGTGCTGAATGTTCAGTGCGCGCAAATCACCTTTGCGGTAAGTCACAGAACGTTTTTCAGCGGGGAAATAACGCACGTACTCGCCATTGCTCGACCATTCTTCAAATGTTGATCCATCACGCTGAATAATAAAGTCTTGTCCATTACGGATGAGGGTCATTTGCCATTGCTGGCCCTTGCCATTGGTCACTTGATATTGAGCCTTTAAATGCTCGGCTTGTAGCGTTGGACACTGAGCCTCTTGCGCTGCCATAGCAACATTTGGCAGAACTAAGCAGGATAACATTAGAGCCAATAGACGGTTTTTCATTAGACTTCTCACTTGCTGAACAGGGTCAACACTTAAGCTTTGGTAAACGCTTTAGTATGTTAAATCGTTAGGCTAAAGGCCGATGGATGACGTATGCCATCCATCGGCACTGCTTTTACTTAACTATTTCTGCACTATGTCTTACTTCACTATTTCTTAGTGCACTATTTCTTACTTCACTATGCAGAGACTAAGCGGGTCTTACTTAACGGCAGCCGCTTCATCAGCTTTAGCCACTAAATTTGCCGCGCGGTTCATCACGTGGAAAATGTGGTTCTGCTCAACCGTACCTTGGATAAGATCCGAACTTGGGCCGCGGGCGAAAATCGCTACATCTTCCCCAGCATGGGTCTCATCGCTTAATGGCACTAGGGCTTCTTGGTGGAATCCGGCACTTTGGGTATCAACAAAGTTCAAGTCCTTACGACCAGCGTCCACTGGGAAGTTGTAACGCTCATCGCCACCTGTTGCTAATGACGCATAGCCCATGCCGTTAGCGTAACCGACTGTGGTATATGGCAAACCGTTAGCATCGGTAGAGTTAGTCACTTCAGCAACGCCGTTGGCGTCGTTAGACTTCACTAGACCTAGGATAGGGTTACCGCGAGTTGGATAACCTGCGATGGTAAACACATGGCTGTGATCCGCTGTAACCATTAACAAGGTATCGTTTGCCGAGGTTTTTTCCATCGCCACACGCACAGCTTCAGACAATGCCACTGTGTCATACAGCGCACGCGCCGCATTACCTGCATGGTGAGCGTGGTCGATACGGCCAGCTTCAACAATCAGCACGAAGCCTTTTGAGTTTTTCTTCAGAATATCAATCGACTTAGCCGTCATTTCCGCCAGTGATGGCTCGCCAGTCACGCCGGCTTCTTTACGATCGTAGTCGTATTCCATGTGCGATGAGTTGAATAGGCCAAGCAAATGATCTGTGCTTGCCGCATCCACACTGAGGAAACCGTCCCTGTCTTGCACGTAAGCGGCGTTAGTGTATTTGTTCATCCACTCAGCAGTGAGGTCACGACCGTCGTTACGCTTACCCGCTTTACCTTCTGGATCAACGGTCGTCTTAGGAATAAAGGCGCGGCGACCGCCACCCATCATCACGTTAAGACCGCTGCCGTAGTTAAAGTCGAGCATTTGCGCGGCGATATCTTTACAGCCGTTAGTCACAGCTTCTGCAGGTAGGTTTGAATCTGCTTCCCAATCACGTTCTGGCACATGGGCGTAAGTCGCCGCTGGAGTTGCGTGGGTTAAACGCGCAGTCGTTACCACGCCCGTTGCCATTCCCGCCATTGCGGCAAGCTCAAGTGATGTCACAAGATTTTGATCTTTAGTCGAAGCACAGTTAGCGCGTACTACGCCTTCAGCTTGTGAAATCACGCCCACGTCAGTTTTTACACCTGTCATCATCGCCGACATAGTGCCTGCAGAATCTGGCGTTTGGCCGTCAACGTTATAGGTTTTAGAAAGACCCACATAAGGCAGAGTTTCGAAAGATAACGAGTTTTCTTCACCTGTTTTGCCTTTTAGCTGGCCTTCTAAAATACGTGCGGCAGTAATGGTTGATACGCCCATACCGTCACCCACAAACAGGATCACGTTTTTAGCGGCGCCAACATCATTGTTAACCGTTAAGCCTTCTGCTTTGGTCACGCGAGCTTGTGCATCGATATACCACTGGTTAACAGCAGTCCAATCTTTACCGTTGCTACCGTTCGCCCCATTTGATCCATTGCTACCCGGTGTTCCCGCGGTACCGTTATCACCATCGCTACCGCATGCGGCTAAACCCAGCATGGCTGAAATCGCGACTACTAGTAATTTCTTATTCATTTTTTGCTCCAAAAGTGAGGACTCAGTAACTAATGAGTGATTAGTACTTAGTGCCGCCAAGCTGCTGCGCTTGGTTGATAATGTGGAAGATCACGTTCTGCTCAATCACGCCCTGAACCAGATTTGCACCTGGACCTCTGGCATGTAAGCTGATGTCTTCACCGGCGTGAGTCTCACTTTCCATTGGGATAAGCGCTTGTTGCATAAAATCTTTATCTTGTGTATCGACTGAGGTTAAGTCGTCACGCACACCCACCACAGCACCTGGGCCGTTGGTATAAGCCAGCGTGGTGTAAGGCTTGTTGTCATTCGCCGTCGCTAATGTGCCATCGACGTTATGCACTAAACCTAAGATAGGGTTACCGCGTTTTGGGTAGCCTGCGATAGTGAACACATGGCTGTGATCCGCTGTTACCATGATCAAGGTATCATCGCTGCTCGTTGCATCCATTGCCGCTTTCACTGCATTAGATAATTCAACCGCATCGGTCAACGCGCGGCTCGCATTGCCCGCATGGTGACCGTGGTCGATACGGCCAGATTCAACGATCAGCAAGTAGCCTTTGTCGTTCTTCTTCAAAATATCGAGGGATTTAGCGGTCATTTCAGTTAGTGATGGCTCACCACCGACGTCATCAGCGCGGTCTGCTTCGTATTCCATGTGTGATGGATTGAATAGGCCGAGTAAATGATCTGTGTTGGCAGCATCAATGGCGTCGAAGCCTTTTTTGTCCCACACATAAGCAGATTTGCTGAAATTATCGACCCAAGCTTTAGTTAAGTCTTTACCGTCTTTACGTTTACCGGCTTTGTTCTCGCCATCTTTCACTGTTGTGGGTAGAAAGTAGCTACGGCCGCCACCTAATGCCACAGTTAACGAATTAGCTTCATCGCGCATCACCAATTGGCTTGCGATGTCGGTACAACCGTTCGCAACCGCTTCGGCAGGTAAGTTGAAATCGCCTTCCCAATCGCGCTCAGGGGTTTTGGCATAGGTTGCCGCTGGCGTGGCGTGCGTTAAACGCGCCGTAGTGACTATGCCTGTTGATAATCCTTTGGCATTAGCAAGGTCGACCAGAGAAACAAGTTCATTGCCTTTTGAAGACAAACAGTTACCACGTAAGCTGGTATCTGAAATAGAGATAATACCCGCCTTGGTTTTAACGCCTGTCGCCATGGCCGTCATAGTGCCCGCAGAATCTGGCGTTTGTTGGTTAGTGTTATAGGTTTTCACTAACGCCGTGTGGGGGAACTGTTCGAAACTTAAGAAGTTTTCTTCGCCGCCTTGGTTGTCAGCTTTATCCTGCCCTTGCAGAATACGGGCTGCCGTTAGCGTCGAAATACTCATGCCGTCACCGACAAATAAAATCACATTTTTAGCGGTTTTTTTAGTGTCGACTTGGGCTTTAGCCACCACGTTTGCCGCACTGTCTTTAAACCACTGGCTGTCTGTTTGTGTTGCGGGCAGGACTGCAGCATGGGCTACAACCGTCATTAAGCTGCAGGAGATAGCTGCAGCGATCCGTTTAATATTCATCACGTTCATCACCGATTTATTATTGAGTGTATGAGGGTATTCCCTGTAGAGGCGACACGATTTTCAGGCATTTATGTGACGAATAGGCGTGATTTGGATGGCGGTTTTATTGCAACTAAGTGTCAGATTTATTTCAACTAACAATATGCCAGACGTTAAGTTTGACCACCAACATGGTGGCCAAACTTAGCAAAGGAAGGGGTAATCTTAGAAATGGTAACTCACGCTCACTCTTACCATACGCGGCTCAACAGGATGATAATGCTGATCTTCAACGCCTTCGGCAGCTTCACCGGGTAGGCGTGAGGCATAGAAGTAATCTATGTCGTGATCTTTACTATCGAACACATTGAGCAGCTCAAGCTTAGTGTCGAAGCGGCGGAACTCGTATCCTAGCGCGAGGTTAACTAATGTGGTCGCATCGGCCTTGTGATCATTGAAACTGTCGAGCACCCGCTCGCCAAGGTGGCGCACGCGTACACTCGAATACAGGCCATCGCCGTCGGGTCGATAGGTGATGCCCGCACTGGCAACAAAAGGAACCGCGCCATCGATATACTTGCCCTCTTCGATTTCATTTTCAGTGAATCTCGCATTGGTCCAAGCCAACTCCATATCGATACTGATGGCATCATTCAGCCAATAATAAGCCGTTAATTCAGCACCATAACGTTCAGATGCGCGACTCGGTTCAGTGTTACCTGCATCGCCGACAAACACGAGTTCTGAGTCTAATTGCAGATACCAAAGCGCGGCGGAGAAATTGATAAAGTCCCTATCATAATATTTCACCCCAAATTCGCCGCCATTGGAGCGCACGAGCAGATCGACTTTCTCGACCTCATCGCCACTCACGGGATCGACGTTAATGGTCGCACCACGGGCATCATTCGAATGTAGCCCTTGGCCTGCATTTACATATAACTCAAGATTATCGCTCCACAAATAGGAAGCGCCCGCCTTAAGGCTGAACATACCATCGGACGCATCGCCACTGTTCAGTGGATTATCACTGTCGACCTGCACATCAAAATAGTCGTAACGCAGCCCAAGGTTGAAGCGCCATTGCTCTGCGGGCAGCCACTCCACCTTGCCAAATATGCCGCTCGACAACTCTTGCACTTCATCAAGCCTGACCGTATTCAACCTTTGTCGCGCCTTAGTGTTATACAAACCCACTGCGCCAATATCGTCATAACGTACATCGCCGCCCACACTGTAATTCAGTTGAGTGCCGCCAAGGTAAGTCTGCCAGTCGCGTTTCAGATCGCCACCCCAAAGCGTACGCTCATCGACTTGTTCAAACTCATCGCCATTAACGGGGTCGTTTAAGAAGTAGGTAAAATTAGAGAATAAATTCATGGTCGAGCGAATGGCATACACATTTCCCTGCCAATCGCCCGCATCGTAATTGGCTGACACGCTATAGCGGCTTGAATCACCGCCGACGTCTTTATCTAACGAGCCGTAAAAATCGATTAATCCAGAATCTACCGCGCGGGCGGGGATCTGATCCGCCGAATTCCAGCTGTTGTCATAGGCCATCATAGTGACGCTTAAGTCACCCTCACCGAGCCGAGTTAAATAACGCGCCACCAAACTGACTTTACTCACATCCTCATCAATATCCGTCCACGGACCATCATAGGCTTGTACCTCACCGCCAAGAATAAACCGCCCCATATCAGTGTTTAACTCCTGCGTCGCCACCAGCCGCTGGTAACCATATTCCCCCAAAGTCACACCCACTTGGTTGTGGGGTAATTGTTCCGCCAGCAGCAATTGGGCGGCACCCGCACCGGAAAAATCGGCCACCTCAGGATAATAAGCCCCTTTGGCATAGCGGATTTCACCCAAAAGTTCTGGGATCACAAAGTTAAGATCGGTGTAACCTTGGCCATGTCCATGGGTACGCATATTGACCGGCATACCGTCAACTTTGGTATTAAAATCGGTACCATGATCCAAGTTAAAGCCGCGTAAGAAATACTGATTCGCCTTACCCGAACCACTGTGTTGAGTCACTATCATCCCGGGAACAAATTCTAAAATTTCTCCAGTACGCAATAAAGGACGACTGGCGATTTCTGCCGCACCAACAATCCCCTCCGATGCGGATGTACTATGGCCTAAGGTATTAATTTGTCTGCCATGAACCTCAAGTCGTTCAATATTATCCGTAGCTGTTTCGGCAATAACGACACTTGATAAACCACAAAGTGGGAATAACCAGAAAACCAGTTTCATCCTTTTATCCTCATACTGATGATCAATGGTGCCGATTTAACCTGCTAATGGCAGCTAAAAAACAGATCTTGTTCAAACTCTGACGAACAAAAAATCAACAACAGACAGGAGAGTTCGCTTTCTTTGTGCGATATCGCACATTTTTATTCATTGAAGGACAAAATGTCCGTCGATATATCACGTTTCTTTAGCGTATTTAATGAATAGAGATGAAATACATTACCAATTTGACTACTGAATTTGACGACTAATTAAGCGCTGCATAACATAAAACCAACGTTGCTAAAAAGCTTAAATCCCACCAATCGCAATATCATTGATTTCTAAACTGTTAAAGTAAAAGATAAAAATTGCAAAAATTATTTGGGCTAAGTAACTTAAGCGCAGACTTAAACTAAGGACATTAATCATGCTCATGGAAAGAGGCGTATTAGTACGCTGGAACGATGAAAAGGGATTTGGCTTTATTCAGCCAGAAAAAAACAATGCACAGGATGTGTTTATTCACATTTCAGCGCTGAAAAAGATGGCGAGAAAACCAATCGTGGGCGACAGCATTTTGTATCAAACAGAAGTGCAAAGTGACGGCAAAATAAAAGCCATTATCGCCTCAATTGAAGGCGTGGCCATTGTTGCGTCAAGCCCAACGCCACGCTCCCATTCTGGTAGTGAAAATATTAATAGTCGCTACCAAACCCCTCATCGCTCACGTAAATCATCCTTAAACAGCATAATACCGCTGTTGGTGATCATTGCGATTGGAGTATTCGGCTATCAAAAATATCAAGCATTCAATGAAGCCCCCATACTGACCAATGATGATATTAAACAAATGCCACTTAATGAAACAAGAACACAAACACCTGCAACGCCAAGATTCCAATGTGAAGCGGGTAAAACCCATTGCAGCCACATGAGTTCCTGCGCAGAAGCGACATTCTATATCCAACATTGCCCCAATACTCAAATGGATGGCAACGGTGACGGCATTCCCTGTGAACGTCAGTGGTGTGGCTAAGACATACGCCGCATTGATAGTCTGGAATAGTGATAAACATATGAAAATTTGAGCCTCACATGCACACTGATATCATCACGCACATTGATTCACCTGAGATGCTTGAGTCCATGTTAACCGAGCATACGGCGGTGCTGTTGTTATTTGGCGCGCCACACTGCGGCGTGTGCCAAACGCTCAAACCAAGAATTGCTGAGATGTTAGCGCAAGCGTTCCCGCTGATGCAGATGGCCTATATTGATTGCCAAGCCCAAGCTGAGATAGCGGCGAGCCACAATGTATTTACCCTGCCTGTGGTGGAATGTGTGTTTTATGGCAAAACCTTTGGACGGTTTTCTAAAGTATTTTCGCTAGCGGATATAAAAGAGGCGCTTGCACGCCCCTATGGTTTAATCGTGACGGAATAGGTTTAATCGAGATGGAATAATCCAGAATTAGCACTGGGATTACTTGTGCGTCAGCGGTCTAAAGCCTGCGTAATGCACTGACTTATCAAACTTTACCTGCGCTGCTGGTGCTTCTATAAGGCGTGATGGACTAGCTTTACTACCGCAACCACAACCGCCTCCTGTAGAGTGACAACATCCACCTTTAGCGGCATGTTTTAGTGAAACGCGACCTTGGGATGCATCCGTCAACCTAAGATTAAGATCCACCGTTTGTGCAAGCAAAGTCGCCACAGTTTGACTGGCACTGCCTTTACTCACGCTAATCCCCGTATCGAGCAACTTTCCTAACATGCGCTCACCGATATTCTGGGCAATCACAATATCGGTACCCTGTTGAATAATCAGCTCAAGCATGGCTTTTTTCGCACTACAGTCACCCTCAAGCGCAGGGTTATCAACCAGTTTAATCAGCTGAAACTGTTCGTTATAAAAACCAATTTGCATGGCTTTAGTAAAGTGACTGGCGAGCCGTTCGCGGCTCATTGGCATGGCAATAATCATAATAAATCCTTGTCTGTTTGGGTTGGCAACCTCAAGACCTGACCTTGAGTAATCGCCGTCGCCACTTTTTTACGGGCATTGGCGAGCAGGTATCCAAAGGTTTGCCGAGAGATCCCCATCATGGCTGCAGCTTCGAGCTGGCTTAATCTTTTAACATCCCCCAATTCGAGGGCCTCAAACTCATCGGCCTCTAGCTGAATATGGGTTAATTCAACCGCTGGGATCCCATTAGGCTTAAAGAGGCTACAGGGCACACAACTCGATAATTGACGGCATTTTTTGGGTCTTGGCATAGTTTTAATATCTTAAAATAGTTTTGAAATAGTCTTTATCTATTGAAATCGTGCTTTAGATTTTTGTGCACGTCTTGTGCACAAATAGCAAAACTCTGGAGCACTTAGTCAACGCAGTAAATGGATATAGACGATTCGTAAGCTTGATAACTAAGTTCAATAGCTAAGTTCAATTGATGAACCATAAGAACCGCCAAGTTTCTGGCCTAGGCCAGAAACTATTATTCACGCCAGTGGCATAACAAACTGCAACACAGCTCACAGTTAGTTATATCAAGCATGGCTAATTAACCACCTCAAGCTAAGTGCAAACCCAAGCAGCTCCTGCAAAAAACAAACACTAAGCCATTGTTATAGATGTGATTTCAGTAAAAACCCATTGTAACAACCAGCAAAAAATCCTATAAAAAAAGCGCCACTAGGGCGCTTTGGGGATTTTAGAAACTAAACCAATTACAAAATCAGGCTATTATTGCTGCGGTCGGCATCGGGTAATTTATGTTCGGGATCCAGTGTTGCCGTTTTAACGGATTTAGTGACAGGTAAGACAATCGTTGGCGAAACACGGTGCATCCAAGTTTCAACCGGAATACGAAAATCCTCACTCGTCCCATCGACATATTGCAAACGCAGCGTGACAGGCATAACCAACTTTTGTTTACTGGTCAGACTAATAGCTGTGCCTTTGCCATGTTTATCATCCACAGCTTTTACACCAGTAACCGCCATATCCAGCTGCCAATTGTTGAGATACCAGCCGCGCCACCACCATGCGAGATCTTCACCTGCGGCGCTTTCCATAAAGCGGAAAAAGTCCGATGGCGTAGGATGCTTAAACGCCCAAGTGGCAATGTATTCTTTAAAGGCTGGATCGAATCTATCTGGCCCTAAAATCTGCTCACGTAGCAAGACCAACCCTAATGCACCTTTAAAGTAACTCACTGAATGGCGATAGGTTTCTGCAACCGCTTCCGAGGGTGCCATCAGAGTAGGCGCTTCTACATCAGCCAACACAGGCAAGATTTCATCTACAGGATTGCCGCCCTTAGGCGCATATTCGCTGTCGCGTTTAGGGGCAAACTCGCCATGATTAAAGGCATCCGAGGCATACACATCGATAAAGGTATTAAACCCTTCATCCATAAAGGCGTGGCGACGTTCGTCTGAGCCCACAATCATAGGGAACCAGTTATGGCCAAGTTCATGGGCGGTTATCCAAAACAGCAGATCGTCCTTATCGTCCATGCCATCAAACACTATGCCGGGATATTCCATGCCAGCGCCCTGACCGCCGAGGTTGACCGCTGCAGGCCAAGGATAGGGATACCATTGGGAAAAATGCTCGATATTAGCTTTCACATACTCAGTGGCGCGATCCCATTTATTCGAGCCCACACCTTCGGCGGGATAAGCCGACATCGCCAGCGACGTTTTACCATTGGGTAGATTAATTCGCGCCGCATCAATCACAAATGCGTGGGATGCCGCAAAGGCCACATCGCGGGTGTGCTCCATACGAAAATGCCAATCTAAGGTTTTGTCCGCGCTTGGGCGACTGTCGGTTTTAGCAAGATCTGCTAAGGTGCGGATATACACAGTTTTATCACTTTGCTTGGCCGCAGCGAATCTCTGCTGCTCGGTTTTAGTTAGCACATCTTTTGGATTCACTAACTCGCCAGATCCCACCACCCAATAGTTACCCGGCACTGTGACCGTGTAATCTATGGTGCCGTATTCCAAGTAAAACTCAGAGCCTATGTAGGGATTGTTGTTCCAACCATGGAGATCGTCATACACCGCCATGCGTGGAAACCACTGGGCGATTTCAAAAATTTTGCCATTGCTCGACGGTGTGACTGAAGTGCGGCCGCCCCAAACGCCGGGAACTTGATAGCTGTAATCAATCTGCAACTGTAGCTTGCCGCCATTCGCCGCCAGAGGCTCAGCCAAATCCACCCGCATACGGGTATCATCGATTAAGAATTTAGCATCATAGCGTTTACCGCCGATCAACACTGTGACCTTATCGAATTGATATCCATCGGTAAATTGATCACGGCGCCATTCGGACGCCACAGTGCTGCGCGAATCCTTACGGTACATGTTTTGATCTAACTGCACCCACAGCGTTGGTAAGGCATCGGGACTGTTATTGGTGTAGGTGATGACTTCTTTGCTGCTTAACTTATCGTTTTGTGTATCAATAGTGGCGTGCAAACTGTAATCGACACGATTCTGCCAAAACATTGCCCCGGGCTTGCCCGCGCCATTACGCAACGCCGTTGCAGGATAAGGTAGCGATAGCGGCGCAAACAAGGTTTGTGGATCAAAGTGTGAAGATACGGATGTAGTGGGCGCCGCAACAGCAAGCGCCGAGCAGCCAGCCCACAGGATGGCAGTTGCCCTGAGCCAATAAGGCATAATGGAGATTCCTTTATTATTTTTAGATGGATACACACAACAGCAGTAGCGCTTTAGACTGACGCTAAACATGGCCTATACGATACCAACTCAAGCCAAATCAGGCAGCCCTTAAAATGCATTTAAGCACCGAGGAATTGTTACAAAGGGTGTGCTGATGCGGGTTAGCGCTAGTGAAATAGCAAGCTCAGCAAACTGGTAAACAGCCATGACTTGGCAGTGGCTGTTTATTAAGTCTTGCTCAATCCTTAGATTCGCCATAACTCACCTGCACCGAATAGCCATCGCCCTGCTTAATAAAATCCACGAAATTATGAATAGCGGGCAATGCATCCTCCCTATGGTGCGACACGTACAACAACTGACTCAGATGATGCTCAGCTATCATCTCCAGCGCCCGCATCACTAAGCTGCGATTGATAAAATCTAAGCCTTGATACGGCTCATCTAAAATCAGCAATAATGGCTGTTTAATCAAGGCGCGGCCTATAAGCAATAATCGCTGTTGACCATAATCGAGCTTCTTAAAACTCGTGCTCGCAAGCCCGCTCATATGCAAAATGGTTAGCCATTCCTTCGCCAAATCTAACTGAGGTTTAGTGGGTTTATGGTACAAACCAATCGAGTCAAAAAAGCCTGAAAGCAGCACATCTAATGCCGAACAGCTAACGCGATATTGCAAATGCAGCGCCGACGACACTATGCCAATCCGTTGTTTAATTTGCCAAATGCTCTCGCCACTTCCACGAGGACGGCCAAAAAGCGTAATGTCGTTGCTATAGCATTGGGGGTGGTCACCTAAAATCAGCCCCAGCAAAGTGCTTTTACCACAACCATTTGGCCCGCGAACTTGCCAATGCTGCCCCGCTTCGATGCGCCAATTCACACCGCTAAAAATCAGCCCACTGACATATTCCACTTTACCATTTTTAATCTCGACCAGAGGGGAAAACGCCTCGGCGTTATGCCGTTGCCGCTCCATCAAGGCCAATAGTTCATCGCTGCGCTGCGCCGATAACGCATTAAGCTGCGCCATCACCGGATGCTTGTGCCATTGCTCAATTGTCATAGGCGGACTGAGCTTATGCACACTCTGCCCCGATTTGAGCATCTCGCCATTAAACAGCGCCACATGGCTGATACACGGCGGCAATTCTTCTTGGCGTGAGGTAATGATCAGCAACTGAGTATGCTCAGCTACCTCACTCAGTAGCTCAGATAAACTCGTTTGATGCTCAATATCAAGCCCTGCGTAAGGGTCATCTAAGATCAGCAATTGTGGCAAAATTGCCAGTGCCCGCGCTAGCATAACTCGGCGCGTCTCGCCAGTTGATAACAGCTGAAAACCACGCAAACGCAAATGTTCAAGCCCCACTTTTTGTAATAGCACTGGGAGTTGGCTAGCATCTTGGCAGCATTCAAGCACTAAGGATTCGACACTTGAGCCGTAATCTAATTCGTCTTTTTCTAACTCGCGCTCCAGCAATGCTTGCTGCTGCCCCAGTGACACCCAACCGATACGTTGCGGCAGGCCAGTAATCGTCCCTTCATCGGGCTGAATGTCACCGGTTAATATCCGCCCAAGCAAAGAACCACTGTAACTATCGGTCGCAAAAATCGCCCAGTGCTCTGCAGGATGTAATTGCCATTCATCAACGACTAGCACCTCATTGTCACGCCCATATCGCAACTGTTTAACCACAATACTTTTGTCTTGGTTCGCGACAACATCAAGCATAACCACAGTTCCTTCTATTTTTAAGGGGATGATAAAAGCGGCATAACGTAATTGCACAAAGCAATCCTGTTAAGTAACACAATCACTTAGCACGAAAATAGCTCAGGCTTTTATCAGTAGATTAATAAGGGATAAGTCATCAGAGTAAAGCTTATTGGGAATAAAATCTAATGCGCTGAATGGCATAGATAAGGGGCTGTATAATGTAATGGTCAAGCTGGTATGAGGCAACCACTCTGACAGAACTGTGATAAAATCGGCACCTGTTTAACTTTCATATCAACAAGGTATTGTAATGAACCCCATTATTGCCATCTTAAAAGAACATAACGTCAGCGACGCTAAAATTCACGAGCTATTTCAAACATTAACCGAAAATCCATTAATGGCGATGGGCACGCTCGGTCAATTAGGTATCCCTGCCGAAAAATTACAACAACTGCTGGGGTTAGTGATGCAGAAACCTGCCTTGATTAAAGAAGCCGTACTCGAACTCGGTTTGGATTTCTCAAAAGTAGAAGCCGCAAAAGCCAAACTGCAACAATAAGCGCCGACTTTTGAAGTCTGTCGCCATCGTGCGCTAGGGGAATACGCGTAACTCAACTCCCCTAGCGAATGTTAAAACGATGAAATATCAAAAGCATTGATGCTAAACAGTCATCAGTTGAGAGCTAACTATTTTGCGCCTGCCACTCCTCAATCGCCTCTTTTGCCGCTCTAAAAGCCTCAATCCCCGCGGGCATACCGCAGTAAACGGTGCAATGCAGTAAGACTTCTTGAATTTCTTCAACCGAGCAGCCATTGTTTAGCGCGCCCCGCACATGCCCCTTCAACTCAGTCGGTGCCTTTAATGCCGCCAGCGTCGCAATGGTAATCAAACTGCGCGTTTGCCTTGAAATGACATCACGCACCCAAACCTCACCCCAGCAATTGGCCGTAACTAAATCTTGCAGCGGTTGCGTAAAATCCGTCGCACTACTGAGCGCCTTATCTACATAGCTATCGCCCATCACAGCACGACGCACCTCAAGCCCTTTCTCGTATTGCTCATCGTTCATCGATACATCCTTCTTCTTATGTGATTAAGCTATGTAATTAGACTTATTGAACCACCGCCAAAGCTTGGAATACACAAAGATACCTATATTTTTTTGTAAATAACTCAGAAAGAAATGTGTCAGTCCTCGCTTTCGATCTTTCAAAGGTTGGCAGACTATTTTGCTGCTCGTTTGCGGCTTAATAGCCAAAGTAAATCAAGCTGATGATTAAGCACTGTCATTCCAGTGACACGCCACCCCTTTTATTTCACAAAAAGTATCCATGAGGCCTCGACGACGGCATCTGCTGCATACGGAAGTGCAAATGCCGCGATCACATAAATGTGAAAGAGCATCCATGACGTCAACGGTCACTTACATGCCAATGCTTAATCGAGCCAACTCTCCAGTTATCTGTATGCCTTTTTTACAAGCATACACTCTACAAATTTAACAATGGATGGCTCGTTAAATTCTTTTGCTGCTCGTTTGCTGCTTAACAGCGGAAGCTGATTATTAAGCACTGTCATTCCAGTGACACGCCATAAACTCATCCATGAGGGCTCGACGACGGCATCCATGCCGTCAACGGTCACTTACATGCCAATGCTTAATTCAACCAACTCTCCAGTTATCTGTATGCCTTTTTATAAGCATACACTCTGCAAATTTAACAATGGATGGCTCGTTAAATTAACGTCTATCGCTTTGGTGTTGCGTGCTATTTGATAAAAAGATGCATATTCCGTCTTTGGTTTACTGGGCAACAACTCACTATTGTTGCGATTCACCATATGCTGTACGCTAGTTTAAATTTTTGATTGATAAACAACACTTAAGCAATTACTTAATCAATCAACGCTAGTTTGGTGTTAGCGAAAATCTCGCTAATAAAATATGGCGATATATAAATAAATCAGGGAAGATCCGCTCTAGAAAAGCGAACAAGGCAAGGAAAAGCTTTCTATACCTCTCCTTAAAGATGCTCCCCCTCTGAACTAATTGTGATTCAGTTTAAGGTTTTACAAACCACAGACTGATAGCTTTATTATTGTTTTTATTAAAATTTATTGTCTGTATTTGCTGTCTGGTAGCAAGAGCCATGGGCGGTAGCGTGCTTAAATCATTGGATAAAAAGCAATCATCATTAACTTCAAAGCTCAAACCAACTTATCTTCTTAATGAACGACTAAAAACAACCACATTCGTTGGAACAAAAATGCAGAATAAAGAAAAAATTGCGGTGTTCATTGATGCTGATAACGCGCCAGCCAAGAAGTTTGATGTGGTACTCGCTGAGCTTGCAAAACACGGATTAATCAGTATTCGAAAGGCTTATGGTAACTGGAAAAGCCCGAACCTAAAGCCATGGGAAGATATCCTGCATGAATATGCCATTCAGCCTATTCAACAATTCGATTTAACCAAGGGTAAAAATGCCAGTGATATTGCGCTAGTCATTGATGCGATGGACATTCTATATACAAAAGATATCGACATTATTTGTCTGATATCCTCGGATTGCGATTTTACCCCTTTGGTAACCCGAGCCTTAGCTGACGGCAAAACCGTTTTTGGTTTCGGAGAACGTAAAGCACCAGCCGCTTTTGTGAATAGCTGCTCTCGCTTCCTCTACCTCGACGCAGAGCCTGTATCGGTAATAGAACCAGAAGAGGCAGACGCAACCATTCAGGTAGAAACCGCAGAGCAGTCAAAGGCCCAATCCGAGACAGCTAAAGCCCCCCAACCTCCCAAACCAATCGCCCTGCAAAAGTGCAATCTGAAAAGCGACACCAAGCTAATCAACATGCTGCGTCAAGCGATTGAAGCAACCGAAGAAGAAAATGGTTGGGCGCAACTCGGTCCAATAGGCGCTCATATATCTAACCACAGCTCTTTCGACCAAAGAAACTATGGTTTCAAAAAGCTTGTAGATCTATTCGCGGCTATAGATCTCTTCGAAATACGAAAACCGAATAAATCAATGGTTTTGGTCAGAGACATAAAGCGCGCAAAGAAAAGTGGGAAATAAATGGGCTGAGCGCAAAGGAAATACCGACGAAACAAGCCCTACATTTATTGAACCAAGTAACAACCATTAAAGACTGCTGCCGTTACCAAATTTAAGCTAATGAAATAGGATATCGTTATGTCACAAGTAGCAAAGGTCGTTGAATGGGTTAATCAGGATGGTAGACCGCTTTGGTGGCGTCACGCTATTCGCATAGCTTTAGGCCATGGAGAGATCAAACCTGAATTTGTTGATGTCTTATATAACCTTGCAAAAATGGAATTTGGACTCTTACTAAAAGATCAGATCTATCCAGCAAATATATCACCAGTAAAAGTAATGGGATTCGATGTTGAAGAACACTCTATAAATTTACTTTCCCTAGGTATGGTTCGGAACGTTTCATCTCTTGTACCAGGCCAAACCCTAAACTTCGCCCCTAATGGTTTAACAGTCGTCTATGGGGACAATGGTGCGGGTAAATCTAGTTATGCAAAAATCCTAAAAAGCGCGTGTCTAACTCGTGGCGAGGTCCCTAATATCCTGACGAATATTTTCAAGCCATCGACTGAAAATCCTCAAGCCACACTGTGTTTTAGCTCAGCAGGTGGAGAGCCGATCCCTTATATATGGGAAAAGGATGGAGAGGATAGCCCAGAGTTAAAGTCCATTCGTATTTTCGATTCGAAGTCAGCAGTACATTATATTTCCAAAGAAGATCGCGTTGAGTACAAACCAGCAGAACTCAAGTTACTTGATGAACTAGTAAGTGTTTGTCTTGAAGTGAAAAGAAGACTTTTAGATGAACAGAAACATCATTCAGCACCGCACCCAATATTTGGATATAACCCATCGACTAAAGTAAATGCGTTTTTACAATCACTAAATAATTTGCCGATTGCAGAATCAACTACAACTTTAGACTCCCACTGTAGTGGCATAGTGAATTTGGCCACCTAATAAGAAATGTTATGATCTCATTCATAGCGAATTTAGGTGACAAAATGAATAAAAGTAAACGTGCACGATATAGCGCAGCGATTAAGCTCGAAACTGCCCAATTAGTCATTGACCAGGGCTATACACAAGAAGCGGCAGCCAAAGCCATGAACGTAGGTAAATCAACGGTCAGTAAGTGGGTAACGCAGCTTCAGATCGAGCGCCAAGGGATTGCTCCTAAAGCCTCACCCATGACGCCTGAGCAGATTGAAATAAGGGCACTTAAACGAGAAATTGAGCGTATTAACCTTGAGAAAGAAATCCTAAAAAAGGCTACAGCTCTCT
>NZ_FTNN01000020.1 GCF_900156405.1 Shewanella morhuae
CTTATAATCTATTGCTGAATGCCTACGTTTGTAATTGTAAAACTGGATATATTGCTCAACCACGCTCACTACAGAGCTGTGATTGATAAAGGCTAAATGGTTTAATCGTTCAGTCTTTAAGCTCCTAAAAAATCGTTCCATCACCGCATTATCCCAACAATTTCCTCTACGACTCATACTTTGTTCAATACCTAAGCCCCTTAGCTTTTCTCTGAACACCTTAGCCGAGTACTGGCAACCTTGGTCAGAGTGAAGCATCAACGCCTGTGTATTTGGCCTCTGGCGTTGTAGCGCGTTATTTAAGGCCGCTGTCGCTAACGCTGCATTGGGTTGGCTTGATAAGGCATACCCAACAATTTCTTTGGTGCCTAAATCAAGCACACAAGCTAAATAACTCCACCCTTGATGGGATTTTATGTAGGTAATATCACCCACCCAATGAGTATTATACGTCGTAGGGTTAAACTGCCGCTTGAGCAAATTAGGTGCGTAAACTTGCTCATCACCTGAGTTAGGATAGTAATGCTTTTTCTTTGGCCTAATCGCTATTAACCCCATACTTTTCATTATGCTAGCAATAGCGTAAACCCCTACCTTACAATCTAAATCGACTAAGTCTGCCTGTATTCGACGTTTACCATACGTCGAATTTGAGTCAGAGAACGCTTGTTCTACTAATTGTATCCGTGCCTGCTTTTCAGCGCTTTGGGGGATCGGTTTGTAATATAAACTACTGCAACTGAGCTCGAATACTCGGCACAACTCACTCATTCTAAAGCCTAGATTTGCTTTCTTTACTTCGCGGATCATTTTAAGTTTTGATTGTCTCGAATGAAGAAAGCTGCAGCCTTTTTTAGGATGTCATTATCCCTCATTGCTTGTTTTAGTTGAGCTTCTAAGAGTTGAATTTTTCGTTGTTCTTCAGTGAATGCTTTGGCATTTTCTGGGGTTTTACCCGCTAATTCAGCCTGGTACTGGATTTTCCATCGAGACACCGCAGATTTACCTGCACCAGACATATCTTCAATTTGCTTGTTGGTGTAACCCTGTTCGACCATCAGCTTGGCATATTCTAATTTTTGCAGCGGGCTGACAGTGACTTTCGATTTTCTAATCATAATAAATACCTTTAAGATTTGGCTTATTTTAAGCTATAAATCTCTACAGTTTCATTAGACCATTACAGGGTAGAGGCTTCCTCACTGGGTCGGCCAAACCCGCCGCTGAGTATGATGAGGATGACATGCGCCGCACGGACCCGCGCTGGCAGCCCGGTAATTTCGATAAGAACCTCGATGCTGTTAATCGCCTGACCGAAATTGCCCGATATAAGGGGATCAGCGTGTCCCAACTCGCGCTGGCGTGGCTGCTGGCTCAGGGCGATGACATTGTACCGATCCCGGGATCGCGCAGGCAGGAGCGTGTTGCTGAAAACGCTGGTGCTGCTGACATTGCATTAACGGCCGCTGATTTGGCCGCGATTGAGCAGATCCTTCCACATGGTGGCTTTGGCGAACGCTATGCAAATGGTGCGACCCCCGTCTGGATTTAAGATGCTTCCCCGGAGGAACCTGTCGAACTGGATGACGATGAATACAGCGGCGGGTGCCTAGGCCGATACGACGCGGCTTAGCCGCGCTAATTTATTCGGAGATACTAAGTTCACAGAACGCAATTGGACAATTCTAGACACGCTGGAACAGCTAGCAGCGGAGATGGGTATACCGATGGAGAAAGTTGCACTCGCATGGACTCTGGCGTTTACTGCTAGGTGGCAGCAAGATTTCACAGTTTGTGCATAATATTGCTGCCACCGACCTCCACGTTAACGGTGAGCACCTTAAACACCGGAATGACGCCAGTGTAACCCCGCCTAGGTTCACCGTCTGCTTGGGTTCACTGGCGATTCGTCGAATGATTTTTGGTGGTCACTGTGTGCTGGGATGGGGAGTGTAAAGGGGGCCAGGAAAAGCGAAACTATCCCACACTAGACTCAGACTACCCAGCTTTGAATAGGTGGAAGTATTATCTACATCTAGGAACAGCATGAGATCCTGGCGGCAGGTGAGTAAAACGTATTATGTTTCTTCAGAGCCTCTATTTTCATAAAGCAGGACTTGCTGAATTAAGTACCGATCGCCTGACGTATCTCGCGCATGTTGCGTGCAGGCGGTGCACCGAATTGCCGTAAATATTCACGGCTAAACTGTGAAGCACTTTCATAACCGACTAAAAAAGCCACGTCAGACGCGCGGTGTTCTCCGGAAAGTAACAGCTGGCGAGCTTCCTGCAGTCTGAGCTGCTTTTGATACTGGACAGGACTGAGACCCGTCATCGACAGAAAATGACGATGTAGGCTTGCCCGACTCATGCCGCTTATTACGCACAACGCTTCGATATGAAGTCGGGTATTGTAATTGTCTCTGATCCAGGCGACGGCTCGCCGGATGCTACTCAGCGCGCCATCGGGTTGGGCAATCTGACGTAACAGTCGTCCCTGCGGCCCCTGTAAGAGACGATAAAGCAATTCCCGTTCGAGCATAGGACCGAGAACTGGGATATCCTCAGGCGTATCAAGTAATGACAGTAAGCGAAGTAACGTATCGCTGATTGGAGTGGTCATGGGGTTTATCATGACACCAATTCCATTTTGTTCGCGCTCGTAAATCGGCGTTATGGAGGCCGCTAATTCTGCGAGTATGGCCGGATCAATTACCAGTGAAATAGCAGCGTAAGGCTGACCTCCTTCATCATCAAATATTTGTCCGATCAAAGGCAAATCAAGGGCACTGATTAGATATTGTTCACTGTCATAGCTCAGAAACTTTTCATTAATGGCAATGCGCTTAGAGCCTTGAAGGATAAAGCAAACCATCGAGCGATACAGGCAGGGGGTCTTGTCTGTAGAGCCTTTTCCGATACAGATATCTACACGTGGGATCCGTGTGCAGGTCAAACCCGGCGGCGCATGTCGCAGGACTATGTCGAGATGTGGAGCAAGAGAATTATTCATGAATAGATTATACCCGTGTTCCGGGATCGCGCACAATGTATTGAGACAATCAGGCAATATAATGAGCGTATCCGGCGTAGATTACAAACGGGTCATTGCCTATTATGAGCGGGTCAATAATGCATCGAAAGGTGCGTCTAATAACCTAAGCGAGACTACTCATGACTAACAAGATTGCACTCATCACCGGCGCAAGTCGTGGCCTTGGCCGCAATATGGCACTTCACCTTGCCAAACGCGGCGTCCACATCATTGGTACCTATCGCAGCAGCGAGGAAGAAGCTCAGTCACTGAAGCAAGAGATTGAAGCCCTAGGAGGCAAGGCAGTAATGCTGCCGCTGGACATTACCGATGTCACCAGTTTTCAGGCTTTTTTAAACGCCGTCATTGAAACGCTGACGGCTGATTTCGGTCGCAAGCATTTCGATTTCCTCGTTAACAATGCCGGCAATGGTCTCTTTTCAAACTTTGTTGATGCGACACAAGAGCAGTTTACCTCACTAATCAACACGCATCTTCAGGGGCCAATTTTTCTGACTCAGAAGCTGTTGCCATTTATAGCAGACGGCGGTCGTATCCTGAACGTTTCGTCCGGCTTCGTACGCTTTACTTTACCGGGATACAGCATTTATGCCGCGGTGAAGGCCGCTGTAGAGGTTCTAACACGTTATATGGCCGTAGAATTTGGTTCGCGTCAAATTCGGGTGAATGCGATTGCCCCGGGCGCCATCGAAACCGATTTTGGCGGTGGTGCGGTGCGCGACAATAATGATGTGAATGCTTGGGTTGCTCAGGGGATTGCGCTTGGGCGTGTAGGTTTACCGGACGATGTGGGTGGAGCAGTAGCCGCCATTTTATCCGATGACATGGCATGGGCTAACGGGACAACCTTTGATATTTCGGGCGGCCAATTACTGTAGCCACGTATTAAGCCCTGAAGATGGCGAATCTTTGAAGTTGTAATATAGCCAATTCGTCCTTCTCAGTCTCACTGTATAAGGACGAACCAATTCCGCTTTATATTGTTTTTAGCCATATTATTTATTCTGGCTCAGCAAATAAAACCTGTTTGTATCTATGTTGTATATTTTACCTTTTTTAGATTTGAACCATTTATCTAATGGTAAAATATTGATGTTATGTCGGCTTATTATTCCAATGAAAATAAGGTTTTCTCAATAACCACCGCCATAACCCTAGAACAAATAGCAACAGGCAAGATAAACCAGAGAGCAGCCATATCACTCTACCAATCCTACCCAATACAGAACCATCATGTAGCGGGTGAAGCCAGTTCAAAATCGTATTAGCCGCTCCTTGGGTTGGGTTATTAAAAACGGACACAACTTCAGCAGTAACAGCATCAATATAGACATAGCTGTGGGGGAATCGACGCGAAGGATCTTGATGGGCTTGTAAACGCAGGCGATAAAATCCGCCCTCCATTGTAGGTGTTTCAATCCAAGCCAATTCGGCATCAGGCAGTGCGGCCAATGCTAGCTTCGCAGCTACCGATGGCGCAATGAGTGAACCCCCTTGTACAGTAACAACCGTTTTAGGGACATTAGGCTGCTTTAACTCACTAAATAAACTTAAAACTAAACGGGTTTCAACGGGTAACGCAAGCATTGCTCCCGTTAGACTCAGCAATAACAAGGGCAACAAAAATAACAACCCAGTGATTTTATGCCAATCGTACAGTAAGCCGATAATAGCGCTACGTTTTTTGAAGCGAAGTGCTTTAAGCCATTGCCCACGTCTAGGCCACCAACTTAACAGTCCTGTCAATAATAATACTAGGCTAAACAGCCCTAAATATCCTACGATGGCAGTACCAACATCCCCCATTAACAATTGGAAATGCAGATTGTACAACCAGGTCATAAGATAATCTCCCCAGTAATCCCGCCGCAATATTTCGGTGCCATCAGGCGATAGCCAAACCATCATGGGCGCAAATCCTTGCCCCATTTTTTCTACAGGATTATTGTAACGAGCTGGGATCGTACCGTTATCTGTCGTGACTTCGAAACGCCATGCGCCACTTTTATCTGGATATGCAGTACGTAATGTTACCAGCGCTTTATCCCAATCAGGAGATTGCGGTTTGACATCCAAAACAGGATGCAGCACGCGGTCAATTTCCACGTAGTAGACCAGCGCCGCGCCGGATAAGCCAATTAGCACCAGTAGCATGCCGATGGATAAACTGCACCATAAGTGCAGCCTTCTTGCCGCTTTACGAAAATTCATCTTTAGAAGTGTAGAGAGATAGAAGCATTTACAGAACGACCTTCATTTGGACTGTGTAGCGTTTGGCTACCATCCCACCAAACATATTCATAATATTCATCGGTTAAGTTTTTGATCTCAAATGCCAGATCGGTACTGTTATTCAACGCGTAGCGGGCACTGACATTTAGCAAGACAAAATCGCCATAACGACCGGCAGAATTCGCAGTATTGAGTTCATATTTACTTTGTGCCCGTAATAATGCCGATAAACTGAGCTTTTCGGTGGCACTGAAATCAACTCCCGCATTATATATCCACTGGGGAATATGATCGATATCGTTCCCTTTTAGCTCTGGTGTTTGTGGATCCGCTTTATCTATCTCTGCCTGCTGCCAAGCCACTGAACCCCAAACATTAATGTCATCGTTCAGTGCCCAAGAGGCTTGTAAGTCAACACCATGACGCTCGGTAGCGCCGATATTATCTACATCGCCAGCAGGATCATTCAACCTTCGTTTTAGTTCACCTGTTGCAGTTTGATTCCAGAGCGCCAAACGCAAATCTACGCTATCCCATGGCTGGTATTTAGTTCCCACTTCCCAACCTTCATTTATCGAAGGGGCCACATCATCTTGACGTGGGGGAATAAGATAAGAGCCCGAGCCAACACCAATCTGAAACGTTCGTCCCCAATTGGCAAATAAGGTCAAGTCAGTAATAGGGAAAACGGCGATTGATAATTTTGGCTGACTAATTGTGCCGTAATCATTTGCTGAGGCAGTAAGATCGTTAAGATTATCAGTAAAATCACCGCGAACCTGATCCACACGCCAAGCGGGGGTCACTCTTAGCCATTTTGTAGGTTCTAACATGGTTTGAACATACGCACCCGTGATGGTTAAATCGAATTTTTGGTCACGAGTTTGACTCGTTGCAACCTGTTCTTTAGTCAAAAAACGCTTAGAAATATTGTCCTGAACTTCAACGCTAGCACCCGTTTCAATAAATAAGCGATGTAAATAACTGACTGCAGGCTCAAAGGATACGGATGCAAGCGCACCATAATGTTCTTCTTCGGTATAACGATTTTGTTGTGCAACATTAGCTGAATATGTCACATAACGATTGTCCTCAAATTGATTAAGCCAACTAAGTATACGCAATGTCGACGTTGTCGATAATGTTGTATCCAGTGATACACTAAATTGGTTGATATCACGATCGCCTTCATCGCTTTGATTGTAGTCATTAGTGGCACGAGGCGTGGTGTAGGCGACATCCCTGGTAAGATAGCCTGGTTCTTTCGCGTCAACACTATAGGTTCGGGCACTCGCGGCTAAAGTCATATTATCGCTGAGATCAAAAGCCCATTTCCCTGCAAAACTACGGCGACTAAAGTCAGAATGATCGCGATAACCTTCTGCTTCGCGATAACCCACTGCATAATTTTGTCGAAACGCACCAGTCTCAACACCCGCAACAACCTGAACGTCGTTTTTACCAAAACTACCCGTAGTTAATTTTGTATCGAAATAATCGCCGCCAGAGCGAGTTTCAAAAGACACATTACCTGCAATATTATGTAGGCCATAGCGGGGATCTGTCGTACCTCTTACCACTTCAACCGTCGATATTTCCAAAGGTAGAATCATATCAATATACGGCATATTGCCATCGTTACTATTTGATGGAATACCATCAATCAATAGCTTAACAGCGTTAATTTCTCCTTCACCATTAAAACCCCGAAAGGATAATTTGCCGCTTGTCGTCCCCTGATTGAATTCAGTCAGCGTGACTCCTGGTAATCGTCCCAATAGTTGCCACGCATAGTCGACATCCGCGGATTGGACTAACTCACCAGACATACGGTCAACAGAGGTCAGCACCTTACTTGCATCGACCGAACGTTTGCCCACTACCGTTATACGTTCACCAATTGCAAAGCTTGTATCTCCAGTGGCCAACTTTACTTCAGTAGTACTTTTCTCCAACTCTGTAGCATAGGCAGCCATCGGGCTCGTCAATAAAAAGGTAGGTATTAACAGATAGCGTAGAGTGCCACCAGACATATAAGTGTTCATCGGAAATAACCTCAAGAAAATGAAAAATATCAAAAGTGGACGTCATGCAACACGGTCATCAAAGCTATCGATTAGAAATTATTGTAATGATTGATGATTATGCAGGCTTACAAAGCGGCGGCAATGATAGTGCCTTAAGGGGGAAAACTCGATGCGACAAAATGTCGCAGTTTTGAATAATAGCATCTGAATAGTGGTCATGAATAAGAGCGAAGATTTGGGAAAACGCCAAAATAGTGGCTTGGAGTTGGCCACTAAAATTGACCACGCAACCATTTTTCTGATCTTGTAAAACTTCTGGCGATGCATTTTTGGGCGCTATTTAGCCGAAACAGTAAATCTTCTAAAACAATTACCTCGATAGACTTGTTGCTGATGTTAAAAAAATTATCACTCTTTGATAAAAATAATATTGTAATACGATTGGTGTATAGTAGTATTGTAGTACAAAATAATATTGTGATCACATGGGTGATTGCTGAGTTCAATGTACGAGGATGCTAATGTCTAATGTTTTGGGGTCTTACGCGTTAGGGCTGGATTATGGCTCTGATTCTGTTCGCGCATTATTGGTTGATACACAAAGCGGCGCTGAAGTTGCCACCAATGTGGTGTACTACCCGCGCTGGAAAAAGGGATTGTATTGTGTCCCTGCTAAAAATCAATTTAGGCAACATCCTTTAGATTACATTGAAAGTTTAATTGAAGTTGTGCAAGGACTTTGGGCTAAAGCACCAGCAGGCTCAGCAGCAAACGTTTGCGGTTTAAGCTTTGATACGACAGGTTCAACACCGATTGCAGTTGATGAAGCGGGAGTTGCATTAGCGCTTAAAGAAGAATTTGCATCTAATCCAAATGCGATGTTTTTACTGTGGAAAGACCATAGTGCGCTTCTTGAAGCCCAGCAAATTACTGCTGCCTCTAAAGTCGCGAAAGAAAATTACCTTAAATATGAAGGTGGTATTTACTCCTCTGAGTGGTTCTGGGCTAAAGCATTATATGTACTGCGTCATGATACTGAAGTGAGACAAGCAGCTTACAGCTGGGTCGAGCACTGTGATTGGATCACGGCATTAGTGACTGGCACAACTCACCCTAAGATATATAAGGCGGGTCGCTGCGCATCGGGGCATAAAGTGATGTGGCATGAGTCGTGGAACGGTTATCCGCCCAATGAATTTTTTGTTGCTATCGATCCATTACTGGATGGGGTTCGTGACCGTTTACCTATTGAAACCTGCACCTCTGATAAAGTCTGCGGCGCCTTAACCCCTGAGTGGGCAGCCAATCTTGGACTATCAACCGACGTTATTGTGTCGTTTGGCGCGTTCGATTGTCACGCGGGAGCTGTGGGTGCCAATGTAAAGGAAGGCGTACTCACTAAAGTGATGGGTACGTCGACTTGCGATATCACAGTTGCGAGCTATGAAGATATTGGCGAGCGCTGTATTAAAGGCATTTGTGGTCAAGTCGATGGTTCAGTCATGCCCGGTATGATAGGTCTTGAGGCAGGGCAATCCGCCTTTGGCGACCTATATGCTTGGTTTAAGGATCTCACCACCTGGCCAATTAAACACATCAATACTTCGGCATTATTTGACGCAGAAGTAAAAGCGAAACTGATTGCCCAGCTCGAAGATGAAACCTTAATTGAACTGGGTAATGCTGCAGCAAATATTCCTGTGGGTGAAACGGGCATAGTCGCACTCGATTGGATTAACGGCCGCCGTACCCCAGATGCCGACCAATCGGTGTCTATGGCGATAAGCGGTTTAACCATGGGCAGCCACGCACCGCAAGTGTTTAAAGCCTTAGTCGAAGCCAGTGCCTACGGCGCTAGAGCCATCATCGAACGCTTTAAGGAAGAGGGCGTGCGCATCGATCAAGTCGTCACCATTGGTGGTATTTCTAAAAAGTCAGATTTCATCATGCAAACCTGCGCTGATGTGTGGAATTGTAATATCGACGTGCTGGAAAGCGAGCAAAGCTGCGCCTTGGGTGCTGCTATTTATGCCGCAACCGCTGCTGGCGTGTATCCCGATGTGTTAAGTGCTCAAGCTGTAATGGCCTCAAATGTCGCTAAAACCTATCAGCCAAATCCTGCCAATGCTGAAAAATACCAAGCGCTTTATCAAGCGTATTTAGCCCTAGGGCATTATGTGGATGGAGCGAAATAACATGTCATTTCTTGAACTAAAACGTGAAGTTTATGAAGCCAACATGGAGCTTGAAAAACGCAACTTAGTGACTTACACCTTCGGTAATGTGTCACAAGTTGATCGCAAGCTTGGCGTGATTGGTATTAAGCCAAGTGGTGTGCCTTATGAGGATCTTAAGGTCGAAGATATTGTTATCGTCGATCTTGAAAACCAGCTTGTCGAAGGGCGTTTACGCCCGTCATCCGACACAAAAACCCACACTTACTTATACCGCCAATGGCAGAGTATTGGCGGTATTACCCATACACATTCTACTTATGCAACCGCATGGGCGCAGGCGCAAATCGCCATTCCTTGCTTGGGTACCACACAAGCCGATTATGTTTACGGTGAGATCCCATGCACTGCTGTGATGCGTGATGACCAAATCAGCCGCGATTATGAAGAAGAAACCGGCGTACAAATTCTCGATTGCTTTGCTGATAGAAATCCAAGCGAATCACCTATGGTGATTGTGGCAGGGCATGCGCCATTTACTTGGGGAGACAGCGCGGCAAAGTCGGTTTATCACGCCGTATTACTCGAAGAAATCGCGCGTATGGCTTATCTCACTAAAACCTTGTCGCCAAGTATTACGCCATTAAAGCAAGGGCTTATTGATAAGCATTATTTACGTAAGCACGGTAAAGACGCCTATTACGGCCAAAATAGTCAAAGTAAATAGTGTTTCACGTTAGCTGGATCATCAAATTTATAGGGTAGAGAGAACAATATGAAAGCATTCAAACAAAAGCAGGTGTGGTTTGTTACCGGTTCGCAAGATTTATACGGGCCAAAAGTGTTAGAGCAAGTGGCGAAAAACAGTGAGCAAATTGTTCATGGTTTTAATCAGTCAGATGCGATTTCAATGGAAGTGGTGTACAAACCTACCGTTAAATCTCCTCGCGAAATTTACGCTGTTTGCCAAGCGGCTAACAGTGATGAGAATTGTGTGGGCGTTATCCTATGGATGCACACTTTCTCTCCAGCCAAAATGTGGATCGCGGGTTTAAATGAACTCAGCAAACCCTTTATGCATTTACATACTCAGTTTAATGCCGAGCTGCCTTGGGCCGACATTAATATGAACTACATGAACACCCACCAAAGTGCCCATGGTTGCCGTGAGTTTGGTTATATTGGCACCCGTATGCGTAAAGAACGCAAAGTGGTTGTCGGTCATTGGCAAACAAACGATGTACAAGCCCAAGTGGACGACTGGTGCCGCGCTGCAGCGGGTTGGAACGAAAGCCAAAATCTTCGTATTGCTCGCTTTGGTGACAACATGCGCCAGGTGGCGGTCACCGAAGGTGATAAGGTAGCGGCGCAAATTCAATTCGGCTACGAAGTGCATGCCTACAGTTTAGGTGAGCTAAATGATGCAATTAATGCCATTAGCGAAAATGATATCAGCGCTCAAATCGACCGCTATGCGAGTGAATATATCATCAGCAATGAGTTATTTAACGATGAATACCAACTCGATCGCCTAAGAAAAGAAGCACAAATCGAACTGGGCTTAAGCCAATTCTTAACAGATGGCGAGTTTGGTGCGTTTACTAACTGCTTTGAAAACCTAACCGGCATGACTGGCTTACCTGGGTTAGCGACACAACGTTTGATGGCAAATGGCATTGGTTATGGTGGTGAAGGCGATTGGAAAACTGCGGCTATGGTTCGTATCATGAAAGTCATGGGCCAAGGCCGCAGCGGTGGTACTTCCTTTATGGAAGATTACACCTATAACTTTGGCGTGACAGACCAAGTGCTCGGCGCGCACATGCTAGAAGTATGTCCGTCTATTGCCGCCGCTAAACCACGTTTAGAAGTACACCGTCATACAATCGGTGTGCGCTGCGATGTACCGCGTTTACTGTTTACTGGTAAAGCTGGGCCTGCGATTAACGTATCGACAATCGATCTTGGTAACCGTTTCCGTATTATTCTCAATGAATTAGATACTGTAACGCCACCACAAGAATTGCCAAATCTGCCAGTGGCTTCGGCACTGTGGGAGCCGCGTCCAAATCTGTCGATAGCAGCAGCTGCATGGATCCACGCGGGCGGCGCGCATCACTCAGCTTATAGCCAAGCGATTAGCACTGATAACATAGTCGACTTTGCGGAAATGGCGGGAGCAGAGCTGGTGATCATTGATGCTGATACTAAAATACGTCAGTTTAAAAATGAGCTTCGTCAAAATTCCGTATATTACGGTCTAGCAAGAGGGCTATAATCGCTCACTTAATAGTGAAAAGCCGCCTAAGGGCGGCTTTTCAATTTATGCACAATATGTGTAAATTTCAGATGAATTTAACCCGTTAATTTGTTTCAGTCCTAAAAGGTTGGGAAAGCAATATGTACGCAGATTTTGATGGCATTATTTTCGATATGGACGGCACCTTAGTCGATAGCGGTCAGCTACATGAGCAAGCTTGGCGACAAACATTAACTCACTTCGGCATCCCTATTGATGGCCCATTAATGCGCTCCTTAGCAGGTGTGCCAACAATTGGCACGCTTGAGATCTTAGTTACCCATTTTGGTGTTACGCCGACCGCTACATATGAAGCCATAAATGAGTATAAAGAAGCATTAGTTCGTGAAACTATGCATCTCTATGTTAAGCCAACCCGTCTGGCCGAATTTGCCAAGCAAAATAAGGGCAAACGCCCAATGGCAGTAGGCACGGGCGCTTATACCCAAGAAGCGGTGGAGATTTTAACTCTGTGCGATTTACTCGACTTAGTCGACTATGTAGTCGGAGCCGACCAAGTTACAGCCCCCAAACCCGCACCAGATACGTTTTTGCGCTGCGCCGAGTTGATGGGGATTGCGCCTGAGCGTTGTATCGTGTTTGAAGATGCCAAAGCAGGTATTCAAGCGGCACAATCTGCAGGCATGTTTGTGGTCGATGTCTTGAGCGATTTTGATATAAAAAATGATTATTTTCTAACAGAGTCACCCTGCTAAAAGCGGTTAAATACTGGTTAAAAATAAGCCGTCGCAGGCAAACTCAAGCCGCTATTAGCAGCCTTACAATGTAAAGCAAAGCATAATCACTGAATAACGGCGAAAGGGTGAATTAGCGTGAAACTCTCATAAATTCTTGGCTTTATGACAAATTACCTGTTACGTTTTTAAGGAAAGGTAGTATCATAACATTTGATCAATTTCGGCTTTTTAGCGAGTTATTTTAGATTCTGTTCGGCTATATCGAGACATAAGAGGACGCAATGGCAAATCAGGCAAACAACCGACCACAGAATATCCACAACTGGGTAGCAAGCGAACTTGGCTCGCGTATTGTTGGCGGATTTTATGCACCTGGTGAATATATTCCCAATGAGAACACCATTTGTGAAGAACTTGAAGTGTCTCGTACTTCGCTCAGAGAAGCATTTAAGGTGCTTACTGCAAAGGGCTTAATTGAATCGCGTCCTAAATTGGGCACGCGTATTCGCGAACGCCGCCATTGGAACATGTTCGATCCCGTTATGTTAAATTGGTTTTCTCAATCTAAACCTTCACCTGAGTTTTACACCTCTCTGTATGAGATCCGTGAAGTATTTGAACCCGCGGCAGCGGAACTTGCTGCTAAAAAACGTACCCCAGCGCAACTGGAAATAATTGCTGCTGCGTATGCCAAGATGGAAACGGCGCAAGTGGGCACTGATGAAGTGTATACCTCGGATATTGACTTCCACATGGCAATTTTAGATGCGACCAATAATGAGTTTATGGTCTCATTAGGTGTCTCTATTCAGTCGGCTTTACTCGAAATATTTAGATTGAGTAGTACCATTCAAGATGATTTCCTCGAATCTTTGCCTGGCCATAAAGCTATTTATACTGCGATTGAAGCAGGGGACAGCGAGCGTGCCAAAGCAGAAATGAATAAACTGCTCTCTACCTCCCAAGATACGCTAAAGAAGAATATCGAGCACAAATAGCATCACGCACATGCTTTGTGAAGAACAAAAAAAGGTGATCCGATATTCGGCTCACCTTTTTGTTTCTGCAACTGTTTTCGCACCATATAGTAGTATTACTGCGCCGAGATGATCCCTTCTGTTGTCATCTGAATACGCTTAATTGTGCCATCTTGATTGTAATAAAGTGGGTCGATGGCAACAGTTCGTCTAAACTCGCCACCGCCATTTTGTGACGCGCCAGTATGGTAAATAAAGTAAGATTTACCTTTAAATTCAATAATAGCCTGATGATTTGTCGGTGAGTTTCCCGCCACTTCATTTAGGATACCTTGGTACTTCCACGGGCCTTTTATATTATCGCTGGTCGCGTAGGCTATTTTTTCGGGGAAACCTGAGGCATAAGAAAGGTAATAGGTTTTATCCTTTTTATGTACCCATAGCGCTTCGGTGAAATTAGGCACATCGATAGTGTGAATTGGGCCATCAAGTTCGATCATATTAGACTTTAGCTTGGCGTAACGAGGCTTTGAGTTACCCCAAAAAATATAAGCCTGTTTGTCATCATCAATAAATACTGCAGGGTCGATATCATCCCAATCGATGTCAGTATCTGTGGTCATATCATTGGTGATAAGTGCCGTACCACGCGCATCTTTAAAAGGACCTAATGGGCTGTTGGCAACAGCTACACCAATTGCAAAGCCATTAATTGTGGCGTGCCTTGCAGTAACATACCAATAAAACTTACCTTCTTTTTCAATTACATGGCTTGCCCAAGCATCGCCTTTGGCCCAACTAAAATCCTTAACGGCTAACTTACTGCCGTGTTCAGTCCAATTGAGCATGTCCTTTGAGCTAAAGACCAGCCAATCGTGCATCTCAAAGAAGGTTTTGTTGTCTTTGGCCACATCATGTCCCGTATATAGGTACACAGTATCCTGATGGACAATAGCGGCAGGATCAGCGGTAAACACTGGATTAGCCGCAAATGCCGCCGAATTGAATACTAAACAAATACTCAAAAGTGCCTTTTTCATAATTCCTCTATTGTTTTTTGACATTTTAGTATTATAGTAATACCAATACTTTTACCCACTAGCAATCTTTAAAGCGCAAATGATTAACGACTGTCTTTTGCTACTTTGGACGAGGGCAGAGCGGCATACAGTGACGAGGTGAGTGCCAACGCGGTACGAGTGCATTCACTAACGCCAAGATTGTTAAAACGAAGGTGTAAAATGAATAATAAAAAAATAAAAGCACTTCGTTCGGCGAGTTGGTTTGGGAGTGATGACAAAAATGGTTTTATGTATCGCAGCTGGATGAAAAACCAAGGCATACCCGAGCATCATTTTCAAAATAAACCGGTGATCGGCATCTGTAACACTTGGTCAGAGCTCACACCCTGTAACGGCCATCTGCGCGATTTAGCACAAAGGGTCAAAAACGGTATACGTGAGGCCGGCGGAATACCGGTTGAATTCCCGGTATTTTCCAATGGCGAATCCAATTTACGCCCAAGCGCAATGCTGACACGTAACTTAGCGGCAATGGATACTGAAGAAGCGATACGCGGTAATCCGATAGATGGTGTTGTCTTGTTAGTTGGCTGCGATAAAACCACTCCCGCATTATTGATGGGCGCTGCTAGTTGTAATTTGCCGACAATAGTCGTCACTGGCGGGCCTATGCTCAACGGCAAGCATAAGGGTAAAGATGTTGGCTCAGGCACTTTAGTCTGGGAAATGCATCAAGAGTATAAAGCGGGCAATATCAGTCTGGCCGAGTTTATGAATGCTGAAGCCGATATGTCCCGCTCAACGGGTACTTGTAACACCATGGGCACCGCATCCACTATGGCTTGCATGGTCGAAAGTTTAGGCGCCAGTTTACCGCAAAATGCTGCTATTCCAGCCGTCGATTCACGGCGTAATGTGTTAGCCCACATGTCTGGTATGCGTATTGTCGATATGGTTCATGAAGATTTAACGCTGTCGAAAGTATTAACTCGCGAGGCATTTATCAATGCGATAAAAACTAATGCGGCGATTGGCGGTTCGACTAATGCGGTGATCCATTTGAAAGCAATTGCGGGTCGAATGGGGGTTGAATTGTCACTAGACGATTGGTCATACGGCTACGATGTGCCTACCATTGTCAATCTTAAACCTTCAGGTCAGTACTTGATGGAAGATTTTTACTATGCGGGTGGTTTGTCGGCTGTATTAAAGCAACTGTTTGATCATGATTTATTGAATAAAGATACGCTAACGGTGAACGGACAAACCTTGTGGTTCAATGTGATGGATGCACCTTGCTATAACACCGAGGTCATCATGAGCATAGATGCGCCTTTAGTTGAAAATGGCGGTATTCGCATATTAAGAGGAAATCTTGCTCCCCGTGGCGCCGTGATAAAGCCTTCGGCGGCAAGTCCACATTTAATGAAACACAGCGGTAAAGCGGTGGTTTTTGAGAGTTTTGATGATTACAACGCCCGTATCAACTCCCCAGAACTGGATATTGATGAAACCAGTATTATGGTACTAAAAAATTGTGGCCCTAAGGGATATCCAGGAATGGCAGAAGTCGGCAATATGGGGTTGCCTCCTAAACTATTGAAAAAAGGCATTAAAGATATGGTTAGGATCTCAGATGCGCGCATGAGTGGCACCGCATTTGGTACGGTAGTCTTGCATGTTGCGCCCGAAGCACAGGATTTAGGTCCCTTAGCCGCAGTGCAAAATGGCGATGTGATCACGCTTGATACCTTTGCAGGAGTTTTACAACTTGAGATCAGTGATGACGAGTTAGCTAACCGATTGGCCAAATTAACATCAGTTCAAATAATTCACACTAGCAGTGGTTATCTCTCTATTTTTAAGGAACGAGTACTGCAAGCGGATGAAGGTTGTGATTTTGATTTTCTAGTCGGATGTCGAGGTGCTGATATTCCGGCACATTCCCATTAAACATGGGAGCTTTTTCTTTTATAATAAAACCAAATAACTATTTTAAAAAAAGGTTGAGTTATGAAGTTGAGTAATCAGTACCCGAGTTTAAAAAGAAAAACCATTTTTATTAGTGGTGGTGGTACGGGTATTGGCGCCTGTCTAGTGAGATCTTTTTTAGATCAGGGCGCGAAAGTTGCTTTTGTCGATATCCTTAATGATGAGTCAAATCAACTTGTTAACAAATTATTAGCCCACTATGCTGATGCAGTATTAAAATTTTATCTCTGTGATTTAGTTGATATTGAGGCACTAAAAACAGTGTTAGCACAGGTAGAGCAAGATCTAGGGCCGATTTCAGTTTTAATCAATAATGCCGCCTGCGATCAACGCCATAGTATCGACGAAGTGACGCCCGAGTATTGGGACCACTGCCTAAATACCAATTTACGACATTATTTTTTTGCTGTTCAAGCTGTTAGACAGCAAATGCAGCGACTCGGTGGTGGTTCAGTGATCAACTTAGGCTCAATGAGTTGGCATAATCGTCAGTCTGGTATGGCGGGCTATACCGCCTCCAAAGCTGGCGCTATGGGCCTTACCCGAGGACTTGCCGCTGATTTAGGTAAAGATAAAATTAGGATTAATACCCTAACGCCAGGTTGGGTGATGACTCAACGTCAATTAACTCACTGGATAGATAAAGATACGGCAAAACATATCGAAGATAACCAATGTATCAAAGACTATGTCATGCCAGAAGATATTGCAGCCATGGCATTATTTTTGGCTTCAGATGATAGCAAACACTGCACTGCACAAAACTTTATTGTCGATGGTGGTTGGATTTAGTCATTAACAATAAAGTTTGTGGTTCATTAAGTCGTTATTTAATACGCATGAATACGTCAGGAGTGCTTAAAAGACTTAACCCAATAAAAGGTAATATTATTGTTATGCAACTCTCTATATCGATGAAAAAATTAACTCACGCTGTATTTCCTGGAGAGTTGCATTTAATCACCTTAACTAATAGCCATGGTTTGGAGGTGTTATTATCTAATTATGGCGCGAGTGTTTGGTCGGTTAAAATTCATGACAAAGAAGCACAACCGATTGATTTAAGTTTGAGTTACAAAAACATTCAAGATTGGGCAACTAATCCTTATTATTTTGGAATTACTGCAGGTCGTGTTGCGAATCGTATCGGCGGTGCTCAATTCCCACTCAATGGCAATACGATTCAATTAACGCCTAACGAAAGTAATAATCAACTTCATGGCGGTCCACAAGGGTTAAGCCATTGCCTCTGGCAATGTGAAACCCTTCAATATCAGGATGCTGTCGCAGCAAGTTTCAGCATAATCAGTCCCGATGGTGACCAAGGCTACCCAGGTGAACTGGTAATAAAAGTCGAATACCGATTGAATGAAAACAATGAGTTAACCATTACCTATGAAGCAAAATCGGATCAAACAACGCCAGTTTGCTTAACCAATCATACTTATTGGAATCTAGCTTCAGATAAGCAAAATGGAATACTAGGCCATTCTTTGCAACTCCAATCACAACATATTTTAGCCTTAGATGCAGAGCAAATCCCTACGGGAGAACTAATCCCAGTAGAGAATACCGCCTTTGACTTTAGACAACCTAAAATGATTTTACGTGATATTCATACCTTAGATAACGGTTATGATCATTATTTTGTCATGGATAGAAAAGACAGTCGTTCATCAAATTTAAACGTTATTGCTAATTTGGTCGATCCTATTTCAGGACGTGAAATGGAAATAAGTACGACAGAACTAGGATTACAATTTTACAGCGGTAATTTTTTAGATGGTACGCACTTCGATCAACACGACAAGCCATTAACACAGTATTACGGATTGTGTTTGGAAACTCATGGTTATCCCAATGCTGTAAACATTGATCATTTTCCAAGTGTAATACTAGAAGCTAATAACGTGTATAAACAAGTTACGGTACACAAATTTAAAAATATCTGAAATTTATAAATTTATAACCAGTAAATAACATCGCTTTTTTTAAGTTTGGCTTTCTGAATTAAGAAGGTCTGGTTTTTTATCACTAAAATTTTGAAATGGAATAATAATGAAAAATTTTAAATTAGTTTCAGCATTCAGTTTATGGGCCGTCAGTGCGAGTTGTGCATTTGCAACCACTGTGGGATTTTCGCAAGTGGGTTCAGAAAGTGGTTGGCGAACTAGCTTCAGCGAAGCGGTAAAAGCCGAGGCTAAGCAAAGGGGAATCGATTTAAAATTTGCCGATGCACAGCAAAAACAAGAGAACCAAATCAAAGCAGTACGCAGTTTTATTGCCCAAGGTGTTGATGCGATTATTATTGCACCTGTAGTTGAAACGGGTTGGAAGCCCGTGCTTAAAGAAGCTAAACGTGCTCGTATTCCCGTTGTTATTGTAGATCGTAATATTAATGTGGATGATGACTCTCTCTATCTTACCCGTATTGCCACAGATTTTACCGAAGAAGGTCGTAAAATCGGTGAATGGTTAATGGATAAAACTCAAGGTAATTGTGATATTGCAGAGTTGCAGGGCACGGTGGGCGCCACTGCCGCCATTGACCGTGCGACGGGTTTTAATGCCGTGATTGCGAACTACCCCAACGCCAAGATTGTCCGTAGTCAAACGGGCGAATTTACCCGTGCTAAGGGTAAAGAAGTGATGGAAGGTTTCCTTAAAGCACAAAATGGCCAAGCTCTGTGCGCGGTCTGGGCACACAATGATGAGATGGCACTGGGTGCTGTACAAGCAATTAAAGAGGCTGGCTTAAAACCAGGTAAAGATATTTTAATCGTGTCAGTTGATGGTGTACCTGATTACTTTAAAGCCATGGCTGATGGTGATGCCAATGCCACGGTAGAGTACAGCCCGCACATGGGTGGCCCTGCATTTGATGCTATTGATGCCTTTATTAAGGGTAATAAAGAGCAGTCAAAATGGGTGAGCACCACAGGTGAAGTTTTCACCCAAGAAACCGCAGCAGCCGAATATGAAAAACGTCGCTTGCGTTAAGCTGTAATCGAGTTTATTGGGGAGACGAGCAATGAGCCTTATCTTAGAACTGAATAATATCAGTAAACATTACCCCGGCGTAAAAGCGCTAGAAGAGGTGAGTTTACGTTTATGTTCAGGGGAAGTTCATGCCCTATTGGGTGAAAACGGTGCGGGTAAATCCACATTGGTTAAAGTGATGACGGGAGCACAATCCAAAGATAGCGGGGACATTGTCTTTCTTGGCGAAAAACAGCATTTTTGCACGCCGATTGAGGCGCAAAAAGTGGGCATAAGTACGGTTTATCAAGAAGTAAACTTACTGCCTAATCTCTCTGTGGCGCAAAATTTATTTTTGGGCCATGAGCCTAAACGTTTTGGATTAATCCACTTTAATAAGATGTATACCGATGCTCGCAGTGTATTAACCCAATTTAAACTCGATATTGATGTCACCGCGCCACTGTCGCAATACTCGATTGCCGTGCAACAGCTTATTGCCATTGCCCGTGGCGTAGCCATGTCGGCCAAAGTATTGGTATTAGATGAGCCAACGGCCAGCCTCGATGCGGACGAAGTACAAGTGCTATTTGGCATTTTGAACCAACTCAAGCAAAAGGGTGTGGCCATTGTATTTATCACTCATTTTCTTGATCAGGTTTACCAGATTAGCGACCGCATCACAGTGCTGCGAAACGGTCGCTTTATTGGTGAGTATCTAACATCTGAGTTGCCCCAAACCCAGTTGATTGAAGCGATGCTCGGCCGTTCACTGCAAGCGCAACTGGTTGATAAAAAATCTGATGATAATGCCGTTAAAGCAACGACAGCGGTACTGTTATCGCTTGAGAGTGTGTCAGTTAAAGGCTCGATTCAAGCTATGACGCTCACTGTCCCTAAAGGCCAAGCTGTAGGTCTTGCTGGTTTGTTAGGTTCGGGGCGCAGTGAAGTTTGTAATGCAGTTTTTGGGTTAGATTTACTTGAGAGCGGCAGCATTCACTTAGCGGGTAAAAAACTGCATCTTTCACAGCCGGTGGATGCCATTCATGCGGGGATCGCGCTATGTCCGGAAGATCGCAAGGTTGACGGCATTATTGGGCCTTTGTCCATTCGCGAAAACATCATTTTAGCCTTGCAGGCGAGTGTGGGATGGTGGCGCTGTTTATCAAAGGCAAGGCAAGAAGAAATTGCTCAGTTCTTTATCGATAAATTGCAGATCGCCACGCCCGATGCAGACAAACCTATAGAGCAGCTCAGTGGCGGTAATCAACAGAAAGTGATTTTAGCGCGCTGGCTAGCCATCGAACCGATTTTGTTAGTGCTCGATGAACCGACGCGCGGTATCGATATCGGCGCCCATGCCGAAATTATCAAATTAATTAGATCCCTGTGTGACGATGGCATGTCTCTACTGGTCGCTTCCTCCGAATTAGATGAACTCGTCGCATTTTCCAATAAAGTGGTCGTGATGCGCGACCGTTATGCGGTGCGTGAATTAACGGGATTAGAACTCACCTCACAACATGTTATGCAAGCTATTGCGGAGGGATAAATGAAAAGCTCAGCAGAAATGATATCGCCGGAGGCTTTACCTATGGCGCAAAGCAGCCAGCAAGCAATGAACAAAGAAAAAACTGACCGTTATCAAGCGGGTAAATCAGCATCCTTTGGCCGCTATCTCTGGCCTTTACTAGCATTAACCCTGCTGCTACTGGTTAACTTATTTATCGACAGCAGTTTTTTCCATTTAACCTATCAAGACGACCGCCTTTATGGCTCCTTGATTGATATTTTAAACCGCAGTGCGCCCGTGGCCTTACTGGCGATAGGCATGAGTTTAGTCATTGCCACGGGGGGGATTGATCTGTCGGTCGGCGCTGTAATGGCGATTGTAGGCGCGGTCTGTGCCAACCTTTTACTGATACCTGACATCAGCTTAGTCACTGTTATATTGGCGGGGCTAATTGTCGGCCTAGCGGCAGGTTCTATCAATGGTGCCTTGGTCAGTTTTTTAGGCATTCAGCCTATTGTGGCCACTTTGCTACTTATGGTGGCAGGACGCGGCGTGGCTCAGTTGATCAATCAAGGCCAAATAATCACCTTTCAACATGAAGGCTTTGCGGCGATAGGTGTCGGGCAGTTTTTAGGATTGCCTATGCCAATTTGGATTGTGGTTGGCATGTTGTTATTGAGTCAGTTATTACTACGAAAAACTGCCCTTGGACTTTTTATTGAGGCAGTAGGTTGTAATGCCAAAGCGAGTCGTTACCTTGGCATTAACGATAAATCCATCAAAATTTTTGCCTATGCGATTGCTGGATTATGCGCGGCGTTAGCGGGCATGATAAGCACTGCCGACATTCAAGGTTCGGATGCTAATAACATCGGACTTTGGCTTGAACTCGATGCAATTTTAGCGGTAGTGATTGGCGGCGCAGCCTTAACTGGTGGACGTTTTTCACTTGTGCTATCGATCATCGGTGCCTTGATCATCCAAACCTTAGCCACGACGATTATCGTCAGCGGTTTACCTGCCAAATTTAACCTGTTGATCAAAGCGATCGTGATCTTGAGTGTACTGCTACTGCAGTCTGAAAAATTTAGACGTCAGCTATCGGGTTTATTTAAGCTTGGTATATTCAACAACGCCAAGGCTGGAGACAAAAAATGATGGCTCAACGTTTTATTCCCCTATGGATCACGGCCTCCTTGCTGCTGGTGATGTTTTTAATCGGCTCAGCGCAGTTTGAAGGCTTTGCCAGTATCAGGGTTGTGACTAACTTATTCCGTGATAATGCTTTTTTACTGATCACCGCACTTGGGATGACATTAGTGATCATCTCTGGAGGCATAGATTTATCCGTAGGATCTGTGATTGCCTTAAGCGGTGTACTCACTAGCGTGCTCATTACCGAATATCACTGGCACCCATTACAGGCATTTGCATTAGTGCTCCCATTAGGCACACTTTTTGGCGCCATGATGGGCACTATTATTCACGTTTATAAGTTACAGCCCTTTATTGTCACCTTAGCGGGAATGTTTTTAGCGCGCGGCATGGCAACCACCATCAGTGAAGAATCAATCGCTATTGATCACCCGTTTTACGATGCGATTGCTGATTTGAGTATTGCTTTGCCCGGTAGTGGCTCGCTTGATATCAGCTCACTGATTTTTATCCTGTTCTTTATTATTATTGCGACTGTTATGCATTACAGCCGCTTCGGAACCAATGTGTACGCACTTGGCGGTAATGCACAATCGGCGGAGTTGATGGGGGTTTCTATCGCCAAAACCACCATCAGCATTTATGCCCTCAGCAGTTTTCTGGCAACCTTGGCAGGGATAGTATTCACCTTTTACACCTTTTCGGGTTATGCACTTGGAGCGGTTGGGGTAGAGCTCGATGCCATTGCCGCTGTGGTGATTGGCGGGACTTTACTAACCGGCGGTAGGGGCTTTGTGTTAGGCACTGTGCTTGGGGTGTTTTTGATGGGCGTGATCCAAACCTACATTACCTTCGATGGCACGCTCAGCAGTTGGTGGACCAAAATAGTGATTGGATTATTACTATTTTTCTTCATCGTATTACAAAAACTCTTGAATGGACGCAAACCTAGCCATGGATAAGTTAACCTTAACGATTTGCTCTTCACGCCTGAAATTTAACCATAGCGGCGATAAGCACGGTAGCGCGAGTCGAATTCCCCTTAAACCAAACCGTTTGTCAGCACTGGCGCTATCAATGACGTTATCGGTTTGTATGGCAGCGCCTGCGAATGCAGTGCCAGTGCTTGAGCTCAAACCTGCCGTCCATCACACCACAGATTCGCAACATCTTGTGACTCAAAACGCGCCTTTTATTGCCCGCAGCGCCGATCCTTGGGTAATTCAAGCCGACGATGGCAGTTATTACTTTATCGCCTCAGTACCCGAATTTGATCGAATCGAACTGCGCCACGCCGCTACGATTCAGGCTCTGGGCCAAGCACAGCCTAAGATAATCTGGCACAAACATGAGTCTGGGCCCATGAGCATCGACATTTGGGCGCCCGAGTTACATAAGATTGATGGCCGTTGGTATATCTATTATGCCGCCAGTGATAAAGACCTGCGTTTTCATAATCGCATGTTTGTATTAGGCTTAAATGGCGATGATCCGATGGCGGGGGAGTGGCAAGAACTTGGGCGGCTTAAAACGGCGCACGATGCATTTTCATTAGATGCCACCAGCTTTCAAGTAGGCGAGCAGCGCTATTTTATTTGGGCGCAGCAAGACGAGGCTAAAAATTACAACACGGGCTTGGTGATCGCCAAAATGGTGTCGCCGACGCAGGCGTCAGCACAGGAAACCATCATCACCGAGCCTTTACTTGATTGGGAAAGATTAGGTTTTAAAGTCAACGAAGGCGCTGCCGTGCTCATTAAAAACGGCAAAGTCTTTGTGACCTATTCCGCCAGTGCCACGGACGATCGCTACGCTATGGGCTTACTGTGGGCGGATCAAACGGCCAATCTCCTCGACCCCAAAAGTTGGCACAAAGCCCCCATACCCGTATTTAGCAGCAATCCAGCGCTTAAACGTTTTGGCCCAGGGCATAACAGCTTTGTACTGGCAGAAGACGGTAAAACGGAGTTGATGTTCTACCACGCCCGCAATTACCTTGAACTACAAGGAACGCCACTCACCGACGGCAATCGCCACAGCTATTATCGCGCGATATCTTGGTCAGCAGATGGCATGCCACAGTTTGATAATCAGCTCAGCGATGCACAAACCTTAGCTAAGTGAACCTAAAAAACTTCTGCTAACTTAAAGCGGAATAAGCAGCAATAATTGGAGTAAAAGTGGCCTTGAGTCAGCACAGACTGATGTAGATACAAGCAGTTTTGCGTTTAACTCATACAGGCTTGCCATGGTATTCCCGCACCTTTAACAAAGACAACATGATTCGATCTCTGCCAGTGCCAACAAGAGGCCTGATTTGTGATTTTCATGCTTGAAATGTCATGTTTCACTGCCCCACAATGCAGATTGAATTCAGTGATGACTCGGACGAAAGAGGTGTCTTTCGCCCGTATTAAATCCGAAGCTGATTAGGCTAAGTGCTGCTTGAAGAAGGCCGTGAGCTTGTCGAACGGAATGATGTCAACTTGATCATAAAGGTCAGTGTGATTTGCGCCAGGAATGATCATCAGCTCTTTTGGTTCTGCGGCAGCGGCGAAAGCGGTTTCACTGAAATAGCGTGAGTGTGCTTTTTCGCCATGGATGAACAGCACCGGACGCGGTGAAATTTCCGCTATATAGGTCAGTAAAGGCATATTCGCGAACGACAACGGCATAGTTTGTGACCAAGCGTTACCAGAGTTGACCGCACGCGGATGGTAACCACGAGGTGTCATATAGTAATCATGGTATTCGAGCATAAATTGCGGCTCGCCCCCTTTTAGCATGTTATAAGGCGCTTGATAGGCCGGAGTTCCTTTCTCTGCATCCTGCCAACGTTGCTGACTCATTTGCGCCAACATTTGTGTGCGCTGTTCTAGGGTAACACTGTCGTTATATCCTTTTGACACAACACGCGCTATATCATACATAGTGCTTGCAACAACCGCTTTGACACGCTTATCGACAGCAACCGCATTTAATGCCATGCCGCCCCAACCACAAATACCGATAACACCTATACGCTCACGATCCACATTGGCTTGCATGCCAATACAATCTACCGCGGCGCTAACGTCTTCCGTATTGATGTCTGGCGAAGCAACATTACGCGGTTCACCGCCACTTTCTCCTGTATAAGAAGCATCAAAAGCCAGCGTAACAAAGCCACGCTCTGCCATTATTTGTGCATACAGACCTGAAGATTGCTCTTTAACTGCGCCAAAAGGGCCGCCTACGACAATAGCAGGCAAGCTACCAGAGAGATTTTTAGGTTGGTAAAGGTCGGCTGACAGGGTAATGCCATAACGATTTTTAAAAGTGACTTTTTTGTGCTCGACTTTGTCATTTTTGATAAACGTTTTGTCCCACTCATTAACTGGTGTTATTGATGACTGTGCAGACGCCATACCAGAGGAAAATGAGGCTACGCCTAATGCAGCAATACTCGCTCCGGTCACTTTCAGCATATTTCGTCTTCCTTTATCAGGGTTATCTAGTTCAGTAGCAATGTTGGTCGTTTTATTAGGTGTATCCATGGTTATTCTCCGAGTAAGCTAACATTTGGGCTGAGACTGAGATAAGGAGCACAAAATAGTATTTAACCGTGTCTTTCAGTAGAAACATTGGGCTATATACATTTGGCTAGGTCACAATCAAATTGTGTTTGAATCCAGCGCATTAATGATGTGTAGTTTTGCAGGCTTTGCTTATATTTCGTTAGGAAGATCCTGCTTAATCATTGCCTGATATTCCAAAAGGTAGCATTTCACTTAATCCATGTTCTTACTGGTACCCAGCTTTTTGTTCTATCATATGCGCCAGCGCAACAGCGATACCGTATAAAACACTTTTTCTATTGACATCAATCATCTGATCCCATCCATCAACGTTGGCACTTTCCAACATAGAAAGAGGCATAACCCCAGCATTATTGATAAGAACATCAATGCGTCCAAATGTGCAGATAGCAGTATCAACCAAATTTTAACATCGCCTTTGTTGGTTACATCCGTTGCCAGAGCCAGCGCTTTGCCACCATTCGCTTTAATCTCTGAAGCCACTTTTTGTATGCGATCAACGCGGCGAGCGCCTACAACGACTTTCGCCCCCATAGATGCAAGGGCCGAGCTGCTGCTTCGCCCATACCGCTTGATACACCTGTTTTACGATAACTTTGTTTTCGATGTTATTACTCCTTTTGCCCCCTTAGTAGCTTGTTTATAAAATTAGGTCGTGTTCGCAGATTTAAGGCTGTGGCTAATTTACTTTGTTGAGTCCGTCAAATTAGCTACCCCATTACATTCTTATTACTTAGCAGCTGCGTATTGCTCGTCAGTTACTTTTTCTTTCCAGATAACATTTTTACCTTCTTTTGAGGCTGTAATAACAAGGTGTGTCATCGCAGCATCAGATGTAGCCCCATGCCAATGATCAATATCAGGTGGACACCATACACTTTCACCCTCGTGAAAATGAATGACTTTGCCATCACGTGTACCAGTCAATGCAACTCCTTTGGTTACTATGATATGTTGTCCCGCAGGGTGGGTGTGCCAAGCTGAACGGGCACTTGGCTGAAACGTGACATAGGCAGCGCTGTAATTGGCAACATCGTTTTCTGGAAATAATATGTCGACCTTAACTTTGCCAGTAAAAATGTTGTCTGGACCTTCAAAAGATTGGCGATCTTTGGCGCGATATACTTGCTGCTCAGTATTAATGTTGACCTCAGCACTGGCTGCCGATGTCACTACCATGCTTGATAGTCCTGTTAACAATGTGGCTTTTAACGTCGCTGAAATATTTTTTTTCATGAGATTAGTTCCTTGTTAAACAATGGGATTTCGTTAAATAAACTGATACCGAGGCGACTACCACCTACTTTGTCTCAAGTACAGTGTTTAGTACTTGCTGGGCGTTTGCGGCAATTTGTTGGCCGCAATACTTCTCAATAATGGTGATGAATTCATTAAGCTCACTGATGGATATATGGTTATTCATACTAATGTTGTAGTGAGCACTTAATTGGCTATTTACACCATTTAAATTTGCTAAAGCGGCTATTGTGGCAATTTCGCGCTGTTTCCAGCTTAAGATATCTCGCTCGAAAATATCGCCGAACAGATGCGCTTTCAGATAGGTATCGATTTCGGGTGAGAAATTAAATAATGGTCCTTTAACTTCTCTGCCAATTAGCTTGGTTTGGTTATCAGTTCCAAACTGGAGACTGGTTCGGTCTGTCGGTAAAGGTTTCGATTCATAACCCACAGTATCGGTAATGCCACTTTTTTTTCGCTGTTCCAAAATGGTCATAAACGCAGAAAGACCATTTAAACTGCGGGGAAAACCCGCATAGGCATACATCTGCACCAGCACTGATTTAATTTCATTAATCGTTAAGCCAGCATCCAAACCTTGGTTTAAACTGATTTTTAGCTTGTCTATCTCTCCGCTTGCAGTAAATGCCGCTATGGGAATAATCGCTTGTTCGGTCATATTAAGTTGGGCGGTTGCTGAAGCTGTCGTCATAAATAAAGCGCCCGTTAAATTGATGAGGAGGAAGCAGATCTTTCTGAATAAACAATGCATATAAATCACCTCAGTACCCTTAAATTATTGAGATGATTAATTTATCATTTATTTTTTCTATGCCATTGCCTGTAGTTTTTTTATTATTGCCTAATCTTCCGAGGCAACTTGATATAATGAGTAATAAATTTTTATTTTACGCTAACGGCTTGATTGTTAGTCATTGAAAATAAATGAAAAACAATAATGGTATTGATATAGTTAAACTCTTCTTGTTGTCTAATATTTTATTTGGCGATATTGGTTTAAGCAAAGTCAAAATGTTATAACTAGAGCCTGATATACATGTTGCCACTAGGATAAAGATGAACGATTCACAAAAAACAGTGGCCAGTACACAAGAGCTGGCTAAGCAAATCGATAAGTGGATGGCCAACGACGAAAATCAACTCGAAACCCAAATTCCTGGCTTGAAATTAACCCGTTGGCCACATGTTACTTCGCCAACAAGTTATATTCATCCACCTAGTATTTGTTTAATTGCCCAAGGTAAGAAACGCGTTCTGTTAGGTGACGAAAGCTATATATATGACGACAATCATTTTCTTGTGTCATCGGTTGGTTTGCCCGTTATTGCTAATATTATAGAGGCCAGTGATGAACGACCTTATCTTGGGCTAGTGTTGGAGTTGGATCTTCTGATGATTTCTGAGCTGATTGCTGAAAATCAACATGTGATTTCCCATGATAAAAAGCCCCCAAAAGGAATGGCCGTTGGGCAGCTTTCAGCTTCTTTATTAAACGCCTTCACTCGCTTAATAAACCTATTAGACGAGAGCGACAATATAAAAGTATTAGCACCCATAATTCAAAGAGAAATATTCTTTCGTATTTTAACTACTGCACAAGGTAGACTATTTCATCAAATCGTCACTGTGCAGAGTCACAGCCACCAAATATCTAAAGCGATTGATTTTATTAGAAATAACTTTCATAAACAAATCAATATAAGTGAACTTGCCGATTACAGTGGGATGAGTCTATCTGCATTTTATACTCATTTTCGTTCAGTAACGGCTATGACGCCGCTGCAATTTCAGAAGAGTTTACGTTTAAATGAAGCTCGTCGTTTAATGTTAACTGAGAACTTAGATGCAATGACAACAACATTCAAAGTTGGCTATGAGAGCCCCTCTCAGTTCAGCCGTGAATACCGACGTTTTTTTGGCCAATCGCCATTAAAAGATACCAAAGCATTACGCGAAACAGAACAACATTAAACAGACATGTTCAAAGGCTCTATGGCTACCAGAGCAGGATCTCACCGTTTTAGCATGGCTACTTTGAGTCTTTCAAAATGTCCTCCAATTCAAAGGGGATTTTTTGTCCTACTGAATTGTCTTTGCTCCAAGCGTCCATACAAACCTTCTCAGGTTTTGATGAGTAATCACTTAAAGGGTAGGAAATGACGCTCTTATTGGAACAAGCATGGATTATAAAATTTCATGAATAAATGAAATTCCTGAAACGAGGAAAATGAGAAGTTAAATTGCTTGAGGGCAATAGCTTTTAGGGTGAATTAAGGATTTGGTTAAGATTGGCATTGTTGCAACAGTGACCGTTGGCGACATAGATGTCGCCGTCAGCCTATAAGGATACTTCTTATGAAATAAAAAGACGGCGAGTCACTGGGTAAACAATGACAATTCATGCGTCACAACTGACGATATAACTCACTAGCTTTGAGACAAAAAGCATTAAAATAGCGGCAACCTAAGGTTAAACCGCCATTTTCTACGAAATGTGAATCTAGGTATCAGACTTTATTGCTCTCACGCAATTACTGATTTTTAGTGCTCTTCAGCAATCTTACTTCATACAAACCACCTGCAATCGAGTCTGCTTTGGCGACAAACTTAACCGTAAAAGGCTGAGTAGGGTCAACCAGCATTTCGGCGGCAATAGGGTAGTCTTGACTATAAAAGTCTGCACCTTTTTCTGCGCTCAATGTCACTGTTGCGAGTAACTTGCCGTTAATGTGGATTTCAAACTCTCGGCCCGCATCTAAGCCGAAGTAGGTGAGCCTTAAAATTGGTGCACTTTCTCCCTTGGCATTCAGCTGATAACTAAACCAATCATGGGCATGTCGCCAATGGCGAGTACCATTGAGTCCAGCTTCACTCTTCGATGCCTTAAAGAAATGATCGGCTTCAGGTTGTTGCTCACCGGGCAAGACTAAATCAAGAGTTTGCGCCGCAAGCTTAGCTTCTAATTGAGATTTTTGACTTAGCGATTGCTGTCGCTGTTGCCACTCATTAGGCGCACTTTGCCCAAAATAAACCGTGTAACGACTGTCATGCAGACGAAAGAAGGGGATAAGCTCCAAGGGTTTAGCCTGATTCATCCGTGCCTTGCCGGTAGAGAACTTAAGCTCACTGAACGGTAAGCGGGTGATCTGCTGTAAAAATGCAGTGCCATCACTAATAAAAATCGGCGCTTGGTCGGGTTCACACATGGGGCCTTTGGCAATGTGGCCCATGCGGCTACTATCACCAATAAAGTTTAAAGATTCGTTGGCAATAGGCTGTGTTTTGGCAGCCAGAACTATCGGTCCATACAGGACTGAGTAATAAGAGCTTTTATCGGGAATTTGTTCTAACGTCACCGTCATGGGTAAAGTGATACTGATTTTATCGCCCTTATGCCACTGACGTTTAATGTTAATGTACTGGCCTGCAACGGCGTTAAACTTTTGCGCTTGGCCATTAATACTCAGCATTAAGTCATTATGTTGCACCCACTGCGGGTATCGCACATTAAGGGTAAACTGCGCATCCTTGTCTACGGTGATTTCTGAGGTATTCGTGTCAGGAAACAAGGTTTTTTGCGTCAGAGTGATCCCTTTTTCTTGCCAATGTACAGTGGAATCGACAAACAAATTCACATAAAACTTATCAGCTTCGCTGGCGTAGATGAGTTCGCCGTATTTTGCGTGATTTTCAATCCCTGATCCAACGCAGCACCACATACTTTGCTGAGCAGAGGAATAGACGCGGTAATGCTCTGGCCGCATCGGCGTAAAGTACACAAGGCCGCCGTTGTCAGGATGTTGAGACGACAGAATGTGATTATAAAGGGCGCGCTCGTAGTAGTCGATATAAGCTAAATCGGCTTTATTTTCATAAAGCAGCTTGTTTTCATAAAGCAGTTTGGACAATTTGAGCATGTTGTAAGTGTTACAGGTTTCGGGCCCTTCGGCAGACTCCAGCATGCTGCTGAAATCTTCACTGGGATGGAAATGCTCCCGCACACTGTTACCGCCAATGGATACGGTACGTTTATGTACTACTTGTTGCCAGAAAAAATCGGCACTGTCTAACCAAGCCTTGTCATGGCTCAGCTCAGCAATGCGCGCGACGCCGACGATTTTTGGGATTTGCGTATTAGCATGTAAGCCTGTGAGTTTATCTTGATGATGCAAAAGAGGTTGTAGCAGAGATTGCTCGGTATAACGTTTAGCTAATACTAAGTATTTATTGTGTCCTGTGATGGCGTAAACATCGGCTAAGGTTTCATTTAAGCCACCGTATTCAGTACGCAGCATAAGTTGCAGCTGCTCGTCGCTCAGTTTATTGCTTAAGTGCAGCATCCAATCGGCAAATTGCACTAGCATTTTTTTAGCGGTGGGATTATGGCTGTACAGATAAGCATCCTTCAAACCTGCAAACACTTTATGGACGTTGTACCAAGGCACCCAAGCTTGGTTAAGGGTAAATAAATCCGCCTCTATCTTACCTTGCTCGATTTGCTGCCATAGCTGACGGCTATTAGGCACACCGCCAAGATAACCATTGCCATGGGCTTGCTGACACTTGTCTAACTCTGCCACCATATAATTGAGTCTATCGAGTACCGCTTTATCGCCCGTTGCCGCGTACATCAGCGCGAGTGCTGAAAGATAATGCCCACCGATATGACCATCTAAACCGGTATCTTCCCAATTTGGATAGTTTTCAGCAGTGGTCGCTATGCCTGCATCCTTACGATAGGGCGCTAATAACCGCTCAGGATCCATCGACATGATGTAGTGCATATCGGTTTGCTGGGCGTGTAGAAAAGGCCCTGCGGTAATACGCACATCACTTAAGGGAATGGCAGTGGGGGCGGCAAATGTGAGCGGTGTGAATAAGCAAAGGCCTAAAACTAACGCGGGTTTCATATCAGTATCCTCTTATTTGAGCGTAAATTTACTGTCCTTATGCACCGAATAAGCATGCGATGGCGAAGAAAATTATTGGTAAAGGTTAGCCATACTAAAAGCACGCTAATGCGGCAGTAACAAAAAGGCCCCGAAATACCAAAGCTTGTTGGTACAGGAGCCTTAAATTTAAGTCTTTAAAAGACGCATTTATTCTTGGATAGATGGCTTACCAAATACCGGCATACCAGCATCATTCCAGCGTAACGCCTTCACATAGGTATGACGATTGGGATCCCATAAAGGGTCGCCTTCAATTTCAGTATAAGTGCGGGCGTGATACACCAAAAGATCGGTTTCACCATCTTCAGCAAGCGTAAAACTGTTATGCCCAGCACCGTAAACACCGTGCTCATAACAACTTGTCATCACAGGTTTTGATGTCTTATGCCATTGAGTTGCATCGAGTAAATCTGCATTATCATCAATAGACAGCAAACCCATGCAATAATTTTCATCGGTAGCGCTAGCTGAATAGGTGATAAAGATTTTGCCATGTCGTTTGAGCACAGACGGGCCCTCGTTAACCCAAAAGCCTTTGATCTCCCAAGGATATTCAGGCTTGGTTAGCATCACAGGCGTTGAGCTTATCTTGTCTGGGGTATCCATTTTGGCAATGTAAAGATTGCTGTTGCCTTGGATGTCTGGTGCTTTTTGCGCCCATAAATAATACAACTGCCCATTATGCTCAAAGGTTGTCGCATCAAGGCAAAAAGTATCCATACCAGTATCGAGCTGGCCGAGGAACTGCCATTCGCCTGTCAGAGGATTGGCATCATTACAACGCAGCACATACATGCGATGCTGAAACAATGCGTCTTTTATTTCTCGGCTTGGTGCTATCGCAACATAGAGATACCAAGCACCTTGATTAAAATGGATTTCTGGCGCCCACACTAAGTCAGAATAAGCACCAGTATCGGGTTTATGCCACACATCAACCGGAGTGGCATCGGCAAGGCCGGCAATGGTGGTTGCTCTGCGTAACTCAATACGGTCGTACTGCGGCACTGACGCAGTGAAATAATAAAAACCGTCCGTGTGCTTATAAATAAATGGGTCGGCACGTTGTTCAATTAAAGGGCTGAGCGTTAACATCTTTTACTCCAAACGATTCCAAAAACAGATTGCAAAAAACGAACTTTATAATTGACTAAATTTAGTTAAACAGCAGATCGTTCACTCACTTAAACCGTCTCAATCTAGCAGCTATAGCGATACTTGCGGATCAGCGTTGCCGCCTTGAGCCGTAGGCTTGTTGTTAAGTGCGGTATCTTCATCAAGTATTTCCATATCAGGTAGTGCCTGTTTGATATCTTCATAAACACGGTCAGATATTTTGTACTTAAACATGAGCAGCCCCATCAGCGTGTGGAAAGCACCAGGTATAACAGTTAGCATTAATGAAATACCGGTTAATGTGGCTGCACTTTGTTCTTGACCTGGCTGATAATTAAAGTAAGTCAATAACATGCCCACCACAAAACCTGCCGCGCCCATACCGGCTTTTTGGGCGAATGAGATGCCACCAAACGCTAAACCCGAAACCCTGTGACCCGTTTTAACCGTGCCGTAATCGACTGATTCAGAAATCACCGACCAGAACACCGGTGCATGTAAATCCACCACAAAGGAAATAGCAAAGTAGAGTACAAAGGCTAATAGGATATCGCCCGGTTGCACGGTAAAGAACATCAGCACACTTAAAACACCGACGATAATCTGGCTATAACGAAACAACTTAAGTTTGCAGTAGCGCTTAGTGATCCACGTTGAGGCCACCATCGCCAAAATCGCCGCACCAACACCGGTTGATAGAAAAGCCGACAACATTTTGGCATCGCCACCGAGGTAATAGGTCGCGTAATAGGCGGCCACAGAACCTCGAATAACGTAACCAATAGTGCCAATCACACAGATAGAACACAGTACCAACCATTGATCGTTTTTTAATAGCAACTTCAATTGTGTGCCAATTGGTTTAGTTTCAACCTTATAGGCCACGCGCTCTTTCGTGGTAAAAAAACAAAATAAAAACAGCAGTGTTGCCATAAATGCCATCACGCCCATGGCCTTTTGATAACCTGCAGCAATATTATCTCCTCCCCAAGATGCCGCCAGCATAGGCACAATAATGGTGACTAAAAATGCCGCTATTTTTGCGAAAAAAAGCCGGTAACCGTTTGCGGATAAACGCTCTTTGGGGTTATCCGTTAATACGCTGATAATGGAAATATAGGGGATAGTCACAGTGGTGAAAATAATTGTCACCAGTATATAAGTGGAATAAGCCCAAATCAGCTTGGCGTTGTAATCCCAGTCCGGAGTGCTAAAGGTTAAAAAGACTGACAGCCCAAACGGAACGGCCATAAACAGGAAATAAGGGCGATAACGGCCCCAGCGTGTGGTCACTTTGTCGTTAATAATGCCCATTAATGGATCTGTGATGGCATCGATTAAACGCACCAATAGAAACAAAATCCCCACATCGGCGGGTTTTAGGCCAAATATGTCGGTATAAAAGAAGGTAATAATTAACATCATTGAAGATATCACCACGTTCACGGCCATATCCCCAGAGCCGTATCCGATTTTTTCAATGACCGACAGTTTATGAGAACTCATCAGAAATCCTTATTATATTTATTATAAACAGCGAGTTAATGTACCTCCAACACGTTATAGCGTATTTTCCATATCAATACATTTTCTAACTGTTAATTTTCCCACATTGGATTGTTACTTATTTGTCTTGATAGTATGATAACCTCAATCATCATACAATAGCATAATAACTATTTTGTAATATTTGGATCTTGTTTCATTAAGGAGAATTGATGCCACCTATATCTGTTACATCTAAAAAATACCTTAAACGACACCTTAAGTTGCTCAACTGCGCTTTGTTGCTTGCCCTTACTGGCACAGTAAGTCATGTCAATGCAGAGCAGGTGAGCATTCATGATCCCGTAATGGCACAAGAAGCGGGTAACTATTATCTGTTTAGTACTGGTCCTGGTATTACTTATTATGCTTCAAAAGATAGAGTGCATTGGGAGTTAGCGGGTAGGGTATTTGACACTGAACCTACATGGGCAAAGCAAGTCTCGCCAGATTTTGGTGGCCATCTCTGGGCACCAGATATCATTGAACACGATGGCCTTTTTTATCTTTACTACTCAGTGTCGGCTTTTGGTAAAAATACCTCGGCAATTGGCGTAACCGTTAATAAGACACTCGATAAAAATTCAAAGGATTACCTGTGGGTTGATAAAGGCATTGTGCTGCAGTCTGTGCCAGATCGCGATGCATGGAATGCCATTGACCCCAATATTATTGTCGATGAACAAGGCACGCCTTGGATGAGTTTCGGTTCATTCTGGCAAGGGTTAAAACTTGTTAAGCTCAATAGTGACTTTATCTCGATTGCCGAGCCGCAGGAATGGCACACCTTAGCTAAATTAGCACGCCCAGCATTGTTAGCAGAAACCGAGCCAGGCCCAGCACAAATTGAAGCGCCCTTTATTTATAAAAAAGATGACTATTACTATTTATTTGTCTCCTATGGACTTTGCTGCCGTGGCGACGACAGCACTTATCATTTAGCCGTTGGCCGAGCTAAATCAGTAACGGGTCCTTATGTAGATGAAAACGGTAAAGATATGGCCCAAGGCGGAGGCACTGTGCTCCTAAAAGGCACAAAAGCATGGCCAGGACTCGGGCACAACAGCGTGTATCAATTTGATGGGAAAGACTATTTAGTCTTTCACGCCTACGAATCTGCCGATAACGGCTTACAAAAACTCAAAATAGCTGAACTGACATGGAACCAAGGTTGGCCTATCGTCGACCCTAACGCGCTCACCCAATATCACAGTGTATTAGTTGACTCAGTAGGAAATAAATAACAATGACTCATTCTCTGACTACATTATTCGCCGCGATGGCACTCGCATCCTCTCTAGGAGCAGGTATAGCTCAGGCATCCCCTATATCAACGGACGATAATCGCATCACTAGCGAAACCTTTGCGAACCCGTTGCTCCGAAATGGCGCTGATCCTTGGCTTGAATATTTTAATGGCAACTATTATCTGACCACTACCACGTGGACATCCGAGTTAGTGATGCGTAAATCGCCCACGATTGCGGGGCTTGCCGATGCTCCGGCACACAATATTTGGAGTGGTACCGATAAATCCCGCTGCTGTAATTTTTGGGCCTTTGAGTTTCATCCGCTGCAAACCGCTGATGGTTTACGTTGGTATGTCATTTATACCTCGGGCGTGGCAGAAAACTTTGATGGTCAGCGTAATCATATTCTCGAAAGTGAGGGCAGCGACCCTATGGGACCGTATCAATTTAAGGGTACCCCCATGCCGGATCATTGGAATATTGATGGCAGCTATTTGGAATATAAAGACCAGTTATATTTCCTTTGGTCCGAGTGGCATGGCAAAGATCAAGTGAATTTAATCGCTAAAATGAGCAACCCTTGGACCGTTGAAGGCGAGCATAAGGTCATCACTCAGCCTATTCATGATTGGGAAAAATCGGGTTTAAATGTAAATGAAGGGCCAGAGATTATTCAGCATGAAGGCCGCACTTTCTTGGTGCATTCTGCAAGCTTTTGTAACACTGAAGATTATGCGCTAGGTGTAGTCGAGCTAACTGGCGCCGATCCTATGGATCCTGCCGCTTGGACTAAGTACGACAAACCTTTTTTCAGTAAAGGCAATGGGGTCTATGGCCCTGGCCATCACGGATTCTTTACTTCACCCGATGGCAGTGAAGATTGGTTAATTTATCACGGTAACTCTTCGCCCACTGATGGTTGCAGTGGCACACGTTCAGCCAGAGCCCAACCTTTTAAATGGGATGATAAAGGCCTACCTCAATTTGGTGAGCCACTGGCAGATAAGCAACAATTACCTGTCCCAAGTGGTGAGTTTGGTCCATTGAAAGCCCAAGTTGAAGGAGTGAAATACCGCATTGTTAATCGGGAAATTAATCAATGTTTGATCACTAATGCTAAAGGTGACGTCAGCGTGAGTCGTTGTGATGATAAAGCCAGCACTTGGGTGATTGATCAGGCTAATGATGGCTTATATCGATTTGCTAACGTCGCCGAAGGCACATTTTTAACCCAAGAAAACTGTCAAGATAGTGCGATATCGGGCATCAATGCCACGCCTTGGGTCGCCTCTCGTTGTCAGCGTTGGTCGGTTGATGCGAGTCATGATGGTTGGTTCCGCTTTGCTAATGAGCGTTCGATTAAAAACCTGCAAGCTGCTAATTGCAGTACTAAAAAAGGCGCCGCTGTCGTTGCTGGCGAAAATCGTGTGAGCGAATGCACTGATTGGCGTATTGAGCCAGTGTCGAAATTTGCCATAGTGAATGCTCATAGTGGACGGGTAGTGTCAGCGCAGCAATGTGATGTTAACGCTAATGCAAATGTCGTCCAATATGAATACACGGCAAATGCCTGCCAACAATGGCAAGCAACACCAACAACTGACGGTTATTATCGTTTGCAATCAAGTCAGTTAACCGCTCAAAAGCAAGCACAATGTGTTATCAGTGTGGCGGGGAATTTACAGCTTGGCAGTTGCGATAAAGATGATAGTGAATGGCGCACTGAATACATGCCAAATGGTTCATTACGCGTGGTGTCGCGTAAGGGAGGATCGTCGATGAAAGTCGCAGGTGAGTCCTATGCTAACGGTGACAACATTGTGGAAGATGTATGGAAGAGCACTATTTCACAACAATTCTATTTTAGAGAGGTGAAATAGGTCATCTCAAACGTGTAAGTTGTGTCGTTAGCTGAGGTCGCATAACGGCATTTTGTTGAGTACACCTTATTACTCAACGCTTTTGCAGTAACTGTTTAGGCAGTTACTGCTTTTTTATGTTTATTGCTAAAGTACGTCTACTTCACCATTGGCTGTAAGCTTGCCATAACAGTCGCAAAGCAAGTAAAGATAAAATCACACTAAACATGCCACTAAAATGCTTATCAGTAAGTCGGTTAAGCAGCTTCAATCCTACCCAACTCCCCAGTCCGCCGCTTAATATCATGCTCAACAATAACGGCCACCAAGCAGTGAGTGAGACGCCGATACCTTCAAATACACCGACTTTAACGCCATGCTGTAACGACATAGCCATGGCAAAGGTAGCAACAGTACGGAAACGATCGACATAAAGTTGTTTAATAAAAGCTGCCACTAAGGGCCCAGTCGCCCCTGCAAATAATGAAATAAACGTGGTAATCGTGCCAGCTGCAAATGTGCCTGCCTTGCCAAGTGCCATTGGCGGAAGCTTAGGGCCCCAACAGGAATACAGAATAAAAGCAGCAATAGTGAGATACAGTATGGCGGGCGGCAGGGCAACTAATACTAAACTGCCCAATAATGCGCCAAGGAGCGCGCCAGGAAAAAAGGTTCCGATGAGGTACCAATCTATATGCTTAAAGCCCATTAACGCCCGCCCGCCATTGGAGCCAAGTTGCACCACACTGTGCAAGGGGATAATTAATTGTGGCGGTAACACTTGCGCCATAATGCCTAAGAGCATGACACCGCCACCAATCCCAAAACAGACGGTAAAAAACGATGTAAAGCCTGCGCTAAAGGTGAGCAAGATATAAAGATCAGCAGGAATAGCGTCAAATAAGGTCGCAAAGGTAAACATAAACCAAGCTTATTAAGGGATTAGCAATATATGCACAGTAACAAATGGTTCATTGCAGTCAACGTATTACTGGGTTAGTGAATTAACACTGCTATGTTAAGTACTGCTGTGTTAAGCAATGGTATATGCAGCTGTCAGTGATATTCAACGTAATTGAGATGGATAAAATAATATAAAAAAGGCTAATCAATTGATTAGCCTTTAGTTTCATAAACAATGGTATTTATATACGCCGCGGCCCATGACATGAGTAAGGGAACCCATTCCCGCAGGCCGCATTGATGTTAGAAAGAGTAACGCACTCCTAACGCAAACGTACGGGTATAAATGCTATTGGTACGATTAAATAGAGTGGAATCTTCATAATATTCTTGATACACATCATCAAGGATATTGGTTGCATCGAAACTCAGCACTAAATCATCGGTAATGTTATAGCTTAACTGAAAGTCCAGTGACTGCTCAGGCTTACGGTAAATACCGCGTGGCATTGCAAATAAACCAGCATCATAGCTATTTAAGAAAGCACTACGCCATGTGTAAGACATACGCGCACTGAAAAAATCTTTATCATAAATTAACGTTGCGCTGTACGACTCATCGGAAACACCAAACATATCACGCGTCGTTGTACCAATTTGATTACCTGTATCGCTGTCGTACTCAGGAATATCCTGCGACGAATCGAGTAAAGTCGCACTAACTTGAGTACCTAAACCATCCAGCAAGCTTGGCATACCTTCGGGGAAATATACTGCGCCGAGTTCAACGCCTGTAAGTTTACCGTTTGATGTGTTACCTGGGCGGTTTAAAATATAGGCTTCATCAACACCATCTCCATCGTAGTCGTGTAAGGTTTTTGTCAGTGAGCCGTAAACTAAGCCATCGATATCACGGCGGAAATAAGTACCGTAAATAGAGTTGCCTTCGCCGAAATAGTATTCCAGAGAAAAGTCGTAGTTTTTCGAAGTGACAGGATCTAGACTAGGATTACCGCCACTGGCTGTACCGAAACCAGTACCGGTTAAATCAGGTGTGTAGTAAGTAAAAGAGTTTAAATCAGTGAACGCTGGCAAACGAATCGTTTCAGTATAGGCAAAACGGGCCACAAGATCGTCTGTTAACCAGTAGCGCATCATCACACTCGGTAGCAATTTTGATGTGCTGTTAGTGGCCGAGCTTTCTGCAGTATAAGGGGTATTATTGGCGTCAATAGCATCGTTATCAAAAAAGGTCATATCAGATTCTGAACCTTCATAACGCAAACCAACTTGGCCATCGAATCGTTTACCAAAGAGTTCAGTATCAAAGTCCGACATTACATAACCTGCCCAAGAGTCTTCATCAATATCGAAGGTTTTTTGTAAGACTAAATCACTGGCATCAAAGCCCCACAATGCTTCATATTGGCGACGATTTTTATACAGGTTGTAACCGTTGATCACCGCCCATGAGTTAGGCACATTGGCTCGGCCATCAAAGAAATTGGTTGTGTTAGTGATTAGCGAAGGGTCTAAATCATCAAAGGCTATGTTATTACCACCACTTACAACACGATTAGAGTTAGTTGCGCCGCGTTGTTCATAACGTGCACCAAATTGTAATTTAGTAAAGATCCCAACGTCGATATACACGCTGCCGTCCATAGTCCATGAAAGCGAATCACCTTCATCTTTGCTGCCGTTATCGTAAAAGTCGGCAGTTTGCCATTGTGCGGTATTAGTCATATCAGACTCATCGACACTGGTATCTGGATTATCTAAATATGTCCAGCTAGGAATACCATCATCGGCATTATAATCAACATCAACACCATACACTGTGGTTTGGCCGCGCATGGCGGTAAATTCATTTTCAAAAGTACTTTGTTGATACACAACTTCGGATTTCAATTGAAAATCTTCGGTAATATCCCATTTGCCGCCAAGAGCAAATACATAGCTGTCGGTGCTCGATTTACTGTAATCGCCACTGGTGAAGTTATAGGCATCATAGACAGTGCGCGATTTCACCACATTGGTGCCATCGTAAACATCTATACCATCGTTGACCACTTGGTTCCAATTAGCTGGTGAGTCAACGGTGCTAAACAACATTGAGTTAAAGCTTTCATTGCGAAAACCATTATAAAAAGCTTCAAAGGTGTATTCTGCGGTATCTGTTGGTGCCCATTGCAGAGAAATATTGAATGCAGGGCGCTCACGCTCACCTTCAATAGAATTACCAATCATAGCGTCGCGAGCCAGTAAATACTCTTTACCGCCTATGGTAGCGCCGGCACTAGTATCAATGCCATGGGCAGAGCCGACGTTCCAACCGTCATTAATGCGGGTACCATCTTCAACGAAATAAGGGAACGATGCACCGGGTGACACTACATCGTCTTTATAGTTTGTTCGAATATAGGATAAGTTAATCAGTGCGCCTATTTCACCTATGCTGGTGTCCCAGCGATCACTCGCTAATGCGCTGAAATTAGGGTCTATTTTATCGGGCTGATCGGAGTAAATACCTTTAGCCGCAACGGAAACTTTACTTTCTTCAAAATCAAATGGTTTATGGGTTTTGATATCAATTTGACCCGCGATCCCGCTGCCAATTTGTGCAGACGAGCGAGTTTTAAATATTTCAACACTACCTAATAGGGCGGCTGGGATGTCGGCGATAGACACTGAACGTCCGGTTGAGGTAAAAATTTGTCGACCATTGACCGTTGTGGTTACATCGGTCAAACCACGAATACTGACGGTGTTTGCCTCGCCGCCCGCTCTATCTGTTACTTGCACACCGGTAACACGTTGCAGAGCTTCGACAACGTTGTTGTCAGGAAACTTACCGATATCTTCCGCCACAATCGCATCAACAACTTGGATATTCTGGCGTTTAAGTTCAACAGCTTTATTTAAGCTAGCACGAACTCCTTGTACTTGAATGACTTCCATTTCGTTGTCGCTTGCTTGCGGTTTTGCAACTGGAGCTTGTTGCTGAGTCACGGTAGCCTCGGTTTCCGTTTGACTCTGTTGTGCCATATTTTGATCTGCTGCATACGCCGCCTGACTGGTCAGTGCAAAAATAATTGCACTGGCCAAATAAGTCTGTTTAAACATCAAGTTTATCTCCGGTAGTTATTATTTTTGATCCGGTAAGCCTAAGACACGAACGACATCCCGGTCTTGTGTATCCCACTTAAAATCACGCATACCCCAGCGAGTTTTAAAAGTTAAGAATTAATTCATACTCTTTGCGGCGAGTTAGCGGTATATCCACTAAATATGCAAAGTCAGACATGTATGATAACTGTTAAAATCATATTGTATGACTAATAATGTGTCAACCCATAAAGATGTTCAATATATATTCAGAAAAATGTTAAGCATATTTATTTCACATTCAGAAAAATAAGCTTAAGCAACTGATAATAAATGTTATTTATTTTTATACATTTACAGCTAGGTAATTGGCGAATCTCTAATCACAAGCCTCACTGCAGTCTTTAGCCCATAAAATCATCATTTTATCTGTTATAAAAACCAAAATTACTCACAACGTATTTACTTATTTTAATAGAATGTTAATGTTGACATTGTGTTACTGTATTATTGTATTACATATATATCGCAACACATTATCACAACTATCATTAACATTAATCACAACAATAAAAGGATCGACGCTCATGGTGCTTCAACGCTCATTCGTGTCTGTAAGCTTGATTTTGGCACTTGCTTCCTGTGGTGGGGACGACAGTAGCTACAGTGCTAACGACACAAACACTTTTAAACTCCCTGATCCGGTCATCTCAGCGGATCCTATCATTGCTGGTGAAATCAACTACACCAATGTCGCGGTCCATGACCCATCTATCATTAAAGATGATGGGACCTATTATGTTTTTGGTAGTCATCTTGCGGTGGCAAGCTCAAAAGATTTAATCAACTGGACGCAAGTGGCATCTGATGGTGTTGAAACCAGTAGTTTATTTGATACCTATGCCACTGAAATAGCAGAAGGTACAGCGTGGACTGGCGGCTTTATTGGCTCATGGGCTCCCGATATTAAAAAACTAGCCGACGGTAAATATCACTTTTATTACAATTTCTGTGGTGGACCGACTGTCGTTGACTGTGTTTCCCGCTCATATTTAGGTATGGCAACCTCTGACAACATCATGGGTCCCTATGTCAACCAAGGTTTATTGTTTAAAAGTGGCCATGTCGGCATGGAAAACCCTGGATTAAATGGTCAAAACTACAATGGCAATACTGATCCTAACGCGATAGACCCTGCGATTTTTTATGATAAAAATGGTGGCCTATGGATGAGTTATGGTTCCTACTCCGGTGGAATTTGGGTCATGCAGTTAGATCCAACAACGGGTAAGCCACTTGCTGATCAAGGCTATGGCACTAAAATCATGGGGGGAGGTTATAGCGCAATCGAAGGCTCTTACGTTATCTACAGCCCTCAATCTGAATATTATTATATGTTTACTTCATTCGGTGGTTTTGCTCAGAATGATGGTTATAACATACGTATTTCACGATCAAAAAATCCCAATGGACCGTATGTTGATGCCTCTGGCCAAGATATGATTGGTGCAACAGGCAATTTGGACGGCATTGCGCCCTATGGCGTAAAACTCATGGGAGACTTTTTATTTGAGGCTCATCCTGGAGATGTCGGGACAGACCATGGTTATATGTCACCAGGACATAACTCAGCCTTTTACGATGTTGATACCGATAAGTACTTCTTAGTTCTGCATACTCGTTTTCCAGATACCGATGAAAACCATAGCGTGAGAGTTCATGAAATGTTTATGAACAGCGATGGTTGGCTAGTGGCCTCACCGCAACGTTATGCCCCTATTTCGGGAGACAATATCGTCGATGAAGTCGATATTACCGGTGCTTACCAATTTATTAATCATGCAAAAGATATCAATACAACACCGCATAAATCCGTTTATATCCAGTTAACCCGAACATGGACGAATAAAGGCTCAGTCACTGGCGATGTGACTGGAACTTACATACAAGGTGATGATAATCAAATTACACTCACTCTTGATGATTTAGGTTCGTTTGAGGGTGTACTTGCTTGGCAATGGGATGAAAATCTAGGCAAACTCATTCCCACCTTTAGTGCATTATCGACTGATGGCGTCAGTATTTGGGGCTCAAAATTACTCGATAAGACAACAGACCAAGTGCTAACCGATATCGCTAATGGTATCAGCATCGGCAGTGAGGTTACTGAAGGTACGATTTTATTACCTAAACAGGGAACCCATGGTGCCACCATTAATTGGGCATCCAGTGATGAAGATGTGATCCGAGTTGATGGTACGGTTATTCGTCCCAATGCAGGGGAAGAGGATAAAGTTGTTACATTAACCGCCACCATTATGGTTAATGGTAAAAAAGTCACCAAGACTTTTCAAGTAACTGTATTTGCCAGAAAACTTTATAACCGTATCGCGCAGTATAGTTTTGAAAATAACCTGACCGACTCATTGGGTTTATTTGCAGCGGGTCAACCGACGGGCGATAAAATATTTAAAACTGCAGACTCAGTGGCTTATAGTGCGGGATTTGAAGGGGAAGCACTTGCACTCGATGGTGCACACGGCGTGCTATTACCAACAGGGATCATTTCAAGCTATGAATACACAGTTTCATTCTGGGCCAATCCAACAGTAATCACGGGCTTTTCAACTGCATTTTTTGGTGCAGTGAATGAAGAAACGGCTGCCGATGGTACAACATTCTCAGACACTTGGATAAGCATGCTGCCCCAAGGATGGGATGGCAATACCATGTTTTGGAGTAACGGTAGTGCATGGTTTGATGGGGTAACCGGTGAACGTATTCCTGAGAATACTTGGTCACATGTTGCGTTTTCGGTGAGTAATGGATTAGTTCGTGTATTCATCAACGGCATTGAAAAATTTAGTCGCGGCAACCTCAGTGACTATTTCAGTGGCCAACAGGGCGTGTTTGGTCTTGGGGTTAACTATTGGGATCTTCCCTACAATGGCCTACTTGATGAGTTAAAGGTGTACGAAGCGGCATTAACGTCTGAAGAAATCAAAGCATTAGATATCGATAAATTACCTGATAGCGAGCTGTTAAGTTCCGCAGTTAATATCCTCGATTTAGGTGACTTATCTTCGGTGCGTGGGGATGTTGATTTACCTTTCACCGGCCCCTATGCCGCTACCATATCTTGGGTATCTTCAGATCCAACGATCATCGACACTAAAGGCCGTGTAAACCAACCAAGCCGTGATGAAACCGATAAAGAGGTCACGTTAACGGCGACAATTAAGTTGGGGCAAGCGACGCAAACCAAAGTCTTTACGGCCAATGTAAAATCAATGGCGCCACCCAAGCCCATTGCGATTTATAGCTTTGAAGATAACCTAATAGACAGTACAGCTAACTTTGGTGCTGGCAATATCGTCGGTAACTTGATTGGTACAACTGGCGGAGAAATCACTTTTGCCGAGGGTGCAGTAGGTAAGGCGGCAGTATTTAACGGAGCATCTGGTATTGAATTGCCAAATAATCTGATTAAAAGCAATCGCTATTCAGTCTCGCTTTGGCTGAATCCTAAGGTCTTGAATAAGTACACCAGTGCACTGTTTAGTTATGCGAGTGCGTCAAGCTGGACCAGCGTATTACCCGGCGGTCAAAACGACTATGAACGTATGGTGTTATGGTCAGGCGAAGCTTGGTATGACGGTAGAACAGGCTTTACTATGCCAAAAGACGCTTGGTCCCATATGGTGTATACCGTCAGTAGCGGTGATGTGAAGGTTTATATTAATGGTAAGTTGCTCTTCACTGGTGCTAACTTCCCAGATATTTTCTCAGCATCGACCACCAGATTTGCTGTTGGAGTTAACCTATGGGATGTACCGTTCACGGGCGCTATTGATGAAATCAAATTTTATGATGAAGCTGTAACAGAACAAGACGTGCAAGAGTTGTTTAACGAGTCTACTCAATAAGTATCAACTGAGTAGTTTTTTCAAAAAGCATCCTGATGGATGCTTTTTTATTTACAGTCTAAACAAATTGATAGCGTCCAATTATAGTGAGCTGCATTGCTAAATATATCGATTTGTAGAAAGATAACACCTCATGCCAAATAAGTGATTTTATGATGAGTAATGTTGGTGTAGGTGAATTATTAATGACCATTCCCGTAGGTAATATTCTAGGGGAGGGCGTGTTATGGGATAACAAAAATCAATCCATTTGGTGGACTGATATAGAAACTGCACAACTGTTTCGCTATGACATTAATAGTGAACAACTAAGCACATTTATTATGCCGTACCGAGTAGGTTCATTTGGATTGACTCAACATGCTGACCAACTGATTGTTGCCTTTGACCGCGGTATTGCTTTATACCATTTAAAAACTGAAAACCTTCAATGGCTGGCTACACCAGAATCACACCTTCCAAACAATAGATTTAATGACGGAAAAGTGGACAGGCAAGGGCGCTTCTGGGCTGGTACTATGGTTGAAACGATAGCCGATAATAGCGCTTCTCCAAGCACTAATGCCGCACTTTACTGCATCAACCATAAGAGCCAATGTGCAAAAGTATACGAGAATATCAGCATTTCAAATGGACTGTGCTGGAGTCCCGATAGCCTCACTATGTACCATGCAGACTCACAACAGCATGAAATATTTCAATATGATTTTAATCCAAACACCGCAGCAGTTAGTAACAAGCGATCATTTGTCACCACTGACCCATTAATTTTCCCTGACGGTTCTGAAGTTGATGCAGCAGGATACCTCTGGAACGCTCAATGGGGCGGCGGGCAAGTGGTTCGTTATTGCCCCGATGGTAAAGTCGATCTGACTCTCAAATTACCAGTTACCAATCCAACCAGTATTGCGTTTGGGGGCCCTGATCTCGACTGGCTTATCATCACCAGCGCAAAAAATTCACTCAGTGCTAGACAGATAGATATTGAACAATTCGCAGGCGATGTTTTTATTTATAAACTGAGTAGTATTAAAGGCTTAGTTGTAAATAGCTGTTTAGTCGGATGTTGACCAGCCAAAATTGAACTCACTGTTAGTTGGGCGTTTTTAAGTTCTACATGTCAGTGATAAATCACCATTAACAGAATGAAGTCAGCTCATAATGATAATATTTCATGTAAGCAGTCACGCCGTAAGTGTCAGGCTCTATGCCTTGTCTAAACTTTCTAGTGGTGCAAGTTAATGAACTACTGCACTCAACATCCATTTAAAAGTATGGCAATAGGGCAAAAGCCGAAAGAAATAATTGGTTAGCAGCTGTTGTCATTAAATAACCCGTCGCCGTGATCTATGCCGTTGATAAGCCAGCTTGGGTATTCCTCCTTGAACGGTAAATTGTTCCTGAATGGCAGAAAAAAGAGAGCGAAGTGATGAATCTCAGTGATACCCAGATTTCTACCCAAGAACAGGAAAATAGAATGAATAATGCACAGAAAAGCCGCCGTGAATTTCTGAGCGGAAGTGGCAAAGTTGCCGCTGCTGCCGCACTTTTTGGTGCCACGGGTTCGATGGCGTATGCAGCCCCTTCGACATCTAAAACACGTGAAACGGATAATCGCATGACAGCTATTAAAGATAAGCATTACTACCTCGACAATGTACTGCTGGAAGCGGGTTTTATACGCGATGGCCAAGCGGTAGTGGGAACTGAAACCGAGCTAAAAACGCTTGAAATTAAAGGCGGTGTGATTGCTGCTTTGCTAAATAACAAACAGCATCCTGATGCAGCACTTGCACATTTCGACGCAGGCGGAAAACTGCTACTGCCAGCGATGCGCGACATGCATATTCATCTTGATAAAACGTTCTATGGTGGCCCGTGGCGGGTAAATTACCGTCCGGAAGGCACCACCATTATGGATATGATTGCGCTGGATCGGAAACTGCTGCCGGAACTTCAGCCCTATACACAGGAGCGTGCTGAAAAGCTGATCGATTTAATCCAGTCGAAAGGCTCCACCATCGCTCGCAGCCACTGCAATATCGATCCAGTATCCGGGCTGAAGAATTTAGAAAATTTGATGGCGGTGCTGGAACGTCGTAAATCCGGTTTTGAGTGTGAAATAGTGGCGTTTCCGCAACACGGCTTGCTGTTGTCAAAATCTGAGTCATTAATGCGTGAAGCTATGCAGGCCGGGGCGCATTATGTCGGCGGGCTTGACCCGACAAACGTTGACGGCGCGATGGAAAAATCGCTCGATACTATGTTCCAGATAGCACTCGACTACGGTAAAGGCGTGGATATCCATCTGCATGAAACCAGCCCCGCAGGGATTGCAGCGGTGAATTATATGGTGGAAACGGTTGAGAAAACGCCAGAGTTAAAAGGAAAGCTGACCATCAGCCACGCTTTTTCTCTAGCAATGATGGATGAGCAGCAGGTGAATAACATTGCCACGCGCATGGCGGCACAGAAAATTACCATCGCTTCTACGGTGCCGATTGGCAAGATGCATATGCCGCTCAAGCAGTTACAGGAGAAAGGTGTATTCGTGATGACTGGCACCGACAGCGTGATTGATCACTGGTCGCCGTACGGCTTAGGCGACATGCTGGAAAAAGCCAATCTCTATGCGCAGCTCTACGTTCGTGCCAATGAGTTAACGCTCTCTCGCTCGTTGGGAATAGCTACTGGCAACACGTTACCGCTCAACGATAAAGGTGAGCGCGTTTGGCCAAAAGTGCAGGATGAAGCCAGCTTTGTGTTAGTGGATGCCTCATGTTCTGCAGAAGCTGTCGCGCGTATTTCACCTCGTACCGCCACGTTCCATAAGGGTGAAATGGTTTGGGGAGCAGTAGGAATTTAGGCTTTGAGGTTGTAGCCGGGTTGCAGGTTAATCCGGCTACACGTTTTTTAACCATCAAATAGTCTGGATAAACTCTAACTGAAACATGCGCCTACATTTGCTGCCAATACAGTGGGGAGCCAAATACTTCAATGTAGTGGTCAATAATCGCTTTCGTATTCAGCGATGGATGACGGGTCCCTGGATAAATTGCCGCAATATACTGAGACTCAGCCTTAATTGACACATCAGCGTTAGGTAACAGGTCAATAAGTTCACCATTTTGAATTTTGTCACCAAGCAGCCAGTCGGGAAACAATACAATCCCCATCCCATTTAGAGCCGCAGTTAATAATGATTCAGCGCTGTTTGAGCGGAGCAGGGGCGACACCGGATAATGGATCCACTCTCCAGTAGCTTGTTTAATAAACCAACGATTAGGGCCTGATGTCCCACTATAAACCAGACATTTATGAGTGTTTAACTCTTCTGGGCTGGTAAGTATTCCATGTTTTTGAATATACGATGGTGATGCTGCGAGATAATAGTGCTGCTTTCCAAAAATACGAGCGCGAAACGATGAGTCAATCAAGGCACCAATACGAAAAATAACATCAGCTGCGTCCTTAAGCGGATCAATAAAATCATCAGTCAGTGTTAGATCTATTTCTAAGTGGGGATATTTCTGTGTCAGATTAGCTAAGGCTGGAGCAATATGCCTTTGACCAAAAAACACCGGTGCATTAATTCGTATCAGTCCAGCGGGTTCTTGCTGGCGTTCACTTAATTCTCGGCGTGCATCCTCTAGATTGGCGGCTATCACCCGCGCATGTTTAATCAATAGATGCCCACTTTCGGTGGGAATAATCGCGCGAGTATTGCGATAAAACAGTTGCTGTCCCAGCGCATCTTCAAGGTTCTGGATCACGCGAGATATCTGTGAGGCCGATATACCTTCTCGACGGGCCACTAATGAAAAGTTTTGGGTCTCATAGACTTGAATAAAAATGAGTAAAGCCCGTAGATTAATCGTTCCCAAACCGTTCATTTATGCACTTTATGCAAAGGTGTTTAGTTGATTGTGACATTTATCTTAGCTATCTAACATAGTAGCCTGCTTTTTATCAAAAATGGAGACCACTTGCTATGCAGCTTTTTTTAATATTAACCGTAATTATTGGTGGGATGGGGCTTTCTGTTGAAGCCGGATTACTCGGCCCTCTTGGCACTCAAGTCGGCGATCTATGGGCCACATTTAGCATATTCGGCGTAGGTGCAGCGTTAACCTTTCTTCTTATGCTATTTTTCAGCCCTCGTAATAGCCCATCCTTTTTTTCTCAACCATCTTGGCAACTTCTCGGCGGAGTATTAGGCCCTATCTATGTTGTCATTATTACAGTTGCAGCCCCAATTATTGGTATTGCGCTCACCATGATTGGTATTTTGGTTGGACAAATCTTTAAAAGCCTGATTATCGATCACTACGGGCTACTGGGCACGACACACAGAAAAATTGATAATAGACGTATTATAGCCCTCATTTTTATCATTGCTGCATTGGCAATTGTGGCACAAGGTTAAGGTTAGATTGATGACTATTTTAATGATTTTACTAGCGATTTTTGGTGGGGCAATGTTGAGTGTCCAAGCTGCAATAAACGGACAACTTGGCAGTAAACTGGGGGTTCTGAAAACGGCTTTTCTTACCTTTTCAGTAGGAGCGCTTATCACGGCTTTACTCATTTTCTTTTTTGAACCCAAATATGCAGTCACCTTGCTAGATGTGCCTAAATGGCAATTGTTAGGTGCGCTGTGTGGTGTCCCTTACATTGTCATTATGGTGATTGCGGTGCAACGTATCGGTACAGCAGTAGCCACAGTTGCAGTCATCTTTGGGCAACTGACCATGAGCATGTTAATAGATAACTTTGGCTGGTTAGGCAATGAAGCAATCCCGTTTTCAATGTATCGATTGAGCGCGATTATCTGCCTAGGCATTGCTTTATATTTTATTTATTCCAGCAATAAAAACGTTGAACGCCTAAGCGATAAAAATCACTAAGATTTGTTTGCCTAAGTAACGATGGAGTTTCATTGCACACAAGCGTCTTAGCGGAGAAAGCTTGAGATATTCAGTAATCGTTACTCAAATTTAGTTACTGAAATTAGTTACTCACAGGGAAGCGCTCAATAGTGACAGCCCGTAACTTTATTGTTACGGGCATTTTATTATTCAGTGAGTTAACGCCGCAGATAGCACCCAGAGTTTATTGGAAATGATGCGTTAGACCGCGACTCATCAAGGATGATTAGTGTTAGTAAACACCCTGTGCCAACATGGCATCAGCCACTTTAACGAAACCGGCGATATTCGCTCCATCCTCATAGTTCACATGACCTTCTTCGTCCATGCCGTAATTCACACAAGTCGCGTGAATACTTTGCATTATTTTCTTTAGGCGAGCATCTACTTTTTCTCGGCTCCAAGAGAGGCGTTGAGCATTCTGACTCATTTCTAGTCCAGAAGTTGCCACACCACCTGCATTGGCCGCTTTACCGGGTGCAAATAATACCTTAGCGGCGTGGAAGGCTTTTATTGCCTCGGCGCTGCTAGGCATATTTGCTCCTTCAGCAACCATTATCACGCCATTAGCGATGAGTACGGCGGCATCTTCTTCTAACAATTCGTTTTGAGTGGCACAAGGCAGTGCGACTTGAGTTGGCAGATGCCAAGGCGTGCGATTGATAAAGTACTCGAGCCCCATCTCATAGGCATAATCTGCCACACGCTTACGCTGCTCATTTTTCAATTCCATAAATCTAGCCAACTTCTCAGGAGTAAAACCAGACGGATCGTAGACAGTACCATCTGAGTCTGATGCGGTGATGACACGAGCACCTAACTCCATCGCTTTCTCAATAGCATATTGCGCCACATTACCAGATCCCGATACTGAGACCGTCATGCCAGCCAGTGTCTGAGATTGGTTAGCCAACATGGCCTCAACAAAATAGAGTAGGCCGTAACCTGTCGCCTCTGGACGGATCAAGCTGCCGCCAAAAGAAAGTCCCTTTCCTGTGAATACACATTCGGCGCTGTGGGTCAGCTTTTTCATCATCCCTGCCATATAGCCGACCTCGCGTCCGCCGACACCGATATCGCCAGCCGGCACATCAGTATTAGCACCCAAATGGCGATAGAGTTCCAACATCAGCGCTTGGCAAAAGCGCATCACTTCCCCCTCACTCTTGCCCTTAGGATTAAAATCACTACCACCTTTACCTCCGCCCATTGGCAGCGTCGTTAAGGCATTTTTAAAGGTTTGTTCGAAGGCGAGAAATTTGAGTACAGAGAGATCTACCGAAGGGTGAAAGCGCATGCCGCCTTTGCAGGGGCCGATAGCTGAACTGTGTTGGATACGATAACCACGGTTTACTTGTACCTGGCCTAGGTCATTTACCCAACTTACCCTAAACTGGACAAGTCGCTCTGGCTCTATTAAACGCTCTAAAAGTCCATATTGTAGATAATCGGGATTTTGCGCCAAAAATGGCCAGATGGAGGCTATGACTTCACTTACAGCTTGAATGAACTCTGGCTGATTCGGGTTGCGCTTGGCCACTTGGGCGATAAAACTCTCTTTAGAAAGGGAATGACTCATCAATAACTCCTACAGTAAATTACATCGGCTTTATGCCAGCAAATGGCCATGCCCTATATCAACCTAAGCGTTACATGTTTAGTTTGTCTGCACAAAAACAGTAAGATTCATGAAAAAAATCGACTAACCTGTGTGAAGACGCTAACCCAATAAACGCCTAAAAGCGTCTTTTTATGCACTTAATTCACATAAATAGCAATAGTTAATTTTGTGTTAACTTATATTTAAAACTATTTTCATTATGGTAAAAAATAGATTAAACAATATAAAACAAAAAGTTAACTTGTATTTTTCTGGCGTGAAATTATCGAAAATAAAAACTCGGAAAGTTTGTTTGAATATGTAGTTATATGCAGCACCTGAGTATTATGCTTTTTTAGAAACCGAACCAAACATAGAAGGGCAGATAGATTAGATTTAATTGACAGTGTGACCCCAAAATCGCCACTCAAAATTAGTTAATGGTCTAAATCGACAAACCTTCAGTAAGTGTTGGCTAGACCAAGCTAGCTGATAGATATCTTGCGTATTGCCGCACTTTAAACAATTTATCGCTCGTCCCCTAAGCATCCTGTTATATGAACCAAGCGTGACAAGTCACAGTAAAATCAAGCGTACTTTATTGAGCCGCAATATGGTTTATTTAACACTGTGCTTCTAGCGTAAATAAGATACATTATTCACAATAAAACAGGGGGGGAACATGGATTTACAACTGACAATACAAACTACTAACCTTGGTTTTGACTATGACATAGAGCTACACAGTTGGCATCAAAAGTTACGTGCTTATAGGGTATTTGGCACTAAATCCAAAGAATTATTAGAAGGTGGGCTAGGGTTAGGGCTTAACTTCATCACTCAGTTTGAATCGGGTGACGAATGGTTGGCGCAAATTCCCGAGCAATATATTTCAATCACGGACGCCTTTCCTGAACATCAGTATCAGCTTTTATGGCTTGCTGCAAATAGTGAGCAAGCAGCGCAATTGTTATTAATGCGGCCGTTATTGTTAGTGCTTATTTGTGAGCAGTATCCAATCGATAACGAAAAGGCATTAGCATTAAGTCATCTAGGACAGCGCGACATTCTGAATGAACTCGGATACGACAACGCGAAAGCCACACTTAAATTTATCGACAAGCTAACACTTAAGTTTGAACGAGATTTAGAGCTAAAACACGTAAAAAAGCAGTTGGACAAACGTACTTGTCGATACAAAATATTCAATCACTACAAGACGATAAACTATGTGGCTTTAAGCTTGGATAACAAATATCCATTTTTAACCTGTACCAAATTTGGCATCACTATAGCAAGTAAAAACAAGCTAGAAAGAGGGCCTTTACGTGCTTGTTTAGCCGATACTTTAGCACTGGGTATAGAGTTAGGTATTAATGAGCCAGCAACTAGAATTGGGCAGCTTTCGTCACTTGATGAGCTTGAAAGATTGCACCAACAATGGATAGAACGACGTAATGACATAAGGAGAGTAGCATCTAGACCTGTAGATGCTGATAAGGTATATCCAAAGCTTATCCCTAGTGAGCAGAACATTACAGCTATTGAAAATTATAATGAGCTTTTTACTGAGGGGATTGCCCAAAAGCACTGTATCGCGATTTATCACAGTCGGATTATTGCAGGACAATATTGCGTATTTACCATGCAACAACCCCAAAGAGTTACAATCGGGGTGAAAGTGAACAAGCTAATAAACATGCTTGAATTGGATCAAATTTCGGGAATAAGTAACGCAATCGCGACAAACGAAACCAGAGAGATAGTATATAAGTGGTTTGAGAGAGTGAAGAAAATCTATAAGCAAGGATTTGACGATGAGATTGAGTTAAAGGCTTAGCATACTGGGCCCATAGATTCAGGCTTTAGCGATAATAACTTCACATCATGATGTAAGCGCTAAGTGAAAATTAGCCAACGGCTGGTATAAGTTATAAAACCAAATACAAACACATAAAAATATACCGCAAGATTTAAAAAAGTCAGGTGGTGAAAATAGACCTAAAAAGCACTCTGATGTATATATTTGCACATCAATAGCGAGCTAAAAGGGTAAAACTAAGTTTAACTCATTGATTGCTAATACTTTAAAGCCACAGTCATAAGTTGACACAAAAGTCATTTTGTTTGACAAGCCACACACAAGATATGACGTGTTATTCCTTACACCTTCAATTTAACATAATATACATTGTGCGCATCCTTTTTTTTAAGTTAACCAGAGTGCCGATAAGTACATGTATCGGCATTTAGTTAATTAGTCAGGCGTATGGAAGATAGTT
>NZ_FTNN01000007.1 GCF_900156405.1 Shewanella morhuae
CCAAGGCAGTCATTACACTAGCCTTAAATACCGTCAACGGCTGTGGAAATATCAAATAACTCAGAGCATGAGCCGCCGAGGTAACTGCTGGGATAATGCGCCAATGGAGCGATTTTTCAGAAGTTTAAAAACGGAATGGGTGCCAACGCAAGGCTATAAGGGTTTTGTGGAAGCTAAACAAGATGTGACTGATTATATTATTGGTTATTACAGCCAAGTCAGGCCACATCATTACAATGCAGGATTAAGCCCAAATGAATCAGAGCGAAGATTTTGGGAAGATTCTAAAGCCGTGGCCAAATTTAGTTGACCACTTCACACTGTGCAACAGATGAAGAAATAGCTCAAATAGAACCCTTGAAGCTAGAGATCCTCGAGTTAACAGGCAAGACACCAGACCAATTGAAAAGGGAGCTAGCAGGGAAGTATGGTCATCGAGAACCCTTATATAAATTTATTAATAATTTGGTATCTCAACTTAGTGACGGTAGCTTGAGCGAAATAGGTCGATTGTATGATGAACATAAATCCAAAATTGCAGCAGCTGAAGTCATAAGACAAACGACTCTCACAGGTTTACCTATTGGGGGAATTGGTACTGAGGTTTGGAAACAGATGTGGAGGCATGTTGAAGGCTTTATTACTAGCCAAAATGGTTCCTTTCCTCCAGCTACAGGAGAGAATTGCCCAACTTGTTTGCAGGTTATAGATACTGCAACAGCTGAGCGTATGAAGGCATTCCACAAGTACATACAAGATCAATCTCAAGTTGAAGCTCAGAAAGCAACCCAAGCATATCAAGCTCGAATAAATTTTATTGAAAACCTGTCTTTCGATTTATCGCCTTTTTCTGGAATTCTAACTGAAATTGAAGCCGTTAAACCTGAGGTTATGAATGCTTTAGGTGAACTAATGGGACAATTAATCAATCGCAAACAAGCTGTCCTAGCAACCAATCCATGCTTTATCCATCCATCATTAATCCTTAGTGTTCCAAACTGGCTGAAAGCTCAGTTGGACTCTCTCAAAGCTAAGATTGAAAGTGTGGCTGATGATGGATTTTTAGCTAAGTCACTCACAGAAATGAATTCAAGACTATTGGAGTTAGTAGATCGGCAAACAATACGCCAACAGAAACAATTAGTCTTAAATGAAATCAACAGACTGCATACTTTTCAGATTTTTCAAAATGCTCTAGGTAGTGTTGTACTTACGAAAATAACTTCATTTACATCAGTGTTGAGTAATGCAGGTGCAATTGGTCAGTTAAAAGGTGTGTTTGAAAGCGAGTTATCTGCACTAGGTTTTAAAGCTTTTTCTGTCGAAACTAAGACTCGTGGTTCGGCAGGGGAACAGAAATTGAAGCTAGCTATTTCGAATATTGCCTCTACACAAATCTCAGATATTGCCAGTGAAGGTGAGCAAAAATGTATTGCTTTGGCAGGCTTTATGTCCGAGTTAACAATTGATAGTCGTAAGTCAGCAATTATCTTTGATGACCCAGTAAACTCACTAGATCACAAGTGGCGTAGGTTGTTTGCAAAACGAATAGCCAAGGAATCTCTACACCGTCAAGTGATTGTGCTAACTCACGATTTACCATTTTTAGTCATGTTGAGGGAAGCTGCACCAGAGACTTCGTTTAACTTAGTGCATATTGCTCAAAAAGGCTCCTATTCTGGTTTCCCTGTAGGTCGTTTACCATGGGATGCAATGTCCACAAAAGACCGGATAAAGTTCCTACGCCAACAAATTGTTGATGTAAGAAAATACTGCAAAGATTTTGAGAACTTCATAGAGGAAGAATATAAAGAGAAAGCAAGGTACGTCTATGGGAAGCTGCGAACCACTTTAGAGCGACTCATTGAGGAATGGTTGATTGGTGATATTGTCCAACGATTCAGTAGGGATGTTCGAGTAACAATGATCGCTAAGCTACTGAAAGTTAGCGAGCGAGAAATAGTTTTTATTACAGCCATCTATGACAAGTGTTGTGGTTTCCTTGATGCCCATGATAACCCAGCTAATGCTGGTGTTGTTCCTATGCCTGACATTGACGAACTAAATCAAGACATCGAAGATTTGGCGACATTTTTTGAGGAAGTAAAGAATAACAGAAGGTAATCTCATCAGATTTAACAAGCCACCCATTGTTAAATTTTCTAAAAGGTGTTGCGGTCAAAGATCGGATACAGACAAAGATGGAACAAGCATATCTCTTTTGAGATTAACAGGCGATACCGAGACTACAGAAGTTCACCCTCCCCTGCGAAGTTGCTGAAGGGCGTTGAAGATAATCGTGTGACGCAGACAGGACGTCTGCGTAGCTTTCGGGGTACAGGATGTACCATCGGAAGCGTTAGCGATTTTCGAATAAGCACGAAGCTACTAACCAATGCATGTAACTTCGCTAGGGGCGTCATGGAGCATCCAAGGAGGATAGGACGAGCAGTCCTCCTTGGTCGGGTGTGGGGTGAAGCCCCATGACTTTGATTTTGCTTTTAAAAACAATTAAGAATGATGGGACAGTCTAACCACTATTACCAGACCAAAAACAAAACCCCGACTCAGTTACCCGAGTCGGGGTTTTCATTTTTCTCTTACAAGAATTTAGGTTTAAGCGATTAAGCTAAAGACCGCAGATATTTTTGCGCAGGATAAAACGTTCAGTACAAGGCGCTGTGAGCGTAGCATACGTTGTTTGTATGTGAGCGAGCAGCAACGCCGTAATCAACATTTTAGACCAGCAAAAATTACATCATGCCGCCCATTCCGCCCATGCCACCCATCCCGCCCATATCTGGCGCAGAGTTTTGTGGAATTTCAGCAACCATTGCTTCAGTTGTGATCATCAGACCTGCGATTGATGCAGCGAATTGCAACGCACAACGGGTCACTTTAGTTGGGTCAAGAATACCCATTTCTAACATGTCACCGTAGGTGTCGTTACCAGCGTTGTAACCGAAGTTACCGCTACCGTTTTTCACTGTGTTCGCAACAACTGACGCTTCTTCACCTGCGTTAGTCGCAATTTGGCGCAGTGGCGCTTCCATTGCACGCAGTGCGATAACCACACCGTGTTTTTGGTCTTCGTTCAATACTTCAACTTCAGCAATTTTAGAAGCTACGCGAACCAGAGCAACACCGCCGCCAGGTACTACGCCTTCTTCTACTGCTGCACGAGTTGCATGCAGTGCATCTTCAACGCGGGCTTTTTTCTCTTTCATTTCAACTTCAGTTGCTGCGCCAACTTTGATTACTGCAACGCCGCCAGCTAATTTAGCCATGCGCTCTTGCAGTTTTTCTTTGTCGTAGTCTGAAGTTGATTCTTCAATTTGTTGCTTGATTTGGCTTACACGAGCAGCAATTTGTGTTTGCTCGCCGTTACCATCGATGATGGTGGTGTTATCTTTAGTGATCACAACACGCTTAGCCGTACCTAAATCTTCTAGGGTCGCTTTTTCAAGCTCTAGGCCGATTTCTTCAGCAATAACAGTACCGCCAGTCAGGATTGCCACGTCTTGTAGCATTGCCTTACGACGATCGCCAAAGCCTGGAGCCTTAACTGCGGCTACTTTTACGATACCGCGCATGTTGTTAACCACTAGCGTAGCTAATGCTTCACCTTCAACGTCTTCAGCAATAATAAGCAATGGCTTACCAGTTTTTGCTAGACCTTCAAGAATCGGTAACAGTTCGCGAATGTTAGAGATTTTTTTGTCTACTAACAGTACATATGGGCTGTCTAACTCAATGCTGCCAGTTTCTGGCTTGTTGATGAAGTAAGGAGACAGGTAGCCACGATCAAACTGCATACCTTCTACAACTTCTAATTCGTTTTCAAGCGCTTGGCCTTCTTCAACAGTGATCACACCTTCTTTACCGACTTTTTCCATCGCAGTTGCGATGATTTCGCCGATAGATTCATCCGCGTTAGCAGAAATAGTGGCAACTTGCGCAATCGCTTTTGAATCAACACATTCTTGAGATAGATTTTTCAGCTCGGCCACAGCAGCAATAACCGCTTTGTCGATACCGCGCTTAAGATCCATTGGGTTCATACCGGCTGCAACGGCTTTTAAGCCTTCAACAACAATGGCTTGAGCCAGTACGGTTGCAGTAGTAGTACCATCACCGGCAGCGTCATTGGCTTTAGAAGCAACTTCTTTGACCATTTGCGCGCCCATGTTTTCGAATTTATCTTCTAATTCGATTTCTTTGGCAACAGATACGCCGTCTTTAGTGATCAGTGGTGAGCCAAAGCTCTTATCTAATACCACGTGACGACCTTTAGGGCCTAACGTCACTTTAACTGCGTTTGCTAGAATATTTACGCCAGCCAACATTCTTAAGCGTGCGTCGTTACCAAATACAACTTCTTTAGCTGCCATCTTGATTATCCTTTAAATTTTTTAATGATTAATTGGAATGTCGAATTGATGCTGAGGATTAACCCACTACTGCCATCAGGTCAGCTTCTGACAGGATCAAGACTTCTTGACCGTCAATTTTTTCTTTCTTCACGCCATAACCTTCGTTGAAGATCACTACGTCGCCCACTTTGACATCCAGTGGTTTAACTGTGCCATTTTCTAAAATACGGCCATTGCCCACAGCGAGGATTTCACCGCGTGTTGATTTTTCAGCAGCGCTACCAGTCAGTACTATGCCGCCGGCTGAGGTTGATTCAACTTCTAAACGCTTAACGATTACGCGGTCATGTAATGGACGAATATTCATCTATGAACTCTCCTAATGATTTGATGCCCTACAAACGAGCCGATTTGTGATTAAAAAAACAGGCACGTTAGCCTGCTCCTTTCATGTGTGAGATATGGGGCTGATGCTCTCCAGATCCAAGGGCATTTACAAAAAAAACTTCAATTTTTTGATGTCAGTTTTTTCAAGTGAGCACAATCCTGCTAGAATCTCGCCTCCGCTTGCTAATAAGGCACTATTTTCTCCATGAAAGACAGACACGGGCTGCTCACCGCGCCAATTGGTCGTGTACTGCTCAACATGAGCCTCCCCAACTTAATTGGCATTATGACCATTTTAGGTTTCAGCCTTGCTGATACTTTTTTTATTAGCCAACTGGGCACCGAAGCCTTAGCAGCCATCAGCTTTACTTTTCCGGTGACCTTAGTGATATCTAGTATTGCTATTGGGATTGGCGCAGGGGTATCAACTAATTTAGGTCGGCTTATCGGTTCGGGAAACGCCCATAAGGCAAAAGTGTTCTTACATGATGCCTTGCTGCTGACCTTTAGCTTAATTGCCAGTTTAGCTGCTCTTGGTAGCATTTTTATTACGCCGTTATTTCGCCTGCTCGGCGCCAACGATGATAGCTTGCCGCTGATCCACGACTATATGATTTTTTGGTATGTCAGTGCGCCGCTGCTGGTATTACTCATGGTAGGTAACCAAGGATTACGTGCCACTGGCGATACCCGCTCCCCCGCGATGATTATGACGCTGGCGGCGATTATCAATCTGATCCTCGATCCTTTACTCATCTTTGGGATTGGGCCATTTCCACGTTTAGAAATTCAAGGCGCGGCGATTGCAACATTTATAGCTTGGTTAGTGGCGTTATCTTTGTCGGGATATCTATTGATTGTTAAGCGTAAAATGCTCGAATGGACCACTTTTGATATCGATAGAATGCGTGCTAACTGGAGCACCTTAGCCCATATAGCACAACCTGCAGCCTTGATGAACCTAATCAATCCATTAGCCAATGCCATTATTATGGCGATGTTGGCACATATCGATCACAGCGCAGTGGCGGCATTTGGTGCGGGTACTCGCTTAGAGTCGGTATTATTAATCGTGGTGATGGCATTGTCGTCGAGCTTAATGCCCTTTATCGCGCAAAATTTAGGTGCAGGGCAACCACACAGGGCAAAAGCAGCGCTATTGTTGTCGATAAAATTTATCTTTATTTTTCAGACCTTACTTTATATTCCACTGATTTTTTTAGCCGAACCTATTGCGCATTTATTCAGTACCGATCCGCTGGTCATCGAGTGGCTCAGTTTTTACATTTTAGTGTTGCCCTGCGCTTATGGGCCATTAGGGATGGTGATTATTGTCGCAACCTCGCTCAATGCCTACCATAGACCGATGAGTTCATTAGTCATTAATCTATGCCGTTTAGTGCTGCTGATGCTGCCACTGGCGGCATTGGGATCGTATATTGGCGATGTAAAAGGTTTATTGCTGGCGTTACCCATCACGAATATTTTAATGGGAGCGGCCTGTTATTGGTTAGCACTGCGGATTTCTGAGCCGACAAAGATCAGCGCCGCCCACACGCTTAATGAGGCATAACGCTAACTTAGGTCATAACAGGGGGCAATAATACGTTAGCTCGATGCTAGGGAAAAAGCTGAACATCCTCTGAAAACGCTTTTCTAGAAGCGTTACACGTTCGGCGCTTGTCTACCTCAGTACTCATATTGGTTGGTACACCATTAGGGGCTAACTCTTGCATAATATAATCAATAAAACGCCTGCTGGCCAAGCTAACATAACGCCTTGATGGATAAGCTAAAAAGCACTCACCTAGGTAAGCTTCTATCTCAGGTAATAACGTGATTAGCTCGCCATTCTCAAGGTGCTCGGCAACCACTTCAGCCGGTGCATAAACGATACCGCGCCCTTGCAGTGCAAACTCAACGGCTACTTCAACACTGTTCGAGCAGAAGTTGCCTTTCACTTTCACTTCTTGCTCTGAGCCTATCCATAATTCATTGAAAATTTTGCCATTTGATAAGCGAAATAACGACACATTATGGGATTCAATTTCTTTAGGCGTTGTGGGCGTTCCGTGTGCGGCTAGATATTGCGGGCTGGCATAAAAACGCAGTTCGGTGGTGAATATTGTGCGTACCACTAAATCTAAGGTGTCTAAAGCCGGCTCAACCACAAAGGCGACGTCGAGATTGTGTTTGACCATATCGACCGATTCTGAACTGTGGATCACTTCTAACGTAAGTTTAGGATGCATATCCATAAAGCGAAAAATGGCTTGCATTAAGGTTTTCATGCTGTGGATAGGGAACATTTGAATGCGTAAATGTCCACTTAGTTCAGCATCGTCGTTAGTCATTTCGAATAGGGTTTCGTCGAGCTGAGCCAAAATATTCTGCGAACGCTGGTAGAAATGACTGCCCGCCGACGTGAGCGTCATAGAGCGACTCTGACGGTGGAATAATTTAATGTTCAGCTCATCTTCCAAGGCCTGCAAACGCCGACTGACAGTCGATTTAGGTAAGTTAAGTAAATCAGCCGCTTCAATCAAACTACCGGTTTCAGCAATTCGGTGAAATAACGCCAAGTCCTCTGTCTTCATTTTTACCTTAAACTCAATCTCATTATGTGAGACTGATGTTCCCAAAGCATTCCGTTTATTGCAACTAATTTTACTGCTATCTTCACGCCCTGTTATTCGAGTCGGCCATGCGGACTGGGTTATTTAACCATTACCCTACAGACCGACTCCGTGCTTTATCCCAAATGCTTCCCGGCGCGGCCGACCAGTCTCGATAACAGGAGCTGGTTGGTCATTTATTGTTAAGGTCTGTGTCTATCGGTTTATTCGTGATTTGATGGCTAGTCGGTTTGATATCACTAGCATCGACGTTATATTCGGTCTTATCTTCAAAATCGCCCTCAAACACATTACCGTCTTTTTTAGCACTATCATCAAATGGTGCTTGGCTAAATGGATCCTGCGGCTTAGGGCCAAAGGGACTTTGCCCCGCTTGAAAGCCACCCTGTAAACCTGCAACAACTCGTAATTGCATACGCTTAAATAACAGTGCCGCAATTGGCTTACGGGTGAGCGGCGTCAATAATAACAATCCTATGATATCAGTCACAAAACCGGGGATCACAAGTAAAATTCCTGCCATCGCTAACATCATACCTTCAACGATTTCTTGCCCCGGTGCTTCACCACGGGCGAGTTTTTGCTGTACTTGCATTAACGTACTTAATCCTTGGCTACGGACCAAAGAAACTCCAAGCACTGCAGTAAACAGCACTAAACCTATGGTAGTCCAAGTGCCTAACACCTCACCCACACGAATAAGTACCGACAGTTCAATGACCGGGATCAGCACAAACAGTAAAAAAATAATAAAAAACATACCGACCTCAGCTTTATCTGACTATTTCTGTAAACTAAATGGGGACTATCCGGTCTTAATTCAAGCTAACGCAATCAATGCAGTCTCTACAGGAGACAAACAACTGCTATTTAGCTCACTCTTTTGTGAACGCGCTAATGTATGAGACCATTAAAACACGTAAAGTAGCTTAACGGAGTTAGCTTAAGTGAATTTTAAGCGCCTTAAGAAATGAAAACTAACAGTATGCAGCATCAGTATTTAGTCGTTAGCACTACCTGTCCCGATGAAGTACAAGCTAATAGCTTAGCACGGGCGTTAATTGAATCACGTATTGCCGCTTGTGTGCATATCTCAGCTCCGATACGTTCCATATATACTTGGGAAGATAAAATCTGTGAAACACAAGAATTTAGCTTACAGATTAAATGTTTGCAGAGTCGATATGCCGAGTTAGAACAACTTGTGCTTAGGCTTCACCCTTATCAAGTACCCGAAATTATTGCCGTGCCTGTGACCCACGGGTTACCAGCCTACTTAGATTGGATAAAAGACAACACGCAGCCATGAAAAAACTACTCAGCCTTATTTTTACGTCTTTATTGCTCCTCACGCCCTTAGCCCACAGTGAAGGAGTTTTCGGTAATAAATTCGACTTCATGAAGAGTGAACCAGAATTGATGCCGGTCGATCAAGCCTTTGCCTTCGATTTCAAGCAAGAAGGCAATCAGGTCAAACTCAATTGGGTGATTGCCGACGGTTACTATATGTACCGCGACAAGCTTAAATTTAGCGTCAATGGCGCTGAGTTAGGCACAATTGCGCTACCAAAGGGCAAGCCCCATAACGATGAGTATTTCGGCGAACAAGAAGTTTATTACACCTATGTGGATATTCCCGTAGGTCTAAAACAAGCCGATGAGAATGCCACGCTCACAGTCACCTTTATGGGCTGCGCCGAAGGTAAATTGTGTTACCCCCCAACAAAACGTGAAGTCGTTTTAAAAGCAGTCGCGGCCAGTGACGGTTTAATTGCGGGAGCCAAAGCAACAGAATCAGCTGCAATCGCAGAGCCAAGCGCTAATGATAAAACTAATACGCAACCGATTACTCAACAAGATACGTTAAGCCAAATGCTATCAAACGACAGCTTGATTTGGACTTTAGTGATTTTCTTTGGTTTAGGAGTCGGCCTAGCATTAACCCCTTGCGTGTTCCCCATGTACCCGATTTTGTCAGGCATTATTGTTGGCCAAGGGCAAAAACTCTCCACCGCAAAAGCCTTCACGCTCTCGATGGCTTACGTACAAGGCATGGCGATTACATACTCTATCTTGGGTTTAGTGGTAGCATCGGCAGGGCTTAAATATCAAGCGGCATTGCAACACCCATCGGTGTTAGTGGTACTCGCCATTTTGTTTTTTGTACTCAGCTTATCAATGTTTGGCCTCTATGATTTAAAACTGCCATCAAGCTGGCAGCAGAAGATGAACTCAGTATCAAACAACCAAAAAGGCGGCAACTTAGTTGGCGTATTCTTTATGGGAGTGATTTCCGGTCTTGTTGCATCACCTTGTACAACCGCACCACTGTCTGGCGCACTGGTTTATGTCGCCCAAACTGGCGACCTACTCCAAGGTTTCTTAGCCTTATATGTATTGAGTATGGGCATGGGCTTACCACTACTTATTATCGGGACTTCAGGCGGTAAATTATTACCTAGAGCAGGCGCTTGGATGGACATCATCAAAACTGTCTTCGGCTTCTTGCTGATTGCTGTGTCTATTGTAATGCTTGGTCGTATTTGGACTGGTGTAATATCCGATGTGCTCTGGTCACTGTGGGGCGTGAGTTTCACCGGCTACTTGATGCATCAAAACAAACTCAGCCCCTTTAATTGGAAACAAACGGTGCGTTCAGTGCTATTAACTCTGATGCTACTGGCGAGTTTCTCCTACGGATTCCAAGCTGTTATGGGTCACTTTGGTTTTAATCATAATCCCGTAGGCACAACGGCAACCACCGAAGAAGCCCATGGCTTTAAGCGCATTAAGTCGATTGAAGATCTTGAGCATGAAATCGCCGCTGCTAGCGCGCAAGGTAAGCCTGTGATGCTGGATCTATACGCCGATTGGTGTGTGGCCTGTAAAGAGTTTGAAGCCATTACCTTCAAAGATGCCGCAGTATTAGCCCGCATGAATAAAATCGTACTACTACAAGCGGATGTGACCAAGAGCGACAAGGTGGATGTAGCTTTGCTCGAAAAATACCATGTACTTGGCCTGCCAACTTTATTGATGTTTAACGAACAGGGTGAGCAAAGGGAAGATTTACGTGTCACTGGCTTTATGGGCCCTAAAGATTTTGCTGCCCATTTAGATCATCTGGTTAAATAGCCACGACTGATTAACATCATCGCTGCGGCATAAAATGTGTGGGCAAGGTCGCTCATACTCATTTAACCGACAGGCTATTTGCCGCAACACCAATAAAAAGCGGACTTTTTTCATTAAAAGTCCGTTTTTTTGTTCAAGTGTCATAGATTTCTTATACAATCACTGAGTATTTTGGACTTTTTGGATTAGAGCTTTATGGAACCTGGCATCCTCATCATCACACTTATTTGCGGCATGCTGGTCAGCCGAATAGGACTCCCACCACTTATCGGCTACTTAGTGGCAGGTTTTGTACTATTTGTACTCGGGATAGATAAAGAAAGCCTGCCATTATTGCAAGAGCTCGCCAATCTTGGTGTCACACTCCTCTTATTTGCCATCGGCTTAAAGCTGGATATCCGTAGCCTATTTAAAGCCGAAGTATGGGCGGGATCGAGCATACATTTAATGCTCTCAATGTTGATTTTCGTACCGATTCTTAAACTATTAGGTCTGGTGGGGTTAAGCCAACTGACCAGTTTAACCTTAGGACAACTGACGTTAATTGCTTTCGCGTTAAGCTTTTCCAGCACAGTGTTTGCGGTCAAAGTCTTAGAGGATAAGGGTGATGTGCAATCACTCTACGGCCGCGTTGCCATTGGTATCTTGATTATGCAGGATATCTTCGCCGTCTTGTTTTTAACCATTTCTAAGGGCGATGTCCCTTCAGTATGGGCCTTTGCACTATTGTTACTTCCGTTTGCTAGACCGCTTATCTACAAAATCTTCGACCGTGTCGGCCACGGTGAACTTTTAGTATTATTTGGTTTAGTCATGGCGCTTGTGGTAGGTGCTTGGTTATTTGAATCCGTTGGCTTAAAACCCGATCTTGGCGCACTGATCATTGGTATTTTGCTTGCAGGCCATAGAAAGTCCTCCGAGCTAGCCAAATCACTGTTCTACTTTAAAGAGCTATTTCTTGTGGCCTTCTTTTTAACCATAGGGCTTAACGGATTACCAACGGTATTGGATGTCGTCCTCGCAGCGCTATTAGTGTTGTTGATACCGCTTAAGATTTTAATGTTTGTCTATCTTCTTACCCGCTTTAAGCTGCGCTCACGTACCTCTATGTTGGGCTCGTTTAACCTAGGTAACTTCAGTGAATTCGGTTTAATTGTTGCCGCGGTTGCGACCCATAAAGGTTGGCTCCCACCTGAGTGGCTAGTGATTATTGCCGTAGCATTAAGTTTTAGCTTTTTACTCGCAGCACCGCTTAACGCCACTGTCGGTGATATCTATCAACGGTTCCAGCAACGCTTAATTAGACTTGAAAAACGCCCATTGCATCCAGAAGACAGACCTATCGCCATTGGCAATCCGCGTTTCTTAATCTTAGGTATGGGCCGTATTGGTAGCGGCGCCTACGATGAACTCAGAGCGCAATTTGACGGTGAGATTCTCGGTATTGAACACAAGCAAGATTTAGTTGATTTGCATCGTTCCAAAGGCCGTAATGTTGTGCGCGGTGATGCAGCGGATACCGACTTTTGGGAAAAACTGGATAAAGCGCCAAATCTTGAATTAGTGCTGCTCGCAATGCCTCACCATACGGGAAATATGTTTGCGGTCGAGCAACTAAAAAAACTCGATTATCAAGGCAAAATCAGTGCAATCGTACAGTACAGTGATGACGCCACAGCACTCAGAGAATTAGGTGTGCACAGTGTTTATAACTTATACGAAGCCGCGGGTGCTGGTTTTGTTGACCATGTCATTACTGAGCTACTAAAGAACTCTGAAAAAAATGCGCCACAACGACCGCTGGCTGAAGATATTGTGCAAGTCACTGATCCTAAAATTAATACTGTGACCCATAGTTAAGCTCAAATAAATATTTTATTGCATTAAAACGACTCAATAGTTTGCCGTACAGACTTGCAGTTAACACCTCTGCAATCTTGTACGGCAGCTAACTAATAAATTACAAATCTTTACAAATCAATACACTGTAAAAAAATCAGCGCTCTATTGATGACACATTCGCTACCTGTATCGGTTTTTACATTATTACCTATCGTTTTTTCATCACTAAATCGCAGTTACATAGCCGACTCAGTCGTGATATAAATCGAAGATAAGAACGAAATTAGCTCAGCTTTTTGGAATTTTTCACAGCATGTCAAACCCTGCGCAGCGCGCCACTAAGTTATTTGTCCAAACCTTTGGTACTAAACCCGATGATTTATACCAAGCCCCTGGACGCGTCAATCTGATCGGTGAATACACAGATTATAATGACGGTTTTGTACTCCCAGCCGCTATTAACTTTCATACAGTTATTGCCGTTAAACGCCGAGATGACACTAAATTTCGTGCCGTCGCCGATGCATTTCCGGGGCAAATTAAAGAATGGAATTTCGGCCATGAAAGTAATATGGATCCACAGGACGGTTGGGTTAATTATCTTAAGGGTTTAACGGCGGCAATGGCGCAAACGGGCTTATTAGCTAAAGGGTTAGATTTAGCGATTGTGGGCGATGTACCTCTGGCGGCAGGTTTATCCTCATCGGGAGCGCTGGTGGTTGCTTTTGGCACGGCTATCAGTGATACCAGCCAACTGCATTTATCTCCAATGGCAGTGGCACAACTTGCACAGCGCGGCGAGCACAGATACATAGACTCTGCCTGCGGTATTATGGATCAAATGTGCAGCGCCATGGGCGAGCAAGATCATGCACTGCTAATCGATTGTTTAGATCTTGATAGTGAAGCAATACCCATTCCTGAAAACTTAAGTCTTATCATCATTGACGCACATATTGAGAAGCAACGTTTAGCCGCTACCAATCAACAGCGCCGTGACGAATGTGCACAGGCGGCCGAATACTTTGGTTTAGATGCGCTACGTCACCTCGATTTGCGCCGATTAGAAAGTGCAAAGGCTGATATAAATGAAGTGTTATATCGCCGTGCCAGACACGTCATCACTGAGAACCTCCGCACTCAAAGCGCTGCGCGCGCATTAGAGCAAAATAATATCAAAAAATTAAGTCACTTAATGGCACAGTCCCATGCTTCACTGCGTGATGACTTTGAAATTACCCTACCTGAATTTGATACCTTAGTTGAGATTGTCAGCCAAGTGATTGGCGATCGTGGTGGCATACGCATGACCGATGGCTGCGTGGTGGCCTTAGTTGATCATGAACTGACCGATGCCGTTGTTGCAGCAGTTGAGGGTGAGTTTTTAGATAAAACCGGTATCGATGCCACTGTCTATTTATGTTCCGCCAGTGCGGGCGCGGGGCGAATAGATAATTAAGTTATTGTATAAAAATAACAACTTAATAATGGCTAACGTGCAAGTTATGAAAAGATGAATAAGCCATAACGGCCAGACATTAACACATCATAGTGAGCGAATAGAGGTCGTCAGTGCGGGTTTTAATAGTAAGAAATATTGTGGCGAGTATATAAAACCTGAGTACATAAAATGGTAAGGAATAAAATAGTGCTTATTTTATTCCTTACATTCACTGAGTTTTTAGGTCGCAGACTCAGTGTTAATCATCAAAACTGTCGCTCCAATCATCATCAAAATCAACACCAACGGCATCGGCTTCAACTTCTGGTTCAACTTCAGGCTTTGCCTTACGTGCAGGCGCAGTTTCCTTAACATTGTTGAGGTCAATACGGGCTTGATGCTTACTCATGAATTCGGCTCGCGCCGCCTTCCATACACCACTAAACTTAGTCTCAGCCGCTTTTAACGCTGCATCATCCAAGTCATAGAGATTCCCTTTAACGATATCTTCTACATACTCAATAATCGCATCACGATCAGTGTTATATAAGTAGATGCGGCCGGGAGAGGCTTCAGGCAACTGATTATCATGGACGACAATCACGTTGCCTTTCGATGTTCTCAGCTCACCATACCAAATCTGTTTCTTTGCTGTGTTATACATATATGCCAATACCCTTAAATCAACACATACACTATGAGTTTTTTAGGTTGAATAAGCTAAACATCAATTGCTTTAAACCACTAATAGCGCCGGAAAATATCTGACGTTTTCAAGTAGGTATTTTTACAGAAAATTGCCGAGAATCAATGCCTCAAACCATGAAATTTTCACTTATTTTGCATTAATTTCAATCAAAGTGCTGAAAAGAAGTTGCCCTTAACGACTTTAGCCGAAAAAAACGGCACGGCAAGTTTTATTCTTATCGTAAAATCATCAAAGCGCGCACTAATCGACCAGTGATTATCGACTGGTCTGTTTATTTTATCGTCACACTAAGGTTAAAACGATCTTTCCACGGTGCTCACCTGACTCCATCAAAGCATGTGCTTTAGCCGCATCACTTAATGGAAAAGTGGCAAAAATATGCGGCACTATTTTATGGGCATTTAATAATGGCCATACTTTTTCAAATAATTCAGCGGCGATGGCAGCTTTGGCCTCTACACTTTGTGGTCTGAGCGTTGAACCCGTCCACATAATACGCTTTGCCATTAACCGAAAAATTTCTACCTCAGCCTTAGGGCCGCGCTGCATTGCCACCGACACCATACGTCCGTCCATCGCTAAGGCTTGTAAATCGAGGTTAATAAAATCGCCACCGGCAATATCAAATACTACGTTAACGCCTTTATCTTGGGTCAGCGTCATCACAGGTTCAACAAAGTTCTGAGTACGATAGTTAATCACCTCATCAGCGCCTAGGCTCAAGCAATAGTCACGTTTTTCATCATGTCCTGTGGTGGCAATAACCTTCGCGCCTAATGCACTGGCTAGCTGAATTGCCGTACTGCCAATACCGCCAGAGCCGCCGTGGATCAGCACAGTTTCACCGGCTTTTAGCCCCGCACGTATAAATAGGTTGCCCCATACGGTGAAAAAGGTTTCGGGCAGTGCAGCGGCCTGCACATAGCTAAAGCCAGTTGGAATAGGCAAACAATGGGCTGCATAGGTGAGCACGTATTCACCATAACCACCGCCCGGCACTAAGGCACAAACCTTGTCGCCAATTTGCCATTGGCTCACGCCGTCACCAAGGGCACAAATATCCCCAGCAACCTCAAGCCCAATAATAGGCGATGCCCCTGGTGGCGGTGGATAAGCACCGACCCTTTGTTTGATATCAGGCCCATTCACCCCTGCCGCATGCACACGGATCAAGACTTGGCCCGCACCAGGTACAGGCAAAGGTGAGCGTGATAGCTGCATCACCTCAGGGCTACCGGGTTGCTCAACATGAATATGGGTGTAATCACTGGGTAAAGCTGACATAAAAGCTCCTTTGAGGATGGCACTTTTGCTTAATAACAGATTGTGATGGATTAACCGTATGAGTCCAATTATCGATATGATAGATGTGTATCTTGATACGCTTAAGCTAGCGTAATTTCAAACCAAATAGCCATCATTATTACCCATTTTTGATAAATTTCAGCCCACTGGCGTAACAATCAGCACAGCAAACCGAATAGATATCATCAAGAGTAATGCCGTTTACCCGACCACATCACTTTCAGCCCTTTCTGCGTGGCTAAATCAGAGTTAAAACTGAGTTAAACTCTTTAGATTTAGCCACACACGGTTTAGGCTAAGCGTAATTTAGCGAGTACATCTTTTTCTTTAAGTTCAGCCATTGCGACATAGGCCACTGGCACCACAAATAGCGAGAAAAAAGTGCCTGTCAGTAATCCACCAACTAACACTAAACCAATATTGGCTAAACCTAAGGAGCCAGGTCCTGAAGCCAGTGCTAAAGGTATCGCACTTAAAATCATCGTCAGCGAGGTCATTAAAATTGGTCTTAAACGAGATTTAGCACTGCTGAGCGCCGCTTCAATCGCATTCAAACCTTGAGCCTGTTGCTTATTTGCAAACTCCACCAGCAAAATGCCGTGTTTTGTTACCAGTCCCACTAAGGTGAGTAGACCAATTTGAGAGTAGATATTCATGCTCTGGCCGAACAAGGTTAAGGTCAGCAATGCGCCAACAATACACAAGGGTACCGTCAGTAAGATGATTAAGGGATCGACAAAGCTTTCAAACTGCGCGGCCAAAATCAGATAGATAAACACCAGTGCTAACAAAAATAACGACTGAGTGCCCGCTTGTGAATCCATTAAGTCCTTCACCACCCCATTGTATTTAAAACCTTGTGCATCATTGAGTAACAATGGCAATTGCTCGTCTAAGTAGGTTTTAATTTCGTCGGTAGAATACCCGGGCATAATATCTGCCGTCAGCTCGGCGCTATCAAGGCCCATAAAGGTTTTAATGTTAGATTCTGCCGTTGTTTGCTTAATCGACACAAATTGCGATAAAGGTAAGGCTTGTCCTGATTCGGAGGTGACATAAAGCTTATTCAACACACTGAAATCACTAAGTTTGTCTAGGTTGACTTGTACCTGTATTGGATAGGTAAAGCCATCTGTGGCATGTAAATCCGCCGCCTTTACCGAGCCAAGGAAGGTTGAAAGCGCATTTGTCACGTCGCCATAACTCACGCCCGAAAGAATAATCGCGTTGCGATCGATAGATAAATCGTAGCGCAGCTGATCACGCAGCACAGAGTTATCCACGTTAGTCACTCCAGAATAGTCCTCGAGTAGTTTTTGCACTTTGGCGGCAGTAGCGTTGAGTTCATCTTTGTTACGATCTAAGGTTGTCAGCTCTAAACGTAGATTATTGGCAATGTTGAGGTTATTGGCTGAGCGAATGCTAAAGGACATGTTATAGGCAGAAACACTTGCCTTCGATTTAGTCATCAAGTCATTAATAACATCATCGATATTTTCACTGCGTTCACCCCAAGGTTTAAGCAGCACATGGTTCACGGGTTCGCCCTCGATATAGGACAAATTCGCGCCAACGGCAGGATGATCATCCATCACGCCATTAAGCTCAGCATTGTGATTAAGGTGATACTGACGCCCCACGCCTGTAGGGCCATTCGATGCCACATCGATAAAGCCAGAATCTTCCGCAGGCAACAGTATTTTAGGTAATTGCCAGTAAGCGATACCGGCAAGACCGACAAGCACCACAGCGGCACCGAACATTAAGCGTTTACGGGCAAACCACTTTTCCAGCTCTTTAATATATAAATGATTTAATTGCTGTAGCGCATTTTCGACTCGGTTAAACCATTGCGGCTGCTGCGCTGTGGTATTGATAAGATACGCACTCATCATCGGTGATAATGTTAGCGCTACCATGCCAGAGATAATTACTGCAGCGGCTAGGGTAAAGGAGAATTGTCTAAATAAATCAGCGGTTAACCCTGACATCAATCCAATCGGTAAATACACCGCCACTAAAGTTAGCGTCATGGCAATGATGGGGAAGATAATCTCCTGACACCCTTTAATCGCCGCGTTAAAGGGTGTTTCACCGTTTTCAATATGCCGATAACAGTTTTCAACCACCACAATGGCATCGTCCACCACTAAGCCAATGGCCAAGATAATCGCCAGAATGGTCAACACATTGATGCTAAAACCTAGGGCCGACATCACTGCAAACACCCCAATCACACACACAGGAATGGTAATAATCGGGATTGATGCCGCTCGTAGGCTGCCCAAAAATAACACTACGACCAAAGAGACTAAAATCACCGCCTCAATCAGTGCAAAAAATCCTTCATCAATAGAAGCCTCAATAAAGTCAGCCTGATTATAGGCCAAGGTCATTTCTAATCCTTGGGGTAAATGCTGTTGCATGCGCGCAATTTCAGCCTTAATGTTCACCGCGACTGTCACTGGGTTTGCATTGCTCAAAGGCAAAATCTGCAGTGACATCGCACTGTGCCCACCGATAGACAACATACTCGGCGACAGACTTTCTTCACCCATTACCACATCAGCAACATCGGCCACGCGGATAATCTTGCCCTCGCTGACTTTGATCACTAAATCTTTCACATCATCCAGTGTTTCAACTTGATTCAACGGATTAATTGAGAAATCCCGCGACTTACCCTTAATTGCCCCCGAGGTAAAACTGGCATTATAAGCACCTAAGGTGCCCACCACATCGGCGGCCTTAATGTTTAACGCCTTCATTTGCTCAGGATTAAGCCAAACTCTCACCGCCTTTTGTGAACCACCATACGGCCCCCATACAGCACCAACACCTTGAACTTGCTTAAGTTGCGGTACTAACTGTTGGCTAATGTAGTCATACATAGCCTGCTTTTCCATGCCGCCTGCGTTGACAAAGGTGATGATATTACTCGCAGCATCTGTTGCCGAGGTATCGTCGGTAACTGTGGGCTTATCTATCATGCTCTGGGGGAAATCGTTGATCCCTTCAACGCTGCTACGTAACTTATTCATTAAGTTGGTGTATTCGATATCACTGGTATCGTCATTGAATTTAATCGTTAACGAGCAGCGCCCTTCGCTACAGTCGGTCGACATAGTATCGACCTTATCAATACCCGAAGCCGCCGCAATGAGCTTATCGGCCACATTGCTCGACATAAAATCGGCACTCGCTCCTGCAATCGAGGCATTAACAGAAGCTGAGTGGGTAGTATGCTCAGGAAAATATTGAATATCGAGTTTTTGAAAGGCGATTAATCCCAGCAATATCGCCATGATACTCAGAACCGAGGCAAAGATAGGGTGACGGATACAGACTTCGGGTAAACGCATTATTCAGCCTCCTCGGTCACCGAGTTCGCGTTTGCCGCGGCAGTTGATTTGCTGTGTGAACCAGCTTTTGAGTCAGCTTTTGATGCTGGTATTGGCTCATCTTTGGGTTTAGATGCTGACTCAGCCTTTGAAGCAGGCTGGCTATCTTTAAAGTTCTTATCTTGCACGACTTTGATCTGGCTATCGGACTTAATATTTTGCATGCCAGTTTTCACGACCAAATCGCCTATAGCTAAACCTTCGATGACCACTGCGTAACCGTCGTTAGTATTTTGCGCGAGTTTAACCACTTGCTTGACTGCGCTATCGCCGCGCACTAACCAAACAAAGCGCTCGGCATTATTCGCAATAATCGAATTTTGCGGTACTAATAAACGTTTGATACCACGGCTATAGTACTGTTTGATATTGGCGAACATACCGGGGGCAAGTTTAAATTCGGGGTTTTCGAGGGTGGCGTGAATATCCACTCGGCCAGAATTATTGTCGACGGCGGGTGCCACATAATTCACCACTCCCGTAAAAGTTTTATCGCCGTAGGCTTCCACGGTGACATCAACCTCTTGGCCTTTTTTCGCCTTACCAAAATCATGCTGGCTAATGGCATAACGGACTTCGACGGGATGTAGGCTATACAAGGTGACTAATGCAGTCGCTGCGCCAATTTGGCTTCCAATAGACTGACTAAAGCTGGTTAACTGGCCATCGAAGGGAGCTTTGATCAAGTAATCGTTCATCACCGCTTGCTTTTGCCTAAAATCGGCATCGGCCAGATTAACATTTTCCCTCAGCTCATCCACATCTTGCTTGGCAAGTGCAAACGGCTCTTTAATCAACAAATCTTCAATGCGTTCGAGCTTAGTTTTAGCCAAGGCTAACGTGCTTTTGGCCTTATCTAAATCAGCCTTAGCTTTAACGTTATCTAGCTCGGCAATGATTTGCCCTTTTTTAACCTTATCGCCATGGTTAAAGTGAATCGCGCTAATTTTTTCGCTGGCACTAAAATTCAGTACGGCTGAATCGATGGCATTGATTTTACCGACTTCTTTCACGGTATCGTCAAAGGCGGTTTCTTTTACCGCCTCTACGGTAACCGGGATAATATCAACCTTGTCAGCCGCCACCGCCGTTAAGGAGCTTAAAGCTAGCAGACTGGTTATAAAAAAGGTTACAGGAGCGAATAAGGTGGGTTTTAAATCCTGATGGGAGTGGTGTGTTAATGAAATATCGCAAGCAGTACGCACTTGTGTAGTCGCTAGTTGTGTAAGCATAGTTAATGAAACCTATCGTTTTGACTATTCAACGGACATCCTATCCGACAGCAGCTCACCGGATTGAACCCAAGATTTACCCAAATCACCTAAAGTGGCTATTTCAGCATTTTGAGATTATTTGGGTATACAGCCTATAGGCATAGTCCGAGTGAGCGCCAGTAAAAATGCCATCACACATTCAAATAAAACAATAAGTTAACCATATGGGCAACAGCCAAAACTTAAATCACACATAGGCAAAATAAAAACAACAAAATACCAACAAATGTAAGGTGGGCAGCATTGTACAATTAATCAACAGTTTTCAAGTTGATGTTTAATTTCAATAAAACTGGGACGTTGGTGAGCATCTTCCAGCATACACCGGCTTTTAATCGCACCGAGCTTGGCATACTTATCAAGGCATATTTGCGTATCCACATAGGCCAAGAGATCCTCAATCAAGCAGCCTAGCGCACGTACTTCAATGGCCTGTATCGCTAAACGCGCTACTGCCGATAAATTACCTAAGTTCGACGCCGCACCAAAATCACCAAATAACAACTGCATCTGCCGATTAACCATAATGTTATGGGCATACACATCGCCGTGACTCACCTGTTTGGCGTGCATGTGCGCCATTGCATCTGCTAGTTGATGGCCGACTTTGACGACCTCATCCACGCTAAATTGAGTGCCGACTTTAAAGGTATCGCGGGTACAGGTCTGCAAACTAGGGGGCAAACCTAAGTTGCTAAATCCAGGAGGAATGAGCTCCATGACTATACCTAACTGGTCTTTTTGACTGATATGCGCCACAACCTTAATCAAACTTGGGTGATCGCCAGTTGTAAGGCAGCAATCAAGCTCATCGGCAGGGTAGCCATCGCTAGTCACTTCGCCCTTAAAAAGTTTGACCGCAATTTGTGCCGTACCGGTTGCGGTTATCATGGCCTGATTAATCCAATCACCGCGATAAATCACTCCCGACGCACCTTCGCCAAGCTGTTCTGCTAACTTAATATCAGCCAGCGTCACGTTAGCCACGGTCGTCACATCACTATGGGGGTCTACCAATGTATGGCTAAACGGATTACCCGCAAAGGCGAGCCAAGTGAGCTTAGGCAGACTGAGTAACCAAGTGGGCAATGCTTGCAGTTGATTAGCAGATAAGCGCACTAATTCTAAGTTACGGCAATGCTCCATCGACTCCGGCAGAGTCGTTAATCGATTGCCCGCTAAGGCTAGCTTTTGTAAGCGATGCAAATCCCCCATAGCCGCAGGCAGCGTCTCAATCTGGTTATCCGTTAAAATCAACCAACGAGTTTGTAAGGGTAATGCTGTTGCTGCAACTGTGGTGATTTGATTCGCCTTAAAGCCAATCATCTCTAAATTTGCACAGCGTCCCAATGCCTCAGGCAAATGATCAAAGCGATTATTAGAAGCGAAAATGATCTTTAAGCGCGATAAACGGTGTAAATCATCGGGTAATGTACTCAGTTGGTTATTTGACAAATCGAGAATTTCAAGCGTATCGGCTAAGTCAAAAATCTCCCGAGGAAACTCAGTTAAGTTCTCAGTCAATTGTAAACGGGTGATCCCCTGTAACTGCCCTGCCCTTAATTGCGCTAACGTCTGCACTGTATTACCCAAGTCAATGAAAAAACGCGGCTATAGTAGCGTATCCACTGGTAAATCTAAACGAAATATCAGCACCCAAACGGGTCTTGGGTTGGCGTCAAAACCGTGTGGATCTATCCAGAAACGTGAAAACAGATTAGCATGTGCCTCAATATGGAATGCTAGGCTACTCAATTACAGGACTATTATGCGGACACCATTTCGCCAAACGCACTCTTTCACAGTGCTCATGCTGACTATGCTGATGGCCCTACTAACAGGTTGCGCTGCAACATCGGCAAGCCCATCAGCAACAGAATTCAATACCTCAACAGACAATGTTCAGCCAGAACTGAGCAACGCAACACCACACGCGGCCAAAACACCACCGCCAGTCGTTGAGCAATACAGCGATGTGTGGGCAAAAATTCAACATGCGAATACGATTGACGTCCATGATGATGCCGAAGTACGCAAGCAGCGTAATTTTTTTGATGACAAACAAAGATTTATGAATCAAGTGGGTGAACGCGCCGAACCTTTTTTATATTATATTGTGAGTCAACTCGAAGCGCGCAACATGCCATTAGAATTGGCGTTATTACCGATTGTCGAGAGTGGTTACAATCCGCTGGCTCAAGCCAATGGTCCAGCTGGACTGTGGCAAATGATCCCCGCCACTGGGCGTAATTTTGGCTTAACCATTAATTCTGCCTACGACGGCCGTAAAGATGCACTCGCATCTACTGATGCCGTACTCGACTATTTACAGCACTTATACGACACCCTAGATAAAGACTGGATTAACGCAGTTGCCGCCTACAACACCGGCGAACTGGTAATTAAAGCCGCCATAGACAAAAACAAAGCCAAGGGCAAACCTACAGATTTTTGGTCACTGGGCATTCCAGCTAAACGCGTACAAACAGTACCTAAGTGGCTGGCATTTATTCAAATTATTCGTGCGCCAAATCATTACGGCCTAAAAATACCCACGATTGATAATCGCCCCTTTTTAGATCGTGTTCCCGCTCCCAATGGTGTGGATATTGGTCAGATAGCCGATGCTGCAGGACTGAGCAAGGCAGAGTTTAAAATCTATAATCCAGGCTTTCGCCAGGGAGTGATCCCAAGTAAAGGGAAATACCAAATCGCTCTACCTCTGGAAAACATAGGCCAGTATCAAGAGAATCACGATAAACTCTACGCTCAAAAACGCTATGACAGCCAAAGCTACACAGTCAAATCTGGCGATAGCCTAGGCTCTATTGCGGCTAAATTTGATATGTCAGTAAAAATATTAAAACAAGCGAATAACCTGACCTCCGACCGCCTCAAAATTGGTCAAGAGCTCACGCTATTAACGCCGATGGTCGCAAATGACAATGAGCCTGAACCTGCTAAAGCGAGCAGCAGTAAAGCCAACGCGAGGGCTGATACAAAAGTCAGCAGCAAATCATCAGCCAAGGTTAAAGCCGCCACCTCAAAACCAGCTGAAAAACCTGCGGCAAAAGCGACAACCTACAAGGTAAAATCTGGCGATTCGTTGGATAAAATTGCTCGTAAAAATAAGGTTAAACTGGCAGATTTAATGAAGTGGAACCAGCTTAATGCCAAGAGCATCATTAAGCCTGGCCAAGAGTTGAAAATAATAGAATAAACTTAAGTAGCAGTTATCAAAAAATAACACTGCCAGCTAGAGATACTAAAATGCCGTTCACCTTAGGTGAACGGCATTTTTTATTTCAAATATATGGGTTTCTTATTTCTACCATTAAAACAAGATCGAACTTGTTTATGAATTAATGCTAAGCGCACTATTAACATAATCGGCAAAGAAGGGCATAAGCAATACAACATAGCCCCCGTAGTTTACTACCACAGGGGATAAAGCACTCTATTATCAATCTACTATTCTATAAACCCAATATTTACTGATAAGGGGCTGGAAGAACTCGAATCGTTAAACTGTTTTCGTTTTGCAAATATTGCTGTGCCAGTTTACTGAGCTCTACCGGTGTCATCTTCTGCGCCAACGCTTGTCTTTGTTTGAAAGCTGCAAAGCGTCCGGGATAACTCTGGGCATTTGACGCCAAATCTAACCAGAAACCATTGCTCTGCGGCGCGGCTTGCATCCATTCAAGCACTGGTTGGCGGGCTCGGTTAAGTAAGTCCTCGCTAATCCCCTGCGGCTGCTTCACTTGGTTAACTGCAGCGGTGAAATACTCGGAAACCGTTGGCAACATGGCTTGAGTCGTCACGCTAAATAGACCGAGATAACCATAACCGCTGGCATTGAGATCATTGTAAGAAAAGGCCGATGGTGAATAACTCGCGCCCGCTTTTTCTCTCACGTTCTCCGTTAATAGGATGCTGAGCACTTGCTCCAACAATCCCAGTCCAGCGTGTTGGCTTAGGTGAGTCATATCAGTTGTTGGCCACACCATGGCAAGCGCTGCTGAATCTGGATGACCATAGTGTGTTAACGTCATCTTAGCAGGCACTTTCGGGAACATAGGCACTAACGATTGACCATGTTCAGTGGGGCTGCGTTTGATTGCCCCGAGGGTTTCTGCCACAGCGGCGATGGCGCTGGCTTCGTCGAAATCACCCACTATGGCGATTTCAATTGCTCCTTGCTCGACGGCTGAATGGAAACTCGGTGCCAGCTCTGCAAACTGACGTTTTAAAATTTCTTCCGGTTCACCATAACCATAACGTTTATCACCACTGTGGGAGATGCGGGCAAACTGATTAGAAAACTCAGTTTGCGGGTTGCTATGGAGACTTTGCTGCTCGGCAATCACTTGCTCGCGGAACAATTGCTCAGCCTGCTTATTCATGCCGGGTTCAATCAAAAAGGCCGTCATTAAACCGAGCTGCGTGCGCAGTTCTGCAGCATTGGTACTGATCTCACCGCCAAAACTCTGCTCACGCACGCCTAGGTTGATGGAAATATCTTGCCCAGCAAAAATCTCCTGCAGGCTTTCATAATCATGGGCCTTGAGTCCACCCTGCACAAACGCACTGTTAAACAGATAAGATAAGCCATCTAACTCAGGGAATGGCACTTCACCAAAGCCTATGTTGAGGCTGACCAAAGTAGTGCCTTTATTAAAGTCAGTAGGCTTAAGATTAAGGCGTACGCCATTGGCAAACTGTAGCTGGCGAATGCCCGTTTCGGCATCGCGACTATCGGTGATTAACTTGCCTTGTTCGCCAAATTGAGTGTATGCAAACTCGTCAATAACCTTAGATGCTGGCGCACTCACGGCTTGTTTGCGGCTTTTCTCATAGCTAGCGATAAGCTGTTTTTCAGCATTTTCAATGGGCTTATTGCTCGTCAGATACAGATACGGCGTAGCATTCCATGTCTGATTAAACACTTGCTTTAGCTTTTGCGGCGTCACTGTCGGCAGTATTTTCTCAAAAAATGCCAGCAGCCACTCAGGCTCTACAGGCACGCGATTTTCCGCGACCGAATACACTAACCCCTCGGCAATATTCACACTGTGGATAGTAGTGCTACCCGCTGCGCTGAGCTGATACTCTTTGTGCATACGTTTGATTTGTTGGTCAATTTCCTGCTGACTAAAACCAAACTCTTGTGCTTGGCGCAGGGTTTGCTCCAATATTGCTATACCCTCTTGCCAGTTATTCTCCTGCGTACCTAAGCCCATTTGAGTGCCATAGGCGATATCAAATTGATCCCCAACCTGCAGGCTAACGCCAGATAAACCTTGGCTGTGCAGTCGCTGCGACTCCATTCTGCGATACAAGATGCCGTGGGCGAGTTCGAGCAGTATTTCCTGCTCTCGCACGGCAGGGCTGTCGGCAGGGTATGCCATAGGCTTGAGCATACCGAGTGAAACCGAGGTCGATAGGCTAGGATCGAAAAATGCCGCCGCATCGACGCGTTGACGCTCTGCGACAGTGCCTAGCGCTTGCGGCTTAACCTTCGCCGCCAAAGGCGCGGCCTGCCAACTGGCAAACTGCTGTTTTATCTTTTGTTCAACTGCGGCTACCTCGATATCACCCACCACAATTAAGGTGGTGCGTGAGGGCGTGTAAAAACCTTGGTATAAAGACAGCAGCATCTCGCGAGTAGCATTCTTGATGCTGTTCGCCTCACCCACAGGTAAGCGCTTTGACAACAGTGTATCTGGCATTAAAAACTGTAATTGACTGCGGTAATTCTCCAGATCCGCACCGCTGCGCTCACGCAGTTCAGCCAATACCACAGCTTTTTCACGCTCGATAAGCGCCGGGTCGAGTAATAAATTACTGCCAATTTCGCGCATTAAAAACAAAGCGGTATCGACTTTATCTTGGCTATTACTTGGCAAGTTGAATTGATAAACCGTCTGCTGAAACTCAGTCACAGCATTGGTATCGGCGCCAAAACTCAGACCAAGACGCTGCAATGTCGGGATCATCTCCCCCGCAGCCAAACCCGTCGAGCCATTAAAGGCCATGTGTTCAAGAAAATGCACTAACCCCTGCTCGGTATCAGACTCCACCACTGAGCCTACGTCCACCCGCATGCGCACTATAACGGCCTGCTCTGGCGTCTTATTGCTCACTAATAAATAGCGCATGCCATTGGCAAGTTCACCGGTATGGACTCGCCCGCTCATTGGCAAGTCAGCTGTCCCCATCCACAGCGGCTCTTCGCTCGCCTGTAGCGGCAACGCCACACTTAATAATGCCAGCAGTAACCACTGACGCATCAAACTAATAACCTTGAAATTATTCATTAAAATTCGCACTTCCCCCCAAAAATCAAATAAGAAACCTAGGAAATACATACCCAAGTTTCAAATAAAATAAAGCGGCAATATAAACTTAAAATAGCTTTATGTCACAAAACCAATACCTTATGCTGTACTGAAAGTGAATAATCGCTGAATAGTAATACCCAATAATAAGCTAACTTTTTTGTAGGTGAAGACCCTATAAACCAACAAATGCGCACCACCGATTAGCCAAAAACAGAACCATAATCAAATCAGAAATAATTAAATTAAAATCAATAACTTAAACATGGCGTGGTGATGTAAGTTTATAACACCTTCTTTAAGAGTAAGATCACTATGATACGAGTGCATAGAATAACGACCCCGCTTTTAGGCTCATAATATCTATCCATAACTTTACTGTGTAAATTAACGTTTATTCTCCAAAACATTAAGCATAGCCACTGCAAACTACATGTTCTTAAATTGCTAAACTCTAAAAAGCCAAATCTAGCTGATATTTTTAGGTACCATTTTCTATTATATTTTTCTTGTATAACTTTGATAAACCTTGTCTCCTTCTATCTCACAAGGCCTAAAATCGACATATCGATGTAGAGTAAGATCTTTTATGTATAAAGTTAGATTGTGATTGCAGATTTAAACGTCAGCTTAGTATGTGTAAATCAATAGCAACTTTGCAGGACAACATCCCTTTCAAGTTCGGACGATAAAAAAGCCAGTCGGTTGTTGCCGCTGGCTTATCTAGAAAACATCAATATCATTGAGTATTAGTACTCAGCTGAAATGCTAAAACTGCTGAAACCAACGTTGGATCTGCTGTGGATCTTTGCTTTGCGTTAAAGACAACATCAATAAAATTCGAGACTTTTGTGGATTAAGATTACCCGATGCCACAAAACCATATTTAGCATCATCTATCTCAGCATCCAGCGTGGTGGCTCCTGTGGGTACTCGGCTAGAACGCACTACTAACACACCTTTTTGACTCGCCTTTGCTAACGTATCAAATATTGATTGGTACATATTTCCGTTACCCACACCCGCGCTAACGATACCGTCAAAACCCGCCTCAATCATGGCTTTGGCTGGTAAATCACTGGCGTTGGCATAGTTATAAACGATGCCAACCTGTGGTAATTTATCAAGTTTACTAACATCAAAAGGCGTTTGAGTTGTATGTTGGCGCTCAGTTTTGCCCATGTATTCAATCTTGCTGTTATGGATAACGCCAAGCGGACCAAAGTTAGGCGCAGCAAAGGTGTGTACTCCTGTGGTATTGGTCTTAGTGACGTCGCGAGCGTTAAGCACCATATCGTTCATCACCACTAATACACCTCGACCTTTCGATTCGAGATTAGCAGCAGTCGCAACGGCATTATACAAATTCATCGGACCATCGGCACTCATCGCCGTTGATGGACGCATTGCGCCAACCAGTACCACGGGCTTGTCACTCTTTACGGTTAGATTTAAAAAATAAGCGGTTTCTTCTAAAGTATCGGTGCCGTGGGTAATGACTATGCCATCGACATCTTTGTCAGCCAGTAAAATATTGATCCGCTTAGCAAGCGCAAGCCACACTTTATCATTCATGTCCTGCGAACCGATTTTAACCAGTTGCTCACCTTGAATATCCGCGAGTTGCTTTATTTCAGGTACAGCCACAATCAAACTATTAACACCCACTTCTCCTGCCTGATAATTAGAGCCTGTCGCCGATTGGCCTACCCCCGCAATAGTGCCTCCCGTGGCAATAATACGTACCTGTGGCAGTGCCTGCGCCGCAGAGGAGAGAAATAACCCTAAGCTGATGGAGAGTAAAATCTTACGCATCGAAACATTCATGCTTATATCCTTTTATTAATAGTAAACCCAGCCATAGTGTGCACCATTATTTAAGTCTCACAGTGATAACTCTCACTAAAGTTAAATAATAATACAGCAAAAAAATCAACATCAATATTAAATAGAACGTCATGTTATTATTAAAAACAACAATAAATTTCAAAAAAACATAAACAGATACCAGGCTACCAACCTTAAATTCAATATGATTAATTTAGAGTGTAATTCGCTTTAATATATACACCTTTTAAATTTGTTAACCAAATAACAATTATTTATCTAATTAGCATCAAAAAGTAATAGCTCACACTAGATCATCGAATTGAGATGCCTCTCTAACAAACAAAACAAATACTCTATTTCAATGAGTTAAGTGATCATCATCCTAATTATTATTTGTTTAAAGAGTTAAGATTTGTATCGATAGTCAAGGAGACGATTCTCCTTCATGTTTTCGGTTTTATTTTTAATGTGTTAAGCGTACTGATATACACAGCTAAAAATTAATACTCGAAGATATATCTTACTATTAACTGGATTGGATAGGATGAAATGAAAGATACTAATAGCGTACGGATCGAAGAAGATCTATTGGGCACTAAAGAAGTTTCCAATGAATTTTATTACGGCATACACACATTGCGTGCCATCGAAAACTTTAAGCTGAGTAATCAAAAAATTTCCGATGTACCTGAATTAGTCCGTGGCATGATGCTAACTAAAAAAGCGGCAGCCATGGCTAATAGCGAATTAGGCGCAATAAGTCCTGAAATAGCTGACAAAATTATTGAAGCGTGCGATCTAATACTGACAACAGGCCGATTTGTTGATCAATTTCCGGTCGATGTCTATCAAGGTGGAGCTGGCACTTCAGTCAATATGAATACCAATGAGGTATTAGCCAACGTTGCACTGGAGATCATGGGCCTAGAAAAAGGCCGTTACGATATCATCAACCCCAATGATCACGTCAACAAGTGTCAATCGACCAACGACGCCTATCCAACAGGTTTCCGTATTGCGGTCATCAACAGCACCGACATCCTACTGGATGCATTAACTGACCTTATCGCAGCCTTCGAAACTAAAGCCACAGAGTTTAAAACTATCTTAAAGATGGGCCGTACCCAGCTACAAGATGCTGTACCTATGACATTAGGCCAAGAGTTTCATGCCTTTGCAGTTACGTTGCGAGAAGAAATTAAATCTATCACCCGTTGCCAAGAATTATTGTTAGAAGTGAATTTAGGTGCCACAGCCATTGGTACGGGTCTTAATACACCAGAGGGTTACTCCTTACTTGCCATTAAACGTCTGGCAGAAATTACTGGCCGTGCTTATGTACCAGCAGAAGATTTAATCGAGGCCACGTCAGATTGCGGTGCCTACGTTATGTTACACAGTGCGATTAAGCGTATGGCGATTAAAATGTCCAAAATTTGTAATGACCTACGCCTACTGTCATCAGGTCCACGCACGGGCCTTAAAGAAATTAATCTTCCTGAACTGCAAGCGGGTTCATCCATCATGCCTGCCAAGGTTAACCCTGTGATCCCTGAGGTGGTGAATCAGGTTGCCTTCAAGATTGTCGGTAACGATATCACCATTACTATGGCCGCTGAAGCGGGTCAGTTACAGCTTAACGTGATGGAGCCTGTGATTGGCCAAGCGATGTTTGAGTCACTCAGTTTAATGGGTAATGCCTGTATCTCCCTGCGTGAAAAATGCGTTGAAGGTATTACGGCTAACCCAGAAATCTGTATGAATCACGTACTCAACTCTATAGGTATCGTGACTTACCTTAACCCGTACATCGGCCACCATGAAGGTGACATCATCGGCAAGATTTGTGCTCAAACGGGTAAAAACGTCCGTGAAGTGGTACTCGAACGCGGATTATTAACAGTTGAAGAACTGGATGACATCCTCTCTGTTGAAAATCTGATGCATCCTAAATATCAGCCAAAGAAAAATATCAGCAAAACCAAAGTGTAACTAGGTGTGGCTGGGGAACACTCCCCAGCCCAACTCAATAATTCAACAATAAGCCTATGCACAACTGACACTGAACTAGGCTATGGTAATTAAAAACAAAAAAAAGAGTTAACACTATGATTATATTAGAGATAGCAATTGTTCTCGGAGCGATTTATCTAGGTGCTAGGATGGGTAGCATGGGTGTCGGCTTTGCGGGTGGTGTCGGGGTACTGATACTGACCGCAGGGCTAGGACTCAAACCGGGAAATATCCCCATTGATGTGATCCTCATTATTATGTCAGTAATCACCGCCATTGCAGCTATGCAAGTGTCGGGGGGGATGGATTACTTAGTGTCACTGGCTGAAAAACTATTACGTAAACATCCAAAACAAATCACCTTTTTGGCCCCCGTTGTGACTTACTTTATGACACTCTTTGCGGGTACTGGCCACACCGCATTCTCCACCTTACCTGTTATTGCCGAAGTCGCAAAAGAGCAAGGTATTCGTCCTTCTCGTCCTTTATCTATCGCCGTAGTCGCTTCACAGGTCGCCATTACCGCCTCACCTATTTCAGCAGCGGTAGTGTTTTTCTCTGGCATCTTAGATCCCTTTGGTGTCGATTACTTAGTGCTGTTAGCCGTATGTATTCCATCCACTTTTCTTGCTTGTATGGTTGGTGCTGTCATCGCTAACTTAATGGGCAAAGAGCTTGCGGACGATCCAATCTATCAAGATCGTTTAGCTAAAGGCTTAGTTAAAACACGCGGTAAAACCCAGATTGATATTAAACCCGGTGCTAAACGTTCAGTAATGATTTTCCTTATGGCGATTGCGGCTGTGATGGTTTATGCCACTGCAATTTCAGACAAAGTAGGATTAATTGTTAACCCTGTTCTGCCACGCGATGCCGCCATTATGGTGTTGATGCTGACAGCTGCTGCGGCTATCACCATTTTTTGTAAACTCGACGCAAGTGAAATCTCCAATGCTGGCACCTTTAAATCCGGCATGTCTGCCTGTGTTTGCGTATTAGGTGTGGCTTGGCTGGGTGATACTTTTGTTTCTAATCATATTAATGAAATCAAAGACCTTGCTGGTAACTTACTGCAAAGCCAGCCTTGGTTATTATCGGTAACCTTGTTCTTTGCTTCTATGTTGCTCTATTCACAGGGCGCGACCACCAAAGCATTGATGCCTGCGGCGCTAGCGATTGGCGTGAGTCCTTTAACTGCAGTGGCCTCTTTTGCCGCGGTAAGTGCTTTGTTCGTACTGCCGACTTATCCCACCTTACTCGCCGCTGTTGAGATGGATGATACCGGCTCAACTCGAATTGGTAAGGCGGTGTTTAACCATCCTTTCCTCATTCCAGGCGTCGTGACAATTGCTACCAGTGTGGCATTAGCGTTCCTATTTGGCGGCATGATGTTATAGCGCCATATTGCCAAAAGTTATCGAGGGTGATGCTAACAAATGGCTTAGCCCTCTTCTTTTAATCTGTATTTCAAGGAGTAGTTTTGAAGTAGTGCAGGGGTATCCACACTATGACAAATCTAGTAAGGAGTGAATTAATGTCAGCGAAAACGCGTGTTCCTACCGCCATTAATGGTGGGCCGTATGGGCAAGCTTGGTCGGCTAAAGCAGACTGCTTACAAAGTATAACTGGGCTTATATTGGGTGTTTTCCTCTTATTTCATATGCATTTTGAGGCGAGCATTTTATTAGGGAAAGAAACCTTCTTTCACATGGTGCAATTCTTAGAAGGCAGCATGTTTAGTTCGACTGATCATGGCTTCCCGATTGTAACCAAGATCATTTCAGTGATTATGCTCGTGATTGTTGCGATACATGCTGCCACCGCATTACGCCGCTTTCCCACACAACTGGGCCAATGGCGTGCAATGCGTGGCTTCATGTCGAGTATCAAACATAAAGATACCCAATTATGGTTCTGGCAGATGATTACTGGTTTTTTACTCTTTTTCTTAGTGTCAGCCCACCTTGCAACCATGATTTTAAACCCAGAGATTGGCCCTCACCTTTCGGCTGAACGGGTTTACCACGATAACGCTTGGCTCTTATACGTGGTGTTTCTACCAATCGTTTTATTCCACGGCATCGTTGGCTTATATCGAGTGATCTTAAAATGGGGTGTGAGCAGTAACCGCCCACTTATCCGCACCATAGCCCATGTATTGATCGTCTATTTATTATGTTTAGGCACATTAAGCCTAGTGACCTATATCAATATTGGTATGGAATTAGTATTGCCGGTGCAACCGTTTATTCCCAATTAATAACAACAGACAAGCTAGCGCTATCGGCGCACCTAGCCTGTAGGGCAACACAAACAATATACGGATCCTCCTCGAGACATAGTTGCAGCGCATTTATGCCGAGGAGCGCAATGATAAATCTATGAATGTTATCTAGATAATTAGATAAGGAGCTCATTTGAAACTTATTTATACAGACTCATTAGTGATTGGCGCCGGACTCGCGGGCCTGAGAGTCGCCATTGCCACCAAAGAACGCGGACTCGATACCTTAGTGCTATCGTTAATTCCCGCAAAACGTTCACATTCCGCCGCAGCACAAGGCGGTATGCAAGCCAGCCTTGGTAACACAGTCAAAGGCATGGGCGACAACGAAGATGTGCATTTCCAAGACACAGTAAAAGGCTCCGACTGGGGCTGCGACCAAGATGTAGCGCGCATGTTTACCCACTGCGCGCCTAAAGCAATTCGCGAACTCACCAACTGGGGCGTGCCTTGGTCGCGGATTTCTGCTGGCCCGCGTGAAGTCATCATGAACGCGCAAAAAGTCACTCTCAATGAAGCTGAAGAAGCTCACGGCCTAATTAATGCCCGTGACTTTGGCGGCACCAAGAAATGGCGTACCTGTTATACCGCCGATGGCACAGGTCACTCTTTACTGTATGCGGTAGATAACCAAGCCATATCAATGGGTATTCCAGTACACGAGCGTATTGAAGCGCTGTCGCTAATCCATGACGGTAAGCGTTGCCATGGCGTAATCGCACGCTGCTTAATCACCGGCGAGCTACGTGCTTATGTGGCTAAATCCACCACAATCGCCACCGGTGGTTACGGTAAAATTTATGAAATATCCACCAACGCCACTATCTGCGAAGGTATTGGTCAAGCATTAGCACTCGACACCGGCGTTGCCACTTTAGGCAACATGGAAGCGGTACAGTTTCACCCTACCGCCATCGTACCAGCGGGTATTTTGACCACTGAAGGGTGTCGTGGTGATGGCGGTATTTTACGTGATAAAGACGGTCACCGCTTTATGCCAGATTACGAACCAGAGAAAAAAGAACTTGCCTCCCGTGATGTGGTCTCGCGCCGCATGACAGAGCACATGCGTAAAGGTAAAGGCGTTGACAGCCCTTACGGCCCGCATCTATGGCTAGATATCACCCTGTTAGGCCGCGAACATATCGAAACCAACTTGCGCGAAGTAAAAGAGATTTGTGAGTATTTTCTGGGTATCGACCCCTGTAAAGATTGGATCCCAGTAAGACCTACCCAGCATTATTCTATGGGCGGCGTACGCACTAATGCCACTGGCGAAAGTCCACAGCTCAAAGGATTGTTCAGTGTCGGCGAAGCTGCCTGTTGGGACATGCACGGCTTTAATCGCCTAGGTGGTAACTCGGTCGCTGAAACAGTAGTTGGCGGCATGATTATTGGTAAATATGTCGCTGATTTTTGTGAGCAAAACAGCCTAGAAATCGATACTGCACTCACCGAGCGATGCATCGCTAAGTTACAAAGTGAAATCGATGACCTCGTTGATGGCAATGGTACCGAAAACCCCTTTGAACTGAAAAAAGAAATGCAACGGATCATGATGAACTACGTTGGTATTTTCCGAAATGGCACAGAGCTAGACAAAGCCATTAAAGAATTAAAAGACTTACTTCTTCGCTCAAAAAATCTGGGGCTTAAATGTAAAAAACGCCACTCAAACCCAGAGTTAGTTGAAGCACTACGCGTCACCCGTATGTTAAGAGTCGCCTTAACTGTTGCCTGCGGCGCTGCTGCTCGGACAGAAAGTCGTGGTGCTCATTCACGGGAAGATTACCCACAACGCAACGATAAAGATTGGCTAAACCGCACACTAGCAACTTGGCCAGACGCCGAGTCACTGGAACCTGTGCTGCGTTACGAAGCACTCGATGTAATGAAAATGGAATTACCACCGGGATACCGAGGCTATGGTAACGATAACACCATCCCTCACCCAGACACAGAAAAGCGCGTGCAACAGATCAATGAAGTAATCGCAAGCTTAGGCGACAACCCTGATAGACACACGCTTCAGCACGCATTGATGCCATTTGAGTTGCCAAGCCATCTGCAACCTCGCAACGAGCGTCTCACTGATACTTTAAAAACCATGCCATCTCAACCGGTAGGAAACAAACCATTATGAGCCGTCAAATCAGCTTTAATATCTTCCGTTACGATCCACAAGATGGCCAAGACAAGCCGAAGATGGAGCGTTATCAGTTGACTGAAACACCCGGTATGACAGTGTTTATCGCACTCAATCAACTGCGTGAACAACAAGATCCCTCATTGCAATTCGACTTTGTTTGCCGCGCGGGTATTTGTGGCAGTTGCGCCATGGTGATCAATGGTTTTCCAACCCTTGCCTGTCGCACGCTAACGGCAAATTACCCCGATGGTGAAATCACTTTAATGCCATTACCTGGCTTTGAACTGATTGGTGATTTATCCGTTAACACGGGTAAATTTATGCGTGAATTAGCCGAACGATTAAAACTATGGCTGCATCCTAAAGCCGATGATCACGACATGCATCGCCTCGAAAACCCAATGGCCCCCGAAGAAGCTGCACGTATTTATGAGCTAGAACGCTGCGTTGAATGCGGGGTTTGTGTATCTGCCTGCGCCACCAAACAAATGCGTGAAACCTTTGTCGGTGCGGTTGGTATGATGAAAATTGCTCGCTTCGAAATGGATAGCAGAGACGCTCGTACTGCGGATGATTTTTACCATGTTATCGGTAATCAAGACGGCGTATTTGGCTGTATGACATTGCTTGGCTGCCAAGATAATTGCCCCAAAGATTTGCCGCACATGCAGCAAATTGCTTACCTACGCCGGAAAATGGCCGCAACCATACTCTAATGCGAACGCCTTCATCGATCCTGCCACTTGGTGGGATGGGGGAAGCATTTTCCAAAATTAGGCTGGCAAAAATTATTTACCAGTAAAGACATGCGGGATCTTTCATTTCAGCAAGATCCCGAACCCAGCACAATCAAACGTGCGCATCCTTACTACTATGCAGTACTGCCTTATGGATAACAAAACCATTAGTAGAGCGTTAGTAGTTGTTATGTAAGGAAATATCAATGAAGTTATCAAAAGTAACAGCAGCAATGATGATGCTGAGCTTTACCGCCCCTCTATTCGCCGCTCAAGCTAATGATACTGCGACAAATGATGAGTTACGGGCTGAATTACAACAAATACAACAAAGACTTGCGACGCTAGAAACCCAAGAAAGCACCGCCTCAACCCCTGCATCATCAGATACTCAGTTTAATTTTTATGGTTCTTTACGCCCTACATTTGGGGTGAGCAACTTAAATTCAGACGAAGATTGGGATGTGGGTGACGCTAACTCGCGGATTGGTTTTGCTGCAGAGCACGATCTTGGTAATGGTTTAACTGCTTTTGCCAAAGGTGAATTTAAAGTCGAAATCCAAAACGACGGCGACTTTGGCGACGCACGCAAAGCTTATGTTGGTATTGAAGGATTCTTTGGTCGGTTCGCTATCGGTAAGCAAGCCGTCACCCAAGAAATTATTTCTGATCCGGTCGATATATTTAACCGCTCAGGAACACCTCTTGCCTATGACAGCGCGAGCCCATTCAGACTAAACAACCTAGTAACCTATCGTAAAGAATTCGGCGATATCTTATTCTCGGCCGATGGACAATTTGATGGCGATAAAGGTGGTAACAGTGGTAGCGACTTTGTCAACGCCGGTGTTCGTTACAAAACTGACTTTATCTACGTCGCTATCGCATATTACAACAAAGAACATCAACAATGCCGAGTAGAACTAACCGAATCTGTTAAAACCTGTCCAGAGACACAGATCGGCTACGTAGATGAAAATACCATAGGTGTGACCCTAGCAAAGAGCTTCAATTCTTTATACCTCGCCGCTGCCTATCAAGATATAGACAAAGGTGACGTCGATGGCTCCACTCTTGACGTCGTAGCAAGCTACGACATCAACGAAAGCTATAAAGTTAAGCTAGGTGTGTCTAAATATGATGATGGTGGCAACGATGCGACATCTAACACCTATAATGCCTACAACAGCACGCTTGAATGGCATAAAACCCCCACATTCAGTACCTTTATCGAATATCAAAAAACCGATTACGACTACCGTGACACCAATGACCAAATCATGATCGGCATGCGTTATAACTTTGATTATACGTTCTAGGTTTTATCTCAAACGTATCATCATGTGAACAAGCGAGGTAAAGAGTTGAACGACCTAACCCATGCTTCACGGCATAAAGACTAAAAACAACAAAGCCACGACTCGCGTGGCTTTGTTCATTTAAGACGATACCGTCTTAACACTTCGATACGTCTAAATTAAAAGGGCAGTTCACATAAAGCATGCAAAAAGCCATTCAAGCTATTAAAAAAATTGCCTTTTATTGTAAAAAAAGCCAACTTTGTTAAGTTAAACTCAAATATTGTCAACAATTTGAGCAAGAACTATGGAGTGTTCGCCGCTGAGCGTAAAGATAGCATCTTGACACTTTCGGCGACAGCACCTAATCAACAAAACGCCAACTGGGTCTTAGAATACCCGGTTGGCCATGCTTATCTCCTGTGATTATGGAGGAGTACCTTGGGAGATAACCTCCTGAGGGTAAGGTATTGCTGTTTAGGGCCCGCTACCGCTATAGCCAGCGAGCGCTGACAGTGAGTAAAGAGTATGACAGGGACCAAAAAGGATATAACTCTGTAACTGCCCTTTTAAGGTGCAAAAGACAAGTTTTCCTAAGCAAAGAATAGGATGAGAAGTATGATGATTCACTTATGAGTGGGTTAAACTATCCAAACATGAGGTTCTAAGAAAAACTTTCACATGTGAAAGTTTTGCGGCTCAACCCCAAAAGAGCAAAAGATGGGCAAAACACTAGAAGATATTATTGCAGAGCAACCTCAAAATCTCGTTGATTCTGCTCAGGAAACAGCTTCAAAATAGCTAATCCATATCCATTTAATCGAGTTACTAGAACGTATCGGGGCTGATGCAGGCTGCCACATTGATAACTGCACGATCGATAGCCTACAAAGACTGAAGCAGCTTGTTGCATCAGCAGGAGGTGGAGGTGGAAGATTTCGCCTTCATGTCGATCTGCCGGATGGTTCAATCAGGGTTTTAAGCTGTAACTCGCTAACTTTCACATGTGAAAGTTAAAGTAACGTTGTTCTAAATCCGAAAAGTGTACAGATGTAACTATCACATGGAATGCACAGACTCATACACGATCAGACATTTATAGATTGGGCACTTGATCTAGTACATCTAGGGATGGTGTGAATAAGCGGGTTATGTCTTCCCAACTGATTCGTTGGCTAAAATTTCTCGTGTCTGAACTGACTTTTTCTCCCACACACGCCTCGAACCAGCCTATTTTGGCCGTTTATTCGCCATTTCAGGCGCTTCCCCGGTTTTTAGTGAGATCTCTCCCACTGACTAATCATCTGGTCCACCCGAAACAGGTTGGCCATGGTGAATAACATCGCCAACTGGTTATCGTTTTTCAGCAGCCCCTTGTATCTGGCCTTCACAAAGCCGAACTGCCGCTTGATGATGCGAAAAGGGTATTCTACTTTGGTCCGGATGCTGGCTTTCATGTATTCGATATTGATGGCCACCTTGTTCTTACGCGGATGCTGTTTCAAGGTTCTTACTTTTCCAGGACGCTCAGCGATCAGCCAGTCCACGTCCACTTCGGCCAGCTCCTCGCGCTGGGGTGCCCCTTGGTATCCAGCATCGGCTGAGACAAGTTTTCTTCTCGATGCAACAGGTTGCCTAACTGATTGAGATCATGCTCGTTGGCTGCGGTGGTGGCCAGACTGTGAGTCAGACCATTCTTGGCATCGACACCAATGTGGGCCTTCATGCCAAAGTGCCACTGATTGCCTTTCTTGGTCTGATGCATTTCAGGATCGCGTTGCTACTGTTTGTTCTTGGTAGAGCTGGGGGCCTCAATGATGGTGACATCGACCAAGGTGCCTTCGGTCATCATGACGCCGGCTTCGGCCAGCCAGTGATTGATGGTCTTGAATAATTGGCGGGCAAGCTGATGCTGCTCCAGCAGGTGGAGGAAATTCATGATGGTGGTGCGGTCCAGCAAGGCTTTATCCAGAGATAACCTGGTGAACAGGCGCATGGAGGCGATTTCGTACAGAGCATCTTCCATCGCGCCATCGCTCAGGTTGTACCAATGCTGCATACAGTGAATACGTAACATGGTTTCCAGCAGATAGGGTCGACGACCATTACCAGCTTTGGGGTAAACCGGCTCGATGACATCCATCATGTTTTGCCACGGCAGCAATTGGTCCATGCGGGAGAGGAAAATCTCTTTTCGAGTCTGGCGACGCTTACTACTGAATTCACTGTCGCCGAAGGTGAGTTGATGACTCATGATGCCCCCTGGAGTGCAGCTCCGGATGAACATCATGATCTCATATCACGGACTTATTCGTACCTTCCCTAGGTTGATCAGCTTCTATTTTTGGGGGCGTATTACTCGTCCAAAATTTTTAACCCACTTAATATAATTGACTTTTTGTTTATATATTTCAACAGATTACACAATTATACTGCGTAACGAATACGGTAGTCGAAACGTGCCGAGTATACAGTCCTAGCAACTGAATGAATTTTAAAGCCCTAACCCAACCATCGACGCAACTTAGCCCAAATGGTTTCCTTAATGGCCATCATTCTTGCGAGGACGTTGATAGGCTTCTGTTTCAACTCTTCAGGACCTCTAATCGACTCAGCTTGTGAGTAGTAGCTCGCCTTCGCAGCTTTGTCGCGACGCCTCTCCGCATCAATCTGAGCCTTGTTCCAAGGCCCAGCCTCTATGACTCGATTACCCTGAATCACATAGTGTGAGCGGCAGGGCAGATTCCAGTTGCCGACCGATGGCCAAAGCGAAATTGCTTCGCCATCAAAGGTAAGTCTCCAGTCTGTTGGGGTCAGAGGCGTCACAACTTCAAGGCCACAGCCACAGCAGCAACTGTGAACCACAGTACCGTATTCCATTGAAACGTACAAAATTCCAGGTTCAAGTATACGCGGTACCCCCTTTACAAAGCAGGGGGTAAGCTGGTTATGACGAATCATAGCGAGTCACCATTCAGCAGCATATTGCCGTCGGTCGTATAGGAACAGTGATGTTCGTTTTCTAGGTCACGATAAAAGCCGAGGAGTTTCTTCCATTTAATTACGGCAAGTGCCGCGTTCATCATATTTAGTTCAGCGACCTGGATATTTGAAGCGTAAAGATTTTCTACTCCCCCACCTTCGAAAGACACGCGCTTACGAATGTGATCGCGCTTATTGGGAGTACTTGCCGTCACACGGAGAATACCACCAAGCGAGCCGCTTACCAGCTCGAGGCCCATTCCCACGTCTATGAAGGATGCTCCCATATCCTCTAGCTTCTGTACCGCTAGGCGCTTCGGCTCGCCTGCGTCCATGCAAAGGAAAGCGAAGTTGATTCCATCCAGAAGGTGGAGGTTATCTGTGTTCATCTGCACCGCATGTGGCACGATATGGCGGTGCATCTTACTGTAGATACCCGCCAGGTAATCCACCTTCTTTGGTACCTCACGGAGAATATCGATCGACGGTGCGCCAGGGGCACGAAAAGCATTGTGTTGAAGAAAATCATCACCGTCGATGAGACGTATCTCGCTCACTGGCGTTTTCGCCAACTGGTCCAGCACATAGGATCCTGTTCCACCAGTACCAAGAATAGCGATACGCTGACCTTCTAGTCGTGCGGTCAACGCCCCTATTCCCACCCGGTCTGAAGCAGTTTCCAGATAGTTAAATGCGCAGCCATCCTCATCGTCGGGATTTTTAAACACACGCGGAGTAGCGTCAGGTCTGAGATTAGCTGCATGGCCAGAAATGATTGTCGCGTACGTCGTCATCTTCTGGTGATAATCGCTGTAACCCTCAGGCCCGGGTTTACTGGAGAACATGTGCTGAGCACTCAACCCATGTCCCAGATCCACCGCTACGCTCTGATGTGCAATAGCTTGGATAGGTGTACCCTGGGATGTACACGGATAGTCTCCATCGAAGTGAATCGTGTGCGGTTCTGGCTTTTGAGTTACGTTTCCAGACATGCAAAGGCTTGAGATGAGTGTGCCTGTCTTAATTTCTAACTGCGCGTTAACATACGGCACTTCACGCATCACCAAGAAGCCACCCACGATTTGTACGTAGTATCCTTCCTCGCGTAAGCGCTTAAGGTCGCTATTAAGATTGAATGGTGCGGCTGACATTGATCACGCTCCCATTTTTTACTTCAACAAAACCACCAGAGGCCAATTCACCACTATGTGGTTTTGAGGCCACGCAGCGATATGTAATTGAGTACACAATCTCAGGTGCTGGAGCTTCACCTGGGTAAGCGATAGCGACTAACTGCTCGAAAGTTTGGTGACTATCACATACCTGGACTTCGCGACCATTAACTACGATGTCAATCTTCGGTTTGCGCTTTGGCGCAGTGATGAAGTGCTCAACTCCATGGGTGGTAAGGTCTACGGCCTCGTTTGGTTCAATCTGGCGATCGTTTCCGCCACGAATAACCATGAAAACGGCATCTCCGTCACTGGGTTTCGCGAGGTCGTATAACGCGGAGCCTGAAATTGCGGGCTTGCCCCATGATACTTGACTCTCATTGATTGTAAGTTTGAAATCGCGATCGGTCTGGAAGGCCACGAAACGCTCTGCGCCACGACCTCGTAAATCGAAAGGTTCATCAAGACGTAAGTCTTCGAAATCCCCTGTTTCCAAAATGGCAAACAGGCTATAATCATCGTTAGCACGTAAACCTGCAGCAATAAGGATTTGACGACCAAGGGGTACAGGATCATTGACCTCAATTGCGCGAAAAGTTAGATTTTCTTGTGCAAACATGATGCGGTAGGCACGTGCCGAACGCAGTGCACGTCCTTCGCGAATTGCTTCTCCAACATCATCAATATCGTATATATTTCCAGTATTCATTTTTGCATCACCTTTTGAGTTTAGCCAGACGGTGTCTGGCTCTACTACTAAATCGATGCAGGTCAATCAGACCGGTAAATTTTTTTAAGATTTTTTTGAAACACACCCGCTGGAGTTAATCCGCAGACAAAAAATGCCGGGCAGGAGGGGCATACTCGAGATGATGATTCTGCTGGAAAGACTCCTTTAGCTATTGAGTCAAGGGTGTTAAGGATTTTTTTATGCCTATTATCCAACTGCTTAGCGGTCAGAACGATTGGGGTCACTGTTTGGTCAGAAAGGTGTACTAGCTCCACTATTGCATCAGGAAAAGCCTGTCGTGCTGCGAGTACAAAGGCAGCCGCGCCTAAGTCAAATTCTTCTTTATCTCTTTTATGTCCTGTTCTCACCCGGCGAAATGTTTTGCGTCCATCTGGATAAACCAATACATCGTCAGGTTGTACGGTGATAGCGGTTTCCCCAAACTTCATTGTAAAGGCACAAGTTGCTTCAAAGCTGTGGCCTTCCCTAATCGAAGCGAAATAACTAACCATACCAATAGCCAGTGACTTAAATTCAGAGGCGTAACCGTGTTCAGCTAGGCCTTCGACAGCAAATGCCTGCGTGACTCGGTCTTCTATGTCAGTTATTTTTATGGGGGCGGTGTTGACCAACTCTTGGAATACATTACGAACTGCATCGTGCATCTTTAGGAATGGCGTTGGAGTACGTCGTCCTCCGATTTGGAGAATGTGTGTATAGAAGAAACGGCGAGGGCAGGACTCATATAGGGAAATCTGAGCACCACTTAGAACTAGGTCTCCGCTGACAACCCAGTCCACTGGTAATGATTCGGGTTTTTCGATTACCGCATGTAGAGGTTTCACGTTATTTTGAACCAAGCTGGGTCCAATACGGTTTAAAAAGTCGGATAACTTTCGGGCGCTACCAGCAGCGTTTCGCGTAGTAGTATAGAGAAATACCCGATCTTCAGCTCTGGATAAGGCAACGTAGAATAAGCATTCTCTTTCCGCCTTATACTCCAGATTAAATTGCTCCTTGGCGTTGGATCCCCCCCCCGCAATCATCCCATTGGGTGGTGGGCAAATCTGCTTCTGCGTATTACCTGGTAAAGTGTCCGCGTTCATGCCGGGTACGTGAATTACAGGGAATTCGAGCCCCTTTGCTCCATGAATAGTCATGAGGCGCACGGCATCAATGCTTTGTGCTGCCGCCGGAAGCTGCCGAAGATCGCGATCATCCCCTAGCCGAACCAAACGGCGGATACGATCTAATGTACGTGTGATAAATACCCCTTCACCACTGGAGGGTTGTGCTCGTAAAAAATTGAGCAACTGCCAAGTTGCAATGCATTGGGAACGGATATTGCGGTCCGTTGATATTGCCATACGGGCCGCGATTCTCGTCCTGTCTAAAAGTACAGTCGCCAGCACGCTCCAGGGAGAGTCATTTGCGCTAAAGCCGCTCAGTGTTTTGACAAGCCGAACTAAGGCTGTGCGCCCATCGTCTGAGATCTGGAAGTCATCGATTTTGGTTTTCCAGTCACTTCCGGTTTCATCTTCACGCAGATGTGTAAGAATACTGCCAACATCATCTAGTGACATTGTAAACTCAGGCAGGCAAGCTATTCGCACTAAGCCCATTGCACGACGGTCTACTAAGAGGGAGAGCAGTGTCAGCCAATCCTTAATCTCGGGGCGCTCAAATACACTTCCCAAGTAAAGCACAGGGATGCCTAAGAGCTCGAGTTGTTGCCCGATTTCTGAAAGCTTCTCATTGCCTGTGCACAGGATTGCCTGATCACTGTATTTGTAACCGGAGTTCTGCATCTCCTTTATCGCGTCCGCAATAGAAGGCGTTTGAAGAAATCCTTGATCTACGCAACGTAGCTCAGGTTTCTGGGCATCGCTTGTCCGTTCTGCATTTAAGCCACTGTCAGCATCCCCTACAGCCATATTCAGCGCAAAATTTGAAAATGCCGACACTATTTCAGGTACGGACCGGTAGTTCGTTTTTAAACGATATCGCAACCCGCCTGGGAAATCCTCATTCCCAAAACGAGTCATGTTGAATGACGAAGCGCCTCTGAAGCGATAGATTGACTGCTTAGCGTCTCCAACCACCCACAAGTTTTCGCCATCGCCACAAAGGGCTTTTAGCAGTCGTACGCTACTATGGTTCACATCCTGATATTCATCGACTAGAACGTGCTCATAAGTGGATTGGATGTGAAATCGAATGGCTTCATTTTCTTCAAGAAGCGTCACTGGCAATGAAACCAAGTCCCCAAAGTCAATGCATCGAGCCTGCCTTTTGAGGGTTTCGTAAGTGCCGTATACTTTGGCGACTTCAATGGCTTTTTCTGCCGTTGCTATATCTTCAATACCAACAGCTCTATCGCGCATGGCCTGTGCCAACGCGAGGTAAGTATTTGCATCGACTACCTCGTCCTTGGCACGAGAAATGCCGGTGAGGATGTCAGCAATCATCCGGGTTGGATCGTAAAGATTGCGATAATGAACCAGATCTAATACAGGAAACTCATGTTCTAGCAGTTCTACTGCTTCCGTCCGGTCCAGCAGTCGAGGGTCGAGCGGCAAATTCATTTCGTCGTGAAATCGACGAATCAGGTCGAGGCCGAATGAGTGGAAAGTGCCAATCCACATTGCAGCCGCAGCTTTCGTGTCAATGCGAGCGATCCTTTCAGCCATTTCTCCCGCAGCTTTGTTAGAGAACGTCAGCAAAAGAATTTTTCGTGGATCTACGCCATCGGAAAGCAATCCTTTTACCCGTCCCACTAGAGTCTGAGTCTTACCCGTACCAGGCCCAGCCTCAAGCAGAAAGGCCGGGCCTCGATGGGCGGCTGCTTTATACTGCTCTGCATTCAATGGGTATTCAATCGCGGGCTCTGTATCTTCAGGTAAAGGTGGGGGTAGTAACAATGCATCAAAGATCTGTTGCGCAACCACATCGAATGGTGCACCAAGCTTCTCTGCAATACTTAACGCACTCATCCCATTCAGATAAAGCGTTTTTACTACATGCCGGGGAAGCAGAAACTCACGCGCAAATAGATCCATTTGGACCTCTCGACGCTGCCTGCGACTATAGTCTACAACCCGCCCAACCCCCATTGGAGAAGCTTCTGAGGTTCTTGTTGGGTCTATAGTATAACCTTGGTCATCCTCTTCAATGCCGTCGCCAAGTTCAGCGTGACCGATTTCATGGGCAACTAGGAACGCTTGTTCAAAAAGGGTTGTGCATTTTTCGTGGAGAATGAACTTCTCCATTGGGAAGAAACGTGCTCGCGCGCCTCTGAGGCTAGGTGAGCCTTTCTTTATGCTCTCTACGTCAAAGCCTCTTCTGTCCGCCTCTGCAACAGCAAACTCGTATGGTTTCGATGGGTCATGTCCGGCAGCTACAGCTTGATCATGTAGAACAGCAGCGGCCTCGCGGGCCAATTCCACGGCTTGCACGTTAAATGTCCTCTTCCATTAAGGTAGTGATATCCTCTTCAGACAGATCAGCATCTCGAAGGGTCTGTTCGAAAGAAATCTTCTCGACATTGCACGGTTTCCCTTCGGACTTATAGCTTCCTGCAACCTCCATGGGCGGTTGTTCAAGTGAGGTTGTCAGCTGCTGTACACTGCTTTGCAGCAGTTCAGCTAATCTGCTCAAAAATCGCTGAGGAATTGATCCAACAGCTACAGTTCGTTCCCTAAATCCCATGAGTACCTGTCGAGGTAAGTTTAGTGCTTTGGAGATATCACGCATTTTTTGAGCTGACAGATCAGCGAATGGATCTATTATCGTTTTTCCTGGAGCATTTTGGATGCGTGTGACGGCCGAACGGATCAAGCAGCGATCATAATCGGATAGTGGTTCCTCATCCTCCGCTAATGCTCTTGCCATTTCTCGAGATAGATCAATGATTTCATTATAAAATACTGGATATGCAGTAAGATATTTTTGCAAGGTAGCTGTACCTACATCATGCTCTATAGAGAATGACTCTAGTACCTCTTCCAAGGATGCTTGAGGTGAAAGTCCTGTCATTATAGGTCCCCTTGAAGCAGTATACGAAGACTTGCAAGTGCCTTCTTTTTTTGATTACGAATGGTCTTTTCGGCCTTATTGAGTGCTTTGGAAATAGTCACCTCATTTGGGTCTATCGAGTCTATTGGAATATCTAATCGGGTCATTTCAATAATTCTTTTCTGTAGTCCAGGTAGAGCCTCAATCGCTGCATCAAGCCTACAACGGTAAAGATAGTTATCGATATTTGTTGCCTCAAAAGGATCAAACCCCTCAGATGCAATCTCAACTTCTGAATTAAGGTCGGCTGAATCATCATCAAATCCCAAATCGGTATTTCTATTCTCAGCCCGATAAGATTTCCTTTGAGCGTCTGTTTTTAATCTCGATAAAGCCAAGTCAAAACGCACTTCGAACATGTCCAATCGCTCCTCGTAACCAGCTTTGTCGATCAAAAGCATCTCAATGAAACGATCATACACCCCCTCTCTGATATCGCTATTCGTCATTGATATGGTGTTTCCACCTTGGCATTCAGGCCTCGGAAGTTTCCTAAGAATTCGTTCGGAAAGAACCGTGAAGAGCTGTTCAAAAAGGGATGGGGTTGTTACGCAGCGTCGAACGAAGTAAAGAAGGCATTCACTGGGAACGTATTGCGGATGTGCCCTACTTTGTTTACACAGTTTTACCAAATCTCTATCTGAAAGAGAGCTAAGTTCCGTTAACCTGGATTCAATCACAGGTATACGAGTGTACAGCACTCCAGCCTCAGTTTTCTTTTGAAGAGGAACGTTCAATGCAACCTCCATCTGACTACTTACATTTAGAAAAAGTGCTTTGTGCTTTAAGAGTTAGCACAGCAATTCCAAGAAATTTTATATCCAAGAATACATTATCCTAATTAATCCCGCATTGAAGCTTTTTTTGTAAGCCTAGGGTTTTTAATGAATACTACATCACTGTGTGTTCTTCATCCCGTTGTCCATTTTCAGTTTTGAAGAGAACGAGGTGAACCGGCTCAAGTATTGCCCTCCATTTTAGACAATCAGCTTGATTGTAATCGTCATCATTCGACGACCCTGTCTGAAGCAATAGGATTTAGCTCGGCAACAATTTTGTTCTGGATATCACGCCGGTCATAGTGCTCAACTTTGTGGCAATCCAGTATCCCGAGAGCGCCTAAGAGTGAATTGTAGAGTTATAGACTTAACACTTTGGTAAGGCCTAAACATTACAACTAAAAACTTTATTTTTCCCCGCACAACATCCCATTCAATATTCATGGTGCTCTACCCCCTCCCAGAAGGCGGAATATCTTTATCAAACGGCCGGAGGATTTTAGCAGTTTCAGTATTAGAAGGCAGTTCAACTCCCTCTAACGGGGCTTTATCAACGCTGACCACTACACTGAGCCAGCGATAGAGCACTGATAGCTCTCTTAAATTCCGAACCAATGTATTTGCACTGAGGGAGCGTCTGGCAAGAATAAACTCATTAGATAAGACAACTGGCATACCAGCATCATTGGTATCTGTTCGCCCGTTTCGTGTGTGACTAGCTCTATTTTCATTGCACCACCCTTGTTGACAAAATAAGAGTAGCTACAAACTTTTATCTTCACAACTTTTAAAATTATGCGATTTTACAAAAACACAAAGTCACATAAAACGAAAAAGCCCTTCAAATGTTTACACACTTAAAGGGCTTAATTTTTCATTTATAGCTTGTAAAACTAATCAGTTAATCAGACTAGATTAAGAATTACTTAACAATAATTACTCTATGTCATTCAGAACGGGATATCATCATCCCAGCCATCATCCAAATCTGGAGTGAAGTTTTGCTGAGGTTGCGGTGCTGGGCGCTGTGCTGGTGCTGCCGGTGCTTGATAAGCTGGCGCTGGAGCGGCTTGTGGCTTAGGCGCATAACCACCCTGCTGTGGTGGTTGGGACTGCGGTTGACCATAACCTTGCTGCTGGGTAGGTGCTGGCGCAGCATATTGTTGCTGAGCTGGCGCTTGGTAAGCAGGCGCAGCTTGAGGCGCTGGCGCATATTGATTTTGCGCAGGTGCCGCTTGTTGTGGTGCAGACTGATAACCTGCATTTTGTGGCATGCCGCCACCCATTGGCGCGCCTTGAGCTTGGCCACCTTGACCACGGCTACCTAACATTTGCATGCTACCGCTTTGATCAATAACCACTTCAGTGCTGTAACGGTCTTGACCGCTTTGATCTTTCCACTTACGGGTTTGCAGTTTACCTTCAAGGTAAACCTGTGAACCTTTACGTAGGTATTCACCTGTAATTTCAGCTAATTTGCCGAACAGAACCACACGGTGCCATTCTGTACGTTCTTGCTGCTGACCCTGTTGGTCTTTCCACGATTCGCTGGTCGCAACTGTGATGTTAGCGACGGCATTACCGTTTGGCATATAACGCACTTCTGGATCTTGTCCCAAATTGCCAACCAAAATTACTTTGTTAACACCACGACTGGCCATTGAAATCTCCTGCGATTCTTTAAATAATCTATTAATTCAGTATGTTGTTTATATGTGTCGCCATAGAGGAAAATCAGCTTCCCCAAATACCACACGGCAGACCCAGATATTATTGAGCAGAGCCTAACACAGCTCGTGCTTCTCTTAAATCGAAATGCTCATCAACCTTTAAGTACGCGACTTTTTCATCCAGTACGACGATCGCTTCAACCACACCCATCAACTGCGATAACTGCGCCGCCATATCCCGCGCCTGCGCCTTGTCTTTGACTTCAGCTTCTAAGGTGTAGCTCTTTAACAGCACAGGATTTTCCATGCCTAATGTCAGGAATAACCAGATAGACATTAAGATCACGGCCACAATAAATACCCCAACCGCGCCCACTAATTGGAAAGCGCCGCCGCCCAGCATACCACCACAAAAAGCCCCTAAAAACTGGCTGGTGGAATAGACACCCATGGCCGAGCCTTTTTCGCCAACAGGGCAGAATTTAGCAATTAAACTGGGCAATGAAGCTTCTAAGTAGTTAAAGCCGGTAAAAAATAGCACAACGGCAAAGCTCAATACCCAAAGGTTGCTAGCGAATGCGGCCATTGCCAGTAATGCCACTATCATGATCACGAGGGCGATTTGGAACATGGCCTTAGTATTTTTACGCTTAACACCGATGATGATTAACGGCACCATCAGGAAAAACGCCCCCACAAAAGCAGGAAAATACAGCATCCAGTGTTTTTCTTTCACTAAACCGGCATCGACAAGATCCAGCGGCAAAGCCACAAATACCGCAGTTAACACTAAATGCAGGATAAAAATTCCCGCATCGAGTCTAAACAACTGCGGATCGGTTAACATGCGCTTGAGTCTAGCTGGCGTAGCTAGCGTGTCGCCCTTAGGCGCATGGCTTATCGGATTCGGCACTAAAAGCTGCACAATCAACATACCCAACACAGCAAGAATAGCCGTAAGGTAAAACAGACCAGATAAACCCACATGTTGCGCCACAATCGGCCCAACCAGTAAGGACAGCGCAAAAGAGGCGCCAATACACATACCAATAATCGCCATGACTTTAGTACGCTGTTCATCGCGAGTTAAATCTGCCGCCAGCGCTAATACGGCGGCGGCAATCGCGCCCATGCCCTGCACTGCGCGGCCAAACACCACACCATAAATCGAATCGGCATTGGCGGCTATCAAGCTACCAATGGCAAACAGCACAAGGCCGATAAGGATTATCGGCTTGCGACCATATTTGTCAGATAAAATCCCCATGGGGATTTGCAACACAGCTTGAGTCAGACCATAGGCACCGATGGCAATACCCACCCACAGCGGCGAGAAGCCTTCGAGGTGCTGACCATAAAGTGCAAAGACGGGCATGATCATAAACAAGCCCATCATGCGTAAACCGAATACACTGGCTAAAGAAAACGCGACTTTTTTTTCCGTACCCGAAAGTCCGTTGTTACCCATGATTTTGCCCTGGATTGAAGTCTTTTAAGGGGCGCATGTTACCACACCCAAAAGGATTTGCTCAAAAGGAAATAGTGGCTTAACCCACTACTGATATCGTTCGCTTTCTGCCGATAATCACAGACCTATATTATCCGTAATCGTGCTCACACTCGGGTTAATGCCTTTGTTTTTCAGCCCAATTCAATACTCAGGCACAGATAAGCAAGTCTAACATAGTGCTCACATTTGTCCTGTGAGTCAGTGCGCAACAACGGCATTAATCTTAATTAATCCACTCAGAACCTAACCTCTGCTTAACTCAGCCGATTAAAAACCACGACTAGCCTAGGATTGGTGCAGATCACAGAATCAACTAAACTCAGCCGCCGATCTGTGCGATACTTGTGCTCATTTTTTTTAAGCATATGGCATTAGAGCGATAGATGGATAAGATTGAAATACGCGGCGCACGCACCCACAATCTCAAGAATATCAACCTGACTATCCCTAGGGATAAACTGATTGTCATCACGGGCTTATCGGGATCCGGTAAGTCCTCCCTTGCTTTTGATACTTTATATGCCGAGGGCCAAAGACGTTACGTCGAGTCTCTGTCTGCCTATGCTCGCCAATTTTTAAGTTTGATGGAAAAGCCCGATGTTGATCATATCGAAGGCTTAAGCCCTGCGATATCCATCGAACAAAAGTCTACTTCACATAACCCACGCTCAACTGTGGGCACAATTACCGAAATTTACGATTACCTGCGTTTGATGTTCGCCCGAGTAGGCGAGCCGCGTTGCCCGACGCACAATCAACCGTTGGCGGCGCAAACCGTCAGCCAGATGGTCGATAAAGTGCTCGAAATGCCCCAAGATAGCCGCTTAATGCTGCTCGCGCCTGTGGTCAACGCCCGTAAAGGTGAGCACGTTAAATTGCTTGAAGGCCTATCGGCGCAGGGTTATATCCGTGCACGTATCGATGGCGAGGTGTGTGATTTAACCGATCCGCCAACCTTAGATTTACACGTAAAACACACCATTGAAGTGGTCGTTGACCGTTTTAAAGTGCGTGATGATATCAAGCAACGTTTGGCCGAATCCTTTGAAACCGCGCTCGAACTCTCTGGCGGTATCGCGACCGTGGCCACCATGGATGACGACACAGGTACTGGTAAAGCAAAAGGCGAAGAACTGATATTCTCAGCTAACTTTGCCTGTCCGCACTGCGGTTATTCTATGGCGGAATTAGAGCCAAGAATTTTCTCCTTTAACAACCCAGCCGGAGCATGCCAAACCTGTGATGGTTTAGGCGTACAACAGTTTTTCGACCCAGAGCGCGTGATCAGCAATACCGAGCTTTCATTGGCTGGCGGCGCAATTCGTGGTTGGGATAGACGCAACTTCTATTATTTCCAAATGCTTAGTTCACTCGCTGACCACTATAAGTTCGATGTCGAAGTGCCCTACGAGCAGCTGAGCGAAAAAGTCCGTAAAATCGTGCTGTACGGTTCAGGCAAAGACAGCATTGCCTTTAAGTACATCAACGATCGCGGCGATGTGGTGGTACGTAATCACCCCTTCGAAGGCATTTTAAATAATATGGACAGGCGTTATCGTGAAACTGAAAGTAACTCGGTACGTGACGAATTAGCCAAGTTTATCAACACCCAAGCCTGTCAAAGCTGTGGTGGCTCGCGCCTGCGTGAAGAAGCCCGCAACGTATTTTTAGGCGACATTAACCTGCCGCAACTCACCACTTGGTCGATTGGCGAAGCCTTAAACTACTTCGAGAACGTCGAGTTTAGCGGCCAAAAAGCGCAAATCGCTGAAAAGATTTTAAAGGAAATCCGCGATCGCTTAGGTTTCCTCGTTAACGTCGGCCTCAATTATTTGAGCCTATCACGCTCGGCAGAAACCCTTTCGGGTGGTGAAGCCCAACGTATTCGACTCGCCAGCCAAATCGGCGCCGGACTTGTTGGTGTGATGTACGTGCTCGATGAACCCTCAATCGGCCTGCATCAACGGGATAATGAACGCCTGCTACAAACCCTGATCCATCTGCGGGATTTAGGCAACACTGTGATTGTGGTTGAGCACGATGAAGATGCGATTCGTATGGCGGATCACGTGATTGATATCGGCCCCGGCGCTGGCGTACATGGTGGTGAAGTAATTTGCGACGGCCCGATTGAAAAAATCATCGCCTGTGAAGAGTCGGTGACTGGACAATATATTTCCGGTAAACGCTGTATTCATATCGATACGCCGCGTATTGCATTCGACAAAACTAAAGTGATTGAGTTATTTGGCGCACGTGGCAACAACCTGCGTAATGTTGATTTAACCATTCCGATTGGTTTGTTCACTTGCGTGACGGGCGTGTCTGGCTCGGGTAAATCGACCTTAATTAACGATACCTTCTTCAAAATTGCCCATAGAATGCTTAACGGCGCGACTGTGGATGAACCGTCACCCTATGATCGTATCGAAGGCATGGAGCTGTGCGATAAAGTGGTCGATATTGACCAAAGCCCAATTGGCCGCACACCGCGCTCTAACCCCGCCACTTATACGGGTATTTTCACTCCTATCCGTGAAATATTTACAGGCACTCAAGAGTCGCGCACCCGAGGTTATCAAGTCGGCCGCTTCTCCTTTAACGTTAAAGGTGGCCGCTGCGAAGCGTGCCAAGGCGACGGTTTAATCAAGGTAGAAATGCACTTCTTACCCGACGTGTATGTGCCCTGCGATTCCTGTAAAGGTAAGCGCTATAACCGCGAAACCTTAGAAGTACGCTATAAAGGCAAGAATATTCACGAAGTACTGCAAATGACAGTGGAAGATGCGCGTCAGTTCTTTGATGCCGTACCTGCCATTGCCCGTAAGCTGCAAACCTTGATGGATGTGGGGTTATCCTACGTGCGCCTTGGTCAAAGTGCGACCACGCTGTCGGGCGGTGAAGCTCAAAGGGTGAAACTTGCCAAAGAGTTATCTAAGCGTGACACAGGCCAAACCTTGTATATCTTGGATGAACCAACCACTGGCTTACACTTTGCTGATATCCAACTGCTGCTTGACGTATTGCATCGTCTTAAATCCCACGGCAACACCATTGTGGTGATTGAGCATAATCTGGACGTGATCAAAACGGCGGATTGGATTATCGACTTAGGCCCAGAAGGTGGTGGTGGTGGTGGTATGATTTTAGCCACAGGCACACCAGAAGAAGTGGCTGAGCATCCAACCTCCCACACGGCACGCTTTTTAAAGCCGCTGCTAAAACGGGATATTGAAATGGCAAAGGCCAATAAAGCTAAGGCTTAAAAGCCAGCTGTTTGTATAAGAATAAAAAAGCGCAGTTGCCTCGGCTCTGCGCTTTTTTGTGAGCCCACGTTTTGCTGATTTTTTGCTGATGATTGTTAGTGATTAACTCAAATTACTCAATTACACGCTTCCCCAGTTACATTCAAATACGCTTAGGCTTTCGCTACATTTAACACAGGTTGAATTAAACTCAGCTTTAGGCAAAGATGAAGCCATCTTCAGATGAAGGTTTCATCCATAAGGACAAGCATCATCCATGCGCGATAGCATTCAGTGGCCTGTCACTCATCGTATTTTTCTAAGCCTGTATCAAGCCAGCTATATAAGCATATCGCCTTTACTCAACGACCATCGCATTCGCCAACAGCTGGCTAATCTCAAGAATGCACGTATTTTAGGCCATCAGTTGCAAGGCCTTAGTATGTTCATACTTGTCTGCTTGGTTAGCGCAAATCTCAGTGGTTGTGCTAATTCACTGGAAACCTGTGCGCCAAGCGAGCTCAAACTGACGTGGGCTAACCCTAGCGAGCTGCAAGCGACAGTCACCAAACTCAGTTCAGCAGAATTCGAGGGCAGAAAAACCCAAACCCAAGGCGCGGCTAAAAGTCGTGACTATATAAAACAGAGATTTCAAGCATTAGGTTTACAACCTTGGGGGACCGACTTTGTAGTGCCATTTGAGTATCACACACCTTTCACCCTAAACAGCGGCGCCAATGTGATCGCTATCGCCATGGCACAAATGCCGACCAACAGATGGCGTATTGTTGTTGCTCATTATGATCATTTAGGCATGAGCGGTAGTCAGGTTTACCACGGCGCCGATGATAACGCTTCGGGTGTGGCAGCAATGCTAGCCATTGCCGCTCGCTGGCAACAGCAACAGAGCTTGCCAACCCATACTTTGCCTAATGTAAATCTGATGTTTGTCGCGACGGATGCCGAAGAACCCGGACTCTATGGCAGCACCGCCTTGGTCGAGCAACTCAAAATCCGTTTGCCACAGGCAACATTTGAATTAATGCTCAATCTCGACATGGTAAGCCACCCAAGTAGACCCTATGCTATTTATCTCGAAGGTAGTCGCAACTTCAATCAGTTCAACCAATTCAAACCGCTCTTGAGTGAACAAAACCGATTATGCATTAAATTGAGCCACCCCAAGCCCATTGGCCGCAGCATACAAAATACTAATTGGTTGCAAGTGTCGGATCATTATCCGTTCAATAAAGCGAATATCCCTTGGTTATATTTAGGCGTGCCAATCCATCGGCAATATCACACGCCTGAGGATACCGTTGCGACAATCGACATCACTTTTCTAGCCGCGGTGACTGAATCAGCATTTGAACTAATTCAATTAAATGCCGAATATTTAAAGAATTAATGGGAAGTGGCGCGTTTCTTGCTCAGTTTCAACGAAAAAAATGCAGTAAACAACGTAAAAAGTGTGACTCAGGTTGGTAAAGTGGCTTCTATGCTGCTATAATCCGTCCTTCGCGGGAAATCGACACGGGGTTGATTTTCTGTCTGTGCAACTTTAAGCGCCATTTCGCGCGCGCATCCACAAGGCTACAACCCAATGTCATCCGATGAAAGAACTTTCCGTGAACTCGGCCTATCCGAGAATTTGTTGCGTGCTCTTGACGAGCTAGGTTATGAAAAACCAACGCCAATCCAATCAGCCAGTATTGATCCACTTATGGCTGGCAAAGATATTTTAGGTCAAGCGCAAACAGGTACAGGTAAAACTGGCGCCTTCGCTTTACCCCTGCTAAATAAAGTCACCAGCCAAACTACACCGCAAATTCTAGTATTAGCGCCAACGCGCGAATTAGCGGTTCAGGTTGCAGAAGCTTTCAGTAGCTATGCCAAATTCATGAAGAATTTTCACGTGCTGCCAATTTACGGCGGTCAAAGCATGCAACAACAGTTGAATGCCCTAAAACGTGGCCCACAGGTTATTGTTGGTACGCCTGGTCGTGTTATGGACCATATGCGTCGCGGCACGTTGAAACTCGATTCGTTACAAGCACTTGTACTTGACGAAGCCGATGAAATGTTAAAAATGGGCTTCATCGATGATATCGAATGGATCCTTGAGCACACGCCAAGCGAGCGCCAGTTAGCGTTATTCTCTGCCACTATGCCAGAGCAAATTAAGCGTGTTGCTAACCAATACTTACGCAATCCAATACATGTGCGCATTGAATCAAGCCAAACAACGGTTGAGTCAATCGAACAGCGTTTTGTACAAGTATCACAACACAATAAACTTGAAGCATTAGTACGCGTATTAGAAGTTGAAAACACTGAAGGTGTCATCATATTCGTCCGTACTCGTAACTCATGTGTTGAGTTAGCTGAAAAGTTAGAAGCTCGTGGTTATGCTTCATCACCTCTACATGGTGACATGAATCAGCAAGCCCGTGAGCGCGCAGTTGATCAACTGAAACGTGGCAAATTAGACATTCTAATCGCAACTGACGTTGCCGCCCGTGGTCTTGACGTTGAGCGTATCGGTCACGTAGTTAACTACGACATTCCGTATGATGCTGAAGCATATGTACACCGTATTGGCCGTACAGGCCGTGCTGGCCGTACTGGTATGGCGATCCTGTTTGTGACTAGCCGTGAAATGCGCATGCTGCGCACTATCGAGCGTTCAACTAACAGCCGCATTTCACCGATGAAAATTCCAAGCCCAGAGACTGTTGCAGAACGTCGTCTGTCTCGCTTAGGTGAGCAACTGGCCGAAACAATCAACGGTGATTTAGATTTCATGAAAGAAGCTGTTGCTCAATTGTGCCAACAGTTAGAAGTCGATACTGATCTGCTAGCCGCTGCATTATTACAGCAAGTTCAGCAGGAGCGTCCTCTGCAATTGCCAGCCATTCAAGAACGTGCTCGTGATGAACGCAGTGAGCGCACTGAACGTAGTAGCAGTGATCGTGGCGACCGCGGAAGTGACCGTGGTGGTGAGCGCAGAAGTCGCGAACCGCGTCCAATGCCAGCGAGCCTAGGCAGTGCTGAAGCGTTGAAAGACAACCCAGATTTGAAAATGTGCCGTTACGTGATCGACGTAGGTCGTGAGAATGGTGTAGGTGTGGGTAACATCGTTGGCGCTATCGCGAACGAAGCTAACATCGACAGCCGTTACATTGGCGCAATCCAACTTTACGATGCAGTGACCACTGTTGACCTGCCAGACGGCATGCCAAAAGACGTGTTACAACACCTACGTAAAGTCCGTGTTTGTGGCAAGCCATTGAACATCCGCGAAGCTGGTGATCAAGTCTTTGTTGATTCAGGCCGTAGTGCTCGTTCAGACCGTCCTTCTGGTGACCGTAAACCACGTGGCGATCGTCCAACGGGTGACCGCCCAGCTGGCGACCGTAAGCCTCGCGCTGCTGCGACGGGTGACAAGCCATTTGCGGATCGCAAACCACGTGCAGACAAACCTGCCGGCGAGCGTAAGCCACGTAAACCACGTGAAGACTAATCTAGCTTAAGCTAGAGACTAAAAAAGGAGCCTAGGCTCCTTTTTTGTTGGCTTAAATTTACTTTACCGAACCTCATGCTTAGTGTCTAATTGCCTTACAGGCTTAACGACTTGAACAAGCACCCACCATGAAAAAAGCCCTTACCGCCGGCTTATTATCCGCCTTAGTTGCTCCCGGCAGCGGCCATTTTTACCTGCAACATAAACGCAGTGCTTTGGTGTTTTTTGTATTAGCAATACTGAGCCTTGGTTTGTTGCTGCAACAAGTGATGCAAGTCGCACAAGTTATCTCGCTTGATATTCAAACCGGTGTTTTACCGCTGGATATGGGAGTAATTGCGGCCGAAGTGACTAAGCAAACCACCGCAACCATTCGTGATGGTGCAGATAAGCTGATGTACGGGTTTATCCTCTGCTGGCTAATTGCCATATTAGATAGCGTGCGCTTGGGGCTGAAACAAGATAAGCAAGATGCAGCCGCCGCTAACAACGCGACTAACTAAATCTGTAAAACGCTATTCGACTCAAACTCCGTAGATAAGACAACAGAAGGGCTTTCATTACTGTTAATGAAAGCCCTTTTACTTTCTGCTAATCGCTAAACAGGACTTATTGAGAGGCCACGCGGCTTTCAACTTGGCTTGATTGGGTATCTAAATAGCCACTGACACGAGTGAGTAACAGCGCACTAAATACCACCAGCGCACCAATCCAAGGAGTGTGCATTAAGCCTAAGTTGGTCACGATTATCCCTCCGCCCCACGCGCCTAAAGCGATACCAACATTAAAAGCAGCAATATTTAAACCTGAAGCTACATCAACCGCATCGGGAGCATAAGTCTCAGCAAGTTTTACCACATACACTTGTAAACCTGGAACATTACCAAAGGCAAACGCGCCCCAAACTAAGATGGTCAACACAGCCATAATCGGGTTACCTGCGGTAAAGTTAAACACCAACAACACAGCGGCGAGACCTGCAAAGATATAGCTCAGGGCTTTTACTGGACCCATTTTATCGGCCATCTTTCCGCCCCAGATATTGCCAAAGGCAACGGATACACCGTAAACCAACATGATGGCGCCAATCGCACTGGCATTAAAACCTGTAACTTGCTGCAAAATCGGCGCAAGGTAAGTGAACGCCACAAAGGTGCCACCGTAACCCACGGCAGTAATCGCAAACACTAATAACAATCTCGGCTCACCCAATACTTTGACCTGCGTAAGTATTCGGGCTGCGCTAGCTTGCTTTAGGTTATTTGGCACTAAAAATGCGCTGCCGACTAAGGCGATAAAGCCCAGTAAAGCCACCGCTAAAAAGGTCGACTGCCAGCCAAACGTCTGGCCTATATACGTCCCCAACGGCACGCCAGTCACTAAGGCAACGGTTAAGCCAGTAAACATAATGGCAATCGCGCTCGCAGCTTTTTCTTTGGGAACTAAGCCGGTGGCGATAGTCGATCCAATTGAAAAAAATACCCCATGGGCCAGCCCTGTCAGGATCCGCGCGGCAATTAGGGTTTCATAACTCGGCGCCTGCCATGCCAACAAGTTACCAAGCACAAACAGTGACATCACTGATAACAAAACTGTTTTACGATTCCAATTACCCGTTAATGCCGTCAGCACAGGTGCGCCAATCGCCACACCGAGGGCATACAAACTCACCAATAAACCCGCTGAGGGCAGTGAGACATTCAAATCCTGCGCCATAGTTGGGAGTAAACCCACTATGACAAATTCTGTGGTTCCGATGGCAAAGGCGCTGAGCGTCAATGCGAGTAAAGCTAAGGGCATAATAGTGTTTATCCAGTTAAGTTAAAGCGTCTGTGAGCGAATATTGATGAGCTAACACTCGACTCACGTTCAGATGGGGCTATCATGACCACAAAGGTTATTGCTAAAAAGAGTGATTTTTACAAATGATTTTTGCTATAAGCGTAGTTAATCACCTTTAAACTTGGAGACAACTAAGTGCTAACACGATCCGATGATTTGCAGATTTTATTGACGATTGTAGATACTGGTGGCTTTTCGGCGGCTGCCGAGGCGCTGGATATTCAAGTCGCACGGGTATCGCGGGCGATCACTCGCCTTGAAAGCCAACTGCAAGTGACACTACTCAACCGCACCACGCGCCGAGTCGAACTCACCAACGAGGGACGGCAATTTGTTGATGCGGTACGTATAGGATTACAAACGCTGCAGCAGGCCGAAGAAGATCTCGTCGCCCGTGGTGAGCGCCCTAAAGGTCGTTTAAGAGTCGATGCAGCGAGCCCTTTCGTACTGCATCAAATCGTGCCCTTAGTGCAAGAATTTAAGCAAGCCTATCCCGATATCGAGCTTGAAATCACCTCCAATGAAGGTTTTGTCGATCTGATTGAGAAACGTACCGATGTGGCGATCCGTATCGGCAAGCTGACTGACTCGACTCTGCACGCCAGACCGCTGGGTAAAAGTAAGCTGTATATTGTGGCCTCTAGTGCATACTTAGCGCAGCGCGGTCTACCGAAGAATATTAGCGATCTGCCCCACCACTGCCTTATCGGCTTTACCGGTTCTAAAGTGCTCAATCAATGGCCCTTAAAAGGTATCGATCAAATTACACCTAACGTGCGCGCCAGCAACGGCGAAACCGTGCGCCAATTAACCTTATCGGGCAATGGTATCGCTTGTTTGTCGGGCTTTATGGTTAACGACGATATTGCCACGGGACGATTAGTCCCATTGCTTGAAAGTGAGCACGTGACCAATGTCGGACGGGAGCAAGTAAATGCCGTCTATTATAAAACCTCAACCGTGGCGCGGCGGATCTCGGCTTTTATCGATTTTATCCAGCCCAGATTGAGTCTGTAAAGACACGCGGCTAAATCGGCTATGAGTAAAGAGTCGCACAGCATTATTGTGATATTGGCAAATATGATTTGTGTTTTATCGACTTTATTGGCAAAGCTTGATAGGCGAAAGTAGCGCCATCACCATTCATTCAGTATTGGAAATATTATGACTCAAGCACAGATAGACTCGACCGTATCTCATCCATTAGCTATGCCCATGCTCGGCACTGGCACTTTTAGACTCAAAGACCAAGCAGCAGTTGATGCTGTACTAATGGCTCTCGAAGAGGGCTCACGCCATATCGATACCGCACAAATCTACGGAAATGAGGCCGCCGTTGGCGAGGCAATTAAGGCTTCTAGCGTTCCCCGTGATGAACTCTTTATCACCACTAAAGTTTGGACAGAAAATCTAGCCGCAAACCGTTTCGAAGCCAGCGTTATTGACAGCTTAACCGCGCTACAAACCCAGTATGTTGATTTGCTATTAATCCATTGGCCACTTAAGGATGAACACGTGCCGATGGCAGATTACCTCTTATCATTAAAAACCATGCTAAATAAGGGGTTCACTCGCCGTATTGGAGTATCGAATTTCACTAACGCCCAGTTATCCCAAGCGATTGAGATATTAGGTGAAGGAGTGATTTTCACCAATCAAGTAGAAGTGCATCCGTATTTGGTTAACACAAAAGTGACGCAGTTTTGTAAGCAGCACAATATCTTAGTGACGGGCTACATGCCTTTTGCCTACGGCGCTGTATTACAAGATGAGTTAATTACTCAGATTGCTAAGAAACATGGCGTCACCACAGCTCAAACCATACTCGCTTGGTTAAGACAACAAGGATTCGCCACGATTCCTTCATCGACCAAACGTGAGAATATTCGCAGCAACCTAGCAACAGCCAAACTCATGTTATCTGCAGCGGAAATCGAGGCAATCACTGGATTAGATCGCAATCATAGGGTGGCCAATCCAGACTTCGCCCCACACTGGGACTAAGTTCGAAACAGACTAACAAAATCTAGTCACCCACTGCCCACGCTTCAATAAAACGATGGTAACAAGCTACTAGCATATCGGCATCAAGGGCATAATCGGGGATAGTTTCGGGGCAATAAAGGGCGCAGCGGCTACCTGCATTTTGGGCAGTTTGCAGATCAAATAAATAATCGCCCACATATAAAATATCTGCAGGATCTAATTGCCACTGCTGGCAAATAAGCTCAATGCCTTCAGGGTGCGGCTTAGGCTGCGCATCATCGCGGGTTAACACCAATGCGATATCGATGCCGAGCTTATTGATAGTGATTTGCGCTGCTTCTGGCATATTGCGGGTCAAAATAGCCAATGGCAGCGATTTAGCCTGTAAGTATTCGATAAGCTCCTTAGCCCCATCTATCCAACTGGCGTTAAGTGAGCTTTGTCTTTCATACTCATGGACTATCTCAAATGCTTTATTACGCACCTCGCCTTCACTGAGGCTATTAACATGGGCCAAAATATCCGTACCAGAATCAATGCCTAGCTCGCGGCGCAGCCCGGAAAAATCAGGATTTGAATGCGCCAAAGTGCCGTCAAGATCGAAGATGACGCCACGGATATCTTTAAGTTTTACATCACTGAGTCGTGTAATCACAGACCTTTCCCATAGGTAAAATATTTATCTAAACGTTAGATTACTTGCATACGCTTTAGCTGACGATTGCGATAAAGCGGTAATAACTGAACCACCATCACCGACATTATGATTACACCAATCCCCAACAGCGATAATCCATCTAATTCATCGGCATGAAAGACTTCAGGCCACCAGCCCACCGCGACCACAATAGCTGTCGCACTAAAACTAAATACTGGCGTTAAGGCTAACATTGCGCTCACCTGCGCCGTCGGCCAATATTTCATTGATTGTCCAAAACAGCCATAAGCTATTAAGGTATTGGCGGCGCAAAATAACGCTATCTGCCACTCAAAGCTGTCCATCTCGGCAAACTGACTAAGATCGCTAAAGGGAGCCATTACGAAAATACCTAAGGCATAGAGCACTAAAAGCACATTGGCAGGTGATAATCGATTTAATAATGACTTTTGCAATAAGGCATAACTGGTCCAAGACAACGCCGAGAATTGAATAATCATCACTCCAATCCAAACTTGATGATTGTTCGTGGCTGAAAAGTTTAAATTAGGATGGAAAAACATCAGCATACCTAAAGCTAAGGTCGCAAAACAGCTGAGTTGCACTGCGTTAAGCCGTTCCTTGAAAAATAGCACACCACCAAAAGCTAAGAAGAAAGGCGATGTTTGGAAATTTAGCTGGGCAGCACCAGGCGCGAGATAATCGAGGGAGTAAACAAAAGAAACATAATTAAACATCAAGAACATGCCCGCCAGCACCAATCTTAACCAAACTTTGGCATCGAGCGCGGCAAATTGCTTAAGGCTGCCCGCGCTCCATTGGATCAATATACTGACTAACAACGCAACCAGAAAGCGGAACCACGTTAGTGTTACCGGATCGATAAAAGCACCTGATAGTTTTAAGGCTATCGGCAATATGCCCCAAAACAACACGGCAACGGAGATAAAAATAAGCCCGAGTTGAGCATGATTATTTGCCTGTGGGGCATTAAGGTTGAGATTCACGGATGAGTCCAATAGAGACCACGAAATGGGCTGCCATTCTGGCACTGAGTTAAGCCAATATCTAGCCTCTTATTATGGAAAGATAAGTGCTAGGTTGGATACTTTAACTGACATTGCTGTTATATGAGTAATATGTGCGATATGAGTTTAAATCGCTTAACGTTTTTGGGGTTTTAGCCCTCATCCTTAATTCTGCAGCGATTGATTTTAAATCTATACGGACATTGCCATTTCCAGTGATAGCATTAACCGAGTATATTTGGCCGACTAAAATGGCTTATCGGCCACCTTCTTTTATGCCACATCTTTATAGGCAAACTGTTTAAATAGGAAAGTTAATGCTATCTACCGTCACTCTCGAACAAGTACAAAGGTGTATTAAGCCCGCCGCAAAAGAACTCGCCAAGCGGCGTGCTGCAGGCACAAACGGAGATTTACTTAACTCAGAACTGAGGCCAACAAACTTCGAGCAGGCCTTCGCCATTCAACAAGCCGTGGCAGAAATATTTAGCACTACCGACAACAATCCTATCGTAGCGTGGAAATGCTTACTGCCCACTGCCGAAAAAACTGTCGTTGCGCCTATTTATCAACATGATGTATATCAACAATCGGCCACTTGCCCACTGTATGCATCGAATCAACAACTGGCTCGCGTCGAACCCGAACTGGCTTTTGAGATAGCTCGCGATTTGCCGCCAAGAGCGACGCCTTATACCGAAGCTGAAATCGATGCGGCTTTAGGTAACACTCGCTTAGCGCTTGAATTGATAAAAAGCCGCTACCACACGCCCAGTGAAGCGACCTATTTTGATGCCCTAGCCGATGGCTTAGTTAATCAAGGCTTGTGGTTAGGCCCAGTGCTTAACGTGCTAGAGGGTTTAAATACCAGTGGTTTTGAGCTCAAGGTTAATATTCAAGATGGCGACACACTGCAAAAAACCGCCATTCATCCCAATGGCTCCGCTAAAGCAGGGCTCTACTGGCTGGTTAATTTTTTATCAACCCAAGGTATTGGCTTAACTCAAGGCCAATATGTGATTACCGGCTCCTACGCGGGCGTACTTGACTTGCCATTGGCGCAAATCTGCCATTTTGAATACGGCGAACTTGGGCAGTTTTCAGTCGAATTTATCACTAAATAACCTCTTAAAAGACCAATAGGCGAGCCTACGCTTCACTCGAATCGCCTATCGGTCAAATCAATTTTTTCTCGCCCCTATTCTCGCCCCCCTCAAAGCACAACAAAAATAAAACAAATTTGTCTCAAAACGCGCACCTATGTATCATCTAGATTCATCAATAATAAGGATATACATTATGTCGCATGGAAAAATGCTGCCAATCGCCTACTTTCTTACCCTCACTTTAGGCACCTCTTTTATCTTACACGCCTCTGAGAATAGCTTTGCTAAAGCCTATAGCGACTATCAAACCGCGGTGAAAAAAGGCGATACTGCGAACATTGAAGCGAGTGCTAAAACGGCTTACCAACTCGGTGAGGCTCAGTATGCCAAAGATAGTATCGACTTAGCCAATCTCGCTATAAACTGGGCCAGTGCGATAGAAAATCAAGTCGCGCCAAACCCATTTATAGAAACCCATTTTCAGCAAACCGCCAAGGCTAATGAATTATATAAACTCGCGCTTGCTAACTATAAAATCCATTATGGTAAGCAAGCATTTGAGCTTATCGACCCCTTACTTGGCGCAGCGCAAACAGCCGCCAAAGCCAAAGTAGCGAAAGACTATTTCCTTGATGCTATGGCGGTTGCAGAAAAATCTGATAATAAAAAAGTTCTAGCCGATGTGAAAATGGCCGCGTTCAGTCGCTTATCCAAAACCGAACTCTACACTCGAGACGTAAGAAACTATGTCTTCGATGCTTATGATATTTATAAAGAAATTTTACCCGAAAATGCATTAGAGAGGGTTAAGGCCACCTATATTGTTGGCGCAGTTGAGTTTGCAGACAAACATGACAATAAAGCCGAACCTTTATTACTCGAAGTGGTTAAACAGTTTGATGCACTTAATTTCAGTCATCCCTATGCCTTAAGTGCCCACGCTTATTTAGTCGAACTTTACGAACGTCAGAATAAACGCGAGCAATCCACAGCCCATTGTATTGCTATCGGTAAAATGCGCCCATGGGCCGACGCACAGGAACAACAACCTATTTTCCGTACCGTACCAGACTATCCAATGTCCTATGCCCAACGCAAAAAAAGTGGCTGGGTAGAGTTGAATCTCACTATCGATGAGATGGGATTTGTTAAAAATCCCGAGATCACTAACTCTGAAGGGGGCGCGCTATTCGAAAAAGAAACATTGAAAATGATCGATAAGTGGCGCTACGCACCTAAGTTTGAAGATGGTAAACCAGTCACCGCACAAACTATGGTTCGAATCGAATACAAGATTGATAAGTAACTATCTAAGTAGCCCGTTACGTTAGTTCATAGCCTAGCCCATCGACCACTCTCGATGGGCTTTGTTCATCTTGCGTTCTAAATAAACGCGGATTTAACTCCTGCCTGAGTTGGCTTAAACAGACTTGGCAAATACATGCATCGGTAGACGCTAGTTGTAAACTTAATACCTGAGGCTCATCTAAAGCTTGCTCTTGCAAGGCGGCCAAAGGTGGGAACACCTGCAGCGCACACCAACAATCCTCAATGCCCTTACCCAAAATCACCGCACACTGATTTGCACCTTGGCACAGGGGGCAAATTTGCGATTCCGTAACACTTAAATCTTGTAACGACTTGGACATCAATATCCTCGTAAATAACATAGGTTATTTATTCTTAGAGATGGCGATCATAACGGTTTTTAGCCACTCAAGCTGAGTTGTTTCCCACCAAGGCAAAGCTGCTGAGTTATGCAGCATTAATTGCCATTGTTTTCCCAGTGACACGCCTGCTTATGATTTAAAAAGAAGTGTTAATAATGTCCTAGGCATTATAGTGATATTCTCGATGCCCCTATCGGTCAGATACAATAAAGTATCCTTTCTGATTTGCTAAAAGATTAAGTACTTGTATTCCAGTGACACGCCAACTTTGATTTAGAAATGACTCATCCCTGAGGGCTCGACGGCGGCATCCTTGCCGCCAACGGTCACTTCTATACAAGTGCTTAATCTCATTAATTCCCGAGTATACCTGTTACTAAGCTTAACAGTGGTTCTCGGTAAAGCTCAGCTCTTTTTGTAAGATAGTATTCTAGACTAAAAACTGATAAGTTCTCTTCAATAAAAAATAATTAACAATGTGCATTTTTATAGGTCTAATGAGGTAATGTACATGTGTATTATACAAATTTAAAAGAATAAGGAAGTTTAGTGGCGAACATCGGTCAATACTTATTAAAGGAAGTTTTTACACCAGCGAAACCTGCCAGAGTTAGTTTTATTAACCGTAATAAAATTAACAAAAGAGTAGTTCGAGCATTAGAAACCCCTGGCATGCAGATTGTTGTCTATGGTCACACGGGCAGTGGTAAAACCACTTTACTAGAAAATAAACTTTATGAGGTTTATGATAAGCATATTCGCACAAACTGCATGATTGGTTCTACATTTGAACAAATTATTCTAGATGCTTTTGAACAATTGGCTGAGTTTTATGTTGACGAAGTTATTAATAATAAAAAAACAAAAATTAGCAGTTCACTTAAAATAAATTATTTGGCAATTAAAGCTAGTCTAGGCGTAGGAATCGAAGAGGTTAAAGGAGTAAAACAAAAACGAATTCTACCTCCTCAATTATCACCACAAAATCTTGGCAGATTGATGGGAGCTGCAGGTTACTGCTGGGTACTTGAAGATTTTCATAAGGTTAATGAAGAAGATAAAATTAAACTTTCCCAATTAATGAAAGTATTCATGGATATGTCGGATGAATATTCAGATTTAAAAATCATTGCTTTGGGGGCTGTAAATACTGCCCGAGAAGTTGTTAAAAGTGATGGAGAAATGCGTAGGAGATTATCCGAAATCAAGGTCCCTTTAATGCATGACTCTGAGATAAAAGAAATTCTGACAAAAGGAGAAAACTCTCTAAATGTTATCTTTGGTACTGAACTAAAAGAAAAAATCGCTCATTATTGTAATGGCTTGCCAGCTATTGCTCATAAGCTCGCATATTTGATGTGTGATGGTGCAGCTATCAGAGAGACATTACATAAATCTCAAAGTTATGACTTTACTGAATCTGATTTAGTATTAGCGGTTCAAGAGTATATAGAAGAAGAGTCTGATACTATAAAACACGTATTTGATAATGCGCTCACACACAATAAAGGTGAAAACACTATAAGAGCATTATTTTATACAGGCCAAGATTGCGGGAATATTGATGAGCTTTTTGGTTACTGTAAAGAGTTTAATATTCGGATTCAAAAAAAACCATTTAGAAGCTACTCTAGACGAGCTATCTTCGTCTAAATTTAGCGAAATAATTAAATTTGACGAAGATTTACAGTTTTTCAGATCCTTTCTTCAGATCATTTGCTTTGGCGTTTTTTGGAGAAAAAGATGAAGCTAATATAAATAAAAATCTCACACCGCTTCAAAAGCAACAGATCTACCAAAAAGCAATTAGTAAAATGAATCTGGTTTTTGACTCCTATAACAAATCATCCTAAAGAATAAGTTAGCACGCTTATTAATGAGGAAAGATGCGACAGGTATAACTATTTTGGGATTAACAGCCAACACCGAAACTGCAGAAGTTCACCCTCCCCTCGGAGTTGCCGAAAGGCATTTGCGTACGTTGCGTGAGCGAGGCATGGATGCCGAGATAGCGTCAGTCGAATCAGGGACGAGCGTCTGACGCGATAGCATAAGGACGCTTAATGCCCAAGGGGCTTTCAACTCCGTTAGGGGCGTCTTGGAGAATCCAAGGAGGATAGGACGAGCAGTCCTCCTTGGTCGGGTGTGGGGTGAAGCCCCACGACTTTGATTTACCTTGGCTGTAAAGCCGCAATGACTAACATACTCAGGCGATTTAATAAGCCTCCCATCCAGTTACTCGCTTAACTTCATCACGCTAGCACTGAATGAGAGCGGCTCAACTACGACTTTTTAGGAAAAACAGGGTAAGACTCAGTACCTAACACTTTGCCATCAACACTCAGCCCATAATAGTCACTGTCATTATGGTATTTCTCTTGAGCCTGTTTAACATCACCTTTGCTACGCGGATCCTGTGGACGCTCGTGGGAGTTGATATAAGCTGCAACATCCCAAGCCTGCTGGTTAGTCAGCTGCATGCTCTTACCAAAGGGCATATTCTCATAAATGAAAAATGCAGCGGTGTTAACTCTGTGCATACCTGCACCCCAGTTGTAACTTTTAGGGCCCCACAAAGGTGGCAATGCATATACGCCTGCTATCGCTTGACCTTGCCCCTCAATACCATGGCAAGTTTGGCAATGAGCTACATAAACCTCTTTACCTCGTTCAGGTGAATAAGCAAGTTCTGGTTTTGGAATTTCAGGATAACCACGACCAGGCAAGTTAGCACGCTGCTCGACAGTCATCGCCTTGGCAAGTATCTCTGGTAACGGGAAGTCTTCACGCTTAGCACCTTTCACTAACTCAGCATCGCTCAGCTCAGGGACTGGACCACTGATTTTGGCTTCATCCATCAAGCCGCCCATGCCCAACCAATAAGCGTAGGCTGAAATAGCGACTAACTCAGGGCTACCCGAAGCAGGAGCTTTACCATTCATCGAATAGTTAAAACAGCCTTGGATGCGCTCTTCAAAGCTACTGACTTTATCGTCTTTTTTACGATAAGCTGGATAAGCGAAATAAGCGCCCCATAACGGTGAGGCATTAGCTTTGCGGCCCGCGTCCATGTGGCAGTTAGCGCAGTTAAGCTCGTTACCTACATACTTGTCTCGCAGCTGCTGAGTATTAACAAACAACTGGTAACCTAAACGTACCTTATCGCCAAAAGCCCCATCAGGGATTGCACTTAAGGGTCTAAGCGTTAAATAGGCTTGATCTGGCATTTTAGGGAAAGAAGGCAGCGGGGCTTGTTTATCAGGACGCTCTGGTACCTGTTCCGTTGAAGATGCTTGCGCTTGAACGGTTAACAATCCCATCGCAGCCAGTAGTAACATTGCTGAATATTTCATGGCCGGTTCCTTATTTCAAATTGGCAAAGTAAGTTGCTAAGGCGTCAACCTCAGCAGCGGTGAGCTTGTTGGCAACATTCGCCATCATGCCATCAACATCACCTTTACGCGTGCCATCTTGCCATGCCAGTAACTGTGTTTTGATATAACTGGCTTGTTGGCCCGCTAAGCGAGGAAATAAGCCGCCACCTAATGCAGAAGGACCATGACATGTCACGCAGGCTGGTAAACCACGTGACCAATCACCTTGATAAGCTAAGCGGGCGGTATCGTCAGCAAAAGTAACCTGTTTACCGCGGATAACTGGCGTAACCGGGGTCTTAACTTGCTGGGCTGAAAAATAGCTGGCGACTTGCTCAATCCCGTCACCTTGAAGCGTCATTGCCATTGGCATCATAGTGGCATTTTGGCGGATACCCTGTTGAAAATGATGTAGCTGCGTTGAAATGTATTCTGATGAGAGTCCAGCTAATCGAGGGCCAAGCGGTTCAATACCCTCACCTTGTGCGCCATGACAGCTGACACAAAGTTGTGCTGATGGAGGCATAACGCCTGTGGGTTGCACAGGAGCATCCGAGGCGGCGGCATAGCCACTGACAAGCGTCAGGCTAATAACCAATGTGGTAATCTTCATTTGCGTTCCTTTAAAAGGGGGTGAAGCTCTAAAGCATAGGTGGTTATTATTGTTTATGCTTATTTTTAGCTAAGCATAAAGTACAATTACGTCTTATTTATTATGTAGTAAAAACCGTATTGATTTATTTTTGCCGTCATCAACTGCAAAATGGTCTCACTAGTTTAATACACACTAATAACCAAAACGAGTTGATTCAAAACGATTCAATATTTTATGGATTAAGTAACACATAAATAATGTGGCGACGATGGCAATAAGAATACTGCTCACCCGATAAAGGGCGCTAAAGATAAGATCATTGCCTGGGGTGAGATATTGCCCAAATAGAATACCTAAGGTTGTCAGCGCGCCAAACCCAACTCCTGAGCCATTGGCTTCTCTAACGTGTGCTTGGCTAAATAGCATTAATCCTATCCACAACAAGGGCACAATCAATAGCAATAATCCCGACCAATCATAAAGAAACAACTGTACTAACACTCCAAATGACACGCCAAGTAACGTACCAATGGCACGTTTACGGGCATAATCCAAGGCGCCATCCCAATGCATAGGAAACAACAATAACAAAGTTGTCGCTTGGGCTGACATAGAGTCTCGTAAATTGAATATTTGGAATATTAAAAAAGAGGCCGTTGCAATACTGGCCCCCAGTAATGCCTCGTGCCGCATCCGATGTGGCGCCTTAGGTCCAGGCTTATAAGCCGCTCTGGGCTCTACATCTGGCCAAAGTGCCGTCATTAAATAAGCTATCGCCACTGAGAGTACCGTGGCCCAGAAATTACTAAATACTAAATCATTTAAATCGGTATTTGGGTAGCTGGCAAAATGCAGCATGATGCTCAAACTCAGCACTCCATTGGCACCAAATAGAAATAAACTACCGCGTGACATGGCAGCAAAACGATATAAAAACAGTAAAAAAACGATCGGTGTCATTAATCCTGGATGACTACCAAAAAAACCACCGAGTAATCCGACTTCAATACCCGCCATTACCGATGAAGCTAATAGTTGGCGCATGGCATGACCGCTCATCACCGGTACTAATCCAAGCAATAGCATAGGTGTGACGGTAAAAAAAACGCCATTACTCCAGCCGAAAATTTTGCACAGGGTAAAACCAATAGTACCGCCCGTCGCAATGCGTAAGCACTGGCGTAAATCGTTAGCAGTCAGTGGACTATGGCGTAATAACAACATACAGCTCGCCTTGTATTAATTTTGTGTTCATCGTAAATCTATATCCACAGTGCTGCTTACCTAGATTGGTACTCATCTACATTGCAACTCATTTAAAGTGATCTTGCTTGGGGTAAACCCCCTGTATTTAGGGGGAAGCAGCATCCATTAATTAGGTCAGTTTTTTTAGAAATAACCTAATTACGCGGCCGACATGGAGCATAAATTTAGTAGATATAATGCAGCACACTAATGACTTTTATTTGTAACTTAGCTAACAGACTAAATAGACCATTTTCAGGTAATAGTTGTACCGTCGCGCGCGCTCCAGCGGGGAGGTTATTTAATGCATTACCCTCTAACACTAAATGCAATCTTAAACGCTGTGCATCGCGTACCCAGCGATCTGATTCTTGTGGTGCTGCTAAACGGCCATTCGCATCAAACTGCCCTGCACTCACCCCAGCATCAACACTGCTCACTTGCGCACGATAAAGTCGACCAGGTTCACCATCAAAAGCAATCAAAGCAATAGAAGATGCTGTAATACCGCGTAAACTTTTTTCACGAAAATCAGCAATAATATCAACTTTATCTGATACCAATGCGAGAAGTGGCTGTCCAACAGAAGCAAAGCTACCCACTTCAAGTTGTAGATTCGTTACCACACCATCCTGATCAGCATGGATTTGCGTATAGGATAAGTTAAGTTCAGCTTGTTCTAAGTGATTTTGTGCTTGGCGCACTTTAAGATTGCCGTCACCATAAACGCCACGGCTCACTTTTAACTTTTCTAAACGGGCTTGCGCCGCGAGTAAATTCGCTTCCGCGGTAGCAGCATCACTACTGGCCTGATCGCGTTGCTGTAAAGAAATACCGTGGGTGACATATAAGGTATCAAGACGTTTAGCTTCACTGCGTTTTTGCTGCGCCGTCGTCATACTGGCATTCACATCCGCTTTAGCGGCTAAAAGTGAAGCATCTAACTCTGCGTTATCTTGCCAAACTTGCTCTAATGCTAACTTAGCTTGGGATGCTGCCAATAAATAAGGCGCAGGATCGACCTCGAATAATAAATCCCCTTTCACGACGGTCTGATTATTAGTTACCGCTATTGTTTGAATTTTACCATTAATTTGTGGCGTGACTTTTGTCACTACACGGGTCGCCATAGCCTGAGGTGTTAAGGGCATCACAGTGTCTGCAAACATAAAATAGCCAAATATCAGCACGAAACCGAGCATTGCTATTTTAACTAAGCGGGCAAATTGTTGATCCGGTGTCATCTTTTTCTCACTCAATTATTACCGGCGCGGTGGCCATTTTCGCTAACGCATTGTGGCTAATTAGTCCAATAATGCGTTCAAATTCATTAAGCTCAACGGCACTAATGCCCGTTAGCAATTCACTACGTACTTGAATAATCCGTTTTTCTACTTGCGTTAATACATCACGCCCCGCTGGCGTCAGGCTCACAATCCTTGCGCGTTTATCCTTTTTACAGCTATGGCGGCAGACTAACCCTTGCTCTTCTAATTGACCTAATGTGCGCATTAAAGACGCTAATTCAATTTCGAGTGCATCGGCGAGCACTTTTTGGCTCACATTGTCACCTAAACGCAATAGCTTCCAGAGCGCTGTCCAGCGTGGATGAGTTAACTCTAGCGGTGCGAGTTCAATATCAGCCACCGTGCGCCATAGTCGATGTAAACGCCCTAGATTTTCTGCCAGCGATAACTCTTTAAGCCGCTCTAGTTCAGTATCCATGTCATCATCCATTTACTTAGCAGGCTAAGCATTATATTTACTTAGCCTGCTAAGTAAATATTTAGAATTAAAAAAACTTGTGTGCTACAGATCACAAAATGACCCCGAATAAAAAATATCAGTTAAAATGACTTATGCCATCGCAAATCTGCAATTGATGCATCCTTATAATTGCAGGCAAGTAAATAAGATTGATATATCCAACTGGGAAATTTACCGTGATAAACCTAAAAATTAGTTCGAGGATCGTAATTGGTATCTGCTTATTATTGTTAGCAATGATGGGATTTATCTTGCCGTTCGTACTGTCAGAATTCAGCAATCAGGTTGAAAAGTCCGAACAATGAGAACTACAAAAGTTATATGAAACCGCCGTTGCTGAAATTACTTCGTCAGGCAAACTTGCGCAGGCAATGGCAACAATTATTTCATTAACGCCTGAAATTCAAAGCGACTTTGCTGAACAAAACCGTGATGCACTTGCTGCGCGCACTTTGCCAATATTTAAACAATTGAAGCAAGAATTTGACGTACAACAATTTCAATTTCACACCTCACCTGCCACTTCTTTTTTACGATTACACCGCCCAGAGAAATTTGGCGATGATCTCAGCGCTATCCGTAAAACAATTGTTGAAACCAATACGCAAAAACACTCATTAAGCGGTCTGGAGTACGGTGTTGAAGGCTTAGGTATTCGTGGTTTAGTGCCGATGAATTATCAGGGGAACCATACTGGCTCAGTCGAATTAGGCATGTCATTTGGGCAACCTTTCTTTGATAACTTTAAACAGGCCTATCAAGCAGATATTGCTTTGTTATTACCCGAAGGTAATGGATTCAAACCCTTTGGCGCTACATTTACACCAGATACTCAAGCAGTTAGTGAGCTTAAAGCCGTCATGCAAGGCAACAAAGTCAGCCGAAAAATTACCTTAAACAACACTTCTTACGCGCTATATCGTCACGCCATAAAAGATTACTCAGGGCAAATATTTGGAGTACTTGATATTGCAATGGACAGAAGCCACACCGAGCGAGCCATTGCTAATATTCGTTTAAAGCTATTACTAATTGGTTTAGCCGCACTCTTTGTCGGTACAGGTATCGCTTGGTTTATCGCTAAAAGTATTACTCGCCCTATCGCAGAAACAACCGCTGCCATGAATGATATTGCTGAAGGAGAAGGCGATTTAACACGTCGAATGGTTATTACTAGCAAAGATGAAATTGCCGAATTAGCACAGGCGTTTAACCGCTTTGTCGAAAAAATCCACTCTACCGTTTCGCAGGTTTCTGACTCGACAAATTTACTGGCAACCTCGGCCGAAGAAATGTCGGGGATTACGCGAGAAACCCAGCAAATGGCGCATCGTCAGTATCTCGAAACTGAACAAGTTGCCACCGCCATGAACGAAATGGCTGCTACCGTTCAAGAAGTCGCTCAAAACGCGACCGATGCTGCTGACGCCGCTAATCATGCCGATGAGTCAACTGAACAAGGTAAATTGGTGGTACAAAAAGTCGTCGCAACGATTAACATCCTCGCCGAAGAGATTGCAAATGCGGCCAACGCAATCGATGATTTAGAGCGGAACACCACTGAAATTGATTCAGTATTGATCGTTATTCGTAATATTGCCGACCAAACCAACTTACTTGCACTTAATGCCGCAATTGAGGCCGCTAGAGCCGGAGAGCAGGGACGAGGTTTTGCGGTAGTGGCCGATGAGGTTCGCACTCTTGCCAGTCGCACCCAAACCTCAACCTCTGAAATTCAGCAGATGATTGAAGTCTTGCAACAAAAAGCCAAGTCGACCGTTGCCGCTATGAAGACCAGCACCACTACGACGCAAAATTGTGTTGAACAGGTGCATCAAGCAGGTGAAGCTCTCGAAGCAATTACTCATGCGGTGTCAACGATTAGCCAAATGAATATTCAAATTGCCAGCGCAGCAAATGAGCAATGTGCTGTCTCGGCAGAAATTAATCAAAACGTAAATAACATCAATGATATTGCCAATAGCTCAACCCAAGCCGCACAACAAACAGCGCAGGCAGGTGATGAACTGGCACAACTGTCAGCACGCTTACAAACCCTAATAGCACAATTTAGGATCTAGCAATTATTCGCCTAAAAACAAAAACGCCGCATTATTATTGTGCGGCGTTTTTTAATCTGACCTTCCCAACATCTATAGCAAACTACACTCGCACACCTAAGGTATGACAAATCGCATAGGTCAATTCAGCGCGATTTAACGTATAAAAATGGAAGTCTTTCACGCCTTCACGTGACAATACCTTAACCATATCAATCGCTACGTTTGCACCGACTAATTGACGCGTACCCGCATCGTTTTCTAGCCCTTCAAACTGTTTATGTAGCCAACCTGGCAGTGACACATTAGTCATACCCGCAAAACGTTTCAGCTGAGTAAAGTTTGTCACAGGTAAAATCCCCGGCACGATTTCAACATCAATCCCCGCTGCAACGCAACGGTCACGAAAACGCAGGTAAGATTCCACATCGAAGAAAAACTGAGTAATGGCGCGGCTAGCACCCGCATCAATCTTACGTTTAAGGTTAATTAAATCTGCCTGTGCATTATTTGCATCGGGATGTACTTCAGGATATGCGGCGACAGAAATATCAAAGTCGGCCACTGAGCGCAGCAAACGTACTAAATCAGCTGCAAAACGGGTGGGTTTTGCGCTACCAGCAGGTAAGTCTCCCCGTAGCGCCACTATGTCACGCACGCCCGATTTCCAGTAATGCTTAGCCAGTTCTAATAGCTCTTCATCGCTGGCATCGACTAAAGTTAAATGCGGCGCAGCAACGAGGTTGGTTTCCTGTTGAATACGTTCAATCACGCTGTGGGTACGATCGCGCACACCAGAGTTAGCGCCATAAGTTACTGACACAAACTTAGGCTTGAGTGGCTCTAAACGGCGGATTGAGTTCCATAAAATTTGTTCCATTTCGGGGGTCGATGGCGGAAAAAACTCAAAAGAAACATTAATATCGCCATTAAGCTCTGACAAGCTTTGGTTTAGCGACTGTGAATGTTGTGCGTGATGAAAAGCCATGTGTATTTCCTCAACCGCCCTTGGCGCTACTCTTTGCTAATATGAATTAGTTTAAATAGACGTTTAGACGTCTACATGTCCATATACTAGAGAAACTAAGATGTAAGTCAAGTCAAAAAATGCCCACTTCGCGGATTTTATTAGCTGCGATGCAGTAATTTATTTTAGCCAATGAAAAAGGACTCGAATGAGTCCTTCAATAAGTAAGCTGCTTCGATCACACTCGGCTATTCCTGTAGCAGATCGCGACAGATCTGTGTCAGATCAGACTGCACTGCCGCCGCGGTCACTTCGCGTCCTGCACCCGGTCCACGGATGATCAGCGGGTTACCTTGGTAGAAGGCACTGCGGATCACAAACACGTTATCACCTGGGGTTAAGTTAGCGTAGGGATGATGGACATCAATCCACTGCAAGCCGACTTCGGCTTTTAACTCCGGGCCGCTATTATCTAAAGATGCCACATATCTGAGCACCTTATTTTGCTCCGCCGCTGCGCCATATTGCTGCAGTAAATCGTTATCTAACTCGCCAATACGAGCCATAAATTGATCTAAGGGAATATCGGCCAAATCGGCAGGTACGAGTGAGCGCAGTTCAATATCTTCAAGCTCGATTTCAAGGCCAATCTCACGGGCTAAGATAAGCAGTTTACGCTGCATATCGCGACCTGACAGATCGTCGCGCGGATCGGGCTCAGTAATACCTAAGCCTCTGGCTTCAACCACTAATTCAGAAAATGGCTTACTGGTGTCGTATTTCTCAAATAACCAACACAAGGTGCCAGAAAAAATCCCGCCCACGGCCTCAACGCTATCACCGCTGTTACGCAAATCATTCAGCGCATGTTGAATCGGCAAACCTGCGCCGCAGCTGGCGTTATAGCGCCAAAATAAACGACGGTTACCTAACTGCTGCTTTAACTCACGGTAAAAAGGCAGTGGGCCTGATCCTGCGAGTTTATTAGCACTGACCACATGAATACCGCGCTCGAATAGCTCAGGGTATTGCAAGGTTAAACTGGCGCTGGCACTGATATCTAAGGCCACCAGCTCATCACATTTAACCTGTTCTAACTGCTCGAACAAATGCTCGTACTGCCAAGGCGTTGCCTCAGTATTAAACTCACTCTGCCACGCCGCAAGATTAATCCCTGCGGGCTTTATTAAGGCTTTACTCGAACTGACTAAGCCGACTAGCTCAACGCTAGCTTCAAGTTCATGGTCAAGTGATACTGAAACCGACTTAAATAAATCAACCCATGCTTCACCGATATTGCCTACACCCAGCAATAAAACGCCAATGCGCTTACGCGGGCCTGCACAGCGGCGATGCACCTTTTGCGTTAACAGATTGACCTGTGACTGTGGTACCAAAGTCACCAGACTTAAGTCACCGCTAAACAAAGGTTTAGCGTCACGGCTCAGTAAGCGAGCAAAACTGCGACGATAATGCTCAGCATCAGCACTGACTAATGCCACTAGGCCGAGATCTGTGTTGATCTGCTGATCGCTGATCCCTAATGCTTGCTCTTGAGCGTCGAGTAATATTTGAACTTGTTTTTGATTTTCAGCGGTATAGGCCAGCTCAACTCTTTGATGGGCAGACGTCCAATGGGCTAATGGTGTTAAACCCGCTGCGATCAACGAATCTAATAGGCTTGCTAAGTCACCCGTGAGTTTAAAACCAAATAACACCACAGCATTAAGATTAGTGACTACTGGCGCGCTCGCCGACGAGCTGTGCGGTGCAATCAAGGTAAAGTCTGTGTGCGAGGCATAACTTGAGCGCACCGCTAAACTCACTTCGGTATTAAACAGCGGCTGCAAAGTGCGGCAATGCAATACTGGTGAGCCTAAACGCGCTAGACGGTCGGCTTCAGCAAGAGACATGCTTTTCAGTAATTTGGCATCGTTGATCTTATTCGGGTCAGCATTGAACACCCCTTCTACATCAGTCCAAATGGTTACCCGCTCAATATCGGCAAGGCTGGCAATTAAGCTAGCACTAAAATCTGAGCCGTTACGGCCAAGCAATAGCGTATCACCACGCTCGTTGGCGCAGATAAACCCTGTGATAACCAGTCGCTCATTTGGGTGCGTTGCCAATAACGCTTGTACTTTAGCACGGGATTCTTGCAGCCGAATTTGCGGTACTGCGGCTTCATCAGCAATTAAAATGGAACAGGCATCCACATGGCTTGCGGCCACACCAGATTCGCGCAGCAGCGCCGCCATCAAACGAGCCGACCAACGCTCGCCAAAACTGACCACATAATTCACTTGGTATTCGTTATGCTGTTCAAGTGATAACAAAGTCACTAATTGCGATCTATCGGTACTTAAACGCTCGCGTAAATCGCGGGCCTGCTCACTGGATAACAGTTGTTCAATCAAACCTTGTTGGTAGCTAATTAAGACCTGTAATTCTTCTTGCCATAATTGCCCAGCATCACGCAACGACAGTAATTTATACAGGAAATTGGTGCTTTTACCCGCCGCAGACACCACCACTAAATCATCACTATGACCGTGGGTTAATAGAATATGGGCGACTCGGCGATAACAATCGGCATCCGCTAAACTGGAGCCACCAAATTTGTGTAAGTGACAACGTGCCATCTATTATTCCTCTACTGACAAACCGCAACCGCGGCGAGTCCTGCTTGAATATCTGCAACTAAATCGGCGGCATCTTCAATCCCCACCGACAGACGCAATAGGGTCTCTTTTATGCCCGCCTCAAAACGCGCCTGCGGCTCCATGGCTCTATGGGTCATAGTTGCAGGCACTGCCACTAAACTTTCAACGCCACCTAGGCTTTCTGCCACGCTAAATAACCTGAGCGCACCTAAAAAAGCTACGACTTCGGCCTCGCCGCCCTTGAGCTCAAAACTCAGCATAGCGCCAAAGCCTTTTTGCTGCTTGGCTGCAATAGCATGACCGGGATGATCCGCAAGACCAGGATAATAGACTTTGCTCACCACAGGGCTTTGGGTTAACACGGCTACAATACGCTGGGCATTGGCTTGATGCTCACGAATACGTACCGCTAAAGTACGCAGACCGCGCAGGGTTAAGTAACTGTCAAAAGCCGACCCAGTTAAGCCTAACGTGTTCGACCACCAATGTAAGTTTTCGCCGATTTGTGCATCTTTGGCGACCACAGCGCCACCAACCACATCACTGTGACCATTGATATATTTAGTGGTGGAGTGGATAACAATATCCGCGCCTAACAATAGGGGTTGTTGCAATATCGGCGATAAAAAAGTGTTATCGACCACCACCAGCGCACCAATCTCATGGCTCACTTTAGCAATGGCCTCAATATCGACCACGCGCAATAATGGGTTCGATGGGGTTTCGAGCCACACCATTTTTGGTTTTTGTGCTATCGCAATCGCTAACGCTTGGCTGTCGGTTTGGTCAACCACAATTAGCTTAAATTGGCCTTTCTTTGCTAAGTTGATAAATAAACGGTACGAGCCGCCGTAGCAATCGTGGGGCACAACTAATAAGTCATCAGGCCCAAGTAAGGTGGTGACTAAAGTGATGGCCGCCATGCCCGTGCAAGTCACTATGCCAGTGGCACCCTTTTCTAATTGCGCTAACGCATCGCCTAAAATGCAGCGAGTAGGATTGCCTGAACGACTGTAATCAAATTCGCGGGGATTTTTATGACCATCAAAGGCGTAATTAGTCGACAAATAAATCGGTGGCACTACTGCGCCATATTGGGTATCAGTTTCGATACCCTGACGCACTGCCAGTGTGGCTAATTGATGCTCTGCCATGGATGGGCTCCTAAATTCGGTAGACAGATAGAGATGTCTGGACGTCTAAATGTACCTAAGCCCAGCGCTATCGTCAATAGGAGTTAAGACGTTTAGACGTCTAAACATAAAGAAATCTATTTGCATCATAAAGAAATAGTCGCAATAATTTGACTGTTGTTGGTAAGAGTTTAAAATCTGCCCCGAATTTAGCGTTATAACAGGTGAGTCAATGACTGAATGGAATGGGGAATACATCAGCCCCTATGCTGAACATGGCAAGAAGAATGAACAAGTAAAAAAAATTACTGTGTCTATTCCGCTCAAAGTGCTTAAGGTCCTTACGGACGAACGAACTCGTCGTCAGGTCAATAATTTGCGTCACGCCACCAACAGCGAGTTGTTGTGTGAAGCATTTTTGCACGCCTATACTGGCCAGCCATTGCCGAATGATGAAGATCTGTCAAAAGACAGTCCTGATAGTATTCCTTCTGAAGCCAAGTTGTTGATGGATCAAATGGGAATCGAGTGGGAAGATATGGAATAGCGATTCATCGCATCAAATATCACAGTGCTCATCAATAGGGATCGTTAACGATCCCTTTTTGTTTATATCCAAATACCCTCAACACACAATACACAATACACATTTTGAGATTGTTTGAGTATTAGGAATACTTATGTTTTCAATGATTGACCCGCAAACACTCGCCTTAGCCTCGCTAGCGGTGTTTCTTGGTGCTTTAACTCAGAGCCTGATTGGATTTGGTCTTGCGGTTGTCGCCAGTCCACTACTGTATATTATCAATCCACAGCTTGTACCTGGTCCCGTGATTGCAATGGGGTTCACAATCTCCCTACTGACCTTAATGCGCGAGCGTGGCCACTTAGAATTCAATGGCTTGCAATATGCTCTTATCGGCCGAGTGCCTGGTGGTTTTATCGGCGCAAGCCTGTTGTTGTTTGCGCCACAATCCATATTAGGTTTATCTATCGCCGCCATTGTGGCCGTAGCAGTTATTCTTAGCCTGTACAAATTTAGCCTACCAGTGAATAAAAAAACGCTTTTCGGTGCGGGATCGTCTCAGGGATTTTCGGTAATATCGCCGCCATCGGTGGCCCACCGATGGCGATACTGTTAGCAGGTAAAGATGCCTCACAGTTTCGTGCTGCACTATCTGCCTTTTTTATTTTTAGCTCTGCCATTGCCATGGGGATTCTGGCGATTACTGGCTTATTAGAAATAAAGCACCTGTGGTTGTCGTTAATGTTGCTACCTTCGGTGATTTTAGGTTATTTAGTCGCGGGGCGATTAGTGGGCCGAGTCGATAAAGATAAGACTAAAATGGCGACTTTGATTCTTTGCAGTATCAGTGCCTTAGTATTAACGGTGAAATCCGTTATTGAGCTATTAGCCTAATAAGTTGTCCTTTACAGGTAAAATACCTTTGCATTCTGGTAATAAAAAAGCACTGATATTATCAGTGCTTTTCTTTATCTATCAATATCTAAAGCCAGTTCACGCTCAACTTAAATAGCTTTGTCCTGCATATACAATAAAATGTCTTAAGGCGAGCACGCCCGTTAAGCTAGCACACGCCACCATAATCATTGCCCCCTTAGTGTGACGCGTCGCAGCTGGTAACAGCATAAACAGCAGCGGAATACCAAAGCCAATTCCAATAACGCCTACCCAGAACACGCTAGCCCATAAACCAGAACTTAACGATGCCAACGCCGCAGCCGCCGCGCCACCTTTAAAGTACAAGGCGCAAAACAACATGAACAGTAGCAAGATTTCAATCGCCATTACGGGCAACTCTAAACCGTGCATCTTCACTAAGGTTTTATCGTGGCTATCGGTTTTAAACATCACTAACGCCAATAACGCATTGGCCGCCGCTCCCGCCGATAAACCCGATACTAAAAATAGCGCCGGTAATACCGCTGTATTGAGCATTGGATAAGCATTCATCGCCGATATTAAGAAACCAGTGTAAGCGCCAACGCCAATGGCGAGGACAAACAGCAGCACTTCAATCAGTTTTCTAAATGGCATAAGTAACTTAGCGACAGGAGTGAGGAAACCCAAACCCCATTTGGGTAAGTCATCCCGCAGCACTAACACCGCATAGGCGAACGCTAAGGGCGAATAAGCCAGTAGCGCGAGTACACCAATAGCCATCACAGATTGGAAGTTATAGTGAATTAAAATCAGCCAGAAATGGAATGGTTTAGTTAAATCAAACACTAAGCAAGCCAAACCTAAGCTAATTGCTACTGGTCCAATAATGGCAGCCGCTTTGAGAATACCGCTTTCAGCACCAGTGCTGAGTTCATTATTCGCCCAGCGTAAACTAATGCCAATCAATAAACTGCCGGCGGATAACCCCGCCATAAATAAGTAGACGGCAATGACCCAGTGCCAAGTGACGGGATCATATTGCGCCATACCGCCCCAAGTATTGTTCATAATCCAATCCCCCCTCTTTTGGTAGGAACGCGATATACCCTAGGCTTAGTGCCTAAGTGGGTTTTATCTTGATAGGTTATTTTAGTGTTGAGCATGATGGCGACTTCACTGTGTGGATCATTAGCATCGCCAAACACTAAGGCATCGGTTGGACATACCGTTACGCAGGCGGGTTCTTCGCCACGCGCTAAACGGGTGTCTTTACAGAAGTTGCACTTATCTGCCGCTTTGGTTTCTGGGTTCATAAAGCGTACTTTATAAGGACACGCAGCCACGCAGTACATACAGCCGACACACTTATCGGTGTGGATAGAAATAATACCGTCTTCACCCACATAAGCCGCGCCCGTTGGGCACACCTTTACGCAAGGTGCATCTTCACATTGCTGGCAAGATACCCTGTGGTATTTAAAATGCAGATTAGGCATTTCTCCAAACGGCCCTTCAACACGCACCTGTAGACGGGTTACGCCTTCGGGTACACCATTTTCACTGCGGCACGCCACGTTACAAGCTTGGCAGCCAATGCACTTATTCTCGTCGTGCACCATTACATATCGTTTGTTCATTTAAGCCTCCGATTAGCGCTTTGCCAGCGTGACGCCCGTGGTGTGCACAGTCATACCGCACACGGGAGCTGTAACATGGGGAAGTAAATTACCGCAGTGGATACCTTTGCCTGTCGCTCTAACCAACTCTTTGTTTTTAGAACCAAAGCCCATATAAGCAAACACGGTATCTTGGCGAATACCCGGTGTGACTAAGGCATGACCTTCTTCAGTGCCCACACTACTGGTGAGCTGAATGGGGTCGCCATTGCGGATCCCTAACTTGCCCGCTGTAACAGGGTGAACCCATACGGCATTATCCGACATCAAGCTCGCCAACATAGGCACATTGTGGGTTGCGCCATTGGTATGCACCGCCACTTTGCCTTGGATAAAGTACAACTCATCTGCTTTTTTGAGTGTCACTTCGCGAAACTTAATCACCCCGCGCCCCGGCGCCATCGCTTCAACCTTGGCAGAACTCAGTTCAATTTTACCGCTGGGCGTTTTAAAGCTGAGTACGCTGGCGTAAGTACCATCATCGTCCATCGGCCGTGCGCTTGGATAAGCCTTAGTAAAATCAGCCACCATTTTGGCATCGCGTAGCATTAGCGGTTTACCAAAGCTCACAAAACCTTCGTCTTTAATGCGTCGCAGTAGATCTGTATCGCGGTTAACCTGCAGCATTTGCAGTGTCTCCATGTTTTCCCATGGATAAAACTCGCCAAGACCCATCGCCACGCCAATATCCTTAAAAATCTGCCAAGATGGCTTAGTGTCACCTAAGGTTTCAACAACCCGTTGACGCACATAATAAGCAGGGTTTTTACCGGATTTATCGGCAATTTCTTCGTCACGTTCAAGATAGGTCGATTCAGGTAAAATCACGTCGGCATAAGCGGCGGTTTCACTAATATACACATCGCACACCGCCACAAAGTCGAGCTTTTTCAAGGTTTCAACCACCCGAGCTCTGTCGGTCAGGGTTTGCATTGGGTTAGTGCGTGACATCACCCAGCCGTGTAGTTGATAAGGCACAGCGCTTAATGTCGCATCGAGAATGGTTTGATACACGCCGCCTGAGGTCCACATCATGGCGTATTGCTCTTCCACCTGATCGATACGCTTAGCTTGGGGTTTAGGCATATCTTTTATGCCGGGTTTACCAAGTACGGGGGCTACATCTTCGCCAGCGAGTTTGTTGTAATCAGCCGGTTTTTGGCCGATATAAATCCCGCCTTTACATTCAAGATTACCAATCAAGACGTTAGCGGCGTACAAGGCGCGGCGCATCTCAAACTCTTCAGTGGTAAAGGTGGCTCTATGGCCAAAATCCACCACGGCATGGGGCGCCTTAGCGGCATATTCGTGGGCAATGCGGCGAATATCTTTAGCTGGCACATCAGAAATCGTTTCAGCCCATTCAGGCGTATAGGCTTTAACCTCAGCGGCAAAGGCTTCAAAGCCTTCAACATAGCGTTCAACAAACGCCTTGTTATAAAGGTTATCTTCAATTAATACATGGCATAACGCCAAGGCAACGGCCACATCAGTACCGGGACGAATGGCGTACCACTCATCAGCCTTATCAGCCACAATTGAGAATCTTGGTTCAAACACCACCAGCTTGGCACCTTTGTCCATTTGCGCCGCCATCATGCCGCGGGTTTCGGACATATTGATGCCTTCGTACAGGTTATGGCCGAAGTTAATGATGTATTTTGAATTACTTAAATCGCGCTTAACCTTAGTACCAAAGATGGCCTTAGCGGCAATTTCATAACCACCGGGGCAAGTCGAGGCATGGGTAAAAGTATTGGGGCTACCAAAAGCGGTCGCGAGGTGAAACAAATGCTTTTCTTGTGAGCCAGATTTAGACGAGAACGCCACAGCCTCTGGGCCATGTTCTTTTTTGATTTTATTTAAATTATCCGCAATTAAACGGTAGGCTTCATCCCAACTAATCTCGGCCCATTTACCTTCGCCACGCTCGCCAACCCGTTTTAACGGTTTAACAATACGCTGCGGATCGTACAATAAACTATGGCCTGCGCCGCCACGGGCACACACTTTACCGCCAAAGGCTTTAGCGGCTTTATTACCACTAATAAAAACATTTTTACCCTCAATCACCCGCGCCGAAATCGGGCAACGGGTCGAACACATTTCACAGATACTGGTAATATCTTTGCCCATACCCTTTAGCTGCTTATTCTCTAATGCGGCTAAGCTACCGGGCAGCAAACTGGCTAACGCGCACGTTGCACCGCTTGCCCCCACTCCCTTTAAAAAGGTTCGCCTATTAAGTCCAATCATAGTTACCTCCATCACACTCATTCCACTCGTATCGCAGATTAGCGATAACGCAATACGCTTCGCTGGCTGATTTTTTACTTTTTATTTCAATATTTTTATATCTTTGATATTACAAATTTAATCCACTGCGGATTTTCACAGTTATTGTTATTCCAAAAGAGGTAGGCGGATATTGTGGTAAACCACATCAACAAGTTGACTGTGATCTGTCGCAACTAAAATTAAAAAAAAGGCTAAAAATACGTGAATAGGATCAACGGCAGGAAACACAGACTTTCGGGTGATGACAGAGAAATATTATTAATATCAATAAATTGCTTTATTTTAGATATATTTGAATAAGTAAAACATATTAAAATACATCAAAAAACAACTTAAAAGAGTACAGCTAAGTCGTTAATCGCCTATAGCGCTTTAAGCCAGCACTAGCCAAAAAAAAATAAAGCAACAACGACTCAGATAAGGAAAAAACAAGCAAAAAAATACCACCCAGTAAAACTAGGCGGTATTACAAAATCAAACGGCCATTGAAATACATTAACAATACAACGACGAACAATAGATTAATCCATTAGCTCGATATCGAGGCAATTAAGTAGGCGAATCGCTTCGTCGCGGCTAAATTTCGCGCCCTTAATTTTATTGTTAAAAATATCGATATCGTAATGGGAAGCCTCACTAAAATCGGCTTCAAGTAATTGGCTACGACCGAACAGACTATGACTAAAATCCGTGTAGGTGAAATTAGCTTGGTTGAAACTGCCCTCGCGAAAATCCACATCGTGGGCCTTGCATTCTTCAATGATGATTTCATCTAATGACAAACCTAAAAAGGAGCAGTCATTCAAGATGCATTGTTTAAAAGAAAATGGCGCAGCAAAGGCTAAACGCGACCATGCGGCGCGGGTCCAATCTATGCCAACTAATTTACACTCTTCAAACTCTACCCCACTAAACTGACACTGAGGTACTTTAACTAAACTCAAGTTACAGCGCACAAAGCGGCAATCGATAAACTTACACTTACGAAAAATACTCTCGCTAAAATGACAATCTTGAAAGCAGCAATCTTCAAACTCTATTCCTTGCCACTCCTGTGCTATTTCGGACAAACCATTAAAGTGTTTTGATAAAAAATCATTTCCCTTAAAAGCCGTATTGGGCTCTACAACTGGCGCCATACCAACCTATCCTATTGATATTATTTATTTTAGAGATTAAACCTACAATGGCTTTAAGTGTGACTATCTGCGCGCCAACATACAACCGCTTTATGCTATTAAGTCACTTTACCCGATGAAATGTTTAACGATATAGCCTAATTATCTTGTAAAACGCACACATCCACATAAATAGCCGTGGCAAATTTGGTCAAAAAAGGTAAAATGCTGCCACTTTTTAGCGGCAGTCTAAAACAAGGTTATCTCGGATTAATGGTGAGCATTTTCGAGCAAAATACTACGGCAATCGCCCCCTGCGAACCACGCTCAATGTGGTGCCAACCTTGCTTTGCGTTTGTTCTTCCTCAAGCATTATCTCCTGCAGATACCATTCAAATGCCGCTCACTAATAAGATTATTACTGCTGAAAATTTAACATCAAATCCCGCAAACTGGCTGAACGCTTTACGCCCTAAGCCAAGCGCGAATAATAAAGCGGTTGCAATGAATCTGGCTGTTTCTAACGCCACTGCCCGTCTGCAAACCGATACTTATAAAAACCTAATCCCTACACTCTCTACCCTAAGGAATACTCGTCATGAGTCTTGCTGATTCCGTATTAGCTATCAATAACGATTTGCCTATCCGCACCGACAGCCCAGTCCACAGCGGCAAGGTTCGCAGCGTTTACTGGCTCACCGATGCTGACAGTCGCCGCTTAATTACTACTAAGGGTTACAACGTCCCTGAAGATACTCCGCTCGCCATCATGGTGATCAGCGACCGTATCTCGGCCTTCGACTGTATCTTCCACGGTGAAGGCGGCCTCAAAGGTATTCCCGGTAAAGGCGCGGCATTAAACGCGATTTCTAATCATTGGTTTAAACTGTTCGCCGAAAATGGCCTAGCCGACAGCCATATTTTGGATATCCCACACCCGTTCGTATGGATAGTACAAAAAGCCCGCCCAATTAAAGTTGAAGCCATTTGTCGCCAGTACATCACCGGCTCAATGTGGCGCGCTTATTCAAAAGGTGAGCGAGTATTCTGTGGCATTACACTGCCAGAAGGCTTAGAAAAAGATCAAAAGCTACCAGAGCTGTTAATCACCCCATCGACTAAGGGCATTTTAACCGGCATCCCAGGCGTGCCCGCCCAAGATGATGTAAACATCAGCCGAGCCGACATCGAAGCCAATTACCAAGCCTTTGGCTTTGAAAAGCTTGCTGATATTGATCTGTACGAGAAGCTGTTAAAAGACGGCTTTAAGGTAATATCTAAAGCGCTGGCCGACATTGATCAAGTGTTTGTCGACACTAAATTTGAGTTCGGCTATGTCACCGACAAAGACGGTAATTCAAAGCTTATCTATATGGATGAAGTCGGTACTCCAGACTCATCACGCATTTGGGACGGCGCCGCCTACCGCGATGGCAAGATTTTAGAAAACTCTAAAGAGGGGTTCCGCCAGTTCCTGCTGAATCATTTTCCCGATCCTGATGTATTGCTAAATAAAGACAGAATGCCAGAGCGTGAAGCCCTCGCCCGTGATAATGACCTGCCACTTGAGGCCATGATGCAAGTGTCACGCACTTATACCGGCGTTGCTGAGAAAGTGACTGGCGCCCCAATCCCACTGCCAGCGAATCCAAAGGCAGATATCATTAAGATACTCAAAGATGAGTATGATCTGATTGTGTAGTAGAGAGTTGTGATCAAATCTGAGGTTTTGGGTGATTTGCCCATAACTGAATAGTAGGAAAGGCGCTTAGGCGCCTTTTTATTTGATTTATTCATGAGCTTAACCAATACATCGCTGATAATTAAGCACTGTCATTCCAGTGACACGCCATAAACTCATCCATGAGGGCTCGACGACGGCATCCATGCCGTCAACGGTCACTTCCATGCCAATGCTTAATCCCGCCAACCCATCTAGCAATCTGTATGCCTTTTTACAAGCATACACTTTGCAAATTTAACAATGGGTGGCTCGTTAAATTTTTGCCGTAAACAGTGTTGGTATTATGGTCAAACTTCCAAGCTCAATGCCTACTAGAAACCAATTAAATGGTAGTACAGTTAATTGTATTTTTTTGCTTTTTTGTAGTAATATCAATCGCAACTGGTTATTAAATCACACACGATAATCGTATAATAATTTCCAGCTTGATATATTAACTTTTATTATCTCGAAGTCTCAATTGGATGTGAAATAGAATTGTATGTCTAAAAATAAGAAAGTTTGCGTGGTTTTAGGTAATGGATTTACAATTGACTTTATAAACTTTGTCTCTAAATCATCATTAAGCATATGGAACAACATTGATGTCAGCAATCTTTTTTCACATGGAGGTTATTTAAAATGGCCATCTAATAAAAACCCAGGGTTCCTATCAAAAAAGTATACCCCTCACTTATGGGAATTAGGTGCACGCCCTTATCTAAGTAAGGATGAAACCATTCAGTTAATAGAGAAAATTGTTACAAGCGTTAATGTTTATGCGTTGAAAGGTGAAAATGGCATAAATAAAAGCCAAAAATATTTACTAGCATATAAGGAACTGACGTCATACCTAAAATATTTATTCATTCATTTCAATGAAAAAATTGATTCAATGCCTGAGGATATAAATAGTTGGGCATGGGCTTCATTTTTCTCCGCTCTCGATAATTCAGAGGATGTAGATGAAGTTACTATTATCACCTATAACTATGATATATGGCTAGAAAGAGTGCTACAGAGTATTAATATTGAGTTCGAATTACCTCCAATGACAAAGAAAGGAGATAAGTGCAAATTCAAATTATTCAAGCCACATGGATCAATTAGCTTTAAATATAAAGAAGACTTACCACTCTCTAGCTTCAATATTAATTACCAAGATCTTAAAGCGGATTGTTCCTCTATAGATATAAAAATTAAATATGATGATCTATGCACTAACAATCCTATTATTTTTTTGATCCCACCGGCAGGCGATGTCAATCGAACTAAAAATGGTTGGAATACTAGTTTGCGGCAAATATACGAACCTAAAATCAAAGAGATGAACAAAAATGATTTAATGATCATTTCTGGAATTTCATATTGGCATGTAGATCGCGCTGAAATTGACAGCATTTTAATTGCACCGTCAAATGAAATTGACTTAATAAATATCAATCCAGCAATGGATAAATATTTTGAATCCGTGATAAATAGTTTGTTCAATAATTACATTCATTTTGATAGCAGTGAAATTTTAAAGGAGCTAGTGTTATGAGTATTCGTTTAAAAAGAAAGTCAAATACAATGACAATTTCCTCGCTAAATGAATGGCGAACATTAAAAAAATTTAACATGACACCTAGTTATCAAAGGCATAGCGTTTGGAGTAGTGAACAACAGTCTTTATTAGTTGATAGTATTTTAAAAAACATACCTATACCTCCAATCTTTCTTCGTGAGCATATTGATAAGCAGGGTAAAACGACTTTTGAAGTTATTGATGGAAAGCAGAGGCTAACTTCTATCTTTAAGTTTATAGATAATGAAATTGCAACTGCAGATGATGATAATGATGCTCTTCATGTTGAGGCATTAGCTGGGCTTTACCTTTCAGATTTAGAAGAAAATGATGATTTTGAAGATGCGCTCAGCGAGTTCTGGGCTTACCCATTACCGATTGAGTATGTTTACACTAAAGATGATAAAACAGTTGAAAAAATATTTGATCGTTTAAATCGAAGCGGTGAAAAATTAACAGGGCAAGAACTAAGAAATGCTAACTATTATGATTCCATGCTGATAAAGTTAGCCTATAAATTTGCTAAATCAACATATTGGGATAAACAACTTGATATAACAAACAAAACTCGAATGGAGGATATTGAACTTGTATCTGAATTTATATTTCTTCTTATCGAGAAACAAGAATTATCAGCATCACCAAAAGAAATTGATGCATTGTATAATAAATATGCAAATAGCAAGACGGTTAATTGGGTCGAATTGGAAATTGAATTATTTAATATATCTTCATTTTTCGAAAAACTAGACATTGACTTTACTGAGTATAATGTGTCTGGTGTTAGTCACTTATACGGTGTCTGGGCATTCTCATATTACTGTGTGACGAATGGTATTGATGCTAACATTAAAAATAAAGTTCATGAATTTTATCAAAACTATAAAAACTCTAACTTTAATAAAATCGGTGCATTGGCTATGTATAAATCAAGTATGATGAATGCAACCAAAGGAAAAGGACAACGGAAAAAACGTCGTACTGCATTGGTTGAATACTGTATAAAGTAGCGTGCAGCTTACTTTGACCCCAATCAGTTAATAGACATACAAAATATAGGACATGAATTACTCTTTTCAAGAAAGATAGGGCAGGCATAACTCTTTTAGATTTAACAGCAAACACTATGGCCACAGAAGTTCACCCTCCCCTCGGAGTTGCCGCAGGGTGTAATGGTCTAATTGTAGTGGTCAACACCGCGGCGTCAGAAGTTCACCTCCCTCGGAGCTGCCGCTAGGGGCTGATATTTAGGAAGCGAACCTTCTGAAGAAGAAACATGGTGTTTCGTGCAAAATGGTACAGTGAGATTTTGTTGGTATTTTGCAACTAAGAGACATTAACTGAATTTAGAGGTATTTTTATGGAAAAAATGTTATTGCTAATTTTATTGATAATATCAGGTTGTTCACATCATAATGTTACAGATGATGAAGTTATAAAACATTATTACGATAATTCAGTTCTGTATAATGAGCTAGCAAAGCAATCGTGTTCTCAATTTGAGGATCTTGCTAGTGGAGAAATCGTAGAGATTACCAGCAACGATAAGAAATACCCAATTATAGCTAATAATTTAAAACAACTAGAAAGAGATTCTATTTATATTGACCGGAGAGATGGAGAATGTAGTTTACAACTCATTTATTTTGGTGAGGGTGCTTTTAATGCAGTCAACGTATTTTATTTAAATTTCAACCTAAAAAAACCCAAGTTATATGATGATAAAACTGATAAAGCTAGCGTAAGAGATAAGATGAAACGCTATTATTTTGATATGCCACTGTCAAATGGTTGGTACTTCTCCTATGAAACTTACTAATTAATCTACTCTAGTTCTCTTAGATTTAATTAATTTATAGTATCTAGCGTTAAAATAAGTTAACTATTAGTTCTACCTAAAACGCCTGATGAATCTCATTGGGCATTTTGTATTTTAAAATAAGCGAAACCAACTAAAATTTACAATAAAATAAAAAGGCGTGACACTTTAAGTGTCACGCCTTAATAATTAGCACTTGAACTATAAATATTACAAAATACTAATTAGAAACGATATTCAACACCGATACTGGCTTGATTAAAGTCTGTATCGGTTTTTCCGCCATTGGCGACATTATCAACATTAATATCTGCATCATACCAAGTGTACTCAGCATTAATTAAAAATCGATCTGTGACTTTAAATGCCACACCGGCACCGGCGAATACACCTTCGCCATCGTCATTACCAGAAAAACCGACGACGTCATAATCTGTCGAATACCATAACTGACCACCTTTAGCATATAGCTCTACTCGGTCAGCAATCGGAAGCATAACTTTAATAGCTGCCGTATAACCATCGGTTTCGGCATTTGCTACACCATTACCATAGTCACCAAAGTTAATGTAACTACCTTCAAGGGCAAGATATTTATTAAACTTATAACCAACAAGCCCCTGCATTACATCACTATTATCATCAAAATCATCATCGCCATCGACTTTTAAATAACCGTAGTTAGCGCCGACATAGATTCCGTTTTCTGCGGCATCACTGTTGCTCATGTTATCAGCATGAGAATATGCACTAAAAGAGGCTAAAGAAATCACAGCTGCTAAAGTTAAAATGTTATTTTTCATAAAGAACTCCTAGTTAATTATTTAAATACGCTAGATACAATACAAGAGTAATGCCAAACTTAATTAACTAATGTTTACAAACAAGAACAGTCAAACCAAAAACAATTGAAATCAACCAATTAGAGTAAAAAACATCTAATGCAAATTAAATAGGAAACACTTACCAAGACCTATATTAGTCTCATATTCATATAACTCTATCACGACTAAACGCTGTCTAAATGTATTTATTGCCTATGTATTTGTAACTATTTCCGAGGAAAAATAAAGACACAACAAATAAGCTACATTTAACGATATTATTTATCATTTATATTAATAAAATGAAATAATATAAATGATAAATAGGCATAACTCTTTATTTAACTGACGAGCAAGCTATGTCCAGTTACCAAACCTTCAACAAAAGATTAAATCTTCACGCAAACAAATAATGCATTACCGGATACACAATCCCACGGCACAATTTTTTCATAATCATGTTCAAAAATATGTACGTCAAAATAAGGGGCTAACAATTGCTGTAACTCAGTAAAACTGGTGGCGACCATGGTATGTTGATCTTGCCATAGTTCTATCTCTTGCAAACCTGCATCTGGTGTATCAAATAGTGGTAAAGCGTCTGCTAGACTAGCCATAAACGGTTGGCGACTTTTGGCAATATTCAATTTTAAAAGCTGTTGTTCGCCTTCACCGCCATAATGCCAGCCTGACTCAAAAGCAAAGTGATGAGCTTCAAACTCGGTAAAATGCTTAACCGAAGTGGTGTTATCGATTTTGTGTTTATCAACGCTGTTAAAACAGAATAAACCACCGTCGTTAAGCGCACTGTGTACACTGGCAATACAACTTTTAAGGCGCTCAATACTTTGGCTGTAATGGATAGAATATAAAAAACAGGTAATTAGGTCGACGCGCTGTTCAAGGTGAAAAGCGGTCATATCTTGGAGGTTAAACTGTGCTTCAGGACAATGGCGCATCGCCATATCAAGCATAGGCTGATTGATATCTAAACCACTACATTGGTAACCAAAGTCGATAAAATGTCGTACATGCGACCCCGTGCCACAGGCTAAATCAAGGTGCTGAAGACCATTATTACCTAAGAATTGTTGTAAACGATGAATGCTAGCACTCTGCTGTTGATAGTTGATATCACTGCACATTAAATCGTAATAAGCGGATAAATCGGTATAGAGCGCGTTAGAAGACATAGTAGCGGAACATTCACGGGGCAATTTTAGGTGGCGCATGATATATCAGTTCGACCACATCAGAAACAACCAATTGCCCATCTACGGTTACTGCACAAGTCGCGGTGATAGAATAAATCTTAACTTAAGCGCCCCGCTACAGTAGAGCTAGCGCATTTTACGTTAGCGCATGAAAGTTGAGTTCAGCAAAAGTACTCAGATGCTCAAGTTGCGGTTTAGCAAAGTAGTAACCTTGAAAATATTCAATCCCTATGGCAGCGAGATAATTAAGTTCAGCTTCAATCTCAATGCCTTCAGCTAATACCGTGGTGTTCTGCTCAAGGCACATGCGTAAAATATCATCGACGACTAGCTGTTTAGCGGGTTCTAAATGAATGTCGCGGATCAAATTCATATCCAATTTTAATACGTGTGGACGTAAGGCTTCCAGCCAACTGATATCTGCATAACCACTGCCAAAATCATCAATAGCCGTAATAAACCCACGCTTGGCATAACTTTCAAAAATACGGATTAATTTATTAAGGTCAACGATTTGCTCGCCTTCAATCACTTCAAACATGATTTTTCGGATATCAAAGCCATACATATCAGCGGCTTCAATGGTCGCGCGGATACAAGTTTCAGGGTTATAGACCGCATTGGGCAAAAAATTGATACTGAGCATCTTATCGAGCCCCAGCCTTGAAGCCGTTTCTATCGCTTTAACGCGGCAAGCCTGATCAAAATAATATTTATTGTCGTCATTAATTCGTTCAAATACCCATGCAGCGCCCTGCCCATCAGGGCCTCTAACAAGGGCTTCATAGCCACTAATCTGCCGGCTCGGCCAATGAATAATGGGCTGGAATGCCATTCTAATTTCAAATCCTAGCGACTTGCCACTTAAGCAATCCATACAAGTTTGTTGTTTTATACGTGCGGGAAAATCCATAAACGGTCTCCTTAATATGGCAGCTAGTTAGTGTGAGGATAAATTGTTAATTTTGCCAGTTTTATACTCCATCATTGCAATTTAACTGACAAATAAAAAATTAATAAAAACATCTACAAATCAAGCTTGAAAACTAAGTAAATGAGATAGGGCAAACCTACGTGGTTCGCCCATATCAATAACCGTTCTTTATTTACTATTTCAGTTTATAAATCACTTCAACTCTATCTTCAATGCTCACTTGACCGTATTGATAACTCTCAGTCGTCCCCATGGCTTCAGCTTTAGCATTCATACGCAACATGACAGGTTGCACAGGACGTTGATCGTAATAACGGATTTGCCAAATTTTACCGAGACTTTCCCCAAAGCCTTTAGCCAAAGACTCGGCTTTTTGTTTAGCATCAACAATCGCAGCTTGGCGAGCCTTGGCAACATATTCAGCTTCTTTACTCGACTTTAGAGCAATATTATTTACCCGATTCATACCCTCTTCTAAGGCTGAGTCTAAAATAGTATTCAGTCGACTTAAGTCTGTTATTGTCACGGTAATTTGGCGACTGGCAGTGTAACCCGACAGTTCAGGCCCTTTATCCTGCACATATATGTATTGTGGTTGTAGATTTAAGTTGGCACTCTGAATTTGATCTTTAGTCACACCCGCTGCAGTAAGCCGAGCGATAAACTTCGCCACGGCGGCATCAGAATTATCCTTAGCGGCTTTGGCGGTTTTTTCAGTAACCGCCACTTCTACCGTCAAATCGGCCATATCGGGTTCGACTTGAATTTGACTGACGCCCAGCGTTTCAATGTGTGGAAAATCAACTTCTGCTGCCAGTACAGCGGGAGCTATCAGCATGCTAGAAAATAAACTACCGGCCACGAATATTGCTAAAAAGGATTGTTTCATCACTGACTCCAAAAATAATATCTAAAATCCCAGCGTTAACATGGGATAGCGAAAACAAGAAACCGGATACCAACCTTCACCGTTAATCCTGATACTTCCCTATAAACGCAGGGCAAAATCAAAAGGGTTAATGTTTATAACAAATATTGATAAAAAACATTTATATTTTTTAGTGCGCCCCAACGCTGCGATGCTGCACTAGCGCTTATTCTTATATCCATAAACAAAATAGGGCTAAAGACGACTTCATATACTCGCCTTTCAACTGTACACTTTTCAGCCAAATTTACTGTACCTTTTAATCACTTCAGGTATAATCCGCCAACTTTTTTAAGGTTGCTTTAAACCTCAGCGAGAAACCATGACAGTTCAAACTTTTAAACCCAAGCAAACAACCACGCTTGATATCCCAGTAAAAACATTAGAAGCTGCCAGCACTAATGCTGTTGCTACTGGAAATCGCATTGGTTTCATATCTTTGGGTTGCCCAAAAAACCTCGTGGATTCTGAGCGAATTCTGACTCAATTACGCATCGACGGCTACGAAGTGACTAATACTTATGACAATGCCGATCTGGTTATCGTCAATACCTGCGGCTTTATTGATGCTGCGGTTGAAGAGTCCCTTGATGCGATACGTGAAGCCCTAGAAGAAAACGGCAAAGTGATTGTAACTGGCTGTCTTGGCGCTAAAGAAAACCAAATCCGTGAAGTGCATCCAGATGTATTAGAAATCACTGGACCACACAGCTACGAAGCCGTGTTAAAGCATGTTCATAAGTATGTGCCTAAGCCAGAACACAATCCTTTTACATCATTAATCCCACAAACTGGGGTTAAGTTAACGCCTAAGCATTACGCTTATTTGAAGATTTCAGAAGGCTGCGACAACCGTTGTACTTTCTGCATTATTCCTTCACTGCGTGGTGACTTAGATAGCCGCCCAGCGGGCAGCATCTTAGATGAAGCCAAACGTTTAGTGGAATCTGGCGTACAAGAAATTCTCGTTGTGAGCCAAGACACTTCGGCCTACGGCAAAGACAAAGGTGGTCGTACCGATTTTTGGAACGGTATGCCCGTTAAGCAAGACATTACTAGCCTAGCTCGCCACCTTGGTAAAATGGGCGCTTGGGTGCGTTTGCATTATATCTACCCATACCCTTGGGTTGACGATTTGATCCCGCTGATGGCGGAAGGTTTAATCCTGCCGTATTTGGATATTCCAATGCAGCATGCAAGCCCACGTATCCTGAAGATGATGAAGCGTCCAGGCCGTGTTGACCGTCAATTAGAAGCGATTCAACGCTGGCGCGAAATCTGCCCAGACTTAGTGATCCGCTCAACGTTCATTGTTGGCTTCCCAGGTGAAACTGAAGAAGATTTCCAAATCCTACTCGATTTCTTAAAAGAAGCACGTCTGGATCGCGTTGGTTGCTTTAAGTATTCAGAAGTCGATGGCGCTGTCGCCAACACCATCGCCGAGCTTATCAGCGAAGAAGTGAAAGAAGACAGATACCACAGATTTATGGAAGTCCAAGCTGAAATCAGCGCCGAGCGTTTAGCCCGTTTCATTGGCCGTACCTTAGACATTTTGATTGATGATGTAGACGAAGAAGGCGCCATTGGTCGCAGCTTTGCCGACGCACCAGAAATCGACGGCATGGTGTTTATCAATGGTGAAACTGAGCTTGAGGCCGGTATGTTAGTGCGTGCGCGCATTACTCACTCAGATGAGCACGATCTGTGGGCTGAAGTGGTAGACGCTGATACCCAAGACTAAGCCAGTCTTAATATAAGACATGCGATTACTAAAAAAGCGAACCACAGGTTCGCTTTTTGTTTTTTATAATTCAATACAGTTTACGCACTAATGTTCCGAATGCCTTTAATCAGTTTCTAGATCTGCATTTATATCAGCGCCTAATCCTATGATTTGAACCCTATGATTTAAACCCTATGATTTGATGCCTGAGACTTGAAGTATTAGACATCAAGCATCTGGCCCTAGCATTTTATTCGCATCGACCCAAAGCGTGAACTCTTCTGCGGTCACCAACTCAAGCTCTAATGCCGCTTGGCGCAATGTTTTGTGCTCAACATGGGCTTTTTTGGCTATCTTAGCGGCTTTTTCATAACCAATGTGTTGATTGAGCGCCGTAACTAACATCAGCGAATTTTCCACATGCTGAGCAATCTGCGGCTCATTCGCCACTATGCCGACCACGCAATGTTCGTTAAATGACTGGCAGGCATCGCCCAATAAGCGCCCCGATTGCAGCACATTAGCAATAATCATCGGCTTAAACACGTTGAGCTCAAACTGACCATTACTGCCGCCAATACCGACGGCAACGTCGTTACCCATAATTTGCGCGCACACCATAGTCATGACCTCGACCTGAGTCGGATTCACTTTTCCCGGCATAATAGACGAACCCGGTTCATTTTCAGGCAGTAATAACTCACCGATGCCGCAGCGCGGGCCAGAACCTAACATCCTAATATCATTTGCAATTTTCATTAAACTGACCGCAGCGACTTTATAGGCCGCCGACAGCGCAACCAATTCATCGTGAGCGGCAAGCGCGGCAAACTTATTTGGCGCAGTCACTAACGGTAAGCCTGTGAGTTTTGCGATATTGCCAGCCACCTTAACCGCGTAATCCTTATGCGTGTTTAGCCCAGTACCCACGGCAGTCGCGCCTAAGGCTAACTCGGCTACGCGCTTAAGACTGTGCTTAATAGCTTCGATAGCGTGACTTAACTGCGCCGCGTAACCCGAAAATTCTTGGCCTAAGGTTAACGGTGTTGCATCCATAAAATGTGTACGGCCAATTTTAACGATAGATGCAAACTCATCAGCCTTATCCTGCAAGCTCTGCTGCAATAACGTCATGCAGGGCAAAACGAGCTCAACCGCTTGGCGATAGGCAGCAATATGCATAGCAGTAGGAAAAGTATCATTAGAGGATTGTGAGCGGTTAACATCGTCATTGGGGTGTAAGTATTTGACCGCATCGCTGAGTTGCCCGCCGCTGAGCACATGACCGCGATAGGCAATCACTTCATTGACGTTCATATTGGTTTGCGTGCCGGAGCCCGTTTGCCAAATCACTAAGGGAAATTGTGTATCTAGCTCACCAGCAATTAACTCATCACACACTTTAGCAATCAGTTGCGCTTTATCCGCTGTTAAGGTGCCCAACTGTTGATTAGTGATAGCGGCGGCTTTTTTCAAGTAACCAAACGCATGGATTACTTCAATCGGCATAGATGCGCTAGCACCAATACGAAAATGCTGCCGCGAACGCTCGGTCTGCGCGCCCCAGTAGCAATCTGCAGGGACTTTTACCTCGCCCATAGTGTCGTGCTCGATTCGATATTGCGCTGACATGCATCTCTCCTTTACGAAAAACCTCTGTGATTAACCATACTCGCTCAAGGCAAAAGTACCAGTTCATTCCAAACTAATGAGTCCGAAGAAAGACGACTATCAAGCATAAGGCTGATTTAAGTGTAAAGACGGAAGTTGAGATTGGCGAAATAGCATAAACGGGCAGAATTAGCGGGGTATAGAACAATGAGTTAAACCGATAAAAAACAGACTAACAAAAACTCAAACCTAGAAAGTCAAAAGGGGCATCGCCCTTGTGCTGATGCCCCTTTCGGTTACTCATTTTAAATGCCTTGTCTTTACGGTCGTATGACCCTTTGCCCTTTTTCGCTCTCTCGGTTCGAGTCCGAAACAGAGGGCTAGTCACCAATGCTTTTAAGGCATTGTCGGCAATTTTGCCTCGTCCACTATCGTGTTCTATGGTCACGACCACCGTATTTTGCTTGTTCATTGCACCTCCAAAGATGACGTAGAACGGTTGAAATAATAAGCCACTTGGTTAACTAGGCCACTATAGCCCAATATGGGGATATGTATAGAGCCCCAACTCCCAACCTAAAAATATCGTACGCGACTTAACATTCCCGCCATCGTTCCCCTTGATGCTATCTCTGCGACAATATGTCGCACCTACAATCCTAAGGGGTTGATTATAATGCCGTACAATGAATCCTAATCAATGAAAGGTCATCACATGGCTGTATATTTCTCGCGTTTATCCCATCCCTTTAAAACGTCAATACTGTATTCATCTGTCGCGATGGCGATGGGCTTAGTATCTATGCCGCACGCGATGGCTGACGCTAGCGAATTAGCTAATATTGAACGCTTAACAGTCCATGGCCAAACGATCGCAAACCGTAATGCACTCGGTTCAGCTGAAAATTTACTCAAAGGGCAAGGGGTAGATTTCTCTGAAGCGGGAGGTGTATCAGCCTTGCCTATTCTCAATGGCATGATGGGCGATCGTATCAAAGTGCTCGTTGATGGCGCAGACATCACCGCTTCTTGTGCAAACCAAATGAATCCACCGCTTTCTTATATCTCAGCCAATCAAATCACCACAGCGGAAGTGATTGCGGGCGTATCACCCGTTAGTGCCGGTGGCGACAATATTGCAGGCGTGATTAAGGTTAGTAGCCTGAATCCTAAGTTTGGTGAAAGCGAGACAATTAAGTGGAATAGCGGCGATATTTCAACAGGATATCGCAGCGTGAGTGACGCCTTGTTACTCGGTGCCCAAGCGACGGTGGCCAGCAAAAATGTCAGCCTTAGTTATCAAGGCGCCTATGAAGATGCCAACAGTTATAAAGATGGCAATGGCGACAAAGTGTTAGACACGCTGTACCGCGCCCAAAACCATGCGCTGACCGCAGCATGGCGTGATGATACGCAAGAGTTAGCCATCAAACTGACACACCAATATATTCCATTTCAAGGTTTTCCGAACCAATACATGGATATGACAGATAATAAGAGTTACGGTGCCCTCGCCCGCTATCAACTCAAACTCGACGATGACGGTGAGTTCAGTGCCCAATTCAACTGGCATGGTGTGAAGCACGAAATGGGCTTTTTCACCCCAGAAAAAATCGGCAAAATGCCAATGAACACTGAGGGTGACGACTACAGCTATCAATTGCACTGGCGCTTGCCAATGGGCGATAACAGCACGTTATTAGTCGGCCAAGAATTCTATCTTTATCAACTGAATGATGTTTGGCCTGCGGTGCCGGGCACTATGATGGCGCCTAATGACTATATCAATATCAACGATGGTGAACGCCGCCGCGCCGCCGTTTATGGCGAATGGCAGCAAGATATGAGTGCAAACTGGTGGTTATCGGCGGGCATTCGCTACGAGTATGTCACCACCAACACCGGTGAGGTCCAAGCCTATAGCCAAACGCCGATGATGGGCATGCCTAATATGGATGCCGCAGCGGCACAGGCCTTTAATGCGATGGACAGAAAACGTGATGATAATCTTATTGATGCCACCTTGCTGGCCCGCTACCAATTATCGACTAATCAACAACTCGAGTTCGGCTTAGCTCGTAAAAATCGTACACCCAATTTGTACGAACGCTACAGTTGGGGTCTTGGTGCTATGGCGACCAAGATGATCGGTTGGTATGGCGATGGTAATGGTTATGTGGGTAATGCAGATCTTAAGCCTGAAACAGCCCATACACTAAGCGCAGCCTATAAATATAATGGCGATCGTTGGCAAGCCTCTACCACGGCTTGGTATACCGCCGTCACCGATTATGTTGATGCAGAAGTGATCGGCAGCTTTAATAGCAATACACCAACAGATAAACGTAATCTGCTTAAGTTTACCAACCTCGATGCCAATCTTTATGGCGCTAAGTTCAACGCACTTTATCTATTTGCTGAAACGAGCGGCGGCAACTGGCAAGTTGCAGGCAACGTAAATGTGACCCGCGGTGAACGAGATAAAGGCAATGAGCCTTTATACCAAATCAAACCCTTGCAAACTGAGCTGGCGCTGCAACATCAGTTAGGTCAATGGGAAAACCGCCTTTCATGGCAATGGGTGGCGAATAAAGATCGTATCGATGACCGCCGCCTCGAAAATGAAACCGACAGCTACTCATTGATTAATTTGAGCAGCAGTATGAAATGGCAAGATTTTAGCGTCAGCTTCGCGGTCAATAACCTGCTCAACAGCGACTATGAGTTACCACTGGGCGGTGTCAGCATTGCCGAGTTTAATGTCGATAACAGCAATGGCTTTAACCAAATTGCAGGGGCTGGCCGCTCATTCGAGCTCAGCGCAAGCTATGTGTTTTAATACCAACCACATTAAATATCTAATCAGTTCAGAGCCTCACAGGCATTTCAATCCGAGGCGCATTGACGCAGAAATGGTATTCCCTTTTAAGTCAATGCAACACGGGAGTGGGATGCCTGTGAGGCTCCCAAAGGGCGGGTTTCAACGCGCTTTATACTGCGTTTAAGGCTTTCGACAGAGCACCACTATGCCTTCAAGCCTTCGCCTTGTCTAAAGCGCGTTGAACTCCCGCTGAATGAACAGATATTTAATACGATTGGTATAAGCTAACTGATTAATCCTTAAGCCACAAAAAAGGGCAAGCAGATGAAATAACTCATCGCTTGCCCTTTTTTATGCGCTAAACGCATTCACAATCAGTCGCTAAAATTAGCTAAACGCTATCTAAAACAATACCCATTAGTTACCCGCGATTTTCATCTCAGATAACAAAATACCACCGGTACGAATCGATGAGCGCAGATCAAAATCCTTACTCACGGCTTGCACACCGCGGAACATCTCTTTCAAGTTGCCCGCAATAGTGATCTCTTCAACTGGATATTGGATCTCACCATTTTCGACGTAAAAACCTGCAGCGCCGCGAGAATAATCGCCCGTCACCATATTAACGCCTTGGCCCATAACTTCGGTCACAATCAAGCCTGTGCCCATGTTTTTTACCAATTCGTCAAAGGTTTGGCCCGTATGGGCGAGTGTCCAGTTATAGATCCCACCCGCATGGCCTGTATTAGTTAAACCTAACTTGCGCGCCGAATAGCTAGTCAGCAAATAGGTTTCTAACATACCACGGTCGATAATACGTCTGTCTTGAGTCGCCACGCCTTCGCTATCGTAGTTCGCACTCGCTAGAGCGCCGAGTAAATGCGGCTGTTCTTCGATATTAAACCAATCAGGGAATATTTGAGTATTGATAGAGTCCAGTAAGAAACTGGATTTACGATAAATACTGCCGCCACTGATCGCGCCGATAAAGTGACCGATTAAGCCTGTTGCAATATCTGGGGCTAATAAAATCGGTAAGCGAGTTGTGGCGATTTTACGGGCGCCAAGACGACTGACGGTTTTCTCGGCAGTTTTTAAGCCTACGGTTTCAGGTGCAAGCATCTCGCTGAATTTACGGGCGATAGTGTAATCGTAATCCCGTTGCATATTGCCGTCACTGTCTTCACCAATAACGCTACAGCTCAAACTATAACGCGAGCTGCAATAGCCGTTCAAAAAACCATGGCTATTACCGTACACTTTAACCGACGTATGGGCATTGGCGCTGGCGCCGTCAGAATTATTGATACGCGGATCGGCATCAAGCGCCGCAGTTTCGGCGCGAATGGCCAGTTGCGCTAACTCATCAGGGGAAATATCTTCTGGATAATATAGTTGTAGATCGCGGATCTTCGTTGCCATTAATGCTTTGTCGGCAAGACCACTGAAAGGATCGGGCGAAGTATAACGGGCAATATCATCGGCCGCTTTTACCGCTAAGGCAATCGCCTCAGGGCTCAAATCTGACGTCGATGAGCTGCCTTTGCAACCATCGCGGTAAACCGTAATCCCTAATGCACCATCTTTATTAAATTCAACGGTTTCGATTTCTTTTAAACGGGTAGAAACCGACAAACCTTGCTGTTTACTGATCGCCACTTCGGCAGCGTTCGTTCCTAATTTATTGGCATATTCCAGCGCCACGGCCACCGCATCTTTCAGCGCGCCTAATTCACTATCGATTCGATTTAAAGACACAAAGCTACTCTTTCGTTGTCGGCAATGGTCGTAGCATAACAAACACAAATCCCATTCACATTAATTATTCGTGCTAACCCGCAGCCAATAAGGTGGCTGCACTGAAAATAGCTGAAAACGTAGTGTCTAACAGAAAACGGGCAGCAATCTCGGAATCAGCACATTCACCTAGGCGATTTTTAGCTGGGGATGTTATTATTAGCCAGTATATTACTTGAGGTTTTATCTATATGAAGATTGTTGGTGATTCAGAACATTTTAAACAGCCCTACGACATCGATGAAGATTATGTCAGCAGCAAAACAACGGACAAGCGTGATAGCGAAGCCGTGCAAAAAGTCGGTATGGAGCTTGTTTCACTGAGCAAGACTCAGCTAGATAAAATCGAGCTGGATGAGTTTTTGTACGACGCTATTCTGCAAACGCGTAAAATCAAGGTCAATACTGAGGCTTATCGTCGCCACATGCAGTATATCGGCAAGTTGATGCGTAATTTTGATATCGAACCAATTAAAGCGTCACTCGCTATCGTGTTGAATAAAAACAACAACGAGACAGCTAAGTTACAAATGTTCGAAAAAATGCGTGAACGCTTACTGACCCAAGGTGACGAAGAAATTCAAACCGTAGTCGAGCATTATCCGCAATTAGATAGACAAAAATTGCGTACTTTGGTGCGTCAAGCCACCAAGGAACTCGCTAAAGGTACCGATTCAAAATCATCTAAAGAACTGTTTAAATACCTACGCGGCGAAATTCAAGACTAATCGACTTCAGCTCACAAGGATGTTGCTTATGCGACTTAGCAAAACATTATGTAGCCTAGCTTTGCTTTTTATTGGACTATTTGGACTTGGGGCCTGTAATGGCCCTGCGGACGAAGATAACGGTGGTACAGATGCCACTGACGGTATCTATAAACTGTCTATCGACTTTACAACCTTATCAGGTACTGAATGCGCTAGTTTTACGTCACGCCAAAGCTTTCCTAAAGAGACAAAGTTTTGTGCCGTCGCGAAGTTAAAAAAAGGCTCCGCCACCGTCAGTAATCAGAAAGTCGACTTTACGACAGACCTTGGTGTATTAACACCGAGTAGCAAACTAACCGATAATAACGGTGAAGCCATTATTATCATTAGTAATCCTGATTTACTTGTCAATGCAGGGACAATTACTGCAACGACAACCCCAAATGATTCCACAACGGCGCTAACAGCTACACGTAATTTTGAGTTTTTAACTACTGTTGATGGCACCTCTCCAATTCCAGCAACACCTAAACTCAGCGCCAGTATTTTAAACAACTCAGCTTTAGTGACTCGTTTTAAAGTCGACGAGTCAGTGCAACTGCAAGCCATATTGCTCGATAGCGCAAGTAACGGCATCGACGGCGTTAAAGTCACGTTTACTGCAGGTTCAGCAGCGCTTAATCCAGCCAGTACATTGACCGACACCCAAGGCATTGCGCAGGTGACCTACACGCCAAGTGCGACTGAATTAGGGGCAAACACCTTAACGGTAACCGCTGACTATCAAGGTCAATCACTGCAAACCAGCAGTTTGTATGAAGTATTGAGTAAAGATGCGGTCAATCAAGAAGGTACGCTGAAACTCGGCTCGTTCAATGGCACAGTATTCAATGAAAACACCTTGGCAAGCACCTTAACAGCCGATACTAATGGCACTTACAAGGTTAGCGCCGGAGGCAGTTTTGGCGTGAACGCAAGTTTAGTGTTAGTGGCTAATGATGGCACCATTACGCGAGTACAATCCCCTTCTTCTATTAGTTTTAGCTCTGATTGCACCAGCAACAATAGTGCGACCCTTGATACGCCAGTGACCACCTTATCGGGTAATGCCAGTTCAACTTTCCAAGACACGAAATGTAGTGGTAATAGTGAACGTAGCGACCAGATTATTGCCACAACAGTGGTGGGCAATCAAACACTCACGGCGAGTTTCCCGTTTACCTTGCAACGCCAAACGCTTGCTAGCTTAAGTTTTGAATCAGCTGAGCCTAAGCAAATTCGTATCAAAGGTGCGGGCGGCACAGGTTCAAACGAATCCTCTTTAGTCAGCTTTAAAGTCACCAGTGCTAATGGACAACCTGCAGCGCAACAAAAGGTGAGTTTTGAACTTGATACCGTTGTTGGCGGCTTAAGTTTTGCTAATGGCACCGCTAATGCACAAGGCCAAACTAACTCCCAAGGCATCACAAGTGTGCGCGTGTTATCGGGCACTGTGCCCACACCTGTGCGCGTGGTTGCCACAGCCGTTGATGCCGATACTAAAGAGGTTATTACTAGTCAATCGGAGCAACTGACAATCAATACTGGCTTACCGCAACAGCTTGGATTTAGCCTATCGAGCAGTAATCCCAATCCTGAGGCTGCTAGTATTGACGGAGAAAAAGTCACAGTTATAGCAAGACTTTCAGATAGTTTCGGTAACCCAGCGCCAAATGATACCACCGTCAACTTCACTACTGAAGGTGGCCAAATAGAGCCTAGCTGCTTAACCCTAGATGGTGCCTGTAGCGTAAATTGGACATCATCTAACCCTAGAGTCACAGATCACCGCATAACCATTTTAGCCTATGCTTTAGGTCACGAAACCTTCTTCGATACTAACGGTAACAACCAATTTGATGCCGCCGATGGCACCGCAATCATAAAGGCGTGTTTACAAGATGGGGCAGCTGTTAGCTGTAGTGGCAACGGCTTAGATATTGAGACGTTCCACAGTTCCGGCTTTAGCGATTTACCAACCGCTTTTCGGGATGATAACGAAAACTTTGCCTACGACTCAGGTGAACCTTATTTTGATAATCTTGCTGCCGTCACTTATTCCGGCGCCGATGGTCTTTTTAATGGCCCCCAATGTGTCGAAAATTTATGTGGTTTAAATCAAGCCAATAAAACCTATGTACGCAAAGCGGTAGTCATGGTCATGTCGGGCTCAAAGGCATACTTCACTCTCTGGCAAGATGGCGTGAAAGTATATGAAGACCGTAAAGGGCAAAATATTCTGGATAATCTCAGCGCAATCAAACCTATTAACGCAGGGGTAAGTAGTAAATTCACCGTTCAATTTTATGATGATGCCGATCAAATTATGCCATCAGCAACCACCCTTGGCGTAACAGTAACGGAAGGTAAGCTCGTCTATAACCCATTTACTGTGAGCAAAACCAATAAAGCCGATGCAGCTACCACGAGTTTCTCTCTTGAAAAAAATGCACTGCCAATGAATAGCCAAGTATTGATCACGGTTAAAACACCTAGTGGTAACACATCAGAGTTAAAATTTGACGTCAGCTTGCTATAGCAAGCTGCTTTTCCTCTTAAAAAATACCCGCTCAAGCGGGTATTTTTTTGGAAAATGAGTTCAGTCTGTTGATCAATACTCTTATCAGCCTGCTGAACTAGTGCGATATGAATTAGGCGTTATGAATTAGTGCGCTAGAAAGCCGCGACCAAGTGAGCAGAGGTTGAGTCGATATCAATAGATATGCTGCGTGTTACTGGCAAGATAGTGCTTATCAATGGCTCCAAAACACTAACCCACTTGCGCTTGTAATAACCTAACTCTGCGTTTAACTCCCAAAATAGCTAAACCAAAAAAGACGGCAAACAAGCCCCAGAGTTGTAGCCATTTTGGCATCACACTCGCCCAAGTTGCACCCATTTGATTGAGTTCTAGCATGCCCATAATTGCGGGTACTGCAGGGATAAACTGCGAACCTAACACTAAAGGTTCAGGGATCAATGCCAGCGGCCAAACAAAACCAGATACAAATAGGATAGGCATAGAAATCAACAACAATACTTGGGTCGGTAAATCGCGACGAGTAAATAAGCTGCTCATCGCGATACCTGCAGCGGCGGTTGCCAGTAAAAAAGGCAATAGCCACAGCGCAACTAAACCAAGACTGGCTTGAATACTCACGTTATACCAGTGGTAACAGTAACCGACATAAAAGCTAGTAAAACATATATAAATCAACATAAAGGCGAGTATTCGACCACATATCAACTGTACAGGTGATACCTGCTGCCAATAGCCCTTTTGGCGCCATTGCCCTGCCCCTAAAATACCTGTGCCTATCAGTAAGGTTTGATGCAAAATCAGCAAAAACAGCCCAGGTACTACATAGGGCGTATAACCTAAACTAGGATTAAAGGCGGGCACACTATTAAGGTGAATCGAATTTAAGCTTTGCTGTGCTTGCTTAGGATTTTGCCCCTGAGCCAACATACCAATTAACTGTACTTGTTTGCCCGCGTCCATCCCCGCACTGACTAAGCCTTCGGCAACCGCAGAATAAATCAAGAAATAGCTAGCATCGCCACCATAACTTAAGGTTACTCCTTTACCCAACAATAAGTCGCGGCGAAACCCTTCTGGGATCACCAATAAACCATGGGATTTAGCTGTCTCAATATAACGCTTTGCTGCGGTGATTGAACCAACTTGCCCTATCACTTGGATTTTTGCGCTGGCATCGGCATGGCGGATCAACTGACGACTTAAGGAAGAATGGTCTAAATCCACCACGATCAGTTGTTGTTCAGTCGGTACTTGGTGCAAATAAGGTAACGGATATAACACCGAATAAAACAGTACGCCGCCAAATAAGGTTACCGCAATAGCTTTATCGCTAATGATGGCTTTAAGTTCAGTCAACATCAGTTGCCACATATTCATCCTATTGCCCCTTTGCTGGCTGAGTTGCATCAGAGTCATATACGGTTACCGCGCTAGTCGCGTTAACTGTAATAGGCAGTAATTTACGTGATAGAAAATAAATCACCGGCAACAGGCAGAGAAAGCCCCAATAGCTGCTGAGCTGGTTCGCCACATTCGGTAATGCAGCGCCATAACTGACAACGCTCACATGGGACTCAATATAATGACTCGATGGCATGATAAGTCGCCACCACTGGGCCAATTGTGGCATTTCATGGGTGGGAAACGTGATCCCCATAAAGGCAAAGGCGGGGGCGAATAAGGCCGTGCAAAAGCTAATCACTCGCGCACTATCGCGCATCACCACAAATACCAATAGCACTAAGCTCCACACCGCCAGTAACATCACTGATTGCGCTAACAGTAGTGAGGCTAAACTGCCTGCAACTGGCAATCCGAGATACAGGTACAGCCACACTAGGATAAAGCCGCCTTGCAGCATTAATATCGGCGTAAATAACACCATTTTCGCCAGCACTTTAGGCCAAAAAGCCACAGTCAGCACATTTGATACGCCATGATAAGTATCAGAATCGACATTCATTGGGTTTAAGTGCAGCTCTCGATTTAAGCTGTTAGCCATCACTAACATCGATAATAGCTGCCACAGCGCCACCAGCACTGGCGGCACTAAAAAGCCAATGTAATTATTATTTCGGTTAAACAGCGCCGTAGTTTGACTTTTGACTGGACTTAAATTGACCGCCACTTGGGATTTTGGCGTCCCGCTAGCCAACTGCTTTAAGCCCGCAACATGCAATAAGCCTTCGCCAAGGCTCAGCTGAATTTGGCTTGAGAGTAACTTACCCACTAGTAAAAACTGGCTGTTATAGCGCACATCTATCGTAGGTTTATGACCCGTGAGTAAATCTTTTTTCATATCATAGGGAAAAACCACAATCGCGTAGACTTTTGCCTGCTGCATGGCCGTTACAGCCGCAGTGAGATCGGTAAAGTTTTGTGGCTCAGTCACAGGATTAGCCTTCAACTGACGGGTCAGCATACGGCTCAGTTGACTATGATCTTGATCGACAATCGCCACCGGCAGTTGCCTTGGCAAACCAGCACTGAATAACCACCACAGGCAAAAAATCCCTAACAGCGGAATATAACTGACTAAAGCTAATTGCCAAGGGTCGTGCCACAGGGCGCGCAGCTCACGGCGCACCAACGCGATAAAACTAATGCGCGAGGGTGACTGCTGACTATTGTCCACCGTATTGGTGTCTGGCGTGCGTTCAGTCACAGCCCTTACTCACCACGCAGTAAAACAGACATGCCGACACGTAGGTCGCTAATTGGCTGGCTTGGACGCAATTCAACCTCGAAGGTACGCATATCAAAATCGTGGCCACTTTCGGTCGAGCGCCATGTGGCAAACTCACCCATGACGCTAATATGCGACACAGTAAATTCAATATCCTGCTCGAGTGCCGGAATGTTCAGCTGAATTTTTTGACCTTTTTTAAAGCCTTTAAGCTGATCTTCTCGCACTTGGAACACCGCCCATGCATCTTGCATATCAATCAGGCTCACGATGGGAAAACCACTTGGTGCCAATTCACCCGCTTGCAAGAGTACATCGCTGATTTCGCCCGTTTTGGGGGCGCGCATTTGGCTATCCTGCATAATCGCGCTAACCTCTTTCACTGCGCCCTCAGCCATACGCGCATTACCCGCGGCGGCTGCTTTAAGTTCAACGCGCGCGCCTTCCTGCGCCATTTGATACATGGCTAGCGCCGCTTGTTCTGTATATTTTGCTGCCTGCCATTGGGTAAAGGCTTCATCGCGTTTTTGTCTTGCTGCCACGCCTTCATTGAACAGGTTTTCCACCCGGTTATAGGTCGTTTTAGCGAGCGTTGCCGCCGCTTGGGCTTTAAGCCATTGTTCTTTAGCTGCCATGATCTCTTGGCGACGAGCGCCGTTGTCGGCTTCCGATTGTTTCGCTTTGGCGGCGTCGCGGCCACCTTCGGCCTGCATTAACTTAGCGTCTAATTCTGGGCTGTGGATAGCGAATAATAAATCACCTTCAGCCACACGATCGCCGCGGCGAACGAGCACTTGCTCAACGCGGCCAGGAACCTTAGAAGATACGTTATATTCGCGCGCTTCAATCTGCCCCTGCAATAAGCTCGGCTGCGGGCTGTAAGCCAACTTAAGGCCGTAGGCTAAAATAAGGCCTAATGCGACCAACGCCACCAAGGCAAGTATTCTGTTAGCGCGCATTGTTTGTCTCCTGCGACAGTGTGCGGTCAGCGGTGCGACCAATAAATTCATCTAGTTGACCACTAATGGCCATTAATCGAGCATAGGCTTGCACATAACGATAACGGGCAGCCAGCTGTTGAGTGTTAACGGCGCTCAGTTTCAGCTCAGCATCGACTCTGTCAATAGACGTAGAAAGCCCTTGATTAAACGCGATTTCTCGCAGGCGTAGATTTTCAGTGGCCAGTTCAAGTGAAGTATCGAGCGCTTTTACTTCTTCTTCAGCTTGTAATAATTGACGATAACTTTGATCCACTAACAGACTTAAATCCTGCCGCGTTTGTGCCTTAGTGTAACGGGCTTGCAATAAGGCGCTTTTCGCCGCTTCAACCTTACCGCTACGACCATCACGGCTCAGTATTGGCACTTTAACGCCCACGCCGACCATCCAATCAGGTTCTACCTGAGAAAATAGGCTGTCATCTTCGTAAAGCGTGTAATTACCAAACAGGAATACGCTGGGGTGATACTTGCCCTGTTCTAATGAAACCAAGCCATTGGCTTGTGTCTCTTTTGCTTCGAGTAATTTTAGCGCCGGATGTTGGCTCAGGGTCACTTGAGTAAGCTGGTCTAAGGAGGGCGCATGCGGCAAAACAAATAAAGGTGACTGCGTGCCAACATCGCTTTGCTGCAACATGCGTGACAGAGCGATGACTGCCATTTCGTGCTGGCGGCGAGCACTGCCTAAATTAACTTTGGCATTGTCTAAGGCAACCTGCGCATTAAGCCGTTCAACCTTAGCGATTTGCCCTTCTCGCTCTAACGCTAACGCATGGTCAACATGCTTAGTTAGCGAGCTTACTAGCTCAGTTTGCGTGCTCACTAACGCCTGAGTGACATCAACGGCGTAGTATCTGTCTACCAGTAAAGTAAATAAATCGCGCGTGACTAATTGCAACTCTTGCTGTTTCTCGGCCACCATAGCGGCCTGTATACCTTGAGCGGCTGTGATCTGCCCACCGGTATAAATTGGCCACATGGCTTGCAAGCTAGCTCGGAAGATATCTTGCTCGGTAAAAGGCGTGACAAACATTGCCCCCGGAATACCTGCTAGTGCTCCGCCAAGAGCTGGCGGTAACGTCGCAGGATCAAGTGAGGCTAATGGATTGAGATCGCGAAGATCGAGTTCGATGGGTTTTTCAAGGTGGGTATAGCTACCATTAATGCTCAACGAGGGCAGATTTAAGCTCTCGCCAGCCTCTTGCTCACCCTTAGCACGGTTAACTTCCTGCGATTTCGCCTGTAGCTTATCGCTCACTTTTAGCATTTGTTGCCAAGCGTCGGTAAAGCTAATCGGCTGTGCATGACTCGCCAAAGGCAATGATAGAAGGCATAACCAAGCCACTTTTGATAGTTTCATTAACACCTCTAGAGTAGTTACTCTATTTCCATTTGCGAATGATAACATCCATCATAGTAAGCAGCTATATACCCAAGCGACCTGAAGATAGGCACTGTAGCCTCTTCAGGTTGTTTGGGTATAAAGACAATGACGAACCTGAACTATGCCGTACCGCCCACCGTTAAACGATCTAACTTCAAGGTCGGTTGACCAACGCCCACGGGTACGCTTTGTCCATCTTTACCACAAACGCCAACGCCTTGATCTAACGCCATATCGTTACCGACCATCGAAATTTGGCTCATCGCCTCTGGACCATTGCCGATTAAGGTTGCGCCCTTAATTGCTTGAGTCACTTCACCATTTTCAATCAAATAGGCTTCAGATGCGGAGAATACAAACTTACCCGAGGTAATATCCACTTGGCCGCCACCAAAGTTAGGGGCGTAAATGCCCTTTTTGACCGATTTAATGATCTCACTTGGATCTGACTCACCCGCCGTCATATAGGTATTGGTCATACGCGGCATAGGCAAATGTGCGTAAGATTCGCGGCGACCGTTACCCGTTGGTGCCACACCCATCAAGCGTGCATTGAGTTTGTCTTGGATATAACCCTTTAAAATACCGTCTTCAATTAATACGGTTCTTTGGGTCGGAACACCTTCATCGTCAATGCTAAGTGAACCGCGACGATTAGGTAAAGTACCATCATCAACCACAGTCACTAATTTAGAAGCAACGAGTTGTCCCATTTTACCGCTGAAAGCACTGCTGCCCTTACGGTTAAAGTCGCCCTCTAAACCATGACCCACGGCTTCATGAAGCAATACGCCCGGCCAGCCATTGCCTAACACCACTGGCATTTCGCCCGCTGGCGCATCGATTGCATTGAGGTTGACCTGCGCTTGACGCACCGCTTCGCGAGCAAAGGCAAAACACATAGGTAAACCAGTATCGTCGCTGGCCATTAATACGCCGTAGTCATGGCGACCACCGCCACCTGCACCGCCACGCTCACGTTTGCCGTTTTCTTCTAAAATCACACTGCAATTAAAGCGCACTAAAGGGCGGATATCGGCCGCTAGCGTACCGTCACTTGCGGCAATTAAAATTTCTTCGTGCACGCCCGCCAAGCTAACAACCACTTGGATAATGCGGCTATCTAAACTGCGAATAAAAGCATCGGCTTCTTTTAGCAGATTAATCTTTTTGACTTCTTCCATCGCGGCAATGGGATCTAAACTGTCGTACAAGGCTAATGCCTTACGGCGCTTAAATGCGCGAACTTGAGTTTGCTCGCCTGCGCTAGCAATACCACGCGCGGCCTCTGCTGCGGCGCTTAAGGCGGCTGGTGTAATATCGTCGGCATAAGCAAAACCGGTTTTTTCACCGCTAATAGCACGCACACCCACACCACGTTCAATGTGGAAACTACCGTCTTTAATGATGCCGTCTTCCAGCACCCAAGACTCATGGCGACTACCTTGAAAATAGAGATCGGAATAATCGATTTTGTGTTGATGTATAGTGTTGAGATAACCCTGTAGGCCATCTAACGCTAACCCATTCTTCAATAAACTTTGCTCTACTTGTGCTAAAAATGGCATCGATGCTCTCTTTGATCCCAAGGGATCTTAATATTCTGAGTGTAAATTCGTTGTACTAATTCTGTATGTCAATCGCGGTCTAATTGGATAGTGCCGCTCGCCAGTGCGCACGGTTATTTCAAGCTTGGCTCAAGAAAACGATTATGCTGCATAACGGGCATTTTACGGCGAATATCGTGCAGTTCGGTTAAGTCAACTTCAGCCTGTACCCAACCCGTACCGGTTTTACGCTGGGCCAAAATGTTGCCCCAAGGACCGACGATCATGCTCTGTCCCCAGGTTTCACGGCCACCTTCGTTATGCTGTCCCCACTGAGCCGCTGCAAGAATAACGCATTGCGTTTCAATGGCTCTTGCCTGCAACAACACCTGCCAATGAGCTTCGCCGGTCACTTTAGTAAAAGCCGATGGCAAGGTAATGATCTCAGCCCCAGCAAGACGCATCGCCCTAAATAAGTCGGCAAAGCGTAAATCATAACAGATGGCTAGGCCAATTTTGCCAAAAGGTGTATCGATAACGCTAATGTGATCCCCTGGGCAGAAGGTTTCGCTCTCGCGATATTGCTTTGTACCATCGGCAATATCCACATCAAAGAGATGTAGTTTATCGTAATGCCCTAACGTATCACCTTTATCATCAAACAGATAACTGCGGCTATAGACACGGCCATCGTCTGCTAATACTGGGATAGTACCCGCAACCATAAAGACCTGATACTTAGCTGCAAGTGCACTTAACGCCGATTTGAGCGGACTGTTGTGGGTATCGCCCGCATAAGCCAGTTGCTGACTTTCGTGGCCACCAAACAATAAACAACATTCAGGTAATACCACTAAATGAGGTGTATGGAGATTGTCTTTATTAAGGGCTTCCCGCGAGAGTGCCTTAAGCTGCGATTCGATAAACAGCAGATTGGCGCTGACGTCGCGACTGCTCTGGCATTGCAACAGGCTGATGTGCATTCTTACCTCCCTGAATTTGTTTAATCGGCTCTACTACTTGGCTTTTTTCGGGTGTGGCAGACGCTGGGGCCTGTACTGGTGATCTAGGCTCTTCAACCTGTTCTGTAGGCTTAACCTCTTGACTTTGCGCCTCTGGTGTCTCGGTCGCTTCAGTTTTCTTAGCTGCGGGTTGAGTTTGACTCGCAGCGCCGACCGGTACTGCAGGGCGCTCAACACCCACTATCGGTAGGATAGACTCGGGAATTTCAATCTCTTTACTCTTACGTTCCAATTCTTCAACCACAGGTTCGGCCATAGTGCCAGTCACTCGAAAACGAATTTCTGAAATGATTTCAATCACAGGTTCAAGCACTTTTGTCAGTGCAAATGCACCTATTCCTAGTGTCCAAGCACTGGTGCTAAGTAATACCACTGTAGGCACACTTGAGGCTAACTGCGGTACAAAGCGAATATCGTAATTTAAACTCTCTGTCGTGAGATTAGTGAAACCACGCACCTTCATATTACCAGCAATGGCATCCATTTCGGTATCCGTGGTTTTTACCACGCCATTGTCAATTTGGAGATTGCCGTTGAAGGAGTTGAAATACATGCCTTGACCAAAAACATCGGTAAAATCCAGTGACAGTTTACGCACTAGGGAATCTAAGCTAAACAGAGAGAAGATGCGCGCGCCCTTATCACTCACCTCAGATAAGTGACCTTTACCGAGGTCAAACTTCACTTTACCGTTTAAGGTTTCGAGGGAAAACGCATAGGGAGCCCCTTGCCAAGACACGTTGGCATTTATTTTCAGCGGCGCCTCTTTTACTCCAGGATCGATACCCAAGAGCGCCGATAAATGATCAAATTGTTTCGCCTTTAACTCAACATTAAGTTCAGTTCGATTCTGATCAGCTTGCTGCCAAATACCACTGCCTTGCAAGCTCACGTTAGGGGTTGTTAACGACAGAGTTTGAATTTTATAACCGTCAGGTTGCGGCGTCGCCTGAAACACTAACTTACCTAGTTGCTTATCATGAAAACGAAAATCTTCCACGTTAATAGCAACGGGCGGCAAGTTAGTGAACACTTGATCACGACTAAAACCAGACTCGGCAGCCGAGGCTATCTCAGGGGATAAATACAGTTTATTCGCCACGACTTTAAGGCCCTGAGTGCGCCAATTGGGATAAAAATCAACACTGCCATCAAATTCATTAGCAAGGATATTAAAGCGCCAACCGGTTTCATTAGGTTTAGCATTTAAGGTAAGTTCGGTAAGCGGTTGTCCAGCAAGATCGAAATGGCCGATATGTGCATCAATTGCACTCACGTTAGGAAATAGACTCCCATGGGACGATTCATCAACTAAAATACCCGTTTTCGGCGCAGTTTCTTTATTAACGAAAGCGTCTATCACCGGCTGCCAATCCGCTAATGTTGCCTGACCGAGATCCGCTTGAATATGACCTTGGTCGGTATTTCTGGCTTCGCCTTCATCAAATAATCGACCTAATAGTAAGTCAAAATAACTCAGATTCACGCCCTTACTTGCCTCAAAGCCACCGATAAACTCAGCATGATTGGCAACTTTGATATTGAGCGAGGTGCTATCTTGATTACCCGCAAATTCCGCAACCAAAGGCCGAGGCTCATCTGCGGATTTAGCAAAGTATCCTGGGAGTAACAGTTGCGTGCCGATAAGATCTGAGGTGACGTTAGCTTGTATATCATAACCTTGCTCAGTAAATAGCATAGTCAAGCCACCATCAAAATTGACTTTTCCTTGATAAAAATCACTCAAAGGAGAATGTAACTCTGCGGGTAGCCGGCTGAGATCCCAGCGGCTTTTAAGCTTAAGATTAAGACCAAAGTCCTTGCCTTTAGGCTCGGTATTAAAAGTTAAATTAAGCGGCTGTTCAAACACACGCGCATTAATCCCTTTGCCCGTAACGATTTGGTTAGCAAAATCGACGGTGCCAGTCACGTCCTTAAGTTGCACCCCTGGCTGCGCAATATATACCGGCGTATTATTAAAATTAATTTGACCGCGAATCTCTTCGTTGGCACCATCATACAGCGGAATACTGAGATCTAAACGGCCAGTCACAGCGCCTTGTACTTGCACAACCTCTAAGGTTTTCCCCACAGAACTGGCTAAAGGCGAAGCCTGCAACACTTTGGTTGCATCGTTGCCTTGGACGGCAAGATCAGCTTCAATCCTCAGCAGCGTTTGCTCGCCAATGGCAGGAATATAAACATGCGCGCCGCTAGCATCCACCGCCATCAGCTTGCCGTGGTTTACCCATAAATCCATACCGGCATTTTCAAATAAGGCATTAAGGGATAAATCGGTGACAGCGGGCCAATCGGGTTGAAACTGAAACTTAGCATTGGTTAGCGTAAATGCCGCCTGAAATACGCCACTATTATCATCAAAGGGGAAACCATTTAATGGACCATTCCAAACCACTTGCGCATCTTGGGTTTGGCCTGCTTTAAGTCCAGTATCCAAATATTCGGCCAGCGACTCGCCCATCGCCTTCTTGGGGAAATATTTGTCGGCATTGGCGACATCGTTGATATGAACATTCGCGCTCAGCGCCATATGGATTGCGTGACTGAAATCTAACATCAGTGCAGAGTCGACACTAACGTCATCATTATTGAGCTGCAATTGCGGCACGCTTAAGGTTAGGGTTTCGCTATCGAATCGCCCCGTCATCGGCGCGCCATTAAACACTAGCGGCGCAGAAAACTCATCACCGAAATCAACTTGATAGGTCTGTTCAGGCAGTGACAGCAGGAGACTTTTATCTTGCCAGCGTAAGTTAATATCCAAGGGGTTTGTGCTAGGAATACCGCCGACTTTTTGCCAATGTAACTGCGTTATATTTGTGCTGGCAAGTAAAGGCTGGTCAGCTTGTTGGTATAATCGAATAGGCCCAATACTGGCCTTGGGAGATAGCGCAGTCCATTGGTGCAATACCTCGTTATCAACACCCGGAAATAACGGTAACAAAGGCAGTAAATTTTGAACGTTGAGTTGATTTACATAAGCAAAAAATTGATCATTCTCGCTTTTAGCAGCCAAGGTTAACGTCGGCCAATGCTCACCATTAGTGATAAAATCAAGCCCCGTACTTTGTACTTTCCAGCCAGTTGCTGTGGGCTGCCAAATGATATCACCCGCCTGAATTTCAAATTTTTGTGCCGATTGCTGTAACGTCCATTGCAACCAACTAGGTTCAAAATGCACCATCGCTGAGCTAATACTGCGATTAGCAAACGTCAGCCAAGCCTGTAGATTCACCACGCCTTCTAAGGGTAACTTTTGGTTTGATTCATAAGAGTTGCTCTGGCGTGAAGCCCACTCGCCTAAATCTAACGATGTAGCAGCCAGATACATTTGCCCACTTAAGCTATCGGGTTTTGCCCCATCACCATTAATATCTAACTGTAATGCCAGCGATTCATGCTCAGTGGCATTATTATCCAGATACAACTCCCCTGCACCGCGGTGACGTTCGCCATTATTGCGCCAGTTTAAGTGGCGAATATTAATAGGGCGAAACTCTTGGCGTAAACTGAGTAATTGCACGGTGGCGTCGGTAAGGGAGAACCTATCGAGTTGCTTGAGCAATAAGGCATAAAGCCAATCAATTTGGGGAGGAGTCTCCGCTGCGTTCGCCTTGTTATCAGCTAACTTATCTATATTTAGCGCGACATGTACGCCATCAAAATTGACATCTTCAATACGTGGAGTCAGCGTGAGCAATGATTGCCAAAAATCGAGTTTTACTTGCACATTTTTGATTATCACTGTCACCGGCAGGGCATCCTGCGGCGGAATAACTAAGTGATTTATATTAATAGCGGGGCCAAATGCTTGCCAATGGGCGGATAACTCTCCCACTTGTACATCGATTTTATATTCGTTTTTTACGTAATTGGCCAGTTGCTGACGCACCTCATCAACTTGAGGTAACAAACCGCGGATTAAACTGACTGCAAGCGCAAACACCACTAAAACCAGCGCCAAAAGTTGCCAACAAAAACGGCTTATTTTTTTTGCAGTCAAAGGCGCAGCCACTACATCATTACCACATCATATTTGTACTGCGAGTACATGGGCTCATTCTGTAAACGGATACGCTTACCAATGTATACCTCAAGCTCGGCAATCTGATGGTTTTCATCGGTATGCAAACTTTGGTACACCGCAGGCGCGCAATACAATAAAAACTCATCAGCATCGTAGGCGCGATTCAAGCGAATAATCTCGCGAAACACCTCGTAGGAAACCGTTTCAACAGTTTTCATACTGCCTGTGCCATGACACGCAGGGCATTCTCCGCACACGACATGCTCTAAACTTTCACGGGTACGCTTGCGAGTCATTTCAACTAAACCTAAGCCTGAAAAACCACTCACATTGGTTTTAACTCTGTCCTTAGACAAAGCGCTGATTAAGCTACTGAGTACCCGAGCCTTATGATCTGCGGTCATCATGTCGATAAAATCAATAATAATGATGCCACCGAGATTACGCAGACGTAACTGTCTCGCGATGGCTTGGGTTGCTTCAAGATTAGTATTGAAGATGGTTTCTTCAAGATTGCGGTGCCCAACAAAAGCGCCAGTATTAATATCGACTGTGGTCATAGCTTCGGTCTGATCGATAATCAGATAACCGCCAGACTTAAGTTCAACCTTACGACCCAGCGCTCGCTGAATTTCGTTCTCCACATCGTAGAGATCAAAAATAGGCGCAGGGCCTGAATAATGTTCAATCTTTTGCGCAATCTCAGGCATAAACTCTTGAGCAAAAGACTGTAACTCAGCAAAAGTACCGCGAGAATCTACTTGAATTTGGTCAAGCTCAGTGCCAACAAAATCACGCACAATCCGCACCGGTAATGCTAAATCTTGGTATAACAGAGACACGCCACTGCGCTTACGACGTTCGCTGACTTTGGACCAAACACGGCGCAAGAATGCTGCATCTTGGGATAATTCATCTTCACCCACCCCTTCAGCGGCGGTGCGAATAATAAAACCACCGTCATCATCCACATAAGGCAGAGTGATTTGTTTAAGGCGATTACGCTCTTCTTCTAGCTCAATACGTTGTGAAACGCCCACATGGCTAGAACCTGGCATAAATACTAAATAACGCGAAGGCAGAGTGATATCGGTAGTTAGACGGGCGCCCTTAGTACCGAGCGGATCTTTAACTACTTGCACCATAATATCTTGCCCTTGACGGACTAATTCGGCGATATCACGAACAACGAAATGACCTTTCTCAACATCAGCGACACACTCAGTGTGCGGCACTATGTCAGAAGCGTGTAAAAATGCCGCCTTTTCTAAGCCAATATCAACAAAAGCCGCTTGCATGCCGGGTAACACACGGCTGATTTTACCTTTATAAATATTGCCGACTAAACCCCGTTTCATTCGGCGTTCAATATGCACTTCTTGCAGCACACCATGCTCAACTAAGGCAACGCGCGCCTCTGATGGCGTTACATTGATCAGTAATTCTGAACCCATCTTGCGCTGTATTTTATTTGGATTTAAGCGACTGGTATTCACGATTCACCCCATTCGGGAAACTAGATTAATTAATCGAAGTTACATATTTTCTAAGCATGAAAACCGAATAAAGCATCAACGGTAAAAAGTCACTTCGACGGCTCGATTAACAGCCGGCCACCTCGGTCAACTTCATTCTAACCTCAAGTCAAAAGCGTAATACGGTAACACTAAGTCAGATGATCCCAACCTCGGCTAACAATTCGCGGGTTTCGACTAAAGGTAAACCCACTACGCCAGAATAGCTGCCGTCAATTGCCGCAACAAAGCAGCCACCCATACCTTGTATACCGTAACTACCCGCTTTATCCATCGGCTCTGCTGAGGCAACATAAGCTTCAATTTCTGCTTTGGATAAAGTGCAAAAACGCACTTGTGTTTGCACTAATCGTACTAAAGTTTTTGCTGTTAAGGATGACTCATCCTTACGATACACCAATGCTATCGCCGTCATCACGGTATGCAGTTGACCAGATAACTCACTGAGCATTCGCTTAGCATCGGCGGCATCGGTAGGTTTCCCTAGTATTTGGTTTTCAAACACTACGATAGTATCAGAACCTAATACAGCAGGTTGTGACATACCAGCACATAATGCGAGTCCTGCATGGGCCTTTTCAGCCGCTAAACGCTGCACGTAATCTATTGGCGTTTCACGTAATTGTGGCGTTTCATCAATATCTGGAGCCACTTGCGTAAAACTAAATTCGGGGCGACCCAATCCAATTTGTGCCAATAACTCTTTGCGGCGCGGTGAAGTCGAAGCGAGCACTAAATTCATAATTAGCGAACCTTATAATGACGTCGTACGCGACGTAAAATCCAAAATATCCACGGCCAGATGATTAATCCTGAAATGGCGGGCAAAAATAAATCCGTATGGAAAACCGCTTCTTGCATCACAAATTCCACCCAGTAAATGACTAAGTGATAAATACAGAGCAGTAGCATGATCACCAACGATTGCTGCCATTTAGGGAAATTACGCAAACGTTGGCAATGTAAAATAGCGATATAAATGACCAACGACATGGCCAAAGAACGCACACCTAAGGTAGCGCCCAATAAAATATCTAAAATAAGCCCTAAAACCCATGCGGTTAAAATATTGTATCTATGGGGTAACGCAATAGACCAATACATAATAATCATCAATAACCAGTCTGGTCGCCACGCATCAACCGCACTTGGTAAGGGCATAATCTGGCTGATAATCCCCACAAATAATGTCACCCAAACGATGAGGCGCCCATTGGCGGCTTGGAAACTCATTGATTTACCTCAGTGGCAGGACGAACGGTTTCCGCTGACGGATTAACAGTAGCTGGCGTAGATGCTACTGGTTTAGCCGCATTAGTGTCGGGCGTGATTAGCTTAACCTGAGGAGTCACTGTCTTAACTGCAGGAATGGTTGTATCGGTATTAGACTCATCAGTAACAGCAGGATGATCAGCCGCTGGCGCAACCAATTGATTGGGTAAAGTCACACCAGAATCACTCGCGGGCCAAATGAGCAGTAAATATCGAATACGATCTAAAGCCGCTAACGGTTGCGCAGTAACACGAGCATAGCTTTGGCCATCTTCAGTCAACACTTCCATCACCCGTGCAACAGGGTAACCTTCAGGGAAACGATTACCTAAACCGGATGTCACCAGTAAATCACCAACACGAATATCGGTACTTTTAGCTACATGGCGCAGCTCTATCTCATCCAACTCGCCTGTACCATTGGCGACAAGGCGCACATCATTACGGGTGATACGTACGGGTAAGCCATGTGATACATCAGAGAGCAATAGTACCCGACTGGTCATCTCACTGACTTGTACCACTTGACCCACAACCCCTTGTGCATCAACTACCGGTTGGCCGACAAATACTCCACTACGTGAACCGTGATTAAGGACAACATATTGATGAAACGGATCGCTGGCGACCTCTAATACCTCAGCCACCATTCTACGCGAGTCAAGATAGGCAGGAGAGCCTAAAAGTGCCCGCAGGCGTTCATTCTCTTGGCGCAAGTGTTCAAAACGCTGTAAGCGCTCACTCATCAGCAGTTGTTGTCGCAGCAGCTCTTTATTTTGCAACGCCAGCATATTGCGGGTGGCAAAACTTTCAGAAGACCAGTCAAGCACAACGCCGGGCGCACTCGCCAAATACTGTAATGGGCTAAAAACAGAGGCCAGAGATTGTCGAACAGGATCGAGGCGATGATTAGCCACGAGCAAAAACACCGACAATATAATTGCCAGTGTCAGACGGAATTGGTTTGAAATACCACGAACAAAAATTGGCTTCATAGGAGAGCTAAGGCGGTGATTAGCCGCCCCATACCGAAGTTAAATTAGGTTTCTTCGGAGAACAGATCGCCGCCGTGCATATCAATCATTTCGAGGGCTTTACCACCACCGCGCGCTACGCAGGTTAATGGGTCATCCGCTACCATTACGGGTATTCCGGTTTCTTGCATTAATAAACGGTCTAAATCACGCAGTAATGCGCCGCCGCCAGTTAATACCATACCGCGCTCAGAAATATCAGAAGCTAGTTCTGGTGGAGATTGCTCTAAGGCCACCATAACAGCACTAACAATGCCAGATAATGGCTCTTGCAGCGCTTCTAAAATTTCGTTGCTGTTCAGTGTAAAGCTACGCGGTACACCTTCAGCCAAATTACGACCGCGGACTTCGATTTCGAGTACTTCATCGCCAGGATAAGCGGTGCCGATAGTATGCTTGATACGCTCAGCCGTAGCTTCACCAATCAAACTGCCGTAATTACGACGAACATAGTTGATAATCGCATCATCAAACTTATCACCACCGATACGCACTGAAGATGAGTACACTACGCCATTGAGTGAAATAATGGCGACTTCAGTAGTACCACCACCAATATCGACGACCATAGAACCCGTCGCTTCAGATACCGGTAAACCCGCACCGATTGCAGCAGCCATTGGCTCTTCAATCAAATAAACTTCACGAGCACCGGCGCCCATGGCCGATTCGCGGATTGCACGGCGTTCAACCTGCGTTGCGCCAACAGGCACACACACTAACACCCGTGGACTTGGACGAAAAAAGCTATTGTTATGCACTTGCTTAATAAAGTGCTGTAGCATTTTTTCTGTCACATAAAAATCAGCAATAACACCGTCTTTCATTGGACGGATAGCTTGGATATTGCCAGGTGTTCGCCCTAGCATTTGTTTAGCTTCTGTGCCGACTGCAGCAACAGATTTCTGACCTGAGCCACCGCGCTCACCACGTATAGCAACAACGGAAGGCTCATCTAGAACTATGCCTTCACCACGCACATAAATTAATGTGTTCGCTGTACCCAAATCGATCGATAGATCATTAGAAAAAATGCCACGTAGCTTCTTAAACATGTAACTAGCCTGTATTCTGTGGAGCCAGAAGAAAAGAAAAATCAGCTAACTTTATCAATGCCACCCTGATTCTACAAGACCGATGGGGCCAACAATCGCTAATGAAGTGATTTTTTTTCAAATCTACACCGAAAATACAATATTTAAGCGCATATCACAGTTTAATGGCGTAAAAAAATACAGTAAAAACCTGAGCGCACACAACGCTGCAACAATTTAACCACTAAAAACATCCATTTTACGATTAAGATTTATCGCGCCAAGTCCAATAAATCTCCAATAACTGATTAAGCATTGCGTTTTTTACTTGTCAGTTTTTAGCCAATAAATGACTTAAACTAATCCACCTCACGCCAGTAAATAATTCGATCATGACCTCGATAACGGCCAAAATATGCACTCGCTCGAGGGTCGACCGTGATTGTTGGCGTAATATCATTCCAATTCCAGTACCATTCAAGCCAACTCGGCACATCTAAAGGCGCGGTAACTTGCCCACGATATAGCGCGCCACTGGTTGTAACCGCCCGCCAAAGCAAATCAAATTGACCTGCCTGAAATTTTGGCATGCTGCCAGAACGCTCAATACTTTGCCCTGCGACTAAATCAGGCTCAAAACTATAGCCAAGGTTAATATCATCGGTTTGTGACGCCAAACTAGCGTTAACGACTGTACAACTATCATCACTATTCAAGACCCAGCTACTGCCATTCCAATACTCAGCCCGCGTCGGCATACGTAGTATTTCAGTCTCTGGGCCATAGGTGTTATCCATTACCACTCGCCCGTGGCGAAGTTTTTGGGTGGTGATTTTTTTTGCAGTACAGTTCGCACAATTTCCTGTCGTTGCGGCATCCATATCCGGTGAGGCTACATACGAGTTAATCCCATTAGGATGTGGATCGTTATCTAATACTTGCACACCAATATCAAGCAACTCGAAGGGGCCATCCTGATACAAATTGGTCAATACATTAGGTGTCACTCGGCTGAAGTTCGCTCGATAACTGTTATCTAAGCTTGCTACACCTTTTATCCAACTGGTTGATATTATGGGTAAGGTGCTTAATCGACTTTGTAAATCGATACCATTATTGATGTTTTCGCCCACAAGCTTGGCTGTGGCAAAAGAAAACGGTGCAAAGTAGTTTTTCGTTATATCGCCGGCGATATTTAGTGCGCTTAATGTCATCGACATTGAGAATGATTGATCCATATAGCTAAAGCTATCGCAGGCTGGATACACGAATGCCTCGCTCACCAAAAATCTATCGGGGACAAAGCGGCCAATATTGGCTGAGTAGCCAAGCGGAATATTCAAACTACTGGCAGCACCGAGGTAATTACTGCTTGCTTTGGCAGTAAGCTGGAACACGCCAACCTCACTAATCGTTTGATTAAGAATAGTATTAATATTAGTGCTATTTGCTATATGACTATAGGATGCAACACCTAATGCGCCATCTCGGCCACCAATAGCGATAGCAGGAGCCACCACTTTGCTCGCAAGTGTCATAGTCTTATCACTGAAGTTGGGGGTAGATAAATTGCCAGTACAAAAGTCTGTGTCTGAATCCCTCTCCCACGCCATGGCTTGCACTGTCATGCCAAAGGATTGGCCAGCCTTACGATAAACATTACACGCCATACTCGCGCTTGCGCAGCTAGCATTGGCATCTACGGGTTTGACACATAACCCAGCCGGTACACTGACAAATGGATCTGCACCCGTCATCACTAAACCTTGCTCATCCCCCGTACCCGTATACTTAGCATCTAACTGTAACTTGCCGGCATCAGGATAATTTACCGAAATTGTTGCTTCACCTTTTGTGTCAAAAGTTAGGCTAAAAGGTGTTGGAGCCGAACTAACACCACTAATAGAAGCGCCATTAACTGTGATTGCTTTTGATAAGATGGGAGCGCTCGGTTCCACATAGTCACTCCAAAAACTGAGACTCTTCGTCTTATCTTGGAAGCTCGGAATACATTGCTGAGTTACATCTGATTTTTTCACCGCTTTAACTAATACGTCTACTGGCTTATTTGCTAGCTTATCAGGGACATCAAAAATAAAACCACTGTCAGCAAAAGCCAGCGAACAATTACTGCCACTTAATTCTCCTGATCCAATCCGACAAAGAGTCTTACTCAATGGTTTAGTAGTAGGATTTGAACCCTTTACGCCTAACGTGACCACTCCGGGCGTATTCCGCCGTAGTTGTAATTGTGTTGTTCCACCACTAAAACTCACTTGATTACCACCAACCCACACACTATCATTTATCGAGTCAGGTAACAACGTGGCACTAAGAGGCTCAGTAAAAAGTTGGCTACAATTTGCATTAGCACAAGCTCGAATCGTTACCGTTTGGGTATTACAAGTGAGCCCTTGACCCGTATGGTCAAACTCAAAATGATCAATTTGAGTGCCTATAGGATTTGATTTTAAAGCACATATTTGCACATTATCAATTTCGTGATTGTTATTTGAACCACCAGTAGAGCCCGTTAAAGACAATAAAAAATCACTGGGGACAGCCGCTTGTTCAGATTCAGCCACCGCGTTGAACGCTGGGATTAAGGTCACAAATCCCGAACCTGTATTACGTTCAATTTTGACCACTGACTGGCTAGATAACTGCGAGTCGATAGTGATTTTATATCTGTGCGCTGGCGACACATTATTACCATCCACCGCTGGCGATAAACAGTTACTTCCCGTATTCGTCGTACCGTTACTGCAAGTGCCACGTAAATAACGATACCCACTCGTTCCTACACCCGAGCCACGCACCGCAACTGACTGTCGGCGCTGCCCGATATTAGTGCTACCACCTTCACCGGAGAAATTGCCGTACTCGTCAATTCCAACACCAAGCCAACCACCCGCAAACCCACTAATACCAGGTTTATAACCGTAACCTAAAGGCCCACCAAAAGCGCCCGGCTGCGGCGTTATGGCAGCATCAGATAGCACTACACTCATACCGTCAGCGCCATTACCACCGTAGGCATAATGGTCAAACTGAATTTCGACTAGGTTATTGGCTGCAGGAAATAATCGTTGATAAGTCGATGCCGTCGATTGGTTGGATTTAGCTTCTGTTAAGCGTAAACGATTACCTACAATCGATGGTGTGAAAGTACCACTGCTTGTCGATACCACCCAATCACTACTTAAAGGACTTTGGGAAAATTGATCATTAAAGCATTGTAAAACGGGGGCAGCTTTCTCGAAAGCAACAAAACCGTAATTTTCAGATGCATGAGAACGATCATTATCGCCATAGGTATCTTCGTCATTGACCATACTGACCTGAGTTGCACTTAGATTACAGCGCCTTAACCAGCCACCGTCGCTACCATTATGAGAGTTTTTGCCTGCAACTAACGTTGGCGGATTAGTAAATCCAATCAACCCAGTGTTATAGGCACATTGTTCGGCTAACGTTTTGGTACTGCTCCCCCCCTGAATGGGTCATTGCTGTACCGAATTGATAACGAACATCCGCACCATTTAAATTAATAATACCTTTGGCAATGGGTAAAGCTAAATAAGCAACAGACTCATTTACCAAATCCTTTATATTTGCAGGCTGGCATTGTGGGCTATTTGATTTTTTGTACACTTGAGAAACATCCATATTAATCTTTAACCCTCTGGATGCTGGCTCAGTAACACTCGTCAACCAACAATTATTATTATTGGTCTGAATCTGATTAAGTACCACTGAATAGTTATTATCTAAGCTAATATTTGCCCAACCATTATTATTCATGCCAAAGGCGCTATTAATATTAATACTTCCAGCTCGCAAAGGGGTACCATCTGATAAAGTATAATTCCCCGGCGTAACGGCTATCCAGTGCACTTCTTGCATATTTGATGCAGGATTATTTGTTCCAGAAGGCTGGGCCTGACGCCATGTAAAGCCTGTGGATGATATTGACGTGATGAAAGTAGAAGATGGAACATCATTATTAGTATTTGCAGTAGATATTGTCGGCATTAAAAAGACTAAAGGTTTTACACCAGTAGGAAAAGCGCGTTCGAAGGTGACGGAAGCGGTAGTCGCCTTACCGTAATTAAGTTGAAGGCTTACCCCGTTAACTATTTCCGTATCTTCATTAATCGTTAGTTTACGTGATGTAATACGCCCGATTATGGTATTTCGCCCATTAACAATGACGTCTGCATCGCTATAGATATAACCATTAATTACAATGTTTGAAGTATTTAAAGCAATATTACTGTAACCAAAGAATAATAACTCACCGGCACGATTAGGATTAAATTTCAGTGCACCAGATATGTTAATTGGGTTTTTAACGAAAAAACGTACATTGCCAGCGGTATTGATAACTGGTGTGCCACCTGTAATCGTGAAGTTTTCAACCCAATAATCTCCAGCAGATAAATTAAGCACTGTAGATGCATCTAAAATTAAATTCTTTATTTTATAAGTTTGGTGCGAAGATGAAAATGTCAAATTACAGCTATTTTTATCTAAGACTACCGAGCCAAATTCAGTCGTATTATCTGCACCAAGTATTGCGTTGGCTTGGCATTCTCCATAGCTGATGCCTGTAGTGCCACTACTTGTCTGGAATAAATTTGTGGCTGCCGTTAAATCTAATCCAGCAATATCTTGACCAGTAATATCACAATAACGAGTACCACCAGCACCATCATCACAGACATTATTACTCATACTATTACTGCTTTTATTACTGGAACAGTAAGCAAGATTTTGCCCATTGGTTCCATCGATAAAGCCTTTATAAATTGTTAAATTGGATGCGGGATTTGCGCAGCCATTAGCTGTGCCATGATGGCCTTGAACCACTGCGGGGAAATATTTGCCATAGTCTATATTCTCAAAGGCTTGAATCGAGCAGCTAAATAGCAGAATACAACATACTGTTATAAATCTAACCACGGGCTTCTACCTCTACTTGTCGGCTAACACGAGTCTCGCCGCTTTCACATATTGCTTTACTGTTGATCCGATATTGAGTCACTGCGTCTACCGCATATGCTGTACAAGTCAACGTCACACTACAGGCATGAAAACCGGTTACATTAGGGGGATTCCAAGTGCTGGTTGCTAGGCAAATGCCAACGGAACCATTCAATGGAAATAACTGAGCTAATGCCGCATCGGCGCCACTATTGGCAGCGGCAAAGGCTCGAGTGCCCCATACTTCTTGGGTGAGTGCGGTATCGCTGTCCTGCACAATATTAATGAGAGCAGAAGCTAATAGAAACATCACTGTAATTACAAACACACCGATGATAAGCGCACTACCTCGTTGCTGCGCAGGTAATGACGCTCTTGATAGCGGTGGTCTGGATAATGAGCGTTTATATGCCGTTTTACGACCAGAGTTAAGGGACATTAATCACCTGCACTTGATGTCTGTATTGAAACGTCTCACCATTAACATTAAATCTAGGTTGTAAGTGCACCATGGCATTATTAACCAAGGTTGATGGCGTCAATGTCAGAGGCTGATCGGTATTATTTGTTAAACTATTTGCCACACTTTGCGCCATCAACACGCCAACTCCCATCATATTAGGTTTAGGCTGAATAGTGCTGAAGTTATAGCTGCTATAACGCTGTAGTTGTAATTCATTACTCGCTGCGACTTTTTCAAAACAGTAACTTACCGGATTAGTGCCAAAATAAATTCGCTGCCGCGGTGAGCCTTCGGCAAAACGTGTTGGCGCAGTAAAAGTCAGCGTCACTTGATGCTCAAAAGAGGGATCCGAGATCGCAATCGTTTTAACCTGTGATCGTTTTTGTCTCGCACTGCTATACACATCGGCATCAACCAAGGGATAGATCCAAGCGAATTGATTCACGCGAATCGCACTCGCAGTATTATCTAGAATAACTATCCCAGTACTCGCGGCAGCTGCGGGGATGATTGGCATAGTGAGATAAGTCGTGCTGGCCTCGATAGGCACAAATTCAATGCATTGATAGGTCAGCGAATCGGTATTAACTCGCAGGCTATTGGGCAAAGCACTGCGTAATTCACGGGTCATACGCTCCACAGCAAAACGGCTTTGACTGAGCACTTGGTCAACAGAACTCGATTCAACAAAAATTCGGGTGCCAAAAAGTATAAAACTACTCACGCCAACCACAAGAATCCCCAGAATCAAGATAACTGTGACCATCTCGACCAAGGTAAAGCCTCGCGTGGATGTTTGCATGCGCTTTGCTGATAAAGAGTTCATCAGTAATTACTCCTCACCATATTGTAAGTAATCACTTCGCTGTCGGGCGTCGTCACATTAATGGTGACTAGCTTAGTATTTGCCACACTGCCATAAACCACACTGACACTTAAACGATAGTTAGGATAAGCATCAACATAGGTTTGAGTCGAATTCAACATAGTTGTAGTTTCATTTAAGCCGTTGTAATCATCCACATCATTAAAGTTGTTACGACTCTCTACGACTCCAGAAATGTTATCTTTGCCTAACTCAGTCGCCAAGGTACAAGTTTTACCCGTAGGACTACCACACGCAGGCACACCACCATTGGCATTGGTGTTTTGGTCATAGCGTTTACCCCAGATTTCATTCATCAATGAATGGGCGAGTTCAGCACTGCGTACTCTCTGTAAGGTTTTTGCAGCGCGATCAGCCTGTGGGAATAACATGCTGGTGAGCATCACTATCGCAATGCCAATCACTAACATGCCTACCACCAATTCAATTAAGGTGAAGCCCTTACTCGATGATTGTTTGCGAAGAAATAAGCGAGAATTAGTTGGCATAAATATATCCCTCAGAGGATACATTAATCAGCACAGTATCATTGGCGGTCACGCTAATGCAGCTACCATCACACACGGGAAAGAGTCGGCCGCGACTGTCAAAATCGAGAGTGAAGTTAGTGCTATTCGTGCTCACCAGTACTAATTGAGCTCCACCTTGAAAGGCTTGGCTATAAAGCGGATTGGGTGACAATGCAGTACCCGTACAAACCGCTTCAGCGCGAGTGGGGAATTGACTCACTTGATAACCAGTATTAGAAACCATTACACGAAAACATCTATCGGTATTATTAAGCGCCTTTTGCTGCACTTGACGCAGCTCACTTATAAACTCATTACGTAAACTATAGGCACTGTAGGATGACTGGGTAAATAGACGTGGCAATACCACCACAGCCAGAATTGAAATCAGGATGATAGTCGTCACTAACTCTACTAAGGTAAATCCAGCCTGTTTTGACATAGGAAATTTAAGCATTACTCGGGTTAATTACTGATTTCAAGTGCTAGGTTCAGTTTCTGCCAACTATATGATTAACGCAAATAAATGTCGGTAAATTCTTAGCGGACTCATTTCTTTAAAATCATATAAGAACCGCATTTCACCTAAAAAAAAGGCCTGCTAGGCAGGCCATTCTAGTATTAATTTAATTAGCAATCTTCTGACTTAACTTCATACTTAGGTGTTTCTGTAGATGTTGCTGGTGTATATGTTACATAACACTCTTTAGTACTATCTGTAGCATAAGGCGATCCAGCCTGGTATATAGTTGCCATTGCTGAACCATCGGCTCCCTCTACAATAAACCAATCTACTTTATCAGTAGTTGTATTACTAATGTTCAAGTCCATCGCATTTTTTAACTCTGCAGCAGTGGATTGTAGGTAGCCGTAATGTGTCACAGCCGGAGTTCCTGTGCCAATATCTACAGATGGGGCAACAGTATCATTAAACGCTTTTTTCTCTTCACCTTTTAATGCAGCTTTTGAATAAACTAAGCTATTTGCACCTTGAATGGCGCCCTTCATACCTTGAATTGCAGAAGCACGCGCATCACCTTGCAAGTTAATAAACTTAGGTGCCGCTGTGACAGCAAGAATACCTAAGATAATGATCACTACAACTAATTCGATTAAGGTAAAACCTTGTTGTCTTTTCATATAAAACTACCTTTCTTTATAAGTGAGAACTCATGTGAGTACTAATTAAATTAAACCACTTTTAAGCTAATTCGCTTAAAACTAAAATCATTTCAAACTAACTTATTTCAAATCAAGCTATTTAAAACATATACAAAATGAAACTATATATTACAGCTTAAGGTGTAAATGGCGTTTGGGTAAAGCTTAGCACTTTACCTGTACCAGGGTTATAAACGACCCCTTTAACACCTGCTGTTGATAAATTGGGCGCAGGGTTTGGCACACCGGTGGTTTGGTTTAGCACAAGTGAGGCCACTTGGTGATAAACGCATAAATCTAAACCCGTAACGGTAGTACCTGTAATTGCATTAGCACTGCCACCGGCACCATTGATAACACGTACAGTGTAACGTTGATTGCGAGCATCTTGGGTGTAGAGCACATTACGCGGTGCGCTCTGCAACACAGTATTAAACACTTCTTGGCAGCTAGCATCCGTCATGGCAGTGGCATCTGTCGTTGCGATACCCGTCGGATAACCAAAGCGCGGGTCGAGAGACACTGCTGTGCCGTCAAGAATAACACTGTTATTTTGGCGTCCGTCAACTTCCCACTGTGAACGAACAAAACTCACTGCGGTAGATAAACCGCCTGCCACACCGCCAACACTGGCATCTTCAGCACTATCGGTGACATTTAGAAACCGAGGGATAGCGGTTGCGGCAAGTAACCCCAAAATAACGATGACAATGACAAGCTCAATTAGTGAGAATCCTGTTTGTTTCGTTTTCACAGTTTTCATATATGCCCCTCTGCTTAATCATTTTATTCTAACAGTTAAATCAATTTTAAAAAGCTATTGAGATAACAATATTTTACGGTGCGGCCAAAAATGTAACGCTGCCAGAATCCAGTTGATAACCTAAACTATCGCCATTGGACGACAAATAGCTACAGCTATTATCTTGAGCCGAATAATTAGCGACCAAGTCCGTATTATCAAGTTCTGCCCCCATTAACTGCCACCATAAATCTTGACAACCTTGAGCAGTAAATAACTTAGGCTGTGGCCAACCGAGATCATTCATATTAACGACACTGGATTCGGCTTTGTTAGATATATTGTCCAACGCTTCCCAATTCAACTGCATCTGCTGCGGCTTACCTAAGGATAGCCACTGTGAGCGCACCATAACCAGCACATTCACAAAGCGATTATGCTCGACCTCTAATCCACGCGTCGCAATTTGCGGTAACGTCAAAAAATACTTAGCGCCGACAATGGCCACAATGACTAACACTAGCCCTACAACGATCATACGCCCATAGATATTTAATAGATCATTATCGGCCTTTTGCTGGCTCTGCATTAGGGCTACTTTCCACCTTTAACAACATTGAGCATATCCCACATTGGCAGATATATTCCTAGTGCTAATATTAAGACAATCACGGCGACAAAACCGATTAAAATAGGTTCTAATTTAGCAGTGAGATTCTTTAGATCATAATCCACTTCACCTTCATAAAAATCAGCAGCATCATTAAGCAATTGATCTATTTGGCCGGTTTCTTCACCTACTGCCACCATTTGCAGTACTAAAGGCGTAAATAACTTACTCTGATTAGACACTCTAAGCACCGAATCACCAGACTCAATTCCACGGCGCATACCGACTATTTTGTCGTGCATATAGGCATTGTCTACGGCATCAGCCACTAAGCTTAACGCCTGTGTCATCGGCACCCCAGCGCTCAGCATCATAGAGAAGCTACGGCAATAACGCGCTAACGTTGACCGTTCAATAATCGACCCTACGGCAGGAATATGTAATTTCCATTTATCCCACTGTTTCTCGCCCTTTTCGGTATGGTGCCAATAGCGAATGCCGATAATAGTCCCAATAAGCGCCACCAGCATTAGTCCCCAATAATTCACAAATAGATTCGATGTACCAATCAGCACTTTTGTCGCCCAAGGTAAGTCGGCGCCAAAACGTGAGAACATCTCGGCAAATTTAGGGATCACCATAATGTTTAGGATCACCATCGCAATCGCGATCGCAATCAATACGAACATGGGGTAACGCATGGCCGCTTTAATACGTCGCCGCGTTTCTTGCTCACGTTCGATATAGCCCGAAAGCTGAATAAATGCGTCTTCTAACTTGCCGGTGTTCTCCCCCACATGCACCATAGAAACAAACAAAGAATCAAAAACATCAGGATGTTGATTCATTGATGATGATAATGGTCGGCCAGCCGTTAACTGCTCAGAGATACTATTTAACGCATCTTTCATTCGCTGAGAACGTGCCGTTTCAGATAAGCCCGCAATCGCCCGTAAAATAGGGATGCCAGAACGCGTCAGCGAGTACATTTGTCGAGTAAATATTTGTAATTCATCTAGCGCGACTTTGCCGCCAAAAAGCTGAGTCAATGAGAAGGGTTTAGTCACTTTGGCCACGTTGACCTCAAGGGGAATAATACCTCGCGACAGCAATATATCAGCGGCAGCACTTTCCGATGCTGCATCTAATTGCCCCGTCACGGGTTGACCTTGACCACTGCGCCCACGGTATTGATAAATTGGCATAATTACGCCTCAATGCCTTGTTGACTAACAATATCCCTAGATAAGGGAATATGTGATTCGCTCACGTCCTCAACCAATTTAGCCACCTCTTCAATCGTCGTCATGCCTTCACTTAAATATTGTAGCGCTGACTCGGCAAGCGGGGTAAAGTTCGGGCTATTTAATGCCGCTCTGGCAAATTCCTGCGGATTACTGGTACGCATGGCATCAACCATCTTATCGTCCAGCTCAAGAATCTCAAAAATACCAATACGGCCGCGATAACCACTGCCGTTGCAACTCTGGCAACCGGTGCCTATTTTAAAGTTCGCATGGGTGAAATCTTTACGACTCACACTACTTAGCCACGCCTTTTCCTGCGCGGTCGGTTGATAGTCAACCCCACAGTTATGACATACCCGTCGCACTAAACGCTGGGCAATAATGACTCTTAGGGCGCTGGCCACTAAATAACTGGCCGCGCCCATGTCCAGTAAACGCAGCGCACTGGTGACCGCATCGTTAGTGTGCAAAGTCGATAACACAAAGTGACCGGTTAATGCGCCCCTAAGACCAATCTCAACGGTTTCTTGGTCACGCATCTCACCAACCATGATGATGTCGGGGTCTTGGCGTAACGTGGTACGTAAAACGTTCGCAAAATCTAAACCTATCTTATGGTTAACTTGTACTTGGTTTATTCGTGGCAATTGATATTCGATAGGATCTTCTACGGTAATAATCTTACGATCAGCGGTATTAAGCTCGCTCAGAATGCCATATAAAGTGGTGGTTTTACCGCTACCAGTCGGCCCCGTCACCAATAGCATGCCGTGAGGACGTTTAATTTGTTTACGAATACGCGCCAAAATAGCCGGTGGCATACCTGTTTCGTTCAAGGTTAATAAACCCGCCGATTGATCCAGTAAACGCATTACTACTGATTCACCGTGATAAATCGGCATGGTCGACATCCGCACATCAATATGATGCCCTTTAATGTCCATTTGAAAGCGACCGTCCTGCGGTAAGCGTTTTTCAGAAATATCGAGTCCGGCCATTAACTTAAGCCGCAACACTAATGCGGCAGCAATGTTAACTTCATTCAGAATCGTTTCGTGTAACTGACCATCGATACGCTGACGAATACGCAGGGCTTTATCACCGGGCTCAATATGAATATCCGAGGCACGCATTTGCACCGCATCCTCAAAAATCGACTGTAGTAACTTAACGACTGTGGTTTCATTATCACTGTCGCCAGAGGTGAGGCTGGCTAAATCGAACATCTGATCGGCGGCGTATTCCTCTTCAAGCTTACCGGCGATCTGAGCAATTTGGTCGGTACGACGATATAAGTTATCAAAGGCTTGCAGCAATTGCTGCTCGGGCGCCACGGCTAACTTTAAACGTTTAGGGGCAATAAGGGCTTCAAGGTTATCAAGTGCCTGCAAATCAGCCGGATCGCTCATCGCCACGAGCACACTGTCGCCTCTATCTTCAATCGCTAAAGCTCGAAAACGTCGTGCCTGCACTTCAGGAATTAAGTGCACCACCTCTGCAGAAATTGGCAGTTTGCTGATATCAAGAAAGGGCACATTTAATTGCTGGGATAAAAACTGCAGTAATTGATGCTCTGTAATCGATTGTAGATCGATCAAAGTACGGCCTAACTTTTTGCCGGTATTACGCTGTTCAGCCAACGCCTGTTGCAACTGCGTTTCAGTAATAATCGATTCTTGAACTAACAGATCGCCCAAACGCATTTTTAATCTGGGTTTCATTGGCTATCTCCTAGCTGAGTTAAACGTTGTTCAATAAAGGCACTCGCCTGCGCTGATAAGCCTCTATGGCCTAGTGCTGTGCGATAAGCTTGGCGTGCTTGGGTAAATTGTTGCTGCGAATCAAGCGCATAAGCCAATCCCATCCACCATTTAGCCTGTAGAGGTTCTTGTTGTAATAACTGCCTATAAGCTTGTTCTGCCAACGGAAACTGGCCTGATTTTTGTGCGATATCCGACTGCGCCATCCACTTTTGTCTCGCCAGCGGGTGCGTATCAGGTATGTGCGTTAACGTCACCAGTGCCAAACTAGGCTGTTCAGAAGCTTGCTGAACCCTTGCGAGGAGCAGCGCAAAGTCGACTTCTTGCGGATATAAGATAAGGCCTTGTTGTAGCAGATCGCTGGCTTGAGCTAATTGATTCTGTCCATAATGCAGCGCAGCCAATTGCTTACGCGCTTCATGCATGCCAGGGTCTAGCACGAGCGTTTGCTCATAATAATCAATAGCACGGTTGAGTTGACCGTCCTTCTGCGCCTCGTTCGCTAACGCAAAACGCTTATTTGCCAATTGCTGTGGCGTTAACGTCACTTCTGTTACCGCCATTTTCCCCTGTGTTTTGGGAGCAGCATTAGCAGCTACGGCAGATATGCTATCTGGCTGATTACGACTATCTTTGGCAGGTATGTCGTCAACAAATTCAAGGCTCATGTCTGATTCTGACTCTTGTTCATGCTCAGGCTCTAAATCAGTCTCAGGTTCTAAATCAGTCACGGGCACAGCAAGTTGTTTAGCTGTTAATTCAGCGACTATAACTGGAGTCGTGATTTGAACATTAGAGCCAATTTTAGCACGGTCAGCTGTCGTTACCTTGACCGGTGTCGCCACAGTATCAAGGCTTGCCGAGGTGGCGTTCCAAGCTACGCTGTCGACTGGCACAGAAGCAGTTGGAATCGATATTAATGGATTGTGTTCATTTGTAAGAGTCGGCGACGCTTCAGCTGATGTTGCCATAAAGGTTTGCCAGCCATAAACAACACCACCGCCTAGCAGCAGTGAAAAAACGCAGAACAATAATCCGTTAAAATAGGAGTTAGAACGGGCTAAATACTGTACCTGTGGTTGGGTAACATTACTAAGTTCATGCCCTTGTTGGCGCTTATCAAGATCCTGCAGCATCTTGTTGATTACGCTCATACAACATCCTTAAAAAAATGCTGTAATCCAAGGCCAAACACTAGGGTCATTAGCGCTAAAAACGGTAACCACTTCCACGACCATAATCTGCGGCTACTGGCATCTTCGGTATCTTGAATTGCTGCGTTAATATGGGAGTTTTGCACACAAGCAGCACCTTCACCAAAACTTAACAACAAAGCTTTGTGGGCAAGAATATTGATCAATCGGGGGATCCCTCTGGACGCATGGGCAATTTGGCGTGTTTCTCTTGATGTAAATAAAGCTTCGCCAGCGCGCCCAGCTATAGCTAGTCGGTGGCGAATATAAGCATCGGTTTCGTCTAGTGTTAATGGACGCAGATTATAACTAAAAGTAATACGCTGCCTTAATTGTCTAAATTCTTGGCGTTTAAGCCGCTCATCAAGCTCTGGCTGTGCAAATAACACGACTTGCAATAATTTACGCGTCTCGGTTTCAAGATTCGTGAATAAACGCAGCGCCTCTAGGCTATCATCCGGTAATGCCTGTGCCTCATCGAGCACTAATACAATGGCGTGCCCGTGGGCACTTAAGGCTAAAAGCTGTTGTTGAATAAGCCCTGTGAGCTGTTGTTGATCGATATTACTGGCATATTTAAGGCCCAGCTCACTCGCCACTGCCCAGCGTAACTCTGCTGGGGTAAGGTAAGGATTCGGCAAATAAGCGCAATGGAACTTACTCGGTAATTCATTGATGAGTTTACGACAAATCAATGTTTTACCCGTTCCCACTTCCCCAGTAACCTTAATAAAACCTTCACCCGTTTGTAGGGCGGTTTGCAATACTTGCAAAGCTTCTACGTGCGGCGATAGTCCGAAAAAAAATCCGGTATTGGGTGTCAGTGAAAATGGTGCTTGGCTAAGGCCAAAATGCTTCTGATACATAGAAGCTTAATTTGTTTCCGGATACCAACGATCTAATAAGGTCTTAGAACGTTGTAACTCGGTTTTCCACGTATCAACACCTACAACCGTAGGTTTAAGCAAAATGATTAATTCGGTTTTCTTCTTTTGTTTACTGCGATTTTTAAACAGCTCACCTAACAAAGGAATATCGCCCAGCAAAGGCACTTGCGATACCACTTCAATATTTTCACTCTTCATCAGGCCGCCAATCACTACTACATCACCTGAAGCTGCACGAATAACGGTATCCGATTCACGAATTTCACTCTGAGCCAGAGGCAACTCTAAAGAGGCATCACTGATCCTAATATTTTTAGTTTGTTCTTTCACATCAATCACCGACGGATGCACATGTAACAGCACGTTACCATCACGATCAATTTGCGGAGTAACATCTAAAGCAATACCAGAGAAAAATGGCGTAAGTTCTACCTGCGGCGTTGTCACGGGTGTTGTACTCGCCACTGTGGTCGATGAAACGTCAGTCACAAAATATTCATCAGTCCCCACTTTAATCACCGCTTTTTGGTTATTCGATGCCGTGACCCTTGGGCTAGACAGCACATCGACATCGCCTTGGGTATCTAAGAAATTGATCATAGTCGTAAAATCAGAGCCTTTGATGCTAAGCGAGGTAACGCCACCTATTGCAGAGGTAATTTTATCGCTTAGACCTGGGCCCGCTGAGGTGCCAAAATTCACGTTAGTATTACCAACATGCCCCAGCACGTTGTCCCACTGAATGCCTTGCTGGTAGCCATCGGATAAGGTCACTTCGAGGATTTTAGCTTCAAGGATCACTTGGCGCTGTAAATGGCTTTCTGCTGTATTTAAGAAAGTACGCACTTGGCGTAATTCACTCGGAAAAGCACGAATGGTGACTAAACCCGCCTGCGGCGTGACAACCACCTGACGCCCGCCTCCGGTTTCACCAATAATAGAGGTTAGCGTTTCTTTTAACTCGCCCCAAAAATCAGTCTTGGTACGCGAACGAATAAAGGTGCCGTTAGAGCTGTCACTACTGCCGTTGTTACTGGAGTTGTTACCGTTATTACTATTCGAATTATTGTTCGAATTGCTATTATTTGAATTATCGCTGTTTGAGTTATTACTGTTTGAATTATTGTTATCCGACAGGCGGCCCGAACTCACCGAGGTGAGCGACAAACCGTCACGCTCCATATAGAGATAGTTCAGCGGAAAAGTTTCTGTGCGCATTCCAGCAGGAAATACGCGTAAAATGCGACCTTCTCGGCTCACTTCGTAGCCATAAATATCTTCAACCACTTGAATCGCTTCAGTTAACGTTACGCCTTTTAAAGAGAGCGAAATCGTACCTTGTACATCGGGATGCACTGCGACGCTCAGGGGCGTACCTTGGACTAAGCTTGGAAAAAAGACCTTTGCATCCACATCTCGGGCTGACACATCGAAACGGCGCTCTGCTTCTAGGGCTGGGGTTAAACCAGACAATAAGGCTCCGGTATTCAACTCTCGCTGCACCGCATCTGGCATAGTCGCTGGCGGTGGCGTTGTTAATGCCGTGGCTGTCGCCATTGAAGTGGCTAGTTCATTTTTACTCGCCTCGGGTTGCGGCCTATTTGTGGTCTGACACGCCACAAGGCAAAGTGAGAGTAGAGGTGTGAAGTATTTAATCGCTTTCATCTGAGGTGTATTCCCTATCTCTCTATTATTGCTTGAAACAATGTCAGTTTACGTCCATCGGACAGTGACACATAAGCGGGGGTGATGTTGACGATTTTTAGCCCCTGAATACTGTCACCCACAGACAATATCTGGTTATTTATCACAGCGTAAGCTGTGTTGCCTGAACTGACAATGCTATTGAGGACGATTGCCTGATCCTGTGTTTGACTCGTAGTCGTAACCGCAGTGAAGCCTTTTCCGGGCAAAGTAGGATCTCGCAGCGACTCAGCCAAAACAGCTGTAGAGTTCAAGCAAAGTAACATGCTAATAATATAAGACTTATTTAGACACACTGATAAAGTCCTTATTAATACTTAGGGTATATAGTTCGATCTCAATAGCCGCCAGCGGGTATTGCGTGACGTTATAATCAAGGCGCTTCCAATACAGCTTATCTGGCATAGCCTCAACCGCTTCAACAAAACGCAGCACAGAGAAATAATCGCCTTCTAAACTCAAGCGAATTCCATGGCTATAGAGGTTAAGTTTTTTATCTTCACCTACCACTAATAAGGGGACGGGCGCTATCGACATAAACTTAATTAATTTAATCCCTTGCACTTGTCCAAGTAAGTTACTCAGTAGCTCAGGCATATAATCTGCCGGTACCATAGCCACCATTTGTTCATTGAGTTGGCTATCTAAATCTTGGTTTTGTTGTTCAACAAAAGCTAAGCGCTGTTGGTAATCTAAATTAGGATCTAAGGCTATGCGCTGCTGATATAAGTCAATTTGTTGAGTAGAAATGGCATTATCTTGCTGTAAGGTTTTAAGCTGCTGCGAAATCGATGCATGGGTTTTCCAAATCGATTCGAGCGGCAGGTAACTCAGCATGCCCAGCACGGCTAACACCGCAGTCGCGATCAATACTCGCTCTCGGCGACTTAACGCATCAAACTGTTGACCTAATTGCGCTAACTTGCGCTTCATTGTGTGGCCTCCTTGCTATTACTTTTCAAGGTAAAAGCCAAAGGTTTATCCTCACCACGATCCATACTCATCGACGAGAAAGCCTGCCCTTTTAAGGTATGTGTTGTCTTAAGCTTATCTACCCACAGCGGAATACTCTGTGGATGTTCAGCAAAACCTTCAAACATAAAGTCCTGTTCATTGATTACGATATGACTTAGCCATACGCTGCCATCCGCTACAACGGCAAGATCGTTAAGTACTGGAGCAAAACCGCGACTCGTCAAGGAAGCCCTTAAGCTTAATTCTTGCATAAGCAGCTGCTTTAATTCTAATTGCTGGGTCACTAAATCTACTCTTTCAACCAGCGCAGGATCGGCTTTGCGTGCAGCGAGTTCAGCCTCTAATGTTTGTTTTTGAGTATCAAGCTGCTGCTTTTTCTGCGTTACCAATTGCAATTCTTGTCGTAAAGAGCTCACTTGCCAGTAGCTATAACTCATACAAACGACCAAAAGGAGTAAAACACTTAAGGCATAAGTCCCTAAGCGAGCAAAAGTCAGCTTTTGTTTTGGCGGTAATAACGAGGGAGTATAGAGGTTAACTCGGTATTTAATCACTCTGCACCTCTTGAACATTCGGCAAATGCGAGCTGCGCCATGCGAGCGCCAACACAGCTCTTATCGATCACATTTACGCTTTGATTAAAGTTTTCCGAAATCAATGTAGCCAATACATCCACTGCGCCGTCAGTCAGTAATTCGATAGAAGAAACGGGATCTTGCCTTAACTGACTCTCAAAATAATCCATCGAACGCTGGATTTCTAAGCTGAGATTATCTGCCATACCATAAGCAAGTTCTTCTGCTAGAGCCTTATCTAAATGAGTGAATCCTCGCACTCGGCGCTGCATATAAAGTTGGCCTTGCTTAACCACAGTTAATAACAACTCCTGACCGGGATTATGGCTCACGACTAGCCGAGCTTGATTATCATCAAAGAGATTTGTCGTTGCTAATTCTTCGATACTGATCCCAATAAGTTGTAGATTTTGTTCGTGAATAGCTTGAACCATACTGATAAGCTTGGTTTTATCCACCACGACTACGTTAATTTTATTACTGACTAAGGGGGGCTCAAAATAATCCAAATGAATTTGCGGAACAGGTAACGTTACCATGTCTTTAACTGACCACAGTAAAGCCTGGGGCAACTCAGCCACATCGACATTGGGTTTATCGGTCAACAGTAATTGATACAGACCTGAAGCTAAAATCAGTTGTAACTGTGCATTGGGAAAAGATTTAGCCACGGCACTAAATCCTGCAGACCAGTTCTCACTTTTAAGCTCAAAGGATTGCCATTGCTCGATCTTAGTATCTTGTGCGGGCGCATATACCCATAATTTATCGGTGCAGACATAGACCCCAATATTGATCGGAAACATTTTTTGCTGCCAAAAGGCGAATCGATCAATGAAACTCTTTTCCATAAAATGCCTATAACAAACTGAATTTGAAGGTTTAACTTTGCCCTCTACTTAAACATCCTGTTATCTTGTATCCAATGTTTTATAGCCCTGTATTAATTATTCTATTAATACTTCCAGCTGTGTCATTTCTATACTGATTAGTCTAGCCGCTTATTAGCATATATTATAGATAAACACGTGAATTATATGTACTATTTCTATTCGTTCGTAGCAACTAGCCCGCATAATTCGATATTTTACTTAGCTTCTATCGGTTCACTAAAATACATTCCCTGCGCTGCGCTGACACCAAGGATTTGCAATGTTTGCCATTCTTCAAATACTTCAACGCCTTCGGCACAAACTTGCACCTCAGTACGATACAAGCCGCCAATTAAACTACGGATAAATAATTGGTTTTCAGGGCGCATGTGGATATGCCGTACAATTGATCGATGTAGCTTAATTAAATCAAAATGGCATTCACGAATGTAATAAGTTCCAACAACCTGCTCACCAACATGATCAACACAAAGCCTTGCGCCCATTTTGCGGATCATATCTAACTTAGGAAGTAACTTTTGTTGATGTTGGATCACAATATCTTCTGATACTTCGAAGATTAACCGCGAGGTTAGATGTCGATATTCTAATAGTGTTGTTTTTAGCCATTGTGAAAATGCGCGGCTCATTAACGAATCCAAGCTTAAATTGATACTGTAACGCTGCGGTGCCGATTTTTTATTCGTAGGTAAATTCGCGCCTTCAACGCTTGTTTCATTCGATAACAACAGCAAAACGCGTTCAATAATTTGCCTTTCAATTTGCGGCATTAAGCCACATTTATTGGCCATAGGAATAAATAAAGTGGCACGAATTAATGCCCCTTGATTATCCCGAGCCCGTGTAAATATCTCCTTATGATGTTCATTACCATCAGAATCGATTATCGGCTGGCTAAAGGGATAAAAACGCTTTTGTACTAATGCATTCTCTAAAAAACTCCGCCAACGCACAGAGCCTTTAGCAAATTCTTCATCAATAGCGCCTTTATCGTACATAAACCAATTACTATTGCCTTGTAATTGTGCCGCCCTTAAGGCCATATCTGCTTCTTCAATTAACTGCGTTGCATTGTCCCCTGCGGTAAAGTAAGCGCAACCAAGATGGAAAAAATTGTCACGATTATCGACCTCGGGCAAAGGCTGACTCAAACATATTTTGAGTAGCTTGCTGGCCAATTGATCGGCTTCAATAAGCGATATTTGTGGTACTACAATGGCAAATTGGTTATGGGAGCGGCGAGCAAACATGCTATTTGCTTGGCTTTGTAACAGTAAACTAATGGCACTAACGGTCGAATTTAATAGCTCTCTCGCTGCAGTTTCACCTTGTGATTGTTGTAATAAATCCAAATCATCCATTTCTAATAAATAAATAACGCCATGGGCAAGCATTGACTGATTGTGGCTCAGCGCATCGAGACGATTAGTTAAAAATAATCGATTACCTATATGGGTTTCTGCATCAAGAAAGGTATTAGAGCGGATAAACTTATCAAAACGGCCCCGCTCTTTTTGTGCGTCTTGTAACTCTTCCAGTAATTTAGTTAACGCACGGTTAATCAGCCTTGGCTTACCCTTTCCAGGTGTTGCCAGTGCTTCTTCATGCTTGCCTTGTAAAATTAATCGACTGCGTAAAGCTAATTCCTCAATACCATCCAATTGCTGTGAAAACCACAAATAGCCAAAGCGTACTAATGCGATAACCGCAAAAATACCGATTAATAGAATGAACGTCTCATACCAACTGAACGTGAAGTGTTCGAAGGGTTGCGGCAAGGTTAATAGCATATGTAAGCCAGATTTAGGCTCCAGCACATGGTCATATATAACCGCATTTTGAGTAGAAAGATTACCTTGATAAGCCAATAACACTTCACCGTTTCGACTCAGACGAAAATCTACAGCATTATAGGCGAGTAGCATTGGTGGCAACCAAGCCTCCAACTCCCAATCTGGTCGATGCTGATAATGCTCCACCAGCATAGTTTCGAGTCCGGCAACTTTTTGCTGCTGAAACTTATAAGTCAGCTGCACAAAGCTCATCACTGCGCTCAATATAAATACGAAGGCAACTGCAGCCAAAGACATTAACCAAAAGCTGGTTAATTTTGTAGTTAACATTCGAGTGAATTTCATCTATCCGCTATCCTGCAGGATTATAATTATTATCTGAACAATTTTAACATAAAACCAACAAGGCTATCTGTTGATTATGTCAGTAGCCTAACCCAAAAGGCAACCAAGTCACGGTAACTTTAACGTTGGCTTAAATACAAAAAAGAGACTAATTAGTCTCTTTTTGTATTTTAAGCCGCATTTTGTCTAGTCAGCGTATTGCGGCAAAGTCGTAATAACAGCAACGCCAGAGTCAATAGCTGCTTGTGCAACCGCACGCGCGACAACAGGCAGTAAGCGTGGATCCATCGGTTTGGGCAACACATACTCAGCACCAAAACTTAATGATGTCACCTGAGGATAAGCCTTTAATACGCTTGCTGGTACGACTTCTTTTGCCAATCCTGCAAGCGCGTAGACGGCGGCAATTTTCATCTCATCATTAATACATGATGCACGCACATCTAATGCACCACGGAAAATAAATGGAAAACACAGCACGTTATTAACTTGGTTTGGATAATCACTACGACCAGTACCCATAATTAAATCACTACGTGTTGCGTGGGCAAGTGCTGGTTTAATTTCAGGATCGGGGTTGGAACAGGCAAAAATCACCGGTTTGTCAGCCATTAACGCGACTTCTTCAGCGCCAATCACGTCAGGTCCAGATAAACCTAAAAATGCATCTGCGCCCTTGATTACATCAAGCAAGGTGCGTTTATCGGTATGATTAGCAAATAGTGCTTTGTATTCATTAAGATCTGTACGGCCAGAATGAATAACGCCTTTAGTATCTAGCATGTAAATGTTAGCGCGATTAGCACCACACTTTACCAACATAGTCATACAAGCGATCGCAGCAGCACCTGCGCCCATACACACAAAGATCGCATCGCTAATCAACTTGCCTTGAATCTCTAACGCATTGATCATTCCCGCCGCTGTCACAATAGCAGTGCCGTGTTGGTCGTCGTGAAATACCGGAATTTTACAACGGGCAATCAACTCGCGTTCAATAACAAAGCATTCTGGTGCTTTAATATCTTCCAAATTAATACCACCAAAAGTATCTGCAATTGCAGCGACGGTATTAATAAACTCTTCAGGCGTATTATGCGTAATTTCAATATCGGTCGAATCAATATTAGCAAAATGCTTGAATAATAATGCTTTACCTTCCATAACAGGTTTAGATGCTAATGGACCTAAATTACCTAGGCCTAAGATAGCAGTGCCATTAGTAATCACGGCGACCGTATTACCTTTATTGGTATAACGATAGGCGTTGTCAGGATTAATCGCTATTTCACGTACTGGCTCAGCCACTCCAGGACTATAAGCTAGGGCAAGATCATGACTCGTTTCGGCTGGTTTAGTTAAACAAACTGCGGTTTTTCCTGGAACGGGAAATTCATGATAATCGAGTGCTTGTTGACGAATATCTAACATTTTAAAATCCTGAAATACGGCATTTATAATTTATGAGAGTGAGGTCGACCAACACCTAATTCGCCTCTGTAAGGGCGATATAAATAGTCTTGTTGGTCAGGGTAAGATACGCCAATAAAGCGACTTTTTAAATAAAATATTCGTCATTTTTACCTTAGCATTCAGATTGTTCCTCTAAGCTCAGTTTTATAAGCTTATCCTCTCTAATAAAGTGACATTTTTCATATTTTTTTGTAGAAAAAAAACAGATATTTCATCAATTAAATGCTGGTTACAGCATGTTTATCGCTGTAATTTTGGCTAAATTACAATATTTAGTCGCTAGTGGGATTATTTTACGATTAAAGGTTATAAATAAGACGAATAAACAATTTGAATTATAGATATTTGATAAGTTGGCGATTTATTGAATGGAGTCATAGCTGATACAAATTTGAAATAGTACTAAACGATAGTAAATAGCCAATGACAAAAAGCAAAAAGGCGCCGAAGGCGCCTTTTTTTAGAAAAATTACAATTGTAATTATTTCTTAGCAAGTGCACCAAAGCGCTTGTTGAACTTGTCGATACGACCGCCAGTATCAACAACTTTTTGTGTACCAGTATAGAATGGGTGACAAGCACCACATACGTCTAAGTGCAGATCTTTACCAGCAGTAGAGTTTACTTTGATAACGTTACCACAAGTACAGTTTGCAGTGATGATAGCGTATGTTGGGTGAATACCTGGTTTCATTGGGGTTACCTCAAAAGTGTAAGGCCATGTCGCTCTTCCAACCCGTAGTCGGACACCACATGCATGTTAATAACAATATGTTTAGGGCGCAGGATATTACAGCATAGCCACACCGGATACAAGTAGATTATCTGAGCGTTTAGAGGTTAAAACTCGTCTATTTTTTATGCCGATTTTCCGCTTTATTTTTCGGCAGCTTTCGTTGCAAATAGCGCTTTTGCTTCTTGCGGATTGGAATACTTCGCTAAAATTATTTTCGAAGGGCAAAATAGCACCGCATTACTCTTAAGTGCGCTGATTTTATTCTTCGAGAAAGCCGTAGAATTTGCCTCATAAATAGCCAGCATTGCTCCATACACGCTCACGTTCCAATTGCTTGCATAGCGATTGGCTGTGCGCCATAGCGTCTCACCGGCAAGATAAGTTAACTGACAAGGTTCAAGTGCTTGCGACGCAGTTTGCACATTGTCCACTTCGGCTCGTTTAGGCTCAATACTCTCTGTCGCCAAGGTTTCTACAGATATTGTTTTAACGGTTGCAGCTTTAGGCGTGTTATCAGCAGCAAGGGGAGAATTTTGCCCACGCGCAGTATCAGAGAAGTTAAACCCTGCTGCGGCTGGCACTACGGGCTCATTAGATTGATGGTTTAAAACGATGATACTTTTATCGGCGAGTAAACTCGCCTCAGCCTCCACTTTGGCGGGCGGCTCAACCACAGTGGCGGTACTTTCGGCAATTGTTGCGATGGTGATTGTTTTAGCCCCCGTTGCCACTATTGCTGTTTTGGCGAGCGAGGTAGATTTAGCGCCATCAAATAAACTGATACTTTTGACATCATGCCAGCGATCGAGCCGGTATTCCCTGATTAAAAGTCTAGCTTTGTCATCCTTCACATCCTCAACACCCGTAAGCAACACTAAAAAGCGATTAAGCCCCTCAACCATTAGCTTTTCTTCACCGCTTGCTTGCTGTACCACAAATTCTAAACGCGACATGTCCTGATTATCGGCTATCACATTCATCCTGAGTTTAGGGTAACCCCCTAATTCAAACATGCGACTGTTAATGCTCACATGGGAAACTTGTGCCATGCTCGGCGCACTGCACACTAAAGCCAGTAGACCTAATGATTTCACGATATTAGCCATTTATTTACTCTCAACTATCCTTGGTAAACCATCATTAGGGCTAGCCCTAGCCTGCTGCGCTGAGTACACTAAACCACATTCTTGCCTAAGACTTGCCTGCATATGTCATTGTTTGTCGAAGTTGCGTTACCTGTGCCTATGCGGCAAACCTTTAGCTACCGCGTACCCGAATCTTATCCTAATACACCGCACATCGGTGTGCGCGTTAAAGTCCCCTTTGGTCGACAACAATTGATCGGCCTAGTTACAGGGATCACAGATACATGTAGCTTAGCGCCTAAGCAAATTAAGTCCGTGCTTGAGTTTATCGACGATAAACCTTTACTCCCAGAATCACTCTATAAACTCACTCTCTGGGCTGCGAGATACTATTTTTGCAGCCAAGGGCAAATGCTAACCCAAGCATTGCCAGTCGCTCTTCGTAAAGGGTTAGATGCGGCGCCGCAAAAAATCCAATTTTGGCAGTTAACCGAAATAGGCCAAAATATTGCGCCTGAAGCGGTTAAACGCGCACCCGCTCAAAAAAAATTACTCGAGTTGCTAAAATCAGCCAACTTAACCCAAGAAGATGTCATTAGTTTAGACATCAGTAAAGCGGCACTTAAAGCCCTCGAAGATAAAGGCTGGGTGGCACGCCATGAGAAAATCGCCGAGCTTAATCTGGACTGGCGTACCACACTTGAAATGGACGAAACGCCACACAAACTCAATAAAGAACAGGCCGTCGCGGTTGCGACCTTAAACTTACAGCAAGGATATCACTGTACTTTATTAGAGGGCATTACCGGTTCGGGTAAAACGGAAGTCTATTTAGCTGTACTTGAAGAAATCCTCAAGCAAGGTAAGCAAGCGTTAATTTTGGTGCCCGAAATCGGCTTAACGCCACAAACGATCAATCGTTTCAAACGCCGCTTTAAAGTCAATGTTGCCATCTTGCACTCAGGGTTAACCGACAATCAAAGACTCGAAGCATGGCGTCAAGCCCGCTGTGGCCAAGCGGCAATCATCATTGGCACGCGATCGGCCTTGTTCACGCCTATGGCCTATCCCGGCATTATCATTTTGGATGAAGAGCACGACAGTAGCTTTAAACAACAGGAAGGCGTGGGTTACCATGCCCGCGATTTAGCCGTCATGCGCGGCCATTTAGAGTCGATTCCAGTGATATTGGGTACGGCTACTCCCTCACTCGAAAGTCTACAAAATGCCTTAAGCGGTCGTTATCATCATTTACAACTGGGTGAACGCGCTGGCGCGGCTAAAAAAGTGCGCCAAGGCATTATCGATATTAAAAACCTGCCACTAAAGGCGGGTATGTCGGTGCCATTACTAAACGAAATTCGTCTGCATTTAGATGCAGGCAATCAAGTATTACTGTTTCTGAATCGCCGCGGTTTTGCACCAGCGCTGCTGTGTCACGAGTGTGGGCACTTACATGAATGTGACCGTTGTGATGCATTTTTCACAGTGCATCAATCCCTTGGCGAAATTTGTTGTCACCATTGTGGCAATCAATATGCCATCCCCAAACAATGTCACAAATGCGGTAGTACTATGCTAATGGGCCAAGGCATAGGCACAGAACAACTCGCAGAGGCACTGCAACTAGAGTTCCCTAAACATCCGGTGGTGCGTATCGACCGTGATACCACTCGCCTTAAAGGTTCACTCGAAACCCATTTAACTGCAATTCATAAGGGTGAATATAAAATCTTAGTGGGTACGCAAATGCTCGCCAAAGGCCACCACTTTCCCGATGTCACACTTGTGGGACTACTCGATGTTGATGGTGCCTTGTTTAGTGCTGATTTTCGGGCGCCTGAACGTTTTGGGCAACTTTATACTCAAGTCGCAGGCCGTGCGGGACGCGCCAGTAAACCCGGAACAGTATTATTGCAAACTCACCAGAGCGATAACCCTATTTTGCGCGATTTACTGCACCGTGGTTATGGCGAGTTTGCCCGTAGCCAACTAAAAGAACGTCAGCAGGCGCTATTGCCACCAGCATGGCACATGGTATTAGTGCGCGCTGAAGCTCATTTAGCCAGTGATGCCGATAACTTCCTCAACGCCTTTGCAGCGCTTTTACCCCAAGATAAAGAGTTTGAGGTGATTGGCCCTATGCCTGCGCCTTTAGATAAAAAAGCCGGTAAGTTTCGGCGTCAATTGTTATTTCAAGCGAAGAACCGCAACCGACTGCAACAAGAGTTTGAACGTATTCATCCGCTTGTAGAGCAACTCATTGAAGCTAAACGCTGTCGCTGGAGCTTAGATAGAGATCCGCAGGATCTCCTCTAAGTCGCGTATTTAATAAAAATTTAAGCATCATTTAATAAAAAATCATCGGGAAGATAGCAATTACTAACCACAAACGGCTAAAATATGCGGTTATTCCCTGTATTCACTCTTAAAGTTAGTGCCGATTAGAACCCATGAAATCACATATCCAATCATTACTTGAACAAACACTCGAATCCTTTAAACAACAAGGTATTGTGCCTGCTGACTTTGAAGCACGCATTCAGGTAGATCGAACCAAGGATAAGAGTCATGGCGACTTGGCAACTAACTTAGCCATGATGCTGACCAAAGTCGCGGGCAAGAACCCACGCGAATTAGCTCAGCTGATCATTGATACCTTACCCGCCTCTACTTTTGTGGCTAAGGTTGAAATTGCAGGCCCAGGTTTTATCAACTTTTTCATCAATGACAGCGCCTTAGCAGACCAATTGCAAAATGCACTTAATGATGAGCATTTCGGTATCAAACTGCCAACGCCGCAAACCGTTGTCGTCGATTACTCTTCGCCAAACCTTGCCAAAGAAATGCACGTCGGCCACCTACGTTCAACCATCATTGGTGACAGTGTGGTGCGCGCACTAGAATTTTTAGGCCATAACGTCATTCGCCAAAACCATGTGGGCGACTGGGGCACTCAATTTGGTATGTTACTGGCCTACATGGAAGAACTCCGCGCCAAAAATGGTGAGCAAGCCCAGCTAGAGCTGTCTGATTTAGAAAACTTTTATCGCGCTGCTAAATTACGTTTTGACGAATCGGCGGAGTTTGCCACTCGCGCTCGTCAATTAGTCGTTGAGCTGCAATCGGGCGACGAATATTGCAATAAACTGTGGCGCGAATTTAATGATATTTCGTTAAGCCATTGTCATGATGTTTACGCCCGTTTAGGCGTGAGTTTAACCCGCGCTGATGTTCACGGTGAAAGTGCTTATAATGCCGACCTTGAACAAGTGGTTAAAGATTTAGACGCCCAAGGTTTATTAACTGAAAGTAACGGCGCCAAAGTCGTATTCCAAGAGGCTTTTCGCAATAAAGAAGGCGAACCGCTGCCAGTTATCATCCAAAAGGCCGATGGCGGCTACTTGTATGCCACCTCAGATCTTGCGGCAATGCGTTATCGCTCAAGCGTGTTGAAAGCTGATCGCGTACTGTATTTTGTTGACCTACGTCAGGCACTGCATTTCCAGCAAGTTTTTAGCCTCGCTAAACTGGCTAAATTTGTTCGTGAAGATATGTCATTAGAACACTTAGGGTTTGGCACCATGAACGGCGAAGATGGCCGTCCATTCAAAACCCGCAGCGGTGGTGTGGTTAAATTAGTTGATTTATTAGATGAAGCTAACGTGCGAGCGCTCGAACTTGTGCGCAGTAAAAATCCTGATATGGATGAGGCAACCTTGGCTGAAATCGCCCGCGTTGTTGGGATTGGTGCCGTCAAATATGCAGACTTATCGAAAAATCGTACCAGTGATTACATCTTTAGCTTTGAACAAATGCTTAGCTTTGAAGGCAATACCGCGCCTTACCTGCTATACGCTTATACCCGTGTTGCAGGCATCTTCAAGCGTGTAACTGATTTGGATCTCAGCCAAGCTAAAATCGTGCTTGAGCATGAGAAAGAAAAAGATCTCGGTAACAAGCTGGCACAGTTCGGTGAAATCCTCAATCGCGTTGTAGACAAAGGTCAACCGCATGTATTGTGTGGGTACTTATATGAACTCGCAGGGGCTTTTTCTAGCTTCTACGAAGCTTGCCCTGTACTTGCAGCCGATAACGACGCGCAAAAGAATAGCCGTTTACTGTTAGCACAGCTGACAGCCCGCACCTTACAAAAAGGCCTAAATCTACTCGGTATAGAAACATTAGAGCGGATGTAAGTCATGAGTCATCGCGATTATGCCAATAGAAGGCCGCAATCGGGCGCTAAACCGCGCCCAGTGCGCGCAACACGCCCATCGAGAGCCAAGCCTTCACAATCTAAATCAGCGCAGCGTAATAAGCTGCCGCTAACGCTGATAGCTGTTGCCATACTCGCTGTAGGTGGTTTCATCTATTTTCTCTGGAGTATTAAAAATACTGCTCCGCAAGAGGAGAAGCCACAACCCGCTGTGGTCAAGAAAGCTCAAATCAAGGTTAAGCCGCAAGAAACCACCTTACTTACGCCTAAAGTGAAGGAAGCCGCGCGCCAAGCAGTTGCGATCCCAGTGAAAACCGCTGAGCCTGTAGTTGAGCCCGTAGTAGTCCCATTGAAGAAAGATCCTCATGCCTTACCACCACAACCCAAGGAAGAATGGACTTATCTCAAGGAACTCGAAAACAAACATGTTGAAGTAGATATTCCTGATGTTGTGGCAAGCCGTACACCCGTGCTATATCAGTTGCAGTGTGCGTCTTTCCGCCAAGAGTCACAGGCGAACGAGATGAAGGCCGTGATCGCGTTTCAAGGTTTAGAAGCACAGGTGAGGCAAATCGAAGGCACGACTGGTATTTGGTACAAAGTCGCTTTAGGCCCCTACGAGCGCAAACGTGATGCCGAGCGTAAACGTCATACGCTACAAAAAGCGGGAATCAATGGTTGTCAGATTTTGGCCGTTCCCAAATAATATTTACATGCCATATTGGCTTACTGTCATAGGCTAATGACTCAAAAAAATAGCGGCCAGCAATTTATCGCTTGCCGCTATTTTTTATCCGAAAAATAATAATGTGATCTCACTTCAATTGCCGCCTACATCACTCACCATTCATTCAATCACTTCTTAACAACCTTTGTTTTAAACATTTTCTATTTTTAATAGTCTCGGCATCAAAAAATATAAATAGCTGTTAATAAACAATAAAAATATTTATTAATAAAGATTAACATACAGTTTAATTGACCTAGATCAAACTAAGGCGTATTTCTTAATCGACAGCAAAACAGCTGTATCGATAACAAATCCAACCTCAGGGTGACGTATTATGAATGCATTAATCGAGATAGAAGCCACCGAATTTAGCCAACTTTTTAAGAATGGCGACATGCTAGGTATTAGGATGTTTATGGAGCATGTCCGCATGCCACTGGATGTTCAAGATAAGATTTATGACGAAATATCTGCACTGAAGCAATTAGAACAAAACCAAATAGCAGATCTGATAGAAACCCACACGCATTCTCAAATTCATGAACGCTTAGCTTATTGACATCATTTTTAATGAATCATCTAACCCTGACAGCAGCTTCTACTTATTCACTCAACAGAAGCTGCATCATCAATTCTAGTCCTCAACTAAATCATCAAATTACTACCAAAAAATAAGGTCAAACACAGAATGTTTGACCTTATTTTACACCAGACTAAAACCTACATTACCGGTTAGACAACAATCTTAAGTGGGTTTTTCTTCGGTTAAGCTGATGCTATTCATCCAATAATCGAAATCCACCATATTACCCGGTAATACAATACGGCTACTCTTCTGACTTAAGCCATCGAGTTGCTTAAAGTACTGCTGGCCGAGCTGCAGCCGCAAAGCATTGTGACCACCAGGCGCGGCAATCACAGAGGCGAGGCGTTCAATCGATTCTGCCGTTGCACGAGAAATCGTTAAAATCTCCTCAGCCTTACCCTCAGCCTCGTTAATTCGGCGTTGCATCTCACCTTCAGAACGGTTTACCGTTTCAGCTTTAACACCTTCAGAACGGTTAATTTTGCTCTGTTTGTCGCCTTCACTCTTAGCTAATAATGCACGACGTTCACGCTCAGCATTCACTTGCATTTCCATGGCATTTTTAACGGTTTCAGGTGGGGTAATATTTTTAATTTCATAACGGTGTACGCGTATTCCCCACGTAGCGCCCGCTTGATCTAAAACTTCTACAACTTTGGCAGAAATCACATCACGCTCTTCGAATGTACGGTCAAGATCGAGCGTCCCAATAACTGAACGCGTTGTCGTTTGTGCTAACTGGATTGCGGCATAGCGATAATCAGTAATGCCGTAACTGGCTTTGATAGGGTCGGTCACAGAGATATAAATAACGCCATCGACTTCAACATTCACTTCATCACTCGAAAAACATTCCTGCGGCGGTACATCAATAGTCTCTTCTTTCAAATCATGAATAAAAGCGACTTTATCCACAAAAGGAATCAGAGCATGGAAACCCGCATCTAAGGTACTGTGATACTTGCCTAATCGTTCCACAATATGAGCAGACTTCGTCGGTACTAGGCGAATAGATTGAAATAACTTAATCACGAAAATGGCAAAGATAAGTCCCCAAATTGCCATAACAATTAAATCAGTATCTAAGGGAATATTCATTATCGCGCTCCTTTGCCAAGATTATTATGGCCGCTCATTGTTTGAGTGACTTGATCCATACCCTCAAAGAAACCTTCGAGTTTTGCCATTTCCGCAGGAACCACTGAAACTTGTGCATCATTAAGAATTTTACCGACTTGAGCAATAAACTGCTCTTTTAGCAGCATATTCATTGCATCAGTACCGCCATTAACGGCTAGAGCCTGTGAGATCATCGCCATGCCTTCGGATTTCGCTTTGGCAATAATCGCTATCTCTTGCCCGGTACCTTTAGCTTCGTTTATACGTTTTTGTTTTTGACCTTCTGAAAGATTAATAGCCTCTTGGCGTTCGCCTTCTGACATATTGATCATCGCCGCTTTCTCAGCATTGGCCAAGGTGATCTCTGCTCGCTTGCGGCGCTCAGCTTCCATTTGCTTTTCAAGGGTGTGGATAACATGACGTGAAGGCGTGATATTTCGGATCTCATAACGCAGCACCTTAATACCCCAAGGCTCAGATGCTTTATCTATTTCACGTACTATGGATTCATTTAGGCTATCACGCTCAGAAAAAGTCTCACTCAAACTCAGCTTACCAATTTCAGAACGCATGGTAGTTTGGGCTAAGTTCACCGCCGCTTTACGATAGTTCTCAATGCCATAACTTGCCAATTTACCATCCATCACTTTCAGATAGACAAGGCCATCTACCTCTAGTTGAGTGTTATCTTTAGAAATGCAGCTCTGTGGCGGCACATCTAATACTTGTTCACGGGTATCATGACGGTAGGAGACGCGATCGAAGAAGGGAATAAGAAAGTGAAATCCGGGTTGTAATACTGTACGAAATTTACCAAGACGCTCAATAACATGCACTTCTCGCATCGGTACAATGAGCATTAATTTATAGAGAATAAAAAAGATAAATAAAATAACTAAAGTAAATACAAACATAGCTCCCATCCTTTAATTTTTGGCAGTTTCTACAGCAACAGGCTCAACAACTAGAGCAATATTTTCACGGCAAATAATTCTGACATCAGTTCCTGCAACTATGATACTGCCATCGCCAAGCGCTGGCCATTCAATACCTTGGAACTCAACCCGCCCAGTAGTTTGCCCCGGACCAATGGTTTGTTTTACATGTGCAATTTGATTATATAAGTCGATTGCCTCATCCGTGTTATCCACATGGGAATCCCCGCCAACAAGCCTTTGTGTCACTTGCCTAAAAGCCAATAACAATACAATTGCAGCAATAAACCACAAAGTCAGGCTCTGCACTACGCCTTCGACCAGCCCTATGCTTAACGCGCCAGCCACAACTAAACACGCCGCTCCCAACAAGACAATCACGCCACCAGGAACCACCAGTTCAGCCAGCATTAATACTAAACCTACCACTGCCCACACTAAAATCGGATTTGAAAACGCCATATTTCCCCCTGAAATGAAAGCGCACTATGTAGCAACTATAGCAGCAGCGTTATAGGTAATCGACATAATATGTCGATATTTACAATCCACAATCTACTATCAGCTAAACACTGTTCTTACGCGCGCGCGCATCTAAGTCATTATTTTGTTTTAATATTCAGCACAATCAATTTTTAAAATGAAAATAATTTAGACTTGCTATAAAAGTAAAAAACAATAAAAACCTTTAAATCAATAATATAACTATAAAAAACTCATGCGCCTATTATGTGATTTTGACAACAACACTCAATAAAAACTTTGAATAACGCTACGATTTTGCATATATTGCCCTCAATTTTTAGCCATACTTTGCCGTACTATCGCGCTAGGTTTGAACTTACCCATCAAGCCATGCCATTAGAGCAAAGAATAGATTGAATAAGACACGAATTGACGTCGACCTCTACAACAGGAAATAACAATGAAAAAAACATGTCTATGCCTAGCATTAATGCTTTCGCCTCAAGTATTTGCCGATGATTTAGTACAGTGGTGGGATTTCAGTGCCACCGCGTTATATGGTGAAGACTACGATTTAGCACCATCAGATAAACAAGCGACTATTACTCTAGAAACGGCTGGAGCATGGAAATACGGTGATTGGTTTGCCTTCCAAGATTTTATCTATTTCAAAGGTAACAACGCTTCTATGGACAGTACAACCTATGGTGAAATTTCGCCACGCTTCAGTGCCAGTAAAATTCTTGGTGAAAAAATAGCCTTTGGCCCGGTGACCGATCTATCTCTGGCATTAACCTATGAAGAAGGCGAAGGTCCTGTCCACAGTTTACTTTACGGCCTAGGTATTGATGTTGCCGTGCCTTATTTCACCTACCTAAACTTGAATACTTACCGTCGTGAGGGTATGAGCACAGGCAATAATAGCGATGGCTGGCAGTTTAGCCCGGCTTTCCGTATCGATATTCCTATTGGTTCAGCCAACATAGTACTCGATGGCTTTATCGACTGGGTATTTGCCAGCGATGATAACGGCTACGAAGAGAACTTCCACTTTAATCCACAGCTAAAATACGACCTTGGTAAGAGTCTATTCGGCGATCATCAGGCCAATAAGTTATTGGTGGGTATTGAGTACGATCTGTGGACAAATAAATACGGCGTGAAAGGCGTAGATCAAGACACTTACTCTGTGATTGCCAAGTATCACTTTTAATCGATATCAATACGGTTTTAAAGTAATAAAAAAGGTGCCTGAGGCACCTTTTTTATTGAGCTGTCCCTATACAGAGAAGCACCGCTTGGCCTAATTAACCTTAAGCAAGCAGTTTTTTTGCCGCAGCAATCACGATAGCAATCGCGTTCACTTCAGTTTTCTTCATTGTGGTTTCATTAGGAATTTCTTGCTGAGTGCGGTTAACAATCACACCCGCAACACAGGCTGCACGCCAACCTTGAGTCGCACACATAGTGAATAAAGTAGAAGACTCCATCTCATAGTTCAACACGCCCATGTCTTGCCACTCTTTCATCGACCCAGCAAAGCGACGTGTTATACGGCCACTGACAGTATCGTAACGCTCTTGACCTGGGTAGAAAGTATCAGAAGATGCTGTAATACCAATGTGTGGTTCTACGCCAGCATCACGACACGCTGCAACCATAGCGGTAGTACATTCAAAGTTGGCAACCGCAGGAAACTCCATAGGTGCAAAATGCAAACTTGCGCCATCTAAACGCACTGAAGCTTGAGTCACAATCACATCACCTACATTCACATGAGGTTGGATAGCGCCTGTGGTACCAATACGCAAAAAGGTATTCACACCCAATTGTGCCAATTCTTCTACCGCAATAGACGTCGATGGACCACCGATACCGGTTGAACACACGACAACCGGCTTGCCATCGGCATACGCTAAATAGCTGGTATATTCGCGGTGGCTAGCAAGAAACGTCGCATTGTCCATTAATTCAGCAATACGCTTTACACGCTCTGGATCACCAGGCACGATTGCCAAGGTAGCACCATCGAGCATTGCTTTGGTCAAACCTAAATGAAATACATCAGCCATTGTGAAAACCCCTTTCATTTTTGATAATTAAATTCTTATTAAATCGACTTTAACCTAGTATCGAAGCGGTGAAGGTTAACTTGATCACAGAATTATCGGCAAGAAGTAATTGTCTAATCGTAATGAAATTACTAATTACACATAAATCTGATCATAAGATAGCAAATTTACTCGTGTTGCGGATATCAGTTTAATGTATGCCAGATAAAGTGTGAGCTAGATCAGGCTCAACTGCCATCCCCTATGATAAATAATATCTAATCCATTGATTTATAGTTACTTTAAATAATTCAGCCTTTAGTATTAATCTAATGCCGAGCAGAATTCGAGCAAAATAACTTCTTATCAGCCAGTATAAAGGCTAGGGTTAAAATTCAACTAACGTGGAATAGTGACGACAAGGAGAATACCGATGTTTGCAGAATACAGAGAATTAATTTCTACCCTGAAGACCAAGGATGCTCATTTTCAACGTAAATTCGATGAACATAATCATTTAGATGAAGAAATTAAACAGCTAGAAAAACGGGTTGCTAGTGATTTTAATCCCGCGGTGAAAGAGCTTAAAAGCAAGAAGTTACGCCTAAAAGAAGAAATTTATCAAATCCTTAAGTCCCACCAATAATCCGCTATTGTCTAGACAACAATTCTAAATAGCAATAAGGGCGCCTAAGCGCCCTTATTATCGTAATTTAAATCGCTTACAGGTAGTAATCTTTCAGCGGGGGAAAACCATTAAAACATACTGCCGAATAGGTCGTGGTGTAAGCGCCAGCAGTTAACCAGTACATACGGTCACCAATCGCTAGATCATTCGGTAAACCATAACTGTAGTGTTCATACATAATATCGGCACTATCACAGGTTGGGCCGGCAATGACGCACTTATCTAGCTCACCTTTACGGTCGGTATAAATTGGAAACTTAATCGCTTCGTCCATGGTTTCAATCAAACCAGAAAATTTACCCACATCAGTAAACACCCAACGCTCTAACGCTGTGTAGGATTTTTTGCTGACCAGTACCACTTCAGAGACTAAAATTCCTGCGTTAGAAATCAATGAACGACCCGGCTCCAAAATAATTTGCGGTAAATCGTCACCAAAATCTTCTTTTAGGAAATGAGTGATCTGCTCAGCATATACACCCAATTGGTTGGTTTTATCAATGTAGTTAGCAGGAAAACCGCCACCCATATTGATCATCTTCAAGGTAATATTGTGCTCATCACGCAGACGGTCGAAAATGCTTTTAACTTTACCAATCGCAGCATCCCAAGCACCGATATCACGCTGTTGAGAGCCTACATGGAACGAAATCCCAAAGGGTTCTAAACCTAATTCTTGCGCCAACACTAATAGGTCATAAACCATTTCGTTTTGGCAACCAAATTTACGCGATAACGGCCAATCAGCAGTATCGGTGCCTTCGGTCAGAATACGCACATAAACACGCGATCCCGGTGCTTCTTCGGCGATCATACGCAGATCGGCTTCTGAGTCAGATGCATACATACGCACACCGCGTTCATAAAATGCACGTACATCTTGACGTTTTTTGATGGTGTTGCCGTAGCTAACGCGATCGGCTGTTACACCTACATTCATCACCATATCAAGCTCATAAATTGAGGCGATATCAAAATTTGATCCCTTATCTTTTAGTAAAGATAAAACCTCGGCCGCAGGATTTGCTTTAACTGCATAATAAACGTTAGCGTAAGGAAAACTATTAACCATGTCATCGTATTGTTTCGCTATGATACTAGTATCGATCACAACGAATGGGGTTGCTTTATCTTTGGCAAACGCTTCAATACGCTTGAAGGTATCCATATCATAATAGTCAGCAACATCAATAGATTGAAATTGGCTCATTGGGCCAGAGTCTCCTTGGGGTCAAATAAATAAAAGTGAGTGTAATATCTTAAAAACGTGCGCAGTAAACGATATTTCCCTGCTTTACGCAATGAATTTTTATGCTGAATTAATAATTTTTTATTCCAACTCATACTGACGAACTTTGATTTTAAAAAAAGTTAAGATAAAACAAATAATTATCTACATAAACCCTTAGATAAATTTGTGTAGATTTACTGAATACGAAGTTAACTTTTATGACATTATCGAAAGAAAGGTAGGTAGACTGACGGGCCCAAATATTCACCATAAAGCCACTGATTTGAGATGGCATCACACTGCCCAATAATGCCAATGTAATGCCTTATATCTGTAATATTTTACATATGATGATCTAACACTGCATCAATTTAACTGAGTTATTACTGCGATTGGTTAAGTTTGGCAAGCGCTTGGCTCAAGGCTTCACTAGAGTCAAAATAAGCAATGTCTACAATCTTACGCTGATTGAGCAATATCATAGTGGCCATATCTTTAGTGTCAGGTAATAAACGGCTGATCTCACCCTCCCTATCTAAGCCAATCACAAAAGGTAAATCTTTCATTTGTGGTACAGCAACAAACTTAGCAATCAAAGAAGGCATGCCGCTAATATCTGCAACATAAACCAAGCCAGTAGGCATTTGAGTATCACTCAAAGGAGTGAGTGCTTCTTTAATAATATCGCCACCTTTCATGCTACGGCTAAAAAGTAACACTTGGGTTTCATCTGTCACTGTAACGGTTTTATCATGTTGATCGAGCAGTGTAATAGAATTAATCGCATCACCGGCAACATAACTTGCAGCAAACGCCCATATTGGGGTTAATAGACAAGATAGACATAACAACAGCGTTTTCATAAACACTCAACTCCCTATATTGGATAAGCTGCCAGCATACCTGACTCACCCTATTCGCTCATTAAACCAACCACGATTACATGATACGCTTCACAGATGAAGGCAAATAAGTATTTGTACTGGGTTGTACGCTATACTGGTACAGTTAAATTTATTACAGGGATATCATAATGATAACACCAGGAATCAATCAAGAATTACAACAGTTGCAGGGTGTTTATCAACTGGTCACAGAGTTTTTAGTCACCTACAGCTTCCAACTCGTGGGCGCCTTACTGATTTTTTTACTCGGTCTATGGGTTGCTAGTAAAGTATCGCGCTTAGTTGCTAAACAGTTCAAAAAACACAATGTCGATATCACTCTCAGCAATTTTGTCAGTAACCTTATCCGTATTCTCATCATCGTTATGGTCGGAATTATCGCCCTGAGTAAAATCGGCATCAGCGTAACCCCTATGGTTGCTGCAATTGGTGCTATCTCTTTGGGTGCAGGTTTAGCGCTGCAAGGCATGTTGGCTAACTATGCCGCTGGTGTGACGATTATAGTAACGTGCCCTTTCCTCGTGGGTAACACCATTGAAATAAAAGGAGAAAGCGGTGTTGTTAAACGTATTAATTTAGGTATGACCATTCTCACCAATGAGGAAGGCGAACAAATTAATATTCCTAACAAGCACATTGTTGGCGAGATTTTACATAATTCCTTCAGTAATAAATTAGTAGAAACCCAATTTAATCTCAGTTACAGCACAAATCCCGAACATGCCATTAGTGTGATCACTGAGTTATTGAGTAACAATTCCTATGTTTATCAAGAGACCACACCCAATATTGGCATCAATGGTTTTAATGCTGTCGGGATTGAAATGGGTGTGCGTTACTGGGTACCGACACAAAACTATTTTCAACATAAATACAAAGTGAACTTGGCGCTCTACAACGCACTTAAACAAGCTGGAATAGAGATTGCGTGCCCGATAAAAGAGATCCATATTCAACATCAATAACGCTAGTGATCATGGGGTTGAACGGCGCAGTCGCTCAACCTAGCTCAATGCCACCCAAATATCGAGATAGCCCTTGATATCCCTAGAGGTTGTTTCAATACCCTAACACTTCCCATGCTGCATCAGTAACTTAGGGCTAGATAAATCGTCCCGACTTGTTGCCAGATACCACGCTTCTTTTATGTCTTTCTTTTTACAGCATATGACTCGAACAACTGATTGACGGTTTTTGGGAATTTGAACGTGCTTTAACGTACTAATGCGGTCGCTTAGCAGTTAACATTTCTTAACCAGAAACAACTTACCTTCAATGTCTTTCACGTGGATATTCGACTTAATGCAGATGAGGTAATGGAGATTTCAGCTCATGTTCAATGAAATCAAATAAAGCACAATCGCTAAAACCATGATCAGGCACTAATTGCAGCTCCTGAAAATAGCAGCTCGCCTTCATGAGCCTTACAGCTGCATTTAAGCCTCTATGTTCGCAGATTTTTTACAGTATAGGTACATTCCCTCCATGGTTTACCTGCATACTCAATACAATACTGGCATAGTCATCGGCATTTAAATCAGCCCAATCGAGGGGCACGACGATTTCTTTTCGGGCACCGATAACATAGAGAACTCAATTATTAAATAGTGTCCATACGTCTAGCTTATTGCTGCGTCATTTTAGCAAATACGATATGAATAGCGATCAGCTGCTCTATCAAACCAGCACTAAATCTTGCCTCACGGAATTCGAGCCTGCCTAAGCCGAAACCAAAATTGAAGCTACTTAAACCCAATTAATGCCCTATCTTGAGTCGGATAGATAAGTTTCCCAGCAACTAATGAGTCCCGGAAAAAGTTTGGCCAAATTAAAAAACTAAATCTTTTCGCGACAAGATAGAGTGTATTTATAATTACTTAAAATGCACAGTGGATGTGTAAACACTACAATCATTGTATTAACCGAATCGGTGCGGCTCAATGACTAGAAATAAAAGATAGTCGGATTAACTGCCCAGCCAAATAATTAAAACTGACCATTTAATAGGCAAGATGAATGAGGCTAATACTGATAGTTATTATTTCATGCTTATTTCTGCCCCAAGCGATGGCAGAAACCTCTGCTGTTGTTTGGCAAGCACACTGTCGCGATAGGCACCCAGTTATTTATTTCGAAAATGGTGAATGCAAAGGCCCTGGTGCCGCAGTGATCAATGAAGTCATCACCCGTCTAGGTTACAAGGTAAATTGGAGTAATGTGCCATGGGCACGCACGATTAAAATAGCCGAAATAGGACAAGTCGACCTAATTCCCGTCCATTCGATGACACCCGAACGCAACGATTTCCTAGACCCTATGCTACTGGGATACGACAAGCGCTACGTCTATTACTTTGCTCTTGAAAATCGACAGTTTGAGGTTAAACATTTCGATGAATTAAAGCCTTATATCATTGGCGCACTTAGAGGTACTTTTTACTGTTCGCAGTTCAATGATAATCAAAAACAACTCAAAGTGTCTTTTGTTAATAATAATGACCAATTAATCAATATGTTGAAGGCGAAGCGCATCGATTTAGTCATTACCTCCGAACAACATGAAATGTCAATTTTTGCTAAAGAGCCCCGATTTAAGCAGGTGAAATATGTCGACATAAGCAATAACGGCCGCTATTTCAGCATTCCGATCATGTCACCGCTGCATCAATATGCTAAACAAGTTCACCAAATAGTCGACGACATGCGCACCTCAGGTGAAATCACTCGGCTATTTGAATCCTATGGCATCGAGCCACCACTTAATCTCACCGAATCACCCGCCATCACTCACTAATCTGATTGCTGGTTAGCCTAAATAGATTTTTCGTTTCAAACTAATCATTTATAGCATTGATTTAGTTTATTAAATTTAGATTTTTCGACACTCGTTATTCCGAGTTTAGGTTATATAATAAAGAGAACCCGCCACGGCACTAACTGTCACTGCTGTGGTTGAATTACCACTAATAACTGAGTTTGAATTAATCGTTAATCCCAGCAGTAATAGACACAAACACAGACATTTCGACCCAGCCAATTTTTACCCTGCCCCAGTTTGTCTCGCTGTGTGACGCCACGCGGTAGTTTCACTCAGTTTACCAGCAGAATAACCTTATTTTTCTGGCACTTATTTTGCGTAGTTATAGTGTGTTCAATTACGGCAATGTGTATGACCTCAGGCAATTCCCCTAAAAAAGTGTGTAACCAGTCATTTAACCGTTTACTTGGAGAAACCAGCGGTGCGTTTGCCGATCTCGGTACTTTTTTACCTTTGGTACTCGGGCTTATTGCCCTCAATCAATTTTCAGCCCAAGGAATCTTTTTGGGTTTTGGGCTATTCGCTATCCTAAGCGCGTTATTTTACCGCCGCCCAATTCCCGTACAACCGATGAAAGTCATCGCGGCACTGGTTATTGCCCAAGGGTTATCACCTGGAATGTTACAAGCAAGTGCCATGTTAATGGGGATAATACTGCTTATTCTTGCCTTTAGCGGTGCGATTACTTGGTTAGCTAAACAACTCTCTCAAGCCGTAAGTGTCGGTATCCAACTCGCAATCGGTCTACAGCTAATGTGGATGGGCGCGAAGATGATGAGTGAGTTTTGGCTGTTAGGTTTTGGGGCTTTTGGACTACTCTTTGTCAGTAAATTTTTACCGTTACGTTACCTTGCTATGCCTTTAGTGATTGCGGCAGGGATGATTTGGCAGGCAAGCACGCAAACAGGCTTAATCAGTAATAATCTTGATATTCAAGCAATGACAACACCATTTCAGTTAACTTGGCCGACAGCCGTCGAATGGACTTCCGCTGCCCTTTTACTGGTGTTACCGCAACTGGCATTGACCCTAACCAATGCCGTTATTGCGATTTCAGCGATGGCGCAGGAAAAATTCCCCGAAGATGCCGCTAAACTCACACCAAAAAACTTTGCGATAACCTCAGGCCTAGCCAATTTATTACTCGCGCCCTTTGGCGCCTCGGCCATGTGCCACGGCGCAGGGGGTCTCACAGTGCAATATCATTTTGGTGCACGTACTTATCTTGCACCGTTAATTTTTGGCAGTAGTTGTTTAATTATCGCCCTCTGCTGGGGCAGTAATATTGCTTGGTTGTTAAGCTTAATTCCAATGGCTATCCTCGGCAGCTTATTGACGATAGCGGGGTTACAACTGGCATGGTCGAAACGCTTAATTGATGGTAGACCTTTTTGTATCTTAGTGATTTTATCAACCGCTATCACTTGCCTTGCAATCAACGCCGCCGCCGGACTCGCCGTGGGCATTATTCTAGAGCAAGCCCGCCGCAGAACCATGTTAGCCATGCGTTAGGTTTAAGTTATCTGAGTATCTTACCCCTTGGGCAATACTACCGTGACGACGCAACCTTGCTGCCAAGGTAAGGTGACCTCACTACTGCAATCTTGGCAGTTTTCGATTTGAATGCTGCCGTGGTGTCGAGTGACAACATCTTTACAGATAGCTAAGCCGAGCCCTAAACCTTCATCTTTAGTCGATGCGAAAGAAGCCATTAACTCGCTCGCCTGCCCTTGTAGTCCTTCACCATTATCAATCACTAACACTTTGATTTTATGCGGCTGATAATAAATTTCGATCCACAATTGACGCACACGATGATCACTGCAGAGCTCTAGCGCATCTAAACTATTTTTGATCAAGTTAACCCACATCTGGCTCAAACCAACGCTATCGCCCATTAATTCAAAGGGTTCTCCATGAACGTTTACATGAGCATGTATTTGAGCACGATCTAGCTCGCGCCGCAGTAAAACTAAGGCTTCTTTCACTACCAGTACAATATTTAAAGGTTCAGCCTTTGCCTGACGGCGTTTCAGTAAACCGCGAATGCGGTGTACAACAGCGCCCGCACGAATAGACTGCACATTAATCTTACCCAACACATCGTAGAGTTCTGGATTATCCTGCCCCAATCGCTCCAACTGCAACATAGCGCCTTCGCTGTATTGAGTGATGGCTGCAATGGGTTGATTAAGTTCATGGGCAAGACCTGCGCCAATCTCCCCCAAAATCGCCGCACTCTGTAAGCGCTCAAGCTGCAGCGCTTTATCTTTTAATTGTCGTTCTGTGTTGAGTAAAAATTCACTTTTTTGGCGAAACTTATACTCAAGCCACAAGTGGTAAATCGTAGATATGATAAAAATTAACAGTAGTGCAATGCCCCATTCTTTGTTTTTTGCCATCCATTTATGCACCGTTTGATAAAGTGGCGGCGATCCGCGCTGTAGCTGCAGTTCCTTAAATAATTCAATAACTTTTAGCTGGCTTATCGGTGCAGTCCAGCCCAAAGTGTCAGCCGTAATCGCGGCCACATGGTCAACAGGCAAATCAAATAAGGCGCGGGTAATTGCCATTGTGAGCTAAGGAGGAACGGTATCCGCCGCCGCAAATGACCAATTAGGGTATAACTGGGTGCTGACCTCGCAATCATATCCAGCGGGAGTATTCGGATGGATGACTCGGTAATCAGCTTGATTAACCAAACCCGTTTCGATCATTTCCTCTAAGGTACAAAAAGGCACAATCGCGGCATCGGCGTTACCATCACGTACTTGATAGACCAATGGTTCAAGTGGAAACCCAAGAAAGCGCACTTGCCCAAAAAACTCTTCAGAAAGAAAGCCCATTTTATACAACAAGCCCATGGCGGCTTGGTATCCACCTAAAGCTTGCGGATCGCTGGCGACGACATTGCGTCCACGTAAATCTTGCAGAGTGCGGATAGGACTATCAGCACGCACGATAATCGTCGCGCCGATAGTAAAAGTGCTGCCCTGATGTTTACGGCTTTTCATCGTCGCAAGCCAAGACAGCGGAAAATGATTACTTAAGTGCAGATACTGCCCAGGATTGGTGACAATAAACTGCAGATCGTTACTGAGTAACTGGCTGCGCATGCCATTAAAATCAACGGGCACAACCTCAAAATGACTATTAGGCACCTGCTCAGATAGATATTCCATCATGGGTTGCCAACGCTGCTTGGCCTGCAGTACACCATGATTTGCTAACACACCGACTCTAAATTGATGCTCTTTCAATGCTTCGTCAGCGATGCTAACGCTAGGATGGTATAAGGCCAGCCCACTCAAACACAGCAGTAACCAGTAGCCCAATGTGCTAAACAGTGAAACCCGCTGCGATAGCTCATGTTTTTTCATAGGTGTTGCTTGTCTTTCAGAGCCTAGTCATACATATCAAGATCATAACTTACCGCCATTATTGCTGCTGTGAAATGCCACCAAACTCCGACATTAAGATCATAGGATAAGGCTGATTTAGTGATGTATCTCTCAAGACCTAGGCTTAAAATTGAGCTAAGTCCCTCTGCGGCTTAAGCTATTCATGCCCTTTAACTCCAGCAGGAAAGCTATGTTTACCAAATTGCCATTGTATTTAGTTGATGACGATGCCGCGATCCTCGATTCATTGGGGTTTATGCTCAGACAATTTGGTTATCAAGTGCAAACCTTCAGTAATGGCCACGACTTTCTCAAGCGCTGTGCATTATCACAAGCAGGTTGCGTTATTTTAGATAGCCGTATGCCCGAAATTACAGGGCAGGAAATACAACAAAAACTACTGGAGACTAAAAGCCCACTGGGAGTGATCTTTCTTACGGGTCACGGTGATTTACCGATGGCATTAAGTGCATTTCGCAAAGGTGCCTGCGATTTTTTTCAAAAGCCGGTATCGGGTAAATCATTAGTCCAAGCGATTGAAAAGGCACAGCGAGAAAGTCTGACCAACTTCGAACAACAAAGCTTGCAGCAAAAGTTTGAAAGACTCACCGAGCGAGAACAACAAGTGTTAGCTCATCTCATCCAAGGTATGACTAACAAACAAATCTCGGAGGTGATGTTTTTATCGCTACGCACAATTGAAGTGCACCGCGCAAAAATCATCAAAAAGCTCGAAGTCAATAATATGGCAGAACTGGTGCAGCACTTAGGTAATCTGAACTCAATCCTATAAGTCATAATTACTCTCTACTCAACCTCGCGGCGCCGAATCAGTTGTGTATAAAACAGGGCGTTAAACCATAAGTAAGTCATCCGTTTAGCAATAACAAACGGTTGTAGCTTAGCTATTTAACTTTGTTTAACACTGTTTGACTAAACTGGCATTAGTCCGTTTTATTTGTTATATTTCATCTAACTCACTGTAAAAATAAAGAAATTACTGATGGACAATCTCATCATAAAACCAGGCTATGTCACATTATTCCAATGTATTGGGCCAGAATGTGAAGACAGCTGTTGTAACGATTGGCGCATATCTTTTGATAAAAAAAGCTATAAAAACACCATCAAACATCCATTACTCGCCACAACGGCAAAAACGGCCTTTATTGAAACAAAAAAAAGCGCTAATGATTGGGCCGATATAAGACTCAATGAACAAGGTGCATGCCCATTCGTTAATGAACAAAAGCTATGTGATGCCCATGCAAAAGCGGGGGTGCAGGCGCTGAGCCACACATGTAAAACTTATCCACGGATCCACAAGGTCATTGGTGGTAATAAGCATGAAAGCCTCTATTTATCTTGCCCAGAAGTCGCTCGTTTAGTGCTATTCAACCCTGATGCGTTCCAATTTGATACTAATAGAAGTGGCACAAAACAGTCGTCATCACCCAGCCCGCTATGGTTAGAAAAAACCCATGAATCTTGCATCGATCTATTGGTGAATATGAAAGGAGGCTGGCAACATGCATTGCTAGCAATTGGACTATTAATCAAAGTATGTGACCAAGTTCGTCAAAATACTCTGCCAATTGAAGAACTCGATAAGCGTTTACAACAACTAAAATTGTATGCTGAATCAGGAGCGTTGGCGGAGCAATATGAAAAGCTACCTTATACACCTCAGCCACAAATGCATGCGTTTATCACGGTTCATAATGAATTATGTCAGTCGCACTCTAGAGGGTTACGCGCAAGATTTACCACGCTAAATGATGCAGTTAGAGCATTGTGTAATGAAGAAAACGAATATCACATTGATGCGCTAAATCAAGCTTGGACAGAACATGCGGCGCCGGCGCTTACTGGCCATGCCGAACTGTTTGAACGCTATATTTTGTATTCTATTTATCACAACCATTTCCCTTTATTAGACTCACAACAACCCTCTTGGGAAGCATTCCGCTTACTCGTGCTCGATTGTTTTATGATCCGTTGCTATTTATCTGCGATTGCCTTTAAAAATAAAGGACTATCAGAAAGTGATATTGTGATGTGTTTCCAGATTTATCAAGTCGTTAGGCAACATAAAACTGAGTTTGTAAAAAGTATGAGTGCAACATTACAAGAATGCGGTATAGACAGTGTACCTGCTGCAATTTGCCTATTAAAAATTCAAGCATAACGTTTTAAGTGCTTACTTTTGCAATCAAAGGCATGCAAAAGTAAGCAAACTCTTTTCACATTTGCGGCTATTACTTGAATTACGGTCATCTATCCCCATATCTAATCCATCATCCACCGTATGATTTGTCATACGGGCCAGAAGAGGATTCATTGTGACCACTATCGTATCAGTACGCCGTAATAATCAAGTTGTCATCGCCGGCGATGGCCAAGTCTCCCTAGGCAATACCGTGATGAAAGGTAACGCCAAAAAAGTGCGTCGCTTATATCACAACAAGGTACTGGCAGGTTTTGCTGGCGGCACCGCCGATGCCTTCACCTTATTTGAACGTTTTGAGGCCAAACTCGAAATGCACCAAGGCCATTTATTACGCTCGGCCGTTGAGCTTGCCAAAGATTGGCGTACCGACCGTATGCTGCGAAAACTCGAAGCTTTACTCGTTGTCGCCGATGCCGAAACCTCGCTTATCATCACAGGTAATGGTGATGTAGTGCAGCCAGAATACGATTTAGTCGCTATCGGTTCAGGCGGCAATTATGCCCAAGCTGCGGCGTTGGCCTTATTGCAAAACACTGAATTGTCGGCCTTAGAAATCGCTGAAAAATCCCTGACTATAGCGGGTGACATTTGCGTATTTACCAATCAATTCAAAACAATTGAAGAACTCAATTACTAAACAGCCCGTGAGGAATATATGTCTGAAATGACCCCCCGTGAGATTGTCCACGAGCTGGATGCACACATTATTGGCCAACAAAAAGCCAAACGTTCTGTTGCTGTCGCCCTGCGTAACCGCTGGCGCCGGATGCAATTGGATGCTGATTTCCGTCAAGAAGTTACCCCAAAAAATATTTTAATGATTGGCCCAACTGGCGTAGGTAAGACTGAAATTGCCCGCCGTTTAGCTAAGTTAGCTAACGCGCCATTTATTAAAGTCGAAGCGACTAAATACACCGAAGTCGGTTATGTCGGTAAAGAAGTCGAGCAAATCATCCGCGATTTAACCGATATCGCCATCAAGCTTACCCGCGAACAGCAAATGGGTAAGTGTCGCCAACTTGCAGAAGAACACGCCGAAGAACGTATCCTCGATGCGCTGTTGCCTAAGCCAAAAAATGACTGGGAAAGTGCAGAAACCGACTCAAACTCAAATACCCGCCAAGTGTTTCGTAAAAAACTCCGCGAAGGTCAATTAGACGATAAAGAAATTGATATTGATGTTGCCCAGCCGCAAAATGGCGTCGAAATCATGTCGCCTCCAGGCATGGAAGAAATGACCAATCAACTGCAAAGCCTGTTTAAAAATATGGGCCAAGCCCCTGCTAAACGCCGCAAGATGAAAATCAAAGAAGCCTTTAAGTTACTCATAGAGGAAGAAGCGGCGAAGCTGGTTAACCAAGAAGATTTAAAAGAGCAAGCCATTGAGATGGTTGAGCAAAACGGTATCGTTTTTATCGACGAAATCGATAAAATCTGTAAACGCGGCGAAACCTCAGGCCCAGACGTTTCCCGTGAAGGTGTGCAACGTGATTTACTGCCACTGATTGAAGGCTGCACGGTAACCACTAAGCACGGCATGGTGAAAACCGACCATATTTTGTTTATCGCCTCTGGTGCATTCCAGATGTCTAAACCGTCAGATTTAATTCCTGAGTTACAGGGTCGTTTACCCATACGTGTTGAGTTAGATGCGTTATCAGCCAATGATTTTAAACGTATTCTTACAGAACCCCATGCATCACTGACCGAGCAATATGTCGCGTTAATGGGCACTGAGGGCGTGAAAATCGAGTTCACCGAATCGGGTATCGACAGCATTGCCAAAGCCGCATGGCAAGTGAATGAGCGCACTGAAAATATTGGTGCTCGCCGTTTACACACTGTGATGGAAAAACTGATGGAAGACATCTCTTACGATGCATCGGAAAAATCAGGCTCTGCTTTTGTTATCGACGCCGACTATGTTAGCGCTCATTTAGATAACTTAGTCCAAGATGAAGATCTCAGCCGCTTTATCCTTTAAGCGGTAAGACTGGTAAAACTTGAACTTAGGTAAAAGTTTAGTATGCCATTAATACCAAACTCCCCACCTAATGGCAAAACTGTGATCACGGCTAAGGCATACTCTTTGTATCCTTAGCCGTTAATGGTTACAGTAATCAGGCATTCGTTATCTTATTTCTAGCACTTTCTGGTAGCCAACCTATGACCACAGCAACGCCCAATGTCACCGATCTAAAACTGAAACGTAAATCGCGCATTCTAGAAGTCAGTTTCGACAATGGTGAGCAACATCAACTCAGCTGCGAGATGCTCAGAGTCTACTCGCCCTCGGCTGAAGTACATGGTCACGGCAATCCAAAGCTGGTCACCCGCAAGAAAAACGTCAACATCAGTGCCATAGAACCCGTCGGCAACTACGCAGTGAAAATCGTCTTTGATGATGGCCACGACACCGGTTTATTCTCGTGGAAAGTGCTCTACGATCTCGCCACCCATCAAGTGGATCTATGGGAAAAATACCTTGCCCGCCTACGTGCCGAAAAAGCCTCACGCGAACCGCTGATTGCGATGAATATAAAGTACAACTAATACGTTAGATAAGTGGACGCCTAATTGTGTAATTAACACAATTGGTGACTTGCTAAATATAAGTGGCACTACAGCTAACAGTAATTTTCAATTTATTAATCTAATCATTAAGCACAGCGTTAACTTAAAAATGTAATATTATTTAACGTCTTAAAGTCGTGGGGAAGCCCCACGACTTAGATTTTCTTTTAAAAAAAAGCTTCAACCTTGGATTGCTCAGCCATGAGATAACAACACTCATGAGTGAAAACTCGAACTACGCTAGCCCCCAAACCCTGCGGCACCTAAGCAAACCGCCACACTTATGGTCTATGTAGCTCAAAACGCAAATCTTCAGAGATCCCATAGTACGCCGATGGACCGCCGGCACGTAATATTGGCTCGGCGAGTGCAGTTTGATAAATCCCCTCGCTGCTGAGTAAGTGCTTGGCAATATGCACGGCCACCACTTCACCTAGCACTAACCAAGTATCAATATTATCGCCATTGGCGGCAGTTAACTGGATACATTGGGACAGCCTACATTCAAAATTCACTGGGCTTTCAGCCACTAAATCGGCCTTAACAATCGTGCCTGCTTTAGCATTGAGTCCGGCAAAGCTGAACTCATCTTGGCCGTGTGCCAATGTAGCTGAGGTTTGGTTCATCTGCTCAGCGAGACTGCGGGTGGCGAGGTTCCACACAAACTCCCCTGTTTCAACAATATTGGCGACACTATCTTTCCAACCTATGCTGGCAAAACCAATAATCGGCGGTTTGTAATTAAAACAATTGAAAAAACTATAAGGCGCAAGATTGCGTTGTCCCTGAGCATTACGCGATGAAATCCAGCCAATAGGCCGTGGGCCTATAATGGCATTTAAAGGATCGTGCGCCAGACCATGACCTTTACTCGGCTGGTAAAAATAGCGGTTATCTGCAGTCATACTTCACCCTTTTATTATTACCACAACCATACTTGAGCGATTAAAACCGCCATCACTGGCACTCTGTTATAGCCTGCTATATTACTTAATTTAGGTTAGTGCGCCAAACAGTATAACGTCAGTAAACCGAGCTTATTAGCTTGAATACATGATAGATTTTAAATTCAGGCGACTCTTCTGCTAAAGTAATGCCCATTAGCGGGTGAGATATTATTGCCTGCGAGGTAATGTAATAGTGAATCAAAGGAGTAATGAATGGCTGCAATACAAGGTATATGGAAACAGCTGTTACTGGTGACAGTGCTACTGGTCGCGGGGTGTGCCAGCGTAGCGCAAGTCGACTTTGATCGCCTTTTTGGCACTAGCTCACCGCAAAAACGCCTCGAGAATGCCGAGCTAAATCAAAACTTTATTACACAAGCCGAGTTTGTGCAAAAAGAGGTTGAGCCGATTCTCAACAGCCGCTGCGTGGTTTGCCATGCCTGTTATGACGCCCCTTGCCAGCTCAAAATGACCTCAAGCGAAGGTATAGAACGCGGCGCAAGTAAAGAAAAGGTTTATCAAGGTTCTCGCCTTGTGGCAGCTACACCTAACCGACTATTTGTCGATGCCTTTACTACCGAAACTTGGCGCCAACATGGTTTTTACCCCGTACTAAACGAGCGCAACCAAACCCCAGAGGCGAATACCCAAGCTTCGGTACTGGCCAGAATGCTCACACTTAAACAAATGCATCCACTACCCGAAGACAAGATTTTAGATAAGCGTTTTGATTTCAGCCTAGACAGAGTGCAGCAGTGTGCCAACCTAGAAGAAATGGACCAATATCAACAAAGCCAACCGTATGCAGGTATGCCCTATGGCTTGCCTGCGCTGAATGCTAATGAACACCAAGTGCTGATGCACTGGCTCGAACAAGGCGCACCACTGCCATTTTCGCCATCGCTAAGCCCTGAATTTACAACTGAAATCACCCAGTGGGAGACTTTCTTAAACGGCGATAGTTTAAAAAGCCAATTAAGCGCCCGTTATATCTATGAGCATTTATTTGCCTTTCATTTATATTTTGAGTCTTTGACAGAGCCAAGCGCACAACCGCTATTTTTCGAGCTAGTGCGATCCAGTACACCACCAGGGCAAGCCCTTGATATTATTGCCTCCAGGCGCCCATTTGACGATCCTAAGGTGCAGCGAGTCTATTATCGTTTTCGGCCTTATCGAGCCACCATTGTCGATAAAACCCATATTCCTTACGCCTTAAACGCCAGCTTACTGAATAACTGGCAACAATGGTTTATCGATGCCGATTATCAAGTGACTGTACTACCAAGCTACGCGCCAAGTGTCGCGGCTAACCCCTTCGAGGCCTTTATTCAACTGCCAGCTGGGGCGCGCTATCGATTTATGTTAACCCGTGCCCAAGACACCATTATGGGCTTTATTAAAGGCCCAGTGTGTCGTGGTCAGGTCGCGCTCAATGTGATTAACGATAGATTTTGGGTGTACTTTGTTACACCTGATTATATCGATGGCGCCGATGTCATCGCATTTCAACAATCACAGCTAGAAAATCTACGTATGCCTGCTGAGGAAGAAAGCTCTGCAATGGCCGTCACTTGGGTCAAATATGCCGCCAAGCAAGGCAGATATCTTCGAGCACGTAATCAATTTTTAAATAACAAATTAAAGAATGGCCAACACCTTACAATTGACAGTATCTGGGATGGAGACGGTAATAATGACAATGCTAGCCTCACGGTATTACGTCACTTTGATAATGCGACTGTCGTTAAAGGTTTAGTGGGCGAGACGCCCAAAACCGCTTGGGTCATTGATTACGCTTTGTTAGAGCGTATCCATTATTTACTGGTAGCAGGATTTGATGTTTATGGTAACTATGGCCACCAGCTGCTCACTCGCCTGTATATGGATTTTTTGCGCATGGAGGGAGAGTCAAACTTCTTAACCTTACTGCCACAAGAAGAAAGACGTAAACAATTAAGTGATTGGTATCAAGGCTCTGGTACTCAACTTTCGGCGTTTATCACAGGCGATATCAACACCTTTAATCAACCTACTGGCGTGCTCTACTATAGCGATGACCTAAAAGGCGAGTTGTATCAAAAGCTTGGGGGGAAAGTCGCTAAGGTTCAGCCACATAAATACGAGTTAAAAAACAACCAGTTACAGGCCAATAGTAAAGCATTACTGCAGGCACTAAGCCGAATAAAGGGCACACAAGCGACCTTATTACCTGAGCTGACTATGATCATGGTCGAGCCAGAAAACGCAGGTAAAGCCGAGGTTTTCAGCTTAGTTCGCAATAGCGCTCATCGTAATATTTCGAGTCTTTTTAATGAGGCGAATAATCGCGAACCCGCGAAGGATGATGTCACCTTAGTGTATGGTTTATTAGGCAGTTATCCAGAGGCATTTTGGCTGGTGAAAGAGCAGGACTTAGCCAAAGTTGTCGCGACAGTAGAGCAAATGCAAACCGAAAAGAACTACGAGGCCTTGCTCGATTTTGTCGGTATTCGCCGCACTAATCCTCAATTTTGGGCCTTTAGCGACAAACTCAATCAAGTATTTTTTGATAGCCACCCAATAACGAGTGGCTGGTTGGATTATAACCGCCTAGAAAATCGCTAATAATCTTATTGAGTAAAAAAGGGGAACGCTAGCGTTCCCATTTTTTAAATCAACCGAGTAAACTTACCAAATCTTAACCCGATCTTCTGGGGCTAAATACAGCTTATCACCTGGCTTAACATCAAATGCGCGATACCAAGCATCTAAGTTACGCACGGTCAGTGCGCGGTACATGCCGGGCGCATGGCCATCGGTAGCAACGCGAGCACGCAGCGCTTCATCGCGCATTTTAGTGGCCCAAGTTTGTGCAAAGCCAATAAAGAAGCGTTGATCGCCGCTAAAGCCTTCAATCACAGGCGCGTCTACCCCTTTGAGTGAAGCATGGTAAGCATCATAAGCCGCAGCTAAACCTGCCACATCGGCAATGTTTTCACCTAAGGTGAGCTTGCCATTCACATGCAAATCAGGGAATGGAGCATAGGCATCAAACTGCTGGGCTAACGCATCGCCTTGTTTAGCAAACTGGGCAAAGTCAGCGGGAGTCCACCAATTACGCATAGCGCCAGTTGAGTCAAACGCTGCACCATTGTTGTCAAAACTGTGGCTGATTTCATGGCCAATCACAGCGCCTATTGCGCCATAGTTGTAAGCCGCATCGGCCTTAGCATCAAAAAATGGCGGCTGCAAAATACCCGCAGGGAAGTTAAGCGCATTTTGCACCGGCAAGTTCACTGCATTCACCACTTGCGGGGTCATCCACCACTCGCCTTTATCCATTGGCTTACCAATTTTGGCTAACTGATGGGCATATTCGACTTTTTCGCCGTTAACGGCATTTGCGTAGGCATTGGTTGCAGAAACTGCGTAGCTGTCGTAGTTGCGCCATTTATCGGGATAACCGACGCCCACTGCGATAGTTGCTACTTTCGCTAAGGCCTCTTTTTTAGTGGAAGGGTCCATCCAATCTAATTTTTCAACTCGCTGACCAAAAGCTGCCACTATGTTATCCACCATAGTGCTCACTTCTGCCTTGGCAGATGCTGGGAAATATTGCTCAACATAGGCATGACCTACGGCATCCCCTAAGTATTGGTCAAGGGCGCTTAGGGCGAGTTTGTCGCGGCTTCGCTGCTCTGGCGTGCCAGAAAGCTTAGTGCCATTAAAGGCAAATGCAGCTTGATCAATATTTGATGGCAACACATCGGCATGGCTATTAATGTGATGAAACACCAACCAATCTTTCCATGCATTTAGCGGCTCTGAAGCCACTAATGCAGAAAGGCCGCTAATTGCAGTGGCATGGTAAGCAGCAAATTTTGGTTGATTACCCAACTGCGCGGCATCCCAAAAAGCAGCCCAATCTATGCCCGGCGCTTTAGTATCAAAATCAGCGCGGCTCCACACGCCCGAAGATTTAGCAAAATCTTCACTTTCTTCACGGCTAGCATGGGCGGCGGCAATCTTGTGTTCAAGGGCAAAAATCCGATCGGCGCGGGCTGCAGCATCACTCACACCTGCGTCTTTAAGGAGTGTTTCAATATAGGCACGATAAGCAGTGCGAATCTCAGACATTTTAGGATCGGCAGATAGGTAATATTCGCGCTCAGGTAAGCCTAAACCGCCCTGTAAAATATAGGGTAATACTTCGCCCGGTGTGGCGAGTCCTTGGGTTACAAAAATCCCGAACAGGTTTTCGGTAGAAAAGTCGGTTGCATTAAGTGGATCAACATCAGCGCGTAAATTTGCGCCTAATATCGCAGATAAATCTTGTTTGCTGCTAATGGCCTCAAAACGGGCAATATCAGCCTCGGCAGGTTTCATTCCTGCGGCGTCAATCGCGGCGGTATCGATGTAAGCCTTGTAGAAATCTGCTATACGCGCCTCATCGCTGCCCGCGGCGTGCTGCGCGTTAACCAGTTTAGCAATCAGGCTAGTATTATGTTTTTCGGTCGCTTCAAAGGCCACCAGAAAAGCACCCGTGCTGGAACGATCGGCCGGGATCGCCGTCGTTTTCATCCACTCGCCATTGGCGTAAGCATAAAAATCATCCCCAGGTTTTACGCTTGGCATCATGGCTGCCAAATTAATACCGATAGGCATTTGAGTCGCAACGGCTTGGCTTTTAGGCGCAGTTTCACTGGTTTTTGCAGTATTTTCTTGGCTGCTATCATTGCAAGCTGTGAGCCCTGTCAGTACTGATGTAGACAGTAACAGCACGGGAATAAGACGATCAGACATGAATAACTCCTCTGTTTTATTATTATATTTTGGTCGTGGCAACAGCACGTTAATTTAACTGTACAGCTAGTTTATTTAGCTCAGCGCTCGTCACCCTTTTGGCTAAGCTCAATCACTTGACCCAATGGCTTGGCAGTGTAACTGGCTGTGGGCGCAGATGTAAAATAAAGCCACTTTTTATGATAAAAAATTAATATAAAATAGCGATTTTTATCTAATCTAGCCGTTTAAAAAGGCACGCTAGCATGACCAGCAATAAAACGATGAAGACGAAAAAGCCGACGTGATGCCGGCTTAATATTATTTATAGCTGGGTTACAGCTTAATTTGTGAGTACTGAGCCCATGCAACCACTTGTCCCATTTGAGGAATGATCCACACCGCGGTTTGCTCATTTTGATAGATACGATAATAAAATAAGTCTTCATCGCGGATATCGTGTTTACGGATTTCACGATAAAACTGCATCGCAGAAGCGCTAACTTCATCCGGCTTTGTCAGCTCTTTTTGCTGCACCTTAACGTGGAATACATCCACTTTAAGGTTACTGATTTCAGTTTGATACTGTTCAAACTCGCCGCGGATGGTGTATTTAATCGGTGTCGTTAAGCAATCTTGATCTGTGATACATGAGGTCGAATAAAACTTACCCTTATTTTTGCCCTCGTACACTAGAGACATACTGAGATCGTTACGCACTAACAGCTCGCCCGCAACAGGGAAATAAATATCCGCATGGTAATTATGCTCAAGCAGTTCACCCATGGCAGTATCACCCGTTGGCAACACAATACGATTGTAACGAATGCGTTGCTCCATTTGCTGACTGAGCGGAATAAACTCGGCCATATTCAAACCTGCCGGTTTTGCATCTAACGCGGTGATATTAATGATACCGCTACCATTACAGGCATCGGCATCTAACTCAGGGCAAATTGCCATCGAATAATTATGCCCATCCGTTGCCACAAAGGCACTGAAATGCTTAATGCTGTCAACAAGATTACCTTCAGGCGCTAAATGTTTTTGCCACAATGACGGGTGCAAATGTTCCTCATCACCAATGTAGAACATTTGCGCGGTTCCAACAGTGCCACCGATATTGAGACTGATAAATTTATCGGCATGCCACTTAACCAAATTTTTAACCATGGCATGGCGGTCACTCACATACCAGACGATCGCCAAGATAACGCACAGTAAGGCAATGCCCGCAAATTTAGTCCAAGCAGATACCCCAACAATGGCATCACGGATAGCGTCTGCATCATTTATTGCTAACATTTTTACATGGGATTGCTCTGAAACATGCAGTTGATAACCACGGCGGGCGATGGTTTTTAACTGCACTTCTGTATAGGGTTCTAACTTTTTACGCAGGGTACTAATGCACTGAGTTAACGATGTTGGCGCAACAACGCGATCAGGCCAGCCAGCCTCTAAAAGCGCTTCCTTGGTAAAAATCGCATTAGGGGATGATAACAATAAAGCCAACACCGCCGCTTCAGAAAAGGTCAAACTGATGGATGTACCATGCACTTGATCGACTAATTGTTTAGCCTGTTCATCTAACAATAAATAAGCAGTAATTTTATGCATGTTAAGCGCCCGATAAATCAGTAAAAACTGATAAGGTATGATTGCACTAACCATTGGCAACCATATTAGGACAACGTTTTTATCCATAAGCTGGAGTGACAAAGCATCACCAAGCTAATAGGGTTTACGTTACGTTTTAACAACATAAAATACTGTGACTGCATACTCAGTTTAGTTATTGTTTAATAAGCGCTAATTCCACCTAATGTAGCAGGTGCTAATTAAATTTTTTGCTGTTTAAAGACCCAATGACAGCAAAAGAGTAAGCCGATAATCCAGCCAGCAAATAAACAATACATTAAGGGTAATCCAAGGCCTGTTTGCGCTATTAGCGTAAGGCTACTTTTCGCAACGAGCGTATCAGCGGGATTAGCAATCAAATTTAAGGCGCGAAATAAATCGGTAGGATTGAATAAAATCACTATGTTAAATAACTCGCGATTAAGTATGTCGGCCATCGCGACTAATACAGTAAGTAATACCAGATCATATATTAGCGCCAGTACAAACCATAAAATAAGTAATATTCCTAATGCCTTAGCTTTTTCTCGCACACACAAACTGACCCAATAGCCTAATAAAATAAAGATTAATGATAGTAAAATACTGCTGAGGATTAAATGAGTAAATCCGCTGACTATGGTTAACTGAACCTTAGCATCACCTAATAAAATCAGCATTAGCCCTGTCACGCCAAAGCCTAAAATACAGGCAATCGCCATCACGCAACCATGGCCTAAAAACTTACCACACAGCAGATGCCAGCGCGCTAAAGGATAGGTCAACAATAACAGTAAAGTACCGGCCTCTTTCTCCCCCACAAAGCTGTCATAACTCAACAAAATCGCACCTAACGGAAGAATAAATACCGATAATGTGACTAATCCAGAGAGGGTTTGTGCAGGCTCAAACATGGTTAAGCTGCCAGATATAGCGCTGCCCATAAAACTCACGCTCAATGAAAGCAGTAGCAATATTGCCGTCATCATCCATAACCAACGGTTACGCAGGTTATCCTTAAATTCTTTCGCGGCGATAGTGCTAATAATGCTCAGGGCGCTTAAATGGCCTCCCCCCGATAAAACCTCGGTTTGACTCATGTCATCGACTCCCGCTTAAGGTCATTAGTCATACTCACCGCTTGAAAGGCCGTAGGGGATAAAATAGGCGCTGGAATATCGCAAACGCTGCCCATAATACTTTCCATATAGTGATGAAATATATCCTGCAAGCTCGGCGGCTCTACAGAAAAGTCCACTAGCTTCATTTTTTGTAATAAATGATGTAATACCGCGGCTTTTTGGCTGGGCGCTATGGTCAGCTTTAAGCCCTGCTGCGAAGATGTGTTCACACATGCACTTAAAATAGGCTCGCTGAGCACCTCTTGCTTCTGTGTTTGGGATAACGAGTGTAAAAAAATTTGGCTGGGTAACTCAGTTGCCGCCCTAAGAGAGGCTAAGCTTCCGCCAGCAAGCATGCGGCCTTGACCTAAGATCAAGGCTCTTTCCATTTGATCTTGCACTAATCCTAACTCATGGGTGCTAATGATAATGGCGCAGCCTTGGGCTTTAAGTTGCGCGATTTTTTGATATAAAAATGCCGACGCTAAGGGATCTAAACCCACGGTTGGCTCATCGAGTAATAATATTTTGGGGTTGGCTAATATCGCCTGTGCGAGCCCAAGGCGCTGACGCATTCCCTTTGAAAAGGTATTTAAACGCTGATTTTTAGCGGCCTCTAAACCAAACTCGGCAAGTAATGTATTGGCTTTTGCAGGGGCGATGCCCTTAAGTTTTGCGAAATACTGCAGCAGTTCCAAAGCGGTCATGTTGTCATAAAAGCTTACATTTTCAGGTAAGTAACCTAAAGATAAACGCTGCTGTGCATTCATGGCTCCGATATTGTGACCTTGCACGAAGATCTGGCCGCTGGTGGGGGCAATAAGCCCTAAAATCAATTTAAGTAACGTTGATTTACCTGCGCCATTATGCCCAATGAGGGCGATGACTTCGCCTTTTAACACATCAAAACTCACATTTTGCAGTGCCTTAAATTGGTTATAAGACTTAACGACATTAATGGCTTTAACGGCAATGTCGCTATGCAAGATAGCTTTATTCGCAGAGTGTGTAACCGCTTGATGATTCATCGCGAAACTCCATCAACTTGCGCAGGCTCGCCCCAACGCATTAAGGGGAAGCTGTCACTAATACCACTTGTTGCTTGGGGCTGAAATTGTCGCTCGACCCAACGTAGTAGCAACACTACCGGACTTTCCATTAATAATTTTGCCTCTGGATAAAGCCAAAATAGTTTATCTAAACTGTCGTTAGGCCGATGCACAAGATCGCCAATGCCATCGGAATCTAAATCCCAGCCTTGATATTGCGACCAATAGTTACCCTGCCCCTGATAACTCCACTCCAGTTGTGCGTCGCCCACGTATTTTACTTGGGTTTGATTTGCCACAATACGATTACGCCACAGACGATTTTTCTCACCGCCCATCGCCATACTGATCCCCGTATCGCTATGACTAAACTCATTATCTTCAATGCGATTATTTTGCGCTGCGTAGATAAAAATACCTTTGCCCTCATTACCTAATTCCACGGTTCCCTTAGGATTATGAATATTACTAACGCTGTTAGCTTGTACATGGCAGGACTCAGTGATATTGAGCAAAATGCCAAAGTCACGCGCCTGAGTTACGCGATTATGGTGTAGATAAATATCGGTTGAGCTCATTAAGGCATAACCCCCATCAACGGCAATGGCTTGGTTTTGCCACGCTTCGTCAGTTTGGGTGTACATGTAATGGATACCGTATTGCAGCTTGGTAAATTGATTTTCAGAAATGCGGCTGTGGTTAACAGACTCCAGATACACGCCATCACGGACAAAAATAAGCTGGTTATTATGAATTTTCGGAGCAGTAACATGCTTAAGGTAAATACCATCGCCCCTATCCAATACATAAATAGCGCCATTACCACTAATGCTGTTAGCAAGGATTTCGGGCGCATTTATGTGTTCGCCATAAATACCAAAACCCTCACCTTCGAGGCGATTGGCGGTGATCAGCACGTTATCCGCCCCTTGCTGTAGCAAGATCCCCGCATCACGATAATAGAGATCTCGCCCCCAATGACGGATATTGAGCCCTTCAATAGTCACCTTGGCGGCTTCAACAATTAACGCACTACCTTGGCGCTGTGCATCTAAAGTAGCGCCAGCTTCACCTTTTAAATGAATAGATTGCGTCACACTAAATGATCCGTTGTATACCGCTGTCGCCAGTACAATAGTGTCACCATCTTGAGCCTTACCGAGCGCCAGCGTCAGTGAATCAGTATCTGTCACCCGAGTGAGCGCTGCCCAGCTACTGCAAGAGGCAAAGCACAACAGCCCAATAAAGAGTCGATGCAGCTTCATCTTTATAGCCCTACTTATCACCCGCCAACAGTTCTAATGTAATGTCGTTGAAGGTCAACACGCGACCGCCATATTCTTTGGCAAAGGCTTCGGCGGCGGCCTGAGTACTAAAAGGAGCAACCGCGGGTCCCATCACGGCTTTTTTAGTCGTGCCATACACATAAAATGCACTTTTTGCATCGATAAACGCACTATCGTCTGGCTGCTCCCAATGGGTCGTGGCGGCGTCATGCACCATCATATAATCAATCTGGCGCTTGTTTTCGCTTTGCAAAGCAAAGTTAAACATATCGCGACTAGAACAAAATTTAGGCACCATTTTGTCGGCTTTGAGGTGTACTTGCCCTTTGGGGCCAGGATATTTAGTGATCACCATGCCGCACAAATGACATCGGTCATGTTCATGGATCATCTCGGCTTGGTGGATTTGCTCGGTCGCCTCACTTTTATTGCCACTAAATAGCAAAGGTATTAACAGTAGTAACCCATAGTACATCTTCATCTTATTGCTCCTGTTGAATAAAGAATCAACACCTCGTCAAGGCACCTTGCAGGGACAGTCCTGTACGACGAGGGTTGATAAAAAATGACATCCGGCCGCCAACTAACTGAAGTTTTTAAATCCCACAGCTTTATGCAGAATTAAACTGTACATAATTACGTTTTAAGGTAATCACACCTCGTTAAATATTGACTTAAAAAACTCTATCTAGCGGTCTAATATGAAACATGATTCACTTACTCAAAGTGATTAATGACTCGATGCACTACCACTTTCATTCAATTTTATTTGCGCTTTTTCTATAGCGGTATAAATCGTATCGCGATTGATATCAGCACTTGGCTCTGCCAACAATTGCTGCCAATGACTAATGGCCTCACTATAGCGAGCGTTTAAATAGGCATCGGTGGCGAGTAGCAAGCGTGTTTGAGGTTCTGTAGACCATAAAGCCAGCGCTTGATTGATCACTTGTGTGGTTTCAGGGCTAATTTGGCGTTGATCGCGGTAGTAAAGCGCATTAGCTTTACTGCCGAGCACCTCGGCATCTTCACCCGTCAGCAGTAATAGTTTGTCTAAGGTTTGCACCGCATCAGCATACAAACCACCAGCACTATAGGCCTGTGCCAGAGACATCAACGCCAAGGTATTTTGCGGCTCTTTTTCAACCAAACGAATCCCCTTGGTAATATCGGCCGCGACTAAATAGTCAATATTTTCATCAACTTTACCTTGGTTCCAATCGTGAAAACGGCCAGTTTGGCTGTAAATAGCTAGGGTCAGTAGCACCAGTAGCGCGCCCATTAACAAAGGTGCTTTAGCGGATACGGCAGGTAATTGCGCCATATCTTGTGCAAGATTTAAGCGGCGGTGTTGCCAATAAATATAAGCAACAAACAGCCCCAAACACATGCTAATTCCTAACCCTAGATCCACGGTTTTATCCCCTAAACTGAGCGCCTGTTATCGTCATCAATACCGCGAATAGCCACTATTAACTGTGACCTGGCATCATGCTTTTGTTTTTTATCTCTTTCATTTCGCTTGGAGTTTCAATATTTTTAAGCTCAACATCAAACACCAAAGTGGATTCAGGCGGGATCACCCCGACTGACTCTGCGCCGTAAGCAAGACTGGCCGGGATCACAAAGCGATATTTAGCGCCCTTAGGCATCAGTTTGATCCCCTCTTCCCATCCGGGGATCACTGACATCAAGGCAAAACGCGTCGGCTCTTTACGACCAACGGTGTTTTCAAACTCAGTGCCATCAATCAGTTTGCCCACGTATTCCACTGTCACAACATCTTCTGCTTTAGGTTTATTACCTGAACCTTGGTTGAGGACTTCATATTGCAAACCCGATGCTGTGACCTTAACGCCAGACTTTTTCTGGTTTTCCGCTAAAAATGCGGCGCCGGCTTTTTTGGTTTCTACCATTTGTTTTTCAGCGACTAGCGTTCTAGCGGCGTTCAGTTCTTCAGCCCGCTGATTAAGGTAGGTCAACACTTCTTCATCGGTCAGTTGTTGTTTATCTTTGAGTGCATCGATAAAACCTTGCACCACCAAATCAACATTCACCGCTGAACCCAACTCAACTTGGTTATAGACTTGACCAGAAATGTAATTACCGATGGATGCCCCCATGCTGTATGAGGTTTTATCGGCATCGGTTTGCAAACTGGGCGCTGCAAAACTTGCCATAGAAATAAAGAGTGCCGCACAGGTCGCCACTGTGACGGTTTTTGGAATAAAAGAAGTTGGCATACGTGTTTTCATATTATGTTCTCTTTAGTAATTAACCCTGTGAGTTTCACTTTTTGACCCGCAAACTAAACTGACGATAAATCTTGTCTTAACTATGGCTTTTCAATGACTCGGCCTGACATGCGCCAGCCAAAAATGCCGTCAGCCATATGCCGCACACCGGTGTAACCTAATTTCATGGTTTCTCTGGCGGCCATATTGCTGGTGGTACACAGGCGATTGGCGCAATAAAACACCATCACCGCATCTTTATTCTTTGGAAGTAACTCTCTCCAATTCTGCACATTGAAAAAAACCGCCCCGGGGATAAAACCATCCGCCCATATTTCCAGCGTATTTACGTCAAAAAAATAAACCTCCTGCTGCCCGACTAATGTTTCGGCTTCCATCATTGAAATTGGGTTAAGTTCGATTTCGTTATAAGGCACTTCGGACATCTCAGAGCCACCACCCGCCACCACAGGCATTGCCATAATACCCATAGCTAAGATCACTAAGGTTTGAGTAAGGCTGCGACGCAGTAATGTATTCATAATCTGGTTCTCAAATTCCCCGACACCCAGAGGTGTCGGGGATAACTAGGGCTTACATTAAACTAGGCTTTTTTTGCACTTAGGCCTTTAGCATCAATAATGGCTTGGGCTTGAGTAACATAGGTCAAAGCTGCGTCTAAACGTTTGAGTGAGTAACGAGCACCGTGTGCACCCCATGAACCATCATCTCGAATGAGCTTGATGACTTCTTCGGCTTTATCGGTAAACATCAACACCTGCGCTTTGTCTTCTGTCGATAACTTAGCCTTTGACATTGACTTATCGATACGATCGAGTGCTTCCTCTACTTGTGCAAAGGTTTCTTTCACTGGCTTTTGCCACTTCTGAACTTTGCCGTAGATTTCCATTTGGTCTTTGAAATGCAGACCGGCTGGCAACTCTGATTGGAATTGGCTATGACAACCTTTGTTGTCAACCACATCGTGGTCTGACACTGAGGTACGGGCACAAGTCCACATTAAATCGAGGTAGTTATGGCCCTGCTCATCTTTCGCTACAGTCCAACCTTTAGTAGAAGATTCGCGTGACTTGCCTGCTGGTGGGTTGAGTGTTTTACGTAATGGATCCACATCAATTTTCCACATGTGGGATTTACGTACGTTATCAAAGCCCGCCATGTCAGGCACCTGAATAGCGGTAAAGTTTTCACAGCTTCCCATGTTTGGCATGTGGCAGCTTTGACAGGTTTGCTTACCATGCGTCTTAGTGTTTTTAGCAATTTCAGCCTGTGCAGCATGGCAGTCGGTACACTCTTTGACTAACTTAGGTTTCGTGATACCAGCCTTCCAATCGCCATCGGTGACTTCATGCGGATCATGACATGTCGAGCAACGCATACCTTTGTCGTAGTGAGCAGAGGCAAACATTTGCGAGCCTTCAGTACCACAAGATGGGCATGATGACTTCATCTTCACGTTGAAGGCATATTCCAGCTTTTCTTTACCTTGAGGTGTCTGGGCTAGCTCTTCAACAAAGTTGAATCGCTGGTGACAACGCTCACAGTTTGAAGGCATGCCGCCGCCAATACCGCCATCTAAGTGACCCCCTGCGCCATGACACTCTTCACAGGTAATACCCAGTGAAACAGTGTGTTTTTGCAGTTCTTTAGGGTTGCCTAACGCAGCAAAGAACTCTTCTTTGGTTTTAAAGTCAAATTTGAAGCTATGGCACATTTCGCAATAGGAGCTAGCTGGTTGGAATAAAAACTCCTTTTCATACTTAGCGCCGTATGAGCTCATGCCCCACTGGTGTGAACCACTGGTACCAAATCCTTCCATCGTTGTTGGGAAATCAGGGACGACTTTTTGGATTTTCTTTGCCATTTCAGGCGTTAACCATTCAGCCCAACCACGGGAGAATTGGTTACCACCGGCCACCATAGTACCGGTACCGTCTTTAAGCAGACCATCGCGAATATGGTAAGTACCGCGAACTAAATAGCCATCAATAAAGCCATATTTGGTTCTTGGTGTTCCCACTGTGGCGTAAATGGCGTCTGGCGTAATACCATCTGGCAGAATCGACGTATCTTTAGTGCCATACATTGTTTTTTCTAAATCGTTATCGACTTCTGGGTGGTTACCAGGGAAGCGTAAGGTTTTAGAATGGCGTGAACGTTTCCATTTTTCATACTGTGGGCCATGGCATTCACCACATTTTTCAGGCCCAACAAACTTATTAGGGAAATCCAATATCGACTTAGCGCCAAGTCGATATTGCAGTGCCATAGGGCGATTACCCTCTTGGTGTTGGCTATATTTTTGACTGTCACCACCGTGTAAATATTCTTCCCCACGGTCACTGACTTTATAAGTACCCTTTAGGCGGCCAGCTTCTGCATATTTAAATACCGGATGATTTTCAAACAGAAAATCAAATAACTCTTTTTCTTGAACGATATAATCCTGAAGGGTTCTCACACCCCGAGATTCAAATGTTACATCGGGATTGGCCATAATAGCTTGCGCCTCGGCACTTTGCTGTTTATTGCCATAACCGGGCTTGACGTCTCCTGCAGACTTAGCGTCAGACGCTAACCCTACCGCACTGACGACAGTGCCTAAACAAAACAGCACACTTAATGCTGCCTTGGATTTCCATCGTTTCATCATTCACTCCTAATTATCATTAGTTTTATATTTTTCACTGAACATAATTGTTCTCGGAACGACACAAACAATTGATCAGTGACTGCATGATGAAGAACGACGGTGATGAAAAATCAGAGCTAGAGCACATTAAATTCTTATAAACAAATCAAGATAACAAGCACCACATTTAAATCAAAAAAATCAATAACATAATTAAATTAACTTGTTAGTTTTTTAGAACAAAAAACACCATTTTTAGTTCTAAAACAATCTAAAAATAACTTTTAACTTTAAAAAATATTCAACGAGACAAATAAAGGAATTAATAAAGGAATAGATCACATTTTTTTAAACAGCATTCGAATAACCTTGATCAACAAAATAGCGAATCGCCAACATAAAATATAAAAATCAATTTAACCAACCATCAATTCATTACTAATAGCTTAATATTTTACACTTTATAACGACTTAATAATTAATAATAACTTAACACTTTCCAATAACTTAATACTTACGCCCTATAGCCATTAAATAGTGTAATAACCCAAAGGAAATAAATAAATGACCGTAATGCTGCCAGAAATAGGACATGTTTTGCTAATTATTAGCACTGTTATTGCACTATTATCAGCATCAATAGCATTCGTCGGCATTTATCGAAATAATGCTTACCTATTAGGATGCAGTCCTATTCTATTTCGGGCATTATTTCTCGCAGTATTCACATCACTCCTCTGCCTAGTTTATTGCTTTGTCACCGATGATTTTTCTGTTGCTTATGTTGCCAACCATTCTAATAGTCAATTAGCGCTGGGATATAAAATCGCAGCCGTTTGGGGTAGCCATGAAGGTTCAATGTTATTTTGGGTATTTGCCATTGCGCTCTGGGGCGCCATTATCAGTTATCGTCTATCGATAACCGATTGTACCCACGCTAACAGCAGTGACCGCTACCAGGATGCGTTGTATTTTGCCAGGTTACTGGCGATTTTATCCTTAGTGATCCTCGGCTTTAACCTGTTTTTACTGTTTACCTCTAATCCTTTTGCTCGTTTATTACCTGATTTTCCGATTGAAGGGCGCGATCTAAACCCCATATTGCAGGACATAGGGTTGATACTGCATCCACCTATGCTCTTTCTTGGCTATGTTGGGCTGACCGTTTGTTTTGCAGCGGCCTTAGCATCACTACTAGGGGGGAACTTTAATGCTAGCCAAGTCAAGCATTTACAACCTTGGGTACTATTCGCGTGGATTTTTTTAACGGCGGGTAATGCCTTCGGCTCATGGTGGGCCTATAACGAATTAGGTTGGGGCGGATGGTGGTTTTGGGATCCGGTAGAAAACGCGTCTTTTATTCCTTGGCTGGTCGCGACAGCGTTAGTGCATTCCGTCATATTAACCAAACGCAGTCAGGGCTTTAAGATCACCACTTTACTCTTGTGTCTATTAGCTTTCTCGCTGTGTTTACTCGGCAGTTTCTTAGTCCGTTCTGGCATAGTGCAGTCGGTGCATGCTTTTGCCTCTGACCCCACCCGTGGTATGTCAATCCTTTGTTTACTCGTGCTTTTTGTCAGCGCCGCTTTACTTATTTTTGCGCTCAAAGCCCATACCTTCAGGCAAGATGTCAACTTTGCGCTTTTCAGTAAAGAAACCCTCTTGTTGCTCGGCATTATTCTTTTAGTGGTGGCTGCATTCTCAGTGTTACTGGGGACTTTTTATCCCTTACTCTACGAACTACTCGGTTTAGGAACACTTTCCGTTGGCGCGCCTTACTTCAATGCGATCTTTGTACCGCTCACCTTTTTACTCGTGTTGTTAATGGGTATCGCTCCCTTAGCCCAGTGGCAAAAGGCATCAAAAGCACAACTTAAGCCCTTGCTCATTCCGGGTATATTGGTATTAGCCTTAACCTTATGGATAAGCTTTCAAGCCGCCAAGGGGGACCATTTATTTTTAATGCTTGGCACTGCAGCAGCGCTTTGGTTACTGGTTTGTTTATTACTCACGCTGATGACGGCATTAGGATGCTATAAGCAAACCAGCAAAAATAATCCCGTAAGCGTTGATGCTCACAATGCAGTAACCCCTCTTTCTAAACGCCGCTTGGTGGCGATGCTAATCGCCCATTTTGGGGTGGCGATTACGATTACTGGCGCTACGGCTGTATCATTTTTTGAACAAGAAGCCCTGCTTCGAATGGGACCTGGGCAAGGTAAACCACTAGCGGGTTATGTACTGGTTTATGAAAGCACAGAAAATGTTGATACCAATAGTTTTACCGCTATCCAAGCCAATATCAGTATTCGCGATGCCGCCCAAGATGAGCGAGTATTAGCCTATGTTACGCCCCAACGGCAAACCTTTAAAAGTAATGGTATGGAAATGTCCCATGCTGGTATTGACCACGGTCTATGGCGGGATATTTACGTTTCAATGGGCCTACAACTGAGTGATAACGAATACCTTATCCGCATCAGCTATAAACCTCTGGCGAGTTGGATATGGCTTGGTGCCTTATTCATGATATTAGGTGGTGCTATCGCGGCGTGGCCCGCTTGCCGCCTTGGCTATCTATCTGATGTTGAAGCTTTAGATGTTAAAACCTTAGATATCGAAAACTTACATAACCCATCAAATCCACTACCGCAGGAGAGTATTGCCTAATGACCCCATCATTTCGCTCACCTTACCTCAGTTTTTTAATGGGGTTACTTGTTATCACACTATTTTTGGGAGCCGCGATATTTTTCTTTATGGCGCAAGAGCGACCAATCGCTAAAGTGTCTAATCAACAACAGGCTATGGATATCAGTAAAGTGCTGCGCTGCCCTATGGCAACCAACCAAAGCCTATTTGAGTCTCAAGCACCTATCGCCCATGAGCTTAAAGCGCAGATATTTACCATGCTGGAACAAGGACAAAGCCAAGACGAGATTATTCATTTTATGGTGCAACGCTATGGTGAAAAAATCCGTTATCAGCCTGAACTTAAAGACTCAACCTTGGCGTTGTGGTTTGGGCCATTCCTGTTCCTATTACTCGGTGTAGGGATTTGCCTTGCGCTCACTAAACGTAGTGCACCACGCCCTACTCTTTAAAAAATAGAGGATTAATCTATGAAACGATATTTGGTTAGGCTCACGCTGCTGTGTGGTTTTGCTCTATTAAGCACCATAGTCCAAGCCCACTCTTTACAAAATAAACTTTACGATACCGGTGAAGCCATTCCTAAACCTAGGGTAATGACTGGCTTTGTTGAAATGCAGCACGCGCGCGGGGTGCCAAATGTCCCCTTCCTCGATGAGGCAGGACAAACTCAAACCCTAAAGCAGCACCAAGGCAAACTGGTGTTAGTCAATCTTTGGGCAACTTGGTGTGTACCTTGTTTACGTGAAATTCCACAACTGCAGCAGCTTAAGCAACAATATCAGGACAAAAATATTGCCATAGTGCCAATCTCTATCGATGAGGATCTTAAAGAAGTTCGTCCGTTCCTCACTAAACACAATTTTAAAGACTACCAAACTTGGTTTGACCCAACGCAAAACATAGAACAAATCATTCCTGCAAACGTGGTTCCCGCGACGTATTTTTTTGATGCTAAGGGTAATCTGGTGGGCTTTGTTCGCGGATATTTAGACTGGGGTGATAAAGACGTAGCACCTTACCTAGACCAGTTGATTGCCAAGTACGGCCAATAACCAACAGGTTAATCAGTAAGTTAATCACTAAAATCTCCTTCGGTACACACCACCCGTAATTAACCGAAGCCCGCTGCACTAATATTAGCAGCGGGTCTTTTTATACGCTTGACCCCATCGCGGAACTTTGTATTTCGCGGCGCATTTCTTTAAAATTGCCGCCAAACTCTTTATATCAAGGCAAATCAGATGAAACTCACCCGCTTAACACAACCTATTTATGACCACTTATATCGTGATATCAGTGAGTTTCGTAGCACCTTCGACTTGCCCGTTAATGATGTTAATTCATTAGATGACAAGGCCGATACCTTACATACGTCCTTGATTATTGAAGAACTCACTGAGTTAACTGAAGCCGATAGCCGTATCGAGCAAGCCGATGCCATCGTCGATTCTGTTTATGTATTAATGGGACGTTTAGTACATTTAGGTGCCAAGGCAGTAACTGACAGGCTCGAAATCAGCTACCTGATTGACTTGTTGCTTTGCGTGGCTAAAAACCGTGAAATTGATTTTATAAGCTGCTGGGATGAAATCCATTCGAGCAATATGAGCAAAGTGTGCCGCAACGAACAAGAACTGGCTGAGACGATTGCCTTTTATGCCAAGCAAGGTGTAGACATTGTCGGCAGCCAACAGGGCGACTTCATTATTGCGAAATGCGCTAAAGATGTGCAAATGGCCGGTAAAGTGGTTCGCCAAGGCAAGGTACTAAAATCGGTATACTACCGCCCAGCGGATCTCACTAAGCTGGTTAAAGCCTAAGTTTTATAACTTTGTTTAGGGCCTGTTATTTACAGGCTCTTATTTCGCTCAAGCGATTATCCAGCAGTAATGACTTTTCAGCGTGTGTTTTAACGAGGCAATCCGTATGAATCCTGCGAAAGTAGTGCGTGCTGAGGTGAAGCAATTAACTGATTTGCCGAATATTGGTAAAGCCTGTGCGGCGGATTTACGTTTGCTTGGTATAGATAAACCAGAGCAACTGCTGGGGCAAAATCCCTACGACCTATATCAAACTCTGTGTAACAAAACGGGCCAGAGACATGACCCGTGCATGATCGATGTGTTTATCTCCATTACCCGTTTTATGGCGGGTGAAGATGCTAAACCTTGGTGGTTTTACACCGAAGAGCGCAAAAATACCTTATGGCAGACTAAGCCTTAGCTTTTAGCTTCACGCCTATTTATCACTTTGTATAATTTCAGGCTCATCCCTTAACCATTCCCGCCAAATCGCCACCAGCAAGGCCATCAACACTGGGCCGACAAACAAACCGACAAAACCCATGGTTTTTACGCCGCCAATCAAGCCAAAAAATGTCGGTAAAAAAGGTAATTTAATTGGCCCACCAACCAAATTAGGCCGCAGGGTTTTATCGACAATAAATAGCTCTATGCTACCCCAGAGGAACAAACCGACACCCGCAGTCGTATCGCCAGTGCCGACCAAATAAAGTGAAATTAAGGTAAACATGGTGGGCGCGCCGCCGGGAACCAAAGCCATAAAGGCGGTAAATACCCCAAATGCTACGGCCGATGGCACACCGGCAATCCAATAGGCAATCCCTAACACTATGCCTTCACCAATGGCGATAAGCGTCATGCCAATAACAGTCGAACTGACCGTAGCAGGCACCACTCGAGAAAAGCTATGCCAACGGGCGGGTAGCACTCGCTCACCGATAACATCCAATTGTTTCGCCACTTGTTCACCGTCTTTATAAAGAAAAAATAAGGTGATCAGCATAAAAATCAACGTCAATAATAAGCCCAACGTGTTCCAGCCCAACTGCAATACCCAACGGGAAATGCCACTTAAGTTCTGACCGCTGATGGCGCTGATGATTTTGCCTAATTCGTGGGGCTCACCAATAAATTGCTGCCATTGCAGGGTCAGCCACTCACCCATCCAAGGTAAATCTTTGATCCACACAGGCACAGGCGAGCCGTGTTGGTTAGTAAATACCAACCAATCAACCCAGGTTTTAATCTCTTGTAACGCATAGGAAAATACCAACACCAGCGGGATAATCAGCCCAAGCACGATACAACACAACGCAATGGTCGCCGCCAATGCAGTGCGATTCCCGCATTTTACCAATAGTTTTTGATACAGGGGCCAACTCGAAAAACACACGATCAAAGCGGCTAAGGCGGGCACTAAAAAGTCGATAAAAAAGAACACGCCAGCACACAACAGCAAAATCAATAGGGTACGACCAATCGCGGCATTACTAAAAATTGGCGTCATAGGGCTAAAATTTCCCACAATAAAAACGAATGATAAAGTAGAAAATACTCGGCATTACGCCAAAGTCCTAACGTTATAAAGGAGTTATTGAACTGACAACTGCTCGACAACTTTCTCGGGCTGGCTAAAATCAGTAATACGCTGCATCACTTTACCGTCCTTGACCCAGAGTAAAGTCGGAATATTTCGAATGTTAAAATGATTAAACAACACGCCTAACTCATCGATACTAAAGTCTATTTGTGTTTTATACAGCTGCTTAAAATCCGCCAGTGCTTTATCGTCAGTCCACAGGTGATTTACCACGCCATGCCAGGCTTTATTGGGTAGTTTTTGCACGAGATCATTTAAACCATTTTGCACAGCAACACACTGTTTAGACATCTCAGGACGGCTCTTGGCTAAGTACCAATCGCACCATGTTGCGGTAAAAAACAGTAAATGCTCACCCTGAACCCAAGGTTTGAGTAACTTAGCCGTTTGCTCCGCATTAGGCGCATCGGTTGTTTGCGCCGTTAACTCTTGGCCACTGGCTAACATATCAATAAATTTATCTAAATTAGCGTCTGACTCATGGCTAGTGTAAACCACATCACCCGCACGATTAATTAATACGCTATAGGGCGTGCCGACCAAGCCTAAAGCCACACCTAACTCGCCTTCATTATCTAACCACACGGGCATAGTCAGCCCAAAACGCGCGATAACCTCAGCAATCTTAGGCTGCTCTTCATTAATATTGATGTTCACTGCGACGATATTAATCTTGTCCTGATACTTCTTCTGCAGGGCTTCAAAATGTGGCATTTGCTCCATACAAGGCTGGCACCAAGTAGCCCAAAACTTTAGGTATATCGGCTTGTCACCCGCCACACTGGCTAAGGTCACTTGCTGCTGATCTGGATAGGTTTTAAGTGTGATTTGTTGATAGGCTTTATCGCCCGCAAATGCAGTAAAACTCACAACGGCAAGACACATAACAATGATTTGACGTAACAACATAACGTTATCCTTAAATCTATAGAGGTCAGCAACATCTATGACCATCGATATTAATCATTTGAAGCCGTGCTATAGGCTCATGCACAGGCTGAAGGAACGGCTGAATTAAGCCGTTGAGCTTAACTCGCGGTAAATCATTAGACGACGAGTATAAACCAATATACCGCTAATTTAGCTATGTAAAATACAAGTATTGGAGAGTAGATAATGGCAAAGATATCGCAACTTATCACAATGGCACTCTGTGATACCTAAATCATCAAGTGCAAGATATTAAATATAAGATATTAAAAATAATTATTTAAAATCAAAACCTTACAAAGCAACCTTTATTATATAAATCCAACCTAGCATGCTTTTCGTAACTCGTGGATTTGGCCAAGCGCATTAGCGAATACTTGAGGATCATCCACAATAAGGTTGACCACACTGAACGACTCTGGCAATTGGCCCATGCCACCATAATAAGTTTGGGGCTGCTTAAAAATCAGCTGCACATTCGCGGTATCGCCACGGCCTATTGTCAATATTTCTGAAGCACCGCCCACTTGCTGTTGCTGCATATGAGTCGTAAACATCCCTAATTTCAGTTCATTTATCTGGGTTAAATCAATCGACATAAAACCCCAGATACCATTATTGATCATCAGCTTACCTTCCTTTTGGTACAGGGAGTAATAACGACTGATGCGGTAATTGGCAGCGATTAATACCACTGAATACAAGATCAAACCAGAAACGAATACGGCAGCAATATGACTCACATCATCCAGTAGCATGTAACTCAGTGTGGAGGCCGCGATTAAACACATTATGATGACTAAAGCATGCCAAGGTTGGCCACTCAGTAACTTAAGCTGCGTGATAGATACTGGGTGGCGACGGGAAAAATAAGGGATAGCGTAATACCAACTCGCGGGCTCTGTAGCCAGTATTAAACCTAAGGTCAGCTTCTTATCATCAGGCATTTGATTCTTTGGTAAATCAGTGTTTGATGCGCCCTCAGTATTAAGTGCTCTTAGTTGTTTCACCGCATTGCTCTGATCTTGCTCCACTGTGGCAGCATACTGAGCAATTATCGCTAATCTTGGGTCATCAGAAGCCTTTCTCGCCTGCCACAACCCCTTAATAATGCTCACCATCAAGTACAATTCGATGATCAGTAATACCGCGATAATAGGGAAACGTAACCAAGCGACAAACTCGAAATACTCTGCAATTTGAGGAGGATAACTGAGGCGAGCCATGAGGCTGCTCAAACTTAGAATGACTAATATTTTCCAGCTTTTTTGCTTACCAATTTTGATAACCCAATACCAATAAAGCAGAGGTAACAACACAAAATATAGTGCACTGACGACAGCCAAAAACAACTGGTCACTTGTTTGCGTTAACTGTTCTGGCACGATATTAAACCCAATAAAATACACAGTAACCATCAATATGAGGAAGGCTATTCGATATTTAACTGGGCGTCTTAGGCGTATTTTTAGCATTTAACATCCCTGTAAGTTGAGCTATACAACAAATGACAGCTATACATAACTGCCAAAACCATAATAGTGATAACCAATAAAGTTGCTTGACTTATCAAATACATTGGGGCAACAAGAATGAATACAAGGCTGGCTTAAAAACACTCAAGTAGATGGTTAAACCATCAAGCCTAAAGCTAACAACTTTGTGAGCTCTGCAGCGGGAATAGCTTGACAGCCTGAAGCATTTTGGCCACACCACAGTGGGCTAAAATCATCCAATCCTTGCTCTTCTGCCACGCTTCGCAATACGGCAACAGCACTTGCTGCAAGAGGGAAATCGGGTACGGCTTGGTTAATAGGCCCTAGTTCAGCCATAAAGCGATTCACTATGCCGCGTGCGGGGCGACCAGAATATAAGTTAGTCAGCGCAGTATGCTGCGCTGCCTCACTTTGCAGCGCGGCGCGGTGAAGCTTACTGGTGGTGCATTCAGGGCAAAGTAAATAGGCCGTCCCAACTTGCACCGCCGAAGCGCCCATAGCCATCGCAGCGCGCACGGTTTTGGCATCAACTATGCCACCTGCGGCGATAACGGGCACAGCAACGGCGGCGATGATTTGCGGCAATAAGCTAAAAGTGCCGAGCTGCGCAGTTAAATCATCGGATAAAAAATGCCCTCTATGGCCACCAGCCTCTAAACCTTGAGCAATAATAGCATCCACGCCATGCGCCTCTAGCCACAAGGCTTCTGCCACTGTGGTTGCGGTAGAAATCACTTTAGAGCCCCAAGATTTAATCTCTAGCAGCAAATCATCATTGGGTAAACCAAAGTGAAAACTCACAACTTCAGGTTTAAATTTGGCTAACACTTCAGCCTGAGCACTGGTGTAGGGCGCGCGTTGTGCTCCCGCAGCTTGCGTATCAGGATGGATACCCAGCTCAGCAAAATAAGGCGCGAGTTGCTTGAGCCACATGGCTTGTTTTACCGCTTGTGGTGCGGGCTCTTGATGACAAAAGAAGTTTACATTGATGGGCTTAGTCGTTTGGGTACGAATATGCGTTAATTCAGTGTGCAAAGCCTCAGGGGATAACATGGCGCAGGGCAACGACCCTAAAGCGCCCGTTTGCGACACGGCTATCGTTAAGGCACTGCCCTGAACACCCGCCATAGGCGCTTGAATAATCGGTAATTTTATCCCTAGCAATCGGGTTAACTGACACGACATATATCACCTCCTTTGGTGGTTTATTCCTTTGGCGATTAATTCTAATATTCGCAGTTTAAACTTAGCGACTTACATCAAATACAACATTGAATACGTTGCCACCGCTATAAAAATACTATCGTGATATTAAAATGTAACCATTTGGTATTGGTAGACGCAAGCCTAAATGCGCTTTTGCTCCACTCTGGCGGTAAGTTCTGCGTGGCTTTCTTTACGCTCACTGTATCTGTCGGTTAAGTAATCCACATTTCCCCGCAGTAACAGAGTAAATTTCATTAACTCTTCCATCACATCCACAATGCGATCGTAATAGGCTGAAGGTTTCATCCGCCCTGCTTCATCAAATTCTTGCCACGCCTTCGCCACCGAGGACTGATTTGGGATCGTGAACATCCGCATCCAGCGACCTAATATCCGCATTTGATTGAGGGCATTAAAAGATTGCGAGCCGCCACTCACCTGCATAATGGCCAAGGTTTTACCCTGTGAAGGACGAATTGCCCCCTCACTCAGCGGGATCCAATCAATTTGGGTTTTCATTATGCCGGTCATAGCACCATGACGCTCGGGTGAGCACCACACCATAGCCTCACTCCAGCGCACCATTTCCCGTAACTCTTGCACTTTAGGGTGCGTATCGGGGGCGTCATCAGCTAACGGCAAGCCTGATGGATTAAAAATCCGTACCTCAGCACCCATGCGGGTAAGTAACCGTGCGGCTTCCTCGGTAGTTAAGCGACTGTAAGAGCGTTCACGCACTGAGCCATATAGCATGAGCACTCGAGGCGGATGCGCATCTGGCAACAGCATAAATTGCGCCGCCTGAATGCGACGGTCTAACAACTCAGACTTCAGTGCTGGCATGGGCTCTGGCACGTTATTTGATGCGTTATCTGAAGCTGACACGTTATCTAAAGAAAGCGTGTTATCTAATAGATTCATTATGTTAACCTTTTTCCCTTTATATCAATCACAGCGTCACCATCTTCTTTGCTAAAAGCACCTTGCTGTACGTTAGGTAATATATCCAGCACCAACTCAGAGGGGCGGCATAACCTTGTGCCAAGTGGAGTCACCACAATAGGGCGATTAATTAAAATCGGATGGGCCAACATAAAATCGACCAATTCATCGTCGCTAAAACGGTCATTGGCAAGCCCTAATTCTTCAAAAGGTGCCACATTGGCGCGCAGCAGCGCCCTTGTCGTTATGCCCATAGCAGTAATCAAGGTAAGTAACTCGGGCCGCGATGGCGGGGTTTGAAGATAATGAATAATGTCAGGCTCAACACCGCTATTACGAATAAGCGCTAGCGTATTGCGCGAGGTGCCACAGTCTGGATTATGAAAAATACGAATAACGCTGGCTGCTTGCATGATTTTCTCTCTATTCACCAAAATTTAGTTAACTATCTGTAATCAGCACCTAATATTGCGCGCCTACAATAGTCCGTCACATGCTCAATAAAAGCCGCGTTAAAAAGACAGACGAACCGCCAGAGCAACAAGGGTCACTAACAGTATCGGTAACGTCATCACAATACCGACTCTAAAATAGTAACCCCATGTAATAGTGATATTTTTTTGTGATAGCACATGCAACCATAACAAGGTGGCTAAACTACCAATTGGAGTAATTTTAGGCCCAAGATCGCTACCAATAATATTGGCGTACACCATAGCGTCTTTAATCACACCGCTGGCTTCGCTGGCCTCAATCGACAGGGCGCCAATCAGTACAGTCGGCATATTATTCATCACCGAAGATAAAAATGCCGTCAAAAAGCCCGTGCCTAAAGTCGCGCCCCAGATACCGTATTGTGCGAAGGTATTGAGTATATTCGCCAGTAAATCCGTCAGGCCCGCATTGCGTAAACCGTATACCACCAGATACATGCCGAGCGAAAAAATAACGATTTGCCACGGCGCTTGCTTGAGCACCTCAGTTGTATCGATAACCTTACCGCGACGGGCAACGCCCCAAAGAATCAAAGCGCCAACAGCGGCAACCACACTCACGGGGACACCTAAAGGCTCTAGGGCGAAAAATCCAATCAAGAGTAACGCCAACACCAGCCAACCAACCTTGAAGGTTTGCGGATCGCTAATTGCCTCATTGGGCGACTTTAGCTTAGCAATATCGTAAGTAACTGGAATATCTTTACGGAAAAACCAGTGCAACATACCTAAGGTCGCCACAATTGCCACCAGATCAACTGGCAGCATCACGGCGGCATAGTCCATAAAACCCAGGTTAAAAAAGTCTGCCGAGACAATGTTCACCAGATTAGAGACAATCAGCGGCAAGCTAGCGGTATCGGCAATAAAACCCGCCGCCATTACAAAGGCTAGAGTCGCACCGCGGCTAAAACCGAGCGCCAATAACATCGCAATAACGATAGGCGTGAGGATTAACGCCGCGCCATCGTTAGCAAATAATGCCGCCACGCAGGCACCGAGCAAAATGATATAACTAAACAGCCAACGCCCTTTACCATTGCCAAAGCGGGCCACATGCAATGCCGCCCACTCGAAAAAACCCGCTTTATCTAATAATAAACTGATAATAATCACTGCGATAAAGGTGGCCGTCGCATTCCAGACTATCTGCCATACCACAGCAATATCACTCAATTGCACGGCGCCTGTGGCAAGCGCCATGGCAGCACCAATCGAGGCGCTCCAGCCAATCCCTAAGCCCTTAGGTTGCCAAATCACCAAGATTAAGGTCAGCGTAAAAATCGTTATCGCCAGTAGCATGGTCTTCCCCGCTATACATACATTTGAAACGTACCCGAATACACATATGAATTTTCGAATGTGTACCTGTAAAATTTTTTAGCGTATTACTGACAAGATAAATGACCTTGTTGCAGCCGCTTAATGAGTTGGTTGGTTTCAATCAACTGACACAGGCCAGCTTGCTCAAGAATATAAGCAGCCCACACGGGAATATGCGGCGAGAGGCGATAATGGATCCATTTACCGTCACGGCGATCCAGTAATAAGCCTGATGCTCTTAACATAGCAAGGTGGCGCGATATCTTAGGTTGAGTTTGTTGCATAGCAACTGTGATATCACACACGCACAGTTCACCGGCCTCACGAAGCAAGAGCATAATACTTAACCGCGTTTCATCTGAAAGTAACTTAAACAATTGTAATGGTATTAGCTGCGCCATAAACATTCCCTCAATAGAGAGTAAAATCATACTCAATTAAGCCATCGCGTCAACAACACATGCAAAATATCAGATGTGTTTAACTCTTTTTAAGCATGAATGCCAATCATGTGCCCCACCCAATTCATTCAGTGGCACGCATTGAGTAGCACATATTATTAGTTGTTGATGCAAGTAAAGCTGTGGGGATATCTGGCGTGAGTGATTGATGCGGCAGAGTGACAGATGTTACATAGTGGCTGTTGAGCTACAGCCCAACAGCCACTATGTACTTAAGCTAATAAATAATCGGCGGCTAAGGTGGTGAATAATACCAACCCCGCCCAATTATTATTGAGGAATGCCTTAAAACACGGTGCGCGCTCGCGGCCAAAAATCAATAGCTGTTGGTAGGTGCTAAAGCCGATAAAAGTCAGTATTCCTAGGCCATATACCAAACCACGATCGGCGCTCCAACCGGCGGCAATAAAGCAGATTAATGCGCCAAGCTGAAATAAGCCGATAATTTGGCGGTCATATTTACCAAACAAAATCGCAGTGGACTTTATGCCTACTTTTAAATCATCGTCCCTATCGACCATGGCGTACATAGTGTCGTAGGCGACAGTCCAACACCAATTGGCGGCAAATAACCACCAAGCTTCCATCGGCACCGTACCCGTTTGCGCCGCGTATGCCATAGGGATAGACCAACTCCACACTATGCCCAAAAACATTTGCGGCATATTGGTGATACGTTTAGTGAAGGGGTAAATAATGGTGAGAATAATGCCAATAACGGATAACTTAACGACTAAGCCATTGAGTAATAATACTAAACCAAACGCCACTAGGCCTAATATGGCAAACAGTAACAAGGCTTCTTTGCTGCTGATTTCACCACTGGCTAACGGGCGAGATCGAGTGCGTTCAACAAAGGAGTCCAGATCGCGATCGGCATAATCATTAATAATGCAGCCACAGGCACGCATAATTACTACACCCAAAATAAAGATGATTAATACCTTAAGATCGGGCATCCCTCCAGCAGCTAACATCAGTGCCATCAAACATGGCCACAGCAATAACAGCGTACCGATAGGGCGGTCGATTCGAGTAAGACGGGAATACACATCCCACTTCTGCTTTAAATTCATTAACTAGGTACTCCCATTCCTAATATCGGCTCAAGTTTACACTCGATTTTCAGGTGTAGCATCATATACCTATGCTTCTCCCGATGCGAATATGCGCCAAAAAGACTGTAACCAAAAACAGTATTTATCACGGCTACGACAGGCATTAAAGCGCTTCTAAACGAGCGTAAGCCACCACTAACCACTTGCTGCCAAAGTCAGTAAAGCTCACTTGTACTCGCCCTTGGGCGCCGCTGCCTTCAAAGTTAGTCACTTTGCCTTCGCCAAATTTAGGGTGATTGACTCGTTGGCCAACGTTAAAGCCGGTGTCGTTAGTCGCCGCTGACTTTGGGGCGCTAAAACGATTATTTGCCATTGGTGTTGAAACCTGCGCCTTAAGGCGAATTTCATCCACATATTCTGGCGGGATTTCTTTGATAAAACGCGATGGCCGAGCGTAATCTTCGCGGCCATAAATGCGCCGTGATTCTGCATAGGTAATGTAGAGCTTTTCCATGGCGCGGGTCATGCCCACATAGCAAAGACGGCGTTCTTCATCGAGTCTATCGCCCTCTTCGAGCGCCATTTTACTCGGGAAAATGCCTTCTTCAACACCCGCCATAAACACCATAGTGAACTCTAGTCCTTTGGCAGAATGCAGCGTCATTAGCTGCACCGCATCGGTAAAGGCATCGGCTTGGCCTTCGCCCGCTTCGAGCGCCGCGTGGGAGAGAAAACCATTAAGTTCACCCATGTCCTCCAGCTCTTCGGGCATCTCAAAAGTACGTGCCGCCGTGACTAATTCTTCTAAGTTTTCGATTCTGGCGTGGGCTTTTTCGCCCTTTTCAGCTTCATACATGGCCTTAAGACCCGACGCTTGAATCACTGTATCGGCCATGCGATACAGCACCATATCTTGGGTGTCTTCACGCAGTGTCATAATTAAGTCCATGAAACCACGTACAGAATTTGCCGCGCGACCCGCAAGCACTTTTTCGTCGAGCAAGCGCACGCTCGCCTGCCACAGGGTTAACTCATGCTGACGCGCCGTAGTGCGCAAAATATCCAAAGTGCGATCGCCAATACCACGGGGCGGCGTGTTAACCACACGCTCGAACGCCGCATCGTCATCTTTGTTATTAATCAGCCGCAGGTAACCCATGGCATCTTTAATTTCTTGGCGCTCGAAGAAGCGTAAACCGCCATAGATACGATAAGCTAAACCTTTGTGTAATAAGGCTTCTTCTAATACCCGCGACTGAGCGTTTGAACGATATAAAATCGCACAATCACCAAGATTGCCGCCCTTTTCGTGCCAATCATTAATCCGGCCGACAATAAAGCGCGCCTCGTCCATTTCATTAAAGGCGCAATAGAGCGAAATCGGATCGCCATCGGCTTCATCCGTCCACAACTCTTTACCCATACGCTCTGGGTTATTGGCGATTAAGGCGTTGGAAGCTTTAAGAATATTGCCTTTAGAGCGATAGTTTTGCTCAAGGCGAATCGTGGTCGCCGTCGGGAAATCTTTTAAGAATCTATGTAAGTTTTCAACCTGAGCGCCGCGCCAGCCGTAAATCGATTGGTCGTCATCACCGACTATCATCACATTGGCAGTTTGACCGGCGAGCACACGGATCCACGCATATTGAATGGCGTTGGTATCTTGGAACTCGTCCACCAAAATATGCTTAAATCTGTCTTGATAATGGGCCAACAAATGCGGCTTATTGAGCCATAACTCATGGGCACGTAGTAGGATTTCAGCAAAATCGACTAAACCTGCACGATCGCAAGACTCTTGATAAACCTGATAGATTTTTAGCAGATTCTGCTCAAGCGGAAAACCGCCCGCATCGATATGTTTAGGGCGTAATCCTTGGTCTTTTTTACCATTGATATAACCCTGAGCTTGGCGTGGAGGATATTGTTTCTCATCCAAATTCAGGCTTTTAAGAATACGTTTGATCAAGCGCACTTGATCGTCAGAATCGAGGATTTGGAAGCTTTGCGGTAAACCCGCATCTTGGAAATGAGTGCGTAACAAGCGATGCGCCAAGCCGTGGAACGTGCCAATCCACATGCGGCCCATATTGGTGCCAGCGACTTTTTCAACTCGCTCGCGCATCTCAGCCGCAGCTTTATTGGTAAACGTCACCGCAAGAATCGAGTACGGACTCTGCTGTTCAACCTGCATCAGCCACGCAATGCGGTGGGTCAACACCCGAGTTTTACCACTGCCCGCGCCCGCCAACACTAACATGCTAGATTGCGGTGCCGCGACAGCCTCACGCTGCTTATCATTCAGGCCGTCTAGTAAAGAAGATACGTCCATTCTCGCCTCCAAAAAATCGAGGGGGTATTATAACAGAAGAAAACCAGCCTGCGCGTTTGATCCTCAAGACAAGAGCCACAAGACGAGGCCACAAGACTAATGATAAGTTGCCGCATCTTGCTTTGCACTGGTGTTGCAAGAGTGCCGCAATGCCTAATCTCGCTTACGCAGATATGAGTAGCTTGGCTGCCTAACTCTTTGCTAGATAAAGAAAACTAAAGAATTGGGGGCTTATTAAATCTTTTAGATAAAAAGCAAGATTCTTTATAACCTTCAAATAAAGATTAAGCACTGTCATTCCAGTGACTCGCCGTGAATATGTCCCTATAGGCTCGACGACGGCATCCATGCCGTCAACGGTCACTTACATGACAGTGCTTAATCCTAGTAACCTTTGCGTATCTCTGCTAGCCAGCAAAGAATAATAAAGCTAAAACGATATCAAGTGATTACCCATCAAACTGTATAAAAAAAACCGCTACGCAAAATAGCAGATTCCTATAGCATCATTTATACCAATTGACATTGATGTGGCAGCGACCAAGTCCAACAAGCGATTTATGCCCAGCAAACAGCGCATAAATACCAAGACGTTATGTGCCTAGGGGTAAAATGAACAAGATCATCCTAATTTTACTGTTGGTGTCGTCTTCAGTGTTTGCAGATAGCGAGAGCTTTTTCAATCGGATATTTTTTGAAAATGTTGCTTACTCAGAACTTGTAACCCCGGAAAATAAAGAAGTTATAAGACCAATATTCCAACAAGTTGATAGAATATTAGCCTCAGATGAATGGGGCAATGCAGATAAACTCGACGAATTGCGTAGCATATTGATGTCTTATTTATCAGAAATCGCATCAAAACAGTCCATGCCCTTTGAGCAAACCTTGTCTAAATTCAAAGCTGGTAAGTTAAACTCTGATATAGCCAAAGCGTATGCTGATGAACGTAATTCCAAAGTCATTAGTCGTGAACTTGATAAGGTCATTAATGTACAAAATCTCGAGGAGTTACAACGTACAGCTAACGATCAGGAAAGACTAAAGTTGTTGAAATGTGTCATTGATAATATGAAAAACTTACCGGCCAATATGAAAGAAGTGGTTGTTTATTATTGTAAATTAAAACAAAAAATTTAGTACGCATAAAATATGCCTAAAAAGGGACTGTCAACGCGTGGCGTTGCCAGCCCCTTAGTCAGGCATTATACGAATGGAGATATCATGCTAACCAAATGGCTGATAAATTATCTTTCGATTGAAGGAACGTTAGCTCGGCATCCAAAGTTCAGTGATGCATTCAAGATAGAAGGTATCGTTATGTCCGGAGATAAAACAACGTTTATTGAAGGTATTGAAGCCTCATATTCAAAAGCTGTTCTCATACTATGTGTTCATGATCATCAGGAAAGGTATAGCGTTTGGGAGTCCAAGGAATATCGTTATTACACAGATGCTTTGAATGTACTGAAGGCGGAATGCTGCCGTTTATCTGAGTTAATAAATAAGCGCATTGAGGTAATTGGCTCTTTGGAAGATACACACAGGGATGGACTTCTCGAAGTTTATAATGAAAACAATCAACAATATATCCTTGAATCTACGAACTTGTAAGCAGTTTATCAAAACTGCCGATTGCTAATTTTTACGGATACAAGGCGCGAATGAAAATTTTTGATTTTCTTCGTGAAACAGAATATCCACAACTCTATTTAATGCTTTAAGTGACCAATCAGACAACTCAAAAATCGACGGAATACGCATCCCCTCGGAGTTGCCGCAGGGCGAATAGACAAATTGCGTGAGTCTCGCCATGGATGGCGAGCTAGCTTTCGCAGGTGCAGGGATGCATCCTTCGGAAGCGATAGCAAATTTGGCAATGAGCACAAGGGGCTTTCAACTCCGTTGGGGGCGTCATGGAGCATCCAAGGAGGATAGGACGAGCAGTCCTCCTTGGTCGGGTGTGGGGTGAAGCCCCACGACGTTGACTTTGATTTTTATTAAAAAACTCAAAAAAGTCTAGGTAAAATTCCATTAGCAAATAACCAACGCAGAATGGCGAATTTCAACTTATGGATCAGACTCACCTACTATCAAGCTACATCTTCAATTAAGCGCATCACTAGAATGACTATGCTTAATCACTACAACTTCAACAGATAAATCAGCAGCGGAGCTCTGCCCAAGCCCCCTTCTCGATGAGAATAACTTTAGGTAGCGGCGGATCGCGGTTAGAATACTCACCCTGTTTTTCTTGGTTACTTTTTCGGAAACAATAATGTCCCATTCAGCGCTTAATTCTTTTGATGATTTTTACCAGCTTTTGGCTGACAGCTTGGCGAAGAATAGCCTGATCAAACTATTGTTGAGTAAGTATCGAGGGGCAGATAAAAGCTTGCAGCGCATTACGATTCGACCAATTAGTTTGCAAAATGAACCTATGCTGTCATTTGTGTATCAACACCAGACGAATCACATCACTAAAAACCTGAGTTATGACGAAGGCTTAGCCAACATAAAACTGTTACTCGGTAACGATTTTAAGAGCGCCCACTTAGCTACGACACAGGCAGAAGTTCAGCTTGAGATCAGCAAAAAAGGCAAAGTCCAAATCAGCACACATAACCTTAAACAAGCCGTCGCGGCGCCGTTAGAACATGACCGTGAGAAAAAGCGTTTTGTGGATATCCAGCGCCCCTTCCTGACTCAGCTCGGTGTGACTGACAGCCAACATAATCTTATCCCTGCGATGTCGCGCAAATGGAAACAAATCAATAAATTTATTGAGGTTTTCAGCCAAGCACTCGAAGCCTCGCCCCACAAGAATGACCAACCGATCAATGTGGTCGATTTTGGCTCAGGCAAAGGCTATCTCACTTTTGCAATCCATGATTACCTGCGCCACAGCCTACACAATGATGCGCAGGTGACTGGGGTAGAATTGCGCCAAGCCCTGGCCGATTTATGTAATGAAACGGCGGCAACACTGGATCATCAAGGATTGTCGTTTGTTTGCGGCGATGTGAGAACCCATGCGCCAAAGCAAACCGATGTGATGATCGCCCTGCATGCCTGCGATATCGCTACTGACTATGCGATTCATTATGGTATTCGCGCCAATGCCGACATCATCATGTGTTCGCCTTGCTGCCATAAACAAATTCGCCCGCAGATGCACAGCCCAGAGTTGTTCAAACCTATGCTGCAATATGGGGTACACATGGGCCAACAGGCTGAAATGGTGACGGATTCATTACGTGCGCTATTTTTAGAAGCCAATGGTTATGCGACTAAGGTGTTTGAATTTATCAGCCTAGAACATACCAATAAAAATAAGATGATTTTGGCGGTGAAAAAGCCACAACATAATCAGAAAGACAGCGCCGCAATCCTCGCGCAAATTGCTGACATTAAAGCCTATTACGGTATTACTGAACATTGCTTAGAAACCTTACTCGCGCAAACCCAAGCCGATTAACGGCCGGCGGTTTACTGGCAAAGCATTAAAATTTTGCACTCATAACAGCCCCGTTGAAATTGAGGCAATCGTTAATTCTTTGCTGCTGAACCGCGCTGAGGGTATCGATATCGTGGAAGGCAAACTCTGAATGTTCGTGGCTTAAATGGATTGGCAGTGGCGCGCCTTCTGCCCCATTTTTTGCTACCTCAGGCCCATCAGGCAACTCAGGCAACTCAGGCAACTCAGGCAACACCAGTTCACAACGAAAGATAAAGGCTTGGGATTGATAAGCACTGTGATAATACACGCCGCTCAAATAGTTGACCTGCACACTTAAGCCTAACTCTTCTTGGCATTCGCGCACTAAGGCCTCATGAATAGTTTCACCAGGCTCGAGTGCACCGCCGGGTAAGCCCCAAGCAAAGTTACCGTAATTAGCCTTAAGCAACAGCACTTGTCCTTGTTGATTAGTGATCACCGCGTGGCTACTCAGTCTAAAGGTATCGTTAAAGGCCACTCAGTTATCCTTCTGCAGTGTATTTAAATGCCGTGTATTTAAGTGCTGTGTATTTAAGTACGTGCAGGTAAGCTCAGAGCATTTATGTTTGATATACATTTGAAATACCAAATAAAATCACTTCGCCGCAAACGTATTACAACTGGCGAGATTACCCGACTCAAACCCTGTCTTAAACCATTTAACCCTTTGTGCGGAGCTGCCGTGGGTAAAAGCATCGGGCTGTACAGCGCGACCCGCCATTTTTTGTAAGCGATCGTCACCCACAGCGCTGGCAGCGGCAATGCCTTCGGCGACATCGCCCGCTTCAAGTAAATTAAGTTGTTGGTTAACGTAATGCCCCCAAATACCCGCATAGCAATCCGCCTGTAATTCAAGTGCGACACTCAATTGATTCGCCTGCACTTTACTTGCACCTTGCTGTGCTTGGCGCACCTTAGCGTTAGTACCCAGCAGATTTTGCACATGGTGGCCAACTTCATGGGCAATCACGTAAGCAAAGGCGAAATCACCGGGGGCGCCTAAAGTTTTAAGCTCATCAAGAAAACTCAAATCAATATAAACCTTGCTGTCGGCTGGGCAATAAAAAGGCCCTGACTGCGCTTGTCCCATACCGCAGCCTGTGGAGGTCATATTGCGATAAAGCACTAACTTGGGCTCTTTATACTGTCCTTTTAATAATTGACCCCAAACCGTTTCGGTGGTGCCTAAAATGGCCGCGACAAACTGAGCATTTTCATCTTGGGCAGCGGTTGTTGAGGCTGATTGCGCTTGGCTTAAGTTGGATTGAGTGCTCGGGTCAAGTGACAGGCCGCCAGTAAAATATTGAAAAGCAAAATAAATGCCACCAATCAGTAGCACTACTCGGCCGATTTTAGTTCTTAATAAAAAAGGTAAAAAACGCATTAACAAAACAACAGGCATACCCGCTGACGCCATTTGCTGGCCGCGTCTATCTTCCACATTGGAGCTTCTTTCAATATCACGCCAGCGCATAGCACTCCTTACTCTCGTTACTTATTAAACAGTTAATGGCACCGTTAGTTAAATCACTCTTTAAACCGCTTATATATTACCTTCAAGCACTTATCACGGACGATCGCATTATGTCGCTGCAGTATGGTGCGTGAATGCGGCGTTAGTGAATGTAAAATAACACACCTTATACCAGTCACATTAAATATCTAATCAGTTCAGAGCCTCACAGGTATTTCAATCCGAGGCGCATTGACGCAGAAATGGTTATTCCCTTTTAAGTTAATGCAACACGGGAGTGGGATACCTGTGAGGCTCCCAAAGGGCGGGTTTCAACGCGCTTTATACTGCATTTAAGGCTTTCGACAGAGCACCACTATGCCTTCAAGCCTTCGCCTTGTCTAAAGCGCGTTGAACTCCCGCTGAATGAACAGATATTTAATACGATTGGCTATGTTTTAGTTAAGTGTTGCTACACTATAATTATGTGCAGCTCTCTATAGGAGTTCCAGACATGACTTCATGTTTGTTAGACCTCGAGCAACAAGCGGCAGAGTTACCCTTTGAACAGCAACGTTTACTCATTTCTTTTTTACAGCAACAACTTGATAGTGGTTCATGCATTAATATGCTTGAGGCGAATTTCACCATCAAACCCCAGTGCCCTCATTGTCACGCCTGTCACATTAAACGCCATGGAAAACCTAATGGCCGTCAGCGATATCGCTGTCATGCTTGTCATAAAACGTTCATGTGCACCATTAACACACCCTTCTATCGAATGCGGTTCTTAGAAAAATGGCTGCCATACTTCACATGCATGCTAGACAGCCTTCCTATAAGAAAGAGCGCAAAGCGCTGTAATATATCAGTTAAAACAGCCTTTAAATGGCGCCACCAATTTCTTTCCTTACCCAATAAAGTCAAAGCGCAAAGGTTATCTGGTATCGTTGAAATCGATGAGACCTTATTTCGCTATTCAGAGAAAGGCAGTCGTACACTCTCACGTAAAGCCCATAAAAGAGGTGGAGATTGTGCTGGTCGCGGACGCAAAAAAGGCGATTGGGTCGCGGTCCTTGTGGCCAGAGATAGAAATAAACAGGTATTCGATGAATGCCTCGATAGCGCCGATAGTGTCACATTATTAGGGTTGCTAGAAAATAAAATAGCTGCAGATTCAGTGGTGTGTAGCGATGGCTTTCTTTCCTACCTAAAAATGACTCAGGATATGAAAGTAGAGCATAAGATACTCAATGCAAGTCATGGCAGGCGAGTCAAAGAGGGTGTTTTTCATATTCAAAATGTCAATGCTTACCATAGCCGACTGCATTTATGGATAAATACCTTTCGGGGCGTAGCAACTAAATATCTTCCGAACTACTTAGGCTGGTTTAGATTCTTTGAAGCCCATGATAATCCAAATGAAAATAGTATATTGGCTATGCAGACACAGTTAACGTGAACATAGCCAATACGATTGGTATTACGTATCTGCAACGAGCATATTACCAGTGATAGGTTTTAGCCAAGTGATATCAAGCTTACTCACTCATTATGTTGACATAAACTAGGCTAAGGCCAACACTCAATGATAAATATTTATATAAATAACTGACCACACAACAGTGGCTTAAATAGAGATCCCCTAGTCACTACCGTAAAGCCCTATCGTTAATATAAGGAATGCCCTTGAATACGCTATTAATTGGAAAAGGTGAGCAGCAAGCTCACTTAAATCTTAAGTATGCCAATCGTCATGGGTTAATTGCTGGCGCGACAGGCACAGGAAAAACCGTGTCATTGATGAGCATAGCCGAAGGCTTTTCGCGCCAAGGTGTGCCAGTATTTATCACCGATGTTAAAGGCGATATCTCCGGCCTTGCGATGGCGGGCACTGCCAATGAAAAGCTGTTACAAAGGGTGGCTCAAATTGGTATTGAGGGTTATCAAAACGAAGCCAACCCTGTGGTGCTATGGGATTTAGCGGGTATTCAGGGCCACCCGCTACGAACGACCATCAGCGAAATGGGCCCGACATTACTAGGCCGAATCCTCGAACTTAATGACACCCAAAGCAGCATTCTAGATATCGTGTTTCAACTTGCAGACGACCAAGGATTATTACTGCTCGATTTAGACGACCTACGCGCTATGTTGGCCTTAGTTGCCGAAGAACGTAAAGAGATCTCCGCCAAATATGGCCTAATTAGCGCCCAATCTCTCGCGGCGATTCAGCGCTCGGTACTGGGGCTAGAGCGCGATGGTGGTAAAGACTTTTTTGGCGAACCCGCGCTGCAACTTGAAGATTTAATGCGGACCAATTTACAGGGTCGCGGCATCATTAATTTATTAGCGGCGAATAAATTAATTTTAACACCACGTTTATATTCGAGTTTTTTACTCTGGCTCCTTTCGGAGTTATTTGAAAACCTACCCGAAGTTGGCGATCCCGAAAAACCTAAACTGGTATTTTTTATCGATGAGGCACATTTACTGTTTGAGGGCTGTCCACCGAGTTTATTAAAACGCGTTGAGCAAATTATGCGGCTTATACGCTCAAAGGGCGTAGGCGTTTATTTTTGTTCGCAATTTCCTGACGATATCCCGAGCGAAATTCTCGGACAATTAGGTAATCGCATTCAGCACGCTTTAAGAGCCTATACTCCTCGGGATCAAAAGGCAGTTAAAACGGCGGCCGAAACCTTTGTACCCAATCCAAAATTGGTTGTGAGTGAGGTTATATCTCAACTCGCGGTAGGCGAAGCGCTGGTATCTATGCTCGCAGATAAAGGCGTACCAACTATGGTTGAACGCGCACTCATCGCACCGCCGCGTTGCCGCATGGGCCCCGCCACAAATGAAGAACTACAACAAGTACGCGCACAGAGTCCGATTGGTGGCAAATACGATAACGCCATCAACCGCGAATCGGCCTACGAATTACTCAACCAAAGACGATCAGGTAACGCCACCAGCAATACTACTGCGACAGCAAATGACGCCCAAACGGGCCAAAAAATAGAGGACCAAGGTTGGTTCAGTGAACTGATTTTTGGTAATAAACGCCGCCAAGGTTTAGCGCAAACGCTATCAAAACAAGCCGCGCGCACTGTCGGCAGTCAATTAGGTAAACAAATCTTACGCGGTATCTTGGGCGGTATTTTAGGTAAATCGAGCCGCCGATAAACAGATTTCAATAATAGGAATAACCACCTAGAGAGATAAATCATGCACGGGTATAGCGTGATACATAAATAGCCAACATTGATAAACGCAAACGCACAGCGTTACAGATCGCATATTTCTTATACAAGTTAGCGCTACCATTAGCGTTAATTATTCTAAGCGATGAGTGGATCAAGATGCGGAATTCAGTGATAAGATTATTTTGCTGTAATCGCTCATTGAGGCAAATAGTTCACAGATAATTATCAATGATTTTAAATGTTTGTAATTTTTTAATCTGGTCATTCGACATAAAGAATTTCGCTTCAATCAGGACATCATGGAATAGGTTCACTTGAGTACGGCTTACATGATTAGCCTGATGAATAACCACAAAGTACATGGAGTTTTATTATGAGTAAAGAGCAAAAAAACCGTAAAGAATCGAAGAAACAGCCACTCCTGTCTGCTAAAGAAAAAAAGGCAGCCAAACACGCTAAAAATGTGACTAAAGGTTTCTTAGATAACACTAAATAGTGTCCTGTTATAAGTAGTGTCCTGTTATTTTTGATATTTTTCTTAAGTAACACAAATAGGGTTAACCTCAGGTTAGCCCTTTTTATTAGCTTATTTTATGGGTTAATAATATTAGTCATATGTAATCCACGTGCTCATCTTTCTCCCCATGGTTTGGCATCACAACGCTAAGAACCCTCCGTTTAATCGCGTAAAAAATATCAGTATCGACCATAGGCTAATTGACCTTTGCCAAAATTTATGAGGTTATACTTAGCAGGCCGTGATATTCCGAGCTTGAAAGACCCTATATAACATTATAAAAAATCAGGATATTTCATCATGAAAATTAATAAAAAATGGGTAGCCGCAGGCGCCGCAGTAACATTCACCCTCAGCGCAGCTGCTATGGCCGCTGCCCCCGCTTTTATCAATATTCTCACTGGTGGCACCAGTGGCGTGTATTACCCGATTGGCGTAGCCTTATCGCAACTCTATGATAATGGTATTGAAGGCTCTAAAACCTCAGTTCAGGCGACGAAAGCCTCAGTAGAAAACCTTAATTTACTGCAATCTGGCCGAGGAGAATTAGCACTGGCTCTAGGTGATTCTGTTGCCGCTGCATATCAAGGCGATATTGATGCTGGCTTTAAAAAACCACTAGATAAAATCCGTATTATTGCAGCGGCCTACCCTAACTACATTCAAATCGTCGCCAATAAAGAATCTGGCATTAAAACCTTAGCCGATTTAAAGGGCAAACGTATCTCCGTTGGCGCGCCTAAATCGGGTACTGAACTCAATGCTAGATCAATTTTTAAAGCGGCAGGTTTAAGCTACGAAGACATGGGTAAAGTCGAGTTTTTACCCTATGCCGAATCTGTTGAGTTAATCAAAAACCGTCAGTTAGACGCGACATTGCAATCTTCTGGCTTAGGTATGGCTGCTATTCGTGATTTAGCGGCGACGATGGCAATCAATTTTGTTGAAATCCCTGAAGATGTTATCGCGAAGATCAATAATCCCGCCTATCAACACGGCGTGATCCCCGCTTCAACCTATGAAGGCCAAACCACTGATGTCTCTACCGTTGCGATTCAAAACCTGCTGGTGACTCAGAGCGGCGTATCAGATGATTTAGCCTATCAAATGACTAAGCTGATGTTCGAGCACTTAGATCGCTTAGGTAACGCGCACTCAGCCGCTAAAGCTATTAGCTTAGATAACGCGACAAAAAATCTGCCGATACCACTACATCCAGGTGCAGAGCGTTATTACAAAGAAGTGGGCGCACTGTAAGTTTGCTTAACGTTAAATGAGCGCACAAATTCCCGAACCAAGCGATTAAGATGCCGTTGATTAACGGCATCTTATTTTCGCCTCTGTAGTCTAATGCTGTGAGGCATAATATGAGTGATCCACAACAAGGTCTCAGCGCAAATACCGGCGACTGGCCCAAAGCGCTGTTTTATACCGCTTTAGTTTTTTCTATTTTTCAGATTATTACCGCTGCTTTCCATCCCGTGTCTACTCAAGTGTTACGTGCAACCCACGTGGGCTTTTTACTATTAGTGGTTTTTTTGAGTTATCCCGCAAGAGGCAAAACACAACCTTGGCAACCATTGGCTTGGCTACTCGGTTTAGCAGGCATGGCAACCGCAGCTTATCAGTGGTATTTCGAAGCTGACTTAATTCAACGCTCAGGCGACTTGACCGACGCAGACATGGTGATTGGTATCATACTGATCGCATTAGTGTTTGAAGCCGCAAGACGGGTGATGGGTTGGGCGCTCCCGATAATCTGTAGCATCTTTTTGGCCTATGGTTTATTTGGCCAATACCTACCCGGTGAATTAATGCACCGCGGTTATGGGTTTGATCAAATAATCAACCAGTTAGCCTTTGGCACTGAAGGGTTATACGGCACCCCAACCTATGTATCGGCGACGTATATTTTCTTATTTATTCTTTTTGGCTCCTTTTTAGAGCAAGCCGGAATGATCCGTTTATTCACCGACTTTGCCATGGGCTTATTCGGCCACAAACTCGGCGGCCCAGCGAAAGTTGCAGTGGTATCGTCAGCACTGATGGGAACCATTACGGGCTCAGGCGTTGCTAACGTAGTCACAACGGGGCAATTTACTATTCCGTTGATGAAACGATTTGGCTATCGCTCAGCCTTTGCCGGTGGCGTGGAGGCGACATCCAGTATGGGCAGCCAGATCATGCCGCCAATTATGGGCGCGGTGGCTTTTATCATGGCCGAAACCATTAACGTGCCCTTTATCGAAATTGCCAAAGCGGCGTTGATTCCCGCCCTGCTTTATTTCTGCTCAGTATTTTGGATGGTACATTTAGAGGCTAAACGCGCCAATCTCTGTGGCTTACCCAAAGATCAATGTCCTAACCCTTGGGCAGCGATTAAAGAACGCTGGTATCTGCTGATCCCCTTATTTATTTTGGTTTATTTGCTGTTTTCGGGCAGAACACCCCTGTTCTCAGGCATGGTAGGTTTAGCACTGACATCGATAGTGATTTTAGGCTCAGCCATTGTGCTGCGGCTTTCATCAATGGCGATGCGTATCGCTTTTTGGATCGCCCTTGGAGTGTTATGCGCTGGCTTTTTCCAACTCGGTATTGCAGTCGTATTCGGGGTTATTGCACTGTTAGTTGCGATTTGTTGGTTTATTCAAGGCGGTAAAGAAACACTCACTATTTGCTTACATGCGCTGGTTGAAGGTGCTCGCCATGCCGTGCCTGTGGGTATTGCTTGTGCTCTAGTGGGCGTAATTATCGGCATCGTTTCCCTTACGGGGATTGCCTCAACTTTCGCGAGTTATATTCTGGCGGTAGGCCAAGATAACTTGTTCTTATCACTCGTGTTAACTATGGTCACTTGCCTAGTGCTTGGTATGGGCATACCCACCATTCCCAACTACATTATTACCAGCTCAATTGCAGCGCCCGCGTTACTTGACTTAGGTGTGCCGCTGATTGTGTCACATATGTTTGTATTCTATTTTGGCATTATGGCCGATCTCACGCCGCCCGTTGCATTAGCTTGTTTTGCTGCGGCGCCGATTGCAAGGGAGTCTGGACTTAAAATCAGCCTGTGGGCGATTCGCATCGCGATTGCGGGTTTTGTGATCCCCTTTATGGCGGTTTACGATCCCGCATTAATGCTGCAAGGTGATAGTTGGTTAGCCACAGTGTTTGTTGTGCTTAAGGCAACTGTCGGTATCGGTATTTGGGGCGTGATTTTTACCGGATATCTATTACAAAAACTCTACTGGTGGGAACGGGTTATTGGCTTCCTTGCAGGGGCGAGTTTGATTCTTGCTACACCATTAAGCGATGAAATAGGCTTTGGGCTGGCGTTACTCTTCATCGTGCAGCACAGCTTACGGGCACGCAAACTCAAACGTCTCGCAGAGCAAGGGTAATCCTTTGAGATTAGCAGTCTTTAACAAATCAGCGGTAAGTCAGTGCTAGGTCTATGTTTAGGCCTAGCAGGTACGCTGTGGGCGCAAGTGCCCACAGCGCACTTCACTTTGGCGTGGAGCCACACTATAGAAAAAATTCGTTGGGAGGAGGACTATAACGTCACGCCACTGGGTTTAGTGCTAGTCGAAGCAAGAGTTAAAGGCACTGGCGCGGGTATGGAGATCCCAGATGATGCTTATCTTAAAGATGGCAGCTGGCATTATCAGCCTAAGCTGCCCATTTTACCGGTATTACGTTTAGGCCGTACACCTGAGGCGGGAGATTTTGAACTGTGTTTCACGCAAATATCTGGCGATATTCAATGCAAAGCTATGAGTCATTGGATTGGCCCACCAAATAAGCAAGTCGCAGCAGTTGAAGTTTGGGGTTGTGGCTCTTTGCTTTAAGCGTGTTTATCCATATATTTACACTCAACTTCAATTAGGCGCTGATTAAAATCCTCAAGGTGTGCAAACATTTCGGCCTCAGCTTTCGCCCCATCTTTTGCAATAACCGCTTCGACAATGACATCATGCAAGCCTAAAGGATGAATTTCATCGGTCGGAGGCTGAAACTTGGTCGTTTGATTACCTAATAAAACCAACAAAGATTTTACGATTGCTTCTAAAAAGCGATTTCCTGACATTTCAGCGATCAAATAATGTACTTGAGATCGCAACATGACAGTTTCGGGATAAGCAAATGAATCATTTTCATGACTGTTCGCCTCTTGCAAAGCTTTAGCTTGCTCTGGAGTGCAATTTTTAGCAGCCATTCTAGCCACTTGCGGCTCAATCAGCATGCGTGCCTGACACAATTCAGGAAGGGAAAGTTTCCCCATTAGAAATAAATCTTGGCAAGCATCACTTAAGCGTTCAAAGGTTAAGTGCTTAACAAATGCGCCACCTGTTGCACCTTGGCGAATCTCAACTAATCCACCCGCCTCAAGGCTTTTGATCGCTTCTCTCACCACGGTGCGACTAACTTGAAATAATTCTATTAATTCGCGCTCAGAGGGGAGTTTATCGCCAGCCTTATATCCGCCGTCTAAAATAGCATTTTTCAGTTGCTGCCCGACTTCACTCGATGCTCTTATCTGCTTAATTGGCTTGAAGATATGCACTTGATTATTCCAAATATGCTTAGTGTCGCCATACTAGCATAAAACCGCATTAACGCAGAAAAAGTACTCTACTCTTTCCTACATTAGTGATTAAAAAACATTCATATTTGTTGATCCATGTAACATCTGTGCGAATTTCGTAACTAGTTTCTCATATTCATCCTAACTTCGTTGTCGACATTGGTTATACGTCATACATTTAACCTAATAACGTTAAACATAATTCTTTAAATAGATCGGGCAATTCTGATCAGGGCTTACTAATAATAGGGAAGATGATGATGAAAAAATCTTATTTATCTTTGCTTGTGCTATCTACGCTAGCGATTCCAGCTACAGCAGATACCAGCATTGATCAAATGTTTAGCCAAGGTACGTTAAAAGGGGAATTACGCTTATTCGATTTTACCCGTGACTATGATAATACGACCAACACTAAACACGATACGTCATTTGGCGGACTGTTTTATTATAATACCGCAAAAGTGAATGGTCTCAGTTTTGGGACCAGCTTCGCATCTGCAAATCCCATTTGGACCAATGATTCAGATGATGTCTACGGCCTAGTTGCTCGCGATGCCGCTGGCGACCATGACAATGTCAACCGTTTACAGGAGTATTTTGTCCAAGGTAATTGGTGGGATACTCAATTCAAATTAGGTGCACAAGAACTGCGCACACCAATGATGAATCCCCATGATATTCGTGCGATCCCACGAACTTTTCGCGGCTTTTCAGCAGAAAATAAGAGTGTTGATAATCTAACTTTATCAGCACTCTATATTACAGATTCCATGGGATGGTCTGACAATAACTTCGTATCCGTAAAAGAGGCGGTGCAAAGCGAATTAGCACGAGCGGGGGTTATTGCCAATGTAGCAGACAATCCAGTTTACGCTCTCGGAGCCAAGTATAAACTTCCCTTTGAAACACTCAAAACTGAGGTTGAACTTTGGCATTACCGTATGGAAGATGTGTTTAATCAAACCTATGCCAGAGTAAAATTATCCACTCAGTTAGGTGCGACTAATCTGTACTTAACCCCCTCTTATTTAACTCAACAAGCCACTGGTGAAGAAACTGGCGGCTCGCTAGATACCTATCAATATGGTTTCCATTTAGGTGCAAAACTTGCGGGAACGGATATCACCTATATGTATGCAAAAACTGGAGATGACACTGTACTCACACCTTGGGGGGATGAAAAAATAGTCATTCAGCAAGTGTACCAATCAGCAAGAGCCGGTGAAGAAGTTAATGCCTTAAGAGTCGCCTATGACTTTGAAAAAATCGGCTTAAGTGGATTAGAAGCTTATGCATTTTATGCTCAATATGATGTTCCAACGGGTACAGAAAAAGACTTTAATGAAACTAACTTTTCAATCACCTATAAGTTTGCAGGCGCATTATCAGGCTTAGGCCTTAGAGCTCGTTATGCCCTAGTTGATATTGATCAAGGTGAAGACTTTGACGATCTCCGTTTATATATCACTTATAAGTTTGTTTTAGGTAAATAGTTTCATCAGTCTCAACTCCCCCTGCACCAAAAATTAATGCGGGTGTATCAGCTTTGTTGGATACACCCAGCTTTTACACCGCTGAATACCCATCTCCAATGACAAGTTGCGGTAAATATACATTGATTTAATTACTGAGATTAAAAATAATTTATAAATTATAATTTATTCCTGCCATGGCCATTTCATGTATCTTATTTAGTGGATGCGGAAATTACGATAATTCGGAGATATCGCTACCGAAATTATCTACAGTGAAATCAGGAACACTAAATATATGTAGCGATGAAACAGCTTAATAACCCATCTTTCATTTTGTTCAATATATTTAAGAAAGTTATCCCACTGAGAAAAACTCACTGCGTCATTTAATAAAGAAGTCCTACATTAGCTTGTTTCAAAAAGAAGAATCATATTCACAGCTCAAAACTCCAGCATTTTGTGAAGCACTGCAAAGATGTAATTAATAACACTTTTTGTTTATTGTCATATGTCATACATTTAAACGTATGTTGTTAATGAGTGAGAATTTAATCACTTTCACACAACTGCACGTTTAGCTTTTAAAGCAAACAAATCACATGCGGTTATGGCCAGAACCAGTGTCATTGCTAACGGTGTCATATCCACCTTAGCAATGGGGACCAAAGGAGTATCAAATATGAGTAAAGAGCATTCACAGAAACCAAAAGAAATCGATCAATACACCGCTAGCGTCCTTCAAAATGGTATATCTCGAAGAAGTTTTCTGACTCGAGCAGCGGTTGGAAGTGGTGGCTTAGCCTTTGCAAGTTTTGGTATTGCTTCAGCGAGTGCAGCACCACTTCAAGTTGGCACTGAATATGGCGAAATTGGCGGCGCAACGCTCAATTTTCTACCTAAGCCAAAACCTATTGCTGATAAAGATATTGCAACAACCCAAACCTTTGATGTTGTTGTCGTCGGTGCTGGAGCTTCTGGTGTACCTGCGGCTCTATCAGCCAGAGAAAGTGGTGCAACCGTTGCGTGTTTGCAAAAGCAAGCCATCCCAGTATCTCAAGGAAATACTGGTTCAGGGATTGACCTGAAAAACAGTGATAAATCTGCAATTGAAGCTTTGGTCAGCCGTTTGATGGCGGATAACGCGCACCGTTCACATCCCGGCCTTCTTAAGCAATGGGCTTACAATTCAGGTGAAGCCGTCACTTGGGTTATCGATAGAGTTAAACAAGGTGGCGGCCAGATTGTTGACCAAGGAACTAAAGTGCAGCACGGTATTCGCGGAATTGCTGATACTGATGACCGTTTAAGTTTTATCACTTCTTTCTGCGGCCCTAAACCCTACACCACAGGTGATGCTATCCGCGCATTAGCTAAAACAGCGGAAAAAGCAGGCGTTAAGTTTTTCTTTAATACTCCTGCACAACAATTAATCCAGGATGAGTCAGGAAAAGTCATCGGCGTCATTGCTCAGACTCGTGATGGTAAGTATCACAAATACATGGCGAAGAAAGGTGTCATTCTCTCTTCGGGTGACTATCAAAATAACCAAGCCATGTGTGACTTCTTCATACCCGAACTGAAAAACTTTGAACGAAAACAAATGGATCGCACTGGTGACGGTTTTGCTATGGCTTATTGGGCTGGCGGCGTTATCGAACCTGTTGGGCATACCAAAATGTTACACGACTTCGATGCTGGCCCGGCTTCCATGTGCGACATGCCATTCTTAGCGGTAAACCGTAAAGGTGAGCGCTTTGTGAATGAGAAGGTTGAGATGTCACTAATGAATAACTACTTGAAAGATGAACAGAATGCTGGGCATTACTCTCAAGTATTTGATTCTGATTATATGACACAAGCAAAGGATTGGCCTGGCCACCTCTATTCTCCTGAAGAGCTTAAAATCTACATGCCTGAAGCTCCAGGTGAGAAAAAAGGGGTGTTTCCCTCTTTGATCAACACCCATTCAGCTAACACATTAGAAGAATTGGCGGTGAAGTTAGAGTGTGATCCAAAAACCTTTGTTGCCAGCATTAACCGTTATAACGAGCTGTGCAAAAAAGGTAAAGATGAGGACTTCGGTAAACCTAAAAGCAAAATGGCACCAGTGCTCAAACCACCGTTTTACGGTATTCACCGTCGTATGCGTATTTCCACTATATGCTCAGGTATTCTCGTTAACGACAACCACCAAGTACTTGATGCTGATGGTAAGGAAATTCCAGGTTTATTCATTGTTGGTAACCTAGGCGCAGGTTTCTATGGTGGCGTTGACTACCCATTAACGGTATTTGGCTTGTCTTTAGGTCGTTGCTACACCTTCGGCTATTTAGCTGGTAAATATGTAGCAAAACTATAGAACACATAGTCATCAAGAATGGATGCCTCACATTTTGGTATCCTGTGAAATGAATAATGGGATCAGAAAATGAAAAACTTAACGATTATATTGGCTATTATTTTAGGTATTTTCGCTGGCAGCGCGTTCGCGAAAGAGAGCAATTTACTCGACCAAACTCATATGGCGAAAGGGCTAAAATGTGCCAGCTGCCATGGTGTCGAAGAACGACAAGCAGTACCGATGCTCAAATGTGTACAATGCCACAACACGAAGAAGTTAGCGGAAAAAACGGCGGATGTAAAACCAACCAATCCCCATAAAAATCGCCACTTCGACACCGAAACTGATTGCAGTAAGTGCCACCATGTACACAAAAAATCTGAAAACTATTGTGTCAGTTGCCATCAACCATTTAATTTTGTAACTCCATAAGCAGATGAAACTACGCTTGAAAAGCTAAAAACAAAAAACAAAAAACCACCTTGATGGTGGTTTTTTGTTCGAGTAAGATACTGTAATCAAATCTAAACTAAGTAACCTGAGCTCGGGATAAGCAGAGCCGCTGAATAAGCATCTTTTCGAGCCTATTTGCCGCATTCAGTCAGAAAATAGATTTTTCTTTTCAAACTAATCATTTATAGCATTGATTTAGTTTGTTAAATTTAGATTGCTCGATACTCGTTATCCCCGAATTCAGGTTAAGTAATATCAAGATCAATAGGCTTAAATCATTATTCTGACGATTGATAAAAACAATATCCATGTTTTCCTTGGTGTTTCACGCGATACATGGCGGCATCAGCACGATCGCAGCTTTCAGCAAAACTATCATTAGCGCCAAAAATATCGATACCGATACTCAGGCCTATCTCAACTTCACAGCCTTCTAATATAAAACTCTGCCGATAAGCCTCGAGTAGAGACTGCGCGAGTGTTTCTAATTCTGCAACTTTGGATGTAGGCATTAATATCACAAACTCGTCGCCGCCTAATCTGGCGATATGCGCTAATTCGCCAGCATGGAGTACAAGTGTATCGGCAATATGCATCAGTAAAGTATCACCAAGCTTATGGCCATAGTGATCATTTAATGCTTTAAAACCATCAAGGTCGATAAAGAATAATCCACCGCGCCCCCCTGATTGCAAACATCCATCGAATGCTTGGGAAATCGCTTGGCGATTCATAAGATTGGTTAATGGATCGCTATGTGCTAAAAGCGCTAAATCAATTTCATAGCGCTTTTCTTGAGTAATATCGATATGACTACCCATCATTCGCAGCGGCGTACCATCGGCTAGGCGCTCAACAATACGACCACGATCTGACACCCAACTGACACTACCATCTTTGTGCAGCATTCGGTGTATGACTTGGTAGTAATCCGCTTTACCACTCACATGATCATCAAAGGCTTTTATCACCCAATCTTTATCATCAGGGTGTAATTTACTTTTCCAGCTATCAATATGCGCGGCGAGTTCTTCGCGACTAAAACCTAATAGCTCACCCCAGCGCATATTAAATATCGTTAAATTCCCGCTGGGGATATGCTGCTCCCACAAGCACAATCCATTGCCATCAAGCGCGGCAAAAAGTTTTTCTTCGGCGCGACGATTCAACGCAGTTAAAGTCGCGTTCTCACGTTTGAGCAGAGCTATTTCAGCTTGCAGCTGCTCAATGAGTTCTGCCGCGTTTTCTGCTGAGTTATCCAAAGCCACTAGAAACCTCTTTCCCTAAGATGGAGGATTTTAAATCAGTGTAAAACACTCGTTATCAAAGTAACATTTTAACCTGATTCAACTGCCACACTCACGCTTATCCAGCGTAATCCATAAAAACTGGTATTACTCGTCGCGCGTCAGCACTGCTAACAACTCGATTTCAAAAGTCAGATCGGAGTGTGGTGCGATATGCGCTCCAATTTGACGCTCACCATAAGCTAAATGAGCTGGGACCAGCAATTTACGTTTACCGCCGACTTTCATGCCCATAATACCTTGATCCCAGCCTTTGATCACACGCCCAGTGCCAATCACACACTGAAACGCTTGACCTCGGTCGTAAGATGAATCAAATTGCGTTCCATCCTGCAAGAAACCGCGATATTGGGTGGTGATGAGCGCACCTTTAACAGCTACCTTACCTTCACCTATGGTGAGGTCAATAACCTCTAATTCAGTCATTTATTTGAACTCTTTGTAAATCGCACTGAGTACATTTGCGATATATTAATGCGTAGAATTGTATCAGCTGCATTCAACCTTGTCGGTGCTTTCAATAAACTTTTACAATAAGCTTAATATCTAGCCCCTTTAAATAACGCTCACACAACCCAATATCTTCTTAAATCCCGTTATTGGAGTTTTATCATGATTATTGCCTGCCCGCATTGCGATACGCTAAACCGGGTTCCCGATGAACGTTTAAAGCAGCAGCCCACATGCGGTAAATGTAAGCTCAGTGTGTTTACGCCAGCGCCGATTGAACTCACGAGTACAAACTTTGCTAACCACGCCAATAAGTCTGAGTTACCTCTAGTGGTCGATTTTTGGGCCAGCTGGTGTGGGCCCTGTAAAAGTTTTGCCCCTATATTTTATGAAGCGGCTAAAACTTGGGAACATCAATTTCGCTTTGGCAAACTCAATACCGAGGAGCAGCAAGCACTGGCTGCTCAATTCAATATACGGTCGATTCCGACATTAATGATTTTTAAACAAGGTCAGTTACTCGCGCAACAAGCGGGGGCTTTACCTAAATCGGCTTTCGATCAATGGCTAAAAAATTATTGTTAATGCTACGTTGCCACCCTATCGCCATAAAAAGTACCTCCTCGCGGGGTACTTTTTATGCACGCACAATAAATAAACGTATAAATAGGTAAGTTTAGATATCCCAAAATGCATGAGCAATAATACTCAGCACTACCATGCTGATAATATTGATAATCATACCAACTCGCACCATTTCAGACTGCTTAATATAGCCAGAGCCATAAACAATTGCATTGGGCGGCGTTGCCACTGGCAGCATAAAAGCACAGGATGCCGCTAAACCTATCATCACAGATAACATCACAGGTGACACACCCAATGCTTCGGCAATGGCGGCAAACACAGGTACTAACAACGCAGCGCTGGCGGTATTACTGGCAAACTCGGTGAGCATTACGACAAACGCAATCACAGCAAACACAAATAACGACATATGTGTGCTACCAAAAATGTCTGTCATAAAGTGAGCTAAAAATACGCTCGTACCGGTGCTTTTTAAGATGGCACTTAAAGTTAAGCCACCGCCAAACAAGATTAATACACCCCAGTCAGTGGTCGATTCAATTTTCTTCCAACCGACTAAACCTAGGCCAGCTAATACCACCACAGCGCTTAGCGCGACCACGGTATCAAACTGAGAAATGCCACCTAGAGCCTCCGCTAGCGGAACACTAAATATCCAACAACACACTGTGATAAAAAATATCATCAAGGTTAATTTACCTTGATTAGTCAATGCGTTATTTTCTCGCTTAATCTCAATTTTGGCAGATAGATCCGGCTTAAAATACCAGTATAAGGCTAGCCACATTAGCGGCAGCATCACAATAACGGTTGGGATCCCAAACTTAAGCCAATCACTAAATGTTAGGCCTACCTGCGCAGCAGCAATCGCATTAGGCGGGCTACCGACGAGAGTACCCATGCCGCCAATATTGGCCGAGTAAGCAATCCCTAGCAGTAAAAATACATAGGTCCTGTGGTATTTAGCTTTATCTAGTTGCAACAAAATACCTAAAGCTAGCGGTAGCATCATGGCTGCGGTCGCCGTGTTACTTATCCACATAGACAACAGTGCGGTGACGCCAAACAACATAAAGCAGGCAACGCTTAATCTACCTTTAGAGGCCACCAACAGCTTTTGCGCAATTAAAGTATCAATCTTTTGATGATGCAAAGCCGCCGCCAGTACAAAGCCACCAAAAAAGAGATAAATAACCGGATTGGCAAAATTACTCATCGCCTCTTTGGTTTCAAATACGCCAAAGAATACGCCAAGAATAGGCACTAAAATCGCAGTAATACTGATATGGATGGCTTCGGAAAGCCAAAGAATGGCAGAGAAAACCAGAATAGCTAATCCGGTATTCACTCCTTGATCAAAGGGCAGACCATAATGTAGTGCAAATAACAGCACAATATCTGCCGCTAGGATCAGCATTTTTTTCTTATCAAGTTCATCACTGGTAGGGGACTTATTAGGGGGAACTGTACTTGAATGTGTTACAGACATGGTTACAACCTTAATACCATTTAATTTTGGTGCAAATTTAGGGCATAGATCACACCGAGCAAAGCGCTTTATTTTGTGTTTTTACTACAGAGCAACGACACTCTTTACTGCTGTAGCGCACATAAACTCACAATTAGCGGCTTAGTTTACCTATTTTCGGTCTAAAGTTATGTTTTTAACTTTCAAACGGATAAAGAATGAGCAAAACCAGACTAAACCTGTAATAGAATGACTGTTTAAAATTGTGAACTCGATCTAATTTCAATCTTCACCAAAGTGATAATGACCAAATTAAGCTTTAATCAAACGCTTGTTGCTGGCAGTCTACCAAGCAACATGTATTTTATTCACGTCTAAGCTGATAAGCTAAAGCACTAGCTACGTTACAGTTACGCTTCAAAATATACACATTTAAAACGCAATATCCCCCTGAAAAACAAACACAAATATTATTCACCGATACAGTCAATCTAACTCACTTTACCCTGTTCTAAATTAGTCCTAAAGTCGCGCCCCTAAGCACCTTTCGCTTTATTTTTATCCGTTTTAGGGCATACAGTGGAAAACATCGCGTTAAGTCAATCTACTCACAAAACCAGCATATTCGTCCCCGTCGTTGGCTTAAGTTTATTTGCATTGGCCTCTGGTTATTTAATGAGCCTGATCCCGTTATCGCTTACCTTTTTCGAACTAAACGCCTCACTCGCACCTTTACTGGCGAGTATTTTCTATTTCGGCCTACTACTTGGTGCACCTTGTATTGCATCTATCGTGACGCGAATCGGTCATAGTAAAGCTTTTATCCTCTTTCTTAATATCCTGCTTTGCAGTGTTGTGGCTATGATATTAGTGCCACAAAGTTGGATGTGGTTGTTGTCGAGGTTTATTGCAGGGTTTGCCGTTGCAGGGGTCTTTGTCGTGGTTGAATCTTGGCTATTAATGGCAGATACCCAAAAGCAACGCGCTAAACGATTGGGCCTTTATATGACTGCGCTTTACGGCGGAACAGCCATAGGCCAATTAGCCATAGATTACTTAGGTACTACAGGGCATTTACCCTATCTTGTTATAATGGGTTTGTTAGCCGCTGCAAGTTTACCAGCTTTACTGGTAAAACGTGGACAACCACAGGCCAGTGAACAGCATTCTATTTCGTTGTCGGCATTAAAAACTTTGAGTAAGTCAGCTATCTTAGGCTGCCTAGTCTCAGGTTTTTTACTAGGTCCTATTTATGGTTTATTACCTATCTATGTATCCCAAGATATGGGGCTGGATCAGCAAACGGGCTTATTTATGGCCCTTATCATCATGGGCGGTATGTTAGTACAACCTTTAGTGAGTTATTTGTCTCCACGTGTACTTAAGAATGGTTTAATGGCCATTTTTTGTTTACTCGGCACTGCCGCAATATTTTTGCTAACGCAACACTCAATAGTGAGTCTTAGCATAGGTTTTATATTACTTGGCGCCTGTGCATTTGCCCTCTACCCGATTGCAATTAGCTTAGCCTGTGACAACTTACCAAGTAACCAGATGGTTTCGGCGGCGCAAATGATGTTACTGAGTTATTCTGTCGGCTCGGTGATAGGTCCCTTAGTGGCGATAAGTTTTGAGCAAATAGAGCACGGTTTATTGTTGTATTTAGGCGCAAGCTTCATGTTGACCAGCATTTATCTCGGCGGCAAATTACTAGTTAACACTAGACCCCGTTTATCGGCGCCGTGAGTCGTACTCACTTAAGGGCTTTGATTTAAGCTTAGGATTTCTGCACAGAACCGATAAAAGTATTACGTGAGAATGCTGGCATATACCTAATTTATAATCGATTCTTATAAGCTGACATCCAGATTAATCTTAGATATAAAAATCCCCAGTGTTAGCGCTAACACTGGGGATTTTTATTTAGTCGTTAAATTTTGTGACTATGTTGAGCGCTAATATTGAATGTATTGGGTCGACTAAGAGCAACAATCACTGCGGCGTAGCCAGCTTCTTGGGATCTTCTCAAATATCACTTTAGCCATTAGTAACGCGAGCAATATTCCAGAGGTCGCCACTAACCATTCCGGTAATATTTCGTGGTGCTCGCCTATTTGTGGCATCACTACAAATCCAAACGTTACCACCAGATAATTGACCAACATACCTGCGACTAACGCTACGCCGACAACACCACCAAGATATCCCCATAACGCACGCTTACCCAGTTCTTTGGCAACTATGCCTAAGGTCGCAATATTGGTTGCTGGGCCCGTCATCATAAATACCAATACAGCGCCGGGTGATACGCCTGCAAGTAACAATCCTGCCGCAATAGGCGTTGATGCCGTAGCACAAATATACATAGGCACCGAGATTAGCACCATGACCAACATCGCCAGAATACCATCACCCCATTTTGCTAAAAAGTCACTAGGAACATAGGTTTGTACTAATGCGGCAAAGAATAGCCCCACCAGCAACCACAGAGTCGTATCACGTACTAAATCCGTGGCAGCATATTTAAGACCAATCCCAACGCGTGTTAATACCGATTCAGACTTTAACTCAGTGGCAATATCTTGGGTTGATGCACAGCAACTATCGGCCTCACCTTGATGATGAACCGCACTCGCATCTGCACTAACCTTAGTTGAGGTGTCGCAACACGCGCCCTTTTTCACCACTACGATTTTTTCAGGCATGACTGGTGCAGCAGTGCTGCAACAGCTTCCGGTTTTCTCAGTTTTTATCACGCTAACATGACTTACATTGGTGTAAGCACTGGCATTGCTGTTCATCAAGCTAGATGTCGCCATTGGCGTCATTTTGATTGTGGCCTTTTTCTCACTACTACAACAAGAGTCCGCTTTAATGGGTTCTTTTACTGGTGATGAGCAACAACTTTGAATTGGCTCTGCCGTAACCTCTTTAGGCTCAGCCTTAGGCCCACAGCAAGATGCTGTCGGTACTTCATTATCTATCTTAGCTGCAGACTTAGCCGTGGTAGGTTTACCATCGTCGTCATCGCGGCCAACCAATAATCCCGCCACAATCGCGCTACAAATAGCTGCAATCGGCCTGATAATTGCCATAAAAGGGCCAAGCAACACGTAGGAAACGGCAATCGAGTCAACGCCCGTTTCAGGGGTGGATACCAGAAATGACGTAGTCGCGGCCTTCGATGCCCCTGCACGTCGCAGCCCTACGGCGGCGGGGATCACCCCGCAAGAACATAAGGGTAAAGGAGCGCCTAACATTGCTGCCTTAACCACGGTTTTAAAGCCGTGTCCACCCAGTTGTTTTTGCATCCACGCCATGGGCACAAATACTTTTAATAACCCTGCCAGTATTAAGCCCAGTAATAACCACGGAGCAGACTCTAAAAATAGATCAATAAAATTTTTCAGTAACATAATTAATTCCCTGACTCTTTATAGGTTGCTTTACTGTGGGCATGGTGATGTTCATGTCGATGAGAATGATACTCTGCCCGTACTCGCTCGGTACTTGACTCTAACGCCTCTAAAATGGAGCAATGTTCAGCACTACGTGGCCCACCACAACAGGCATCAGACAGGCTTTGTAAACTGGTTTGAAAATGCGTTAACTCCGCCATTTTGGCCTGAACTTGTGCCAATTTAATATCCACCATGCCCTTTACATCGGCGCAGACCCGGTTAGATTTATCGAGTTCAATCGAGAGTAAATCACTGATTTCATTTAGGGTAAAACCCACTGCTTTAGCCCGTAAAATAAAACGCAGGCGCGCAGCATCATCCTGGGTATATACCCGATAACCAGACTCAGTACGACTCGAGGGCGTAAGTAAGCCGTGCTTCTCATAGAATCTCAATGTGTCGGCTTTCACCTCACACAAATCTGCCAATTCACCAATACGGTACATGTGTTTATCCTTTGCGAAATACGCCGTAACGTAAGGAATATTTCTAGCACAACGTTCAATGTTAGCAAGTATAAACCTTGGAGCCTACTCCAAGGTCAAGAGGTAATTAATACATTACTCAGCACTCCTTTATTAGTGCGGCTTTGTTCTGATATGAATATTGTGAAATCACATAGAAAAAACACCCGCAAAAGCAGTTTTACGCTAGAATGTGCGCGCCTGACGGTGGGATAAAAGTCAAACAGTAGAACCAAGGGACTTTTGGAAAGCAGAATAATACAGAGCTCGTTCTGTTTTCCGAAAGATCCTTGAAACTAAAATAACTGGACCCTGTACCCAAATGACTGCTGCCAATAATGCCAGACCCATTCGTCGCGCGCTGCTTAGCGTTTCAGATAAAAACGGAATGCTCGAGTTCGCCCAAGCCCTGCACGCTCAAGGTATCGAGTTACTATCAACGGGCGGTACTGCGCGCCTGTTAGCCGATAACGGCGTGCCTGTTATCGAAGTATCTGATTATACAGGACACCCTGAGATCATGGACGGTCGTGTTAAGACGCTGCACCCCAAAGTGCACGGCGGCATTTTGGCGCGCCGTGGTCTTGATGAAAGTGTAATGGCCGATAACAACATCAATGCTATCGATCTAGTTGTGGTTAATCTTTATCCCTTCGCCGACACTGTGGCTAAAACCGGTTGCACCTTAGAAGACGCTATCGAAAATATCGATATTGGCGGCCCGACTATGGTACGCGCAGCAGCAAAAAACCATAAAGATGTCACCATTGTGGTTAATGCAGCCGATTACAACCGTGTACTAGCGGAAATGGCAGCGAATAATGGTAGCACCACCCATGCGACTCGTTTCGACTTAGCTATTGCGGCCTTTGAGCATACTGCGGGTTACGATGGCATGATTGCCAACTACTTCGGTACTATGGTTCCAATGCATAGGGCTCCAGCCCATAGCACTGACGAATGCGCTGAAGACTCCCTATCCGTTGAAAGCTCAAAATTCCCACGCACCTTCAATACCCAATTAATCAAAAAACAAGATTTGCGCTATGGCGAAAATAGCCATCAAACGGCGGCATTTTACGTTGACACCAAAATTGATGAAGCCTCTGTGGCTACCGCGATTCAATTACAAGGCAAAGCTTTGTCTTACAACAACATTGCCGATACTGACTCCGCTCTTGAGTGCGTAAAAGAATTCAGTGAGCCAGCGTGTGTTATCGTTAAACACGCTAACCCATGTGGCGTTGCATTAGGTAAAGATTTACTCGATGCCTATAACCGTGCCTATCAAACTGACCCCACATCAGCCTTTGGTGGCATCATAGCCTTTAACGGCGAGTTAGATGCCGCGACTGCCAGCGCTATCGTGGAACGCCAATTCGTTGAAGTCATTATTGCCCCAAGCGTAAGCCAAGCGGCGCGAGATGTGATTGCCAAAAAAACCAATGTGCGCCTATTAGAATGCGGTCAGTGGGCAACGAAAACTCAAAGCCTAGATTACAAACGCGTTAACGGTGGCCTATTAGTACAAGATCGCGATCAGGGTATGGTTGGTTTAGAAGACATCAAAGTCGTTTCTAAACGTCAACCGACAGCAAGCGAGTTGAAAGACTTAATGTTCTGCTGGAAAGTGGCGAAATTCGTTAAATCTAACGCCATCGTTTATGCCAAAGACGGCATGACTATCGGCGTTGGTGCTGGTCAAATGAGCCGCGTTTACAGCGCTAAAATCGCCGGTATCAAGGCTGCTGACGAAGGTTTAGAAGTGGTGAACTCTGTGATGGCCTCCGATGCCTTTTTCCCATTCCGTGACGGTATCGATGCCGCAGCTGCTGCGGGTATTAGCTGCATCATCCAACCGGGTGGCTCAATGCGCGATGCTGAAATCATTGCCGCAGCCGACGAGCACGGTATGGCGATGGTAATGACTGGCATGCGCCACTTCCGTCATTAATCACTAATTAAATCAAACTTAGCCCTAATGATTTAGGGCGTTTTCTTTTACGATGTGTGGGAGTTTTAACCATGAAAGTGTTAATCATTGGTGGCGGTGGCCGCGAACATGCCCTAGCGTGGAAAGCCGCTCAATCGGCTCAAGTTGAAACTGTCTATGTGGCGCCAGGCAATGCCGGCACCGCCTTAGAGCCTAATGTTGAAAATCTGGCGATCAGCGCCACCGACATTCCTGCTCTGCTCGCATTTGCCCAAACCAACAACATCGAATTAACTATCGTTGGCCCAGAAGCGCCATTAGTGATGGGCGTGGTTGATGCATTCAATGCCGCAGGTTTAGCGATATTTGGCCCCACTAAAGCCGCAGCGCAACTTGAAGGTTCAAAGGCTTTCACCAAAGACTTTTTAGCACGCCACAATATTCCAACGGCGGGTTATAAAAACTGTACTGACATTAACGATGCCAAAGCATTTGTGCGCGAATTAACCGCGACCACAGGTTATCCAGTTGTGATTAAAGCCGACGGTTTAGCCGCGGGTAAGGGCGTTATCATCGCGTTAAATCAAGCAGAGGCCGATGCTGCGATTGATGACATGCTCGCCGGTAACAAGTTCGGTGATGCGGGTTCGCGCGTGGTAATTGAAGAGTTTCTTAAAGGCGAAGAAGCCAGCTTTATCGTAATGGTCGATGGCAAAAATATTTTGCCAATGGCCACTAGCCAAGATCATAAAGCGCGTGATAACGGCGACTACGGCCCAAATACCGGAGGCATGGGCGCTTACTCGCCTGCCCCCGTAGTCACTCAAGCAGTGCACGACTGGACGATTAATAACGTTATTCGCCCAACGGTTGATGGTATGGCCGCCGAAGGCAATGTCTACACTGGCTTTTTGTATGCCGGTTTAATGATCTCGCCAGATGGCAGCGCTAAAGTGCTTGAATATAACTGCCGCTTTGGCGATCCAGAAACGCAGCCTATCATGATGCGTTTACAGTCTGATATCGTTGAACTGTGCTTAGCCGCCACCCGCGGCGAGTTAAATAAAGTCACAGCCGAGTACGACGAGCGCGCCGCCGTGGGTGTGGTGTTAGCCGCAGGCGGTTACCCTGATGAGTACCGTAAGTTTGATGTGATTGACGGTCTAAGCCTTGGTGACAATAACGGCAAAGTCTTCCATGCCGGTACTGAAATAAAAGACGGCCACGTGGTCACTAACGGTGGCCGCGTCCTGTGCGCAACGGCCCTTGGCAATACAGTGACTGAAGCGCAAAAAGCCGCTTATAAATTAGTTGATGAGATTCACTGGGATGATGTGTATTTTCGTACCGATATTGGTTATCGCGCCATTGCGCGTGAGCAACAAGGTTAATAATTAAGCCATTTAAAAAAACCGGTATCTCACCGGTTTTTTTATGCCTGTATTTTGACGCGGCGTCAATTATAAACACATGATTTTAAATGAAATCATAGAATTAAATCTATTTAAAATGATAATGGCAATATACAATGCCAGCCAAATATAAAGCCCGAAAACACCAAGGACTCCCATGAGGATTCGACTGTTTTATGCCACCATCACTCTACTTCTTAGCGGATGTGGGGGGTCTGAGGACGCGGGCAGCACTCAGCCCCCAATCCAACCACCTGTAACGCAATATACCGCCAGCAGCGTAGCAGCCACGGGCGGCGTACTAAGCCCCAATAGCCAAAAAGTCGCATCAGGCACCAGCGCTATTTTTAGCGTTATTGCCAATAGCGGTTTTACACTCGATGGCGTAACCGGCTGTGGGGGCAATCTTAATGGGCTGGCTTACACAACTGCGGCAATGGTGTCTGATTGCACTATCACACCGATATTTATTTCCAATGCCGAAAAAGCCATCAAATATCAAGACTATACGCTTGCGAGCGCAACTGAGTTAATTGATTTCAGTATTGCTAAACTCGCTAATATCGACATTAATCGTAAAGCCCAGATAAAACAGTTATATCAAGGAGTAGGTAACAGCATAACTTGGCACCCGAGCCATGACTCCATTACTTTTTCGAGCTTTATGCCGGAAAACACTTTCACTGTACTGCCTTCAAACATTGACGCAAATGGCGCAAGCGCAGTGCGCGGTTTAGTGATGGCGGGTGAGCAACAGGGACAGAGATATGCCGCTATGGCGGAAAATATTTTTTCCGTTAATACCTCTGCTCAAACCGATGCTTTGCTGAAAAACCTTTTAGGCTGGCTGACCAAAGGCGCCGATAAGACCAGTGGCCTCAGCACCGATGTATTCAGTATAGTCACCGCCCAAATGCCAAGCGCCACCGACAGTTGGTACTTTCCTCATAATGAGGGGATCCGCACTTGGCTCACCAAAAACTACCCAGATGCCCATAGTATTAATGCCGCAAATACCTGTGACTACAGCCAGTTAAGCAACTGTATCGAAACGCTTAAACCGGATCTGATTGTGATTAGCGATATCGACCGTCAATCACTGGGTTTTGCCGGTATAAAAGCTGCTATAGCTAAAGCTAAGGCGGCGGGTATTCCCTTGCTGCTCTCTAATTACTGGCGTGATGAAAGCCCAATGCTCTCACCACTTTACGTTGATATGGGGCTGTCGACCGCAGGCAATTACTGGTCAAAACTCAATGCTAATAACCTCAGAGTGACTGATATTTTGGCCGAAGATACAAACCTGACCAAAGTGAATGCTCTACTTGGTAAACTTAGGGAGAGCCGCTTTGATACCTCAGTGCTTAACGATTGTGGTAGCAATTATTTGAGCTGTAATGCGCCCGCTTTTGTTGATTCATTCAAAGCTGGCGCCGATTGGTATCGAGCCAATGCCGTAACCTTAGATAACCATGCTATCGATGTGTTTACCAAAGCTGAGTTCCCTTTAATGAAAGCTGGACTGCTGCTCGCCGATAAATACCGCAGCGAAATTGATTACCCTATTGCCTATAACGAATACGCCCAGTGGCAGCAGGCTCTATTTGCCGACTGGACAATAAGTTATGCCCGCGCCCATAACTTAGCCCAGCCTGATTTGGGGGAATATGTTACCGATAGTGCTAATCTCAGCAAGGGCAATAATGCCCATTACGCTTACCCTGCCACCATCTCCGAGCAAAAAACCATTAGCGTACCTTATGCCGACCAATGGACGACCACCGGTTGGTATGCTCTACCGGGCCAAACCATCAAACTCACTCGCCTCGACAGTAGCACTGCCAATGTAGAGATAAAACTCAACTATCATAGACGCAATACTAACCGCGCCTATGAACAGAAAATTTATCGCGGCCCATTGGAGCTAGCGCAGCAACGCCTGCGGTTAGTACAAGGGCAAAGCTTGGAGTTTTCGTCCCCTTACGGCGGGCCGATTTATCTATACATCAGCGGTAATGCTTCAAGTGGTAATGACGGCACGCTAAGTGTTGATGTCAATGCTGAGCATGTGGCACAGCATCCGACCGTGATGGATTTCTCAAACCCCACTGAAATCGCAGCCTTTAATGATCGTATTCAAAATACTGAATTACCCCATGTAGACTTACGTACAGATGGCGCAGAGCAGCATCTGCGGCGCGACCGCTTTATGAATGCTATCGGCGGTAAAATTATCGACGTCAACGCGCTACTCAACAGTATTGTCGACGACCATATCAACAGCGTTTACACCCTTGCAGGGCTCAAAATACAGGGTAAAAGTTTAAGTGAATCCTTACCAAGTGATGTACTATCAGCCTGCAAAGGACTCTTTGGCGACGATTGTATCGACAATAATTTGCATACTCGCACCATTATTCAACACGCTAATTATGACCAAAATGCCCAATGCGGCGCAGGTTGTAGCGGTAATCCTTGGGACGCTGCCTGGAATATCGACCCAACAGGTTGGGGTGATAACCATGAGTTAGGCCATAATCTGCAAACTAACCGCCTGAATGTACAATATGCCGCGGCAAGTGACAGTGACAACTGGGCAGGCTATGGCAGTCGCGCCGGGGAAAACTCTAATAATATTTTTCCCTATGTGGTGAAGTGGAAAACTCACTACCTACGTGATGGCAATACAGGCACAGTGACCGATGGCCACATGAACCACAAAGACCTATTTTATGTATTTATGTCTGATGCCGCAGGCACGACAGACACCAGCGGCAAACGCGTAGTGTTTGGCGCTAACTGTAAAGTGCTCAATAGCGGTGAAGACAGATACACAGCGCCCTGGGCCAGCAATGCTTATGCAGTACATAACGGCTATCGCATGGCGTTTTATATCCAAATGGCGCTAAAGGCACACGGCATGACGCTGAACGATGGCACCACATTGGAAAATGGCTTTAACCTGTTTACCTTGCTATATCAACACAGTCGCATTTTTAGCAAATATGCCAATAACGCCAATGATTGGGAAGCAAACCGCAGCAAACTGGGCTTTAGCCAATTTCCGTTTGATGGTCATGGCGTCTATAGTGGCAAAGCTGTGAGGGATATACCGGGCAACGACTTCATGTTGGTGTCATTAAGTCAGCTCACAGGCAAAGATTGGCGTAGCCATTTTGATCTGTTGGGTTTGCGCTACTCAAGCCTTGCAGCCGCACAAACCATCGCCAACGCAACATCAGGCACTATGCCTATGGGCATGTATGAGTTAGAAACAGATTTGCCCCCTGCGAATATGAGCCAAGGATTAACCTTTATACCTTTATCTCTAAGCGAGGGAACTACGCAGTGGAAAGGCGCTGGCTCGCCTTTACAGTGCGTAAAACCCTAGCTGTAATAAGAAACCAGCTCTGTAGAGTGAGTTTTGTGGATAGGATTAACCCGTTACCACAGCCACTATCCCGAGCTCTAATTAAATAGGCCCACCACTATAAACCTCGTATAAACGGGGTTTGTTTCGCTCAAATTTGTGAGCTAAATCCCATTTATCTCGGTAGATGACGGGCACCATCTATCTACTTATAATTTAAATAATCATAAAATCAATGAGGTGAACATATGGGGTACTCAGTAAAAGATCTTATTTATAAAGGTGAAAAGGCTGGCGTACATAACTGGCAAACCTTAGAAGGCGCTAGCTTTTACTGGCACCAAGACTGGCTGCATATTGCTGAGGATATGACCGGCTATAGTGCAACCGCGAATATCGATACTGACAGTGAAAAAGCGACTCAAAATGAGGCCACACAGACCATAGTTAACCATCTTAATAAAAACGACAAATAGACTTTAATGCCCGGAGGCGATAGCTCTGCGGGCAATTTTGTCGATTAATCTTGGCGCGATTAATTTAAGGCAGCGCCCTAAACGCCCACGTAACGAGGTGATCAGCAAACAACCTCGCGTTGCTATAACGGGCAACATCATCTCAGCACATTGTTCAGCAGTAAGAATTTTAGTTTCTTGCATGGGAGATTTCCCCAGCGGTTTACCTGTACCATCCAAAGCACGCTTATGGATTTGTGACACCATAAAATCAGGACAAATAACCGTCACAGCGACATTGTCATCGGTTAATTCAATCCGCAATGAATCAAAAAAACCCGTATGCCAGCCCGCGCCATCAATGATAACAAGTTCATATCTATCCGAATGAGTTGCCTCTGATATTAGCGTTAAGTGTTGCCTCATCGCATCTTGATTAACAAAGGGTGTGACCAACGCTTCTGTTACCCCCGTTGCTGAGCACACTGCACCAAAGAGATAAGCATATTCACATTGCTGTTATCTGACTGCCCTTGATCTTGAGCCTTTTGCTACCCATAGCGGCGCGGTAGTATTTTGTTGACCAAATCTGGCTTCACCTTGAAACCAAACATCAATGCGATCGAGTGCAACATGCCCCGGGGTGTCGCGAGTCGTTGCCATTAGGAAGTTTTTTTAAAAGCTTCTTGCATTGCCTCCGATTGTTTCGGGTGGCGAGAGCGAGTGGTTATCCATGAAAAAACCATTGATGTAGTAAAATGTAGATATTAGCTTGTTTGAATGTCACGCCAAATTCAGACTGAATAAAATGGCTGAGATCCTTAGCCATCAGCCTCCCGCCTTGCTCAGAGAAACTTCGTTGCTGTACGAATGCTTTAAGACTGGCTTGCTGTGCCAAGGACAGACCTGGATTAGGCTTGTCATCTAGGCCGGATAGTCCTTGGGAAAGGTAAGTGGTAACCCACTTATTAACACTGGTTCTACTGACCTTCAGCATAGTGGCAATAGCGGTACGAGAATGCCCTTCGGTGAAATGCA
>NZ_FTNN01000006.1 GCF_900156405.1 Shewanella morhuae
TTTTAATTTGGAGCGACATATCGGGTTCGAACCGATGACCTATACCTTGGCAAGGTATCGCTCTACCAACTGAGCTAATGTCGCATTTCTTTCATTAAGAGCTCTCGCTGCTACATTTGCCCCCAACATTAACAAAGGTATCGTATTCCAACCTTTGCCAACTAAGCTAATGTCGCATTCAATCTAAATGAGCAGAACATCTCGTTCGCATCAAAAAGTTGAGGCCGCATTATATGAAAAATTCATGCGGCTGCAACCCCTTTTGCATATTTATCTACTGATCGGTCAAATTTTAAATACTTTACTGCGATAATACTGCAATTCGGCAATCGACTCTTGGATATCCTGCAGTGCTTGGTGAGTGTTTTGCTTCTTAAGACCCGCCATCGTTTCTGGGCTCCAACGCTTCACCAACTCTTTAATGGTACTAACATCTACATTGCGATAGTGAAAATAATCCTCTAGCTCGCGCATGTAACGATTTAAAAAGCGTCTATCTTGGCCAATACTATTACCGCACATAGGAGATGCGCCCTTGGGCACATACTGCTCTAAAAAGGCAATAGTCTTTGCGACGGCTTGCGCTTCTGTTTCTTGGCTGGCACGAACGCGATCAATAAGACCAGATTCACCATGATGTTTCTGGTTCCAATCATCCATAGCAGCAAGCGCCTCATCTGATTGATGAATCGCAATAACTGGACCTTGACCAATAATATTGAGTTCTTGATCTGTCACTAAAGTGGCAATTTCAATGATCCTGTCGACATCGGGCTCTAACCCTGTCATTTCTAAATCAATCCAAATGAGATTATTTACATTTGCCGTCATAAATCAGCCTTATCATGTCAGTTAGCCTAAATTCAGGCTTTTTTATTCAAGAGTGTGTATCATACTGCTTTTTTGCAACACAAAAAATCACCTAATTGACGAAGACGAATCAGTGACGAAAAAGAAACCCCTAAGCCAAGGTCAATTACGCCGTATGCGCGCTAATCACGAAAAGCGACTCAATCGTGATGGTAGCGAAAAAAATACGCCCGAATTACAAGATAGTTCACTGGGGCAAGAACAACCCGGTACGGTAATTTCACGCTTTGGTCAACACGCCGACATCGAAACCGAAAGCGGCCAAGTGGTGCGCTGTAATATTCGTCGTGCTGTCACCAGCTTAGTCACTGGCGATAAAGTGATTGTACGCTTAGCCATTGAAAGCCAAGCCAATAGCGGTATTGCAGGTATTGTTGAAGCGGTTCACCCACGTCGATCATCACTCACGCGACCCGACTTATACGATGGCGTAAAAATCATCGCCTCTAATATCGACCAGATTTTAATCGTATCGTCGGTATTACCCAGCTTTACCACCCAAATCATCGATCGATATCTAGTGGCTGCCGAAGATACCGACATTCCGCCTATCATCATTTTAAATAAAATTGACTTGCTCAACCCTGATGAGGCGCAGGCCATAGATGAAGCGCTACAACGTTATAAAGATATTGGTTATCCAGTTTATAAGGTCAGCAGTAAGCTAGGTGATGGTATTGATACCATCAAAGACATACTCAAAGATAAAGTTAGCGTGTTTGCTGGCCAATCAGGTGTCGGTAAGTCATCGATCATCAATGCCCTATTACCCGATGCTGAACTGGTTATTGGTGATGTGTCTGACAATTCAGGTTTAGGTCAGCACACCACAACCACAGCCAAACTCTTACATTTACCCAGCGGTGGCGACCTGATTGACTCCCCTGGCGTGCGTGAGTTCGCCCTCTGGCATCTCCCTGCACAACGTGTAGGTTGGTGTTTTATCGAATTTCGTGAATATCTTGGCGCATGTAAATTCCGCGATTGCAAGCACGGTGACGATCCTGGCTGTGCACTGCAAGCAGCCCTGAGCGAAGGTAAAATCAGCGCAGATCGCTTTAATAATTACCATAAAATTATCGCCAGCTTAGATGAACAACGTCATGCGCGCCATTTCCGCGCGGCAGCGGATGAATAATAACTGATTGATAAATAACAGTGCTCTCAGAAAAGATTGAGCAGTAAGAAAAGGAATTAACATTGGATAATCTTAAAATAGCCTTGCAGTACATGCTGCCAAAACACTTATTATCTCGTCTAGTGGGTAAATTCGCCGCCGCCGAAGCGGGCGCGTTAACCACAGCTGCCATCAAATGGTTTATCAAACAATATAAAATTGATATGAGCGAAGCGGCACAAAGCGAACCTGATGCCTATAAAAGCTTTAATGCTTTTTTCACCCGCGCGCTAAAACACGGTATTCGGCCGTTGGATCTAGACGCCGATATCATGGTGCACCCCGTCGATGGTGCCGTTAGTCAATTAGGCCCCATTAAAGATGGCCGCATCTTTCAAGCAAAGGGTCATCATTATTCAGCGTTAACATTACTTGGCGATCAAGCCGATGATGCTAAACGCTTTGAAGGCGGTGATTTTGCGACTATTTACCTCGCACCTAAAGACTATCACCGCATTCATATGCCGATTAAAGGCACCTTGTCAAAAATGACCTATGTTCCCGGTGAGTTGTTTTCAGTGAATCCACTCACAGCTAAACACGTCCCCGGCTTATTTGCTCGCAATGAGCGGGTTGTGGCGATTTTTGAAACGGAATTAGGACCACTGGCGATGGTATTAGTTGGCGCAACGATTGTCGCCAGTATCGAGACAGTATGGGCAGGGACAATTACCCCTCCAACAGGTAAGCAAGTTTTTACATGGCAATACCCAACCCAAGGCCCTGATGCCATCACCTTAGATAAAGGCGATGAGATGGGCCGTTTCAAATTGGGCAGCACTGTGGTGATGTTGTTTGCCAAAGATACTATCCAAACTTTTGCTGAAGGCGTTGAAGCCGAAGCGATAACCCGTATGGGTCAAGCCTTCGCCAATCTTAAAGATGTTAAAAAGTAATTTAAGCCCGCTTAAATTTACGCAAAACCCTCAAGATTAATCGATACCATCTAACCGTACTGCTTTTTAGCAGTACGGTTAATATTGGCGGCACTATCATGCATGACTATTATCATACCTAGGCATGCATGACTATTATCATACCTAGGCGCGACTATCGTCATAGTCACTAACATCACCTTCAAAATCGACCAATCACACCAATAAAAAAAGAACGCTTGAAACATACCAATCTCAGCGTAACTTGGCTAATATGATACGTCTTTTGCCCCTAAATATTCTTAGCCTATATGCCACGTATTTTATTGTTCATTATTGTTTTTTTCTCATTTTCTGTTGTTGCCAACTCTCCACTGCAACTGGACAAACGTCTTGGCATGAACAAACAGGATCAACAACAAAATCCCAGCATTGATGAACAAATTAACGATCTAAAAATTAACATAGAGAAGCTTGCAGCTAACGCGACCAGCTTCCAACAGGCGCAAATCGATTTTGAACAACATAAAAAAAGCACTGATAAAGCGCTCAAAGAAGCTTATAAACCGCTGCCACTAGAAAAAGGTACTGATCTCAGCCAGCAAGCTTCTATGGCTTACCTGCGCCTATCTGAGCTTAAAGAAAGCGAGTCTACCTTAGTTAGACAAGTTAACGATTTACTACAACGCCAGAATGAGTTGCCAGCTGTCATTGCCAGTGCAAGACAAAATTTGGTGCAAAATAAAAAGGCTGAACTTGCACCATTAGATACGCCATCGGGTGAATTACAACAAATGCAACGGCTGTTTTTTGAACAAAGCCTGACCACCAATGAAGCTGAATTAGCTAGCAGTCAAAAACGCATTGAACTGACGCAATTACAATTACAATTAGTGCGTCAGCAATTGATACAACAAGAAGCGTTAATTGAAGCTATTAATAAAGCTATCAATAAACAACGCCAGCAAAAAACCGATGCAACCCTAGCCAAAAACTTGGTCGATACTGACAAAGTTATCGACCCTGTCACCCGTAATATTGCCGATACCAATCACATTTATGGTCAGAAACTGCAAACCCTGACCTTACAGATCAATAATGTCGTCGAACAGCAAGAACAAGCTGAAACCCAATATCAATCCCAAGCTAAACAACTTGCGAATATTCAAGAACAAATCACTTGGGTCAAAATGAACTCCGCCTTTGGTGAGCGTTTTTTACAGATATTACAATCGCTGCCTAAGCCGCCAAATAATGAAAAGCTTCAGACACTCATCGCCGATGCCCGTTTAGACAGATATCATTTAGAGCAACAGCAAGCACTCAATGAGCAAGAACTAGAGCATCCTGGTTTATACAATGATCAACAGATTAAGTTACTGCATTCGCAGCAAAGTTTAATTGCACAGTTGATGCAAAGCTATGACCAATACCTCAGTGAATTAGGCAAGTTGAGAGTTAACTATCAACAACTCAGTCAACAGCACCTCACTCTAAAAAATACTCTTAATGAACATTTATTCTGGGTCCCTAATGCCGCCAGCATTAGTAAATTATGGCTTACGGATCTCGAGCGCAGTGCAGTATGGTTGGTGCAACAGGCACAATGGGATGAACTGGGTAAAGCGTGGGATGAGCAAAACGACTATTGGTCTTGGTGGATTATATTGCTGGTATTATGTTTAGTCGTACAAGACTTGATTACGCCTAAATTCAATCGTTTATTTAATCATTACACCACTTATGTGGGTAATGTGACCCAAGATAAGTTCATTTACACGATAAAAGCACTCGCCTGCAGCTTAAGCTATGCATTAATAAAACCGACACCTGTGATTTTGGCGGGGTTAATCTTTTACCAATCCGATCGCAATTTTGTACAGGCGGTAGGTATGGGCATACTGGCTATTGGCTTAGTTTATCTGTTATATCGTTTTATCTTTATTCTCACGCTCGACAAAGGTGTGCTGGTCGGACATTTCAAACGTCCATCAAAGCTTATCCAAGCGGGTCAATTTAGATTTAGGCACTTTGTGTTAGTTGCCAGCCCATTATTAGGCTTGATGGGTTTTACCGAAGTGCTCGATGCATCATTGGTACGCAATAGTATTGGTCGCGGCGCATTTATTATATTTTGTATTGTTTTATTCTTATTTTACAAGGATATTTTACTGCTCAGCCGTAAAAGTGCCAATGCACAGCAAGACGGTAAGAATAAAAAACTTATCCAGAAAATGCTTTGGTTTTTGTTGATATCATTTCCATTACTCAGTGCAGTACTCGCATTTAGAGGATATTACTTTACCGCCTTTCAAATGTTGCTCCAGCTACAATTATCTATCGTGCTAGGTCTGGGTTTCTTGTTGTTATATCAGCTCATTAAGCGCTGGATGTTAATTGAGCGCCGCCGTATTGCTTTCGATCGCGCCAAGGCTAAACGGGCTGAGCGCTTAGCGCAAAGGGAAAAAGGTGAAACACACCATCTATCTACCGATGGCCTCGATACCTATGAAGAGCCAGTAGTGGATCTCGAAACAATTTCAAGCCAGTCACTTGGGTTAGTGCGCTCGTTATTATTATTGGCTTTTTTAGCCAGCTTAATTGGCCTGTGGACACAAACCCACACCGCATTATTTACCTTTCTCGACGGTATTACGCTGTGGACAACCAATACCAGCGTGAATGGCTTAGAACAACAATTACCCATTACCATGAAATCCTTGATGTTTGGGCTTATTGTGGTCGGCTTCTCAATGATGATCGCGACTAATTTACCGGGCTTACTTGAGCTGATGATCCTACAAAGATTAGACCTATCACCCGGTACGGGGTTTGCGATTACCACTGTAAGCCGTTATCTAGTGGTCTTTTTAGGATTATTAATCGGCTTCTCTAATCTGGGAATGGAATGGTCTAAACTGCAATGGTTAATAGCCGCACTCTCGCTCGGTTTAGGTTTTGGTTTACAAGAGATTTTTGCTAACTTTATCTCGGGCCTAATCATTTTATTTGAAAAACCAGTACGCATTGGCGATACCGTGACGATTCGTGATTTAACTGGGACTGTGAGTAAAATTCAAATTAGGGCGACAACGATTATTGATTGGGACAGAAAAGAAATTATCATTCCAAACAAGGCCTTTATTACTGAGCAATTAATTAACTGGTCGTTGTCAGATCCGATTACGCGCGTGATTGTTTATGTATCAGTTGCGCGTGATTCTGATCCGGCCAAAGTTGAGGCAACGCTCTATCAAGCGGTGCAAGAGTGTGAAGATGCACTAGCAACCCCTGAGCCAGAAGTATGGTTTGCCGGTTTTGGTAAACATACTCAAGATTATGAAGTCCGTGCCTACGCAAAAGATATGTCATCACGCTGGCCACTTCGCCATGATTTACATAAACGAGTCACGAAAAAACTCAAAGAAAACAATCTTGAACTCGCTTATCCACAAATGGAAATCTATATTAAAAATAGCCAAAATCGCGAACAACAAAGTATTATTAGAAGCTAATAGGATTGCACAACATGCTCATTTTTGCTCACCGTGGTGCCAGCGGTTATCAGGCCGAAAATACGTTAGCTGCTATGGAGAAGGCATTGCAACTAGGTGTGCCAGCCGTTGAGCTCGATGTGCATAATGTTGAAGGTGAGCTAGTCGTGTTTCACGATCGTCGTCTTGATAGTAAAAGCTCAGGATCAGGAATTATCCATTTAGTGAGTAAGGATTATCTGGCGAATATTAATGTAAAAGGTGAACCAATACCCACATTGTGGCAGGTGCTGGAATTGATTGCAGGGCGCTGCATAGTTAATATTGAATTAAAAGGCATTAATACCGTTACGCCGTTAATTGCTTTATACCCAAAGGCTTTAAAACAACTCGGTTTTACTCAAGAGCAGTTACTGATTTCCTCTTTTAATCATCCTTATCTACGTGAGTTTAAACAAGCACTCCCAAAGGCCTTAGTCGCACCGCTACTCGCCAGCATTCCACTCGAGGGTGCCGCCGTTGTAAGCCAGCTTGATGCCTATTCCTTGAATTTAGATGTGAGTTTCATCAATCAAGCGTTAATTGATGATGCACACCAGCGCTGCGCCAAAGTTTATGTTTATACGGTCGATCATGTCGATGATATTCATGCACTTAAACTAATGGGCGTTGATGGCGTGTTCAGCAATTATCCCGATCGCGCCATGCAGGCTTTAACTCAAGTAATCACCACAGATTACCTTGGTTACTTTGAATAAAGTGTGGCTGATTAAGACTGGTTATTTCGCTGGGCCCAATAGCCGATAAAAATAAACATCGTCATAATTAACAGAAACATCCAATGGGATGGCATAGCCGCAATGTGCCTTGCCACCCATGGGGTAACTTTAACAATCAATAGACCGTAACCAAAAGCATTAATAATAATAAAAACAAAGGTCCGCAGCACAAAAGAATGCCCTAATAAATGGCGCCTTAGGAGACGATTGACGTCCGCTGAAAAAACCAAAATTAGGCATACTACCATGGCGGTAGCAATATCAAATGCCCAAGGACGAAGCATGTTTCCCAATTGGGCGATGATGGCAACTAACTGATCAAACATAATGAATTAACCTAAAAAATACCGCACAAGCCATTTTAATAACTGAGACTGTGCGTAAAATAATGAATTGAAAACCAGTGCATTGAAAAATAACAATAACCAAGCATAAAGGGAGACGCCATGGGGCACAAGTTACTCTTGCTAACAAAGGTCAATCAACAATACCGCGACTTAATTGAGGCGCTGGAACTCCCTAATCTAGTACTACTCAACGATGATCCCAAACACTTAATTGAGGCTGATCTTTGGTTAGCTGAACCTAAGCTCGCAGCGCCATTATTACCTCATGCAAAAAATCTAAAATGGTTGCAGTCCAGTTTTGCGGGTATAGAGGCACTGATGAGCCCAAGAGGCAGAAAAGACTACCTACTAACTAATATTAAAGGCATATTCGGCCCATTAATGAGTGAATATGTGTTCGGTTATTTACTCGCTCACATCCGTAGCCACGATTTTTATCGGCTGCAGCAACGACAAAAACACTGGCAGGTTGAATCACCACCATATTCAAGTTTACAAAACATGCGCTTACTCTTGCTCGGGACTGGGTCAATAGCTCAATATTTAGCAAAAACCGCACAACATTTTGGCATGCATGTCACGGGTATCAATAGCAGTGGCAATACGGTTGACAGTTTTGATGCTATCGAAACGATGCCAACATTAGGAGAAGCCCTGACTAAAGCCGATGTGGTGGTTAATTTATTGCCAAGCACACCAGCAACACGCAACATACTCAACGCTGATATGTTGGCGACGTTAAAGCCAGATGCCATTTTGTTTAACGTCGGCCGCGGTGATGCCCTTGACCTTGACGCGCTCAATAATCAGCTTATCGCTAATCCTAATCAGCAAGCGATTCTCGATGTATTTACTCAGGAACCTTTACCCAATAGCCATCCTATTTGGGAACGAGAAAATACCATTATCACCCCGCATATGTCGGCGCTGAGCCAACCAGAACAAATAGTCACCCAATTTAGCCAAAACTATCATCGCTACTTAGCTGGTAAGCCACTAGCTAATGTTATTGATTTTAATAAAGGATACTAAAATAGCTTAACTTAAATACTCGTTGGGATAGTAATGACCACTGCGATGTACAAATAAAAAAAGAAGGATGACTGTGATGGAACGCGGTCATCGAATAATTATTAAACAGATTTATTCAAATAATGTCCACATGCGTATTGCATTTGATAAGCGTTTTCATTTAGAATTAGCTCAATTCATTTGGGAGGCTAGAAAATGTACGTTTGTCTTTGCCATGCAATCACAGATACGCAAATTAAAAACGCAGTAAGCCAAGGCGATAGCTCTCTTGCTGACGTCAAAAAGCGCTTAGGTGTGGCCGACCAATGTGGTAAATGTGCCAGAATGGCGGTGCAGATTATCCAAAACCAACTAGAACTTGAACCTAATTATTACGAAGTCGCCTAATAAAATTGATGGTTAACGCACTCGCTAACCTATAGCCAAACCATCCATTAGCGACAAAAAACGCTTGCACAGACGACATAAGTGACGTTAAAGCTAATCGTAAAGTTATCATCTGCTCCCTCACCCTGATATTCTTATTCGCCCCCGTATTTTCGCTTCCCAATAGTTCTATCTTGTATCAATCCTAAAGACAAAATAGGGCATTAATAGCCGCTAAAAGACCATAATACTTAACCTGCTGATACGAAATAATAATCCCCATCAACTTAGATTATCTAGCATAAATTCAATGGGGATATTTCACTGCAGCTATAGGAGAAAGCCACTATTTACGCTTCAACAAATAAGCAGCTTCATTTAGCCAAGGCACTGCCTTTTTAATAAATCGAGGATTATCCGCTAACACATTTTGTGATGCTAGCACCTCGATAGCAAAGTCATCACTCAGGTGCTGCTCCACCCAAGTAGGCGATACCGCAAACGGGGGGCCATTTAAGGCTGCTTGTGGATAATCTAAGGTTACGAGTAAACCGATACTGCCACTAGGTAATAAGTTCGCCAGCTGCTTTGCATAGTGTGCACGCATATTTTCTGGCCAAGCAATAAGGGCAGCACGATCATAAAAGGCCGTCACCGCTTGTGTAATCGTCTTAGGCAAAGTGAAAATATCACCCTGATACACACTGATCTGCTCAGTTTGATAATGTTGGTGCTCACCAACTGCCGTTTGCGTAAGCTCAAGCTGGTTGTCAGTGAAAAACTGCTGCACAGCCAGTTCATTTAGCTCGCAACCAATCACTTGATGCCCCTGCTCGGCTAAAAAGCACATATCTAACGACTTACCACATAAGGGCACAAACACTTGAGCATCAGCCGGCAGAGAAAGCTTCTGCCAGTACTGAACAAGGAAAGGATTGATGTCTTGCTGATGAAAACCTATATGTTGCAGGTGCCACTTTTCATGCCAAAAACCGGGTTCCATGGTGTATCTCTATTCGCTAAAGTGACCCTTACTTTAATGGCATTTTAAAATCGATGCAAAGCTCCTTGCAATTGACCCGATGCAACAATGTAAAGACTAAGTTACTGATCTAAAGTAGCTTGCACTTTACGCAGCCAAACACAGTTATCACACTGACATTGACGGCGTGATAGATGATGTGGGCTTAAAGATGAATCAATAAAATCCACCGCAATTAATAACTGCTGTTTTAACTCGGTTACTGATTTTTCATTCACGGCCACTAGCTCATCGTTCTGGTTCATCCAGATGCATTCCATACCCTGGTGGCAAGTTAAACATTGTTCGTCGCGATCATTAAAAAATACCGCATGCGGACAATGAGTAACTTCCATTGACTGTAAAATTCGCTTACGCGGATATGCTAATAATTCAATCAACAAAGCTTTATATTGGGTGGGCATAGGCCCTCCTTAGCTGCACTTTTTATGGCGGTTAATTAACAAATACTTATCTTGTTCGATGTCCAAAGACTACCTATAGTCGTGAAGATTTAACTTGATGTAAGTCAAAGTCAGTGACGAAATGATCGTATAGGTAAGGCACTATGGAAGCTAAGTCTTAAAGCGCTTAAAAATTCTTAACTAAAACTCAGCCTCGATTTGATTATCGCCCCTGCTTACTGGTTAAATGAACAAAACAAGGAGCGCAATTTGCAAACACCTCAGCTGCAACATTTTTATATTTCCGAAGAGCAATCTATTTACTTGCTCAAGGCCAATGATGCCCGTAAGCACAAGGCGTGGATCCGCCTGTGTAAACAGCAACTGAGTAAGCTTGGATATGCCGATATTGAATTAGTTGGCAAAGGTGCCTACGGTTTTGTGTTTGCTGGCATCAATCAAACAGGCGATGCCCATGTTTTTAAGTTTTCGCGGATAACGCTACCGCAACATGTTCAAGACCGGCTCGAAGAAGAAGCCTTTATGCTGTCATTGCTAAAACACCCTAATGTGCCTAGCGCGATTAAATTTGAACGTGTTGGCAAACAAGGCATTTTGGTGATGGAGCGTGCTAAGGGGGAAGATCTTGATCAACTATGCCGCAAAATGGGCGCACTACCTACCGCAATGATCATGAATATTGCCCGCCAGCTTGCCGATATTTTGTATTACCTACGAACGGGTAAACCTTTAGTCCACGGCGATATAAAACCCTCGAATTTAGTTTACGATATTGAGCAGCAGCATTTATCGTTAATCGATTGGGGCTCAGCAGTCTTTGCACAGCGGGATGAGCATAACAATCCCGTTGAAGACAATGTAATGGCATTAATGTCGAGCGATCAACAGCATACTAATGCACGCATGGGTGACGTGTACTTTATTGGTGAAGAACAACTTAACGGTGCACTCTCCAGTCCACGCTTTGACGAACAAGGTGTGGCCGCAACGCTGTATTCCCTTGCCTCAGGACAAGCCAGCCGTTTTGGCGCGCAGGTAATTTCGCCTACCAGTATTGGTTTACCCATGGAGTTAGCCCGCACCTTAGAAGGCATGCTCAGTACAGATCCTGAGCAGCGTAATACCGCTGGTGATTATTTTTTAAAAAGCATGCGCCACAGCCACAGATTACATTTACCCACGCTACCCAAAGCGGAGTTATTAGCCGATATTCCGGTTTGGGTACAATCGCGCGATAAAGATGTTGAAACCGTCAGCTACAGTTCACGTAAATCCTTTTTGAGGGAGCATAACGGCCAAGATCCTATTGCGAAGATGGACGATATTCAACTCGAAAAATATTACCGCAACTTCCTTGCGGGTATGGGCGATACCGAAAAAGGCTTTATCGCAGCGGTGGGCAGGTTGGCGCAGTATCCTATCGTGGGGGGACTCGCAATCCATTGGCAAGAAACCGGCGTTTTTATTGACTCCAATCTTGCAATTTACGATGCTAATCAAAAAGGTGCGTTAATTATCGCTGTTAATAACATGGTGGACTTAGCACGGGGAATTAAACGTATTGGTGTGTTTAAGGCGTGTTTTTTTAACGCTAAAGACACGCTGCATATCGAACGCTCCGATACCAGTGAGCCCTTTAGCGCTAGTGCTGATTTACAATTACCTTTTGACATTGGCGATGTGCCCACCTTAGAGGATAAATCGCGCTTACACTCATACTTCGAAGACGGTAAAGATCCCGATGAAAACCTCGAACTCCCGCATGAAATCATGGAAGAATTAGCCCGCATTAACCAAATTCATCATACGGGTTGTATTATTTTTGAGGCACTGCCCAATCATTTGAAAATCCACAGTTACTTAAAACTGCTTAATCCGCGTAAACAGGCGGCATTTCGTGCAAGTCTCGATCGCATCTTGCATCATGTGGGTAAAATTCAAGGCTACGGAGTGTCGGGTTTTATGAAATTACCTTACAAAAACACCCGTCGTTTTACCCATCTAGAGCGTAAAGCTGAACATTTTTACCCACGAAATCCCAAAAAAATTGGCGCCTAGTGCGCCAATTTTTAACCAAACTTAAAATGCAAAATCTGGGGACTCACCGCTTAAATCGGCGAGCCTGGCGGTAAGACAAGTGGCTTAGGAATAAGCTTAAACTGGGCATCGGTTAATCCGGTCGATAATCCCTGTTGTAGCCCATTATAATGCGCCGCAAGACTAACATTTGCCCGATTTGCTCTCGCCTTTAATTGCTTAATCACAAACTGAATACGATCGTAAATAACAGCCCGAACTTCAGGAGATGTGTCTGGATTGTGTAGCGCGGCAAGGACTTCATCAACCACTACAGCATTGACTCGCATCCACACGCCTTCAACCAGTCCCAGCTTACCCTCTTGGTATAAGGTCGCCGCAAAAAGGTTATCGAGTAATGTCGTTACTGATAGCTGCTCGTTATCTGCCATTGCAGCTTGAGCAATACGGTTCAAACGTTTTGGCATCAATAAAAGGCTAATAGTATGACGACTAAACACTTCTGCCATGCCTAGAGGATCGGTAATGGCTCCTAAGCCTGAATCAAAGGATTCACGCGTAGCATGATAATTACCGGCCTTGGGCACTAAACTATCAAGCAAAGTTTGCGGTACCGTTAAGCTCGTTGCATCTAAGGTTTTAAGTACGGCTTCTAACCCCGCTAACTGCAACGGCGGTGCAATATAACTCCAGCGGCTCCCCTCACCAACAGACAGGTAGTTATAGTCAGTCCCGCCAATAAACTTAGCCACCGCATCAATTTGATAGCGCGTGAGTAAATAAATCGGTGCAAAGGTATCAGCTAACTCGCCCAGTGGCTCATTAGGTAATAATGCGGCACTGGAGAACCCCGCTATCGCCTTTGTACGAATATTATCGAGCTCAATAAGTTGGTCTATCGGATCATCGCCACTGTCCCACAAACTGGCATAAGCCTGGCTTGCATCTTTTTGGCGGGAATCGGCCTCGCTGATATAACGTAAGCCCCGTTTCGCCACATCGGCTAACAAGTCCGCTTGTTGCATTTGTTGTGCGTGCACATCACCCACATCGCTATATCCATAAGCAATAGCAAAATCGTCCCAAGGACCAACACCTGTGGCATAAGGCGCTGAAATATCAATATCGTTACCCTTGAGTTGGATTTTCGGATGAGGGTAATCCATCACAGATGCATCTTGATTACTCGAGGCTGCAAAATTATGGTCAAGCCCTAAGGTGTGGCCAACTTCATGGGCAGCCAGTTGGCGAATGCGTGCGAGCGAAAGTGCTGTTGCCGCTTTATCGGCTGCGATTCTATCCTGCCAGCCAGCGGTTAAGCCTTTGGCAATTAAGTAATCCTGACGTACACGCAAGCTGCCGAGCGTCACTTGGCCTTTGATGATTTCACCGCTGCGCGGGTCAGTTAACGCCGCACCATAAGACCAACCCCGTGTAGCCCTATGCACCCATTGGATCATGTTGTAGCGAATATCCTGTGGGTCGGCATCTTTAGGTAATAACTCAACTTTAAAGCCATCGATAAAGCCTGCGCGTGTAAAAGCACTCTCCCACCAGCGCGCGCCATCGAGCAATGCCGAACGGATAGGTTCAGGCACGCCAGGGTCAAGATAATAAATAATAGGTTTAACGACTTCGCTTGGCGCAGGCCCCGGATGCACCTTTTGTAAACGGTGGCGTAGGATAAAACGTTGTACTAAAGGTCGGTCAAAAGACGTGGCGTAGTCGCGATACTCATCAGATAGATAGCCGCTATTGGGATGATATGCCCGAGCCTGATAACCCGCATCGGGAAGCTCAACAAAAGAATAGCGCATGCGTACCGACATTAATGTGCCATCGGGTGTCACCTGCGCCACTTGCTCACCAGCAACATCGCCTTTAAAGGTAAGTTGAACATCTACGTCGGCATTTTTAGCAAAGGATTTAACCCCTGCCGGCAAGATAACTGATCGGCTCAAATCAAGCTGATAATCCCCCTGCGCAGTTTGTTGTAATACGGAAGATACGCCGTGCAAATCGTTGAGTACCAGATCGTTAATCGCAACCAATACAGGCTTGCCTTCAATGACTTTACCTTGCCATAACACCGAATCAGCAAAAGCTTCGGCAACGGCGCTTTGCTCGGCAGCATCAAGAGTATTAGCGCGATATTGGCTATTCAGTTGCTTGAGGACAACGTAGGGACCTTGGCGCTCAAACTGCACCATACGAGTTTGGCCAAGTTGACCACGGTCAAGGCCAATGTCATTTGAACCCACGCCTTGTGGCAGGCTAGTGACCAATAAAAATGGTTGATTTAAGCGATTAACCTCAAGGTATAACTCTCCTTGAGACGGCTCGTAATAGAGATTAACAAACCCTTTAGCTGCTTGGCTCTGCTGAATGATCTTAGCGCTAGGCGCAGTAGCGGCCACAGTAACAGTGGGAAATCCTAACAATGCGATGACTAAGGCTACACTTTGAGGTTTCATCTTCTCTCCTAATACGGCTAGCTGCGTTATTCATGAAGATCAATTGGAATAACGCGGGGCCATCACTGGCCCCAAGCAAAAAATTTAACGATTCTTGTGCTGATTCTTATGTTTAATCCAGTGATTTAATGTTTCAAATAATTCATTGAGCACTATCGGCTTGGTGATATGAGCGTTCATCCCCGCCGCTAAACTCTTTTCCCTGTCGCCCGACATAGCATGAGCCGTCATGGCGATAATAGGCAGTTCATCGGTATTAAAACGCTCGCGCAGAGCTCTGGCCGCCGTAAGCCCATCCATCACTGGCATTTGGATATCCATCAATACTGCATCAAAAGGACGTGAGTCAACAATATCCAGTGCAACTTGACCATTACCAGCCAACACCACTTCATAACCCGCACTTTTGAGAAGCTCTGTCGCAACTTGCTGGTTAATAAAGTTATCCTCTACCAGCAATACTAATCCTGCGTACTCACCTTCTGTCACGACAACATCTTCTGGTGGCGGCAACATATTCAATCTTGGCTCGTCAGCAAAAGCTGCGATGATTTCATCGAACAAGCTTGATGCTTTAAAAGGTTTTTGCAGTACTGTAAACACCTTGGCATTATCCACTTGATCCTGCAAAGGTTCTGCCGCATAGGCCGTCATCATGATAATGACGGGGCGTTTTTCTAAAAGGCCTTCGGCCAACATAGTATCGATGGCGCTCACCACATCACAGCCATCCATTTCGGGCATCATCCAATCGAGCAAGATTAAATCGATTGGCGCCTGTGATAGTTTATCTAAGGCTTCGGCGCCGCTAGTGGCGGTATCGACATCAAAATGTAAATCCCGCATCAAGGTTGAATAAATCTGCAACGCGGTCGGATTATCATCAACAACCAAGGTACGCAAATTATTCAGTTTTTCGGGTACGACGAAAGGCTCAACTGTCGCTTCTTCAGCAATTTCAAAACTGATGGTAAAGCTGAAGGTACTACCTACCCCAAGCTCACTCTGCACTTGCATTTTGCCGCCCATCATAGAAACAAGATGCTTACTGATAGACAAACCTAAACCTGTGCCACCGTATTTACGCGTCGTCGAACCATCGGCTTGGGCAAAAGCATCAAATAACTTTTCTTGCTGATCTTTATCAATCCCAATTCCCGTATCACGAACCCAGAACTTGAGCGTAATACGGTGGTCACGCTCACCCACATCTTCACACCCCAGCTCAACCTCACCCGATTGGGTAAACTTTACCGCATTCGATAAAAGATTAATCAGGATTTGCCCTAAACGCAGAGGGTCACCTTTGAGGATTAATCCCGAGGTTACTGGCGCATAGAGTAGTAACTCCACACCTTGTTCCTGCGCTTTGAGCGCATTAAGATCCAGTGCATGATCAAGCACTTTATCTAGCGGGAATGGCACTAATTCTAGCTCTAACTTACCGGCTTCGATTTTAGAAAAATCGAGAATATCATTGATGATCCGCAGTAATGATTGCGCCGAAAAACCGGCTTTTTCAAGGTAATCCTTTTGCTGCGCCGTTAACGCAGTGCGCTGTGCCAACTGCAACATACCGATAATAGCGTTCATGGGCGTGCGGATTTCATGGCTCATATTCGCCAAGAACTCACTCTTATATAGGTTAGCTAATTCAGCGTCTTGCTTAGCTTCCAGTAGCGCCACTTCGTTGCTCTTATGGCGGGTAATATCCTTGTGAGTACCGAGCATACGTTTAGGCTGACCATCACTAGTAAACTCCACCACTCGGCCACGACAAAGTACCCAATGATAGCTACCGTTTTTGGCTAATAACCGAAACTCGATTTCATAGGCATCAATAGGATTTTGTAAATACTCGCGCCGATACTCTTCCACCCGAACACGATCGTCAGGATGAGTTAGCTGATCAATTGCCGATAATAAGGCTGGAAATTCATTGGTTTGATAACCCAACATAGAATAGTAAGCAGGATTACAAATAATTTGTTCCGAGTCTAAATACCAATCCCACAGGCCATCTTCTACCGCATCCATGGCTAAGTGGTAACGCTCTTCCGATAATCGTAACTGCTCGGCTGCTTCATATTCACGGGTGACATCACGCCATACCGCAATCAACCCCTGAAGCTCACCACGGCGGTTATAGAAAGGTAGCTTTAGTGTGTCCAGTAACAACGGTTTACCTGCGAGCTCTATTTTTTCTTGATAACGCAGCGGCACACGATCTTTTAATACTTGTTCATCTTCAGCGCGGATACGTATACCCATTTCCGGCGAGGTTAAATCGTCTGATGACAAACCAATCATCTCGCTCTCGGTATAACCTAACATCCGCTCAGCTGCTTTGTTACAGCCTAAGTAGTTACCCTCTTTATCTTTAAAAACAATAGCCTCAGGAATCGCATCGAGTAAGGATCGCAATAGTGCATATTCGCGTTCACGCCGTTCCGTGGTGTCTTTTAAGCGTTCAGTTCGCCGTGCCACTAACTTATCAAGCCGCTTATTTTGCTCGGCTAAATGATGGGTATATTGTTTGTTTTCCTCAAAAATCCGACTCACTAACAAGAACCAAGGCTCCCAGCCGCGAGTGATTTTCTCTGGAGGCTTACGTGGCTCTTGCGAACACCCTTCAAGGTGCGATAACAAGCGTGATGCTGGACTCACAAAGGAGCGACGAGTCTGCCAATGCACTATGGTGACTAACACAGATAGCGCTATCACCACCAAGATAAACGTCAGCTGTAATTTCTCCCAAGAATCTTGGAATAAATCATCTTCATCCTGTAAATACAGTAAACGCCAAGGTGCGTTATGCAGGGCAACCGAGTGGATGTAATAGCCATTACGAATAATGCCGTCGTGGGCATCGAACAGTTCAGACTCAGGTAACGAATGCAATTCAGACGGGATGCGCTGGCTAATGTGATAAACCCGATTAATGTCGGAAATATCAAAGTCGCTGTGGGATAAAATATTATTCTGTTGGTCGAGTAAAATCACCGTACCTGGCATCTTAAAGTAAACTCGAATTTGCCGTGCTAAGGAGGCCAACGTCATGTCTAAATTGATTGAACCGATAAAGTCATCTTCTAAATAAATGGGCACACCTAGCGTGGTTAGCAAACCTTTGCCGGTTGAATCAACATAGGCTTCGCTCCAAAAAACGCTGCGTTGTGGGTTCATTGCTGGAGTGGCGTATTGGAACTGCTTCTTGTTGAGGTATTCATCCCTGAAACGTATATCTTCATCAGACCAGGGGAAATAAGACATGATCCTACGTTTAGACAGATAATAAATTGCCGAGGCTTTTGGGGCGGCTTCCTTAGCGACAGGGAACGACAGCGACAGCTCAAATAACATCTCAAGTTCTTGATAAAACCCATCACTGCGGCCATCAAGGGAACCGGCACCCGTGATCCGTCCCATGTTAGTAAAAGGTTTACCGCTCTGAGCATAGCGAGGTTCTAGGGTAAAATACTGGCCACTCTCATTAAACTTACCGTATTGGGGTAAGCGCTCTTTACGCACGAGCTCACCTAAACGCAGATGATCCACCGCAACATCACGTAAGCTTTTTACTGCCCGAATACTCGATTCAAGTAACAAATCGATTTGCAGCACATGTCGTTGTACTTGTTCTTCACGCTGCTCCATTTGCTGGGCTTTCTGGCGGTCAAAAAACATCCATGCGGTCAACAAAGACATGACGATAACGCCAATGTACGTATAAAAAACAGCACGGTTGTAATTTTTCTGGATCGGCGATTTTAGTTGGAGATCCGGCTCACTCGATTTCATCCACTACCCTTGATTGCAGCGCTTAATTTAAGCCATCGACGGCAAAAACTATCAGCACCTATAGTAGCAGGAAGAAACGGTCAATCACATAAAATAATTGCCCGATAAAGGCTACTCATACCACTGATAAGTCAATTAAAAATCTGTTACATAATAAACATCAGGCCTCAATATCTGAGGCCTGATTATTTACTCAAAACAAAACTCTCCCGCATTAGAGATGCTCTTCGGCATATTCGGCTAAGCGTGAACGCACCACGCCATTTAAATACACGTTAGCACTGCCTTCAAAGTCTTTAAAACGCTCAACAATATAAGTTAATCCGGAGGTGACAGCCGTTAAATAGTTAGAGTCAATTTGCGCTAAGTTACCGCAACAAATCAGTTTTGTACCCTCACCCATACGGGTAATCATGGTTTTAAGCTGCGAAGCGGTGAGGTTTTGACATTCATCCAGTAACACGATGGAGTTTTGGATTGAGCGCCCACGCATAAAGTTAATCGACTTAAACTGGATATTGGCTTTTTCCATAATGTAATTCATGCTGCCGGTGGGATTAACATCATTCTTGTGTAGCACTTCAAGCGTATCAGTAATAGCGGCCAACCACGGCAGCATTTTCTCCTCTTCGGTGCCGGGTAAAAAACCGATAGATTCGGCAATTTCAGGGGTATTACGGGTCACGATCACTTTATCATAGCGATTACGCTCAACCACCAACTCAAGCGCCGCTGCCATGGCGAGCAAGGTTTTACCGCAACCGGCGGGGCCGGTTAAGATCACCAGATCTATATCGGGATCGAGCAGCGCTTGCAATGCCATACCTTGGTAGACGTTTTTAGGCTTAATCCCCCATGCTTCAAGGTTGTTTATCCGCTCGCGGCCTAGATCTAAAATATGCAGATGAGTTGCAGTGCGTTCTATCACTCGTCCGCAAAAATCAGACTCGGTATCGATAAGGTATTGGTTAATATAAAACTGATCATTTTCAAGATCGGTAATTGGTACTTCATGTACCGTATGCCGCCCCTGACGCTCAGTAGAAACCTTATTCAAGTGCTCCCAAAAATTGCCCTCAAACTGGTAAAAACCTTTACTGAGGAAACGAATATCATCAATCAGTTGATCAGTTCGATAATCTTCAACCAATTGAACACCGGCGCCTTTGGCTTTAAGGCGCATATTGATATCTTTAGTAACTAAAACAACAATACGAGGATGATGTAGGTTTTGCAGGTGTAAAACAGTATTGATAATGCGGTTGTCGTTACCGTCACCTGGCAAGGCGCCAAGGGTGAAGCTAACAAGATGGTCGGGGAAGATAGACAGCGAACCGATGGCATCGGCATGGCTTTCACGATTTGGTAAGTGAACCCCATTGATAATCTGCTCTGGAGTAGTTTCACCACCAAGGGTGTCCTCCAATGCTCTGATAGCGACTCGAGCATCGCGGCTTACATCACTTTTTCTGTCTTTAATCTGGTCTAATTCTTCTAGCACTGTCATCGGAATGACGACATCGTGCTCTTTAAATGAATAGATCGCCAAAGGTTCATGTAGTAACACATTGGTATCCAGTACAAACAACTTTCTGTCGTTTTGTTCCATGGCGCCTCCAGAGTGCTTCAGTAAAGTTTAAACAAACTTTTGAATCTCAATAAAAGTAACACGGCTGCAATGACTGGCTAAACATAAGGTAAAAATAACAATAAGGTTCAAGTTGATAGCGGTTATCAGCGCCTAAAACCTTATATTGATATTGGCACCAAAGTGACTCAATAACAATATAACCACCTTTATTTGCCTGCAGCTCAAGGCAGTGTATCGCCGCAAATGTGACGCTAGCATGACAATATCCTCAACTTGCACCACAACTTTGTCGCTTGTACAATTTGTAATCTATCACAGTGGAAATTAGGCTCTAACAAGTGATTGGGCGATTTAACTATCGTGAGTATTGGTATAACATACGCGCCCTTTGTTAGAGTCCGCCTAGAAATGAGAATTAAAGATGCCGTTCGCCTTAGGTCAACGTTGGATAAGTGATACCGAGTCAGAGCTTGGTTTAGGAACTGTGGTTCAAGTAGAAGGCCGTATGGTCACAGTATTATTCCCTGCCACCGGTGAGAACCGCATGTTCTCCCGCGCAGAAGCCCCTCTGACACGCGTTATATACAATCCCGGCGATTCGGTTGAAAGCCATGAAGGCTGGAGTCTTGTCGTCAGTGAATTGACTGAGAAAGACGGGATAGTGCTTTATCACGGTATTCACAGTGAAACTGGCGAAGAAGTGACTCTGCGTGAAACTCTGCTGAACCACAATATTCGTTTCAACAAACCTCAAGATCGTTTATTTGCCGGGCAAATTGATCGCCTCGACCGTTTTGGGGTGCGTTATCAATGCCAAATGCTGCGTCACAAATTGGCTTCATCGGACTTACTCGGCTTGCAAGGCCCACGTGTTGGACTTATTCCGCACCAAATGTGGATTGCCCATGAAGTCGGTCGTCGTTATGCGCCACGCGTATTACTCGCCGATGAAGTGGGTCTAGGTAAAACCATTGAAGCAGGTCTGATTATTCATCAACAACTGCTGACTAGCCGCGCCGAACGCATCCTGATTATCGTGCCTGATACCCTGCGCCATCAGTGGTTAGTGGAAATGTTGCGCCGCTTTAACCTGCGTTTTTCTGTGTTTGATGAAGACCGCTGCGTTGAAGCCTATGCTGATAATGACAATCCTTTCTACACCGAACAGTTAATTATTTGTTCACTGGAATTACTGCGTAAGAAAAAACGCCTCGACCAAGCCCTCGATGCCGATTGGGATCTATTAGTCGTTGACGAAGCGCACCACTTAGAATGGACAGAAGAAGCGCCCAGCCGCGCCTATCAAGTGGTTGAAGCACTAAGTGAAGTGATCCCAGGCGTTTTACTGCTAACCGCAACACCGGATCAACTTGGCCATGAGAGCCACTTTGCTCGTTTACGCCTGCTCGATCCAGATCGTTTCTACGATTACGATGCCTTCCTAACCGAAGAGGACAGCTATAAAGACGTGGCCATTGCCGCCGAAGCGCTAGCAGGTAACGCTAAATTATCCGATGCTGCTATCAATAGCTTGACCGAATTACTCGGCGAAAAAGATATCAGCCCAAGTATTCGTTTGATCCAAGCTGAGGGTGTCGATAGCGAGGTTCAACAAGCCGCTCGAAGCGAATTACTACAACAATTACTCGACCGTCACGGCACTGGCCGCGTGTTGTACCGCAACAGCCGCGCCTCGGTAAAAGGTTTTCCGCAGCGTTTATTTAACGCTTATCCCCATGCTATGCCAGATCAATATCAAACTGCCGCACGCGTCAGTGGCATGATGGGCGGACATAAATCTTTAGAAGCGAAAGCGGCGCAAGCCCTGAGCCCTGAAAAGCTATACCAAGAATTTGAAGATAATAGCGCCAGTTGGTGGAAGTTCGATCCTCGCGTAGATTGGTTAATCGAGTTCTTAAAATCCCACCGCAGCAAAAAAGTACTGATCATCGCCAGCCAAGCAGAAACGGCGCTGAGCTTAGAAGAAGCCCTGCGTACCCGCGAAGGGATTCAAGCGACGGTATTCCACGAAGGCATGTCGATTATTGAGCGCGATAAAGCCGGTGCTTACTTTGCCCAAGAGGAAGGCGGCGCGCAGGCGCTGATTTGCTCTGAAATTGGCTCAGAAGGACGCAACTTCCAGTTTGCCAGCCACTTAGTGCTGTTCGACCTGCCGCTAAACCCTGATCTATTAGAACAACGTATCGGTCGTTTAGATCGTATTGGCCAGAAAAATGATATCCAAATTCATTTGCCTTACCTTGAAGATACAGCCCAAGAACGTTTGATGCAGTGGTATCACCAAGGGCTTAATGCCTTCGAACGCACCTGTCCGAGTGGCCATGTGCTTTATCGTGAGTTTGCCGAAGAGCTATTAAATGTTCTGATAGGTAATGACAGTGACGAGCTAACAAACCTGCTCAATCATACTCAGAGTCGTTATAAAGAACTTAAACATGCTATGGAGCAAGGCCGTGACAAACTGCTTGAAATCAACTCACACGGCGGCGACAAGGCACAGGCTATCGTCAACCGTCTTGCACAGAACGATGGTGACACCCATTTAATTGGCTCCGTTATCCGACTGTGGGATATTATCGGTGTTGATCAAGAAGATAATGGTGAAAACTCGATCATTTTACGCCCGAGTGAGCACATGATGTTCCCGACGTATCCCGGCCTACCAGAAGATGGTATGACAGTGACATTTGATCGCGACACCGCTTTGTCCCGCGATGATATCGCGTTGATAACCCAAGAGCATCCATTGGTGCAAACAGGGCTCGACTTGATCACAGGTTCAGAAACGGGTACCACCAGCGTAGCCATTTTAAAGAATAAAGCATTGCCAGCAGGCACCTTGTTCTTAGAACTTATCTATATGGCTGATGCGTCTGCACCTAAATCGAGCCAGCTATATCGTTATTTACCACCGACACCAATCCGCGTGTTGATGGATAAAAACGGTAACGACCTGTCAGCTAAAGTGGATTACGCCAGTTTTGATAAACAACTGAGCGCGGTCAATCGTCATATTGGTGGCAAATTAGTTACCGCATCTCAACCTATTTTGCACCCACTGTTTGCTAAGGGCGAAGAATATGCACAAGTCGTTGTTGATGAAATGGTTGTTCAAGCGAGAGAGAAAATGACTCAACAACTGAGCGCTGAGCTCGACCGTTTAGAGTCACTCAAAGCCGTCAATCCTAATATCCGTGAAGAAGAATTAGAATACCTGCGCAACCAGATGCAAGAGCTTAATACTTATCTCGATGCCAGCCAGTTACAACTCGATGCTATCCGTATGGTGCTCGTAAGCCACGTATAAACCCTAGCTGTAAGTTGCAATAATCTGCCCAGCCTCAGTGCTGGGCTTTTTTATGGGAGTCATCAGACTTTATAAGGAAAATTAACCCTAGAGGAAGCGTTCAGGTTATACTCAAATATGGGTGAATTTATGAGACTACACAGGTGGTTATCAATTCTATGGTGCGTATCCTCTGCTTTATCTTTAGCTGTATTGTTGGCATCACTACTCTGCCGTCCTTTAGTGCTGATACCACCACGCCTGCGGTTAAAACTGTAGAAAAAGAGAATCCTCCTACACCCACGCCAACACCAACGCCAAAAAAAACTAATTACAACTATTTACCCGCCAGCGAAATTAAACAAATCACAATCGATAATAAACAATACGATTTATTAGTTCGCCCGTGGGAAGGGAAAAAGAAACTCGGTACGGCCATTATCCTGCCCGCCACCAACGGTACGGCAGATTCTCCAGGACTGATGGCTTTCGTGCGCCGTAATATTAACCCCGCGGGTTGGGCAAGCTTAGGGGTAACCCCGCCCACTGAGCCGCCAACTGCCAATTTTGCTACTGATGCCACCGAAGTGACCTCAGCTGGCGCGGCTCAGCTCAGCGCTCCTTCTAACAAACCTAGCCCTAAAGTTAAGCCTGAAGACAATAATAAACATCAACAGGAGCAGGAAGATTTCCTCGTTAAAAGTATGTCGCAATTAGATGCCATTGGGGCAGATTATGCGGGAAAACGCATTTTGATCACCGCAGATCAAAGCGCTGGGTTACTGATTAGCCTATTAAGCCAAAAGAAAATTGCCAATCCTGATGTGTTGATCGTCATCAATCCCTATCGTGAAGATGAACAACGTAATCAAGCACTACCCGAGTTATTAGCCAAACTTACAATGCCGATTTTAGATATTCAATCACCAGATGGACACCCCGCCTCATTAGAAACGGCCAAGCATCGTAAAACGTTGGCGGTGACGCTAGAAAGCCCTAATTATCGACAAACCACGTTAGCCCTTAATTTAGACAACGAAAGCGCTTGGCAAAACTGCCTTAATACGATTAAAGGCTTTGCCGCCCGCATGAGCGGCGCGCAGTAAAGGCGACATCAATAAAACGGTTTTACCAACCCGACTGACGATCCTGATAAGATTTTTGCGGATCTTTAAGCTGGCGCGTGGCCGCTATTTTACTATTTTTGCCTAACAACAACCGAATTTGGCTAATTGACTCTCGGCAAAGTAGGCTGCGAATAGAAGCCGTCCAACTACGGTTAATACTGAGTTTAATGGCTGCGGCGGCGTCAGGAGAGGTCTGCATCAGTTGCACAGCCAATTGCTGCGCGCTCGCCATCGGCGTTTTGCTCACTTGCGTTACCAGTCCTAATGTTAGCGCTTCATGGCTTTCGAGCACTTTGGCTGTAAGGCTCAATAGCATAGCTTGATCCTTAGGCATAATTTGCCGTAAGGCGACCAGTCCTGCCATATCGGGCACGAGCCCCCATTTCGCTTCCATAATAGATAACTTACTCTCTGTACTTGCGATACGCACATCGGCACCTAAAGCGATTTGCATACCACCACCATAACAACACCCCTCAAGTACAGCGATAACCGGTACTGGTAGAGTTTGCCAACCTAAAGATACCCGCTGCGCCAAGTTCGCATTACCGGGCAAAAACTTAAACAATAACTTAAGCGCTTGCATCGGTGCCGACATCACACTTTTCACATCCAACCCTGAGCTAAAGTGGCCTCCCGCACCAGAAAGGATCACCGCACGCACCGTAGGATCAGCTTTGATACTTTTAATTGCGCTATCGAGCTCGCTAAACATGGCATAGTTAATCGCATTCATTTTCTCGGGGCGATTTAACAACACATAGGCGATACCATCATCGACGTTAACTTGCACACTTTGGCTACTCATAAAATATTCCGTTACTGGTCAGTCCAGAACAAATGTTAACACGTTTAAAATGCTTCGTTAAAATATATAAGCTGGACTTGCCCGAAGAATATAATTCGTCAGTCGAATCCGAAAGATAAGTGTTATCTTTAGTAAATGGGCAAACAAGGATCATTAGTCAGCATGTCAATACCTGTACTTATCTGTGACGATTCCGCCATGGCACGTAAACAAATGGCTCGAACACTCCCTAAAGAATGGGATGTGGAAATTACCTATGCGGCCAATGGTGCCGAGGGGCTTGATGCCATTAGAGCCGGAAAAGGCGAAGTGGTGTTCCTCGATCTCAACATGCCTGTGATGGACGGTTATGAAGTATTACAAACCGTGCAACAACAGGATCTACCCGCATTAATTATTGTGGTCTCAGGTGATATTCAAATTAAAGCCCACGAACGAGTTAAAGCTTTGGGAGCATTAGATTTTATCCAAAAACCCGTTAGTGCTGATGCCGTTAGTAATATTTTACAAGATTACGGCATCTTAACCCTGAAACAAAAAGATATCGCCGACGAAGCCCCAATGATGAAAGTCGATTTACGCGATGCTTGTCAAGAAATCGCTAACGTCGCCATGGGGCGCGCCGCCGATCTATTAGCTAAATTACTCGATGTATTCGTATTATTACCCATCCCTAATGTGAACGTGCTGGAAGTGAGTGAGCTCACCATGGCGCTCAAATCTACAGAAGAAAGTGAAACCGTATCGGCACTGTGCCAAGGGTTTATCGGTGCGGGAATTGCGGGTGAGGCACTGCTGTTATTCCATGATTCTAGCTTTAAAGACATGGCAAAACTGATGGGGCTGGCTAATCCTGAAGATAAGAATACCGAAATAGAAGTGTTGATTGACACCGGAAACGTACTGATTGGCGCCTTTCTCAGTGGTATTTCTGAACAACTCGATATGAAATTCAGCCAAAATCACCCTATTGTGCTGGGACGCCAATGTACGGTAAATGAGCTGATCCACGATAATGCCGAAAAATGGCATCGCACGTTGGCAATGGAGATTAATTACCGCATTGAAGATCATAATATTCAATGTGATTTGCTACTGCTCTTTACCGAAGACTCCATTCCTACACTGAGCTATAAACTCGGCTATTTACTCGATTAATCAGTTGGATGCTACTTTATGTCAAATGACCAAAGCGCAATGAACGAACTACATTGGCTTATCGATATGGTGCAAACCATAGAGGTAGGATTAGTGGTATTAGATCGCCATTACAATATCCAACTGTGGAATGGTTTTATGGAGAATCACAGTGGTGTTTCTCCTAATTCGATCAAAGGCCAAAATCTATTTACCCGCTTTCCCGATCTGCCAGACACTTGGTTAAAGCAGAAAATGGAATCGGTTTTCATGCTTAAAAATCGTGCATTTATCAGCTGGGAACAGCGTCCATACGTTTTTAAATTTAAAAATTATCGCCCAATTACCGGTCGCGCTGATTTTATGTACCAAAATGTCACCTTGCTACCACTGGCCTCACTCACAGGCCAAATTACCCATATCAGCGTAATTATTTATGACGTGACTGATATCGCTATCAACAAGTTACAATTTAAAGCCGCTAACGAGCAGCTCCAACGTCTTAGCCAAATTGATGGCCTCACTCAGTTATACAACCGTCGCTATTGGCAAGAATGCTTAAATCATGAGTACGATTTACATGCTCGTTATTCAGATATCGCCAGTTTAGTTTTGCTAGATATTGATAACTTCAAACATATCAACGACAGCTATGGGCATTTAGTCGGTGACAAGGTCATTCAGCATATTGCACACCTACTCAGCCAATCCCTACGCGAGACCGATTGCGCTGGGCGTTATGGTGGCGAAGAATTTACCGTCATATTACCCAAAACCAGTGGCGCTGATGCGATAAGGTTTACCGAGCGACTCAGGGAGAAAATTGCCTCATCGGTCATCACCTATGAAAACCTTAAGATCACAGTAACGGTTAGTTTAGGCGCATGTGAAATAGGCTCTGATATTACCAGTAGCTCTAATTGGATTTCGTGCGCAGACAAAGCTCTCTACGAGGCAAAGGAAAAGGGCCGCAACTGCAGTGTTTTATATACTTCAAACCAATGACCTATAAATATACCTAATAAAAATGCCCATCAATGATGGGCATTTTTATTTATAATCAGTGACTAATACGCAATAAAAAATTAATGGGGAAAACCATCATCCTCTTCTTCTTCGTCATCTTCATAGTCTTCGTCATCCATATCATCGCCGACGTAATAAGTCCCCCAACCGTCGTAATCGACTTTCTGCTTATTTGCTAATTGCAATAATTGCTCAGAGGCTTTATCGAGTAATGCGATATCCAGTTTATGATGCGCGACGGCATCGAAACAGAAGATAATAGAACCGTCTTCTAAATCCATTTCTTCGGCGTCATTCACCTCAAAGCCTAATTTGAATGCATCTACTGCGGCTTTTTCAAGGCGATCAAAATTAGTCGAAGAAAAATGATGCTCAATTACGTATTCTGCATCTGGATCAGAACCATCATCGAACAAGGATTGAACTATGTCACGGTTCTCGGCAAGTTGAGCTTTTAATTGACTTTCAATAGACATGGATTTGTCTCCGTTAAGGTAACGTTGTCACTAATGAGGCTATTATACGTCATCGCTCGTAAGAGTTTTACCCATAAGTGCAGCCGCTTCTTGATTTATCTCTGCGAATTTGGCTGACATACTGGCATGGATCTGCGCAGAAAAGTTTTTCACCTCTGTTTTATCCACATCCGCAGTAGGCACTGGCGCCATCATATCGATAATCACCACACCATTATTCCAACGATTTAGCTTAATATGGCTCTGGCATGAGGCCACCACTGGCACCACTGGTACTCCAGCAGCAATAGCAGTATGAAAAGCGCCCGCTTTAAACGGTAACAGACCGCGACCCCGAGAACGGGTGCCTTCAGGAAAAATCCACACTGATAAATTATTCTGCTTAATTTTTTCAACCGTCTTAGACATAGTATCAAAAGCACTGTGACGATTTTTGCGGTCAATAAGAATATTGCCCGACAACCAATAGATTTGACCGAACAATGGCATCCACAACAAACTTTTTTTACCTAAACTAACCGTACCTTTAGGCACTGCAGCCGTGTGAGTGAAAAGATCGAAATTATTCTGATGATTGGCTAAGAAAATATAAGGACCATCCTGCACATCTTTATGTCGACGTACTATGACTTTGATCCCAAGGATCGGTGCAACCGATGAGAAAATCTTGGCGAACATATGTACATTGTCACGGTGGCGAGGTCTTAATGCACACACTAAGCCACCAAAAATAAACGCCAGTAACAAGGATACCGCCAACAACACAGATCTTACGATTAAAAGCACGATTGACTCCGATGATAAAAGTGGCGACAGTATAGCCACCATGGCTTTGGGACTCAATATATTGTTTACATCTGTAAGCTGACTTGCTAACAAGCACACAAAAAAGCCCATCGATATACTGAAAATCCAGTGTATCGATGGGCTTTTATATCAATATTTATCTAAGCGTGGTGCTTTGGCAGGATTTCGGATTCCGTAGCCTGAGGCGCAACTTTAGCCAGTAGAAAACGAAATGCTAAGGCGCTTACGGCCAACGTCGCGACTATCGCCGCACCGCTGGGTAGATCTAATGTAGCCGACAGGACTAATCCTAAAACATAACCCAATAAACCGACTAAGTAAGCATAAAATAACCGACCTTTGCCGCGGTACTTGTTCAGTGCTAAAGCCGGTAATATCAAGGTACTGAATACCAGATAAACGCCAACTAATTCAACCGACAAGGTAATAACCAACGCAAACAGCAGATAGAATCCTGCACCATCCAAAATGTGGGGACGCAGGAATATCGCCAATAACACTAGTAAATACACCACTGCCGGCAAAATCAGTTGTGACCAACTCACCCACAGAATCTGACCTGACATCAATTGCTTTAACAGCTCGGCGCCATGCGGGTCATTCGCCAGCAGCAACATAGCCGCTACTGCAGACAACACATAAAAGCAGCCGATCATGGCCTCCAACTCACCCGCCATCCGCTTAGATAACCAAGCGATAAACCCTGCGCCCGCGAGGGCAAACAGCGCTGGCATCCACACATTAGCAAACGGCATGTCTTCTAATCTGTGGTCCATGTGAGCAACAATTGCGCCTAAGGCGGCAACTTGCGCTATCGCTAAATCGATAAAGATGATGCCACGCTTAAGTACTTGTCTGCCAAGTACAATATGCGTCGACAACACTAAGATCCCCGCCGCCAATGCAGGCAACAAAATCGACATCAGTTCAAGATCAAACATAGGTTTATTTCACTCCATTTAAGAGGGAAATCACGCTGTCATAAAGGCCAAATAGATCTTGGCTACTATCATTGCCACCCACGGACATAGGCAGTACCACTACGGGCAAGTTTGCTTTTTCACCGAGCCATTTTGCACCGCGCTCATCTTGATAAGAGGCGACAACTATTGCGAGAATATCCCCTTGTTCTGCGCGCGCCAGCAGACTTGCTAAGTGGCCGCTAGTAGGCGCCAAACCCGGTTTAGGTTCTAAATCAGCCACTTGCTCAACACCAATCCAGTTGAATAGGTATCTGAAGCTTGAGTGGTAAGCGATCACTTTTTTACCCTGCAATCCCTTAGCTTGCGCTTCCCAACGTGGCATTGCGGTTTGCCAGCGAGTGGTAAAATCAGCCAGTGACGTTTGATAAGCGGCCGCGCCAGCAGGATCTAACTGAGTCAATTTAGCACTTAGCGCCGTTGCGACTTTTAATAGGCGCGTTGGGTCAAAATGGATATGTGGATTGCCTTGGGCATGCACATCACCCATGCTGCGATCGACACTGGCCAGCTTATCTAAAGTCTCGATTTGATCGGCAGCAAAAAATAAGCCTTGATCAGTCGAGCGAACATTCGCGTTTGCCGACTTCATCTGCAGCATAGGTAACCAACCCACTTCAAGATCGGCACCGGCGCAGACGACAAGATCCGCCTGTCGCATTTTGGCGATCAAGCTCGGACGTGCCTGCACTTGGTGTGGGTCCTGAAACGCCGTCGTCGCCGAATAGATATTGGCCGTAGGAGCCAGCTCCTTCGTTAACGCCGCATATTCAGGTTCGCAGGCAAACACATTCAGTTCAGCGTGAGCCAAACCGGTATAAGTGATAGATAAGGCCACTGCGGCCACTTTAGCTAAATTAGAATTGATGTGCACCGTGAGCCCCCAGAGACATAATATATTGAATAGTAAAGATGTTATCGTCTTCTATGCCATCGAAATTAGTACCATTTTGATGGGTATACTGAAAACGAACCGTTGAAAAATGGCTAGAATGCCAAGCCAAACTCACTTCTGACTCCTTCAATTTTTGCTCATGAAAATGATCATCATGCAGCTCTTGCGTATCAGCTTCACCGTAACGCACGCCCGCTGACCAGCTAGGCGTGAATTGGTACACACTGCTCAAATACCAACCTTGATGGTAATCTTTGCTCGGCGCATCCTCAGGATGTAAGTCGGTCGGGGTAAAATCACTTACGCGGAAATACTCACCGCTCACGCTTAGATTTTGATATTTGTAGTTGCCGTTAGGTGCCCACTTATATACAAAATCAGCGCCATAGGTATTTTGCCCCGTGTAAGATGCGGCGTGGCTATGGTCATGACCCTCAACAGCTTCATGCTCGTCCTCGGTTTCATGCGCTTCATGGGGAGTTACTTGGCCATTCTCGTTTCGTAAGTAACTCAAGCCCGCTTGCCATGAGCTATTATCGCCTATGTCACCACCCACTTTTGAATACAAGGTGTACACACCGACATTTTTAAACTCACGCTCACCATGCTCATCAGCGGCGCGTAAACTCTCGCCCTTAAAGGCTTCAACACCCATGGTCCAATACAAATCCGTTGGTGCGACATAGTTCAAACGCACACCATCATCAAAATAATGGCCGCCTAAAAATGCACGATAAGCAATAGGGCGATCGGTGAAGGAATCTGTGTGTAAATGTTGGTTATTGAGGTAACCAATGTCCGATAAAAAACGACCACCACGAATAGAGAACCCCGCTGGCATAGCCATGGTTTGAATAAAAGCTTCCTCAAGATTCAGCTCGGTATCACCGTCGTGCATTTCAACCACAGCAGTGACTTTACCGTAAAACATATCGTCAATATTGGCGCTTAAGGCTAACTCAGTCTCACCTAAACCAAAACCATCTGGACTTTCGGCTAATGGACGTTCACCTGTTTGATAGTAACCATTTAATACGGCACTGATAGCAGGGTTAGTAAGGCTCGAATCTTCAGCCCATAGGCTCGGCGAAATAAGCGCACACGCCAAAGCCACCAAGGAAACTCGGGTATTTAACACAGTCATGATATCTCCAAAATACAACTAGCACTCGACGACTAATATAAAGTCATCAAGAAATACAATAAGTTAAAATGTTTAAGTTGATTTAGAGAGCGTAGGGAGGCGCACGACTGCGGTAAACACTGACGTGTTTAAAAGTAGAAGGAGGTAAAATAAACTCGACCACATCGAAATGCTGTATAACTAAATTTAGCGTTAGCGCTTGGGTCGGGATAATCTTGTTGAGTTGATGCTGATGGAAGCACAGCGTACAGTGGGTCTTAGCGCCATCATCAAGATGGGTCACACTATGGGCTGAGGCGGCAAAAGACAGCATTATCAATACGGCAGAAAGCCATATTGAAATCGTGCGTCTTATGTGACGTTTAAGTCTCACTCAGTCGTCCCCATAGTTAAAAAGTGGCACAAGTTTATGTCAGTGCGATAGTAAGTTGCAATAAGGTAATCATCTTGCAAAGGGTTACAAGATGTGTGCTGTGCTCAATCATACCCGTAAGGTCAGATAAGGCTCGGCCTGAAACCCTAGCGAAGATGCGCATTTAAGCTTAACTTAAGTGAGTATAACTATAGTGTATTTAGTTTTTAACTAGGTGTATTTAGTTTTTATGTCGGCGAGCATAACGAAGAAGTTGAGTTCGATATGGCGCCACTTCTATCCAGCAAAAGGCAATGTTCATGCTAACATTTTTTCGTAACAACTTAGGGCTTATCTTAGGGATCGTGATCTTCAGCGTAGTGATTTTTGGTGGGATTTATTACGTTGAGCATTCATTAGCAGGTCAAGAACAAGTCGTGCAGTAAGCTATTACGCCATGCGTTAAATATCTATTCTCACAGCGTTACTGACGTTATATTGGGTACCGGTGAAAGGTACTCAATATGCGGTATTGTTTATAAAATTACCCCCTCCAAACTAACGGTGCTTCTGCCGTTGATCGCTATCATCAACTTGTTCTGGTGCTTCTTTGGTGACGAGTTGATCCATAAAGTGACTGACAAATAATAACATTAGCGAAAAAATCATCACTGGGATCATAATATTACGCACCGAAGCATCGAAGTAACTATAGGCGGCTGTAAAAGCGCTTAAATAAAATCCCAATAGCTTCAGTTTACCAAATACAGGGTTATGACCCAGCCAAGCCATGCAATGGGGACAACGTACCTCAGCATCAAATCCACCGCCCCTTTGCTGGCTGATATCACTAACTTTGATGTATTGATGGCAATGGGAACACAACATGAAACACACTTCCTAAATAACGATGCACTAATTTATCGGTTTGTATCTGAACACGCCCTGAAATGGGATTATCCTTATAAAAATAGATATATCATTAATTGCGGCTAAGACGAAAAGCTCAATAATAAAGCGCCCTAAGGCGCTGTCACTATGTGAATATTAGTTAGACAGGTGCTATTTAAAACTGCACATCACCGCTTAAATGCGGTCGACGACCTTTGCTGTCGCGTAATTCAAAAATCATCTTATCGACACTTTTTTCATAGCTAAAGCCAACATCGGCAGGCATCAACAACGGCAGCTTAAAAGTTACATCAACAGTAAACGGACGCTCGCCGATACTTGGCATTAACTCTGCCAAACAACGTGCCTTAGACCACATACCATGGGCGAGCACGCGATCAAAACCAAAGCGTTTTGAAAGCACTGGATGCAAATGAATCAAATTATAGTCACCAGATGCCTTAGCGTAACGACGACCTAAATCGTCACTCAAACTCCAACTCTGTGGTGTTTCCCATGCCATATCAATGGCTTTAGGTGGACGCACGCGTCGCCCTGCAACATCAATACGATATAGATAGGTTGATAGTGATTCCCAAACGAGTTCATCTCCAACAAATACCTTAGAAACAAATTCAAACTCTAAACCCGAATCTGTTTCACGACTTGTCGCCAGAGCACATTCGAAGGAAAATGTTTCGTTAATCGTCACGGGACGATACACCTGAATACGGTTCTTTAAGTGGATCATGCCAAGCAGTGGAAAAGTGATGCCATCGTGGGTAAAAATCACCGCATGTAGACGAAATGCCATCACGTAGAGATAAGTTGGCGGTAGGACTTTACCATCAAATTGAAAACCACAAACCTGTGCGTATTGACTGACTTTAGCTTCAGATAAGATCACGCGTGGCGTAGTTACTTTAATGTAGGGTAACGGTTGCTGATCCCAACCCGGCTTACGGCCAAAGAAGATCTTGCGATAAAGAGAAAACAGCGATGGCATCGCGCTCAATTCAACACAATATGCATTATTCAAATCTGAGTACCTTTTAATTAACTGTCCCTTGACACAAAATGTATCGCATACATCATTTCCACGCAGTCGAATAACAACTGTTCAATCAAACAAATAACGAGTATGAAATAGGTAAAGCTGCGTCTTAGTAAGGGCTGATGCTGACTCTTCGAATGGGCAGTGATTGAGCCAGGCTTGTTTCAAACTAGTCGATTATAACCCACAGAACAGAGCCCTGTGTATCACTAAGTTTCACAGATAAAAACAATTACAATAAAATCAATGTGTTAAAAATCAGCATTATGCCGTAATTCAACAGTACAGGGTTATAACATCTCCTGAGTGCTAAAAATTTACGCTTGTGCCACACTAGCGCCCCAGCCTCTTTATCCTAGTTATCACGTGCAAGATAAGAATTTTGATAAGCTCGCGCAAAAATTTGCGAAAAACATTTATGGTACCCCAAAAGGTGAAATTCGTGCTGCGGTACTGTGGCGCGATCTTGCCCCTGCGCTGGCGAATATTGGTGAGAAGAAACTGAGGATATTAGATGCCGGCGGTGGCTTTGGCTACTTTAGCCAAAAATTAGCCCGCCTCGGCCATGAAGTTGTATTGTGCGACATCTCAGCTGAAATGCTCGCCCAAGCAAAAGAGCAGATAGAGGCATCACCAACGCCATTAGCCATCCAGCTTATTCACGCTCCTATCCAAGCACTGTCGGTCGATAACCACGGCTATTTCGATATCATTTTGTGTCATGCCGTTGTCGAATGGTTAGTGGATGCTAAAACCACTATGGCAGGGTTAATCAGCATGCTAAAACCCAACGGATTATTCTCGTTAATGTTTTATAACAAAGAGGCTATGCGCTTTCATGCTTTAGTGTCGGGTAACTTCGATTACGTCGCCGCAGATCTAAAAGTGAGGAAAAAAGTCAAGCTTACGCCAACTCATCCACTTTATATTCAAGAAGTTAAAGACTGGTTTAGCGATTGGCACATGTCACTTATCAGCCAGTCGGGCGTGCGCGTGATCCACGACTATTTAAAAAAGAGCCAGCCTGTCGATTTCGATTACCAACAACTGCTACAAATGGAACTCGAATACTCACAACGCGAGCCCTATATTTCCCTCGGTCGATATGTGCACTTTTTAGGGCAAAGCCCAGCAGTTTAAGGCTATTACCTTAAATGGTTACTCACATACATCTTTCCAGCAGGCGTTAACTTTGGCGCCTGCCTGTTTTAGCAATTGCACCACACTTTTGTCGCCGACTACATGGCCAGCGCCGACTACCACAAATAAAGGTGCAGCTACGTCAGCCGAACCCATTAATTTTATAATGCCATCGGCCATCACATGATTACGCTGCCAGAGGATCTTTTCTAGCATTTGAGTATCGTCCTCTCCGCCCATTTGCTGCTGCATTATGCTATCGAGCCCAATTTCATTGCCCGAGCGCCAAGCCGTAATTAACGATAAAAGCTCGTCATCCGAAGTACTAATGGCTTCACGCACCATAGACCATTGCTCTTGACTACCAAAAGACGCTAATAACTGAAATTGCGACTCTGCCGTTTCAAGTTGATACACAGGTAAAGCGGCATAACGAGTCATCAACTGCATATCGACACCATAATCAGTACTGTAACCTAATGCGTTATAACGCATTAGGTTAACTTGGGTGGCTTGTAGCCAAGGCGCGAAGGATTGAATTAACTGACAAACATTGGCAGCAGATGCACAATAAGGCGCCATGATCTGCAGCGTATTTTTATCTCGGCTCTGCCAATCTAGCCCCTTAGTTTTATCGGCACGGCCATATTGCTGCAACAAGGCGGTACTATCGGCTTTATTAATATCGACTTCGACCACTAGGCCACGAGCTTTGCCCAGAGCAGCTTCAATTTGAGCGGGTAAAGGATAAAAATCGGCACGACCAATATGAATCGAACCCAGTAAATACGCAGTCTTACCGTGCCATTGCACTTGGTAAAATGGCGGTTTATCTGTTTCAGCACTCGCGACTTGGATACTGAAACCCATAAAAGCCAGCAAACAGATTGATACTATTAATCGCCATTGGCTTGTTGCCATATCCTTTGCCCCTTATAATTCCTGCAAATTTTGCCATGAGACGCTGTTATGCCACACACTAAGGTTATAGAGCAACTGAAAGAGAACCTTCAAATCGCCTATCGCCAAGCCATAGACGCTGACGCTAAATTAGATGAGCTAAAGAAAGCTGGCCATGGAAACTTCACCAGTATATTCACGGCAGAACAAGGTTTTGTTGCTTCGAGTAATCGTTTTCTGCCGTATGTACAAGAGTTGGTCGATGACTTAACTTGTATGGAAGAAAATCCAGCGCTGGATCTTAAAGAACTTGAGACCTACGTGCGTCAGCTTGGTGCATTGCTGCAAATGCTACAAGCCTTTAAGAAACAAAGCTAGTTAACCTGAACTCGGGATAACGAGTGTCGAAAAATCTAAATTTAACAAACTAAATCAATGCTATAAATGATTAGTTTGAAAATAAAATTTATTTCTGACTGAATGCGCAGATTTTTGCGCATATCAATGCGCTCTGTCGTACGCCATAGCGAGCTATGGTTAGTTACATAAAAAGCTGAAACTCATCGATGAATTTCAGCTCTTTATTGCTGCACATTACCACACAACATAATATCTAAAGCGCCCATCAAGTCGTTATTTCAAATGATATTCAATATATTAGATCCACTATTTTGAAGATTTGAGCAGCAGATAAAAATAGGCTAACCCCACAAGTAACGGGCTTAGCCTATGAGATTCTATCGATCATGGCCAGCAGGCTTTAAGTACTTAAACCTTAATGACCGACAAAGTGATTACAGCTGTGGTGCAATCGTTTTCTTTAACCATTCAGTTAGCATCTTAGTTTCGTAAATAAAGGGTTTATCCGTTGACGAATGGATCCCACCTAAAAAGCCCATATCTGACAATTTTTCATCACCGACAATAATCACTTTGTCATTTTCTAAAATTTGATAAGTAAAAGTCATTCTTGGGGGATAAAGATCTTTAATAACACGTAAATCATCGGGGGTTGCACCAAAAGTGGGTCGCATATCGCCGGCAAGATCAACATCAGTCATCGTCATTTCAAGCTTTTGATTAGGCTTTAAAATCTTTGATGCTTCTTTACTGATATTTTTAGTTAAGGTTTCAAATAAACGCTTTTCATAACGGGATTGGATCTCTCCGGATGATTTTATATCACGAAAATCTTTAGGATTTTGCCAAGTAATTTTAACCATTCCATCTTCAGTAACTGGGTTCACTGGCGCCTCGTCGGCCGCCCAAGCTGCACTACAACTCAACACACTTGCGAGTATAAGGGACTGAATTTTCATATTTGCCTCCAAGGCTTCAATAACTTTCTGTGAACTACAGTACAAAATCTAACCTGAACTTGGGCTTAATGTAAAGCTGATATAAATACAATCAATTCAATGTAAACCATTGTATAAATAAACAAATACCCTACTTAAGCACCATGTTATACGTATCGTTTTGTATCTACATGTAACTGGTAGTGATAAAGTTACTAATTTGTAATATTTTTTAGCGCATAAGCATCAAAAAAGCGTTATCCTTCCGCTATTGTTCACATAGCTTGTTTAATAACATGAAATTCCCCGTGATCCCTGTGTTCATTCTGATCCTATTTAGCTGCGTTGTCAGTGCGATTTGGTTTATCTCTCCAGCAGACAAAGATACTGGCCCTAAAACTTGGTCGGCCTTTATCTACAATCATGGCTATAACTCTGGAAAGTATAAAAAAACTGATAACTTTGATAGCTATGATGCCTGTAGCGATTTTGCGCGCCAGCAATCTGCCTTCTACGACGATGCGCCTTGGGAATGCGGTTCTATGTGCCAGTTTGATACTCGCAAGCAAGGATTTCAATGCATAGAAATGAAAAATGAACATTAACTAACTGTTCAGTATTGGTTCAATATTTATACAATAAGCTAAGCCCATCACAGTACAACTCAACTCGTTTTCTTTACCGTCTAGGGATGCACGATTTAGAACTAACGAATTAAACGTAATTGTTAATTTGGAGCTCACCTATGCACGTAAAAATAGCGAACGTAACAACCACTCATTCATCCAGCTTATTGTCATGTAAACTGGCTTTACTGACGCTGCTGACAATTGGAACTAGCCTAAGCTTTTCAAGCTCTGCAGCACCATTAACCATAGTTCAACAACAGGCGGTTAACACCCACTTTAGCAAATTGGCTCAGGTGCAAAATACCGCCGAAGCTCAAATGACTGAGCAGCTGCAGCAAGATTTTAATCAGTAACTGACTCTACATGAGCACAAACTAATGAAAAGTATCTGCCCTAAATACGGCATGACCTTTGATGTCAGCACTAATGCCTGCTTACGCTGATAGTTTATTTTACTGATTAAAAAGGGAAACGTGCACTGAGTCCAGGGTATTGCAACTTTAAATCCTTGGGCTTAGTGCTAAATTTTTTCCCCGCGGGTGTCGCTTTACCCGATGGCATAAAGGGTAACTCATCACCGGTTCTATCTTCGTACAATTGCCCTGCAATAAGATCATACTCATCGACAAAGGGGTACGCATACGCATCTTTTTCTGGCCAAGCAGCTAAACGCGCTAAAATGTCTGGTTGATTCACCACACCATCGTAAATTTCTTTGCCAAGTGAAATTAAAAAACACCTAAATTCAGCAAAGGCGTATTCAGAATCACAACCCGTAATAATATAAGCTGCGCCCCAAACCGACCATAAATAGCTACGGCGCATCTGCTGACCAAAGATTTTATCAAAGGCTTTTAACTCTTCATTACTTAACTCGGCGAGGTTCTGTTTTAGTGCTTGAGCCAAAGACTCCTGCGATTGCGCCGCTTCCGTTCGCGTGACTAAACCCCAAAACTCAGTTTCCGTCATAAATCCCACCTATTTAGCACCCTAGAAAAAGGGCATATTCTACACGATATTGCAGTTATGCTGGACTCGGATTCGCGCATTTCTTACACTTGCTTACCTTCTTCGTTACCGGCCTACAGATCAATCCATGCCTAAACGCCTTATGCTACTTATCGCTTTATATTGCTGTTGCTGTATTGCTGCACTTTTACGGGCAGTGATGGCCCAATCCTTTGATATATTTACCCTGAGTGTATTTCCTGTGCTGATCGGTATGTTAATGCGTACACCTTGGTCAAGTTTAATGTTGAAAATTTTTATTGGTATGCAAACCCTAGGCTTTTCCGCCCTCGCGATTACAGCCATTATTGCTTATCGCATTACACCTGAAGATGTAAAAGTAGTTATTTCAGGCCACAACATTCCCATATTGCCACTGACGGCAAGCATGATTTTCATTTTACTCATACAATATTGGGCAGCGTTTTCTAAGGTGACGAGTCAATATTTGACCCGCCAAACGCAGTGATGGACATTTGTGACTAAGCTGTTATTAATAGCTTAGTCACCCGAACGAAATAGCCGCGATTCTTAACTTGATAACGTGAAGTAAACTATGAGCCATTTATTGCCCAGCGAACTTTCTATTCTTTTAGTCGAGCCTTCAGAGACACAGCGTCGAATTATTATTCAGCGTTTACAACAGGAAGGCATTCTCAGTATTCAAACCGCAGAAAATATTGAAGCGGCGAAAGAAATTATTACTCGTCATAAACCTGATCTTATTGCCAGCGCCATGCATTTTGATGACGGCACTGCCATAGAGCTTTTGAGCTATTTAAGAGCTAAACCCGACTTTAAAGATATTCAGTTTATGTTGGTCTCTAGCGAGTGTCGCCGTGAACAACTTGAAATATTCCGTCAATCGGGCGTGGTGGCAATTCTTCCTAAGCCTTTCAGTGCAGAGCATTTGGGGACAGCTTTGAATGCGACGATTGATTTACTCAGCCACGATGAACTCGACCTCAGTAACTTTGACGTGCAGGATGTACGCGTATTAGTTGTTGATGATAGCCGTATGGCAAGGAACGTGATTAAACGCACTATTACTAACTTAGGCATGAAACTCATTACCGAGGCCGAAGATGGTGCGCAGGCCATTGAATTGATGAAACACAATATGTTTGACTTAGTGATCACCGACTACAATATGCCCAGTGTAGATGGCCTAGCTCTGACTCAATTTATTCGCAATGAAAGTTTACAAGCGCATATTCCTATCTTAATGGTCTCATCTGAAGCCAACGATACCCATCTGAGTAATGTATCTCAAGCGGGCGTCAATGCCTTATGCGATAAGCCCTTTGAACCCAAGCTAGTTAAAAAATTACTTTACCAATTGTTAGAAGAATAAAATCTAAGTCACGAACTGAGTAAATATTCTGCACTTTACTGAATATCCTGCAGTAAGCAGAGCGCAAAAGACTTTCCAAGCGCTAAACCTTATGGCATGTTAGGCACGCTAATTTCAAATAAATCTACGGAAAGAAGAGACAATAAAAATGAACAAAACTGAACTTATTGCCAAAATTGCAGAAAATGCCGATCTAACGAAAGTTGAAGCCGCACGTGCATTGAAGTCTTTTGAAGCAGCAATTACCGAATCAATGAAAAATGGTGACAAAATCTCCATCGTAGGTTTCGGTTCTTTTGAAACAGCGACTCGTGCCGCTCGCACTGGCCGTAACCCACAAACGGGTAAAGAAATTCAAATTGCAGAAGCGACTGTACCTAAGTTTAAAGCGGGTAAGACCCTACGCGACAGCCTAAACTAAGTTAGTCATATCAAAACAACGCCTCCATAGTGAGGCGTTTTTTTTGCCTTATTCCAATGAAGTCTTGAGCATTTTTCGCACAACAAAAGTGCACCTCTGCCTCATAAACTGACAAGCAAATATATTTTCCCCACTTATAATTATCTAATACATTGTTTTATATGTAATTGTAATAATGGCATGTGATTCGCAAATCCCTTATTAGAAATAACCAAGATGCACTAATGACCACTGTTTACTTAGGTGTGCCACTGGTGAATCGATAAATAAGTCAATCGAGGGGATGAGCATGAAGAAATCACTGTATAGCGTTTTGGCTTTATCGACGACAATGATACTGGCTGGCAATGCCTTTGCAGCCGTATCAGGCAACATTGGTGGTACCTCTAATTACCTATGGCGCGGTGCAACCCAAACCAAGGACGCGGTAGCAATCCAAGGTGGTATTGACTATAGCCATGATGCTGGATTTTATGCGGGTACTTGGGTATCGAATGTGGACTTTGGCGACGATACTAGCTACGAGCTGGATCTCTACGCCGGTTATGGCGGTAGTATTACTGACGATATTAGCTACGATTTTGGCTACCTCTACTACGCCTATCCAGACGCTCCTGGCAGCATTGATTTTGGTGAACTCCATGCTGCAGTAACGTGGAAGTGGCTTGAACTCGGTTACTCCCATGTCATCAATGCCGGTGACGATGTCGCAGCAGAGCCTTTAGATAATAAAGATCTCAGCTATCTTGCCGCAACTGTCTCTGTGCCTCTTACCGAGAAGCTAAGCTTATCGGTGCACTATGGTTACTCAAGCGGTGATGTTGTTCAATCTTGGTTTGGCGAAGATAATTATGCCGACTATAACGTCACACTCAGCGCAGACACCAGCATGGGCACAGTGTCGTTTATGGTGTCAGATACCGATCTTAGCGATGATGATGCCAAACTGGTACTCGGCTATTCCTACAGTTTTGATCTTTAGGCTTAAGCCTGAACTCGGGATAAGCTCCCTGCATAAATAAAAACGCCACCTTAAGCGGTGGCGTTATTTTATAACTATCATCGATTAGGCGATGATTGGCCTGTTCGTTTTACGGGCTGAGACCATTTTCTCAATATATTCAACAATTGGCTCAGTGACCGAAATCCCTGTAGTTTGCTCAATACCTTCGATACCGGGCGCCGAATTAACCTCTAAGACTAAGGGGCCGCGGTTAGAGCGTAAAATATCCACCCCCGCAACAACCAAGCCCATGGCTTTCACTGCCGCAATCGCCATCTTACGCTCTGTGGCGGTGATTTTAACCACCTCGCCACAGCCACCTAAATGCAGATTGGAGCGAAAGTCGCCCTCTGGTCCTTGGCGCTTCATAGAGGCTATGACTTTATCACCAACAACAAAACAACGAATATCACTGCCATTGGATTCTTTAATGTATTCCTGCACTAAGATATTCGCTTTAAGCCCTAAAAATGCTTCTATCACACTCTCTGCAGCCGTTTTGGTCTCAGCTAATACCACGCCAATACCTTGAGTACCTTCGAGTAGCTTAATCACTAATGGAGCGCCACCCACCATATTGATGAGATCAGGGATATCGTTGGGCTTATTTGCAAAACCTGTCACTGGCATACCAATCCCTTTACGGGAAAGTAATTGCAACGCCCGCAGCTTATCCCGAGAACGTGCAATAGAGATTGAATCGTTAGCCGCATACACGCCCATCATTTCGAACTGACGTACCACAGCACAACCATAAAAAGTCACGCTGGCATGAATACGCGGAATAATGGCATCAAACCCAACGAGTTCAGTACCTTCATAATGAATACTCGGTTTAATGGAGTTGATATTCATATAGCAGTTCAGTGTATTGATCACGACCGCCTCATGTCCGCGTTTTTGACATGCTTCCACTAATCGTTGTGTTGAATATAACTGCGGAAATTGAGATAAAATGCCTATTTTCATGGCTGAGTGACCAACGTAAGTGTGTGTGGATAAATCGTTCTGTAGTATCAAATACGCCACAACAGAAAAGGGGCAGATATTTGTCTATATCTGAGTGTAAAGCAAGAAAATACTGCTAACCAGATGAAATCAGTATGCTATTACAATACTGCGAGGTACCTTACATTCGCACTTGTGTAGGGGTTAACAAAGGTAAAATATATTTCGCCTCAAATGTCATTGCATCGAGCGGTGGCGAAAATAAATACCCCTGTAATACAGTGCAATGGCGAGAAGTGCAAAACTCAGCTTGTTGCATTGTCTCTACCCCTTCGGCAACCGATATCACATTAAAACCATGGGCGAAATTAAATAATGCCGTGAGCAAACGGGTATCTTTTTCATCTTTGTCATAGCTTGCGATAAAACTTTTATCGATTTTCAGTACGCTAATCGGAAATAGTTTGATGTGCTCTAAAGATGAAAAGCCAGTACCAAAATCATCTAAGGCAAAACGTACTCCTAATTGAGCAATTTTATCGAGCTCTTTTGCGTGTTCGTGGGGATCTTCAATAAGGCAATTTTCAGTAATTTCGAGCTCTAATGCGCTAGGAGGTAATCCTGTAAGCTGCAACGCGTGCACAATTTTATCAAATAGACGTCCATTATCAATTTGAGACGCAGAGAGATTAACAGCGATGGTAAATGTGAGTCCTGTCGGCAGTAATTGCGTTAGCCAACGCTGCGCCTGAGCGCAAGCTTGTTCAAGTACCCAATCCCCAATTTCAGCCATTAAACCTATCTCAACGGCTATGGGTAAAAATTGATCTGGGCCGATAATGCCATCTGTAGGATGCTGCCAACGGATAAGGGCTTCCATACCCACAAGTTGGTGTGTTTTTGCATTGACTTGTACTTGATAGAACACCTTAAACTCATTGCGCTTTAAGGCCATACGTAAACTTGACTCAATATGATTACGATATCGTACTTCTTTATCTAACGCCTCTGAGTAAAACTGGATTTGATTTCGTCCCATTTTCTTTGCACGATACATAGCAATATCAGCACTTTTCATCAGTTCTTCACTGTTTGAAGCCGCCTCATTATAAAAAGCCACACCAATACTAGCGCCTATAAATACATCATTATCGCCAAGACAAAAGATTTCTTCGAAGGCTTTTAATAAGCGATTTGCCACTATCATAGGAAAATATTGATGTTCATCATCAGTCACTAGCACGACAAATTCATCGCCACCTAAACGGGCAAGAACATCACCATCACGTAGCAAATCGTTTAATCGTGATGCCACTTGGACTAATAGCGTATCTCCAACTTGATGACCTAATGTGTCATTAATTGCTTTAAAGTCATCGAGGTCTAATAGAATGACGGCTAAAAAATCATTGCTGCGTTTCACTCTAGCAATGGCACGATTTAGGCATAGTTCAAAACCGTAGCGATTTACAAGCTTAGTGAGGGAGTCGTGCTCTGCGAGCTCTTTCAACTTTTGGTGGCTGTTGCGTAATGCTAACGCCATCGAAGATCGTTGTTTCGCGTAGCGGATAGCGCGGGTTAATATCCGTGAGTTCACTTCATCTTTAAGTAAAAAGTCCTGTGCGCCCAGCTCAATACAGCGTTGCGCTAATTTCTCATCTTCATAACGACTTAACATAACCACGACCGTCTGATCTTGGGTCATCGCATTGAGCTTAATCAATACTTCTAATCCATTGGCGTCGGGCAATAAATAATCTAATAAAATGCCGTCAAAATGACGCTCTAACGCTAAGTTCAAACCATCAAAGGCACAATTAGCTTCGACTACATTAAATGTCAACTTTGATTGTCTAAGTGCTCTTATGATCGCCGTTCTATCAACTTCGTCATCATCGATTAGTAGTAAATCCATATACTCACCCTATGCAGATGGAAGCTCAACGATGCGCCAATAACCCTCGAGCATATTAAAAATGTGGTTAAAGCCGTCTTTCATCTTAGTTTTAACCATATAGCCCGCTACGTGATGACTATAAGCCTGCATCCTATCCTCATCGGTACTTGACGTCGTCAGCATAAAAACCACTGCAGAAGTGAGCGCTGGATCGGCACGTATTTGCTCAAGAAACTCAAAACCATTCATTCTGGGCATATTTAAATCCAGTAGAATAAGATAAGGACCTTTAATCCCATCAACACTCGTAAGGATAGATAATGCTTCAATTCCGTCTCGAGCCCGTACGATAGGGTTAAGTAATCGTAGTTGCTGCATCGCTCGCTGCACGGCCATATAATCCACATCATCATCGTCAACCAGTAAAATAGTAACCTGCTGATATTGATTGACTGCACTCATAAAGCCTCCTTACGGCTAATCTGCTTTGGCCAACTGAAGCGAAAACAACAACCCCGACCGTCTGATTGAAGTTGGATTTTACCGCCTATGCTTTCAACCGTTTTTTTAACGAGAGATAGGCCAAGACCACTACCTTCAACCTCATCCCTTGGTTTAAGCGTTTGAAACATTTGAAATATTTTTTCGTGATATGAGCTTGATATACCAGGGCCATCATCATTCACACTAAACCAATAATATTCGTCAATCGATTCGCATGAGACCGTTATTACACCGGTTTCTTGGTCATGATGCTTAATCGCATTACTGATTAAATTTCGTAACACCAACTCTAATAATACTCTCACGGTATGAAACTGTGGGAACTCACCTTTTAGCGCTAATTCGAATCCTTTTGGCGGTGCAACCAAAGCAAACATATCTTCAATTAGCTGCCGACTATTGACTTCAACCGTTTCATTGTCGACACGCCCAATGCGTGAAAACATCAACAGCCCGTCGAGTAACAATACCATTCGATGAATACGGCTTTGAATAAGCCTCAGATACTTATGGATATCCTCATTAGTATTATCGGCTAAATCTTCAGACAGCCACGAGGTGAGCTGCTCTATCCCCCTCAGTGGTGATTTCAAATCGTGGGAGGCTATATAAGCAAATCTATCTAGCTCTTGGTTAATACGCTCCAGTTCTTGCGTATGTTCAGCTCGCTGAATTTCAATACGTTTACGTTCAGACACATTATTAATCGTCGCAAGAATAGAAATGCCCTGACTAAAATGGATTGGCGTTAGCCCCACTTCAATAGCAAGCCGGCTACCATCCTTACAGCAGCCAAATAAGTCATCACGCATCGACATATTTTTAGCTATCGGTTGCGCTAGGTACTGGCTCATGTGCTGCTGATGGATATTTCTTAGCGCTTCGGGCAACAACATATTGATTGAGCGCCCGAGCAACTCGTCTCTAGCATAACCAAATAAACGTTCGGCGTGAGTATTGACTAACGTAATACACCCCGCTTTATCGATCATTAGCAGCGCGCTGGGGGAGGCTTCAATCACTAATCTAAAGCGTTTTTCGTTAGCAATTAACTCAGAGGTCAGTTGGGACTCTTTATACCGATTGCGTGCCATAACAAGCACTGAGTAAAACAACGCTAAAATAAAAGTACAACCGATGAACTGTAACCAGAGGCCTTGGGATTCTTCTGATTGTGAGATAAAACGCGATTGTGATGAGATATCTAAACGCCAAACTTGCCCACCCATGGTTTCATTATGTGAGTGATAAAACACATCCTGCTGTCGGGGTAATGCCTTACTGCTAGCAAACATTAAACTGTCAGCACTGGCCTGTGCGTTTTCATAAATGGCAAGTTTAAGGCCAGAGAAACGGTCGCCCATAATCCCTTGCATAAAATCATCCATCCTAAATGCTGCATAAACGAGTCCGGTAGCAGATTGTTTACGCTCAATCTCTGTGGTCGCTAAACCTTGATAAAGGGCTAAATACATTAAAAATCCCGCTTGGGTATTATCTAACCCATCTTGAACCAAGGTAACTTTACCCGAGACCATTGGTAGCCCTGTCGCAATTGCGTTATCTATCGCTTTACGCCTATTCGCCTCAGAGCACATGTCATAGCCTAGCGCCATTTGATTAAGCCAATCAAAAGGCTCTAGGTATAAAATCGTGCAATATTGATCACGCAGCCCTTCTGGATACACCTGGTAATTTTTATAGTCTTCGGTCTGAATGCGCTTAACCTGGTTTTTTAATGTGTCAGGCTTAAGCAATAAAGCATAACCAAACCCCTGAAACCCTGGGTAATAATCAGATAGCCTGGCATTAACAACATAGGTTTGCCATTCTGTACGAGTCACATCACTTGATGATAACAACAGGCCGACCCCACCGCGTAATACTTGCTCATAGTCTAACATTCGGCGACTTACCGCTTCAGTTAGCTCTTGAACATTATTCTCAAATCGCTCTTCTCCTCTATCCCTAAGATATTCTTCAAGCACGTACCAAGAAATTCCCATAAAAAAGATCGCTGCCACTATCATCAGCCAGCTAGAACTTAATACGCTAAAGTAAATGTTGTTAGATTCATCAGGAGATTTAGAAAACGCATCCTTGTCCATTAAAGCCTATTCCTTAGCAATATATTGGCAGTCACACTATGCTCAGTGTTGTAGAGATCGTTGCTAAATTCAAGTTTATCCTACGATTTAAGCCAGATTAGCCTAAATACAGCTACGTCACTAATGTGCCCTCAATCACAAAGTAAGCAATAACTAAATTAACCAAATACTCGGTAATTCTCTCGGACTTGCCCTAAAACGCAGTGAATTGACTCGTTCAGCCCACGGACAAAAAGTTTTACCCATAATCGTAAAATTTTTTGCTTTTCTGCCACACTCTTTTTAGTTAGAAAGTCGTTAGGAACAACTAGAGGAATTCGTTATGGCTCATATTACTGAAGTCGTGCCCAACGATACTGAACTTGAGGCAATGACCAACCCCAAAAACAGTAAAGCTGCTGAAACAATGCAACATAGACGTGAGGTCAAAAGACGTTTAGAGGACTACCTCGAACGGGCAGAGTTAAAACGCGCATTAGGAGATGACGATTTTTTCTAGCCTTGCATTTTTGACTCGTGTCTCGATTGAGTGGACATCCACTACCATGCCCACTCACTTAATTTATCGTTTCTGAAATGCAAAATTATGGGTGATTGAATCGACTAAATCTGTATATCTAGTCCGATAAAACACTACACTTTTAACGTTACTGTGTTTTTTTACTCCTTTTATAGGCTTGAGTTTTAATCAACAGCCATTCAGCCTTTGCGCCCAAATATACATATGCCCCTAACCCCACTAACAAACCGACTACCGCTAACATCATCCAGATTGCAGGCTCTATATATTGTTTTTCACCCAGTGACGCCTTAAACATAGTCAATAAGGCCTCAATCGAAATGGCAATGAGGATGGTAGAAACAAACCGCGTAATGGTTCGCCTTGTTGAGCTGTGGCGAAAAATATCTTTATGCATTAGGACTTCTTCTTCAAGAATCGTTTTCCCGAGATCAAAAATCGCGAGAGCAAGCGTCATAAAAATAATGATCCCAAAAGGTTGCAGCGGATCTTGGCCAATAATATCAACCGTAAATAAGCCGTAGATATCCCGTAATGCGGTCCAAATCAATACTGTCACCAGCACAAACAGCCCTACTACTATCACACCATAAACTACTTTAAACGCCGGAGTCACACGCCTTCTGGCACTATCTCCCATCATAAATTCAATCAAACGGGTCAAGTCCACATCTATCACTAAAAAGCCCAGTTTTTGTTCCTGTTGATAAACCGCCAAGGAGGCAGAAAGGCATAAGTTACCGCTGGCATTAGATAAATAAGGCCGCGTGATGTTTACGCCATCGGACTCATCACGATTGATAAAATAAGGCCTTTGGCTACGATCGCGATTACCACCTAACGGAATTAACTCAATTTGGCGATCTACCACGGCGATATTCTGGCTTATTTGCAACCCTTTACTATTAAGTAAATACATCAGCTCAACAAAGGGATAGCTCTTTGCTACCCCTTTCATCGTTTTAATATTCACCTGAGGTTGTTGAAATAACTCGGCATCGGCCATCCCCGTTAGAATCGATTCCATCAGTTCATGCACAGTGGCTTCATATTCGTGATACCGCTCGATCACGCTCAAATAACTCATCGCTGCCATTATTAACTCTAGTAAACCGATTCCAGAATAAAAACAAAGCAGTTTTAATGCCATATAAACAAAAGCATATAAAACAAAATGTTAATTCTTATAATTAACAATTGATAGCACTAACATAGTAATCGCTGCACCAAAATGATTCGCAAAAGCGATAAAATTTCACCCCACTAATCGAGATATTTCCTAATCATGCCAGTGAATCAATATGAATAAATAAGCTTTAACGCTATGATGGCCAAAATATCTCTTAGCTGAAACTACCTGCAGGATATACGGGAATGTCTGAGTCGTTAGCCCAATATCAACAAGATTTACGCCGTTTTTCTGATGAATTAATTCGTATCCAAACCCCCATAAAAATCTTAGATGCCATTAAATGGCCAAGGGAAATGGAGGAACGTTTTCTCTCTAATAAAGGCACGGTATTACCGGCTATCACGCAAGACTTCTATCAAAAAATTGTCTTACCTTTTGACCCAGTAACAACGCAAGCAGAACTGCTATCTTTAAAACAAGATATCCATAGACGCATGGGTAAACGCGATAAGCTCGGTAAAATATTAGTCGCAAACGTCGACCAATATAGTCTTGTAGTGGATATGTTAGGTAATAGAGGTACGCCAATGTTTGGTAAGCTTAGCCAAGAATTGTATGGCAGTGCGAGCCACAGATTACACGGCGATCGCCACACACTGCGCCAGCTAGGTGATAAGCTCAGTTATATTTTCTCGCTGCCAGCGGCGAGACATATGAATAAACACCACCCTAAAATCATCAGTGCACCAGAAGCCGTTAACGTGCTCAGCCAACGCTTAGAGAAATACTTCCATAGCGATGATATGTGCGTGCGCCTCAGTGACGGTATTGTTTCTGATGCCGCCGTCGGTGGCGATACGGTTAAGCTCAATAGCAGAGCCATGTTCAGCGAGTCGGATCTGAATGTATATGAGGTTCATGAAGGCTGGGTACATGTTGGTACAACGCTCAATGGCCGAGCCCAGCCCCATGCCACTTGGTTAAGCGTGGGCTCTCCCCGCGTTGCAGCGACTCAAGAAGGTCTCGCTGTTTTGCTTGAGATGCTGACGCTCAGCTCAAATCCTGGTCGAGCTCGCCGAATTAGTGACCGAGTTGCGGCTGTCGATATGGCAGAAAATGGCGCGGACTTTATTGAAGTTTTTAATTATTTCAGAGAATTAAACTTAAGCGCAACGGATAGTTACCGTGTTACGCAAAGGGTCTTTCGCGGTGGTATGGTAGAAGGTGGCAGCTTTTTCACTAAAGATATTTCCTATGTACGTGGCTATGTGGAAAACATTAACTTTATCCGCAGCGCTATCACCTCAGGTCTTCCTGAGCTCATCCCTATGTTATTCCTAGGTAAATTAGCTATCGAAGATATTCCAGTGCTATACCAAGCCTGCCAAGAAGGGATTTTAACGACACCTAAATATCTACCGCCTATGTTTGATAACTTTAGCGGCCTTTATGCTTGGTTTGGTTTCGCCTCAGGATTATCCGGAATCGATTTGAAAGGCGTGCAACGTCACTTCACACGCTTATTTAAAGACCTACCTAATGTCGCTCCAGCCTTTGAATTACACGATGACACTGAGTTCGACAACAACTCGGATTAATACAGAAATATTATTGATATAAATAAAAAAGCTCACAATTATGTGAGCTTTTTTATAAAGATAATCGCTAATCTTCGATAGAAAACCCTTCACCATTGCATTCAAAATATAACTCCACTGGCAGGATAATTCGCTTTGCCGCATGCGTAGAAAATAAGGGCATTTCCACCCAATTTTTGAACTTGTACTTTTAAATCCTTTTTAAGATCGTTCAAACTAACCTGTTCAGCAGGATAAATTTGAGTACTGCAAAATGTAGCGGATACTTCACCTAAGCCCATAAACTTGTGCCTAGATATTTCCGCCTGAGAATAAACCTCAACAGTACTGGCAACTGCATTATTAAAGCTACAGCACCGCAATGTCACGCCTTACACGCTGTCAGTCGTGAGCAAAAGCAATAACACTCAGACTTTTATAAAACTCCATTTTATTCGCCACCAATCCTTAGAATAAAGAATCTACAAACTTGATTTAGCGGCTTCATCAGCGCGTTTTTTAATGAAGTATTCCCGCGTTAAACCAAAGACTACAGGGCTTAACAGTGCCAAGGCGATTAAGTTAGGGATAGCCATCATAGCGTTTAAGGTATCAGCCAGTAACCACACAAAATCTAGTGAACTAACGGCGCCTAAGGGTACAGCTATGGTCCACAGTAACCTAAAGGGCTTTACCGCTTTGATACCAAAGAGATATTGCACGCATTTCTCGCTGTAAAAACTCCAACCAATAATGGTGGTAAAGGCAAAAATAGACAAAGCAATAGCAACAATATAATTGCCCATAGGCAAAGCATGGGCGAAGGCGTATGAGGTTAACGCCGCGCCGTTTTCTCCTGAAGTCCAAGAGCCTGAAACCACAATCGCAAGCCCAGTAATAGAACAAACGACAATGGTATCGATAAACGTACCGAGCATAGCCACTAGCCCCTGCGCTACCGGGTTATTGGTTTGTGCGGCTGCATGGGCTATCGGCGCACTACCCAAACCAGCTTCATTAGAAAACACCCCTCGAGCCACACCAAAACGAATCGCCGCCCATACTGCTGCACCCGCAAAACCACCTTGGGCAGCAACGGGATTAAAAGCACTGTGAATAATTAAGGAAAATGCAGCAGGCACATCTTGAATATGCACTATCAACACACCTAAGCCGGCAGTAATGTAAAAAATCGTCATAAATGGCACTAACTTACCGGCGACCTCGGCAATACGCTTAATACCCCCCATCAACACTGCGCCCACTAGTAGCATCATCAACGCACCAGATACCCAAGCCGGTACGCCAAAATTACTGCTTAATGCCGCTGCAACTGAATTGGCCTGTACAGTATTACCAATACCAAATCCGGCAAGTGATCCAAAAATCGCAAACAAGGTACCCAACCACGCCCATTTTTTCCCGAGACCATTTTTAATGTAATACATAGGGCCACCGACATGGTTACCGTGAGCGTCGACTTCACGATACTTAACCGCCAGTACAGCCTCCGAATACTTAGTCGCCATGCCCACCAACGCAGTGCACCACATCCAAAATAAAGCGCCAGGACCGCCGACAAATATTGCAGTGGCTACTCCGGCAATATTACCCGTGCCAATAGTGGCAGAAAGCGATGTCATCAACGCATTAAACGGGCTCACATCCCCTTTTACGGTTTTATCTTTATCGGGAATGCGGCCAGACCAGAGTAACTTAAAACCTGTGCCTAATTTCAGAATAGGCATTAATCTCAGCCCAAGGGAAAGGAATAAACCCACGCCTAAGATCATCACCAACATAGGTGTACCCCAGACAAAGCCATTAACTAGGCTAACAAATTCCGTAATTGCTTCCATTCAAACCTCGTGATGACTTGTTATTGTTATTATTTATCTGGCTATACCGCATTAGATACGCAGTCTAATACCATTTATTAAAATATAATCTAACAGCCCAGGCTCAAATTACAACGAATTATTAACAATTAAAATTATAAATATTGAGATGATTTATGTCCTAAGAATTTTAAAGCGGTGTTGTGATTACGTGGTGATACATTGATTTACAACATAAATAAAAATGCCCTACCGTCTCCGATAAGGCATAGTCGATAAGGCGGATAAACTTAGGCGGGTTTCCACGCTAACTTTGGTAGCGCAGTTAAATCCAATTTATCGCCATGAGTGGCAATCGCAGTCGCTTGCGGTTTTGTCTTAGGTTCTTGATTAATGACCTCGACTAATCCGCGCTGTGCTTCAGGCTCTCCGTGGATTAAAATTAGTGGTGGTTGGCCTTCAAAATGTCGATACCAGCGTAATAATTCCGCTTGATCCGCATGGGCAGATAATCCACCTACTGTATGCAACTTAGCGGCTACTTTAATACTGTTGCCGTGGATGGTTAGCTCCTTCGCACCGTCGACTAAAGTCCGCCCCGGTGTTCCAATGGCTTGATAACCACAGATAATTACATCGCATTCTGGTCGCCATAGATTGTGCTCTAAGTGGCTACGAATACGCCCACCGTTACACATACCGCTACCTGCGATAATAATTAATCCTTTATGTACGTCATTTAATGCCATCGACTCTTCGGTCGTCTGGATAAACTCGACATTCGACAGCAAAGGGTGCTGTCCAGGATGCTGACGAGTAAAGCGTTTAAAATCTTCATCCATTAGTGGATAATTATTAACATAAACCCGAGTTGCCTCAATGGCCATAGGGCTATCTAAGCAAATTTTCCAACGGCCAAGATCCCATTCTTTTGCATATAAATGAAAAAGATATAATAGCTCCTGCGCTCGTCCAACGGAAAAAGCCGGTAACAAAATATTGCCTTGGCTTTCGTTAACTGTCTTAGCAAAAATCGCTTTTAGCTCAGCTAGGGTCTCAGTCCAACTGCGATGAAAACGGTTGCCATAGGTGCTTTCCATTAAGACTAAATCCGCCGTATCGACTAAGGTCGGATTACGTAAAATCGGCATACCTGCGCGGCCAAGATCGCCACTGAAAACTACTTTCTTCTGTGACTTACCCTCGCCTAACCACAGCTCAACTAAAGCAGAACCTAAAATATGCCCCGCATCTGAGAGACAAATATCAACATGCGGGATAACCCGAGTCACTTCGCCATATTCCAATGGTACAAATTGTTTTATGGCTTGTTCGGCATCTTCAACGGTGAACAAAGGCGCTAAAGGGTCAAGATCATGCTTAGCACGCTTTTTATTGACCCTTTCAGTATCACGGGTCTGTAGCATGGCCGCATCTTTGAGCATGATGGCGCACAGTTCAGCGGTAGCTTTATGGGTGTAGATGGGACCATCAAAACCCGATTTAACTAAAAGAGGTAAACGCCCAGAATGATCGATATGGGCGTGGCTCAGCACCACGGCAGATATAGACTCAGGATTAAAAGCGAAGGGGTCATGGTTACGCAGTTCGTCCGCTTTACCGCCTTGAATCAAACCACAATCAAGCAATAAGTGCTCATGGTCGACCGAAAGTAAATGGCACGAGCCCGTTACTTCCTCTGTCGCCCCTAAAAACTGCAATGTCATCCGCATAGTGTCACTCCGACTTGTTTGCCTCGTATAAAGATAGACTATGCCCTTATTCCTAAAACAAAAAGGATTAATTGGCCGCGTACAAACAATGTCAACTTTAGCCGTAATGCTTAAGCATCAATAACCTAGCAAAGGGTATAACTGACCTTGGCGCACTATTTTATCGGCATGTTCAATCGTGCCATCGCTTTGCCATTGCTTAAGTAAAAATTGCACTGGGGACTTAACCTCAGCGGCAGTCATTCCCGCGAGAATACTTGGGTTATAGAGTAGTTTTAGTAGAATAAAATCAAGCCCAGTGAGTAAATCTTGCGGGGTTTTATCATTAAAGATAGAGGGAAACACTTTTTCGGAATCATTAGGCAATCCGAGCACTTGGGTTATTTCTTCAACCACGCAAGCCACTAACTTACCGTGCATTTGCGCCTGATCCACAGGAATAATGACCCATGCACGTTCAATTTCACTCTTTGAGTTGAGGGCGAACTTGCCCATACAAACAGAACCATGAACATTTTGCGCTGACTTGACGCCCATCAAACGCGTCACCTCGCTTGCCCACAAGGATTGGCGGGTAAATACTAAATGGAGGTTCGCATCAGCGAGCGTATCCACCAGTTGCATATCATGGCCCGTAATCTCAGCTAAATGCGTTAGCTGCATCTGCACCAATTGTGTGTGCAGTGCCCTATCACCCACTTGATGTTCGATAAACACTCGCACAGGTATGCGCCATTTACGTATCCGATGCCTAGCTTTGTCATACTCATTTTTAAGCGCCACTTCATTGAATGCTTGGCTGATATAGATTGAGCTTTGCCAAGCCGCGGGCTTAGCAGCATGACTCAAAACTGGAGTTGTTTGTGCAGCAAACACAGAGAATGTTGAGCAATATAGGCTTAAGCACAAGCTTAGATATAGGCCTAAATTTAACGACGTCCGCACAGTTGCCCTCGAATATTCATCATAGTTAGGCCCCAATAAATTGATGTTAGATTATATTCTTTTATTTTATGGCAGTTAATTTTGACTTATGCGGTAATAGCGCCATTGTCAAAAATGGAGACCGACAATGGCGTATATAGTTAGCCCCTATTATTACTAACACTATCACTGTATAGCAAACGGGCCAGTAATGCGTCTTAGCAAATCAGTTTGCAACTTAATCCCTTAACCATCCTTCAACTTCGTCACGGGTTGGTACTGAGCCACTGTGGATAAGCTCATCATCAATGATTACCGCAGGGGTTTTCATTACGTTAAATTTCAATAAACTTTGAGGATCGGTGTCTTTTTTTACTATCGCGTCTATGCCCATTTCTTCTGATATGTCAGCAATCATCTCGGCAGTTTGGCTACACTTAGCGCAGCCACTACCTAATACTTTGATTTTTTTCATGTTACTTCCTTATAAATACGGTGCTGCAAAATTAAAAATCCAACCTACTAACGTAAATGCCATTAATAGTACAACCAACAGCACCGCCAAAAGGCGCCACTGCATCACTTGTTTAAGTAAAATAAATTCTGGGAAACTGGCAGCGACGGTACTCATACAAAATGCCAGCGTGGTACCAATGGGTAAGCCATTTGCTAACAAGCTCTCCATCACAGGAATAATGCCCGTTGCATTAGAATACAAAGGAATACCGATTAGCACTGCCACAGGTACAGACCACCACTGACCTTGGCCTAAATGGGTTTCGACCCATCCCTCGGGTACAAAACCATGCAAGGCAGCGCCAAGACCTACGCCGATAACGACCCACTTCCATACGCGACTAAAAATCTCAACTGCCTCCGTTTTAGCAAAGGCATGACGCTCGGAAAAGGATAAAACACGGTCTGGAATAGAGGCATCGTTCGATAGCGCCATCTGCCGTCCACGGGCTAGGGCCTCTGCAGCGAAAGATTGTAACCAACGTTCAGCCTTCATCGCATCTAACAACAACCCGCTGACTATGCCCACTGTCATACCAACGACAACATATAGCAAGGTAAACTTCCAGCCTAACAAACTCATAAGCAGTAATACGGCGACTTCATTGATCAACGGCGATGTGATCAAAAATGCCATCGTGATACCTAGTGGAATACCCGCCGAGGTAAAACCTAAAAAAACTGGGATGCTCGAGCAAGAACAAAAAGGGGTAATCGCGCCAAAAATCGACCCCAGAAAATAACCTAAGCCCCTATTTTTACTGGCTAAATAATCCCGAACACACTCAACATCTAGGGAAGCACGTAGTAGTGCAATGAGATAAATCATCACCACCAGTAATACGAAAATTTTACTGACATCTTCAACAAAAAAATGCACCGCTGCGCCCAAGGCTGAATCAGCCTTTAGAGCGAACACGCCATACACTAGCCAAGTTGCAAATTCAGTAAACATTTGGAACATATTGATCCTTAATAAAATTATTGTTCCTTAATAAAATATTAGCTTACTTCACTATTGCTTAGAATTGACCGCTTAAAATTGCCCCCTTAAGATTAACCTCGCCAAAGTACGCCCGTGACTTACTGGTGACTAAGTCACTAAACACCCTATCGTACTCACCACAATGACCAAGGCTACTGTATAAATTTAGCCCAATAAAACCATAACGACTGCGACCGAAAGCGCAAAATAAGAGGAATGGATCATGATCACGACAACCAGCATAAATGGATAATTTTAGGCTGTATGGAAGAGATAGATTAAGCTTTTGAAACTGTAAAAACGCTAAATCATAGATAAAGAATTTGATTAGAAATAACAGCTACGTGGCGCTATTGGCGGGGGATTTTGGTAACAATTAAGAGAATAACCTCCCAGCAGAGTGAGAAATGATGAGCGCATTATCACAGGATAAACAGCTCATTTATAGTACGGCTAACCGTCTGCGATATGCAGCACGGTTAGCCGTTTCAGCGTATTTACTTCGGTATGTCACTTAGCGGAATACCTAGCGCTTTAGCGATACCCGTACCGTAGGCGGGGTCTGCTTTAAAACAGTTGCCAATATGACGGATTTGAATTTCTCTTGGTGCATCACCAATAGCGCGAGCCGTATTTTCAAACAATACTTGCTGCTGTTCTGGCGACATTAAGCGGAACAACGCACCAGGCTGCGAGTAATAATCCGCATCCTCACGGTGATCCCAGTGAGCAGCAGCACCCGATAGGTCTAGCGGTGGCTCGCTAAAATCCGGTTGTTCTTGCCATTCCCCATAACTATTAGGTTCATAACCCAGTGTACTGCCGTGGTTGCCATCGACACGCATAGCACCATCACGGTGATAGCTACTAACAGGGCAACGAGCCGCATTAACAGGTACTAAATGATGGTTTACACCCAAACGATAACGCTGGGCATCGCCATAAGAGAACAAACGCCCTTGCAGCATTTTATCGGGCGAAAAACCGATGCCTGGTACAATGTTAGCGGGGTTAAATGCGGCTTGTTCAACTTCAGCAAAATAGTTATCTGGGTTACGGTTAAACTCGATTTCACCGACCTCAATTAAAGGGTAATCGCCGTGCGGCCACACTTTAGTTAAATCAAATGGGTTGTATGGTACGGTAGCCGCATCTTTCTCTGGCATGACTTGCACATACAAGGTCCATTTCGGAAACTCACCGCGCTCAATCGCTTCATACAAATCGCGTTGATGAGTTTCGCGACATTCGCCCGCTGCTTTTGTGGCTTCAGCATCGGTCATATTCTTAATGCCTTGCTGAGTACGCCAGTGGAATTTCACCCAAAAGCGCTCATTATTGTCATTGATAAAGCTAAAAGTATGCGAGCCAAAACCGTGCATATGGCGATAGCTGCTAGGGATACCGCGGTCACTCATCACCACTGTTACTTGATGCAGTGCCTCTGGTAACGATGTCCAAAAATCCCAGTTATTTTTTGCACTACGCATATTGGTGCGTGGATCGCGTTTTACAGCATGATTAAGATCGGGAAATTTTAGCGGATCACGTAAAAAGAAAACTGGCGTGTTATTACCCACTAAATCCCAGTTGCCTTCTTCTGTATAAAATTTCAGGGCAAAACCACGAATATCACGCTCAGCATCGGCGGCGCCGCGCTCGCCAGCAACGGTAGACATACGGCTAAATAGTGCGGTCTTTTTACCGACTTGGCTAAATAACTTGGCGCGTGTGTATTGGGTAATATCCTTGGTGACGGTAAAAGTGCCATAAGCGCCAGAACCTTTGGCGTGCATACGTCTTTCAGGGATTACTTCTCGGTCAAAATGCGCCAGTTTTTCCAGAAACCAAACATCCTGCAATAGCTGCGGACCGCGTGGCCCGGCCGTCATAACGTTCTGGTTATGCGCAACAGGACAACCAGCATTAGTGGTTAATTTTTTCTTGTCAGTCATGATTTTCTCCTGTGGGGTGGTACATCTTGGCTAAGTTTTTTTGGAGCGGTGTTAATCCGTCCTAAGTGCTCACCGCAAACCAGTTGAACTCACTGTTTTAATTGAAAAATAACACTAGCTACAATGACAAGCCTCAGTTTTTGATAAAACGGACTCTCTGCTTTGATTCGCTGTAATAGATATCAAACGTCAACTTTGAAGGGGTATTTATGCGAGATATAAATAACCATTAATATAAACAATAACGTTCATAGCCCTATTTCGCTACACACTTATTTACTGAGTTAGTTATCCTGCGATGGTTATTTCGCAAGATAGCGGCGATCAATATGCACCACCTGTAGACAATTCATATCTTTTTTAATGAGTTATGTGAAGGTCGTCCATAATTCACAGCCCCTTTACCTAGATTAACGTTTGATTTAGCTGACAGTGCTAGGGTTAAACTGCCGCCCCTTAAAGCCCACGCTGCCATTCTTGTCTTAAGGGAATGCTGAGTGGTGTATTAATGGCAAGTTCGACCTGAGCCAGTAATTTCGCCTTGTCCTTACCGAGCACGCCTTTGAGCACTAAATAATTGGAGGCATGGTCTGATCTAAAAATCGTCTGTTCTAATTCTAAATGACTGAGCAGAGTATGCATTTCTTGGAACAAGCCCTGTTGATCTGGCAACTGAAATTTACCGCCAAATACTGCGTCCATTCGCTCTGTGCCTAGTGGTAAAGTGACCACTAAGGTAGAAAGATAATCCGGCTGAGCAGCATTCATTAGCTTAGCTGAATTAATCGCATGTTGATGGGATAACTCAATGCCGCCTAAGCCATTGAGGATCATTACCGATGACTTCATCCCCGCCGCACGTAACTTAAGTAATGCCGCGAGTGATGACTCAAAAGTTTCACCTTTTTGGATTTTATCTAGCACTAGATCATCGCCACTTTCACAGCCAATATAGAGTAAAGACAGCCCACGCTCGCGTAGACGTGCAAGTTGTTCTGGGGTTTTATTATTCAGATTACGCGGCAAACAATAACTGCTAATACGCGTAACCTGCGGCAAGTGAGTGTTGATCAACTCACAAATAGCTTCGAGGCGAGCAAAGGGCAAGCTCATGGCATCGCCGTCGGCCAAAAATATCCGCGAAACGGGGGCGCCAGAACGTGCCACGGCCAGAATATCCTGTTCAACCTTGTCAAACTTTTGCGCTCGAAAGGCTTTTTGCGGTTGGGTATACATGTCACAAAAGCTGCATTGGTTCCAACTGCAACCATTAGTCACTTGCAGTATCAATGACTTCCATTCAGATGGAGGTCTAAATACTGGCTCAATATAGTTAATCAACACTGCAAGTTCCTTATATTTTTATCGCATGGTTAAACAATGATTTGGTGATAGGTTTCCACATGGAAGGATTCAACCAACTCGGGCATAATTTGGTGAAAATAGTGCTGAATCGCGTCTTTAGCGCAGTGCTCATCAAAAGCAGCAATATCGACAAACTTTTCTACAAACGTCATGCGGCGTGGTTCATCACGGCTCACATTGAGCTCGTAACGAATACAACCCGCTTCGCGGCGCGTGTCAGGTATAAGGCTCGCGAGCGCCGCTATCAGCGCTTCGGTTTTACCCTCTTTAGCCAAAAAACTCGCCACGCAGACAATTTGCTGTTGATTGATTTTATAATCCGTTGAAGTCGACATCTCGGTTCCTTATTGGGTTTAACGTTGAATGCTTAGCGCATAGCTTATGTTGATAGCTCATATTGATAGCTGACTTAAATACCTTGATAGCGCATATCTAAATGGGGGATACCATCTTCTAAATACATTTGCGAGCAGGCTTTAAACCCCAGCTTTTGATAGAAAGCTTTAAGGTAATCTTGGGCACCAATTTGAATACCCGCATCGGGCCAAGTCGCCAGTGCCGATTCGATGGAGTGTTGCATTAAAGGCATAGCCAGCCCTTTACCTCGCGCTGATGGCGATACTACCACGCGGCCAATACTCGCCTCAGGATAACTCAGCCCCGGCGGTAAAATGCGCGCGTAACTAAGGAGTTCACCCGCTGGCGACAAGCCAATTAAATGCTGGGTTTGTGGGTGCCTATCCTTATCATCAAGCTCAGGGTACGCGCAGGCCTGCTCCACCACAAACACATCAACTCTTAGTTTTAATATGTCGTATAGCGTATTAGCATTTAATTGATTAAATGTAAGATTTTGCCACTGCAAGCGTTTACCCTCCGCACATCATTGAAAAATGACCTTGAGTCTACCACAGCATAAAGACCATGAAAAAGCGCCTTAATCCACTAGGACTGAGGCGCAAAACTTGTTGAATGGATTAAATAAATTTGGGGGATTTATGCTATTCAACAAGATCAACTAACAACTTCGTCTTTATTCGACCATAGCATCGTGGGATGCAGGTTCTGTGGGTTTACGAATGAGCAATACCGCAAATACGGCAATGAGTAATAGCGCGCCCATAATATAGAACACATCGTTATAGGCCTGAATATAGGCTTGCTGGCTCATGGTTTTAGCTAATAAGGCTTTTGCTTGTAAAGCCGCAGTGTAAGGGTCTGAACCTCCCGCTTGCAACATACTAGCGCTTTGAGCTAAATAATCCTGCGCTTGTGTGCTCACTGCGGGTAAAGATTCTTTAATATGCGCCAAATGTGCGCGCGACAAGGTATCAGACAGGGTCGCAACTAACGCAATACCAAAAGCGCCACCTAAGTTACGCATCACATTTAATACCGTTGATGCCGAGGCATTTTCATGGGGTTTTAAATGCATGGTCGCGAGCATCCCAATCGGCACTAAGATAAACGGCTGGCCCAGAGCTCGTACTATTTGCGAGGCGATCATCTGCGGGCCGGCATAATCTGCGGTCATCTGACTATTCATGTAATAGCTAATGGCGAACATTAAAAAACCAAACGCGGCAAGATAACGGCTATCGAAACGCTCCATTAATTTGGGCACTAAGGGCAAGACTAATAACTGCGGAAATCCCATCCACATAATTACGCCACCGATTTCTAACGGGGTGTAATCATGCACTTGCGATAGATACAGCGGGATTAAATAGATAGCACCAAACAGTGCCGTACCAAGTAAAAAATAGGCCACGGTGGAGAGCAAAAAGTCACGCTTACCGAGTAGACGCAAATTGACTAATGGCTCTTTACGCCTTAGCTGGATCCACACAAACAACACTATATTAATAGCGGCAATAATCGTTAAATTACGAATAAGCTCCGAGCCAAACCAGTCTTTACGGTTACCTTCTTCGAGCACTACTTCAAGGCAACCCATGCCTAATGCCATAGTGACGATGCCCGCTAAATCGACATTTTTCAGTTTATCCCAAACAACCGATTTTTTTTCTAAACCGTAGGCCAACATCGCCATCACCAACAAACCTGGTGGCACGTTGATATAAAACAGATAATGCCAGCTAAATTGCTCGGTCAACCACCCGCCTAAGGTCGGGCCGATTGAAGGGGCAAAGGTAGCGGTAACACCAAATAACGCCATGCCGACGGCACGTTTGTTATCGGGTAAAAACTCCAGAATCAGCCTAAAAGCCAGCGGAATAAGCGCGCCACCAAAGAAACCTTGCAGCGCCCGAAAGGCGATCATCGCCTCTAAATTCCACGCTAAAGAGCATAAAATTGAAGCAAAAATAAAAGCGGCGGTAGTCCACAGTAAATAACGTCTGACCGACAATCCAGTACTGAGCCAACCCGAGAGCGGGATAGCAATCATTTCAGCCACCAGATACGCGGTTGAAATCCAACTGCCTTCTTCGAGTGTTGCGCCTAGGCTGCCTTGAATTTCCTTCAACGATGCGTTGGTAATTTGGATATCGAGGATCGCCATAAAGGCGCCAATCAAACCACCAAATACAGCAATCCATGAGCGGCGACTACCGCGCTCATAATCAACAGGCTTAGGTATATCAACAGGCGCAGCGATAGAGCCAGTAGCGCTCATTTTAACGACCTGTATTTGTAGCGATTGCCGATGTAACTGGGCCTGACGCCGTATCCACTTTCACGACCGCACTTAACCCCGGTAGCACATGCGTTTCTTCCGCAGACAAGTCTAAGCGAATACGCACAGGAATACGTTGCACGATTTTAGTAAAGTTACCGGTGGCGTTTTCTGCTGGCAATAAACTAAATTTGGAGCCGGATGCTGGTGACAGACTGTCGATAACACCGATGAAGGTTTTATCAGGAAACGCATCAAGACTGACCTGTACCGACTGCCCTGCTTGCATATGTTGGATTTGGGTCTCTTTAAAATTCGCCGTGATCCACACAACCCCATCCGGAACCAAACTATACAGTGCTTGGCCGGGCTGCACATATTGCCCCACCATAGCGCCACGTTTACCAATCACCCCAGAAAATGGCGCGGTAATGCGAGTATCATTTAATTGGATTTTCGCCAGTTCTAAGGTGGCATTAGCCTGTTCAACCACAGAGTCCACTTGATTTAACTGGGCATTAAAAACCGCTAACTCACGTTGTTTTGCCACCAGCACGGCTTTAGCTTCATCGAGGCGGGCAGCAGCAGAATCAAATCCGGCTTGCAGCTGGTCAACATCATCTTGGGAGCTGTAATTACTGATTTTAAGCTTTTGCGAACGGCTCAATTGTTGCTGTGCCCGTATTTTATCGGACTGAGCTGCCACAACACCCGCACTGGCTTGGGTGATTAACGCACGTTGCAGCTCAACCTTAGCAGCTAAGGTTTGCAGGTCCGCCTTTGAACTGGCAAGTGATGCTTCGGCCTGGCTCACTTTAGCAGTAAATTGGTTATCTTCGAGCTGCGCTAATAGCTCACCCTTTCGCACATGTTGGTTATCGGTTACGCCACTTAACACCACGTAACCAGGCACTTTCACACTAACATGGGAAATATCCGCATCGACATAGGCGTTATCTGTGGTTTCAAGAAAACGAACCTGTGTCCACCAGTAATAACCGCACGCCGCAACTGCGACAAGTAATAGTGGGGCGGCGATAATGAGTTTACTTTTGGACATGAATGGCTCCTTGATTAGTGATATCTAGTGTACTACTGTCTCACTAAGTTTATTAGTCAGTAAGAAATCAACTCACTGTTTCACAGGTGTAACAATGATAGACCTCAATCGTGTGCAAATTTTCGCTCAAGTGGTCGAGCAAGGCAGCTTTACTGGCGCCGCAAAGGCCCTTGGGATCACTAAAGCTACCGTCAGTCGTAAAATTGCTGAACTCGAGGCCGATACTGGTACACAACTGCTATTTCGTACTACTAGAGCCCTAAAACTCACCGAGGCGGGTTCAAGTTATTACAATCGTATTAATAAGATCCTTACCGATTTGCAAAGCGCCGAACATCAACTCAGCGACCAACAAAAATTGATCAAAGGTAATCTTAAAATTGTCTGCCCGATTGAGTTAGGTCAACTGTTTTTAGGGCCAATTTTCGCCCAGTTTTTAACACGTTATCCTGATATTACTATAGACGCCGAGCTGACAAATCGTAAAGTCGATGCAATAGAAGAAGGTATCGATTTGTTATTTCAAATTGCCGATTCAAGCGATACGCGCCTGCAAAGCTATGCCTTAGTTAATGCCCATAAATCACTCATGGCAAGCCCAGCTTATTTAGCCCAGCACGGCACCCCCAAAGTGCCACAGGACTTAACCCTGCATAAAGCTATCCGTTTGCAGTCGGCGCACATTGAAGGAGCATGGAAGTTATTCGATGGTAAAAGTTGGATTATTGCTGAGCCCATGACGCAACTGACGGTCAACAATGTCACTCTAGCCCGCGAGGCCGCCATCGCAGGGCTGGGGATAACTGCTGTGCCCTCAATCATCGCTCAAGTCGCATTAGAAAAAGGCTACTTAATCCCGCTACTTGATGACTATCCTATGGTCCAAACTAAGGTCGTGCTCAGCTACCCACAACGGGCATATTTACCGCGAAAATACCGCGTCTTTATTGAATTTATCTATGCTGCTTTATTTAAGCGTTGGGGATCACAAGTATTAGAGGTACCCGATTTTATCGGCCAAACCGATGCTAGCATGTAAAAACTTAACCGTTATTGGTAACAATTATAACTTTTCGGGCTTTAAAACACGGAATAGCTCAAGCTCATAATTGCCTTAATCCACAAGCCACTATAAGCTTACTAAGGTAGCAAACAGCAAAATTTATTCGGCTTTGCAGATACAGTTTTTATAATAACATTTAACATTTAATCTTAATTTTGGAGAAACACCGATGAGCTTACTTAAAGAGTTCAAGGCTTTTGCGTCACGCGGCAATGTTATCGACATGGCTGTAGGTATTATCATTGGTGCCGCATTCGGAAAAATCGTGTCGTCTTTTGTAGCCGATATCATCATGCCACCGATTGGTATTATCCTAGGCGGGGTTAATTTTAGCGATTTGAGCATAGTGCTGCAGGCCGCTCAAGGTGATGCACCATCAGTTGTTATTGCTTATGGTAAATTTATTCAAACTATTATCGACTTTACGATTATCGCCTTCGCCATTTTCATGGGTGTTAAAGCGATTAACCGCTTAAAGCGCAAAGAAGAAGCGGCGCCTACTGCACCGCCAGCACCAACCAAAGAGCAAGAGTTACTGTCTGAAATCCGTGACTTACTGAAAGCTCAGCAAGAAAAATAATCTACAATCTTAACGCTGATATAAAAAAACCATCGATTTCGATGGTTTTTTTATGCCCGTTAGATACGCAATTACTCAGCTTCAATGTGTATCGTTTCACTGTAATCTTGTACCACTTCGGCAACACGAATACGGTAAGAGTTAAACAAGCAAGGCATTATGCCCGCTTGCTCAGCAATGCTGTGTGCCATTTGATTACGCCACTGGGTAATAGACGCTTGGTCTTCCCAAAACGACAGACTCAGCACTTTGCCATCGTCAGTTAAACTCTGAAAACGTTCGATCGAAATTAATCCCTTGCGGCCTTCTAAATATTGGCGCATTTCAGCCGCCACGTGCAGATACTCATCCTTCCCTTCTTTGGTAGGGATGACTTCAAAAATTACAGCGATCATAACGCTCTCCAGAAATTAACGTCCTTAAATGTCGACTTTAAGATTAGCCTAACCACGGCGCGATAGCTCGCTGATTTTTAGACTTTTAGTCAATGTGATAACTCTGTCTAAAATGTGGGCAATAACCCGAAATATAACAAGTTATTGCCCACGATAACGGCTTATCTGAGGTTAATCGAGTTCATCGATGCGCTTGTCGCCACGATATAGCCAGCGATATAAGGTCGGCAAGACCAGCAAGGTCAGCGCCGTCGAGCTAAACAAGCCACCGATAATCACCACTGCCAGCGGCTTTTGGATCTCACTGCCAACCCCCGATGACAATAAAATCGGGATCAAGCCTAAGGCTGAGGTCAATGCCGTCATCAACACAGGGCGCAAACGCCCAACCGTGCCCTCATAAACACAATCATAAAGAGCTTCGCCGCTTTGCCTGCGCTGATTAATCGAATCTACCAGCACCACGCCGTTGAGCACGGCCACTCCAAATAAGGTGATAAAACCAATTGAGCTAGGCACTGACAAATAAGTGCCACTGACATACAGGGCCACTATGCCGCCAATCAAGGCTAAGGGCACGTTCGCCATGATGAGTAACACTTGCTTGAATGACCCAAAGGAGAAGTACAACAGCAAGGCAATCAAGGCGATAGAAATCGGCACCACTAGCATCAGCTTTTGCTGCGCCCGCTGCTGATTCTCATACTGGCCGCCAATGATCACTGTATATCCCGCGGGTAAACCCGCCTGTGGCACTAAAGCATAAATGTCTTTCACCACAGAGCCCATATCGCGTCCCGCCACGTTGGCCTGCACTACAACACGGCGCTGCACATCGTCACGGCGAATATTTGGCGGCGCCATTTCCACTTCGACGCTGGCGACTTCGCCTAAGCGCACAGTGGCGCCATTCGTGCCGCTGAGTAACAAGTCCTTAATCGCATCAGGACTAGTGCGAAACTCGGCCGCGAGGCGCACATTGATGTCGTATCTAGCGTTGCCGTCGATCACTTGACCTGCACTCCCGCCGCCAATGCCTTGGCTGACAAGGCTCATCACTTGATCGACACTAATGCCGTAGCGTGCCAATAACTCGCGTTTTGGCCGCACAACCAATTGCGCTTCTCCACTCACTTGCTCTAATGAGACATCCACGGCACCGGGAATTTTCGCGACAAGATCGGTGAGCGCTTGGCCTTTCTGTGACAATACTGCTAAATCTGGGCCGAAGATTTTGATCGCTAACTGGGCTTTTACCCCCGAGAGCAATTCATCTACCCGAGTCGCAATCGGTTGCGAGAAAGTCAGCAAGAGTCCGGGGAACACACTGAGTTTTTCCTCCATCAGGCGTTGCAGCTCTAAGCGCGAGCTTGCCGATTGCCATTCAGATATTGGCTTAAGTCCAATATAAACCTCGATATTACTCACAGGCTCAGGATCGCCACCAAGCTCAGGCGCACCAATGCGGCTCAGGGCATATTCCACCTCGGGAAACTCCAGCAAGATAGCTTCAAGCTTGGGCGCGACCGCTAAAGACGTGCCCAAACTCGCGGTTGGTGCCAGCGTGACCCTGAGGTTAATCGTGCCTTCCTCCAGCTCGGGCACAAATTCAGTGCCAAGCCTTGGCAGTAACAATAAACTTAAAGCAAACATCAATAAGGCACTGAGCATCACTACCTTTGGCCTAGCAAGTGTTGCCGTCAGTAGCTTACGATAAGCGGCATCCAGCGGCGCTAAGACCACGCTTTGTTTGAGTACCACACCCCGCTTGAACAGATACACAGCAAGGGCTGGCACGGCAATCAAGGCCACCAGCAGCGCTGATATCATAGCCAGAATGATACTGACCGCCATCGGCTGGAACAGCTTGCCTTCAACGCCTTCGAGGGCAAACAAGGGCGCAAATACCACTATGATGATCGCCGTCGCAAAGAAGATTGGGCTACACACCTCTTTGGCCGCGAGCATGATGCGCACAGCCATATTGGCCTGCTGACCACCGTCATCATCGCTATGATATGGGTCTGCCTCACCATCGGCGCGCGTTCTCGCCTCCAACAAATGTCGACGATCCGGCTGAGTTAAGTGTTTGAAAATGTTCTCCACCATCACCACAGAACCATCGACTAACATACCAATCGCCACCGCTAAACCACCGAGCGACATCAGGTTTGCCGACAATCCATAGTAGGACATCACCATGAGCGCGAGTCCGATAGACACAGGAATAGACAAGAGCACCAGCAAGGTCGCACGGATATTGACGAGGAACAGCGCCAAGATCACTACGATAAACACAAAGGCCATTAACAACGCATCGCGCACTGTGGTCACGGCCTTATCGACCAGTTCCGCTTGATCGTAAAACACTTCAAAAGACACGCCATCGGGCAAGGCCTGCTCGATAAGACTCACCCGCGCGCCGATATCATCGATAGTCGCTTTAGTGTTGGCGCCCATGCGTTTAAGCACGACCCCCGCCACCACTTCGCCGAGGTTTTGTACGTTGCCAGCCTCATCGCGGCGCGTCATAGTCACAGCGCCAACACGGATTTCACTGCCAAAATCCACCTGAGCGATATCGCCCACCCGCACGGGCGTGCCTTTATCCTCCGTAAGCGGGATCTGCGCTATCGCCGCTAAGCCTTGTTCTCCTGCGGGCAACATGCCGTAGCCGCGTACCACAAGTTGCTCTTGGCCTTGGTCCATAAACCAACCGCCAGCGTTGCGGTTATTGCTCTCTAATGCCTCGGTAACTTGCGCCATCGACAAGCCATAGGCGCGCAGTTTATTCGGGTCTACCTGCACTTGGTATTGGCGCACATCGCCACCAAAAGACAAGACTTCAGTCACGCCGCCAACGGGCATCATGATAAGTTTCACAAGGTAATCGTTCAAACTGCGCAGCTCGGCGGCATCAATACCTGAGCTAGGTTCAGCGCGCAGAATGTACTGATAAATCTGTCCTAATCCCGAAGTATTCGGGCCGATCTCGGGCACACCGACGCCGCTTGGGATCATCTCCCGCGCCGCTTGCAACTGCTCAAACACTTGCTGACGGGCGAAGTAAATATCCGTCCCTTCGGCAAATACCACAGTCACAATCGACAAGCCAGTGCGCGACAAGGAACGTACCTCTGTCACCGCCGGCAAGGCGTACATGGCCGATTCCACCGGATAACTGATGAGTTTTTCCACCTCTTCTGCGGCTAACCCTTCGGCCGCAGTATTGATGGTCACTTGTACGTTAGTCACATCGGGAAAGGCATCGAGATTCAATTTAGGCAGCATCACCACGCTTGCCACTATCATGGCGAACAAGGCCAACACCACTAACAGCCGATTTTTAATCGCGGCTTCGATTAACTTTTGCAACATAGAAAATTCCTCAAGCGTTCAGTGGCGACATTAATGGTTATGGATATCAAAGCCTGCTTTCGCCTGCTCGGACGCCAAGAAAAATGCACCAGCCACCACCACCTTGAGCTTTGCCTGCTGGGCTTTTTCAAGCTCAGCGCCGCGCACTAAACTCAAGCCGCGCTGACGCTGCACCACTTCTACCTCAATGGACTCGAAGCCATCTTCATCTTGAATAAAAATCTGCCAGTCGCCATCGCCGCTGCGGGTGAGCGCCGCATCGGGCAACACGATTCCACCAGCCTTATCAGCAGAGTTGGCGACAGTATTGGCAAAGTAGAGTTCGGCAAATTGCCCCGCATGCAGCACATGATCAGGATTGGGCATACTCACCAGCACTTGCTCGGTGCGCGTCACGCTATCGAGTTCATGGGAGCGGCCTATGATCTTGCCCGCCAGCGTTTTATCCTCCACTTGCACTAAGGCCGCACTGCCGACAGTGATATGCGCGGTTTGGGTGGGCGTTAACTGCGCCTCAACCCATAAATAAGACTCGTCGGTCAGCTGCATTAACGGCGTGCCCGCACTAAATACTTGGCCTAACATGGCGATATCTTGCTGCACTCGTCCGTCAATCGGCGCTAAAAGTTGATAACTGCCGATGGCTTCGGGCGTCAATTCCAGTGCGCGAATTTGTGTTGACGTCATCTTAATCGCCTCTAAAATCGCGCGTTTAAGTTCGGCATCCACCTGCGCCTGCATACGGCGGCTGACACTCACGGCGCCTTCGCTCATGCGCTTAACTCGGCTCCATTCGGCAGCGGCATTGATGTAATCCGCCTGTGCCTGCGCAACGGCTGAGCCGCCCAAGGTCAGTAAAGGCTCACCTTTTTTGACTTCTTGTCCCGGCACCACGTGGCGCGCCAACACGCGCACATCGAGCTGTGGTGCAAGGGTGGCAGTTCTATCGCGATCCACCACTAAGGTTGCCGTCGCCCTAATATCGAGATTCAAATTGGCGAGGTTCAAGCTATCGCTCGACAAAGGTAACAAGCTAATCCCCGCCAAGGCTTGCTGCGCTTCGGTCAATTTCAACGCCTGTTCGCCGTGTGCATCCGTCGGCGCCGTTTGCGTTACCGAATCCCCGCTTTCCTTAACGACAGGAGCGTGATCACCGCCAGCCAATACGGGCTGAGCGAGAAATGCCAGCGTGCTCAGCACGAATAATGCGAGCGCAATTTTTGATAGGTTAAACCGACGCTTTTCAGACGTCGTTACAGCATCCAGTTGAAGGACATTTTCGTGGTGAGTATTTGAATTCATTATTGTGACCTCATGGGTTTACTGTGCGTGCGGTGGTATTAGATGTTATCGAAGGGACTGAGTTGAGCTTTTCGATAAAAGGCATAAGCTGGCCGCTTTCGCCCATCCAAGTTAACCAACTTTGATAGATAGCCGTTTCTAGGTTTAAGCCCACCAAATAACTGGCGGCTAACTGACGACGGCTCTGTAAGTACTCGCTAGTACTCACATCCCCCGCCTGCCATTGTTGGCTTAAGGATTTAGCGGCTTTAGCACCTGACACTTGCACTAACTCACGCCAGTCTTGGTAACGTTCAAGTAAACGCGGTAACGCATAGAGGAATTGTTTCTGCTTAGCGGTAAGCACTCGCTCACGGGCAAGATAGCCTTGCTCCGCGATAGCGATGCCCTTATCGGCCACTGCCTGTAACTCACTGTAGTTATTGCGAACTTGTAGAGGAATCGACACGCCGACACCGAGCTTATTGTCCGTGCCTTCCTTTTCAGCGCCTAGGCTAATAGTCGGGTCAGCCGAAGCTTCCGCTTTGACTTGCATGACATTAACTCTGGCGAGCAGCACTTGCTGATAAGCACTCGCCAGTGCTGGCAAGGCTGATGTAGAGGTGCCCAACTCGGCCGCTGGCGCTTGCTTAGCCTGAGTCACAAAGAAATGGATCTCTTTGATAAACTCACTAAAAGCGAAATTATTATCCCCAAGTAATTCAATTACTTTGCCATCGGCCACTAAGGCCACCTGCTCGGCTAAGGCGTAGTCGGCAGTATTAGAGGCGACTTCGAGTTGTATCAATTGCAGCTCGACGTTAGACAAATCCCCCGCCGCCAATCGCTGCTCAGCAATATTGAGCTGCGCCTTGGTAAACCTTAATTGCTGCTCGGCAAAGGTCAGCGCCTTACGGCTTTGCGCCTGTTCTGCCAAGGCCAGTAAGCGTTCGGCCAACATTTGGCTACGCTCTAACCCTATGTCTGCTAAAAGGATTTGCGCTTCAAGCTCGGCACGCTGTGTCGCCACGCCGCGCTTGTCACCCCAATCGAGGGTTTGACTCAGCCCTAAGCTATAAGCATCTGTATCAGCATTTTGATAATTAAGCCCAAGTTCTGGGTTATACACAGCGCGATCTGCCGCCTGAATGGCCAGTTTGGCTTGTTGCTGCCTTACTAGTTGCACCTGAACTTCAGGTAACTGATTGAACTGTGTAAGTAACTCAGGCAACCATTGGCCAAAGTTGACATGTGCCGTGTCGGTTTCTTTGGCGGGTAAACCCAGTGATTGCGCCTTAAATGCCTCAACTTCAGAGGCATTGATTTCAGGGGCATTAGCCTCAGAGGCTTTGGTTTCAAGGACCTTGACTTCAAGGACGTTGACTTCAAGAGAATCATTTTCTGCCGCGAGGGCAAAGGCTACCAATCCGGCGGCCAATACTAATCCGCAGCTAAACAAGCCCGATCTAAACAGACAAACTAAAGTACGGGCGAGAATCGTTTTTTTCATCGCAAATCCTAACAATATCGAATGTGGATCGGCTGACTTTTGCGCCCAAAGCGAAACGGCTAGATGTGAGCTTCATTTACATAGCTCAATGCAAAGCAATCATATCGTTCTGGGCATGGCAAATAAGCGCCGATCGAATCATCCCGCCAAGCAATACAGTAACGGCTAAAAAGCCAATGACGGCTCCAACAGTTAACGCTGCGAGCATCAGTTCAAGCGTATCTTTTGGGGGATGAACATAACGGACTTATCACGCGGCAAAATAGAATGAGATCCAATCAGATGAATCAATCGTCCTAGGCCGAGAAATAAGCCGAATATTGGAGAATTAAGCGATAGGAGGGCGGTATTTAGGTAAATTTTCAGGCGGGAAATAGGATACATCGGTAGGCAGATAGACGCTTTCTAACGCCTGTACAGGCTGACTCACTGCCTGAGATAACAACGCCACATGACCGCCATGGCATTGGCAGTCGAGGCATAGGTCAAAATCTTGTATTTCAGTGGTTTTCACTAAGTGGGAATGCAATCCGCTGCTTTGGTTTTCACCCGCGTGATGACTGGTGACACCCGTGGAGTCCGCAAAGCCTAAGGCTTGCTCGCTTGGACAAACGCAATCGACACATTGGGCCAAAGTGGTCACTTGAGCGCTAAATTGCAGATGGGGATGATTCTCAGCTTCTTCCGCACCATTGCCCGCATGTAACTGATGCGCACCCATATTCGCGCCAGCAAATTGCAGCACGATAATGGCTATCAGTAGGGTCACCATTCGAGTAAAAAATGGCTTAGCGGTAGAATTCAAATATCACCTATAGCAAATAACGGATAACGGATAACGGATAACGGATAACGGATAACGGATAACGGATAACGGAACATCTGACCCGTATGATAAACATAAGTTCACAGCTCGCAAGCAAAGTCTTTCAAGCTGTGATCTCTAAAGGCTAACGCTGACTTAAACACTCAGTGCTTATTTAAATGCACAGCACTTATTTAAATACACAGTGCTTAGCATAATCAGCGGCTTCGTTAGCAGTCCAATCGCCAGACGGCTTATTTTTCATCTGTTTACACCAAGCATCACTGCCCACTTCTGGCGCGCAGGCACTCAGTCCAGCGGTAAATGCCAACACTAACGCAATCGCACTGACCTTAGAAACTGTCAGCGAAGAAACAGAGCCCGATTTCAATAATGACATACTTAATTCCTTGTAAATATGGCCTAAATTAGACCATTAAATATTCGAACGCTTAGTGATCCAAGCAATCGCTTTGGCTTTCTGTTCGAGTGGAAACCAAGCCACTTCGCCCTGCATAAAAGGCCCGAGTAAGCGCACCGCATTTCCTACCCAATCAGGGCCGCCCACAAACACTAAGGCTTCAAAATTCGGTAACTGGACTTCACCACTACCTGTCAGTGACTCAAATTCCCAGCCTTCGAGCAGTACATCGGCCTCAATATACAGACAGACCTGCCCCCAATCTTCACGATAACTTTTAATCACCGGCTGTAAACGAGTACGATAATCGGAGGAAGACAATCGACCACTGGCAAAAAGACTGATAACACCCTTAGCAATATCGGGGATTTGGCATAACATAGAGGCACTCCGAATCGAGAACACTTTTCGCAAGCACAGATCTTGGTCCATGCCTTGAAAAATAATGCGCCGATGATAACAAATCTATTGGAAAGCGATAAGCAGTTATTGATGACTTCTCAATCTACGCTGAAAGAAGCCTAAGTTTGCCATGATAACAATCTCAAACCGTGTGGAACTTCAGGAAAATGAAATCGAGTGGCAATTTATCCGCTCAAGTGGCGCGGGTGGCCAGCACTTAAATAAAGTCTCCACCGCCGCACAGCTGATTTTCGATATTAAAAACTCATCATTACCTGAATTCTATCAAGAACGCTTGCTCAATAAGGCGGATCACCGCATCACTAAAAGCGGCAAAATTATTATAAAATGCCAAGCCAGTCGTAGCCAAGACTCCAACCGCCAGACAGCTTTAGAACAATTTATTGCCTTAGTGGCGAGTGTCGGTGAAGTACAAAAAAAGCGTATCCCGACCCGCGCCACTAAGGGCAGCCAAACTCGGCGCTTAGACACAAAAAAACAAAAAGGCGCGACTAAAGCCATGCGTCAGCAAAAGACTGATTATTAGCTTTAATCAGAATGAGTAGCGCGACTACTTTAGCTAAGCATGAGGCCGCAGTTAAAATCGGCCAATAATGGCGCAAAATTTTAATGGCATAATCGGCTCACACATAATCGATTAACAGATAATGCAAAATAGATTTGAACAGGTTAAGTTAGTGACCTATCTACAAAACTAAAAAATGCCTCCCAGCTTTAATCCAAGGCACTAGGTAAAGGAAAGCGCAATGAGTCACAAAATTTTACTCGTCAATGGCCCTAATCTGAACCTTCTAGGCCGCCGTGAGCCCAGCGTTTACGGTCATCAAACCTTAGCTAGCATAGTGACAGAGCTACACCAGCATGCAAAACAAGCTGGAGTCGAGCTGGAACATATTCAGTCCAATGCCGAGTTTGAGCTTATCAATGCGATTCATGCGACTGATGCACAACTGATTATTATCAACCCCGCCGCTTTTACTCATGCCAGCGTTGCGCTGCGTGATGCCTTACTTGGGGTCGATATTCCTTTTTATGAAGTGCATTTATCTAATGTGCATGCCCGTGAGGCCTTTCGCCAGCATTCTTATTTTTCCGATAAGGCAATAGGCGTGATCTGCGGCTTTGGCGCACAGGGTTATGAGTTTGCACTCGCAGCCGCCGTTAAGCGATTAAATCAACCACAATAAATCCTATTCAATAGCGTACTTTGCAAGGGCAAAACAATGGCAATGGATCTTCGTAAAATTAAAAAGCTCATTGAATTAGTCCAAGAATCGGATATCGCAGAGCTGGCGATAACCGAAGGCGAAGAGTCGATTCGTATCACCCGCTATAGCCCTATGCCAGCGACTATTTCCACGCAGCCATCGATATCCGCAGCGCCGATAAGCCCACAGGCAAAGATGACTAACCAGTATAATGTTTCATCAAGTGTGGTTTCACAGGTATCAAGCCCGCCAAATACCGAAGGTTTTGTGCAAGTATCGCCCATGGTCGGTACTTTTTATGCGGCGGCAGAACTCGATGATGTGCCGCTGGTAAAAGTGGGCCAAAGGGTTAGCCAAGGTGAGGTGATTTGCATTATCGAAGCGATGCGAATGATGAATCCGATTCAGGCTGAACGCGATGGCGTAATCCGCGCTATTTGGGCAAAAGACGGTGATGAAATCGTATTTGATCAACCGCTATTTAGCTTAATCTAACCGCTCGTCTTAGCATGAATTGAAGCGCACCGCTGAGCTGAGTTTAAGCTGCAATTTTCAAGCAAAGGCAGTATTAACCGAGGTCACTATGATATTAATTACCGGCGCCAGCAGTGGTTTAGGCGCGGCGCTAGCATCACTCTACGCCAAAGAGAATGAACCACTTACACTCACAGGCCGCAATACCGAGCGTTTGTATACTGTTGCTAATACATTAACGCCATTTTCCACACACTCTATTACTGCGATCGCTGCCGATCTCACCAGTGAAACAAGCCTCGAAGCGCTATTTGATGGTCTTACTGCGACACCAAAAACCGTTATCCATTGTGCGGGCAGCGGCTATTTTGGCGCGATTGAAACCCAAGGCGTACGCGATATTCAAAGCCTACTCAATAACAATGTTACCTCAACCATTTTGTTAGTGCGCGAGTTAGTTAAACGCTATAAAGATCAAGCGGTCACTGTAGTCATCGTCATGTCCACCGCTGCGCTCGCAGCCAAGGCGGGTGAGTCAACTTACTGCGCGGCAAAATGGGCGGTGCGAGGATTTGTTGAGTCGGTACGATTAGAGCTTAAACAAAGCCCAATGAAGTTGATTGCCGTGTATCCCGGCGGTATGGACACCGGCTTTTGGCCAAGTAGCGGTAAAACATTAGATACCACAAATTTTATGTCGGCCGATGAAGCGGCAGGCATGCTTAAACAAGCATTAATCGCCACCCAACATGGTTATATCGCCGATATCACCATACAAAGGGGTTAGCGAAAACCAAGAGGATAATGCAATGATAGATTCGAGATGCAAGATAACATGCTGCACCTCGAATCTTAGAACTCAGCCCATGCTCCCTAGTCACTACACTTCGCAGGGCTTGGGTTCAAATTTACCTTTAAGCTAACCGCTCGGCGGCTTTCTCTGTGGGTCAACCACCACATCACCAGACCACCTAAAGATAACAATGCCGCAGCATATCCTGTGGCTGCAATACCTTGTCCCGACAAAATCACTAGACTACCGACCCAAGGGCCAATCGCATTAGCAAGATTAAAGGCGCATTGCACTAAAGCACCTGTCATAGTCTGCCCATCGGGTGCCACATCCATTAATCTAGCCTGTACTATCGTCGCCAACCCTAAGCCACAACCGATGAAAAATACCACAGGGATTAACGCCCAATAATTGCCCGTGACACTCGGATAAATGGCCAATACTACTGTGCTTAATACTAACGACCAAAATGCCGCCGCTAAGGCTGATTTATCCGCAGCCCAACCACAGACTAAAGTGCCGAGCGTCGCGCCAATACCAAATACCGCCATCATGATAGGTATTTTGAAGGGTTCAACTTGCGTCACTTGGATTAAGGTTTCGGCCAGATAGGTATACACGCAAAAAATACCGCCAAAGCCAATAGCGGCGATCCCTAGTGTTAACCACACTTCACGATTTTTAAGGGTTTGTAACTCCTTTTTAGGGCTAGCATTATCCGCTACTGCTTGATTAGGCGCTAAAAAATACACCATTAGCGCGGTAATCGTCGCGAGTATCGCCACAATCCCAATACCCGAACGCCAACCTACTGTTTGTCCCATCCAAGTTGCAAATGGTACACCGATAATCGTTGCCAGCGTCAACCCAATAAATACCCGCGATACCGCCCGCGCCTTCATTTCTGGCGGCACTAAAGAAGCGGCCAGTAACATAGCAACACCAAAATAAGCACCATGGGGCAAGCCACTCAAAAATCTGAAAAAGATTAACCAATTCAATGAGGGCGCTAACGCACTTAAACCATTGGCTAACGCCATTAAAGTCGCTAAAGCAATCAGTAATGTCCGTCGCCTGACTCTCACCGCTAGCACCATAATAATGGGTGAACCGATCACAACTCCCAGTGCATAGGCGCTAATGGCATAGCTCACTTGAGCAACATCAACCCCTAAATCACTGGCGATGTAAGGCACTAAGGTCATGGAAGCAAACTCTGTGGTGCCTAAAGCAAATGTCCCGAGCGCTAAGGCAAGTATCACCCAAAATATGCTGGCGCCTTTATGCTGATTTTGAACTACTTGTTTTCGAACAGTACTCAAACGTCTTCTCCGCTATGTTATAAAGTGACAACTAACCTGAACTTGGAATAAATAAAAAATTAAAAGGTTAAAAATAAATTGGAGCCCACAATGGGGCTCCAATTTTTAAATCACTGTTTCAGCCACTCAGTGATGTAAGCCTACCTACCTAACTGCTCCTGATAGGTTTGACTATTCCAATCGTAGGCATAAAGTGCGCCTTGCCACTCGTAAAGTGTTCGGCCATCCTGCTGCACAACTTTGGCATTACTCGGCAAACTCGACACACTGTGCGCCACGCGCTGACGGGGCGTTGCGGCATTATTACCTGCTGTAACGCCGTCTGCATTGTCACTATAACTCTGCACCGTTGGTGCCGTCGGGTTTGCAGGCACGCTTGTTGGCATACTCGATACCATGCGGCCTTCACTTGCGGAATACTGCATGCTGGTAGTAACACGCACTGGTTCAGATATAGCCACAGGTTCGTCGTCGCGCATAGGGATCGATAAGCCTATGCCAGAATAAGGCGAGTTCCAGTAATTACGTGCATAAGCGCGCGAATTCCAGCCCCAATCATTATTCCAATTTGTGTTCACGCCATAACCGACATTCCAGCCAGAACCCCAGCCCGTTGCAAATCCTAAACCTAAACCCCATGGGTAATAAGGTCGATAATAGGGACGATAGTAACGCTGATTAACGGCGTGCGCGTAACGATTGTCATAGCGATTGTTGTAATGACTGGCGCCACGACTATGGCTATCGCGATGACCGCATTGCTCCGAATAGCTTCTATTGGCGGCAACTGCGGCAGTCGACACACCCAGCACGCTCAAGAGCGATATTCCTACAGCCAGCGACATAACCAAGCATGTTAGCGGCCGTTTATACACGCTAGCTGATTGACTTTGAACACACTTTTCGTGAGAAAAACCTGTAGAAATATTCATATAAACCTCGAAATAAAGGGCGTAAGCGAGATAAATCGTGACTTACTGATAATCATTTTACGCTTCCTAAGTCTGAAGATCACTGAATTGGTTAACCCTAAAACATAAAAATGTTATAGTGCGCGCCACATGGATTTTCACTGCAGAGGCTATTTCCACATGAGTTTTAAGGATTTACGCAGCTTTATTGATCACTTAGAAGCCAACGGCGAACTCAAACGTATTCGCTATCCAGTTGATCCTCATTTAGAGATGACAGAGATCGCCGATCGCGTATTACGCGCCAAAGGCCCTGCGCTGTTGTTTGAAAATCCCAAAAATCACTCAATGCCGGTGTTGGTTAACCTGTTCGGTACGCCCAAACGGGTGGCAATGGCGCTCGGCAAAGATGACCCCTTAGCGCTGCGCGAAGTGGGTGAGCTGTTAGCATTTTTAAAAGAACCCGAGCCACCACGGGGTTTTAAAGACGCGATCGCTAAGATCCCCATGTTCAAGCAAGCCTTGAATATGCCGCCAAAAACGGTTCGTAATCCCCCTTGCCAACAAATCGTTAAAACCGGTGATGAGGTCGATTTAACCCAGTTACCCATTCAGCATTGCTGGCCTGGCGACGTTGCGCCATTAGTGACCTGGGGCTTAACCATCACTAAGGGTCCACGCAAGAGTCGCCAAAATTTAGGCATTTATCGCCAGCAGTTACTCGGTAAAAACAAGCTGATTATGCGCTGGTTATCCCACCGTGGCGGCGCGCTCGATTTTGCTGATTTTAAACAACAATTCCCCGGTGAGCGTTATCCGGTTGTGGTCGCTCTTGGCGCCGATCCTGTGACCATTTTAGGCGCCGTGACCCCAGTCCCCGACTCTATGAGCGAATACGCTTTTGCCGGTTTGTTGCGCGGTGAACGTACCGAAGTTTGCAAAGCATTAAGTTGTGACTTAGAAGTGCCAGCCACCAGCGAAATCATCCTCGAAGGTTATATCGATCCTGAGGAACTAGCCGAAGAAGGCCCCTACGGCGATCACACGGGTTACTACAACGAAACCGATAAGTTTCCGGTATTTACCGTGACCCACATTACTCACCGTAAAGATGCTATCTACCACAGCACCTACACAGGCCGTCCACCCGATGAGCCTGCTATGCTTGGGGTGGCGTTAAACGAAGTGTTTGTGCCAATTTTACGTAAGCAATATCCTGAAATTGTTGATTTTTATCTACCGCCAGAAGGTTGTTCATACCGTATGGCAGTGATCTCGATTCGCAAACAATATCCGGGACACGCCAAACGGGTGATGATGGGCGCATGGTCTTTCCTACGCCAATTTATGTACACCAAGTTTATTGTTATCGTCGATGAAGATGTGAACTGCCGCGACTGGCAAGATGTGATCTGGGCAATCACCACCCGCATGGATCCTAAACGCGATACTGTGATGATCGAGAACACTCCGATTGATTACCTTGATTTTGCTTCACCCGTTGCCGGTTTAGGCTCAAAAATGGGCTTAGATGCCACCAACAAGTGGGAAGGCGAAACCAACCGTGAATGGGGCACGCCCATTGTGATGGACCCCAAAGTAAAACAAAAGATCGACTCAATCTGGGATGAGTTAGGCATAGACGACAGCCCAACCCTATAATTCAACTTAAGCCGTTGCTCAAGTAACCCTTAAGCCAAGAAAATAGGCCAATAATCGGCCGCTAAGCGCCACCTAGTCAACAACATTGAAGCAAGGTGCAAAGGAAGTTTGATGAAAACCATACGTTGTAAGATAGAGAAAGTCAGCCCATTTAACGATGCCGTATATCAAGTATTGTTAAAGCCAGAAACCGCCTTCGATTTTCAAGCGGGGCAATACCTATGTGTTGTCATGGGCGAAAAAGATAAACGCCCCTTCTCTATCGCGTCAGCCCCCAACGCCGAGTTCATCGAACTGCACATTGGCGCCGCTGTAAGTGAAAGCTACCCAATGCAAGTGGTTGAGCACTTAAAAGCCTGCGCCATTGACGGCAGCACTATCGACATCGAAGCCCCCGGCGGCGATGCCCACCTGCGCCACGACAGCCTACGCCCTCGCCTGTTAATCGCCGGTGGCACTGGGTTTTCTTACATTAAGAGTATCGTCGAGCAACAAATTGCCCTAGACCAACAGGTTGAAACCATGCTGTATTGGGGTTGTCGCACCCAAGATGCCATGTACTTTGAAACCATCGCTCGCGAGTGGCACGACGCTCATCCTTGGTTGCACTTTATCCCTGTCATCGAAGAAGCCCCCGCTAATTGGCAAGGTAAAACTGCCAATCTGTTAGCGCAAATCAAACAAGATTTTGTCAGCTTAAATGGCTACGACATCTACATCGCCGGCCGTTTCGATATGGTAGGTGCGGCACGGGAAATCTTCCGCGAGATTGGTGTAGAGGAAGCGCATCTCTACGGTGATGCGTTCGCGTTTATCAAATAACGCATTGATTTGTTAGCTGTGTTTGGCCTTGGTTAGCAAACCTTTGCCAGCATAGGCTCAAATAATAAACCCCAGTTTTCACTGGGGTTTTGTTTTATACGTCACGCCGTAGCTTACTGTGAATACGGCCTGACAACCAAGAAATTCTACATACCCAAACTTTGTTTGTTATTTTAAATCAAAGTCAACGTCGTGGGGCATCCATGCCTCGCTCACGCAACGAACGCAAATGTCCTTCGACAACTCTGAACTACTGTGGTCTCAGCGTCGGCTGTTAATCCCAAAAGAGTTATGCCTGTTCTATCTTTCTCGAAAATCACTGATTTTCATTCGCCATACACCTGCGAAAGCTAGTTCGCCATCCATGCCGAGACTCACGCAAGGACCTGCTATTTCAAACCTGATGCTGACTCCACAAATTCAAAAAGCTTTGTGCGCAATTCATTTAGCATTTGCCTTTCAGCTTCAACTAAATATTCAAATTCGGCCCACTCTTGTCGTGCCTCCCGACTTAACTCATCCATATTAGACTCTAATTGGCCTATCAACTCGATTACTTCATTGGGAAGAATTGGTTTATATACATTTTTTAGAGTAAACATATGATTATTCATACTTTCTTTACACTGTCGCCACTTCGAGCCCACATTTTTCGCTTCGAATTTCAACGCTGAAATTGCCTTTTCATCATAGTCATCATAGTCATCATAGTCATCAGTACGTTCCAGGCTAAAGTGTAAATTCATAAACTTATCATTGAGATTTAGCACTTCAGATATATTCAGCAATAGATCGAAGATTAAATTTTTACGTATCTCCCAGCTCCTAGCCCTTTCTTGAGCATTAAGGCCACTGATATGAACTAATACAGCGACAATAGTTGCACATGCAATAACCATATTAGTTACTAGGCCATAATCTAACTTGTTTGTAGACTTCAAGATAAATATAAGCCCAAAAGTAACCCACCCAACCATCACCCCTACAAGTACTGGCCCCATTAAATCACTACAAAATTCTTGTATACGAATTACTATTCTTCTAATCATACCAAACACAAAATCCGGCCATCCATTTTAGATCAACAACATAATGCACTTTCAGTTTGCCTACAACCTACTCTGGCTAATATGGCTTGAATGAGCAATTTAACGAGCCATATTGTTAAATATCTAAAAGTGGTAGTAAGCATTACTCGGTTTGCTTTGCATGACTTGCAAACAACACAAAAGCTGAAGGAGTTCACCTTCCCCTCGGAGTTGCCGCAGGGCATTTGCGTTCGCTGCGTGAGCGAGGCGTGGATGCCGAGATAGCGTCAGTCGAATCAGGGACGAGCGTCTGACGCGATAGCATAAGGACGCTAAATGGCCAAGGGGATTTCAACTCCGTTAGGGGCGGCAAGGGAGATCCAAGAGGGAATTGCTGTTGATCCCCTCTTGGTCGGGTGTGGGGTGAAGCCCCACGACTTTGATTTTGATTTTGAAATAATTTAACCTGCTTAAGTGTTCTAATAAGTTAACCAATCCAAAATCGCAGCCATAAAACGTCCTCGTAAAGCTATCTTCAGATTGATCCCAAGCACTCGTATCACCGTAATCTTCAATTGCAAATATCGTTAATCAGAGTCCACTCAATGCAATTCCAAACAGTGCGGTTAATTTTAGGCGATCAACTCAATGCGCAGCATTCTTGGTTTAACCGTGTTGATGATCACGTGCTGTATGTGATTGCAGAACTGCACCAAGAAAACACTTATGTGACCCATCATGTGCAAAAAATATGTGCCTTTTTTGCGGCAATGGCGCAATTTGCCCAAGCGCTGCGCGCGCAAGGGCATCAAGTGCTTTATTTAACCCATGATGGCACCTTCAATAACACCCAAGGCTATAGCGATCTACTGGGGCTAATTCAACATCAAGTGACACAAGTTGGCGCGCTTAAGTTTGAATGCCAAAGGCCAGATGAATACCGTTTGCTTGAGCAATTGAGCCAACTTAAGCTTAACGCTGCCGTGGTGAACTGTGTCGATACTGAGCACTTTCTATTGCCGTTTGATGAAATCGATAACCAGTTTCCCGTCGGCAAGCACATTATGATGGAGCACTTTTATCGCCGCATGCGTAAACGCTTCAATATCCTTATGCATGAAGGTAAACCCTTGGGTGGACAATGGAACTTTGATGCTAGCAACCGTCAAAAACTAAAAACTCAGGATATTAAAACCTTGCCTGAGCCATTGATATTTAGCTTCGATGTAACGGATATTCTCGCTAGGCTTGAGCGTCACCACATTCCGACCATGGGCCATATTGATGCCCCTTTGTTGTGGCCGATAAATCGCGAGCAAAGCCTTAAGCTACTGACGTATTTTTGTCAGGTTTGCTTACCTTCTTTTGGTCGCTTCCAAGATGCCATGACGCAGCAACATCCAGCTAAGTGGAGCCTGTACCATAGTCGGCTATCTTTCAGCCTTAACAGTAAATTAATCAGCCCGTTAGAAGTCATTAATGCGGCCATCGACAGTTATCAAACAAATGCTGAGATTGATATCGCCCAAGTTGAAGGCTTTGTACGGCAGATATTAGGTTGGCGAGAATATGTTCGCGGTATTTACTGGGCCAATATGCCGCAGTACGCCAGTATTAATGCCCTCAATGCAACCATGACGCTGCCCGATTATTTTTGGCATGGCGACACTAAAATGAACTGCATGCGGCAAGCATTATCCCAATCATTAGACTTTGCCTACGCCCACCACATTCAACGTTTAATGGTGATTGGTAATTTTTGTTTATTGACCGAAATCGACCCAAATCAAGTCGATGAGTGGTATTTAGGTGTGTACGTGGATGCTATCGAATGGGTTGAAATGCCTAATACTCGTGGTATGGCATTGTTTGCCGACGGCGGTATTGTGGGCACTAAGCCCTATGCGGCTAGCGGTTCTTACATCAATAAGATGAGCGACTACTGCAGCGGTTGTCATTACAAAATAAAAGAACGCAGCGGGAACATGGCCTGTCCGTTCAATAGTTTTTACTGGCGTTTTATGGACAAACACCGCGCGAGGCTGTCACAAAATCCAAGAATTGGCATGCTGTACAACACATGGGACAAAATGGACGAATCCGTACGGCACGCCATATTAGCTACCGCCGAATATAATCTCGCTCATTTGGACAAGTTGTAGTGATGAGCTTGTATCAAAGTTCAGTGATTAAAGCTCTGCCATATAAAGTTCAGCACTTAAAGCTCGGTGATAAATATTCGCTAATGAGGCGTTGGTAATGGAGCATTTTAAATGAAGATATTGATCGTGGGTGGCAATGGCGGCATTGGTCAAGCTATGGTTAAACAAGTCCAAGTGGCATATCCAACGGCTACCTTGCACGCGACCTATAGGCAAAACCGTCCAACAGACATGCAAGGTGTAGTTAACTGGCATCCACTGGATGTAACCAGCGAGGCCGAGATTAAGCAGCTTAGTGAACAACTAACTGAATTAGATTGGATTATTAACTGTATCGGCATTCTGCACACCCAAGATAAAGGGCCAGAAAAGAATCTACAGTCAGTCGATATCGACTTTTTACAGCACAATATTAGCCTTAATATGCTGCCCAGTGTGATGTTAGCCAAACACTTTAGCCATGCATTAAAACAAAGTGTCTCGGCAAGATTTATCGTGATATCGGCGAAAGTCGGCAGCATTAGCGATAATAGATTAGGTGGTTGGTACAGCTATCGTGCCTCAAAAGCAGCGTTGAATATGTTTTTAAAAACACTATCAATTGAATGGCAGCGAACAATGAAACACTGCGTGGTATTGGCGCTGCATCCGGGCACGACAGACACGCCACTATCCCAACCCTTTCAGCAAAGCGTACCTAAAGACAAACTGTTTACCCCGCAATATGTCGCTAATTGCTTATTGCCCATTATCGCCAATGCCACGCCGGCACAAACGGGAAGTTTTTTAGCCTACGATGGCGCACTGCTACCTTGGTAAACCATAGCCGCAATGTTCAGTTGCAGCTTACCCATCACATGCAACTTAACGCACTAACGCTAGCATGCGGCATTATGGTAATCAAAATCTTGCTCAAACCGTTGAAAACGTAATATTAAATCTATTTTCAACAATGAAAAATCACAATTCACCTCTGTATTCTTTCGTAATTCATCAGCCCTAGTACAAATTTAAATGAGTCTAAATGACTACAAAAGATAGTGCATTTGTACGATTGTCAGTGTTATTACATTTAAATAACATCTAAATTCTGCGTGGTGATCCACCACCGGTACAGTGTTAAACGCAATGAATTTCTACAGGAGCAACAACTTATGCTCTGCGGTTATGGCAAAGCTGTCGCTTACCTCAATAGAAATCACGCTACACACGCTCGCTAGAGCCAGTTAAGTCGTATGGCATTTCACGTTATTTATAAAACGGAAAAAGGATTTCAAGCATGATGCTAAACAAAAAACTGTCGCTACTCTTCATTGCAGTATCAGCAACATTAGGCACATCAGCGTTTGCCGCCGATGTTGTCGATGTTGGTACACTCAGAAGCGCGTCTTCAAGCAACAACTTAGTGTCTCAGTTCAACTTAGACGCGGGTAGCCAACTCAAAGTTGAGAAAAAACTCGACCTAGGTAAAGGCAAGCAAAAACAGCGTTTACAACAATATTTCCATGACGTACCCGTTTATGGTTTCTCTGTTGCAACATCACAATCAAGCATGGGTTTTTACAACAATATGTCTGGCCGCGTATTAAAAAACATTGAAAAGTCGGCCGATTTTGTCAAACCCACATTAACGGCGAACAAAGCGTTAGACATTGCCATTCGTGGCAAGTCTGAAAAAGCAGTTGCCGGCCTAAAAGCTGAAAACAAACAAGCTAAACTATGGCTTTACCTTGATGACGCAGCTAAAACTCGCCTCATTTATGTGACATCTTTTGTTGTATATGGCGATGAGCCAAGCCGCCCATTCACTATGATTGATGCGCACTCTGGTGAAGTGATTAAGCGTTGGGAAGGGATTAATCACGCAGCAACAGGAACAGGGCCTGGCGGTAATATCAAGACGGGTCAATATGAATACGGCGTTGATTTTTCTAACCTAGACGTTGAAGTGAGCGGTGATAAATGCACCATGAACTCAGCCAATGTGAAAACGGTTAACCTAAACGGGGCGACAACTGGTTCAACGGCATTCTCTTATACTTGCCCACGCAATACCGTAAAAGAGATCAACGGTGCTTACTCGCCATTAAACGATGCGCATTACTTTGGTAACGTCATCTACAACATGTATAGCGAGTGGTTCAACACTGCGCCGTTAACATTCCAGTTAACCATGCGGGTTCACTACAGCAATAACTACGAAAACGCCTTTTGGGACGGCAGTGCTATGACCTTCGGTGATGGCGCAACGACCTTCCACCCATTAGTCAGTTTAGATGTATCGGCACACGAAGTGAGCCACGGTTTTACTGAGCAAAACTCAGCGTTAATTTACGAATCAGAGTCTGGCGGCATGAACGAAGCTTTCTCTGATATGGCGGGAGAAGCGGCTGAATTTTACATGCATGGCACGAACGACTGGTTAATTGGTGCTGATATATTTAAAGGTGCTGGTGCATTGCGCTATATGGCTGACCCAACCTTAGACGGTATGTCAATCGGCCATATCGATGATTACTATGATGGCATTGACGTTCACCACAGCTCAGGTGTATTCAACAAAGCTTTCTACACGCTAGCCAACTTACCCGGTTGGAATACCCGCACTGCATTCCAAACATTTGTTGTCGCTAACCAATTATATTGGACTGCTGACAGTTTATTTTGGCAAGGCGCTTGTGGTGTTAAATCAGCAGCGACTGATTTAGGCTTAAATGCTGCCGATGTCGTCACTGCGTTTGCTGCAGTAGGGATCACGCCTTGTGAAATGCCACCACCACCGCCACCACCACAAGCAACTGAGCTAAGTAACGGTATTGCTGTAACTGGGTTAAGTGGCTCGTCAGGCTCTAAACAGTACTACAAACTCGACGTAGCAAGCGGTGCAACTAACTTAAGCTTTAATATGTCAGGCGGCACTGGTGATGCCGACATATATGTTAAATACGGCCAAGCTCCAACCTCTAGCAGCTATGATTGCCGTCCTTACAAAGCCGGTAATAACGAGAGCTGCTTGATTGACCCCGCCCAAACAGGTACTTATTGGGTGATGCTCAGTGGCTATAGTAGCTACGCCGGCATTAACTTGGTCGGTGCTTATGACGCTGGCGATGCAACGCCAAATCAAGATCCTATCGCAAGCTTTACAGCCAGTTTTGCTAATGGTAACGGCAGTTTCACCAGTACCAGCACTGACAGCGATGGCGATGTGATGTCGTGGAGCTGGGATTTTGGTGATAGCACAAATGCTTCAGGCGCGAGTGTCAATCATCAGTATGCTCAGTCTGGCAATTACACAGTCACACTAACTGTGACCGACAACGATGGCGCAACAGCAAGCACTGCCACAGAATTTACGGTTGAAGTGCCAGAAGTCGCGTTAGAGATGGCAGTGAAAAATGCCAACAAGTCTCGTCACGGTAGCATACGTGTTGCGCTGGCATGGGATGGCAGTAATGCGAATGCATTCACTATCTTCCGTAACGGTGTTGCCGTGGGTACCTCAAGCGGTTCAGCGTTTATTGATCGTTTCAGCGATCTTGCGGGTTCGAGCTTCACCTATAAAGTATGTGAAACTAACGGTCCTTGCTCAAATGAAGAAACCGTTAATTTTTAATTACATAGTTTAATTGTAACGTGGCGCTAACCTAAAACCCTAGCGCCTACTCATCGATGAAACTCTTGTTTCTTGTTAATGCCACTTAGCCTTTTTGAGTGGCATTTTTTATGCTCAAACAACTTACTCCCGAATTCAAATCTTCGAGCGGGGCAACAGCCCCAAATGCCAAAAATAATGGTTACTTCAAATATCCACTTTCACCCACGGGTTTTTTGAGCAACTTACGTTGTAACGTTCGGCGGTGCATCCCGAGCTGACGGGCAGTGGCAGACACATTGCCTTGGTTAGCATTGAGCACTTGCTGAATATGTTCCCACTCTAAGCGCTTAGGATTGAGTGGCGAGTCATCGATATCATCTTGTTGCAGTGTATGGAAATAACCTTCCATTTCTAGTGCGGCGAGTAGGGTTTGAGTATCCACAGGTTTAGCTAAATAATTATCGGCACCGAGGCGAATAGCCTCCACTGCAGTGGCAATGCTGGCGTAGCCTGTGAGTAATACCATAGTCACTTTGGGCAGTAAGTTACGCAGCGGCACAATTAAACTTAAGCCATTGACTTGGGTAAGTTTCATATCTAACAGAATGTGACTCGGACAAAACTCCCGCGCCACCAGCAAAGCCGCGCTCGCATCATGGGTTAAACGGCATTCAAAGCCGTGGCGGGTTAACCGTCGCCCTAAAATATTAGCAAGGGAAAGGTCATCTTCTACAATCAACAAACGTTTCATGATGTTATCTCGTCAGGTGCCTGAGTCTTCTGCTATAACGCTGGCTCTTAGTTGGTCTTTAAAATAGTAAAGCGGATTTGTGCGACTGTGCCGCCTTGGGGATGATTAGCCAGAATCAACTCTGCCCCCAAACGCTCCAAACTCGCGTGGCTAAGTAACAACGCAGCACCTAATCCTTTAGGACTCTGAACTAATAAAGTCCCCAGTTGTGGCATTAAAGAAGGAGCAATACCAGCGCCATAATCGCGGATCTGTAAATACAGCTGATCTGCATTTGGCGCTATATCCAAACCAATATCCACCTGCGGGATATTAATGGTTTCAGCACTGGCGCGGGCAGCATTTTCAATTAATGCCATGATCGCTGGCGTCAGGCTCATGTCGGTCAAAATACTCAGCTCAGACAATTGTTCAGGCGCACAGTTTATATGCCAGTTCAGTTCGGTTTGTGGCATTAACAGTAAAATCTTTTGTTTTAAGCCTTCAATTATCTCTATTATTTTTTGTGGACGTTGGCGACGATCGCGAATGGATTCTGTCGCTAAACGTAATTCGTTGAGGGTGTGCTCGCAACGACTTAAAGCGGTCTCCATTTCAGTAATCGTTATTGATGTGCCATTCATGTCGTCTTTTACTTCATCGAGTAATAATCGCAAACTCGAAAGCGGTGTCGCCAGTTGGTGCGCCATTTGTGCCGACACTGTACCCAGCGCTAATAATTGTTCTTGGCGCAATTGTCCTTCACGCATATAAGCTAGCAGTGCGTCTTGGCGATGCATACGCTTAGTGATTAACGCCACACTGGTTGTGATCACCAGAGCCGAAATGACAAAGTTCAACCACATGCCTAAATAATGAGAGTTCATGCCCATGCCATGGTGTTGCATGGGGGATTTAAGCGCAGTAAAAATCATCACACTGTAAGCTAATGTTGAAATAGCTGTCAGTACCCAAGGCGCCCAGATAGGTAACGTCACCGCAGCAAGCGCTATCGGTAATAGCAATAAAGAAATAAAGGCATTGGTAGCGCCACCGGAAAAGTACAGCCAAGATATCCACAATAGGGTGTCTAAGCTTAACGCAATAAAAAGACCTCCCTCTTTAATAAACAAAGGTTTGCGTAGTGCTAATGTGAATGACAGGTATAGTACCTCCAGCACAAACACATACACCAGAGGCTCCATTTGCAAACTAAGACCAAAGGTATCGGCAGCGAATAGGGTTAAGCTAATTTGTAGCAATAAACCTAAAGTTCGCAGCAATGCAACTTGGTCTGCAGCGGGTAGGCTGGTGCCTAAAATCTTAGCCATAGCGATTCCTACAGTGTGAGTCCCAGCGCGGTAAGTGCGCCGCTCGATTGCGTTAATGCTTGGCGCACGCCAGCAGCAAAATTGATCTCAGAACGAATGCCAATCGCAGCTAATCGCGTACAACTCAAGCTACAATCTTTTGGTCGCTGGGTATTATCCATCGGTGTAGATTCAGGTACTAAGTGCGCGGTGCTGAGCTGTAACATTTCCCCTAAAACCAGCAGCATTTGATACTTAGTCATAGCCTCTGCCGCGCTAAAATGATAAATCCCCTGCACGAGAGAACGGTCAATATGCTTTGCTATCATCTTATCTATGCCATGGGCAATATCGGCGGTCGAAGTTGGGCTGCGTATCGCCCAGTGATCGACAGCGTGAGAGCGACGCTCAATCAATGAGTGAACTAATACTAACACCGCCGACTCACTTAACTGCTCTACTTGGCCGTAAAGGATTGGCAAGCGTAGTACGGCAAAGTCAGAGCTGGTGTTTAACACTATCTCTTCGCCCTTTAACTTAGATTCACCATAAAAATTAACCGGATGAGTGGCCGCATCCTCAGCGTATTTAGGAAATACGCCATCAAATACATAGTCGGTGGAAATATAGATAAGCCAAGCATTATTAGCCTTAGCTGCCATCGCGAGCGTTTGGCTAGCAGTTAAGTTAAGCGCCAATGCCGCCTGCGGATGTTGCTCTGACACATCGGGGCGACGCTCAGCGGCGCAGTGCACTATGACTTGCGGTAACTCGCGGGCGATAAATGCCTCTACATCAGTAGGGGCTGTAAGGTCGAGCTTATACACTCGCTCACTGGCACGGTTAAAACCGGTGGCAACGACTTCATGCCCCGCTAATTTAAGTTGCTTTACAACCGCTCTGCCGAGTAGCCCAGTCGCGCCCGTCACCATGATTTTAGCCATATCACCCTTTTAGTTTCACTTCATGTTTATGGCCGACAATTCTAAAAGCTTTTTATATTCAACGCACTTTTTTACTTTTATACACCACAACTTAAACCTTTATACCTCGTAACTTAAATCACTGGCAGTATTTAACTTCCCCCACTAATCGTAAGTAACTGTCGCAGCGCAATAAAAAAGAGCACAAAAAACGAGTAAACGAGTAAACGAGTAAACGATTGAGCGTGTGAGTGATTCATTTTGGTCACATCGACATAAAATCCGATTATTAACAGTCGCTTGGGAGTGAGTATGGTATTTAAATATGAGTGCTAGGCCGACGAGCGCTAGCGGATATTAACGCGATAGTGTGAAATCTTGTGTATCCCCGAATAAGCCAGAGATTAAAAAGAATCCTGTTTTGCTGGCTCAGATAAAGTCGTGTTTGCACTTGGCTCTATAGTGGGCACATTTTTTAATAAGGGGGCATTGGTTTTCGTTTGCTTTGGTTTAACCGGAGCGATTGGGAAGTTCGGTACGATTGAAGCTTTCGGAATGACAATCTGCGCTTCTAATGATGATGACGAATGTGACGATGTATTATTCAGCATTTGATCCCAAACCATCTTAGGATACGGGTCCACTGCATCATGTTCTTCAATCGCTAACGCCTCTGATATCGCAGATGAACTCGGTGTTTTTGGTTTAACCACAGCGCTTGCCTTATGGATCTCGCTAGTCAGCTCCTTTACGTAAGAATACCGAGTCCAGTCACCAAAATACGTAGCGCCCACCAACACAGTGGCGCACAGCAAGATAGAAATCATCGAAGATTTAGTCATGGCACGCTTCCCTCAAACAATCGTTACACACTCCCTATTACAGAGATTAAAATGTGGGCGATACTATTGATATCATCGCAACGCCAATCACACAATTGTGTACGACGATTCCTTTTACGTAATGAGTGGAAATAATGCTTTGCACAAATTAAAACGCCAATCCCTCACATTGAATATCGTGCGAAATACCGCTCACAGGATCAATAAACCGTAAACGTTGCGCCATTAACTTCAATGGTGCTGCAAAGTTATCAGGCCCCCTATCGAGTAAGTTTGGATAAAAGCGGTCATTTAATAGTGGCATAGCTAAACTTTGCATATGCACCCGCAGTTGGTGGGTTTTACCTGTGATAGGGCTTAAATGAAATAAACCAAGATCGCCCTTTATCGCTACCAGACTGATTTCAGAGTGGGTGTTTGCCTCACCTGTCACGATTTTCATGGTAAAGCTAGGCTCACTTGGCTGCATACGGTTTTTGATTGTCCAATGCAGCGGTAAAGTTAAACTACCATCTTGATATTGTTTAATAATATCAGGGGTGACCTTTGCAATCGCTTGATAATCTTTACGTATAGCACCATCGATAAAAAGTTGATGATAACGGGCACGGGTTTCAGGACAAACGGTCATTAAGATCACACCTGCGGTTTCACGGTCGAGTCGATGAGCGGGTCCAATCGTGTCTATGCCGGTTCGCAATCTCAACCTATGCACCAGACATTCGTTCACATAGTTACCACTTGGGGTAACGGGTAAAAAGTGCGGTTTATAAGCCAAAATAATATTGTCATCTTGAAACAGGATCTGTTCCACAAAGGGGATTTTTGTCTCAACAGGGACTTCACGATAATAATACACCCGCGCAACGGGGCGATATTGGGTGTCCAATGCAATCAAGCTACCATCGCGCCAGTGCACTTTCCCGTCCAAAATGCGTTGGCGCCATACCTCTTCACCTATGCGGGAAAAGTGCTGTACGAGGAAGGCAAACACTGTGGTTTTATCAGTGATATCCACAGGGAGCACAATGTGAGATGGTTGGGCGGCGCGAGCTGATGCGGTCATATCATTAAAAATAGCGGCTACTGACTGTTAGTCACTATTCTACCTTTTATAGGGTTTTTCAGTCCACATGGGACTTAATAAGCTGCAGTACAAAGTCCAAGGTTTTATGACAATCAGGTTGATTAACCAGCACGAGTTTGTCTTTGTTATACATAGGTAAGACTTCAAGCCAACGCTGGCTGACCCAAGCCGCATCTTTTAAATACACTTGGGAGTACAGCTCAAATAAATCGGGGTTCACCTGATAAAACTGCTCTAATGCAGCACTGATCAGCTCAAACTCCCCCTTAATCGGCTCTTGTTGCCAGTTACGGCAGGGTAATGTTCGTGCTATCCATAATTTATCTTTGGCCTGCACAGCCGAGAGAATACTAATACGTTGGCGGCCCTCAAGCACAAGACTCAGTGAGCCATCTTCAAGCTGATCAAAATCAATAATGTCGCACTGCGTGGCGGTGGGGTAACAGGGTGGACTGCCACGGGAGCGCATGGCCGCAAATGCCAACGCATATTTTCCCTTAAAGACATCGGCCACCATCCGCAAATGACCGGGGTCGGCAATACGCACCTCCACCCGCCCCTGTGGCAACAACAAACCATCGCGCATCAGTAACGCCATTTCTCGTGTTTGCATTGCAACCTCCTGCGCCTTAAATAGAAGGAAACGAACCTCAACACATTCGCACTCCCTATTAGCTTAGAAGTGTAGCAGCTGAAATAATTTCCTTCCTAAAGCCACCAAGCACAACCCGTAAACGAACAGGCCGATACAAACTCAGTCCAACTAACCCAGCCGCGAGTCGCTCCATTATATTGCCCCTAACAGTAACCTCGACAAGGCATGCACTCAAGGCAACTGATGGCTCGTCAATGCTGTGAGCAGCACCATTACATACGCCGCGCCGCATCACGCGGTTTAATATGATCCTTATCCTCCCGACTTGATTTTAAAGGCGATTAATAACGCTGGGCTCTTAGTTAGCACATATCCGTCTAAATGTAACAATTGTTACAGTGTTAACCTTATCGACCTTAAAGTTTTACTTTGTGTTAAATAAGTACTCATGAGTTAACGCTCTGAGATAAACACGTTATTGAGAGGTTTTTATGCGCGTAGCTATTATCGCATTAGCAGTGTCAGCCACACTGTCTATTCCTGCAGTCCAAGCCGAAGAACCCCAAGCGGCCTTCGAGAAAATTGAAGTGATTGGATCGCGTATTGCCCTGCGCACCGCAACCGACAGTGTTGCGCCAGTAGATATCATTACCGCTGAACAACTTGAATCCACAGGGATGACGGAAACCGCCAAAGCATTACAATTTGCGGCGCCAAGCTATAGTTTTCCATTTTCCTCGGTTACCGATGGATCAGATGCGGTGCGCCCAGCAAGTTTACGCGGTCTGTCACCAGACCATACCTTAGTGCTAGTCAATGGCAAACGTCGTCACGGTTCAGCACTTGTGCATTTAAGTGGCACTGTAGGCAAAGGCTCATCTAACGTCGACTTAAACGCCATTCCGATGACTGCAATTAAGCGCATCGAGATTTTACGCGACGGTGCCTCAGCGCAATACGGCTCGGATGCAATTGCGGGCGTGATTAACGTGGTGCTCAAAGACAGCGATCAAGGCGGTAGCGTATCAGCCCAAGCGGGACAGACTTATATGGGAGATGGTGAGCAATGGCGTGTCGGCGTGAACCACGGCATCAGTTTAAGTGATGATGGTTTTGTCAATGTAGCCCTAGAAGCACACCACAAAAACAGCACCAATCGCGCCGGATTAGACCCACGCCAGCAGTATGCTAAACAACCTGACGGTTCAGATGATCCCCGCGAAGCCACATTTAATCGTAAAAGCCACCAAGTGGGTGATGCCGAATATGACAACCTAGGCTTGTTTATCAATGCGGCACAACCTCTTGCCGGTGACAGTAAACTCTATGCATTTGGTGGTATTAGCCAGCGCGAAACGAAGTCTGGCGCCTTCTATCGCCGCTCACTTGATGACCGTAATTTAACCGAAATATATCCTGATGGTTTTTTACCAGAAATCAACCCTAAAATTATCGACTCTTCCTTAGTTGTGGGTTATGAAACTAACCTCGGCGAGTGGAATATCGACACCTCTGCAGGTTATGGCGCTAACTCGTTTAAATACAATATTGTTAATAGCTTGAATGCCTCTTTAGGCCCAGATAGCCAAACCGAGTTTGATGCGGGCACCCTATCCACCAGCGAGACCAATCTCAATATTGATGCTTCACGCTACTTTGCCTTCGTTAATGATTCAGAGATTCTGTTTGCGACAGGTGTTTCATGGCGCCAAAATGGCTATGAAATTGAAGCAGGTGAGGAAAACTCTTATATCAATGGTGGTTACGATAATCGCGCAGGAGGTAGCCAAGGTTTCACGGGTTTTACTCCAGAATCAGAAGTCGATGAAACCCGTGATAACACGGGCGTTTATGCGGAGCTAGAAAACCAGTTAACGGATAAGTTTTACTGGGCAGCAGCACTGCGTTACGAAAACTATTCGGACTTTGGTGGCAACACCAGCTGGAAATTAGCAGGCCGTTACGATTTTACCGACAACTTAGCCCTGCGCGGAACAGTTAATACCGGCTTTAGAGCCCCGAGCGTGCAACAGTTGTACTTCAGTAATATCTCGACGCTGTTTAACCCAGATCCTGTTACGGGTCAGCTAGAGCCAGTTGAATCAGGCACTTTCAATACCCTGTCACCCGTCACTAAGGCACTGGGAATTAATAAATTAGATCCTGAGTTATCTCAGTCCTTTAGCTTAGGCTTGGTGTATACCAATGACACAGGGTTAGCAGCAACTTTAGATGCGTATCAGATCTCCATTGATGATCGCATTATTCTGTCAAGCTCTGTTACCGCCGATGATTCACCCGCCGTTGCTGCTGCGCTAGCAGGAACCAATGCGGAGTCGGCACGCTTCTTTATCAATGCGGTCGATACCCGTACCCGTGGAGTTGATCTTGTCGTAAGCCAAGATTTTGATATCGGTTCTTGGGGTAACTTACGAGCAAACTTAGCCTATGCCTACAATAAAACTGAAATCCAAGATATTCATTTCCCACAAATTTTAGATGATTTAGGCCCAGAACTGTTTGATTCTATCGAACAAACTCGTATGACCTCGGCAACACCTAATAACACGGGCAACTTAGGCTTGACCCATGAGTTAGGTGACTTTAAAACCAATATTCGTCTGAGTTATTTTGGCGATTACACTGTGGGTTATTCAACGGGTGATGTGAACTATAGCGACCAGTGGGTGATGGATCTGTCTGTCAGATATGCTGCGACTGACGCGCTAAGTTTCACCGCCGGAGTACAAAACTTATTTGATGTTTATCCAGAAAAACGTCCTGATGACAACAACTACAATGGTATCTTCGTATACCCATTAACTAACACGCCATTTGGCTTTAATGGGGGTTACTACTTCTTAGAAGCTAAATACACTTACTAAGCTATTTTACCTAAGATAGTGATACTTGATGCAATAGCAGGCCATTATGTGGCCTGCTTTTTTATGTCTTAATAGCAGTAATCTGATTATAATCCTTACCATGCACTCCTTTCACTTTTGCCATATCGAGTAATCCATGATTGTTGATACCTTAGCTAACCGTCATATTTATCAGTCTTTAAGTCCTCGCCTTGCTACTGCGTTAGCCCATTTAGCAACAACCGACTTTAGTCAGTTACCCGTGGGTAATTACCCCCTCGATGGCGATAATATTTTTGTCATCGTTAATGACTATCAAACTGAACCTAAATCGACAAAACCCTTTGAAGTTCATCAAAAATATATCGATGTTCAATATGTTGTTAGCGGTGAAGAAGAGTTTGGTTACTTACCTTTAGCAGATCAAACCCCTTCAAAAGCTTATTTTGAGAAACACGATTACGCTGAGTTTGATTACCAGAGCAACAAAGCCGACGCCTCTTTTGTGCAACTTAAAGCGGGTATGTTTGCACTATTTTTTCCCGGTGACATACATATGCCCGGTGCTGGTGATGTTGCCACCGCAGTTCGCAAAGTTGTGATAAAAGTAAAAATCTAAGTCTTGAGCCGTATTTAAGCAAAATATTGTTAGCACAATAGCGACTTAAATGCGCAGTGATATGCGCTTTGGCTATTTCCGAATCGCGCTAAATATTGCTAAAATTGTCACAAATTTAAAGGAGAGTCCCTGAAATGCCCATTTACGTTGTCGGTCACAAGATCCCCGATTCTGATTCAATCTGCGGTGCTATCGCATTAGCCTATTTAAAAAACCAAATCGGTGAAGAAGCCATTGCCGCACGTTTAGGCGAATTGTCACCTGAAACCGCCTTTATTCTGCAACGTTTCGGTTTTGAAGCACCAGAATACAAAACCAGCTATGCGGGCGAGCAAGTGTATATTGTTGACCATTCAGAGCTAACTCAAGCACCGGATGATATTGCCAAAGCCACTATCGTTGGTATTGTCGATCATCACAAGCTAGGCGATCTGACCACTGACACGCCGCTAGAATGCTGGATCCGTCCAGTAGGCTGTAGCAACACCATTATTAAAATGATGTACGATTTTTACCAAGTCGCAATCCCTAAAAATATTGCGGGTATCATGATGTGCGCCATTCTGAGCGATACCGTGATTTTCAAGTCACCCACTTGCACCACAGCTGATATTCGCTGCGTTGAAGCGTTAGCTGAAATCGCGGGCATTGAAGATTTTAAAGAGTTGGGCATGGAAATGTTCAAAGTGAAATCTGCTGTTCAAGGTACGCCTGCACGCGATTTAGTAATGCGTGACTTTAAAGACTTCAACATGAACGGCCACTTAGTTGGCATCGGCCAATTAGAAGTCATTGATCTATCAGTATTTGATGATATCAAAGCCGAGTTAGAAGCCGATATCAAAGCGTTAAAAGTTGAAGGCAATCGCCACAGCGTATTATTGCTACTGACAGACATTATGAAAGAAGGCTCTGAGCTATTAATCGTATCCGATGATAGTGACCTAACCCAACGTGCCTACGGTAAACCCACCGTCGATGGCAAAGTGTGGTTAGACGGCGTATTAAGCCGTAAAAAACAAGTTGTACCGCAACTACAAGCCGCATTTGCTTGATCGCGCTAATCTAAGCACAAATAAAAAAGCCGAACTCAGTTCGGCTTTTTTATAAATGCTATTACTTGCATATCGTATCCACTGAGCTATTTAGTGCTTAGCGAGTCAGCTCAAGTAGGAATGAAACTTTATTCACGGGGCTACCCAGACGTTAAGTTTCACAGGTATGATGAGCCATTATTCTGCGAATCTTTTAGAGACTATTCAGAGGTTATGCCCGAAGCACTGCAACACATCATCACTGAACTCACACCTTGGCTGCAGGAATATGGCTATTTTTTGCTGTTTGTCGCCATCGCGGTAGAAGGGTTTGGTATTCCCGCCCCAGGACAATCGTTATTAATTGTCGCCAGTTTATTAGCGGCCACAGGACAAATGTCATTACCATTGGTACTGATCGTTGCCGCGTGCGGCGCACTCAGTGGTAATAGTTTGGGCTATTTTATCGGTTGGCGCTTTGGCGATGTGTTACTCAAAAAAGGCTGGATAAAACCGCAACTTGAAGACAAAATTCACAGCGTTATTAGTCAATATGGTATTGCGGCGTTAGTGTTGAGCCGATTTGTTGAGGGTTTAAAACAATTCATGTTTATCGGCTGCGGCCTCGCTAAAATGCCGCTTAAGCAATTTATTATTGGCAATAGTCTTGCCACCAGCATTTGGGTAACATTATTTGGCTTGGGCCCAGTATTAATCCGCGATCAAATAGCACCTATATTGGCGTTTTATCATCAACATAAATACCCCGCATGGGCCATTATTAGCTTATTACTCGCTGCATTACTGGTCTTTATTTGGCGTAAATGGCAGCTCAAAAGCGACAGTAAATAACAACTTACTGATTATTGCGCCTCATTGTTGATCATCTCGATGATTTTATGAGCTTTTACAAAATGATCTAATTGATGAGTATGGATCCACCACGTTGCAGCCTCCATCAACAATGCTGGGTTATCATTTTTATTGGCAAAAAACGCGTAAAATGAAACACCGACATTATCGCCTTTGGCTGCAATTTTTTTATGACACACCTCAATAATTTTTGCTCTCAATGTCGCCCGCATATTTTCTCGTAGCCTTAATCGAATAATGGATGTTGCTCATACCTCATCAGCACACAAGCTATAACACAGCGAACAACAGCGTGAAACCATATCACCTTTATATAACGGTCGATTTGAAAAATTAACCTCAAAAACTCAAGCGCAAATCATAGCGTTAACCGCAGATGAGGCAGAACAATGTCCCCTCACTCCGTTTCAAGCTTAGATTTAGATTGACCTTCTACAGCCTCATTTGGCTTAGATTCTGGTTCAAGTTCCAATTCTGGAGCGACTAATGCCTTTGGAGCGACTTCAATTACTCGCGGTTGAGTTGGCGGCTCTGTTGATGAGTTTTGTTCTGGCGTTGGTTCTACTGTTTGCTCAGGCAAGGGCTCGACAATCACTACGGGCTCGGCCGGCACAGCCTTTTCAGCTTCACTACTGTTATTTTCAGACTCTGGCGCTAAAGCACCTAAATCTTGGTTAGCGGGAGTTTCAACAGCATGTTTGGGGAGCTGATTTCGATACAAATCGATCATGCTCATCACCTCTGATAAGGCTTTAGCATGCGCGGGGGTCAGAATACCATTGTGCCCAGAGACAATTTCATCCGATACTGCCAGTACCCACACTGCTTGCATATTCGCGTCAGGACAGGTTTGTACGGTACGACGAGCTTGCAAGCGAGCACGAATTTTCCAGCCTGAATGTGGTAGCGTCATCATACAGCCAGGAATTTTATCGTGCGCCATCAAAGCTGAAGGCATTTTCATCGGAGTATTACAGTTGCCGCCAGAGCATCTATCGATATCATGGGTAATGGCCCAAGAATTACCGACCGCCCGCTCACCATCTTTAATATAATTAAAGGCTTCTTTTACCGCAAAATCACCCTTGGACTGCAACACCACCATACTGGGCTTTTGCCTGTCGAGGCTGACCAAGGTATCTAATGGCTGATAATCTTTAGCGGGCACGGCAGGGTTTAACAGTAAAAATAAATTAGGATTATCCTGCTGATGATCAATCGCAGCTTTAATGCGATTTTTACTGGCATGTAATACTACCGAGCCGCCCAAACTATGACCTATTACGGTATAACGCAGCAATTTATGTTGTGTTACTAAGCTGTCGAGTTTATCTAATAGCTGAGATAACCCTTCTTGGCCTATGCGTTTAGCAACACGCTTGCGCTGTAAAATAGTGGGAAAGTCTAAGGGTTCAATCCAGCTCGTCGCATCTTCGGAGCCATCAAGCCAAAAAGGATCGTATTTGTCGCCACGCCAACCAATATATAAGCCTAGTAAGTTACGTTGGACATCAGACTCTGCCATCTGCTGATAAAATTGCTCAAAAGCGATAAAGTTTTCATCCTGTGGATGCGCGCTATGGTGCCAGCCATGCACGAAAATTAGTAACTCAGGAGGCGTGCCATTATTAGGCTGTAAAATACGCGCATCTAAACCTTGCCATTGCCTTTCGTCATGGGCTTGGCCTTGATCATTAAACTCAATAACATGAAAGTTTTGCTTAGCGATATCAGGGCCAGGAATGTGATAAGCCTGATCTGGGATAAAAGGAAGTAAAACACAAAGCGATAACAACATTAAAAACAGTAGTTTGTACTGAGTAAATTTTTTCAGGCTCATTTATAACAACATAATTAACGGCCAGACTAGGCCAATATAGACGTGCTGAAAGGAACTAACAGCAAAAGTGCCGAAATTATACGCTAAGCGTGTTCTCCCAGCTAGTAACGAATTAACCGTTGATGACAAACGTTAGAGCCACAACCAAACATAACTTAAACGGCTGTAGAGTTTGCTTTAGCACGATAAATTTTGATTAAATGATAGATATTAATACCAGCAACAAATGCATTCATTCCCGCAACTGGCCAAGCCGAAATAAATACACCGTAAATAACAAACAAAGTACAACCCACAAAATTGAGCCATCGCAACCAAATAATATTTTTCATTGTCAGAGAAATAGCCACCATGATGGAAGCAAAATAACCAATAATTTCAACCGTGTTGATATCTTCCACTCATGCCCCCCGCAGGCTATTATCATCCATAAATATAATGATGTATCCACTTACCTAAGGCAAATGAAGTTAATACACTGTTGAATATACGGCCAAAATACCTCTCAAGATAGCCATAATGAGTCGTTACTGAATCACAGAGAGTAAGTCTTAGCCAGCCGCCAACGGTTTACCGTCGACGTATTAATAATCAAGTGGCAACAATACCGTGATTGATAACACTTTTCTTTTTAATAATCCCTTTTATACTGGCGTAAACTCGCTAAACTGTACGCAACGCGGATCAATAGGAGTGTAAATATGGAATACAACACCTCAGAACTATGTGACATGTACTTAGATGTCGTAGATGTAGTCGAGCCCATGTTCAGTAACTACGGTGGTTGTAGCTCTTTTGGCGGCTCTATCAGCACCATCAAGTGCTTTGAAGACAACGGCCTTATCGTCGATGTCTTACAAGAAGACGGCCAAGGTAAAGTCTTACTCATTGACGGTGGTGGTTCATTACGCCGTGCGCTGATCGATGGTGCTATTGCAGAGCTTGCGGTCAGAAACAACTGGGAAGGCATTATCGTTTACGGTTCTGTGCGCGATGTCGATGCATTGGAAGAATTAGATATCGGCATTCAAGCCGTTGCTTCAATTCCAGTCGGTGCTGATGGTAATTCAGTAGGTGAAGTCGAAATTCCGGTCAACTTTGGCGGCGTGACTTTCTTACCTGGCGATCATATCTATGCAGATAACACAGGTGTAATTTTATCACCTGAACCTCTGGACATTGAGTAATCTCACTGCCTAGCCAAGAAAGCCAGCTAAGCTGGCTTTTTTATTCACTATTTTTAGCATTTCCCATTGAATCCCCGCCCTACACTGCGCCACAATAGCTTGACTCCGGCCGAATAAGAATACTCATCTATGCCTGAATTAATTCCCTTTACCCACACCGATATAGCCTCACTCGTCAGCGTAAGAAATGGCGAAACTAAGTTAGGCCAATGCGTCCATTTGGCTAATCACGAACATCCTTTAGAGACGATTCTCGTAACGGCAAGAGCACACGGTGCACGCTTTGCCATTATTGGCGTTAGCGAAGATATTGGCCCACGTGCCAATTTAGGCCGCAGCGGCGCGACCGATGCTTTTACTGCCAGCATGCGCCAATGGCTTAATCTACAATCTAATCGCTTCTTATCTGGTACTGAATGCCTAGTATTAGGCCAAGTGAATACTGCCGATTTACAGCAACAAACCACAAGTAACACAGCAGATAAGACTGTCGTCACCTTAGGTGAATTACGCGATGCGGTTGAGCAATTAGACGAGCGCGTTATTCGCATCGTCAGTGCTATTTTAACAGCAGGTTTAGAGCCCATACTCATCGGCGGTGGCCACAACAATGCCTATGGCTTATTAATGGCGACTTACAGCCATTATCAGCGCCAAGTGGCAGCGGTAAATCTCGATCCCCACTCTGATTTTAGGCTGCTCGAAGGTCGTCACAGCGGCAATGGTTTTAGTTACGCAGCCGATCGCGACGCCTTAGGTTATTACCATGTGCTGGGTTTACACGAATTAAAAAACAGTGAAACGAATCTAAGTCAACTCACAGAATTTGGTGGTACTTGGCATAGTTTGCAGCAAATTTGGATTCGCCGCGAACTCAGCCTTAGCGAGGCTTTAGTTGATATCGCCGCCAAACTGAATGATACAGGTTTGCCCGTTGGGTTAGAGCTGGACGTCGATGCAATTGCTAAAATGCCCAGTAGCGCCTCAACCATAGCCGGTGTGCCCTTGCTCGATGCCGCGCATTATGTCAGTTATATTGCCCGTCATTGCCCTTGCGCTTATTTGCATTTAGCTGAAGCTGCACCAAGTTGCCACGAGGCAGGTATTGAAGCTGGATTAAGAGACGTAGGCCAGAGTTTAAGCGAGCTTATCTACGCCTATATACAAGCGCGCACAGCATTTTTAACACAGTAATCTACTACTTAGCATCCAACAAGACGCTAAGCTATTCACCAAATCCTGATATTGTGGTCTAATGCCAGTCCATTTATGTGGTCTATGAGCACTTCATCTAAAGCCTGATGGAGTCTGCCTTAAGCTAAGGTATTGAAGTTAGTTTATTAGCTCGATCACAGAGTGATAGATCAAAGATTCAGCAAATGCAGGCGATGGCTTACACTCGCAGCTAATACATTGCAAAACAAATAGGAACACATTGATGTCTGAGGGCGAATCTAAAAGTACCCACTTTGGTTACAAAACCGTAGAGGCTGATAAAAAAGCCGAACTCGTTGCCGGCGTGTTTCATTCTGTTGCCGCGAAATACGACATAATGAATGATGTGATGTCATTCGGCATTCACCGCTACTGGAAGCGCTACACCATTGAAGTGTCTGGCGCCCGCCCTGGCATGAAAGTGCTCGACTTAGCTGGCGGCACAGGCGACTTAACCGCAAAATTCTCTCACTTAGTGGGTGATAAAGGTGAAGTGGTTTTAGCCGATATTAACGATTCTATGTTGAAAGTCGGCCGCACTAAGCTGCGTGACAAGGGCATAGTGAACAATGTCAGTTATGTACAAGCAAACGCTGAAGCGCTGCCGTTTCCCGATAATCACTTCGACATCATTACCATCGCTTTTGGTTTACGTAACGTAACCGATAAAGATGCCGCGCTACGTTCAATGAACCGCGTCCTTAAGCCAGGCGGCAAACTATTAGTGCTAGAGTTTTCTAAGCCTCAGCATGAAATCATGCGTAAAGTGTATGATTTATATAGCTTCAAAGTTTTACCTAAGATGGGTGAGTTCATCACTAAAGATGCCGACAGCTACGAATATCTAGCTGAATCTATTCGCATGCATCCAGACCAAGACACGCTGAAGCAAATGATGGTAGATGCAGGCTTTGAGCAATGCGATTACACCAACATGACTGACGGTATTGTTGCATTACACCGTGGCTATAAATTCTAATGATGCCGCAAGAAGTGGTACTGCTCATTTGCGCCGCTATTGAAACGGGCCTGAAAAAAATTCAGGCTCAAGCCGGTGACGACTATTCGCGCCAGCGCCAACTGCATGGCAAAGTGTTTCGCATCCAATTGTCGCAGCTCAGCTGGCCAATCTATTTGATTTTTGCCAAAGAAATCCAAGTATTGAGCCGCTATGAAGGTGACGTTGATGTCAGTCTACACGCCGATGTAACTACGCTTTATCGCGTGAGTGAAGGCGCAAACCTCACCGAATTGATTAAACAAGATAAGCTCAAACTTGAGGGCGACCTCAATTTATTACAAAGCTTTAGCCATTATCTACGCGGTATTGAGTTTGACTTTGCCGAACCAATATCCCGCTATTTAGGTGATGGACCCACGCATAAGCTCATCAGTTCAGGGCGGCAAGCCAAAAACTTCGCGCTTGAGGTGTTATGTAAAACACGCTCGCATTTAGGGCAACTCGCAGTCGAAGAGTATCGCCTCGCGCCACATCGGATTGAGTTAATTCATTTTCGCGATCAAATGGATGATTTAGTTGCCGATACCCGCGCGATTGAACAACGGATAGCCCAATTAAGAGATCAAATTAAGCCATGACCTTTGCCAGTGTCCGCCGCGGCTACCACGTCATCAAGACCTTACTTCAATACGGATTAGATGACGTATTGCCGCCAAAGATGACACCTTGGTACTTTAAACTCGCCCGCAATAGCCTGTTTTGGATCCGCAATAAACATAAACAAAAACCTGGTGGCGAACGCTTAAAGCTGGCGATGCAAGAACTTGGTCCTGTGTATATTAAACTCGGGCAAATGTTGTCGACTCGCCGCGATTTACTAAGCGATGAATGGGCCAGTGAATTGGCCATGCTACAGGACAAAGTCCCACCATTTGATGGTGCTCTAGCACGCCAAGCGATTGAGGCAGAACTAAAAGCGCCAATTGAATCACTCTTCGATGACTTTAATGAAACGCCACTGGCCTCAGCCTCTATTTCTCAGGTGCATACCGCAACCTTAAGATCAAACGGCAAAGATATTGTTCTAAAAGTATTGCGCCCCAATGTGGAAGATAAAATCAAAGCGGATCTGCAGTTAATGTCGCAAACCGCCAAGTTGATTGAATGTCTCCTCGGTGAAGGTAACCGCCTACGTCCAGCTGAAGTGATTGAAGATTATCGCGTGACAATTTTAGGTGAACTCAACCTTAAACTCGAAGCCTTAAACGCCATAAAGCTGCGCAATAACTTCCTCGGCTCAGATGCGCTCTATGTACCTTATGTGTATGAGGAGTTCTGTTACCCGCGCCTAATGGTTATGGAGCGTATTTACGGTATTCCTGTGTCTGATATCGCGGCATTAACCGCGCAAGGCACCAATTTCAAGCTATTAGCTGAGCGCGGTGTTGAGCTATTTTTCACCCAAGTGTTTCGCGATAACTTTTTCCATGCTGACATGCATCCAGGCAATATCTTTATTTCCCGTGACCATCCAGAAAACCCCTATTACATCGGGTTAGACTGCGGCATTATGGGCACGCTCAGCGATGTCGACAAACGCTATCTAGCTGAGAATTTCCTCGCCTTCTTTAATCGCGATTATCACCGAATCGCCCAACTCTATATTGAATCTGGTTGGGTATCAGAAAAAACTGACCTGCAAGCCTTTGAACAAGCGGTAAAAGTGGTATGTGAACCTATGTTTAACAAACCGCTGGACGAAATCTCCTTTGGCCATGTGCTACTCGAACTATTTCGCACCGCGCGTCACTTCGATATTGTGGTGCAACCACAGTTGGTACTGCTGGAAAAAACTTTACTTTATATTGAAGGTTTAGGCCGTCAGTTATATCCACAGCTGGATTTATGGCAAACGGCTAAACCGTTTTTAGAGCAGTGGATGGCCGAGCAGGTCGGTCCTAAGGCGATGTTTAAAAAGGTATCCACCAAACTGCCATATTGGGCTGATAAACTGCCAGAATTTCCTGAACTGATTTACGATAATCTTAAGTTAGGTAGGAAATTGCTGAGCTCTCAGCAACAAATGCTAGATAAATATTTGAAATATCAACAGCAGGCACATAAGAGTAATTACTTGCTTATCACTTCTGCTATTTTATTGATCTGCGGCACGTTATTGATCAATAGAGACGCTACACTATGGACCCCTTATATATGTCTCATCTCAGGCGTTATATTATGGTTTGTCGGATGGCGATCTAGGCCAAAGAATCGCAAATTTTAGCTAGCACTAATAAATCAGAGGTTCATAATAGAACCGATATCAATTAAGAGGATACCTTTATGGGTGGTATTAGTATTTGGCAACTTCTTATCGTTGCGTTAATCGTTGTATTGTTGTTCGGAACAAAAAAATTACGCTCGTTGGGCGGTGATTTAGGTGGTGCGGTAAAAGGCTTTAAAAACGCCATGTCTTCTGAAGAAGATAAAAAGGCATTAGAAGACACCGAAGCAGCTAAAACAGCAGAAACGACTCAACAGGCGACTGAAAAGAAACCTGAGTCTAACAAAGAACAGGCGTAACTCTTTATGTTTGACGGTATCGGCTTTATGGAGCTGCTGCTGATCGGTGTTTTGGGGCTAGTGGTGCTTGGCCCCGAACGTTTACCGGTTGCGGTGCGTTCAATAACCAGTTGGATCCGTGCGATGAAACGCATGGCTAACTCAGTAAAAGAAGAACTTGAGCAAGAGCTGAAGATCGAGCAATTACATGCGGATCTTAAAAAAGCCGAAAGCAAAGGGTTATCAAATCTTTCACCTGAGCTTAAAGAATCCATTGAGCAACTAAAGCAAGCGGCGCAATCGGTGAATCGTCCTTATCAGGTTCAGGAACCGTCGAAAGACACACCAGCTCCAGAGAATCAAATTCATAGCCCAGTTGAAACGACTCAAGCTCATTCAAACCCAGTTGTAGAGGCGAGTCCAACATCAGTATCTTCCGCAGCTTCAAGTGAGTCTTCTCAGGGCGCGGATACCGGTTCTAACCCGAAAGCCAACGGATAATAAATGTCGCCACAGCAGCCACTCATCAGCCATTTGCTTGAACTTAGGTCCAAGCTGCTTAAATCGATTACCAGTGTCTTATTAGTATTTATTTGTAGCGTTTATTGGGCAAATGACATCTATCACTACATGGCAATACCGTTAATGCAGTCTTTACCTACTGGTGGCAGCATGATTGCGACAGACGTCGCCGCGCCTTTCTTCGCCCCGTTTAAATTGACCTTAGTATTATCTTTTTTCGTCGCTGTGCCTTATGTCTTATTCCAAATATGGTCTTTTGTTGCGCCAGGTTTGTATAAACATGAAAAGCGATTAGTCATGCCGCTGCTCTTTAGCAGTACCTTATTGTTTTACTTAGGGATTGCGTTCGCTTATTACATTGTATTCCCAGTCGTTTTTGGCTTTTTCGCCAATACAGCGCCCGAAGGAGTGCAAGTTGCCACTGACATCAGCAGTTATCTTGATTTTATATTGAAGCTTTTCTTTGCTTTTGGCCTATCCTTTGAAATCCCCATCGCCGTTGTTTTACTCTGCTGGGCTGGAGTGACGACACCTGAAGATCTCAAACAAAAACGCCCCTATATTGTGGTAGGCGCCTTCGTTGTGGGTATGTTATTAACCCCACCGGATGTTATCTCTCAGACTATGCTTGCTGTGCCGATGCTGTTATTGTTCGAAGGCGGTTTATTAGCAGCTCGTTTCTACAGTAAACCTGATGATCAGTCTGACGACGAAGCTGACAAAACGAACAGCTAGCGTTTTAACTGTACGTTAGAAAAATATAATAATAAGGAAGACCCTCATGCGCTTAACTTTTATTACAGTGGCAATAATGCTGGTATCAGCTCAAGCAAATGCCAGTATTGAACAGCAATTATCACAATGTGCCGATACAGCAGATAAACTAGAACGCTTGATTTGCTTCGATAAATTAGCCGCGAGTGTGCAAGAGAGCGCCCTTACGAGCCCGAGTATTCAAGAAGCACCAGCTGCAGTCGCAACAGTCGCGGCAACTACTGCTGTAGTCACCACGATTCCAAAAGTATCTGCTACTGATAACTTTGGTATGGAAGCCAAGCGTATTAATGAAAATACAGTAGATAAAATTTATTTAGAAGTTCAATCCCGTGTAGAAGATGCCTATGGTGCGATTGAAGTGACGTTTACCAATGGCCAAGTTTGGAAACAAACCGACAGCCGTAAGTTTACCTTAAAGCCTGGCGACACCGTCTATATTGAAAAAGCCGCTTTAGGCTCTTTCTTGCTAGGTACAGATGATCGCAATGCCAAGGCCCGAGTGAAACGTCTAAAATAATGCCCTCATACATAGATGTCGCAGTCAATTTACTTGGTAGTGCACTCGAAGCAGATATAGCGTTAATTATACAAGCGGCGGCGGACCAAGGTGTTTCGCCGTTAATTGTTATTGGCAGCGATTTAGCCGAGAGTGCCGCTGCGATTACCGTTTGCCAACAGTACCCTCGTCAACTTTATTGCACTGCCGGTGTACACCCTCATCACGCCAGTGGTTGGAATGCTGAGTCAAGCATACAGCAAGCGGAGCTTTGCCAAGCAGCCCAAGTCGTTGCCGTTGGCGAATGCGGTTTAGACTACAATCGTGATTTCTCACCTCGGTCGATTCAACGCCAAGCTTTTATTGCCCAGCTCGAGTTAGCGATTAATTTGCAAATGCCAGTGTTGATGCACGAACGTGATGCCCATGAAGACTTTATCGCTATCTTGCGCGAATATCGCCCGCAGCTAACGGGCGCATTATTACATTGCTTCACTGGCACTCATGAGCAAATGGAAGCCTATATAGACCTCGATTTACACTTAGGTATTACCGGTTGGGTTTGTGATGAAAGACGCGGCCAAGCATTAGCAGAGCTGGTGCCCTACATTCCACAGGATCGTATTTTAATTGAGACCGATAGCCCGTATTTGCTTCCCCGTAGCATGCGGCCGAAGCCTAAGTCGAGTAAAAATAAGCCAGAGTATCTTCCTTACATCGCTAACTATATCGCTAACTTACGCGGTGAAAATGCCGATGAATTTTCTGAGCGTTGCTACCAAAATAGCTTAGCGTTTTTTAAGTTGGACCAGATCCATGCTTAGAAATTGTTTCTCATTAATATTCTTGCTGTGGCTATGGATAGGCTCATCGCCTGCAAGCGCAATCTTACTCAGCATTGATGAGTCGACAACAACCCCTTTGAATCTGACGCCTTGGTTAATGGTGGCACATCCAGTATCGGCGAATAATTTGGCTGACATACAAGCCTTACCCAAAAATAACTGGCATAGCTTTACCAATGCAGATATTCAAAAACTCAGCGGTCACGATTTTTGGCTCAATTTTAGCTTAACTAGCCCAGACAAAATAATTTCACATATTTTAGCGTTAGATAACCCCTTGTTGGATAAGATCACTATTTACCATTTAGTCGATAACAGTCTCATCAACACTACTATTATGGGTGATGTTTTCCCCTATAGTGAACGTCCATTCTTAAGTAATATTTTTCTGTATCCTTTTAAGATTACTATGGATGAGACGCACACCTTCTATCTACACATTCAAACAGAAGGCAATGCGGCAGTACCGTTAAACCTATGGTCATCAAACGACTTAGCAAAAATAGCCGAATCTACAGCTGTCGAGCACGGTTTTCAACTCGGCATATTGGCTGCAATTGGTGTTTTCAGTCTTTTTATTGCTTTTGCATCAGGTTCATTTAGTTACAGTTACTACTCAGGTTACGTGCTCAGCATGACCTTACTGGTCGCGACGATTAATGGTTTTGCCTTCCGCCATCTCTGGCCAGACTGGCCTGTATTGCAGCAAATTATGGTGCCATTTTTACTGCCTGTTGTGATGGCATTCGCACTCATGTTCACAGAAAAAATACTGCAACTTAAATATTTAAACCGTCGTATGTTAGTTATTTGTCGTTATAGCGCTGTATATATCTTATGCGTCGGATTAGCCTCGCCTTTTATGCACTATGGTAATGCGTTGTATATTGAGATTATTTCAGTTGCTGTGCTCAGCCTAGTTCTTATGATCTTTGCCATTATTCAAGCCATCAATGGCCATAAACTCGCGCGTATGTACACCATTGGCTGGATGAGCATGCTGACAGGCACCTGCATCAGTAGCTTGTTATATTTGAATGTGATTGAATTAAATGTTAAGCCACAGACCCCAGTAATGCTGGGTCTTACCTTTGAAATCATCTTCATGTCACTGGTGCTCGCCATTCGTTATAACGATGAACGAAAATCTAAAATACGTATTCAGCAAGAAGCATTAAAGCAAGCTCAGAAAATTCGAAGTGCACGGGAAGAAGCCTTAAAAGCCGAAGCAGAAAGTAATGAGAAACTTGAACAAATGGTGCAGGAGCGGACTTTAGAACTAGAGATCACCCTCAGAGAGTTACACGACGTAAATCAAAAACTGACAGAGCAAAGCACCATTGATAGTCTCACTGGCGTTAAAAATCGTAGTGCCTTTGATAAACGTCTTATTGCAGAAAGCCGCATCAGTCGCCGCCAAGAAACACCTATCGCATTATTAATGCTCGACATTGATCGTTTTAAGTCCATCAATGACCAACATGGACATCTTGCGGGCGATCAGGCTTTACGCACTATCGCTCAAACCCTACAACAAAATTTAAAACGACCAACGGATTTCATATCACGTTTTGGTGGTGAAGAATTTGCTATTATTCTGCCAAATACAGCAGCAGAAGGTGCTATTCAAGTTGCTGAATCGATAAGAGAAGCCATTGCTGCAATTAGGTTTGAGTGGGAGGGGAAATTGATTCCCTTATCCATTAGCATCGGGGTCAGTGTTGATATCATTACCCATGAACAACACGGCACAGAATTGTTAGAACAAGCAGATAAAGCACTTTATCAGGCGAAAAATGGCGGGCGTAACCAAGTAAAATTGTACTCGCCAGCATCTAATTAGGAGTCAAATGTGAACATTATTACCAGTGCCTTTCCCCAGCGTAGAATGCGCCGCATGCGTAAACATGATTTTAGTCGTAGACTCATGGCCGAAAACCACTTAAGTGTAAATGACTTAATTTACCCAATGTTTATCATCGAAGGGACAAATCGCAGTGAAAAAATCGCTTCTATGCCCGGCATAGAACGCTACACAATTGACTTGCTGCTAAAAGAAGCCGAAGAACTTGTCGAGCTAGGTATCCCATTAATCGCATTATTCCCAGTAACGCCAGCCGAGAAAAAAACACTCCTGGCAGAGGAGGCTTATAACGCCAATGCGTTAGTGCAGCGGGCGGTACGTGAACTTAAAAAAGCCTTTCCACAGCTTGGGATCATGACTGACGTGGCACTCGACCCCTTCACCACTCATGGTCAAGACGGGATTATTGATGAAACCGGCTACATACTTAACGATATCACTACCGACATTCTAGTGAAGCAAGCCTTATCACACGCAGAAGCTGGCGCCGATATTGTTGCGCCATCGGATATGATGGATGGTCGTATTGGCGCTATTCGTCAAGCATTTGAAGCTGCAGGCTATGTAAATACCCAGATCATGGCTTATTCAGCCAAATACTCTTCAAGCTATTATGGGCCGTTCCGTGATGCAGTCGGTTCTGCGGGTAACCTTAAAGGCGGTAATAAACATAGTTATCAAATGGATCCCGCTAACAGCGATGAAGCGTTGCACGAAGTCGCGCTCGACATCCAAGAAGGTGCTGACATGGTGATGGTGAAACCGGGCATGCCGTATTTAGATATCGTCCATCGCGTAAAAACAGAACTAGCAGTACCTACTTTTGCCTATCAAGTGAGTGGCGAGTACGCCATGCACATGGCCGCAATTCAAAATGGCTGGCTAGCAGAAAAAGCGATTGTAATGGAATCACTACTTTGCTTTAAACGCGCAGGTGCCGATGGTATCTTAACTTACTTTGCAAAACGCGCTGCGCAGTGGCTTAAAGAAGCTTAGAGTATCTGTGTGGTAAGCGAGCCGTCATTAAGACTAATGCTATTCACTGTGAAGTGAATAGCATTTTTTATTAAATTACTTTACTACTTTTATACCAATCCGCATTATTTTTTGCCCATATTGGCCCAGTCTCGTATGCACAAACTTTTTACCCTGTCCCTGCGCTAAATAAATGTATTCCAAGCATTGCAACCCTGCTCAACGATATCGTTATAACCGCCAAAACACCTATTTGCCAAGCAGTACTGTCTTAGCCAATGCCATACCAGTTCTATCGGATTCAACTCTGGGGAATAGGGCGGTAATTTGAGAGCTGATAAATTACTGAATTCTTTTGCTATATCATCCGTATGCCAGCCCGCTCCATCAATGATAACAAGTGCATATCTATCCGAATCAGTTGCCTCTGATATTTGCGTTAAGTGTTGCCTCATTGCATCTTAATTAACGAAAGGCGTGACCAACGCTTTTGTTGCCCCCGTAGCTGGGCACACAGCACCAAAGAGTTTTGGGTATTTAAAACGACTTACCATAAAATTAAAGCTAACTATTTCAATGTATTATACCAATAATTTAGATGTAACGAATGCCTAACTGCTGTTCTATATATGACTGAATGTCTAGTCCGGTTAATCGCCTGCTCTGATCGGCTTGATTGGTCTATATATTGATAGAGAGCCTGCTTTTGGTGTTCGTCGAGTTTACTCGCATTGGTCGAACTCATATTGGCTTTCAAGCCACCAAGACCCAGATTTAAGTAGTTTTTAACCCATTCATTGACACTGCGACGACTGACCTTAAGTTGGCGATCGACTTGAGCAGATTGTGACATTCCAGAAAACAAGAAACAGCCAATATGCGAATGCGCATACGGGCATCTTTTTCTAACTTTGATAGTTTAATGAGCTCAACAGACGTGTAATTTTTCACAGTATGCAATGATTTGAAAATGGTAAGTGTATTAGATCACAGTTTAATACTGTTAATACGGATTGGTATTAATCCACTAATGGTGCTTCCTTCCTTCATGCGTTCGACTGATATAGATAATATGCATAGTAATCAGTTGCGGAATAGGTCTTTACGTTGATAGGATTTTATCATTTGCGTAGTACGATCACCAACTCAGTTCTGACACAACCTAATTGAGTATAAATGTATTAACGTGAATTTATATGCATAAATAAATCAGAGGTAATGATGAAAACTAGCTATTACTTTATTATTTTCACGTTAGGATGTAGTGCTTACTGTTACGCAAAACAAGACTATTCTTGCTTAACTATTGAGCGCACTTATAGGGATAACGGTGAACTTCTCGGCGCAGAAATGCAGAGTAAAAACTTTGATGCCAACATTATGAGTCAAATAATTTACACTAGTAAAGTATGCGCGCCCACTCAGGATATCGACAACCTACCCTCGCCCTCTGCTAATTCGCCCAACGTAGGTGACACCCGCAGCGTGAGTCAAGCAAGCCTAGGAGTCCAACGCGAATGGGTGCAAGAGTTTAGTGATCATGGCTGGAAGATCAAACAATATAATACAATGCTCATTGAACCCATTAAATCGCCTAAGGCGCAAACTAGCAGCAAATAACGATTTGTTTACGGAGTCGCAATGCTGAAGCCGTCATAGCATTTTGTCATTGCAGAAAGCTAAACAGATAATGATTTAGCCCGCTTACCCGCTCAGCTTAAATCATATTGCTCACAATAGTTGGCCAAAGGTTGTGGACGGCCAATTGCATAACCTTGGGCATAATTGATACCTATGGTATGCAACTTATCTATAATATCTTGATTTTCAACAAACTCAGCAACCGTCTCGATACCCATAACTTTGCACACATCCTGAATCGATTTCACTATGGCGTAATCTTTAGCATTCACGGCAAGATTCTTAATAAAGCAGCCGTCGATTTTGACATAATCTACAGGTAATTCCCGTAGATAACCGTAAGATGCGAAACCACTACCAAAATCATCCAATGCAAACGAAAAACCTCGTTTACGTAGTTGTTTGAGCATTTCCATACCACGATTACGATTTTGGATCGCGGTAGTTTCAGTAATTTCAAAGCAAATACATTGACTTGGAATATCAAAAACCTGCTGTTGCTGGATGATATATTCCACCATACCTTCAGCACCCAAACTATTACCCGAAAGATTAATTGAAATACAGTGATCAGGCCAAAGCTTGGAGTGTAAAGACAACCATAAAAAGGCCTTGCGGATCACTTCTTTATCTATATCAGGCATTAACCTAAAACGCTCGGCGGCAGCAATAAACTGTGCAGGAGGCAGAATGCGACCACAGGGCTCTTGAATGCGTAACAAGATTTCCATACGTTGCCGCAGCGAGCCACCGCTTAAACTACGGATTGGTTGGTAATAAAGGATTAGCTCATTTTCTTCAATCGCCTGTGCAATACGCACCGCCCACTTAGGCGCGTTTCGCTGGTAGGTTAGTTCTTTATCTTTATCATCATAAAAATGAATTTGATTAGCGCCCTTAGCTTTAGCGGCAATGCAGGCAATGTCGGCGTCTTTCAATGATTCTTGCGCATTAATATAGGGCGCACGACCAAAAGCAACACCTATGCTTAGACCCACCTTATAATGCGTATTCCCACTGCTCAATACCTGCAATGAGACTTGTAAAATCAATTGTTTGAGTAACTTGGCAACCGATAATGCACTGCGGTCACAAATGACTAAGCCAAACTCATCACCACCAAGGCGTGCCAATAACTCCTGCGGGCCAAGACACGACTGCATCGCTTTAGCAACCATCGCCAGCATACGATCGCCAGCCGCATGACCGCAGCTGTCATTAATCAACTTAAATTGCTCGAGATCAATATAACAAACAGCGATGGTTTGAGCTGAAGCGGTAAATTGGGGTAACTTTTCTTCAAAGGCCTGACGATTCAACAGCCCAGTAATACTGTCAAAACTAGCTTTTTTATGTAGCTGGTGCTTGAGTAATTCTTCTTGAGTGATATCCCGCAGTACCACTACCGTACCGACGATTTCTTTATCGTGACTACGTAAATTGCTGATACTGCGTTCCATAATCCGAGGGGAAGCCGTTAATAGCTTAATTTTGGCTATCTGTGGCGTTGAGTCGCCGCGGTCAATACAGCTAAATACCGCCTGATTAAGTTGCTCACCCGCCTTTAATAAACTCGCCAAACTTTGATCTATCGTCTGGTAACTGTCCACGCCCAACAGCACTTCAGCTCGCGGATTCATATAAATAACCTTGGCATTAACATCAGTTAAAATTACTGCTTCGGCTATTGATTCTAAAGTAATTTTAGCGCGTTCTTTTTGCTGATAAATTCTGGCTAACAGGCGATTAACTCTACTAGCAAGCAGGATGAACTCCTCAACCCCTTCACCCACTACGGGTTGATAGACACTTGCCATAGGATCAACTTGCGCCAATTGCCGCATTAAGTTCTTAAAAGGCTTAAGTAAACCTGCGCGCAGCCAAATATAACCAAGGGCAACAATAAGCACTCCAAGTAAAATAAATCCAAGTGATACCCAATCGAGTTTAAATTTAACCTCTTGAAAAGGACTGTCGGAGAATTGTACTTGAAGATAAACCGGCGCTTCTTTTAACAGACTTGGGATTTCAATCGCATCATTATAAGTACCATCAACCTTTGTCGGAGCTATATTGACATGGCTTATCGCAACCTTAGCCACCAAGGAGGCTTGAGCATATTTAAGTAAGTCACTCTCTGTCAGTTGTCGAACTAACAGTACATATTCATTGGGTGCAGAAGCCACTGCGGTGACCACATAAGCCTGAGCATCAATCACATAAGCGCCTGCAATACTTTGTTGGCCAGCACTACTGATAGCGCTGGCAATTCCCTGCAATTTATCCTTACTTAAAGGATGTTGATTGGGGAAAAACTCTGCAGTTCGCCATCGCGCAAAATATACCAACCAAGATTGGCCGATATAGCACTCTCGTGCCACGAGGACTCCAATTTTTTAAGCTGATCTTCATCAAATTGAGATAAAGGTAAAGCGTAGATATTATTGAGAAAGGTTAAGCGGCTGACATCAATTTGAAACTGTTGCTGAATATTAGCAAGCTCATGCTTAGCACTGTCTTGACGTAATAAATCGATGCGATGGTCGTACCAACAACCCAGACAATAGGAGACAATCACGACCGCTGGGAGACAAAAACCCGCAATAAACGCCAATATTTTCTTGCCAATGTGCATTTCATTCCACAGCTTATGATGACTAAATTAATTCACGATTTTGCATACCACTAGATAGCGCCACGCAACATATCTCAATTACGCTTAATATTAAACATCACTTCGCTTTACTCGTTGTAAAAGTAAGCAATAGCATGCAATTAAATCAACATTTCATCCTTGATTTAAAACATTAATTATCTCAATAACGGCTTATGAGGGGTCATTCTATTTCGATGATGCAGGTAATATTTGATATGGTAATAACGTTAAATACGCCGATGAGTTACATCGTACCTACCGCATAATAATCAAATTGAAGACCAAAATAAAACAGGCCCGCAAGCGGGCCTGTTTTATTAAAGTGAAGCTTATTTATGATACTGCTTAGATTGCGCATGCACAGCTTTGATAAAGGCACCGGCATGTTCTGGATCTACATGCTGATGAATACCGTGGCCTAAGTTAAATACATGACCAGTACCTTCACCGTAACCGGCTAGAATATGACCGACTTCTTCTTCAATACGAGGAATCGGTGCATATAACATAGATGGATCCATGTTGCCTTGTAGTGCCACTTTATGACCTACACGACGACGGGCATCGGCAATATCCACAGTCCAATCTAAACCTAATGCATCACAACCCGTTTCTGCCATGGCTTCTAACCATAAACCGCCACCTTTGGTGAACAAAGTCACTGGGACTTTACGACCATCGGCAAAGCGAGTCAGACCGTCGATAATCTTCTGCATATAACGCAGCGAAAATTCACGATAAGCACTGTGCGATAACGCACCGCCCCACGAGTCAAAAATCATCAAAGATTGTGCACCGTTGGCAACTTGGGCATTCAAATACAAAATAACTGAATCAGCCAGCTTATCTAACAGCATGTGTAGTGCCATTGGTTCTGCGTAGGCCATCTTTTTAATTTTTTCGAAAGTCTTGCTCGAACCGCCTTCAACCATGTAAGTGGCCAGTGTCCAAGGTGAGCCTGAAAAACCAATTAACGGTACAGCGCCATTCAGTTCGCGGCGAATAGTGCTCACCGCTTTCATCACATAACCTAACTCATCTTCTGGATCGGGAATATGCAGCTTTTTAATTGCATCGATGGTGTTAGTGGGACGCTGAAAACGTGGGCCTTCACCCTCTTCAAAATATAAACCTAAGCCCATAGCATCTGGCACGGTCAGAATATCGGAAAACAAAATTGCTGCATCAAGGTCATAACGACGTAAAGGCTGTAGCGTGACTTCACAGGCAAGATCATGATTTTTACACAAAGACATGAAGTCACCCGCCTGCGCGCGAGTCGCTTTATATTCAGGAAGATAACGGCCAGCTTGACGCATCATCCACACAGGGGTCACATCAACAGGCTGTTTTAGTAGCGCGCGTAAGTAACGATCGTTCTTTAATTCTGCCATTGGGCTTAGTTCCTAGTCTTATTGAAATCCGCAGGGTCGGTAGTTTAGCATTTACGCGAATAATGTAACCTTTATGTGCAAATTTATGTGACCCAATCGCCATCGTTGATGGCGATTCAATCACATAATGCGCAAAATGCTATGCAGATAACATACTGCAGTGTTTATTCGTAACAAAGTCACACTCAGATAGAAAAAAGTTGCGCCCGTTCCCTGCCTTTGGTATAAAAAGTCTGCGCTAGCAAGAACAATCAAGAAGCTCCTATAATCGAGCCTGCTATAAACGTTACTCGCCCAACGATAGGTTTCTATCGTTGGGCTTTTTATTTGTATTTTTTTAGACAAAACAACTGGTTTGTCCATTTACCATTATTCTCAATCTACATAATAACAGTTGATCGAATAGCAACTAGTCCCTACATTAGAGTGATGTATAGGCACTTCAAATGGAATGCATCATGCTGAGAAAACTTGAGAAAGCAGAACAAAAATGGGGCGGTTCTAATAAGCTGATTGATCAATGGCTAAAAAGTCGTCGCAAATTGTTAGTGCATTACTGCCAAATTGCCGGGCTCCCTCCCTACGGGAAATCAGAAAAATCTCTTCCTTCATTTGAAAAAGTTAAAATTTTCTGTGATTTATTAGTCGACTATGTCTCCGAAGGACACTTTGAGATCTACGACACCGTCGTCAATGCCTGTAGCGAATACGGGGAGTCGAGCAAAACTCTGGCGCAGCAAATGCTACCGAAGATCACGCCAACGACTAATATTGCATTAGATTTCAACGATAAATATGCCGAGACTCAAGACGATCAGGTATTTTCCCAACTCGATAAAGACTTATCTGAGCTTGCTCATAATATGGAAACTCGTTTTGAACTCGAAGATGAATTACTTGAAATGCTGTACCGTAAGCATTCTGAGAATAGCCAACAAGCCTAAGTTATTTTATCAGTAGACTTAGCCAGCATTGGTCTTTACTCTAAAAATCAAAATGTTTATTGTAAAATAGATAACAAAAAGCCAGCTTTCGCTGGCTTTTTTACATCAGATTACCTTAACGGTAATCGATTACACAGCTGTCTGGAAAATCACTTCCGCAGCTTTTTTAGTGTAAGACTCAATTTGATCGAAGTTCAAATAACGGTAAGTGTCAGCGGCTGTCGCATCTAACTCTTTAGCGTATTCTTGATACTCTTCTGGTGATGGCAAACGACCTAACAACGCAGCAACCGCAGCCAGTTCAGCAGAGGCTAAGTAAACATTAGCGCCTGTACCTAAACGGTTAGGGAAGTTACGGGTAGAAGTCGATACCACAGTTGAGCCTTCAGCTACACGTGCTTGGTTACCCATACACAGTGAACAACCTGGGATCTCGATGCGCGCGCCTACACGACCAAAAATCGCGTAGTAGCCTTCTTCAGTCAGCTGGTCTCTATCCATCTTAGTCGGTGGAGCAATCCACAAACGCGTTGGCAGTGTTTTAGCAAACTTGTCTAACATTTTACCGGTGGCACGGAAGTGACCGATGTTAGTCATACAAGAACCGACAAACACTTCGTCAATCTTAGTTTGCGCAACCGATGACAACAATACTGCATCATCTGGATCGTTTGGCGCACACAGGATTGGCTCTTTGATGTCGTTTAAATCGATTTCGATAACCGCAGCATACTCAGCATCTTTATCGGCGCTCATCAGCTCAGGGTTAGCTAACCAATCTTGCATCGCTTTGATACGACGCTCGATTGTACGACGATCGCCGTAACCTTCAGCAATCATCCACTTAAGCATAATGATGTTTGAGTTCAGGTATTCAATAATCGGTTCTTTGTCTAACTTAATCGAACAACCCGCTGCAGAGCGCTCAGCCGATGCATCAGACAGTTCGAAAGCTTGTTCAACTTTTAACGTTTCAAGACCTTCGATTTCTAGTACACGACCAGAGAAGATGTTCACTTTACCTTTCTTCTCAACGGTCAACATACCCAACTCAATGGCTTTAAGTGGGATAGCATGCACCAGATCACGCAATGTGATGCCAGGTTGCATTTTACCTTTAAAGCGCACTAATACTGACTCTGGCATGTCGAGCGGCATAACACCCGTCGCCGCAGCAAATGCCACTAAGCCAGAACCGGCAGGGAATGAAATACCAATAGGGAAACGTGTATGTGAGTCACCACCAGTACCAACGGTATCAGGTAGTAGCATACGGTTTAACCATGAATGGATAACACCATCACCTGGACGCAGTGAGACACCGCCGCGGTTCATGATAAAGTCTGGCAGTGTGTGATGCGTGTTCACATCGATTGGCTTTGGATAAGCCGCCGTGTGACAAAATGACTGCATCGTTAAATCAGCACTGAAACCTAAACAGGCTAAATCTTTCAGTTCATCACGGGTCATAGGACCAGTAGTATCTTGTGAACCCACTGAAGTCATCTTAGGTTCGCAGTATTGGCCAGGACGCACGCCATCTACGCCGCATGCTTTACCAACCATCTTCTGCGCCAGCGTATAACCTTTACCGGTATCAGCCATATCTTGTGAACGCACAAATACGTCTGATATGTCCAAACCTAACGTTTCACGGGCTTTGTCAGTTAAACCACGACCAATGATCAGTGGAATACGGCCACCAGCACGCACTTCGTCTAACAGCACTTCAGTTTTTAGGCTGAACTCTGAAATCACTTCGTCGCTATCGTGGCGCTTGACTTGGCCTGCATATGGGTAGATGTCAATCACATCGCCCATTTCCATCTTGTCGACATCAAGCTCGATTGGCAGTGCGCCCGCATCTTCCATAGTGTTGAAGAAAATCGGTGCAATTTTACCGCCAAGGCAGAAACCGCCCGCGCGCTTATTGGGCACAAATGGAATATCATCACCCATAAACCACAGCACTGAGTTAGTGGCTGATTTACGTGATGAACCCGTACCGACAACGTCACCCACATAAACCAATGGGAAACCTTGAGTTTTTAATTCTTCGATTTTTTTAATCGGACCAACAACACCTGCAACATCAGGCTCAATGCCATCACGGGCATTTTTCAGCATAGCCAACGCGTGTAATGGAATATCTGGACGTGACCATGCATCAGGTGCAGGAGATAAGTCATCGGTGTTGGTTTCACCAGAGACTTTAAATACTGTTAGCGTCACTTTATCAGCCAGTTTAGGACGGCTTAAATACCAATCCGCATTAGCCCATGCTTCAACTACTTGCTTCGCAAATTCATTACCCGCTTCCATCTTCTCCACCACATCGTGGAAAGAATCAAACATCAGCAAAGTATGCGATAAAGCTTTAACCGCTAATGGCGCTAATGCTGGGTTATCCAACTGCACGATCAGTGGTTCGATGTTGTAGCCGCCTTGCATGGTGCCTAATAACTCAGTCGCACGCTCAGCAGATAAAATCGGTGACGTTGCAGTGCCCTTGGCAACCGCATCTAAAAAAGCAGCCTTAACATAAGCGGCTTCATCAACACCTGGTGGAATTCGATTTTCTAGCAGGTCGAGAACGAAAGCCTCTTCACCTGCGGGTGGATTTTGAATTAACTTAACCAGTTCAGCCACTTGATGTGCATCTAATGGCTTAGGGACTACGCCCTCTGCAGCACGCTCTGCGACGTGTTTACGATATGCTTCTAGCACGGCAACATTCCTCTTTTTTTGGCGCTCTAACAACAAACTGTATGTCTTCTCAATAGAAGCAGACAGTCCGACATGATCGACCCGTATTTCTGGCCTGCAGTATACTACAGCTTTGCAAAAGTATGAATCTGGTCACACTCGGCAGAAGGCAAAATAAGGACTAAATCCGCCGACGATGGTTAACTTACTCGAATATTAAAACGAGTGAAATTAGACAATAGTTTGAAAACAGTTAAAAAATCATATCTCACAACTGCTTAACGAGATTTACTAAATTTAAAATCAAACCGCTGTTTTTCTGTATTCGCACTCAAATATATGTAAATTTTCTTATATTGCGGCCTCTTGGCTTTTAAGATCCTAAGCAAAAACTTACACTCGGGTTCAATAAAAGATATTCATTCCTATTACCTCAGCAGCGGAGTACCCATGACATCCCTAAGTCTTCAAGCAGTTATTTTTGATATGGATGGCGTTTTAATCGATTCTGAGCCCCTGTGGCAACAGATAGAGTTGGAAGTGTTATCAGCCTTAGGCGTCCCGGTTACGATAGAAGCAATTCACCAAACGACTGGCTTGCGTATCGACCAATGTGTCGATTATTGGTATCGCAGAGCGCCTTGGCCTCATTATGATAACGCCAAGGTCAGCCAAACGATTGTAGATAAAGTAGCGCGGGAAATTTCACGCAGCGGCGAAGCCATGCTCGGTGTGCACCAAACGATGGCACACTGCCAAGCGCTGGGGCTAAAAATCGGTTTAGCAACCTCCTCATCCACACCGCTCATTGAAGCGGTATTATCAAAACTGGCACTGGGCGATAAATTTATGTCGGTGCAATCTGCCGAAAATCTTACCTATGGTAAGCCGCATCCTGAAGTGTATTTAAACTGTGCGAAAGCGTTAAATGTCGATCCTCGCTACTGCTTAGCCATTGAAGACTCTTTTAATGGTTTAATCGCTGCCCGCGCAGCCAATATGCAAACGGTTGCGATTCCTGCGCCAGAGCAACAGGGTGATTCAAAATGGGTCATCGCTCACCATCAAGCGCATAGCTTGCTAGATTTACCTGCTATTTTGGCAAATTATGTATAACGATGTGCCATAAAAACACGGCAACAAATCTGCTTATCAATAAATAACCTGAACTCCGGTTAAATAATTTCACCCTCAAAAAAGCCAGACAATGTCTGGCTTTTGCGTTTAAATTGAAGCTTAGATAATCGCTTGCGTTACCAAATTTTCACCCGATCATTTGGTGTTAAATACATTTGGTCACCCTCTTTCATCTCGAAGGCTTTATAGAAGGCTTCCACGTTACGTGGTGTACCCATAGCGCGATAATGACTCGGTGAATGCGGATCTGTGAGCAAACGGCGGCTCAACTCCTCATCACGGTAGTTACGGCGCCATACCTGCGACCAACCCACAAAGAAGCGTTGCTCACCCGTTAAGCCATCGAGCACTGGTGCGGGTTTACCGTTGAGGCTCATTAGATAAGAACGTGCCGCAACAGTTAATCCACCCAAGTCACCGATGTTTTCGCCAAGGGTTAAATCTCCATTCACAAATTGCCCAGGTAGCGCTTCGTAGCCCGAATATTGGGCTGACAATTGCTTGCCACGCTTTTGGAACTCTTCGCGATCTTTATCCGACCACCAATCACGTAGGTTGCCATCACCATCGTATTTGGCACCTTGGTCGTCAAAGCCATGGCTAATTTCATGTCCAATTACCGCGCCAATGCCACCATAGTTGACCGCATCATCGGCATCCATGTTAAAGAATGGCGGTTGCAAAATCGCGGCTGGGAAAACAATCTCGTTTTTCACCGGACTGTAATAGGCATTGACCGTTTGTGGCGTCATGCCCCATTCAGTACGGTCGATTGGCTGACCTAGCTTGTTAATCATGTCTTGATATTCAAACTGGGCGTAACGCATATAGTTACCGACTAACTCGTCAGCCTTGATATCTAAACCCGAGTAATCCTTCCACTTATCTGGATAACCAATTTTATAGGTAAATTTGGACAGTTTTTCTTGGGCAGCAATTTTCGTTTCTGGCGTCATCCACTCAAGTTCATTAATGCTGACTTCAAAACCTTTTATCAGGTTTTTGATCATGGTTTCCATGCGTGCTTTGGCTTCAGGTTTAAAATATTGTTTAACATATTCTTCACCCACCAGCTCACCAATCACTTGGTCGGCACCATCCACGGCTTTTTTCCAGCGCGGTTGCTGCTCTTCAATCCCCATTAGAGTTTTACTCTTAAAGGCGAAGTTCAAATCGACAAAGTTTTTACTGAGCAGCTCTGCGTAGCTATCGACCAAATGGAAGGTGAGATAATCCTGCCAAGCTGCAACGGGAAAACTGTCAAAATTAGCACCAAGCTTTTCAAAGTAAGAAGGCTGACGCACAATTATGTCTGTTACTTTATCGTCTAAGCCTGCACTTGCGGCAAAGGCATTGATATCAAATTGACCCGTTAGCTTTTGCAGCTCAGCGCGATCTAACTTGTTATAAGCCTTATTGGCATCGCGAGACTCCACACGGCTCCACTGGCTTTTTGCAATCATCATTTCAATATCGGCGACACTTTTAGCCGCACGTTTGGCATCTTTATAACCCGCCTCGGTCAATAAGTCGGTGACATATTTCGCCATTGCTTGGCGGTTAGCGGCAAACTTAGGGTCATCTTTAAGGTAGTAATCGCGATCTGGCAGCGTCAGCCCAGATTGACTTAAATACACCGCATATTGTGTTGAGTTTTTGGCATCATTATTAACGTAAAAACCAAAAGGAATACCCGAGCCATGAGTCAACAATGCTCCCATGACCCCGGGTAAATCGCGATGTGTTTTCACCGAGGCTATATCGGCAAGCAATGGTTCGAGAGGAGCTGCGCCTAAGGTTTCTAGTAAATCGGTATTCATAAAGCTGGCATTGAAATCACCGATTTTCTGCTCATTAGAGCCTGCTGCGGGATTCTTTTTAGCCGCCGCTTCGTCGATGATTTTTTTCAATGCGTCTTGGCTTTGATCGTACAAAACTGAAAATGCGCCGTAGTTCGACTTATCTGCAGGAATAGGCGTATTGGCGAGCCATTTACCGTTAACGCTGTAATAAAAATCGTCTTGATGGCGAACTGAGGTATCAAAGTTTTGTAATTCAATACCAGATACGGCGGCGACTTCAGTTTTAGGCTCAGTACTACAAGCCGCTAAACCTAAACCCAAGGCGATGCCTAGTGCTAGTGTGCTTATCTTTTTCATAGTTTTCCCCAGCTTCCATTGAGAGTGTTATTATTTTTCCAGTAAAACCTTAACATTTTGCATGCATTGCCTGTAGTCTCATTTTGTAAATGGTTATGACTTTTTGTAACAACGTCAGCTTGCATTCACGAAGTTGAGTTAAACAGACTCTTTAAACGTTGATTGGGATAAAACAAAATTAAAGGCATCAATATTGATGCCCTTAATTTTAATACGCGGTAAATGTTTGAACAAAATTTAGAAGTTTTTACCCACAAATAAATAAAATGATTTATCACCTAGATCGGAAACACCAAAGCCTAAAGCCGCAGGTCCCATGGAGGTATCGGTACCAAAATAAATACTTGAGGCATAAATTAAATCAGTGAGAGACACATCACTGCGGACATCCCACACATTACCCGACTCTAAACTCCAACCTAAATACAGAGGATAATCTGTCATGCCAAGCACATCACGCCCCAAATCATATTGATATACAAAAGCACCAAATACTTTATGTGCACCCATCAAAGAATCTTTATGGTAACCCGATAGATTTAAAAAACCACCGAGCTCAGACAAATGCAAGGTACTGAAATCATCGTTAATGGTCGCGAATGAGGCTTTACCCACAAAGGCATGATTACCCACACTTAACGCGCCTTTCCAATCAGCTTCAATTTGCACACTGTAGCCATTTTTGCCATCGTCGAGAAGATAATCAAGATCTTCATTACGCACATAAACGTTTAAGGTCACACGGTTTCCCGATGTTGGAAAACTAATACTATCTAGACTATCGTAACCAAATTTAAAATAAGCGCCGTAGGAGCTAAAATCTAAGTCCTCGGTTAACCAAGCATCATTAACGATAGCGCCTTTTTCTGCGACAACGCCTAACTCAATACGCCCTTGCAGGGTGTAGTTGTAACCGATCCCAGACTCAACACTATGCGTTTGTTTATCTAACACTAAGACACGACTATTATTATCGTAGAGATCCCAGTTTTTATTTTCATATTGGTAACGCGCACGCGTGTAAAATTGCTGATCTCTGTCTAAGGGTTGGTAGAATTCAGTTGCAAATAACTTTTCAAAACCGAGTTTAACTTCGTTGCGCCACTCGCCGCCATTAAAGGTCAAGTCAGTCATGGTATAAGCCATATCGAAACTGATGGCAGATTCGGAGTTAAAATCATCTTCCCAATTAAAGCCTAGCTGAAAATAATTTGGCCCCCACGACTTAGCCTTAGTCGTTACCGTTAGTATGCGGCCCTCCTCACCTTGGGCAAACTCAGCATCAACACGCTCAAATTTATTGATAGAGTAAATACGTTTTAGTGCCTCATTGAGCTCTTCTTTAGTAACTGATTGCCCTTCTTGCAGATTTAATGCTTCTTTTAACAGGTTTAAACTCACCTTGGACTGGTTATCAAAAACAATTTCATCAATAGGATGGCTGACATCAGCCATTAAGGTTTTACCTTTGGCTCTTTTCGCCTCGACGTAGGCGGCATAATCTTCAGCGCTTATGCTCATAGCACTCAACTTATTCAGCTGATTATTAGCGGCGTCTTTCCCAAGGGTTAATGCTAACGGCATGATAGTGAAATCTGTGGTACTTAAAGCATCAATAGCGGGCCTAATCAATACATCTTTTTCTGTCAGTAACTGCTTTTGCCTTGCCGTACTCGCGTTGGTCAAAAAGTTAGAGAGTTGGTCTAACACAGCGATGGTACTGTCTAATTTATCTTGTTTCACTAAAGGTGAGCCAATGTCCACCGCAATAATAATATCAGCCCCCATTGCCTTAACGACGTCGACGGGCATATTGTTAGCAATACCTCCATCGACTAATAACTGTCCGTCGATGAGTGTAGGCTGAAGCGCACCCGGCACAGTTGCAGAGGCTTGCATGGCGTTCACCATACTACCGTGACTTAACACTACAGGTAAGCTGGTTTCTAAGTCGGTTGCTACGGCACGATAGGGAATCGCCAAATCATCAAAATTGCCAAATTGCTGCACTAAATCGGTAGACTGACGTAACAGCTGCGACATACTCTGGCCACGCAGTACCCCACTAGGGGCTCTCACCGCACCGTCGTTATAACCAATATTTAGCGGAATGTTATAACGATCGCGTAACTGCTTATCCCGATAGGTCAAAATATTGCGAGGGATTGTATCCGAATAGCCACTGTCCCAATCGAGGCCCATCATGATTTCTTCTACTTCACTAGCGCTGTATCCAAGAGAATACAGGCCTGCGACATAGGCGCCGATGCTGGTTCCGGCAATATAATCAACGGGAATGTTGTGTTCTTCTAATACTTTGAGCACACCCACGTGGGCAGCCCCTTTGGCGCCACCGCCACTAAGAACCACCCCGATTTTAGGCCGCTCGGCCGCGATTAAAGCCGTGGTCAACAAACACAAAAAACAACAAATGAATAATTGGCGCATCATAGTGAGGCTACTTTTTATAGGATGAAAATCTGAATGATATTAACAAACTTATCGATTTAACCGTCAATCATATTTGATTTAACCGGCGCTGGTAAGACTTTGCAACCTGACTCAATCCCCTTATCGAGCATCTGTAATTCAAAGGCGAGTGATTTGTGATGAAACGCCAGTATTGCGTCACCATAGAACTCAGCCCTCTAACCTAGTAGGTTCTACTGAGATAACCTAGTGCTTGATCTGTAAATAATCTTCAAAATCTTTTTTGCACATAGGCTTAGCAAAATAATATCCTTGAATAATATAACAACCACGGCTAAAAACCTGCTCCAGCTGTTCAATGGTTTCAATCCCTTCGGCAACCACATTAAGTTTCAGGTTGCGTGCCAGTTCAATGATACTGCTCACAATCGCTTGATCAGCGGCATTAGTAGCGATATCAATCAAGAAAGAACGGTCTATCTTGAGCGTATTCACTTCAAAATGGCGTAAATAAGCGAGAGAGGAATAGCCGGTTCCAAAGTCATCAATGGCAACCTCAATACCTAAAGATGTTAACTTCGTTAAGTGATTTTTAGCGACTTGCAGTTCCTTCATCAATACGCCTTCGGTAATTTCTAACCCCAAAAATGCAGCTGGCATATGTGTTTCTAATAAAACCTGTTGAACGCCTTCAATAAAATCGACTTGGCGAAAATGTATCGCTGAAATATTTACCGATAGCTTAAACGGCTCAGAGTAGGATTTAGCCCAAATTGCGCCTTGTATACAGGCTTGGCGTAGCACCCAGCGATCGATCTCAATAATCAGTCCACAGGCTTCAGCAACCTTGATAAAAATATCTGGTCGAATAAATCCTTGCTGCGGGTGGTTCCAGCGAATTAACGCTTCCATACCGACAAATTTGTCGTTACGTAAAATATCCACCTGTGGTTGATAATAAAGTTCAAACTCTTCACGCTCTATGGCTTTACGTAAATCGGCCTCTAAGCGTAAATGGTATAAAGCCTGCGCATTACGTTCAGACGAATAATATTTAAAATTACCGCGCCCCTCCTCTTTGGCGTGATACATGGCTAGGTCGGCATTTTTAATAAAGACTTCTGGCTGAACCGCGTCATCGGGCCAAATGCTGATCCCAATACTGGTCGAAATATAAAACTCGCGGCCAAACAAGCTAAACGGAGTGACAATTTGTGCTAATAGCCGCTCTGCAACATGATTAATCTCATCAATACTGTCGGCATTGCGTAATAGAATCACAAACTCATCACCACCAAAACGGCATAATAAGTGTTCACTACTAATGCAGGCTTGTAATCGATTAGCAGCTTCGACTAACAAAGCATCCCCCATGCTATGGCCGTAGGAGTCATTAACATGCTTGAATCTGTCTAAATCTAAAAACAGCAAAGCCAGTTTTTCATCGGTTTGCTGCGCAGTTTGTATTGACTGTATTAGCTTAGTGGTAAATAAAGACCGATTTGGCAATCCCGTGAGCACATCATAATTAGCTAGGCGGCGTAAATCGGCTTCGGTACGTTTACGCTCCGTAATATCAGAAAAAACCACCACATAGTAACTGACTTTATCATTAGCGCTTTGCATCACAGAAACGTTGAGCCATATCGGACATAAGCCATTACGGCCGACCAACTCGCGTTCACCAGTCCAAGAACTGCCTTGCTCTAACAAGAGGTTTATTTCTGCCGATAAATCTGCTCTTTCTTTCAAAAAGTTTGACAAAGGTTGCCCGACTAATTCATCTGGCGTAGCCCCAATAATTTGTTGAGCGGCATAGTTGGCGACTTTAATATTTTCATCTACATCTAAAATCAATACACCTTCTGACGTGTTTTCAAAAGCTTGTGCAAGCAGCTTAACTTCATCTTCGAGCTGACGCTGCACGGTAATATCACTATAAATCCCCGCCACTCGCTCAATCTCATTGGTATGTTTATTGCGAGCAATAGGACGCCCTCTTACCCGCAGCCATCCCCAAGTACCATCTCGACGATAATAACGATATTCAGCCTCAAAACGGTCAATTTCGCCGGCAAGCATATTATCCCACTCGGCAAGCACTTTATCTTTATCCTGCGGATGAACCGGTAATTCATCCCGCGGAACTATAATTTCGGCTCTGTTTTCACCAAACACTGCACTACGATTATCAAGGTGAAAGAATCCGGTCTCTTTACGCCATTCCCATAGATCAGAATCGCTACCTCGAAGTGATTGCCTTAAACGGTCGTCACTGTCTATCAGCGCTTGGTTCATTTGCATAAACACGCGCGTTTGCCTTTGTCGATACCAAGCAACACTTAATAGTGCAGCCGAAAAAAATAATAACAACACCCCTTTAAAGCCCTGCGTTAACCACCAGTGCTGACCAACGTAAAATGAATATAAAAATGGTTTAGTTGACCAAATTCCGTTGACTTGGCTCAATATATCCAGCACATAATCGCCAGCAACTAGCCCTGCGAGGTTTATCTGGGATTCACCTTGTAGCAGGACATATTTTTCTTCTTCACCCTTATAACGTAGCCGATATTTAAGTTGAATTGGCGCAGCATCAAGGTAATCAAGATTGGTGATTTGTAAACTCACCATATTAGCGTCGGGCTTAATAACCATCATAGGTTGAGGCAGCAGCGATACCTCGGTAGCGTTATCGTAGTATACCGAAACCGATTCAAGCATCACCCGATCGTTGTTTGTTCGGTTAGCTAACTTATCAGCATTAAGTCGCATAACCCCTTCTGGGGTACCTAAATAAAACCCCGTGTCAGGTGAGTAAAAATAAGCGCCCTCATTTATCTCGTCGGAGATAAAACCATCGAGTTGATTAAATACACTGACTTTTCCTGTTTTTGTTTCGTGTTGGATCAGTGAGTCGGCGCAGCCAATCAGATCTGCATTAACGGTTTTTTGAATAAAAAATACCGCGCTACAACTGACTCGCCACTCAGAGGTCAAATTATGTAACGGCTTACCTTGCTGATATTCAAATAGTCCATTTTCGTAGGTGCCAAACCACACAGTCCCTGAGGACATTTCTTCGATATGGGTAACCGTTGGTGATGATGCAAAAGAGTTAAATAAGCTACGCTGATTATGAAACTCATTTTGCTCATCAATATAACCAAACACCATTTTGCCACCCAGCCATAATTTACCGTCAGAGGCGCGAAAAATAGTGCGAACAGTCGGCCGCTGTGGTTCAGCCGTCGGGGTGGCTTTATCAATATTAAAAGACTGCGGTGCAGTAAGGCCTGGCTCCCAAAAATAAAGCCCCGCTGCCGTTGTTATCCAAACACGCCCCTTGAGTAATGGGTCGAGATAAGTTTTAAAGACAATTTTATTTTTAAATACATCATCACCCTTAACCCAATCCGAAAAACGCATGCCTTTAAGGGTTAACTCATCAATAACGAACAGCCCTGAAGTCGTGGATAGCAACAAAAGATCATGATTAAAACGGGTAATATGGTAGATATACTCATGGGATTCAAAGCCCTCAATAGGAATATCAATAGCTATTGCATCGTCTTTACCAATAAAAGCTAAATGTGAAGAACCCAACCAAACACCGACATCATCCTTATAAACTGACCACGTCATTGTATCGCTGAGTTTATATGGCGCGGCGGCGGTATAACTATCAAGAATAAAATCTGGCTGCGAGGCAAGTAAGGCTAAGCCATCACCAGAACCTCCCACCCACATCAAACCCGCATCATCAAATAACATGGCCTTAAGTATTTCCATATTGGCCTGCGCTTTTAACTCCTGCTGATAATTCTCCACTCTACGCGTTGTGGGTGACCACTTAACTAAGCCTGCTCGACTGACAAACCAGAGATAACCTTTTGCATCTTCAGTAATCAAACTGCTCCAATCGGGTAATTCAGGTATCGCTGTAATTTGCTGGCTATCGGGCTCAAGTTGGTAAACGCCTCGCCCTGTCGCAACCCAAACTCGCTGCGACGAATCGACCATTATATCGAGAATATTACCCTTCGCTTCATCCCATGGGTATCGGATATCTAATGTGCCATCAGAGTTAAGTCGTTCGAGTTGCAGTTGCCCTGCTAAGAGTATTTTACCGCTTGGCAGCAACTGTAATTTTCGCCATGGTAAATCGCGATTAACGGTTAATTGTGTGAGTAAGGCCAGTTTGGGGTTTGTAGGGGTAAATTCATAAATACTGCCATTGTTGGTTAACAGTAACCAAGTATGCTCATCTTTGCGGGTAGCAGAGATCAGTGCACCACCGTTATAGTCGGCAAATAGATGGGCAGAACCAAAAGCGGTGAAGGTATTTTTAGCAATATCATACAAATAAAGCGCGGACGCGGTGCTTGCTAACAAAAGATCGTGGTCAACATTGACAACTGATGTTACAAAATCATCGGCGATACGGGATTCGTTGCCCACCTTGTCAATGCGCCGCACCTTAGAATTACTGACACGATATAAGCCTTGTTCTGTCGCCACCCACACAAAGCCATAATCATCTAAGGTTAACCCACGGACACTACTTGCCGCTAAACCGTCTTTGTCGGTAAAAACACGCTGCACAAAACTACCCGCCCAAACAGTGTCTAGGCTAGTTAACAATAAGATGAAACATGTCAGAATTATTTTAATTATTTTTTGTGTTTGCATGTGACTACTTACTTCATACCAGAGCCTAACTGTAGCAGTTCAAAAGTTGCAATTCACCAGCTTGTTTACATAACAGCTACATTTTTTACCGAAGCAATAAAAAAGCGCTCCAATGAGCGCTTTTTTAATCTACAGCTAAATTACTTTTTCTTTGCCTTTGGGTTTGGCAAATCAGTAATTGAACCTTCATACATTTCAGCCGCTAAGCCTACTGATTCATGTAATGTGGGGTGTGCGTGAATGGTTAATGCTAAATCTTCAGCATCACAACCCATTTCAATCGCTAGGCCGATTTCGCCTAACAATTCGCCACCGTTAACACCCACAATAGCACCACCGATAACGCGGTGAGTGTCTTTGTCGAAAATCAGCTTAGTCATACCTTCGCTACAATCAGAAGCGATAGCACGGCCACTTGCAGCCCATGGGAAAGTTGCGGTTTCATAAGCAATACCTTGCTCTTTCGCTTCTTTCTCAGTTAAACCAACCCAAGCGACTTCTGGGTCTGTATAAGCAATCGATGGAATAACTTTTGGATCGAAGTAGTGCTTCAAGCCAGAAATCACTTCGGCAGCCACATGGCCTTCGTGCACACCTTTGTGTGCCAACATAGGTTGACCCACGATATCGCCGATAGCATAAATGTGCGGTACGTTAGTACGCAGTTGCTTATCAACCTTGATAAAGCCACGCTCATCAACGTTAACACCTGCTTTTTCAGCATCTAATGACTTACCATTTGGTGAACGACCAATCGCGACTAATACGGCATCGTAACGAACCGCTTCTGCTGGTGCGCTCTTACCTTCCATCGAAACATAAATACCGTCTTCACGGGCTTCTACCGCTGTGACTTTAGTTTCAAGGATCAGGTTGAATTTCTTTTTAATTTGCTTAGTGAATACGCGAACCACGTCTTTATCAGCCGCAGGGATCACTTGGTCGAACATTTCAACCACGTCAATCTGGCTACCTAAAGAAGCGTACACAGTACCCATTTCTAGGCCGATAATACCGCCGCCCATTACTAACAATTTGCCAGGAACTTCTTTCAGTTCTAATGCGTCAGTCGAATCCCAAATACGTGGATCTTCATGGGGAATGAATGGCAGTTTAATTGGACGAGAACCCGCAGCAATAATCGCTTGCTGGAAATGAACCACTTGAGTCGTACCGTCTTCGGCGGTGACTTCTAACGTGTTAGGGCCGGTAAATTTACCAAAACCATTCACGACGTTAACTTTGCGCATTTTGGACATTCCGCCCAAACCGCTCGTTAATTGAGTGATTACTTTTTCTTTAAAGCCACGTAACTTATCTAAATCGATAGTTGGCTCACCAAAAACGATACCATGGGCAGCAACGGCTTTGGCTTCTTCGATGACTTTAGCAACATGCAATAGCGCTTTAGATGGGATACAACCCACGTTAAGGCACACGCCGCCTAAAGTGCTAAAACGTTCAACAATAATAGTTTCCAGACCTAAGTCCGCAGCACGGAAAGCCGCAGAATAACCTGCAGGACCTGCACCTAATACCACTACTTGAGTTTTGATTTCGTTACTCATGTTTTCCTCTAATTCTCATTCAATCCGTTGGAGGAGTTAGCCTACCAACCGAATATGCGCCAGCGCGTAAGGTGGGCGCATTTTAACCTGTGTTTGATACTGATCACAATAAACAAAAGGCTACTCAAGATGAGTAGCCTTATATGTTTACAGCACCAATGTGCGAATATCGGACAGAATTCCTGACAGCGTCACGCTAAAGCGTGCAGCCATTGCACCATCGATCACTCGGTGATCGTATGATAGCGACAGTGGCAGCATCAATTTAGGCTCGAAATCTTTACCATTCCACTTAGGCTTAATTTCAGACTTAGACACACCTAAAATCGCCACGTCTGGGTAATTTACGATAGGCGTAAACGCCGTACCGCCAATGCCACCTAAACTCGAAATAGTGAAACAGCTACCTTGCATATCAGCAGATTTCAGCTTGCCATCACGGGCGCGGATAGAGATATCAGCCAGTTCACGAGATAACTCGATAACACCTTTTTTATCCACATCACGCACAACAGGCACAACCAAACCGTTTGGCGTATCAACCGCCACACCGATGTGGAAATACTTCTTCATCACCAGTGATTCGCCATCGGCACTTAAGCTCGAGTTGAATACCGGGAACTGTTGCAACGTCTTCGCTACCGCTTTGAGCATAAATACTAAAGGCGTGATCTTGTAATCGGCCTTTTTCTTCGCTGCGACATCATTTTGCTGCTTACGGAACTCTTCCATTTCAGTGATATCAGCTTCATCGAACTGCGTCACATGTGGGATCGTTACCCAGTTGCGGTGTAAGTTAGGGCCAGAAATCTTCTGGATACGGCTTAATGGAACTTCTTCCACTGCACCAAACTTACTGAAATCAACTTTAGGTGCCGCAATCACTTGCAAGCCACCGTTACCTGAGCCAACAGAGGTTGCCGCATTAGCTTTAGGACGCGACAGTTCGTATTTCACATACGCCTGCACATCTTCTTTCATGATGCGACCTTTACGGCCAGAACCCGTCACTTGGGTTAAATCAACACCAAACTCACGGGCTAAACGGCGCACTGCAGGTGATGCATGTACCGCACCTGTAGATATTGGCGTACCCGCACTTGGGTGATGTGGCACCGGTGGACGGCTCATCGGCGTCGGTGCAACTTGTGCAACTGGCGCAGCAGCTTGCTGTGCTGGAGCGGCTTGTACTACTGGCGCCGCGCCTTTAGTAACAGTTTCAATAGTGGCAATTAAGCTACCTTGCGATACTTTATCGCCCACTTTAACAGTCAAAGACAGCAGTTTACCGGCGAACGGCGCTGGCACTTCCATGGTGGCTTTGTCAGTTTCAAGCGTGATAAGACCTTGGTCAACGGTGATTTCATCACCGACAGATACCAGCACTTCGATAATATCGACATCGCTAGCATCGCCAATATCAGGCACATGGATTTCTTTCACTTCAACGACGTCGCTAGCAGGCGCCGCTGCTGGCGCTGGCGTAACCGCTGCTGCAGGTGCTGCCTGAGAGGCTGTAGTTGATTGCGCTTTTGCAGGTGTGGCAGCTGGAGCTGCACCGCCCACTTCAAGCATAATCACCAATGAACCCTGCGACACTTTATCGCCCACGGCCACTTTAACGTCTTTAACCACACCCGCGAAAGGTGAAGGTACGTCCATGGTCGCTTTATCGGTTTCAAGGGTTATCAAACCAGTATCAACGTCAATCTTGTCGCCAACGGCCACCAGCACTTCGATAACTGATACATCGGTGTCACCACCGATATCAGGCACAGTCACTTCAACAACTTTTGTTTCAGTCGCTTGCGTTGGCGTTGCGACTGGAGCCGCTTGAACCGGCGCCGCAGCTGGCGCTGCTTGAGCAGGTGCCGCTTGAGCAACCGGTGCAGGAGCAGCTTGCGCCGCGCCCGCTGCTTGCATCATAGCAATCAAAGTACCTTCAGAGACTTTATCGCCTACAGCCACTTTCAACTCGGTTAACACGCCAGCAAAAGGCGCTGGAATATCCATAGTCGCTTTATCGCTTTCAACGGTAATAATCGACTCTTCCGCCTCAAGGGTATCACCCACAGCAGCACAGATTTCGATAACCTGTACTTCATCACCGCCGATATCAGGAACAAAAACTTCTTTTAATTCAGCCATTTTTATTACCTCTTACGCGTACTGTGGATTGATCTTGTCAGCATTAATACCATATTCTTTAATGGCTTTTGCTAACACATCAACAGGCAGTTCTTTACGATCAACCAGTGATTTCAGTGCCGCGATAACGATGAACTTAGCATCAACTTCAAAGTGGTGACGTAAGTTTTCGCGGCTATCGCTGCGACCAAAACCGTCAGTACCTAACACTTTGTAATCGGTTGGCATGTAAGCACGTAATTGTTCGCCGTAAATCTTCATATAGTCAGTAGCAGTAATGGCAGGCGAATCGCTTGAAATCACTTGGCTGATATAGGCTTGTTTTGGCGTTTGCGTTGGGTGCAGCATGTTCCAGCGTTCAACCGCTTGACCATCACGGGCCAGTTCGTTAAAGCTCGTTACGCTAAATACGTCGGCAGTGATACCAAAGTCTTTCGCCAGTGCTTGCGCCGCTTTACGGGTTTGTTCCAAAATGGTGCCACAGCTCAATAACTGCACCTTGCCCTTACCTGAACCTGCAACGGTTTCTAACTTGTAGATACCTTTGACTATGCCCTCTTCCGCGCCTGCTGGCATGGCTGGTTGCTCATAGTTTTCGTTCATTGTGGTCAAGTAATAGAAGATATCTTCTTGATTTTCACCGTACATACGACGAATACCATCTTGCACCACCACGGCGATTTCGTAACCGTAAGTTGGGTCGTAAGTAATACAGTTAGGGATAGTGTTCGCCAATACATGGCTGTGACCATCTTGATGCTGTAATCCTTCGCCGTTTAGCGTAGTACGGCCAGACGTTCCGCCCACTAAGAAACCACGAGCACGGATATCACCTGCCGCCCATGCCATGTCGCCAATACGCTGGAAACCAAACATAGAGTAGTAGATATAGAACGGGATCATCGGCACATCGTTAACCGAATAACTGGTCGCTGCCGATACCCATGATGACATTGCACCCAGCTCGTTAATGCCTTCTTGCAACACTTGACCGGTTTTATCTTCGCGGTAGTAAGCCACTTGGTCAGAATCTTGCGGTACGTATTTTTGGCCTTCGTGAGCATAAATACCCACTTGGCGGAACAAACCTTCCATACCAAAAGTACGTGCTTCATCAGGAATAATTGGCACAATCTTCTTGCCAATTTTCTTATCTTTCAGCAGCGCAGTCAGCACACGGACAAATGCCATCGTCGATGAAATTTCACGGCCATTTGAGCCCTGTAAAATTGAATCGAAAATTTTCAATGATGGGATTTCTAACTCTTCAGTAAACTTTTGACGACGTTGTGGCACGCTACCATGCAGCGCTTCACGACGGCTCATCATGTATTTTACTTCTTCAGAATCAGGACCCGGATGATAGAAAGGTAAGTCTTCTAACTGATCATCTGGAATAGGGATATTGAAACGGTCGCGGAAGTAGCGAATTGATTCAGCGCCCATTTTCTTGACGTTGTGAGCAATGTTCTTACCTTCACCCGCATCACCTAAGCCATAACCTTTAACAGTTTTAGCTAGGATAACCGTTGGGCGACCCTTCGTTTTTTGTGCATGTTCTAAAGCGGCATACACTTTAACAGGATCATGGCCACCACGGTTTAAGCGCCAAATGTCATCATCTGACATATTAACAACCATTTCAGCGGTTTCTGGGTACTTACCAAAGAAGTGTTCGCGAGTATAAGCGCCACCTTTGGCTTTACAGTTTTGGTATTCACCGTCAACGGTTTCTTCCATCAACTGTAATAATTTACCGCTGGTGTCACGGGCCAATAATGGATCCCAGTAACGGCCCCAAATAACTTTAACAACTTCCCAGCCTGCGCCGCGGAATTCGCCTTCAAGTTCTTGAATAATTTTACCGTTACCACGCACAGGGCCATCAAGACGCTGTAAGTTACAGTTAACAATAAAGACTAAGTTATCTAATTCTTCGCGGGCAGCTAAACTAATTGCGCCTAAGGCTTCTGGTTCGTCACACTCACCATCACCTAAGAAACAGTAAACCGTTTGTGCTGAGCAATCTTTAATACCACGGTCAGTCAGGTACTTTAAGAAACGCGCCTGATAAATCGCTTGAATTGGTCCTAAACCCATAGAAACCGTTGGGAACTGCCAATAGCTCGGCATCAGTTTAGGATGCGGGTATGAAGATAACCCTTTACCATCAACTTCTTGACGGAAGTTAGCCAGTTGCTCTTCCGTTAAACGACCTTCTAAGAATGAACGAGCATAAATACCAGGGGCAATATGGCCTTGGAAATACACTAAATCGCCACCGTCTTTTTCATTTGGTGCACGGAAAAAGTGGTTAAAGCAGACGTCATAAATGGTTGCGCTAGATGAGAAGCTCGCGATATGTCCACCAAGTTCTAAATCTTTCTTAGAACCACGCAGTACCATAGCTAACGCGTTCCAACGGATGATAGCGCGAATGCGACGTTCCATCTCTTGGTTGCCGGGCATATGCGGCTCTTGACCCGCTGGGATGGTGTTTAAATAAGCCGTCGTCGCTGTGTAAGGTAAGTGTGTACCATTACGGCGCGCTTTATCGATCAGCTTTTCAAGTAAAAAATGTGCGCGCTCAGGACCTTCTTGTTCCAATACGGCTTGCAGGGCATCAACCCATTCCTGAGTCTCTAGTGGATCTACGTCTTGTAGCATATCTTCAGACATGACACTGTCCTTCTCTATATACATGATAATGAATGGTGTTTGCGGCATATTCCGATTTAGCGAAGGGCTAAATCACAGGAACTTAAGCGCCACTTTTTAAGCGGCGCAAGCTTCGCTGCAACCGGCTATCTTCTTCCCGCACAGATAACATCACCTCTTCGATATAACTTAAATGTTCGTTCGAGGCTTCTCTGGCGGCTTCGGGATCACGACGAACGATGGCAGCGAGCAAAGCCCGTCTGTGTTCGTTAGCCTTGGTAGAAGCTTCTTCGCGGCGGCTTAAAAGCTCCAGGTTTTGCGCCACATTTTGATGCAGCACAGGGGTTAAACTAAGAACAAGATGTAACATAGCCACGTTATGCGAGCCTTCGGCAACCGCACGATAAAAATGCACAATGGCGGCAGCTTGTGTTTCGATATCGGTGGACGCTTCCACCTCGAGGATCATACGTTTGATATTTTGCATATCAGCGTCAGTACCGCGCAACGCTGCATAATACGCCATCATGCCTTCGGTAGCATGACGGAACTCCAGCAAGTCATATTGACTCTCTGTGTCAGAATTCATAAGTTCAACAATGGGATCGGCAAGGCTCTGCCAGAGTTGCTCTTTAACATAAGTGCCACCGCCTTGGCGGCGCATTAATAGCCCTTTGGCCTCAAGCTTTTGAATCGCTTCACGCAAAGAAGGCCGAGAAACTTCAAACTGAATTGACAGCTCGCGTTCTGGCGGTAACTTCTGACCAGGCTGTAAACTGCCCTCAAGGATCATTCGCTCTAATTGCGCCATGATCACATCAGAAATCTTTGGCTGACTAATTTTACTATATGCCATCACGCGCTCTGCTCCGCTGTAAATTGGTCTTACCAATTTTTTTGAGTGAGCGCACTTTATCAAATCGCTGTTTTGATGTCCAGATTGAAATTAGTTGCTACAAATCGATCTAGATCATTAAGGCTCACGCTGAAACAGCATAGCCGAAAAAAAGTTTTATGGGGTCAGACCATTTGACAGAACCGCTGCAATATTGGCGCTGATGATCACTTTAAGCTAACGCGGCAATGACTAAAAACAAATCTAAGGTTTAAACCTGAATGTAAGGCACTCAGGTTTAAACGCATCACAGCATAAAACATCAAGGTTAAACCGCAATACTGCTTTAGTTCACTAAACCTAATATCGTCAGTAACGCCAGTATTGCCACAATAAGTGTAAAGTTACGTTTACTCAGTACTAATAACGCTAAGGTCGACTGTACACATATAGGTGCAGTTGCGACTTCTGGCAACGGTTGCGCCGCTAATGCTGTTTCAGTAACCACAGTACGGGCACTGCTATTTAAGCTCAAACTATAACGGCGCCATGCGGTTAAGCCTTCGCTAAATTGGCCACTTAACGCATAACCAAAGGCAAAAATACGGCTGGGTAACCAATCCAGTAAAGTAATCACCTGATTAACTAAAGGCAGTTCAAGGGATTTACGCGCACTTTCCTCAGCATAAAAGCGCACCGTGCAATAAAGCATTGCACCTACTGGGCCAAAAAAAATAAAAAACAGCGCGACGGCGCCATAATAACGATAGTTAGTCCAAGCCACACTCTGGCCAACTTTAAGGCCAAGCTGGCTCTCCGACACCGCATCTAAACACTCACTGCAATCGAGCTCTGCCGCATAATGGTAGCAAGCCTGAACATCGGAGCGGCAAGCCGCCTGCATGTACTTTTTAAAAATATCACGCTGTTTTTGATGGTTAAAACAAATAGCCGCCACTAAAATCCATAAGGCTAAACTCAATAGTCCCCAAAACATCCCCGCCGCTAACCAGCTTAAAATATAGATAAGCAAAGCGGGCAACACTAACGCCAACGCCATCATCGGCTTTGTTAGTGATGCCTTATCCCCAAAAAAAGTCGCTTGGTAAGATTGCAATAATCGGTCGCATTGCCACGATGCAGGCAAAAATTTAAGTCGCTCCACAAAAATAGCGACCAAGAGTGAAAATAATGCCATGGGCTGTCCCTCTATAATTTGTCCATAAATAACTTAGGTTTGTGGGAAATATTCTAAGGTTTAGCGGCTAAAAATAACCTAAGAGCGCATGGTCTCAGTATATTCTTTTAGCTTGCTTAAATACCTCTCCCACACAAAACTTTGTCCCGGATCCGTTTTACGTATTGGCGCAATATCACAATGCCCCACAATACGATCGATGGTTAATAATGGATACTCAAGCAATAATGCCTGTGTTAGTTCGATAAGCGACTGATATTGTTCGTCAGTATAAGGCACCGTATCGGTGCCCTCTAACTCAATACCTATCGAAAAATCATTACAGTTATCCCGTTCACCATAGCGCGATAAACCCGCATGCCAAGCCCTGTCGTCACAACTCACATATTGCACGCACTCGCCATTACGGCGAATTAAAAAGTGCGCCGAAACCTGTAACCCCTGCAGCGGTGCAAAACTCACATCGGCATTGATATCTAAACAGCCTTGAAATAATTGATCAATATAAGGTAAGCCAAAGCAACCTGCGGGCAAGCTAATATTGTGGATCACCAGTAAACTCACTTCAGCCAAGGGGCGTTGATTAAAATGCGGCGACTCAAAGCGCACTGCCCCATCACACCAACCTGAATCAAACTGCATATCTGCTTATCCTCTGCATCGCACTATTAAACAGGGTTACTCTACCAGCATTCATCCGCGCAAAGAACAAACACGCGATATACAGAGCAATGAAAACACTGCAAAAAAGTACACTTATCAATACTACACCCTCAGCATAAGCGTCGCCGCCACAATTTAAGTACAAACCGGCAATGTGTTCCGCGAGGCCCTAGGCCGTGGTAATCTTAAGACAAAATATACATAGGCAGTCATGTAAGGATCCCACTCATGTTAGAAAATGATATTCGTCACGCAGTCAAATCCGCCTTAAATGAAGACTTAGGCGGCACCGAAATCAACGACCAGACTAAAGCCATTGCCTATGGTGATATTGCCGCGTTATTAATTCCTGCGGATAAACATGCCCAAGCCATGCTAATCACCCGTGAAGAAGGCGTTTTTTGTGGTAAAGCCTGGGCAGAGCAAGTGTTTAACCAACTGGGCGGCGAAGTCGCATTACATTGGCATGTCGATGATGGCGATTTGGTGTTACCTAACCAGCTGTTGTGCGAACTCTCAGGCCCTGCGCGCATTATTCTCACCGGCGAGCGCACCGCAATGAACTTTATCCAAACCTTATCTGGCGTGGCCACCTTAACCAAACATTATGTTGATAAGTTGGCTGGCACTCACACACGGTTATTAGATACGCGCAAAACCATTCCAGGCCTGCGCACCGCGCAAAAATATGCCGTCACCTGCGGCGGCGGTAAAAACCACAGAATGGGTTTATATGATGCTTTTTTAATTAAAGAAAACCACATCATGGCCTGTGGCAGTATTCGCCAAGCGGTAGACACCGCCCGCAGCTTATACCCCAATAAACCCGTTGAGGTGGAGGTCGAATCCCTCAACGAACTCGACTTAGCACTCAGTGCAGGCACTGATATCATCATGTTAGATAACTTTGACGTGACTATGATGCTCGAGGCCGTTGACATGAATAATCAATACAAAGCCAAAGGCCACGGCGCTTTGCTTGAAGTATCTGGTAATGTCACGCTAGACACCTTAGCCGAGTTTGCCAAAACTGGAGTGGATTACATTTCCGTTGGCGCGCTCACCAAACATGTACGCGCCTTAGACCTATCGATGAGATTAAAAGCCTAAACTCTATCAATGAGGTTAAAAGCCTAAATTTTCCGATAATCGGATTTATTCAAGCAAAACAATCATTGTTAAGTTTTTGTTATGAATTAATGGCTAAACATCGAGCGCTTTTACGTAAAAGCGATGCAAAAGCATAATTCATTAACGCTTTATACTTAATAGTTGTTTCATTTAATGTAACTTTGTACTAACTTTCACAAAGGTGGACAGACCATTAAGTCAACTCCATCTGATGTCAGCACTGGAATGTCATTTCAATAGCCAATACGTATACGTTGTGACGCAGCGGCCATTCCAGAACAGCGGTGCACTGTTAAATGTTGCAAGGATTAAAATAAGTTATACAAATGGATTTGTTAACATAAACAGTAACAAAGTTTGACAAGGTTAAGCCTTTATGGTGTAACACAATAGTCGTGTTTAATACCGTATTCAACAAAGGGTTACTAGCGAGTGCGTATCATAGGGTCAGCATATGAACCACAACCAATAGTGACTACACATTAGTGAGTGGAGAGAAAAATGAAAGCGATGAATTTAAGTAAAAAAGCCCAGGGTTTTACCCTAATTGAATTAATGATCGTTGTCGCCATTATCGGTATTTTGGCAGCAATCGCATTGCCTGCTTATCAGAACTACACAAAGAACTCACGTTTCTCAGAAGTAACAACTGCTGTTGGAGCCTTGAGAACGGCTGTTACTGTTTGTGCACAAGCTGGAGGCACTGCATGTGCAACTCCAGGATCTGACGGCATTCCTGCCAACATTACAGCTGCAACAACTAATCTAGCATCACTTGCATTAACAGGTTCTAATGCTGCACCTGTTATTACTGGCACTGGTACTACAGCTGCAGGTGGATATACATATGTAATGACTGGTGCTAATAATGCAGGAGTTATCACATGGACACCTACAGGAACCTGTATTGCTGCTGGAGCATGTAAATCGTAAACACTTAATTGATGAGGCGGTTGATCCGCCTCTGTCCATTAACAATAAAATAATTGGTTCAAACTAATGCCAACAACTGGCCTCCATCTCGGTTTATCCACCCTATTTATCCGTAAAGGCCTGCTAACTGAAGAGCAGATGGCCAGTGCCATCACTAAATCCCGCCAAAACAAACATGCACTGGTGAGCACCTTAGTACAAAGTAAACTCATCTCCGCCCGTGCGATTGCCGAACTGTGTTACGAGGAATACGGCACGCCGCTACTGGATTTAAATGAATTTGATTTAGGCTCCATCCCCGAAGAGTTCCTCAATAAAAAACTAATCGAAAAACATCGCTGTCTGCCATTATTTAAACGCGGTAATCGCCTTTACATTGGCACTTCTGACCCCACCAATATCGCAGCCCTAGAGGACTTTCAATTTAGTGCCGGCCTGCACGCCGAAGCGATTCTAGTAGAAGAAGATAAGCTAGCGAAAGCGTTAGAGAAAATCCTCGAAGAAGATATCAGCGGCCTTGATTTAGGTGGTATGGATGAAGCAGCGCTTGCTGCAATAGAAATTACCGATACTAACAATCGCCGCGATGAGCCCACAGGCGAAGCCAGTGATGACGCGCCGATTGTGATTTATATTAATAAAATTTTAACCGATGCGATTCGTAAAGGTGCGTCGGATTTACACTTTGAACCCTATGAAAAGCGTTATCGCATTCGTTTTCGTATTGACGGCATATTGCATGAAGTATCAGAGCCGCCCATTAGTTTAGCGGGACGTTTATCTGCCCGTTTAAAGGTGATGTCAAAGCTTGATATTGCCGAGCGCCGCGTGCCGCAAGATGGCCGCATTAAAATGAAACTGTCGCGCACTAAGTCTATCGACTTTCGGGTCAGCACTTTGCCAACCCTGTGGGGCGAAAAAATTGTAATGCGGATTTTAGACTCCTCCTCCGCACAATTAGGCATCGAAAAACTCGGCTACGAGCCCGACCAAGAAAAGCTCTACCTTGAAATGCTGGCAAAACCCCAAGGGATGATTTTAGTCACAGGCCCAACGGGTTCCGGTAAAACGGTATCACTCTATACTGGGTTAAATATTCTCAATACCGAAGAGCGCAATATTTCGACCGCTGAAGATCCGGTTGAAATTAACCTTGAAGGCGTTAACCAAGTTCATATTAACCTAAAAGCAGGGCTGACCTTTGCCTCGGCGCTACGCTCATTTTTACGCCAAGACCCTGATGTAGTAATGGTCGGTGAAATTCGCGACTTAGAAACCGCCGAAATTGCCATTAAGGCAGCGCAAACAGGCCACTTAGTATTATCCACCTTGCACACGAACTCGGCCGCTGAAACCTTAACCCGTTTAATCAACATGGGCGTACCCGGATATAACATCGCCAGTTCAGTGAATTTGATTATTGCCCAGCGCCTTGCCCGCCGTCTCTGCCCCGAATGCAAACAAGCTGAAGTTGTCCCAGAGCATGAATTACAACGTTTAGGCTTTAGCCAAGCGCTGATTACCCAAGGCTTTACCACCTTTAAACCTGTGGGCTGTGAGCATTGCTCTGGCGGCTATAAAGGCCGAGTCGGTATTTACGAAGTGATGAAAATGTCCGATGAAATAGCCCGCACGATAATGGAGGGCGGTAACTCCTTACAAATTGCCACCCAAGCTAAGGCGCAAGGCATGCGGGATTTACGCCAATCAGGATTATTAAAAGTGATCCACGGCGTCACCAGTATTGCCGAGGTCAACCGCGTAACCAGTTTTGGCTAAACCATCCTTGCGTGACAATAGTATTAAGTTAACGCTAGATTTTAGTAACGCCTATGTTTCAGCTAATATTAGCCATAATCGATACGTCGCCGGCCTTAACCCACATGCATCATTACTGTTATCAATGTGGTTTGCCGTTAATGGTTATTAACACATTTTATTTTATAGGGATCATTTATGGCAACGGCAACCACGGGCAGAAAGCCTCGTGCTAAAAAATCAGATAAAAATATCCCGCCTAAAATCTATATCTTCGAATGGAAAGGCATTAATCGCGACGGTAAAAGAATATCCGGTGAACTAAAGGGCGCTGTTGCGGCTGAAATTCGCAGCCAGCTTAAATCACAAGGGGTTATCCCTAAAAGCGTACGTAAGCAATCTTCCCCCTTATTTCAATTAGGCAACGCTAACATATCTCCGATGGATATCGCCATGATGACCCGCCAAGTTGCGACTATGCTCGCAGCGGGCGTGCCCTTGGTGACCACCATTGAACTGCTTGGTCGTGGCCATGAAAAAGCCAAAATGCGTGAGCTATTGAGGACTATCCTCACTGAAATCCAATCGGGCATTCCCTTATCCGATGCCCTGCGCCCCCATAGGCGCTACTTTGATGAACTCTATGTTGACTTAGTGGCCGCAGGTGAACACTCAGGCTCATTAGATTTAGTGTTTGATCGCGTAGCGACCTACAAAGAAAAAACCGAAGCACTTAAATCTAAAATTAAAAAAGCCATGTTTTATCCCGCGGCTGTGGTCATAGTAGCTATATTAGTAACCTCGTTATTACTACTTTTTGTAGTACCACAATTTGAGGATATTTTTAAAGGCTTTGGCGCAGAACTGCCAGCCTTTACTCAGCTCATTATTGGTATTTCGCGATGGATGCAGGCCGCTTGGTATATCATATTGGCGGCTGTTGTGTTGGCGATATGGCTATTTGTAAGGGCCCATAGAAACTCACAAATGGTGCGCGATAGAGTCGATGAAATTATTCTTAAAATTCCCGTTATTGGTAATATTTTACATAAAGCGGCCATGGCGCGCTTTGCCCGTACCTTAGCCACTACCTTTGCCGCAGGTGTGCCCCTAATTGATGGTTTAGAATCTGCTGCGGGCGCATCGGGTAATGCGGTTTATCGCAAAGCGATATTAAAAATTCGCCAAGAAGTAATGGCGGGGATGCAGATGAACGTTGCGATGCAAACCACGGGGCTATTCCCCGATATGATGGTGCAAATGGTGATGATCGGTGAAGAATCAGGCTCCTTAGATAACATGCTAAATAAAGTTGCCAACATTTATGAGATGCAAGTTGATGATGCCGTGGATGGTTTATCCAGCTTGATAGAGCCTGTGATGATGGTGGTAATTGGTACACTGGTAGGTGGCTTAATTGTTGGTATGTATCTGCCTATCTTCCAAATGGGAAATATCGTAGGCTAGCGCCTCGCTTTAATTGCAGCAATTTTAATAATAAGAACCGTTAATGAATGAATTTATCTCTCTTTTTAGCCAATCTCTAAACCAGAACCCTTGGCTATTTATTACTTTAAGCTTTATTTTTGCCGCCACCATTGGCAGTTTTTTAAACGTGGTAATCCATCGCTTTCCGGTGATGATGAAGCGCGAATGGCAGCAGGAATGTAACCAGTATTTGCAGGAGTATCACGCCGATATCGTTACGCAAATCGGCATTGATAAACTTAATAAACCTATCGATAGTTTCCCCGATAAATATAATCTGGTTGTGCCAGGCTCGGCCTGCCCTAAGTGTAAAACGGCTATCAAACCTTGGCATAATTTACCCATTTTAGGCTGGCTATTGCTAAAAGGTAAATGCGCAGCTTGCAAAGCGCCAATCTCTGCCCGTTACCCCATTGTTGAGTTAATCACAGGTTTATTGGTAGCAATACTCGCTTGGCATTTTGGCCCAAGCTGGCAATTTGTGTTTGCTAGCATACTCACCTTTGTACTGGTAGCGCTCACGGGGATTGACCTTGATGAGATGCTACTTCCTGACCAAATGACCTTGCCCTTGCTTTGGCTAGGTTTAATTATTAATTTAAATCATACCTTTGCCAGCCCAACCGATGCCATTATTGGCGCAGCGGTAGGTTATTTAAGTTTATGGTCTATTTTTTGGTTATTTAAAATAATCACGGGTAAAGAAGGTATGGGCTACGGCGACTTTAAGTTGTTGGCCGTATTCGGAGCTTGGTTAGGTTGGCAAATGCTGCCGCTGGTGATTTTACTCTCGTCCCTTGTCGGCGCTGTTGTTGGCGTGACTATGATTGTCAGCAAACGCCTCAAGCAAGGAAACCCTATCCCATTTGGCCCTTATATTGCGGCGGCGGGTTGGATAGCACTGCTCTTTGGTCAACAAATTGTTGATTGGTATTTAGGAACCCTATAGAGCGGACTTCGCCCTTCTCGGGTGCTGCAAAAAACGCAGCGGCTAGAAAATGTAGAACGGGCTTTGCCCTTATAAATACTCGCAGGACAAAGTCCTGCCTTAGCAGCGAAGCGCTCTAGCTCCTAGTAGAGATGCGTCCTTCTTGGCTTTTAAGAGAAAGTTATGTCCAAATTTATTGTTGGTTTAACGGGTGGGATTGGTAGCGGTAAAACGACTGTCGCCAATTTATTTGCCGCACAAGGGATTACCTTAGTCGACGCCGATATCGTTGCCCGTGACGTTGTCGCTCAAGGTTCTGTCGGACTTAAAGCGATTGAGGCCCATTTTGGCGCTGAGATATTAACCCCAGAGGGCGATCTCGACCGCGCCAAACTGCGACAACAAATATTTAATCATCCAGACGAACGTGAATGGTTAAACCAATTACTCCATCCGATGATCCGCGCAGAAATGCTCGCTCAAGTCGAAAAAGCCACCTCAGCCTACGTAATTATGGTAGTGCCCTTGCTATTTGAGAATGGGTTAGATAGGTTAGTCAATCGGACTTTAGTGGTGGATATTTCACCTGAGTTACAAGTCAACCGTACTGTAAAACGGGACAATGTTGATGTGTCGCAAGTTAATAACATCATCAATAGTCAGTGTAGTCGTAGCGAAAAGCTCGCTAAAGCCGATGATATTATTGATAATCAGGGAGAGATATCCAGCTTAAAACGACAGGTGCTCGCCTTGCATCAGCATTATTTACAATTATCGGGTAATGATAACGCCTATGACTGAATTAGTTTACGAACAGCCCTTAAACGAGAAAATTCGTAGCTACTTGCGGCTTGAATATCTCGATAAGCAGCTGCAAAGTAACCTAAGCCACGACCACCAACATCGCTGTTTTTATCCGCTGTTTTCCCTGTGTGAATTATCTGAACGCTGTGATTACCGCAATGAAATATTAAAAGACATTGAGCGGCACTTGCTGCAACTCAATAAATGGCAAGAGTTAGACAGCGCCGACCACCAGCAAATTAATATTTATATCAACGCCCTCACCCAAGCTCGCGAACATCTACAAAAACCTGAACGCTTTGGCAGCCAATTAAAACAAGACCGCTTTATCTCGGCACTACGACAACGTTTTGGCATGCCAGGCGCTTGCTGTAATTTCGACCTACCGCAATTACATTTTTGGCTCTCCAAGCCATGGGAAGAAAAACAGCAGGATTATCGCGCTTGGATAGCGCATTTTGAGCCTTTACTCACACCCATAGCACTATTACTGCAATTAACTCGTAGCACCGCCCATTATGACAATGCCATTGCCCATGCAGGCTTTTATCAAGGCGACAGCGCCCAAGCGCTCGCCTTAGTGCGGGTTAAAGTCAATGCAGCCCACGGTTGCTACCCTACGATTAGCGGCCATAAAAACCGTTTTGCCATCCATTTTGTGCAGTTTGAACATCAACGCCACTCTGACCGTTCGATTGATTTCCTACTGGCTACCTGTGCATGAAGCCTTTACACTAACGGCCTGAAAAATATTCGTTTGGATACGCATCATTGCGGTAACCCCAGAGAATAGCCGTAAACCAAGAGAGCCATTATGCCATTAACTGTTAACTGCCCGATTTGTAAAACTGCCGTTGAATGGGTACCACAATCGGCCTTTAAACCCTTTTGTAGCGAACGCTGTAAGCTAATTGATCTCGGCGATTGGGCTTCAGAAAAACATGTTATTCCGGTTAAAGCAGAATTTGATCCCGAGGCATTTGATGAGTTCGATCTCGATGAAGGCGACTTTTTCAAAGAATAATTTGTAGCATGATGCAGCGACACTCAGCTTAAATCCTCACTGTGATGACTTTTCCACCCCTAATCAATAGACAAACATTATGACTAAGCGCATCCATGTGGCCGTAGGTATTATTACTAATTCGGCCGGTGAAATACTGTTAGCAAAACGACCAGAGCATTTACATCAAGGTGGCAAATGGGAGTTCCCGGGCGGAAAAGTTGAAGCGGGAGAAACCGTTACGCAGGCGCTAACACGTGAATTAAAAGAAGAAGTGGCTCTGGACGTCACAGATAGCCGCCCCTTTATGGCGCTGAGCTTTGATTATCCCGATAAACAAGTGCTACTTGATATCCATTTGGTTACCGAGTTTAACGGCATAGCCCAAGGGCTAGAAGGTCAACTCATTGCTTGGGTGACTAAAGCCGATTTAATAAAATACAACTTCCCCGATGCTAATAAGCCGATTCTAGAAAAGCTTCTCGCACTCTAATCTGTAGAGTAATCAGCACTGCAGAAGTAAACTCAAGTGCGCGACCACATAGCCACTGCGCCCTCTATAGAGCTACGTGACTAAGCCAGTTGGTGAGTTTATATAAGTAATGCGTGATCTTGCTTGCAGCAAATTAATAATCGGCTTTTATCACATAGAGAATAATGTTTGAATCAAATCTCATTCTTTCTCTTCGATTTTAAGGGCGCATCATGCACAATAACATTAAGGCATTTATAGCCACTACCGCCTTGTTTTTTAGTTGTCAGGTACTTGCCAACGGTGGCTGTGGATTTGAAGAACAACAACAAGGTTTAATTGCCACCTGCAGTGAGGAGAAACAAGAAGTGATATTAACTGGCGTAGTAGAAGCACAACATTTAGTCACAGATCTTAATGAGTTTGCCGACGGCTATAAAAGCTATCAAGTCGATACTGCAGCCATTGCCCCGCTAAAAACCGTTACCGAACCGACTGAGATTATTGTAATCATTGGTACTTGGTGCCCAGATTGTCACCGTGAAACACCGCGCTTTATCCGTATCATGGAAGAAGTCGCTAATCCCAATATTAAAGTGACTTATATTGGTGTCGATCACAGCAAACAAGATCCTCAAGGTTTGGCGGCTAAATACGAATTCACTCGTATCCCAACCTTTATTGTGCTGCAGCAAGGCAAAGAAATTGGTCGCATTGTAGAGCGTCCAACCGTTTCCTTAGAAAAAGATTTAGCTGAAATTGTAAAATAATCAACTCAGTAAAAACAACAAAGGCCGCTATGCGGCCTTTAATATTTTATCCATCAGGCTAGTTAGCCTCGTCAATAATCCGCTGAGCTAACATTACCAATACCCCTTCACGCAATGCCCCGCCCGATAAAGCTAACTGTTCAATACCCAATAACTCAAACAAAGCCAATAAGATAGCGACACCTGCGGTAAAAGTTGGTGCCCGTTCACTGCAAAGCCCTAAAATACCTGTTAGGCCAATATCATCTTGGATAAGAATTTCAGCCTTTAGCTGATGTAACACATCAAGGGTTATCGTCTCAGACAAACCACGGTGAAGTAGCACTTCGACCACAGATTGCACCGCACCAGAAGCCCCCACAACACAGTGCCAACCGAGATCGCGTAAAGTATGCCTATGCTCAGCTAGTGTTGTTAACACCTGCTGTTTAGCATCATCAAAATCAAGCTGTTGCAACGGCATACTACTGAAAAACTGGCGGTTATAAGTTACGCTACCAAAAGGTAAACTGGTTTTGAACAATACTTGCTGCCCATCACCAATAATAAACTCAGTACTTGCGCCGCCAATATCAATCACTAAACGTCGGCCATGACCGCGAGTCGTTGCCACCATACCTTGATAGATAAGCTCAGCTTCACGCATACCAGAGATAATTTCGATCGGATGACCAAGCAGTGGTAATGCACGTCGATTAAACTCATCGGCATTACTAACATTACGTAGAGTCGCGGTGGCAATCACTGCGACATGATTTGCCTCTATCTTATGTTGCACTAACATCTGGGCAAACATGCTCAAACAGTCGAGACCGCGTTGCATCACGTCATGGCTTAATAAGCCATCATCGCCAATGCCTTCGGCAAGCCTCACTTTTCGTTTATATTTCGCAATAATATGTGGCTGATCACCACGGGTTCTGGCGATCAGCATATTAAAACTATTTGAGCCTAATGTTATGGCTGCATAAGCGGGTGTTGGCATTTACGAATGTCTACGAGTCCTGTCATGACGAGGAGGACGCGTCCCGCTCCGTGGCGCACCAGGACGACCTGTTCCTGAACGATCACGCAAATTACGAGTGCCGCTAGGATGCTTACGGTGGATTTTTGCAGGAGTGGGTATATCGGCCAGCAAAGCGTCAGCGTCGTAATTGCTCACTGGAATCGAATGATTAATATAGCTTTCGATAGCTGGCAAGTTCAACGCATATTCTTCACAGGCAAAACTTATCGACATGCCTTTATTGCCCGCACGACCAGTACGACCAATACGGTGTACATAATCTTCGCAATCATCAGGTAAATCATAGTTATACACATGTGATACGTCAGAGATATGTAAACCACGCGCAGCAACATCGGTCGCCACTAATATGTCTAACTGACCACTGGTAAATTGCTCAAGAATACGGATACGTTTCTTTTGTGGTACATCACCGGTCAATAACCCCACGCGATGACCATCACCTTCAAGCCATGACCAAAGCGTTTCACAGCTGTGCTTAGTGTTGGAGAAAACAATGGCTTTTTCTGGCCAATCTTCTTCAATTAAGGTCAACAGTAAACGCATTTTGTGTTCTTGCGAAGGATAGAAGATTTCTTCTTTAATATTTTTAGAGGTTTTTTCTTCAGGCTCGATTTCAACCTTAACCGGCTCGTTCATATGATCATAAGCCAGCTCTTGCACTTTCATCGACAAGGTTGCTGAAAATAGCATATTCAGACGTTGATTAGCCTCTGGCATACGTCTAAACAAGAAACGGATATCTTTGATAAACCCCAGATCGAACATACGATCAGCTTCATCTAATACCACGGCCTGAATTGAATTTAAGCCAATAATGCCTTGGCGAACGTAATCAATAATACGGCCAGTGGTGCCAATCAAGATATCAACACCTTGATCCAACACTTTACGCTGCACGTCGTAACTTTCACCGCCGTAAACAATACCCACCTTTAAGTGTGTGTGTTTAGCGAGTAAAATAGCGTCTTTAGCAATTTGAATCGCTAATTCGCGAGTCGGGGCCATTATGATGGCGCGAGGCTGATTTATCAGTCGACCTTCAGGAATGGGCATAGATAGCAAGTGGTTAAACGTGGCGACCAAAAAGGCCATTGTCTTGCCTGTGCCCGTTTGTGCTTGACCAGCGATATCTTTCGATTGAAGTAATACAGGTAGTGATAACGCCTGAATCGGCGTACAAAATTCGAAGCCGTTCTCGGCAAGAGCCTGTTTAACCTCAGGATGTAGAGGTAGGTCGGCAAACCTTTGGGTAGATAGATGTGTTTCGCTCATAGCGCAAGCTTACCTGTTGAGGTTGCAATAAGATACTCGATCGTTTGAAATAGCCACATTGTAAAAAAAGGTAACTTGAAAAGCTATTTTTCAACCCCAATATACATGGTAAGCCATTAACAAACCAGCAATGGCAGCCAAACTGGAGAACATCATGAGCGATAAAATTATATACCTGAGTGACGACAGCTTCGAAAGCGACGTATTAAAGTCTGATTTGCCAGTATTGGTAGACTTCTGGGCCGAGTGGTGTGGTCCTTGTAAAATGATCGCTCCAATTTTAGACGATGTGTCTGAAGAATATGCAGGTCGCCTGACTATCGCTAAATTGAACGTTGACCAAAACAATGTTTCTCCTGCGAAATATGGCGTCCGTGGCATTCCAACATTACTGCTATTCAAGAACGGTGAATTAGCGGCGACTAAAGTTGGCGCGCTATCAAAAACACAATTGAAAGAGTTTATTGACGCGCAAATCTAATTTAATCGCGTAATGAGTGACCTCCGGCACAGGCAATAAATTAATTGTGTCGGAATCTCCCTAAATTTCTGGACGCCCCGCTTTGTTAGTGCTACTTTAATAACCAGATTCTTTCTAATAACCTCTTTCTCGCTCGTCAATCACTATTCTGAATTACATCCTTACTGATTGAGCGGTAAGCTTTGTCGCGTAACACAAGACCCCCAAAATGAACTTAACTGAATTAAAAGACACGCCGATTTCTGACCTAGTCTTACTAGCTGAAAATATGAAGCTCGAAAATATGGCCCGCGCTCGTAAGCAGGACATCATTTTCTCAATCCTTAAAGCCCACGCAAAAAGTGGAGAAGACATTTTCGGCGGCGGAGTATTAGAAATACTCCAAGACGGCTTCGGCTTCTTACGCAGCTCAGACGGTTCTTATTTAGCTGGCCCAGACGACATTTATGTCTCGCCAAGCCAAATTCGCCGCTTTAACATGCGCACGGGTGATACCATTTTTGGTAAAATACGCCCACCAAAAGAAGGCGAGCGTTATTTTGCCCTATTGAAAGTCAACGAAGTTAACTTCGATAAACCTGAAAACTCTCGTAATAAAATCCTCTTTGAAAACTTAACGCCACTCCACGCAGAAGAACGTATGCGTATGGAGCGCGGTAACGGCTCAACAGAAGATATTACGGCACGTATTCTGGATTTATGCTCACCGATTGGTAAAGGTCAACGTGGTTTGATTGTTGCACCACCAAAAGCCGGTAAAACCCTATTACTTCAAGGTATTGCTCAAAGCATCAGCTACAACAACCCAGAAGTAGTGTTGATGGTATTACTGATTGATGAACGCCCAGAAGAAGTAACTGAGATGCAGCGCCTTGTTAAGGGTGAAGTTATCGCATCAACCTTCGATGAGCCAGCCAGCCGCCACGTTCAAGTTGCCGAAATGGTGATTGAAAAAGCAAAACGCTTGGTTGAACACAAGAAAGACGTAGTTATCTTACTCGACTCTATTACTCGTCTGGCCCGTGCCTATAACACAGTCATCCCGTCATCGGGCAAAGTGTTAACTGGTGGTGTCGATGCTAACGCCCTGCACCGTCCAAAACGCTTCTTTGGTGCAGCACGTAACATCGAACACGGCGGCAGCTTGACCATTATCGCTACTGCGTTGGTCGATACGGGTTCGAAGATGGACGAAGTGATCTACGAAGAATTTAAAGGTACAGGTAACCAAGAGCTACATTTGTCACGTAAGGCGGCAGAAAAGCGTGTGTTCCCAGCCATTGATTTCAATCGCAGCGGTACGCGTCGTGAAGAAAAACTGACGACGCAAGATGAACTGCAAAAAATGTGGATCCTGCGTAAGATTTTACATCCTATGGATGAAGTCAGCGCAATGGAATTCTTAATCGACAAATTGGCGATGACCAAAACTAACGAAGAATTCTTCACTGCGATGAAACGCTCTAAGTCTTAGGCTCGCACTAAAGCTTAGTTCGAAGCATCAATCTAAAAGCCGCATAATGCGGCTTTTTTGTTAGCAACGCTTTTCACTCCAAAAATTTATTGAACTCCCCCACAATGGCTTGATTAATATCTCACTTAAATCTCACTCAATCATTGCCAAAACTTGATCTCCCCACCAAGGTGCTACTCGCAGCACCGCATATAACATAAACAATATACGGCACGGCAATTGCTGCCATATGATTAGCATCAAAAAACGAATTAACTGTTTCATTTATAGATATAACACACTGAAATACATTGGTTAACTTGTCTTACCTTTGTTTGTTTTTAACGTTGCTTTTGTGATCATCTTCTAAGAGTTGCACTCTGTCTGGTGAGTTAGCTCACGCTTTAAATCTGTGCTGCTGACCACTGATTTACGTTACTGCTATCGTGTAAGTTGCCAAGCAGTGCCCAACGATAAATGACATAGGTGGAACCAAAATGACTGATGTGACTCGAGTTAAGAAAAAGGTGAGTTCGCCACTGAGTCACCCATGGTCAGCAAAGGCTGATTGGCTACAAAGTGCCACGGGAATTCTGCTCGGTTTGTTTTTACTGCTGCACATGCATTTTGAATCTAGCATTTTGCTCGGCAAAGAAGCGTTTTATCAAGTAGTGCAATTACTTGAAGGCGGAATATTTAGCAGCTCTGGACATGGCTTTCCTATCGTTACACAAGTGTTTTCAGTGTTCATGTTACTGGTGGTGATGCTGCATGCAGCGCTAGCGTTACGGCGTTTTCCTACACAATTAGGCCAATGGCGTGCCCTACGCACACATATGCACAATATCCCTCATAGGGATACTCACGCATGGTTTTGGCAGCTAGTCACAGGTTTTATCTTATTTTTCCTTATACCTGCGCACCTATTTACGATGATATTAAATCCCGAAATTGGCCCGCATTTATCGGCCGAACGGGTGTATCACGATAATGCTTGGCTACTGTATGCCCTGCTGCTACCTGCGGTTGTGATACACGCCATGATTGGTTTGTATCGCGTTGCGCTGAAATGGGGTTTATCTAGCCGACGCGCGGCCCTAGGTAACGTCGCTAAAATATTGATTATCTACCTATTATGCCTGGGTGCTGCCAGCCTGATTACCTATTTATTTATTGGCAGTGAACTTGGCACACCAATCCAACCCTTTGTACCGAAACAATAATTAAGCTGACAATAACAACAGATCCCATTAAGGAGCAGGCGTGAAACTGATTTATACCGATTCATTAGTGGTAGGAGCTGGACTGGCGGGGTTAAGGGTGGCCATCGCTTCAAAAGAGCGTGGACTTGATACCTTAGTGCTATCGCTCATCCCTGCTAAACGCTCTCACTCTGCTGCCGCTCAAGGTGGTATGCAGGCAAGCTTAGGTAATACCGTTAAAGGTATGGGTGATGATGAGGATGTGCATTTTCAAGATACGGTAAAAGGCTCTGACTGGGGCTGCGATCAAGATGTCGCGCGCATGTTTGCCCATTGTGCGCCTAAAGCCGTGCGCGAGTTAGCTAATTGGGGCGTACCTTGGTCGAGGGTGAGTGCAGGACCAAGACAAGTAATTGTTAACGCACAAAAAGTGACCTTGCAAGAAGCACAACAAGCCCATGGACTGATTAATGCCCGTGACTTTGGCGGCACAAAAAAATGGCGCACTTGCTACACGGCCGATGGTACCGGCCATTCGCTGTTATACGCTATGGATAACAAAGCGATTGCTATGGATATTCCCGTGCATGAGCGCATCGAAGCGCTGGCACTTATTCATGATGGCAAACGTTGCCATGGCGTGATTGCCCGCTGCTTAATTACTGGCGAACTGAGAGCCTATGTCGCTAAATCGACCACTATCGCTACGGGCGGATATGGTCGTATTTATGAGGTCTCGACCAACGCGATAATCTGCGAAGGTATTGGTCAAGCATTAGCCTTAGAAACTGGCGTAGCAAAGCTTGGCAATATGGAAGCAGTGCAATTTCACCCCACAGCTATCGTTCCTGTGGGCATTTTAACCACTGAAGGTTGTCGCGGTGATGGTGGATTACTGCGCGATAAAGACGGCTATCGCTTTATGCCCGACTATGAGCCTGATAAAAAGGAATTGGCATCGCGCGATGTGGTATCGCGCCGTATGACTGAACATATACGTAAAGGTAAAGGGATTGATAGTCCTTACGGCGCGCATTTGTGGCTGGATATTACCCTGCTAGGTCGCAAACATATTGAAACCAATCTGAGGGAAGTGCAGGAAATCTGCGAAAACTTTTTAGGCATCGATCCCGCTAAAGATTGGATCCCCGTGCGCCCAACCCAGCATTATTCTATGGGGGGTATTAGAACCAATGCCACCGGTGAAAGCCCACAGCTTAAAGGTTTATTCAGCGTCGGCGAAGCAGCGTGTTGGGACATGCATGGTTTTAACCGATTAGGCGGTAACTCACTGGCTGAAACCGTGGTTGGCGGTATGATTATCGGTAAATATGTCGCCGATTTTTGTGAGAACAATAGCCTAGAAATTGACACTCAACTTGTCGAGCAATTTATGCAGCAAGTACAGAGTGAAATTGATGTGTTGATCGAAGGCGATGGTATTGAAAGTGCCTTTACGCTCAAACACGAAATGCAGCGCATCATGATGGATTATGTCGGTATTTTCCGTAATGGCCCTGAGCTTGATAAAGCCGTCGCTGAGCTTAAAGTGTTGCTCGAGCGTTCGCGCAAACTTGGGCTCAAGTGTAAGAAACGTCACGCTAATCCTGAACTAGTCGAAGCCCTGCGGGTCAAGCGCATGCTAAAAGTGGCATTAACTGTAGCTTGCGGCGCCGCCGCGCGAACCGAGAGTCGTGGTGCCCACGCCCGTGAAGACTTTCCGCAGCGAAATGACCGCGATTGGCTAAATCGCACCTTAGCCAGTTGGCCCGATCCCGATGCGCTCGAACCTGTGCTCAATTACGAAGCGCTTGATGTGATGAAGATGGAACTACCACCGGGTTATCGAGGCTATGGCATTAACAACGCTATAGCCCATCCCGATACCGCAAAGCGTGAACAGCAAATTACTGAGATTTTAGCTGAGCTAGGCGATGATGCCGACCGTTATCAACGCCAGCGCGCCATTATGCCCTTTGAGTTACCCGAAAGTTTACAACCCAATAATGAGCGGCTGAGTGATACGTTAACCAGCCCGTCCGCCAATGCGTTAGGAGAAAAATCATAATGAGCCAAGGTCGCCAGCTCAGCTTTAATATCTTTCGTTATGATCCGCAGGAGCCAGACGATAAGCCCAAAATGATCCGATATCAGCTTACTGAAACGCCGGGGATGACAGTATTTATCGCCCTCAATAAACTTAGGGAAGAACAAGATACCTCGCTGCAGTTTGATTTTGTCTGCCGAGCAGGTATTTGTGGCAGTTGCGCTATGGTGATTAACGGTTTTCCGACGTTAGCTTGCCGTACCTTAACCGCCAAATATCCTAAGGGCGACATCACCTTAATGCCACTGCCAGGCTTTGAGTTGATTGGTGACCTATCGGTGAATACCGGCAAATTTATGCGCGAATTAGCTGAGCGTTTAAAGTTGTGGTTACACCCTAAGGCTAATGATAGCGATGTGCATCGCCTTGAGGACCCAATGGACCCAGTTGAAGCTGCACGTCTGTACGAGCTAGAGCGCTGTGTTGAGTGTGGCGTATGTGTTTCGGCTTGCGCGACCAAACAAATGCGTGACACCTTTGTTGGCGCCGTAGGTATGATGAAAATCGCTCGTTTTGAAATGGATAGTCGCGACGCTCGCACCGCAGAAGATTTTTACCACGTGATTGGTAATCAGGATGGGGTGTTTGGTTGCATGACTTTGCTCGGTTGCCAAGATAACTGTCCTAAGGATTTACCGCATATGCAGCAAATCGCTTACCTACGGCGCAAAATGGCCATGACATTAATTTAGCCCATTTTATCAATCATAAAAAAAGCGCCAATAAGTTTGGCGCTTTTTATCAAAACTCGTCCTAAATATCAGCTTTGCTGTAAACGACCTATTTAAATAGATGCTGGATATTTTTTAAATCACCCTTACCTTCAGCAATTTCTTCAGGCGTTAGCCCCGTCACTTCATGTGGAAACACCAACCAGTCCTCAGAAGCGTGGATGTAATAATCAGGCTTTAAAGGTACAGCGGTATTTTTAGGTTTGTAATATGGGCAAGCGATACGGATATCTGTTGGCATATTTAGGCGCATGAGTTGGCCTAATTTCTCTTTTAATGCGTGGATGCTACGGCCAGAGTCAAATACATCATCAACAATCAATAAACCGTCGCTCGCGTTAGCGTTTTCAACGATGTAATGCAGGCCATGGACTTTAATTTCTTTGTTTTGTTTGTCGGTGCCAATTCCATAATAGGAAGACGTACGCACGGCAATATGATCGGTTTCGACTTGTTTAAAATCAAAAAACTCCTGTACCGCGATCCCGATTGGAGCGCCGCCACGCCAAATACCCACGATAAACTGCGGCCGAAAGCCACTCTCATAGACCTGCGAAGCTAATAAAAACGAATCTTCTAACAGTTGTTGGGCGGTTACAAAATACTTTTCTGACATGACACAGTCCCCATCACATTGATTTTATTTTTAGGTCGTTAAAGCAAAAGCTTGTAACCCTGTAAGGTCTGTTCGGCGGGTAATTAATCCCAAAACAGCTTTGCCTTAGCAAGTGTAGGCAGCCACCGAATTTGGGAGCGAATTTTATACCAAAAAAATATGATGTGCTGCAGTAATAATGAGAACTAGCCCGAGAATAGGCATTTATTTTGTATTTTTAAGCCCAAGATAACAAAAAAACTCACCGAACTTGTACCGCGCTACCACAGCCCACACCTAAGCTGCTACCATCGGCTTAGGTTAACGTAAGGCATTAAACGCATCCCCGAAAACCGTAAAAAAGGAATTTATACCATGAAAGTCAGCGATATTATGAGTCACCAAGTCATCTGTATTAGCGATGGCGCCAGTTTGAAAGATGCCCATCATCTGATGCAAACCCGTGGTGTACGCCACTTACCGGTAATTTCTGAAATCGATGGCACCCTCGTTGGTGTACTAACCCATAAAAAGATGATCGCCAGTGTAATGTCGATGCTAAACAAATACGGCCAAGGTGCGCTTGACCGTAAAGAGCGTTACACACCGATTGATACCGTGATGGATAAAGACTGCCAGCATCTGACCGCCGATGAGCCTTTAACTGTGGTAGTGGAATATTTTATCGAGAATAAGCTAGGCTGCTTACCCGTTGTTGATGCCGATAAAAAGGTACTAGGTATTGTCACCTCATCGGACTTTATTAAACTGTGCCGCACTTTATTACAGCAAAAAAACTAACATTATTATCAAGAATGCGCAGCCGATGTGCGCTGCGCTATCATTGAGTGCACTCAAAAATCGCTAAAGCGAATTCACACTAGGAATGCGATTAAAACGCTGCCAACGACCGGAGCGCCAGCGATACACCATAATCAAACCACGCACCCATTCATCGGCGGCCACGGCAAGCCAAGCGGCAAGTACGCCATAGCCTAAGTGAAGGCCAAATAACCATGCCAATAAAACCCCAATACCCCACATACTCAAGAGCCCAACCCGCACCGGAAACGCCACATCACCGGCACCTTTTAGTGCCGAGATAATCACTAAATTAAATACCCGTCCAGTTTCAAGCGCGATAGAGCCGGCCAGTAATACCGCCGTTAATTGGATGACTTCCTCATTTTCACTCAACCAGCCAATAATAGTGAATCGCTGCCAATAAAAAATTAACACTATGGCTAACGAAGTGATAAAACCCACCAAACAGTAACGCTGCACCCGCGTGGTGATTTCATCAAACCATTGTTTACCAACATAGTACCCAGTCTGAATTTGCGTCGCTTGCCCAAGTGCCACCGCAAAACAATAGATAAATCGGCTAATGTTCAACCCATAGGTGTAAGCCGTAAGCGATAAAGTACCCATCTGGCTGATAAAATAGATGATGGTCATCTGCGCGACATTGTAAGACAGCATCTCACCAGCATTAAGTAAGCCAATACGCATCACGCTCCAATAAGTGCTGCGCGGTAATAATTTAAGGCGACGCAGTGGCAGCGGGATTTTTTTATAACGGATCACCAGTAACATAATCACAGCGCCGATAATCTGGCTGGTCACTGTGGATATGGCTACCCCAGTCACGCTATAAACGGGTAAATCAAAGGGAGAATACAGGGCAATATAGTTACCGATGACGTTCATCAAACCTGTACTTGACGTCACTAACATGGCTGAGCGAGTAAAACCGTAACTCCTTAAAATTGCAGCAAAAGCAATGTTCATCACTAGGCCAATACTCAAGCTGCCGCAAATCACTAAATAGTCATAGCCAAAACCTGCTACATCGTGTTCCAGCGCAAACAGGCCGATAATTCCCTCAGCGCCGAAGAACATTGACGAGCCCATAATCAGCGCAAGTAACAAACTCAATGCAATACTTGCCACCCCTATATCGACAGCCTGCTGCGACTGACCAGCACCGTTATTTTGGCTAATTAAAATGCTCGCGCCTGTGCTCACCATCATCGACATGACCATCATGAAGAACATCAACTGAGTCGTGAGCCCCACCGCCGCTACCGCGTTATCGGAATAATGGCTGAGCATAAAAATGTCGCTAATCCCAAGCAGCGATTGCAACAAGGTCTCGACAAAAATCGGCCAAGTTAGGGCAACGATGCTCATGCGCTGCTGCAATGTTTTGGGTGTTTTAGCCACGAAGAATTCCTGCAAATAGAGAACGAATAGCGAGTGTGAACGCTAGGTCAATGAATCTATCTAAACAGTATATTGGCAAGGCGACTGAGTAAAATACTGAAAGATAGTTTCATAAAAAGCCATAAATCATAATCAAACGTTGAATAAAGGCGAAAAAACAAGCGAAAACACCCTTAGCCCCAATTTTACTGGTAATTTTATTACAATATTATGCGCCACTCAATTGGCAAAGTGACCAATGTCGTAAAAACGTTAGACAACTCTCAATGATGTGCATTTATCAATAAAAAAAGGCTCTCTATTGAGATAGAAAGCCTTTTTAGCACATCAATATTAGGACTTAAGCGCGCTTATTTCGATACGCCAAAAACAACAAGACGATGCCTACAGCGAGGAAAGGTAGGCTGAGTAATTGGCCCGCGCTTAAGAGTGTTTCAGAGTAAGCCGCTTGGCTGACTTTAATTGACTCAATCGCAATACGCGCACTAAATACCGACACTAGGAACAGGCCAAAAATAGCCCCGTGCCGTTGTTTAATTTGAGTATATTGATACAGAACATACAGACCAATAAAGATAGCTAAATACGCAAACGCCTCATAGAGCTGCGCCGGATGCCTTGGTAACATATCAACACGGGCAAAGATAATGCCCCAAGGTTGAGTCGTTGGGTCGCCTAAAATCTCTGAGTTGGCAAAGTTTGCCATCCGCACAAAAAAACCAAAAATGGCGGTGGCAATCGCCAGTCTATCCAACAAAAATAAGAAGGGTAGCTTCACTTTACGTTGGTAATAATACAGCGCCAGAATCGCGCCTAGCCCACCACCGTGACTCGCCAACCCCCCCTCCCAAATCGCTAGAATCTTCAGTGGGTGGGCAAAGTAATAATCCGGATCGTAAAAAATACAATGGGCCAAACGGGCGCCGACGATAATGCCGACAACACAATAAATGAGTAAATTATCGAGTGACTCAACATCGAGATTTTCTTGAATATAAATTCGCTTCATCACCTGAAAACCTGCGGTGATAGCGACAGCAAATAACACGCCATACCAATGTATTTTGAGCCCCATAAACGAGACTAATACAGGATCGAGTTGCCACACTAAGTGTTCCAAATTCAATTACTCCATAACACTGGGTACATGAGCTACGCCAAAAAATATGTTTTACGTGGTTAATACCGATTAAACAAGGTCTGTCGTGCAGAACACTTTACATCGAGCACAATTGCTTAAATTTAAGACATTTTCAGTGCGATTGGCGCCACTAAATGCCAAATCCGCCATCGATATCGGATTGCGTTATCGGCTAATCCAGCAGAGGTTAATAAAATTAAACCTCGGTTTGTTTTCGGCTTAATCGTTGGATAATTTCACTATGCTGCGGATATTGCTCTAACAGTGATTCTTGGCTAAATAACTCAAAATCGTCGAAGGTAAAACCTGGCGATACCATGCAACCCACTAATGAAAAGCCTGCATGATTCAAAGCTGAGCCAAAAATACAGCCCTTAGGTACTAAAAATTGTGGCCGCTCACCGGCTGCTAAATCGAGCCCTAACTGCGCAGTGGTTAATACTCCTTCAGGATCAATCATATAAATCGTTAGGGATTGTCCAGCTTGGAAATACCACATCTCATCAGCAGTCAAGCGGTGAAAATGGGAAACCTCATCTGTGCGCAACAAAAAATAAATGCTGCTCCATAACGCCCGAGTTGAGTCAAATGACGTCTCAGAGCGGTAAGAAGATCGATAATAACCACCTTCAACATGCTGCTCTAGTGCTAAATGTTCAATAAAATCATCGGCGGTTTGCATAGTAAGAATACCTGTATCAGTCAATTGGCTTCGAAATTCAAGCCTGTGAGTGTACTCGAAAAACCGTCACTCTCTAAGTGTGCTGATAGCATTTTATGATTTAGGCCACTACGACAATATGATTAATACAGACTTAATGCAGATTAAATGCAGATTAAATCAGCATGGCTACGATTTCATTTGCTAACATAAACAGTAAGATAAAAGTGCCTTCCGTGACTCAAAATCACCAAATTAATCTGCATTAATAAGATTTATTTGTCGCTAACGCTGATGACAATTAAGATACACACTGCTGGATAAGCTGAGTTTCCACAGGGAACCTATAAATGATCAACATTGAACAGATGGCTTTAGTACTTGATGCATTGCCAGATCCTACTTTTGTATTATCAAAAAGTGGAAAATATATCGCCGTATTTGGCGGTAAAGATGGGCGTTATTATCATGATGGTAGCGGCTTAATCGGCTTATACCTTGCTGATGTGTTAAAAACTGACAAACTCAATTACTTTTTAACGACGATCGAGATGGCATTAAGCAGCCATAAATTGTTGATTGAAGAATATGAACTTAGTAGTAAAGATGTCAAAGGCTTACCCGATATCGGGCCAGAACACCCCATTTGGTTTGAAGGTCGAATTCAAGCGCTGGATTTTCTTGTTGATAACGAGCCCGTTGTGCTTTGGGTCGCCAGTAATATCTCACAACGGCACGAACTTGAAATCCAACTACGCCAATTTAGCGATACAGATCAACTGACAGGATTATTTAATCGCCGCAGATTAGATCAGGATTTAACCGAACAATTTGAGATCTCTCAGCATAATCATACTTCGGCCTCCATTTTGGTCCTCGATCTCGATCATTTAAAGGCCATTAACGACAATTTAGGCCACCATATCGGTGATAAAGTAATTATGACAGTGGCTGACACCTGCCGAAAACAGCTAACAGCAATAGATAATGCCTATCGTTTTGGCGGCGATGAGTTTGTGATAGCCCTTCCAGGGCAACAACTAGAACAAGCTTTAGCCTTTGCAGAACATCTCTGCCAATGTTTATACATTGAATTGCAAAAGCATATCGTTGATGGGGTATTTGCAACTATGAGCATAGGTGTGGCGAGTATCCATCCGCGCGATAAATCCTATGAAGAAACATTAAAACGCGCCGACGCCGCTCTCTATCAAGCTAAACGTAGCGGCAAAAACCGAGTGATAGCAAAACATATTTAAATACTGCCTGCTCATACTCACGATAAAACGTTAATATCCGCGATAAAAAATAGAATTATGCCGAATAAAAAAGCGAGCCATAAGGCTCGCTATTAAAGTGGTTCGATTACATCAAGCTATTAAATTAACATTATCACTTCGTTTCAGCAGCGGCTTTACGGGCTTGATGCAATTTTTTATAGCTTTCAATTAATCTTAAATGCGGCTCAATCCCCTCAAGCTGCATGCTAGTCTTCGTTAGACCGTAAAAACGCACTTTACCTGTGACTGAACCAACAACATTCTCCATCACTTCGACGCCAAACATGCGGTTGAAGTTGTGCATAAAGTCATCCAGCACTAATTCGTCATCTAAGGTGATTTCAAGCACAGCATTAACTGCTTGATAAAACAAAACACGCTTCACAGTGTTGTCGTTAAATTGCAGGAACTCACCGACCAACTCTATTGCATCTTCATGTGCGCCTAATGCCAAATAAATCAAAATCTTAAGTTCAATGATCGTTAGCTTACCCCACACAGTATTTTCATCAAATACAATGCCAATCAGGGTGCGGATATCCGTGTAATTATCGAGCTGGCTTTCTTCTAAGCGATTGACCAAGTTGACTAACTGCTTTGTGCTCAACGAGTGTAGATTTAAAATATCTTCACGATAGATAAGTGACTTATTGGTGTTGTCCCAAATCAAATCATCAACCGGATAAACCTCAGAGTAATCAGGTACTAAAATTCGGCATGCCGATGCACCTAAAGAGGTAAATTCAGCAATATACACCTCTTTACCTAGCGTTTCTAAAATACCAAACAGGCCGCTAGCTTCTTGCTCGGTTGTGCCAGAGAAATCCCATTCACAGAATTCATAATCGAATTTACTGCTAAAGAAACGCCATGAAATCACCCCTGTTGAATCAATAAAATGCTCAACAAAGTTTTCAGGCTCACTCACCGCCATGCTATTAAAAGTCGGCTTTGGCACATCGTTTAAGCCTTCAAAACTGCGGCCTTGCAGTAACTCAGTTAAGCTACGCTCTAATGCCACTTCAAAGCTTGGATGCGCGCCAAAGGAGGCAAATACGCCGCCCGTTTTCGGGTTCATCAAGGTTACGCACATCACGGGGAATTGGCCGCCGAGTGAAGCGTCTTTGATCACCACAGGGAAACCTTGTTCTTCTAAGCCCTTGATACCGGCAAGAATGCTTGGATACTTTTCCAACACCTGCATAGGTACATCTGGCAGCACAATTTCTTGCTCGATAATTTGACGCTTCACCGCGCGCTCAAAAATTTCCGACAGACACTGCACATGCGCTTCTTGCAAATTATTGCCCGCACTCATGCCGTTACTTAAAAATAAGTTTTCAATCAGGTTCGATGGGAAGTAAACCGTTTCACCATCGGATTTACGCGTATAAGGGATGGCGCAAATACCGCGAGCTTTGTTACCTGAGTTGGTATCTATCAAGTGCGAGCCACATAGCTCATCGTCTGGGTTATAAATCTCTAAACAATAGTCATCTAACATACCCGCTGGCAGGGCATCGTCTTCTTCTAACGCAAACCACTTTTCATTGGGATAATGCACAAATTTGCTATTGGCGATTTCAGTCCCAAAGAATTGATCATTATAGAAAAAGTTGTTATTTAAACGCTCAATAAACTCACCGAGCGCCGAGCACAGCGCACTTTCTTTAGTCGCACCTTTACCGTTGGTAAAACACATTGGCGAAGCGGCGTCACGAATATGCAGTGACCAAACATTGGGTACGATATTGCGCCATGAGGAGATTTCAATCTTCATCCCAAGGTCAGCCAACATACTCGTCATATTGGCAATCGTTTGCTCTAGCGGTAAATCTTTACCCAAAATAAAGGTGCTAGAGGCATCCAACGGCTGCCCCATCAACATCGCATTGGCATCTGCATCGAGGTTTTCAACGGTTTCAATCTTAAATTCTGGCCCAGTTTGTACCACTTTTTTAACGGTACAACGGTCAATTGAGCGCAAAATACCTTCGCGATCTTTAGCCGAAATATCATCGGGTAGCTCAACCTGAATCTGAAAAATCTGGTTGTAGCGATCTTCTGGATCGACAATATTATTTTGCGACAGCCTGATATTATCCGTTGGAATATCGCGAGCTTTGCAATAGACCTTCACAAAATAGGCCGCGCAAAGTGCTGATGATGCTAAAAAATAATCGAACGGACTAGGGGCAGAACCGTCACCTTTATAGCGGATCGGTTGATCGGCGGTAACGGTAAAATCATCAAACTTGGCTTCAAGTCTAAGATTGTCGAGAAAATTAACTTTGATTTCCATTGAATATGATTTCCACTAAATAGGCGAGTCTGTAGCCGCCCAGTTACCAAGGCACGTCATTGGTAATGAGTCGTTAGGGGGGAATTATCGGTGTTTTTAGCCCATTAGTCTTGGGTTAATTATGTTAACAACGACAATGTTGGCATTTGTAGCGCAAGTTATGCTTTTAGTCAGCACCTTAGTAAACCAAAAAACGCGCAACAACGTATTACACATAACTAATCAACTGAGTAGAAATTACGATGTTTTCAATATTTAAATCAAACCCGTTAAAAAAGCTCAACCAGCGTTATGCCGCCAAACTTGAGCAAGCTATGCACGCACAAAGAAAAGGCGATATTAGAGCTTATTCAATGCTAACAGCTGAAGCGGAGCAAATTGAAAATCAAATAAAGGCAGTAGAGTTAACTAATAAATCAGGCAGTTAATACCACCTGATTATTATAGTTGCCTTAAACCACGGCTCAGTATTTGATAGGTTGTAATTACTGGGTTTTAAACATACCGAGTTGCACGACTATTTTTTCTGTTACTTGGCTCAAATGTTGGCCCTGCTGCTCAAGCTCAGCGCAGTCATTTGCATTAGAGCTTGAGAGTTCTTTTAATACCTCAATTTCTTTTGCGACATGGCCAACAAGTTGATTAATATATTGAATATCAACATTATCATTTTTATTGCCCTGCCCGATAAGCGTTAATATCCCATTGATATTCTCACAGGCTAACGCTAATTCTGACTGACTTGCGGTGGTGTAATCCGACAGCGAAGTGATAGCAATTGATTGCGATCGCATTTGTTCACCGGCATCCAGCACAGCCTCAGTGATGCCAGCAATAATTTGGTTAATCTCATCAAGACTGGCTTGGGTCGATTTAGCCAGATTTCTCACTTCGTCGGCAACCACGGCAAAACCGCGTCCATGCTCACCCGCTCTGGCTGCTTCAATCGCGGCGTTTAAAGCCAGTAAGTTAGTTTGATCAGCGAGGTTGTCGATAACTGACACTACGGTTTCAATTGATTTTGTCTGTTCCGATAAGGCATTAAACTTATTTTGCAGCCTATCATTACTCTCAATATATGAGCCTAAATCGGTCACCATTCGGCCCATAGTATGGTTAGAACGTAGTAAACCCGCTTGGGTTTTTTCAACCTGTGTACGGGTTTCTTCGGCTTTAGATTGTAACGTAATCGACGTTCTATCGAGGTTTTCAACTTGATCGGTTAAAAAGCTGACCCGATTATCTTGCTGCTGAATTCTGCGCGAAATATTTTGAGTCTTAGCTTTAAGTTGAATAGAAATCTCGTCGGAGGCGCTGGCTTGCTGTTGAATATCAATGAGCGCTTTTTTCACATTCTCCCGAAAGGCGTTAATCACACTCAATACTTTGCCCATCTCACTATTATATTGGCTATTAACTTCGCAGGGGACCGACAGATCTTTTCTTTCAAAATGCTTCATATAAAGGGTGACGTTTTTCAGTGAATCTACCCCCCAAAACTTTTCATCAATGTCATGGATAATTAAGAAAGCCACCACAATAAACTGGATAATTTGCGAGAATAAGGTATCAGTAAAAAATGCCGCATTAATAAAAAGTGCAATGGCGCCTAACCAGTGGATAAACCTCATTCGAATAAAGAGTGAACGCATGTAATTTGCCGCCTGTTAATTAAAAGTGAATGAATTAAGCTGAATATCAAAATTTAGGCTTACAATCTGAGCACACCCTGTTAAAAAGATCCCTTGTCATCATCGCTCATAAAGAGATAACTATTTATGAGTAGATTTACGGCCTATTTTTTTATAAAAAATACTCATCAGAAAAATAGCGCATCTCGCATATTCTTTAAGTAAACCGTAGCGTTACGTAAAGAATCGCGTGCACCTTATTATACCTTTTTGCTCCCTGATGTTGCACTACAGCCCAATCGTTATGGAATGAATGGTGAGTTTAAACGAGGTGATGCCAGTAATAAAATCGATGGAATAACAGGTATTATCAGCTACTTATAATCAACTAAATTATTTACAAAAAATAATCAGCATAGTTAACTTCTGGATGAAAACTCAAAAGAGATTTAGGTGTAAAAAAACCTAACGCCTCACCAAACTGACCATAAATCGAATAGCTTATACGAGCTAATCATGGTGCTCGGTTTCGCGAATAACGAGCAGATATGTGAGATACATTTTTGTTGGCAATGACAGCACCATCCCCAAAGCGACACATGCCGCACTAATCATTATGCCCTTAACACCCATTGCATCAATCGTTTCACTATAGTTATGTAAATAAATACCAAGTAATATCAGGCAAATGCCTATAGTGATGCAGATTTTTAAGATGAAAATTAACTTTTTATCCGTCATGGTTAGCACCTTAACTAGCAGAATAATCGACTCACAGATGAGCCAATAGATCCCTTTGGTTTGCTCATAAACTGGCTATCACCATAACGGTATCACAAATGTACAGTGCGCTATATTAAGATATGCTAAAGCTAAACGGCTATTGCGTTGCACAATATTGACAGCGGATAATCCAAAGGCGTCCGATTAACCCTTGTACCATTAGGTAAATAAACACACATAATGCGGGTGAGTGAAATTGAACAGCTTGGTTGTCACATTACAGCATTGAATACCTTACTGGCACCTCTTGCCGAGTTGCCCCCCAAAGAGGTATATCGCATATTTTGAAATCTTCGGAACATCAATCACATCCTTTCAAGTAAGCAAGCTGATAACATAAACTGGGTTTAACACATCAAATTAATAACAACTTTATTGAGTCGTATTATTAAAATTATGACTAATTGATAGGCTTTTGATGACGACAAATGAATAATAGAGTCACATCTCGACGGTAAAATAGTCATAGCGACTGCATCACAAAAAATAAACACATTAAGGTAGAAAAAATGGAAATTGAATGGGTGTTGGCGTTTGTATCCTTAGGACTTTTTGCCGGCTTTATGGCGGGGCTACTCGGCATTGGCGGCGGCGGGATTATGGTTCCTATACTTACCAGCATATTTTTGGCGCAAGGCATAGCACCGCAATATGTGGTGCATTTAGCACTGGGTACCTCAATGACATCGATTGTGATGACGTCAATATCGAGTACGCGGGCGCACCATGCTAGAGGCGGTGTGTTATGGCCCATTGTTAAAGCCATGGCGCCGGGCGTAGTGCTTGGCACCTTTTCGGCGACATTTTTAGCCGCGCGTATCAGCTCATTATATCTCGCCATCTTTTTTGCCCTCTTTATGGGTTACGTTGCGCTGAATATGCTGCGCCCCAAAAAAGCGGTTATCGTCCAGACAAAAGACATTAGTAACACAGAACTGCTCGCCGTTGGCGGCGGTATTGGTGCGATATCGGCATTAGTGTCAATTGGTGGCGGCTCGCTAACTGTGCCCTATTTAAACTCGCGAAATATCGAGTTAAAACGAGCCATTGGCACCTCTGCGGCGGTAGGTTTGCCTATTTCAGCAGCTGGAGCAATAGGTTACTTAATCAATAGCCAACCCCAACTAGAGTTACCTTTTGCAGTTGGTATGGTTTATCTGCCTGGTGTAATTTTGATTTCTATCGCCAGCTTTTTAACTGCACCACTGGGCGCTAAGCTCGCACATAAATTACCGGTCGCTATTTTGAAAAAGGTGTTTGCCGTATTGCTTATCTTACTGAGCGTCAAAATGATGTTGTCGGTAATATACGCCTAACTCTGGTTTAGGCGGGGTTTAGCAGAGAGGTTTAGACGGAGGGTTACGCGGTGATGTGGTTTAAGTGAGGGTTTGACCTAAAGCCTAAGCGAGTGCAATCAATCCGTAAAAATACGCAAAATATTAGCCGCGTGCTACTAAGTCTTACCGACTAATAGCCAATCAATAGTCGACTACCAAGAGTCGGCGTTAAAGCGTGCCAATCTGGCTTCTGTGATAGTGCATTGAGTCAACTGCATTAATTCACCCAAGGTGATTGCAGGGTTTTCAGTGATCAGTCGAATGAGCTTAGCCGCTAATGGCTCAAGTTTATCGGTATGTTGCAGCAGCGCCGTTGTCAGCTTTTGGATAAGGTAGCCAAACGCCCGCTCTGCTGTTTGGTTTGTTAATTGCTCAGCTTGTAGATGGGCGGTGCAAGATTGAATGTTAATCGCGCCGCCTACAATGCACCAATTCCTTGAACGACGAACGCGCTTAAGCTCGCAATCATATTGTTTGGCTATCGCTTGGGCTTGTTTAACTGTATCGCGCCCAATTCGATGAATAAGCGAAGGCAGCAAAATAGTAATATTGTCGGTCATGGAAGTATCGGTATAGCCTGCTCGCTAAAAACAATGCGCCAAAGTGTAGCCTGCCGTTAGCGGTTCTGAAACTAAAGAAAATAATCACCCCTCACACTATGACTAACACGGTTTATTTCGTGCAGTTAACGTCTTGAGCATCACGCTGCTATTGCCTACAATAGCGCACGCATTTTTTTCACGATAGATAACGACAGACCACGACTATGAACGACACAACTGCACAACCGACTTTACCCGATCGCCTTTCTGTTAACCCACGTAGCCCACATCATGTGGCTGAAATTTTCGAGTACGAAATTGGGATTAAGCTCAACGGCAAAGAACGTTTTGATGTCGAAGAATATTGCATAAGTGAAGGCTGGGTAAAAATCCCAACAAAATCATTAGACCGTCGCGGCCAACCACTAACCATGACAGTAAAAGGCACAGTTGAAGCGTTCTATCGCTAATACAAGTGTTATTACTGTTGATGTAGTGGCTAATAACATTAGGTCACTACTCTCAGGTTTCTCCAGCATTTTGGGCAGTCAAGTGTCACATGTAACGAGGGATTGGAGATATTAGGCGGGATTGATGAGGGGCCAAATAATAGCCCCTCGTTTTATAAACTTACAATGACATAATTATAAGTTTGACTTTTCAAACTCTTTTTTCGCTTCATCTTTAGCCATGCCATACTTTTCTTGCATCTTGCCTTGAAACTTTTCGAGATTACCATCAATTTCAAGTAAATCGTCGTCAGTTAATTTACCCCAATTCGCTTTAAGCGTACCCGAAACCTGTTTCCACTTACCTTGCACTATATCGTTATTCATAATGTTGATTCCTTGGTTAGTTAGAAAAATGCTAATGTTACCTTGTACTAAACATTTACACCTAAAAGCTAATCAAGTCCCATGCCAAAACGTAAACTACAGATTTATATGTAAAAATTTTGGCAACGCGAAAATGTAAACCTATTTCACGGTAATGGTTACATACAGGCGGGTAATTGTTTCAAATAGTCATTTGGCAATGATTAGTGCTGCTCGTCATTAGTCATAATAATGTCATCTAACAACCCGCCACTTTGATTGCAATGGTTTTTATTGAGCCCATTTGATAACAGAAATATAAACTCACTAATATTATTTACTTTAGATCCTCACTGGCAGTGCTTACACAAAAACGAAGAAAAACCGTGGTTAAAGTAATAAAGCTACAATCACTTAATGTTGAACCAATCGATTGCATGTTGCGGAGTAATCCGATAAACGATTTATAAGTTTTTGCTAAAAAAATCCGTCAATTTATCCCATGGAATAAGCGCGGTTCTGTCATACAAATCAACATGGCCGGCACCTTTAACATAGTAAAGTTCCTTTGGTTCACCCGCTAATCGGTAAGCGTCTTCACTAAACTCCTTTGAATGCGCTTTATCGCCAGTAATAAACAACATTGGCCGTGGTGAGATGGTTTCAATGTCGTTAAACGGGTAGAAGTTCATAAACTTTATATTGCTGGTCAGCGTTGGGTGAGTGGTTAACTGTGGTGACGAGCTTGCTGGCGTATATTCGCCCCGTGGCGTGCGATAAAAATCGTAAAACTCGCGCTGGATTGGATGGGTATCCTTATCTAACTGATGCACAGTCCCGCTGGTATATTGAATTTCACCGCCGCCGAACTCAACGTCACGCTGTTTCGCAGCGGCTATGATAAGCTTTTTACGTTGTTCAACAGTTTGTGAGTGGTTTAGGGCATGACGATTTACTGCGCCCATGTCGTACATGCTCACGGTAGCGATAGCTTTCATGCGCGGATCAATCTTGGCCGCACTAATCACAAAACTGCCACTGCCACAAATACCCAACACGCCGATGCGAGTACGATCTATCAGCTTATTTGTGCCCAGATAATCGACCGCAGCACTAAAATCCTCGGCGTAAATATCGGGCGAAACCGCATTACGGGGTTGGCCTTCACTTTCGCCCCAAAATGACAAGTCTAGCGATAAGCTAATAAACCCTTGTTCCGCCATTTTTGTGGCATATAAATTAGCACTTTGCTCTTTTACCGCGCCCATTGGATGACCGACGACTATCGCTGGATGAGTCATTTTTTTGTCGAGTTTTTTGGGGATAAACAGATTGCCCACAACCTCCATATTATATTGATTTTTAAATGTCACTCGCTGCATAGCCACGCTATCGCTTTGGTAGAAATTATCGGCGCCATTAGACATATCCTGCGCGAATGCAGGCAGGCTTGCCGTTGATAACAGGCCTAGCATGATTATTGTCTTAGTGATTTTATTTAAATTTTTCATATACATTGTAGGTTTCCTATTCTGAATCATCGCTATTTTGAGCTTGCTCTATTCGTACTTTGATATCACTGTCACCCATGAGGGCATCAACACTTCCATCTATCTGACCAAGGCGGATCAGTCCGCGCGAATAACCAAAGTCTTGATAGAAAAAGGCAAGGTTTCCCCACGGCGCAAAATACGCAATGTCGCCCACTTTGGGGGTATAACCGTCTGGCGCTGCTTTATTCGATAGCTTTGTCGGTAAATCAGCAATTTTCTCGGTGCCGTTATAATCCTCGAGCATAAGATCCAAAGGCAGCTGCTTGACGAAATCCCGAGCCGCCTGCGTGTTTTCAAGCGTTGCGGTTAATGTTGTGTCTGCGATGATAATGCGGATCTTTACTTCACTCTTTTTTGCAATCGGCATAGCCATAGACTCATTGTGTTGACTTGCTGACGCAAAGGTCGCAGCGGATGCGACCTGTATGCCAACCATTAACAGCCATAAAACCATGGGCATCCGTAAGGCCAAAATGCTTAAGCATCGCATACCCATAATTCACACTCAGGTTAAGGTTCAGCTAGCGTGCTAACGTGGCGTTGTCGATAACAAACCGATACTTCACATCGCCCTTCAGCATGCGCTCATAGGCGGTGTTAATCTCGTCGGCGCGGATCAGTTCAATATCCGACACTATGTTGTGCGCAGCACAAAAATCGAGCATCTCTTGGGTTTCACGGATCCCACCTATCATTGAACCCGCAAGGCTGCGGCGTTTCATGATCAGATTAAACGCATTGGGCGAAGGATGGTTTGTTGCTGGCGCGCCAACTAAGGTCATAGTGCCGTCGCGTTTTAATAGGCTTAAAAAAGCGTCCAGATCATGGGGAGCTGCAACGGTATTCACAATCAAATCTAAACTCTGCAGATGCTTGGCCATTTCATCGGCATTTTTAGAAACCACCACTTCGTCAGCACCCAAGGCTTTGGCTGCATCACGTTTAGATTCTGAAGTGGTAAACGCCACAACATGAGCCCCCATTGCATGGGCAAGCTTAATTCCCATGTGACCAAGGCCACCAATGCCAACAATACCGACTTTTTTACCCGGTCCCGCATGCCAATGGCGCAGCGGAGAATAGGTGGTGATACCCGCACACAGAAGCGGAGCCACTGCCGCTAATTGCGCTTGCGGATGACTGATACGCAGCACATAACGTTCATCAACCACGATTTGCTCCGCATAGCCACCGAGCGTATGCCCAGGCGCGTCATGGGTTGGGCCGTTATAAGTACCCACCATGTGATCGCAGTAATTTTCTTGATCATCACTACATTCATGGCAGTGCTTACAGCTATCAACGATGCAACCCACGCCAACCAAGTCACCGACTTTAAATTTTGAGACATGCCCGCCCACGGCGGTTACTCGCCCCACAATCTCATGCCCAGGAACGCAGGGATATAAGGTCCCCGCCCATTCCGAACGTACCTGATGGAGATCTGAGTGACAAACGCCGCAATAGTCGATGCTGATCTGCACATCATCCTCGCCGGGTAGGCGCTGTGTAATCGTCATAGGTTCCAGCGGTAAATGGCTGGCATGAGCGCCAAAGGCATTAATGGTCATAGTAAAAGTCCTTAATTATTGAGTATGAAGCAGTGGCGCTAGCTCTGAACGTTGGGTCCAATAAGCCAATAAAGCTGCCGCTACCAACAAGGTTGCACTCAGCAAAAATGTGCTGTGGTAACCATTAAAATCGAATAGTACACCGCCTAAGGTTGAGCCCAGCCCGATAGCCAATTGGATAACCGCCACCATTAAGCCGCCACCCACTTCGGAGTCTTCCGGCATCGTTCGCGCAAGCCAAGTCCACCATGCAACGGGCGCCGCTGTGGCAACGCCACCCCACAATACAAGCAGCGTTGTTACGGTAATACTGCTATCGCTAAACAGGATTAACGCTAAAGCAATTACCGCCATCACCAACGGAATAAAAATTAACGTACGGTAGAGATTGTTTTTCAAAAATAAACTGACTACAAGCGTCCCCATAAAACCCGCAACGCCCATCATCAGCAAAATTAACGATAAGCTATTGCTCTCTACATGGATAGCGGTTTCCAAAAACGGACGCACATAGGTAAACAGCGCAAACTGCCCCATAAACAACAGCACAATTGCTAACATTCCCAATCGAACCAAAGGTTTGTTTAATAGGGAAAAGACATTCGCTGAGCCAACAACACGTTTTTCAGGTTTCATCGTAGGCAAACTAAACCACATCCACACAAAGGCGATCAGTGCGACGGGCACTAAACCGAAAAAGGCGCCTCGCCAACCGATATGCGCGCCAAGGTAACTGCCCAGCGGCGCTGCAATCACCATAGCCAGCGCATTGCCACCATTGAATATTGCCAAGGCTTTAGGGATCTTTTCCCTTGGCACAAGACGAATTGCCGATGCACCAGACAAAGACCAAAACCCACCAATCACAACGCCAATTAAGCAGCGGCCCAGCATATAAATTGAGTAGTTGGGCGCATAAGCAATCACAATGCCCGATACCAGCATTAACGAGGTGAGCCCAAGTAGAAGTGACCTGCGATCCGTATCTTTAGCAATTGACGCAATACTAAGGCTGGTTAACACGGCAAAAAAACCCGATATTGCAATGCCCTGTCCGACCAATCCTTCGCTGACACTCAAATCAGTGGCAATCGGTGTCAGTAAACTAACAGGCATAAATTCTGAGGCGACCAAGGCAAACACGCATAACGACATCGCCAGTACGCCACTCCAATTTGCCGTTTGTTGTTGACTTGCTTGTTGAATGGCACAGCGTGGTTCTGACGTTTCGCATAGCTGAGTGGTCATTACATACCTATCAATGGTTAAAGTTAAATCTGATTGACTTTGTAGTCGCTATTGTTTCAAATGCACTGGAACCTTACTAGCTAATGAATGCTTATAGAGCTTATTAGCTCAGCTAATTAAACTGGTGTAAAAAACAGTATGATGAAACGGAATCTGAACGATCTTTTATGCTTCGTCACCGTCGCTCGTGAAGGCAGTTTTACCCGAGCCGCCGCCTTGCTCGGTGTCACTCAATCGGCGCTGAGCCAAGCAATAAGTGGTTTAGAAACCCGACTTGAAATCAGGCTGTTAACGCGCACCACTCGCAGCGTATCGGCGACAGAAGCAGGCGAACGCCTGTTAAATGCGATAGGTAATCGATTTGATGAAATTGAATCCGAGCTGGATGCATTAACAGCCATGCGTGACAAACCCGCCGGAACAGTCAGGATCACCTGCGGTGATTTCGTGCTGCGAACCTTACTACTGCCAAAACTGTCGCCGTTACTGCACAATTATCCCGATATCAAAGTAGAATTCGATGTAAATTATGGCTTTAGGGACATAGTGGCGGATCGCTTCGATGCTGGCATCCGTCTAGGCGATACCATAGATAAGGACATGATCGCGATCCCTATCGGCCCGCATCAAACAATGGCAGCCGTGGCGACCCCCGCTTATTTTGCACAGCATCCCATCCCCCAACACCCGCAGGATCTTATCGAGCATAACTGCATTAACATTCGTTTCCCGACCCACGGAGGTTTGTATGTATGGGAGTTTGAAAAAGACGGCAAGCAATTGAATGTGCATGTGGACGGCCAACTTATCTTTAATGCATCGCACCATATCGTCGATGCAGCATTGCAAGGCAACGGTATCGCATACCTACCAGAAGCAGAGTTTGAACCCCATATCAAAGCAGGGCGTTTAGTCAAAGTGCTTGAAGACTGGAGCCTATCTTTTGCCGGATATTACCTGTATTACCCCAGTCGCCGCCAACCCTCCCCCGCTTTTACCTTAGTCGCCGACGCGCTGCGTTTACGCTGAGATTTCCCCCTTCTACAAGTGGTAAATCACAACAGCAAGAACGGTCACTAACATGACCGCTTAGCTTTTGTGTATCTCGACTAAGGACTAATAAGAGTAAAGAGAAGAGATAAAGCTTAAACGACAATTAAGCAAAATATTACTGCACCATTTTTATCTGAGTTCTGAATTAAGCACTGTCACTCCAGTGACTCGCAGCAAGTACGTCCCTGTATGCTCGAACGTGGCATCCCTGCCACGGACGGTCACTTACATGACAGCACTTAATCTTGTTTAACTTCTGTGTATATCTGCGAGCTCGCAAGATCAAAGATAAAGCCTGAATTACTGCTTTCCTAGCTATCATTAAGCACTGTCACTCCAGTGACTCGCAGCAAGTACGTCCTTGTATGCTCGAACGTGGCATCCCTGCCACGGACGGTCACTTACATGACAGTGCTTAATCTTGTTTAACTTCTGTGTATATCTGCGAGCTCGCAAGAACAAAGAAAGAACTTAAAACACGACGCTACAAATAATGCCTGTCAGATCGTTCCTCCCGTGAATAATCTTGCTACAAGTCATTATTTAAAATACGTATTGTGATAAACATCATTGATTAAACCGCATAGAGCAGGTTAAAGTGTGACCGCTCAAGGAAAATGCAGGGCAAACTCGAACTCCATCATCGAGCACGCCATTTAAGGAAGAAGAAGCCAATCAGCTATATGCGCCCAAACTCTTAGCAGTCTACTCTGCCGCAACTTTCCAAAATAATAAGTTAATTTAATTAATAAGTTATGTCATAGAGTTAACTATTGACTCGCATTACTTCAGGGACGTAAATGACTGATTTCAACAACAGCATGTTATCCGTAGCGATAATACTCTCCAGCATGTTTGCCACTGTGGGTGTCATGTATGGTCTTCCTGTAACAAACTTTACTAGTGGGTATATGATAAAGATATGGCTCATCCTACAATACCAGCCAAATTTGGTTATTAGATTAACTTAAGTCATTATAACTTCAGAAATTTAATGCTTAGATTAAAAAAAAATCAGTATTATGGATAGACTTTTTACATCTAATGATGAGTTAGAAAAATATTTCAAAGTTGTAGGATAGGGAGATTCGATGCTTCATCAACACAAACCAAGAGAGCAAAATGGTAGAGATGCTTTTGGACGATTTAGGGCTCAAGCTAGATCCGCTGCAATAGCTTCTCTTTCAATACTAGAAAGAAACGGGATTGACCGTGTTTACTGCGATCTTCATGATGACTTTGTAGTAAGAGAAGTTAATGAACATGGATTTGGTTATATTTTTTATCAAGTAAAAACTAATAGTAAACAGAATCATAATTGGACACTAAATGAGCTTTTTGGTCTTTTAACTCAAAAGTCAAAAATAAACTCACAGAATGAATCGAGTATAAAGAATAGTTTTCTTGGTAAGATGCTATTACATACAATTATGTTTGATAAATACTGTAACGCCATTGTTTTTCAAACAAATATAAACAATCACGATGATGTTAATAGCTTACATCATGATATTTTAAATGGGAAGTTTGAAAATACGTTTTCGAACATTCTTGTTGGTAAATTTAATCAGATATACAGCAAAGAGGTTGGAGGAGATTTAACAGAGGAAAATATTAGAGAGAAATTATCTAAAATCAACTTTGAAACAGATGTTCAATATTTAAAGCTTACTGATGAAACTTTCGAATCTTTAGCTAGAGATAAAATTTACAAATTTAGTGAAATTGATCTTCATTACAATGAATCAAAAGAGATTTTACTTAAATTACTAGATTTGATTGAGAAAAAGTCTTCAGGCATTATTCATGAACTGACCATTGACTCGATTGAAGAAAAAGCAGCTATTTCGATAGATGATCTACTATCTGTTATGAGTATTTCTAAAGATGCATATGATACGTTAGCAGCAGGTGGTGATAATAAAGCGATAAAGAATGCTTCTATTATTCAGCGATTACTTACATCAGCTGGAGCTAGTAGTTTTCAAATTGAGTATTGTAGTCGCTGTAAGACAAATTGGGATCTATGGGTAAGAAATAATAGACATCCCATTCCAGAGTTTGATCTTCAATCAGTATTGAATATTATTCAATCAACTCTATCATCTATTATTAATCATGATAACAATATTAATATAAATCAATTAAGGACATTGGTTGCTAGTGCCAAAAAAAATCTTGAAGCAGAAGACCTACTTTTTGATCTAGATAGAGATCTGATTTTTGGTGCATTTTGGGCTGAAATTGTAAGGATTAAATCATGAACTTTGATGACTTCTTTAATAGTTTTCCCACTGAATCTATAAATCTTAATAGAAATCTATCTGATATTTATCATACTCAACTATTAAGTAATGAAGCCTTATTTCAACTCCCTTTAATCAGTGTAATTATATTACTTCTAGCAAAAGATAAGCGAAAACCTTTAGTATCTGAAATTGGTCAGTTAGTCGGTGAAAGTATCGAATCAAGCATGACTGGATTTAAAGGATCAGCACAACATATTGGTTGGTCGGCCAACTTAAGAATTAGAACAGTGAAAGCGCTGAGCTTTTTAGAGTTAACAAACTTAATTTCAGTTGATAAAGCAACTAATAAAGTTTTGATAACAGAACTTGGGAAAAAAGTGATATCAAAAGCTATTAACAATGATGATACATTATCATTTAACTTATCAAGAATTGCTAATTCATATAGAAATATATGTGTTGCAAAACAGCTAGACTTGGAGCTGGAATGAGATTATTAGACATAAAAATTTATCCCAACAATCAAAATGGCTGGGAATCTGATAAGTTAACTTTCGGTAAACATGTTACACAACTATATGGACCGAATGGTTGTGGTAAAACACCAATTGTACAATCAATCGCATTTTGTTTGGGTTACCCATGTGTTTTCAGAAATGACATTTATAATCATTGTAAGTATGTTGAACTGAACGTTGATTTTGGTCGTGGTGCCATAAAAATAAAGCGAGTTTATAGTCGTGATTTAGATATAACCGTTATTGATGAGTCTGGTCAAACAAAGCACTTTTATAATGAGAAAGATTTTTCAAAATTTATATTTGATAGACTTGGATTAAAAACAGACACATTGGTTTCTAATAGTAATATTGCTGCAAATGCATACATATCTTCATTGCTGCCCATATTCTACCTCGATCAGGATGATGGTTACTCAAAGCTCTATTGCCCGCCAACAAGTTTTATCAAAGATCAATTTTCTGAAATGATGAGAATTATTTTTGAGCTTCCGGTAAAAAATTCATTTAACGTCAAAAAGAAACAGTTAAATGCAAAAAACAATTTAGAATCCCTTGACAGACGAGTAAAAAACTCATTATCAAGACTAGAAATCGCTCAGCAATCCGCTAAAAATATTCTGACAAATTATAAAGAAATCTCACATGAAATATCTACTCTTGAGAATGAGCTAGAAGCACTAAAGTCTTCTGGAGCGACTCATGATGATTCAGTCGTTGCACTTGATCGAATAATATATAGTCATCGAAAAGATATTCGTAAAGTGACTGAAGAAATATATGCCATTCAAAGTAGAACTTCAGGTATTAATCAGATTGTAAATGAAATCAATATCGAAATCGAAACATTAAATATGAATGAAGAAGCTCGAAGAGTATTTCTTTCATTTAATGAGATTTGTGGTTCTGGTTCTTGTCGCTTATTTTCATCTAGCTCTGAATCTTATAGTAAAAACTTACTCTATCTAAAAGATCAAATTAAAGATTTACAACGAAATGCTGATACTGACCTCGTCAGACTTCAAGATCTGGAATTACAAAAAAATCAGTATAACCATACAATTGAAAGCATCACTTATGAAAGAAAGAAGCTCACGGGTAAATCAGAGATGTCAGCTTTAGTTGATTCAATCTCTGAAATTAAGAATCGTATCTTTTCACTTCAGGGACAAAGAGATGAACTCGACTCACTAATCTCATCAGAGAAATATCACATTGAAACACTTAATCAAAGAGATAAAGCTTTAGAAGTCTATCAATCTTATTCAACAGACAGGACTCGCCTATCTTCTATCTTAAAATTAAGATCTCAATTAAGAGAGCTAGTAATAAAATGGCTAAATATTATTCACACAAGTAATATAAGCTTAGATATAACATTTAAAGATGATTTCATTCCTGTGTTAGGTACAGAAAACATTTCACAACTAAAAGGTAGTACTAGAATTCGTGCCGTTTTAGCATATCACGCAGCACTTATAGAGTTGATGGCTATAAATTCTAGATTGTTTTTTAAAATATTAATTTTAGATACACCTAAACAACATGAAATCCATAATGATGATTTAAATAGGTATATGGTGGAATTGAAATCGGTATGCATTCAGTATGATATTCAAGTAGTATTTTCTACAACAGAGTACCACTATGATGGTGATAGTGATGATATTGATTGGACGCCTCAATTTTCAGGAAATGAACAGCTTATGTTCTTAAATCAACAAGGTTAATATTATTAATCAAGATTTTATATTTTTAACTTTGATGTATTCAAAAAAATACAAAAACCGTTACACCAGATTAGGCATTGTTGCACCAGTGACCTTCTAAAACATGGGTGTTTTAGTAGAGCCTACGGCAGGTAACAAAAAAGCGACCTTTCGGTCGCTTTTTAATGCTTCAAATTCGCTGAAGCTAACTACACCATAATTGCGTTGCTGGCGAAGCTAATGCAAGGCGGATTGAAAGCTTTCGCGCGGAGTTGACTCCTGTCAATGAGCACGAAAGCTGAGATTCAACGCCGCAGTAGCTAGCCTAAGCAGCAATTATTACTCGTAGTCTGATAACGGAGCACACGAACACATCAAGTTGCGGTCGCCATACACATCATCAATACGATTCACGGTTGGCCAGAACTTGTTAGTGCGTACTGCTGCACTTGGGAACACGGCAACTTCGCGGCTATATGGACGCGTATCAAACTCAGGATCCATGATATCGGCCATAGTGTGCGGTGCGTTGTGCAGCGGGTTGTTGTCCACTGGCCATTCGCCCGATTCCACTTTGGCGATTTCAGCGCGGATTGACACCATAGCGTCGATAAAGCGGTCAAGCTCCACCTTAGACTCAGATTCCGTCGGCTCAATCATCAGGGTTCCCGCAACAGGGAAACTCATGGTTGGCGCATGGAAACCGTAGTCGTTCAAACGCTTAGCGATATCCATTTCGGTTACGCCTGAGGCTTCTTTCAGTGGACGCAGGTCGATAATACATTCGTGCGCCACGCGATCGTTACGGCCACGGAACAATACTGGGTAGTGTTCTGACAGCTTTTTCATCATGTAGTTAGCATTTAGCAGTGCAGTTTGCGTTGACTGTTTAAGCCCCTGCGTACCTAACAGCTTAATGTACATCCAGCTGATAGGCAGAATGCCAGCACTACCGTAAGGTGCGGCTGATACAGCGCCGTTGTTATCGCTTATCTGACCCGGTTTAACCACCACATGACCCGCCACGAATGGCGCTAAATGGGCTTTTACACCGATTGGGCCCATACCTGGGCCACCGCCGCCGTGAGGAATAGCGAAGGTTTTGTGTAGGTTAAGGTGTGATACGTCAGCACCGATAAAGCCTGGAGTCGTTAAGCCTACCTGCGCGTTCATGTTGGCGCCGTCTAAATACACTTGGCCGCCATGCTGATGCACTATGTCGCAAATTTCGCGGATAGATTCTTCATACACACCGTGGGTCGATGGGTAAGTGATCATGATGCAAGACAGATTTTCAGCCACTTCAGCAGCTTTAGTCCTCAAATCGTCTAAATCGACGTTACCTTGCTTATCACACGCAGTCACAATCACTTGCATACCCGCAAGTTGCGCTGATGCAGGGTTAGTGCCGTGGGCAGATTGTGGGATCAAACAAATGTTTCGGTGCGCATTACCACGTGACTCATGGTATTTTTTGATGGCTAACAAGCCCGCGTATTCACCTTGAGCGCCTGAGTTAGGTTGGATACACACAGCGTCGTAACCTGTGATGTTCACTAACCATGTCGACAATTCTTCAATCAGCTGAGTGTAACCTTTAGCTTGATCCAGCGGGCAGAATGGGTGCATGTTGGCAAATTCTGGCCAGCTCACTGGTATCATTTCAACCGCTGCGTTTAACTTCATGGTGCATGAGCCCAGTGAAATCATCGAGTAGTTAAGTGCTAAGTCTTTGCTTTCGAGACGTTTGATATAACGCATCATCTCGGTTTCACTTTGATAGCGATTAAACGTTGGGTGACTTAAAATCGCATCTTGGCGCACTAATGCAGCAGGAATCGACTGGCTACCTTGGCTAACAATTTGCGCGTCTAACGCGGCTACATCTAAGCCATGGTCAGCGCCTAAAATCACCTCAAACAGTGCTTCGATATCTGAGCGCAGTGTGGTTTCGTCAACACTCACGCCTACAATGCCATCGGCATCGAAACGTAGGTTCATTTCAGCAGCCAGTGCGCGTGCGTTCACGGCAGTAACATCTAAGCCTTTGATGCTGATGGTATCAAACCAAGTGCTGTTGACTAAACTCACGCCCTTAGCTTGTAAACCTGCCGCTAAAATGTCGGCAAAGCGGTTGATGCGTGACGCGATGGTTTTTAAGCCATCTGGGCCGTGGAATACAGCGTAGAAAGACGCCATATTGGCTAACAAAATTTGTGCAGTACAAATATTTGAGTTGGCTTTTTCGCGGCGAATATGTTGCTCGCGAGTTTGCATTGCCATACGCAGGGCGCGGTTACCACGGGCGTCTTTTGACACACCTATGATACGACCCGGCATTGAACGTTTGTGCTCATCACGGGCAACAAAGAAAGCCGCGTGTGGACCACCAAAACCCATTGGCACGCCAAAACGCTGCGCGCTACCAAATACTACATCGGCGCCCATAGAGCCCGGTGATTTCAGTAATACCAACGACATAATGTCGGCGGCTACAGTCACAATCACGTTCTTGGTACGCAAAGTTGCGAATAATTCGGTGAAGTCAGTGATGTGGCCTAAGCGGTTAGTATATTGGAACAAAGCACCAAACAGCTCGTAGTTCACGGCATCCTGCGCTGGGCCCACGATGACATCAAAACCAAAACACTCAGCGCGGGTTTTCACTACGTCTAAGGTTTGCGGGAACACATCATCGGCAACAAAGAAGGTATTCGATTTTTTCGCTTTCGACACCCGCTTTGCCAGCGCCATGGCTTCGGCTGCGGCGGTCGCTTCATCTAACAAAGACGCGGAGGCTAAATCTAAGCCCGTTAAGTCCATCGACACTTGTTGGAAGTTAAGAATGGCTTCTAAACGACCTTGGGCGATTTCAGGCTGGTAAGGCGTATAAGCCGTGTACCAACCGGGGTTTTCAAATACGTTACGCAGGATTACGTTTGGCACTTGGGTGCCGTAGTAACCCATGCCGATATAGCTTTTAAAGACTTGGTTTTTATCTGCTAGACCACGGATATAGGCGATACCTTCGGCTTCACCGCAAGAATCACCAATGCTTAAATCTTGGCTTAAGCGAATCGATTCGGGCACGATTTGCGCGGTGAGGTCTTCGAGAGACTCAGCGCCAACAAAATTGAGCATCGCTTGTTGTTGGTGGCTATCAGGGCCGATGTGACGACGTAGGAATAAATCGTGCTGTTCTAACTGAGTGAGGGTTTGCTTGGTCATGATAAACCTTGTTCCAGATTTGCCGAAACTCAGAACTGTAGGGTACTGATTAACGGACTGTTGTTATGTCAATCTTGTGCTAAAACAAACAAAGCCCCTCAGGGCTTTGTTAACACCGACGATTACTCTTCGTCGATTACCGCTTGGTAGCCTTCGGCATCTAGCAGCGCATCGATGTCTGATTCGTCAGAAGGCATCACGCGGAAAAACCAGCCTTCGCCGTAAGCATCACTGTTAACCAGCTCAGGAGAATCCTCTAGGGCAACGTTTACAGCAATCACTTCGCCAGAAATAGGCGCATAAATGTCAGATGCCGCTTTGACTGATTCCGCTACCGCGCAGTCTTCACCTGCGGTAACAGTATCGCCAACTTCTGGAAGCTCTACGAAAACCATGTCGCCTAACAGCTCTTGGGCATGATCAGAAATACCTACTGTGTAGCTACCGTCGGCTTCTTTACGGATCCATTCGTGTGAAGAGGCGTATTTCAGTTCTGTCGGAATATTGCTCATTGTTATTGTTCCTTGTTCCTTGTTCCGTTTTTTTAAAATGCTGGTTTACCGTTACGCACAAAGCTTGGCGCGACTACTTTAACAGCCACACGCTTTTTACGCATTTCAACTTCTGCCGTATCCCCAATTGCATTAGGGACGCGCGCCAACGCAATAGAATAGCCCAAGGTTGGCGAGAAAGTACCGCTGGTGATCACGCCTTGGTGCTCAATACCGGCAGCATCAGTGAAAAATACAGGCATATCATGGCGTAGCACGCCTTTTTCTTCCATCACTAGGCCGACTAATTTGTCGGTACCCGCCGCGCGCAGTGCTTCTAAGGCGCTACGGCCAATAAAGTCACGCTCGATAGGTTCCCATGCAATGGTCCAGCCCATGTTGGCGGCCAATGGGTTGATGGTTTCGTCCATATCTAAGCCGTAAAGATTCATACCGGCTTCAAGACGCAGAGTGTCACGCGCACCCAGACCACAAGGTTTAACCCCTTGCTCTAACAGTGCTTGCCACAAGGCCTCTGCTTCATCTTCTGGGACAATAATTTCGTAACCCGCTTCGCCGGTATAACCCGTAGTGGCAATAAACAGCGAACCCGCTTGCTTACCGAAGAAAGGTTTCATACCTTCGATAGCGGCGTTTTGCTCGGTGCTAAACACGGCAGCGGCTTTCGCTTTAGCGTTAGGGCCTTGTACGGCGATCATTGATAATTCAGGACGTTCAGTCACAGTGACATCAAAACCTTGGGCTTGTTTAGCAATCCAAGCGAGATCTTTTTCACGGGTGCCTGAGTTAACGACTACGCGGTAATGCGTATCGGTAAGATAATAGGTGATGAGATCATCTATAATGCCCGCATTTTCATCTAACATGCCGGCGTATAAGGCTTTACCTGGAACTTTAAGCTTAGCCACATCGTTTGCGAGCAACTTACGCAAAAATGCACCAGCATCATTGCCCATCACATCAACCACTGTCATGTGGGAAACGTCGAACATACCCGCGTCTTGACGCACGGCGTGATGTTCTTCGATTTGTGAGCCATAGTTGAGCGGCATGTCCCAACCGTGGAAATCAACCATCTTAGCGTTTGATTCTATGTGCTTGTTAAACAGAATAGTTTTGTTAGCCATTGCTATCCCTTTTTGCGGCCTTTTTCAGGTCTCTGCCTAGTGTAGGGTGTATCTCTTGAAGCTCTTTGGGTACAGACACTAGGGTCTAAAATGCGGCGAAATTATACCTTGCGTCACAAATTTGTATACAGGATATTTTTCTAATCCGAAGTCACTGCCATTAGATTTTCTTATCTTAAACCTGTAATTTTTTTACATGCGAACGGCGGATTTGCGCAGCTTGCAAACAAATCGCTGATATTAGCAGCAATTCTGATCACATTAGCGCAACCGCGGCTAACGACATAACTTAGGCAGCGCCGACTTATTGCCCATGGCCTGTTGTATGAACACTGTTTTCAGCCCAGCGACATTATCAACCAGATTTAACCCCAAATCGCGGATCGCTTTTTTAAGTGGGTTGCTGCCTTCAAAGAGTCGTTTAAAGCCTTCCATTGCGGCAATCATCTCCATGGCATCGGCTTTGCGCCAACGCTCAAGGGCGCGCAAATTGGCATAATCGCCGATATCTTTACCCGCTTGCTGTAATTCATTGACCACTTCGATAATGCTGGCCGCATCTAAAAAGCCGAGGTTAACCCCTTGTCCAGCCAGTGGATGAATGGTGTGCGCCGCATCACCGGCTAACACTAAGCGATGGCGGGCAAAATGGCGGGCATAACGCATTCGCAGTGGAAAAGCTTGGCGCTCGCTTTCAAGCTGACATAAGCCTAAACGGCCATCAAAGGCGGCGGTTAAGTGGCGCTCAAATTGAACGTTATCCATGGCTAATAATTCGTTGGCGCGCTCTGGCGGCACAGACCACACAATAGAGCACAGATTATCTTCATACAGAGGTAAAAATGCCAACGGCCCGTCCTGTAAAAATACTTGGCGAGCGGTAGCAAGGTGCGGTAATTCAGTACGAATAGTGGCGACTAACGCATGGTGGCCGTAATCCCAAAAGGTCAGCGGTATTTTACACTGCTCACGCACCCAAGAGTTGGCACCATCGGCGGCGATTACCAACGCAGCACTGACACTTTCTATTCCAGACTCGGCGCCATTAGCGAGGGTCAGCCAAGCTTCGCGCTCACCAAAGGCAATGCGTTCAATACGTTGGTTTTCGATATGGGTGATGTTGTCAAACTCACTGACACGTTTGGCGAGGGCGTAGCTGATGGCATCGTTTTCGATAATAGTGCCAAGGCTTGCTTCGCTGATGCTGTTGGCGTCAAAGGCAATTTTGCCAAAGCCGTCTTTATCCCACACGGCCATTTTTTGGTAAGGCGTAGCACGGGCTGTCTCTACATAAGCCCAAGCACCTAAATGTTCTAACAAACGCTGGCTTGCCTTATTGATAGCACTCACGCGTAAACGCGCTGAGCCGCTGACGGCTTCTGTCTGCCCTGCATCAATAACAACAACATTAAGATTAGCCTGTGCCAATCCAATCGCGGTGGCGAGTCCCACCATGCCACCGCCCACAATAGCAATGTCATAGGTTTGCGAACTTAACATGGGTACATCCTTTTCGCGTTGCGATACCAGTGAATAGCGTTGCTTTGCCGTCATTGCCTTACGGGCGATAGACGTTAGCGATATCAACGCATTCGAGTGTTATTTCCAGCCCATCGCTTTTTGGGCTACAGGCGTTTTAAATGGCACAAACCAAGATAATGACCGCAAGCCTAAATTACGACCGAGCACCAAGGGCCAATACTGGTTTGAAAAACCACGGACTAAAAACTCAATATTACGGATAGTGCTGTTTCTGTCATGCTCACGAACTTTTAGATATGCATGGGTTACGGCAACACTGCCGATATCATCGCCCTGCTCTAGCGCCGTTTTGAGCACCTCAAGCAAACTCACCACATCGCGAAGACCTAAGTTAAATCCTTGTCCTGCAATAGGATGCACCGTCTGCGCCGCATTGCCGATAAACACACATCTATGGTGGATAGGCCTTGGCATATACGACAAATCAAGCGGATACGCATGGCGCGTACTCACATCAACAAATTTGCCTGCGCGATAACCAAAAGCTTGCTGCAGCGCCGCTAAAAACTCAGCTTTAGGCGCGGCTTGCATTTGCTTGGCACCTTCGGCATCGAGCGCCCACACCATTGATAATCGCGGCTGGCCTTGAATGTCGCCCATAGGTAACAGCGCTAAAGGGCCTGTTTGGGTAAAGCGCTCATAGGCCCAATGTTGGTGGGGTTTGTCGGTTTGAATATTGGCGATAATCGCCGTTTGTGCAAAAGCCACTTGGGTAATGGGCAAATTAAAACTGCTGCGAACTTTAGATTGCAAACCATCGGCGGCGACCACCAGCTTAGCTTGAATGCGCTCACCGGTATCGAGTAGCAATGTGTGGCTATCGATAGCGGCGTCGATTTGCACAAGTTTGGCGGGGCAAAACAGTTTTACATCGCTTTTAGTTAACTCGCTAAATAGCACTTGGCCGACACGTTCAAGCTCGACCACTTGGCCTAACGCATCTAAATGAAACTGCGCCGCATTGAGCTCTGTCATGCCAAAATGGCCACGATCCGACACATGGATATTTTCAATCGCCGTGCCCAAATGGGCGAGCTTAGGCCATAAACCTAAGCGAGATAATTCGAAAATAGAGCCGTGGGCGATAGCGATAGAGCGCGCATCAAACCCGGGATGTTGTTTATCAGGGACATGCGCCTCAATTAACGCAATGGAAAGTGGTCTAGCTAATTTATGTGCGAAGGACTGTGCAGATAAGGACTGTGCCGATGATAAACGCGCTAGCGCTAACGCTAAGGTCGCGCCCGCCATGGCGCCGCCAACAATAGCGATGTCGACGTTTTGAACTGAAGTATCCATGTGCATCGTGGTCGTCATGGGGATCTCATTCAAGCTATGGCATGGCGCACCTGCTATATCAACAGTTGCGACAATGCAATTAACAATACTGGTGTCATGGACGAAAAGGCCAGATAAACCAGCCTTTTATATCAAATTAAATAACCATTATAAAAACTTAAACAATAGCGATTAGATTAACTTAATAATTGCGATGATTAGTGCACCGCTGCAATGTCGTCGCTTTCGCCATGGGGAAGTTCGGGGCCAAATTCGGCGTAACACATAATCGCAGCTATCCGCACAAACTCGAGCAGTTCAGTGTATGCCGCCTCGGACTCTTCATCGTCGGCAACATCAAATTCAACTTGGGCAATTTCGGCTAAGTCTTTAATGACTTCACGCACCTCAGTCGAAGCCTGATTAAGTTTGGGCTGAATAATCGCCATACCAGTCAAAAAGCTTTGCGCCCACAAAGATAAAGCCTCAACACGCTGGCTAAGCGGTTCTTCTTCCTCTGGCAACAGCGGCATAAAGCCAAATTCAAACTCGGCTAAACGCGTTACTGAATCTTGGAACAAATCACACACCAGTTGATGTAACTGCGCTGGCAATGGCTGGCCGTCGTTCATCAGATCAAATAAAGGCTTGATCCAAGTGTCGCCAGTTTGCTCTACACCACCGCAAATTAAACCGACTAAAGCGCCGTGAACTTCAACCGGATGCTGACCAATTTCGGCCGCATCTAAGGCAATTTTTAAGCTATCGATTCGTAACGAAGGGGGGGTGGCCATATCAGATCCCAATAAGATTTTTTCAGCTGCAATGCTAGCAGAGATAAAGACTTGAACCAATACTGAATCCCGATAATGCGCAAATCCACAGGACTTAAGTTAATAATTTCAACAACTGCTCACACAAGCAGCAAACAAAACTATCCCGACAAATCCATTGGCGGCTTACCTTGCACTTTTAATTTTAGCCCTATATAGTCCGCTTCAGAGGTTAACGAAAGGATCCCCCGTTATATGAGTAACAGTGCAGTTGAAATTACCCTACTTGGGCGCACCTACTCTATCGCTTGCCCGAAAGGCCAAGAGGATGCCCTACGTACGGTGGCACTAGGTGTTGAACAACAACTTATTGCGTTAAAAAGCCGAACCAATAGCCTTAGTCGTGAAGAAATCGCAATTATGGCAGCGCTCAATATTGGACACGAGTTGTTCCAAGAAAAGCAAAAGAACAAGCATTACATGCAACAGATGGACGACCGAATCAGCTTGCTGCAGTCGACCCTCGAAAATGCCTTAGTTGAGCGTTCAACTAAATAGCATTAAAGTTTAACTGTGAAGCACGAGGGTTTAGCGCGATAACGCCGCTAAGTTAACTCTTTTGATACACAGAGAATGGCTAAACTGGCTTAAATACTAAGACAATTTTTAGCGATTCAGTACCGTTTTGCTCCCTGGGATGCATGCCAACTGGTAATGTCCCTGTGCCGATAATTTTGATCTTAGGGTGAATGCTTTACTGACATTGTGCATGCTCGGCTCGTACCGAGAAGCCTTAGGAGGTAATCATTTTCCCGCCTTGAACCTACGGTTCAAGGGCTACACCGGGTAGCGGCATTCTGGGGAGCATCTTAATTTATGTCTACATCTTCTACACTCAGCGACAATCTTCCTGCTAAAAGTAAAGCACCGCAAGCTGCGGCGCGCATCGATATCAACGCAAAAGAAAGTCGCCAGCAATTACGTAAAACCATCCGCAGTGCGCGTAAATCGCTAACACCAGCTGAGCAAACCTTGGCAAGCCTTAATGCCTGCCACAAAATGATTGATGAGCTACAAGCTCAAAAAGCACAGCATGTAGCATTGTACTTAACCCATGATGGTGAACTTGCGACCGCGCCGCTTATCAATGCACTGTGGCAATTAGGCATTAATACCTACTTACCCAGATTGCACCCCTTCAATGCCGGACAACTACTTTTTTTGCGTTACACCGCTGACACGCCGATGCAGCCCAATCAATTTGGCATCTTAGAACCTAAATTAGCTGTGCGCGCCATCATCCCCGTGACTGAGTTAGATATTGTCATCACTCCCTTGGTCGCTTTTGATGCTGTGGGTAATCGCATGGGGATGGGCGGCGGCTATTACGATAGGACTCTGGCGAACTGGCAGCTTCAGGGCAAACCTTTACCTATGGGTTACGCCCATGACTGCCAACAAGTGCCGAGCTTACCCTGTGAGCATTGGGATGTGCCTTTACCGATGATCATCACCCCAAGCCGCGTGTTGACGTTCTAAACGATTGGATTTACGCATCAAAGCACTACTTTAACTGGCGACCGCCATCGACATTATGGCAACGACCCGTAACGTAGCGACTATTCAGTAGATATTGCACTAAATCGATAATTTCCTCATTGCCGGCCTCTTTTGGTAATAACGCTTTGGCTAAGGTTTTTTGTTGATAGGCAATATCATCTTCTGCATTAAATAAAATCATCGCTGGCGCGATGGAATTAACTTTCACCTCGGGAGCAAATTTAGCAGCAAAGGATAATGTCATATTGTGCAGCGCAGCTTTACTGGCAGCGTAGGCAATATGCTTCTGACTGCCCTTTTCGGCCACATAATCGGTAATATCGATAATATCACTCGCACCAATATTACCATCCGCTCCAGCGCGTAGCTGCGCTTCTAAGGCCAAGTTTAATTGATAGGGCACGCTCACATGCACTTGCATCATCCGCTGCAACACTTCGCTCGGCGCAAAAGTGGCGCTTTTTGCAGGCTCATTCCTTGTCAGCACAGGATCAGGCAGCCAATCGGACGCATTGTGAATAATAGCGCGAATTTGAGGCAGCTTAGCGAGCTCATCGATTAAGGATTGCACTTGGATATCATCGTAAAAATCACAGGGATACAAAGTCGCGCCTAAAGTTTTTAGCTCATCAATACTCGCATAGTGGCTACGATAGGTACCAATCACACTCAGGCCTTGGGCGAGAAAATGTTTGGCTAAGGCGTAACCAATACGCTTACCTACGCCAGTGATGATGATGGGAGATGTCATACTAATCCTGTTATTTTTAAAGCGATTATGGCTCGTTTATGATTCATTGAATGGTAAATACACCTAAGACTCAAGCAAAACGAATCAACATCCAAAATCCTAGCGTATTTTTTTAGATTTAATCTAACTGGAAGGCTAATTAATAATGCTGATCACGTCTAAAATTAGATCCAATCTCGCATCAACTGCGATCTAAAATCATTGCTGCAGCGTATAGGATAAGCTAAAGCTAAGCTCACGCATTAAGATTAAATTATCTGAGGTATCCCCGATGGAACTGCGAATTTTTTATGATGGAAACTGTCCATTATGTAGCGCCGAAATGCGTCAACTGAAAGCGCGCGATCCCGATAACTTAATTGCGCTAGAAAATTTAAATGCGCCAGACTTTAGCCAGCGTTTCAGTTATATCGATAAAAACTACGCTAATACTATTCTGCATGGCGAAACCGCAACCGGCGAAATATTACTCGGCTTAGATGTCACCTGCAAAGCGTGGGCACTTACGGGAACCCGTTCTTGGATACAATTATTACGCTTACCTATTATTAAACCCGTTGCCGATTGGCTTTACTTACGCTTTGCTAAAAATCGCTATCGCATTTCTTATTTACTGACAGGTAAAGCCCGCTGCGACGATAATTGCCAATTGCCCACTAAGCGCCGCTGATTTAGGTTTAGAAAGCGTAAAACGCAGACATAAAAAAACGGAGCTCAAGGGCTCCGCTTTTAACTCGTTATAATCTAAAAAGATTATTCGAATAATTATTTAACGAAATCAACGCCTAGTTTGATATCGCCTTTTAGCGTATCTAACATAGAATCACGGGCGTTAGCTTCAAATGCACTCACTTCACCGTAAGGCAGTACTTTTTCAATACCGTTTTTGCCTAACAATACAGGTTGTGCGAAGAACTGGGCATGTTCACTACCACCGTCAACGTAAGCACATTCAACGACGTTAGCTTCGCCTTGCAGACCACGAACCAAAGACAGACCGAAACGGCAAGCCGCTTGACCCATAGACAATGTCGCGCTGCCGCCACCGGCTTTAGCTTCAACCACTTCTGTACCCGCGTTTTGAATGCGAGTTGTCATGGTTGCCACTTCTTCATCAGTGAACGTCACGCCTTCAACTTGAGAAAGTAATGGCAAAATGGTCACGCCGCTATGGCCGCCAATCACATTCACTTTAACATCAGCAACGTTTAAGCCTTTTAATTCGGCAATAAAGGTTTCAGAGCGGATCACGTCCAGCGTGGTAATACCGAATAGACGGTTTTTATCGTAAACACCGGCTTTTTTCATCACTTCGGCTGCAATAGCCACAGTGGTGTTAACTGGGTTGGTGATAATACCGACTAAAGCAGTAGGACAAGTCGCAGCCACTTTTTCCATCAGGTTACGCACGATACCAGCGTTGATGTTAAACAGATCAGAACGATCCATGCCTGGTTTACGCGCAACACCAGCAGAAATCAGCACTACGTCTGCATCTACCAGCGCAGGCGTTGGATCTTCACCGGCAAAACCTTTGATTTCAACAGCAGTCGGGATGTGGCTCAAGTCAACCGCAACACCCGGAGTAACCGGTGCGATATCATATAGAGACAGCTTTGAGCCCGCAGGCAGTTGAGTTTTTAACAGTAAGGCAAGAGCCTGGCCGATACCGCCAGCAGCACCAAGTACAGCAACTTTCATAATGAACTCCGTTATTTCTCGGATATGTGTGACATGGATCTAATTTGCGTGTGCGTCACATTACTGGAATGTCGCAACAATTTCAATTATCCCTTAGTCGTGGAACAAAAGAATTTCGAAATAACTGATAGCTCACAAAAGAACAATGACTCGATTGCACATTTTAAGCCGATGATAATGACGCTAAGCCTGCTGCTTAGTGAATGTTTATTCAGCCAATTTGATTGTATGTTGACAATTTGTTTAAAAATATTCAAAATGGGCCTGTTTTTTTGAATAAAGAATAATAATATTATGCAGACGACCAAGAATCAGGATGACCTTGTTAGAGTTTTTAAGTCGATTTTAAAAGAAGAGCGCTTTGGCTCTCAAAGTGAAATCGTCATCGCCTTGCAAGCTGAAGGCTTTGGTAATATTAACCAATCAAAAGTATCACGCATGCTCAGCAAGTTCGGCGCTGTTCGAACTCGCAACGCTAAACAAGAGATGGTGTATTGCTTACCCGCCGAATTAGGCGTGCCAACCGCAGGCAGCCCATTAAAAAACTTAGTGCTGGATGTTGACCATAACCAAGCCATGATCGTGGTGCGAACCAGCCCTGGCGCAGCACAACTGATTGCCCGCTTATTGGATTCTATCGGTAAGCCAGAAGGGATTTTGGGAACGATTGCAGGTGATGATACGATTTTTATTTGCCCATCAAGCATCCAAGATATCGCCGACACCTTAGAAACCATCAAATCTTTATTCAATTATGCCGAATAAAAAAAGCACTTAATGCCTTGGCATTAAGTGCTTTATCAAAATGTAACTCTTACAACTCAACTACAACTCAACTTGGTCAGTCACAACAATTTACTCATCGAACTGCAGCATAAAATCTAAAGCGGGTACGAAGAAAGATGAACCCGTTAATGCCTTAGTGAAATACATTAAATGATCATGATTACCTTCGCCATCACCAAATATCATACTGTGTAGCATTTTTTCAAAATGTTCGGGTGTACGACAGCAAGCAATAAACATCAACCCCTGCTCTTTAAGCGATCCGTAGGGCATGCTCTGACGTAGGATTTCCATTGAGTTTCCGTCAGCATCTTTAAGATTCACCCGTTTTATATGGCTGGTGAGTGGCTTATCCTTGGATTCATATTCGATATTATCTTGTTTAGTGCGCGCGAATATATCTTCTTGTTTTTTAATCGGTAAGCGGTTCCACTTACTTAAGTTATGGGCATATTTTTGTACGTGAACATAACTGCCGCCCTTAAATCCAGCATCCTCATCACCAACCAGTGTGACTTCTTGACGATGGCGTCCCTTTGGGTTTTCAGTACCATCGACAAAACCGGTCAGATCGCGACTATCCATAAATCTAAAGCCGCGCTCTTCGTCCACTAATTCCACCAAATCTTCAAACATTTGGCTAATTTCATTGGCGACTAAATGCAGAATATCGTAACGGTCACAGCGAATATGTACATACAAATCATATTCGATTGCAGGTGCATCAAGACTCCCAGCTTGTATCGCAGGGAAAGGCCTTAACATTTTAGGGCGGGCATCGGTATAGAGGCTATCCCAGTAATTAGCGCCGATACCGACAAAACCATTGAATGCACTGTCAGAATACTGATCTGTCAGTTCGTAAATATACTGCGCTACGTTGGCAAGGCAGGGACGTAACTGCGACTCCACATTATCATTTGCATTAAACATCAAGTAGATACTATGTAAGTTTCCCTCTGCACACACACCTAACTGTTCACGCGGCATATTTTGAATATCCATTTGGTTGTGACCCTGTTCTAAATTCATTTTCGGTAATATTATCCGCAACTTTCCCTAAAAATGACATTAACTAACGCACACTTTACTCGAGTTTATTAATGATAATGCCTATAACGAAGCGTTGTTGTGCTCAAGCTCATTGAAAAATGATGCAACGCATAAATTTCGCTAGCGAGTCTACCCCAATACAGTAGGCAAAGCTCACTAACACCATGATATTTATTTAAACTAATACCCTGCAGCATGACCATCTTTACGACTCTCAATGCACCGCGGTAAACGCCAGTTTCTGCATTAAAGCCAATCGCTTGATAACCACCAAAATCCCCTAAAGCATCACGCAATATATGCCCTTTTTTAATGAGCTCACGGCGCGTTTCAACAGGAAAGCCTGACTCTAGGCTCACATAACCGCCATCGGTCATCACCTCGCCAGTAGGCTCAGTAGAACCGCTATGTAAAATCCGAGGCGCATCGCCCGCTTCTTGTAGGTTCATTTTAAAATCAATGAGATTCATTAAAATTTGTGCATGCATTTGCGGCTGCGTTGCACCGCCCATGACCCCAAAACTAAGCCAAGGCTTACCTGCTTTAGTCACAAACGCGGGAATAATCGTTTGAAAAGGTCGCTTACCTGGCGCATAGGTATTGAAACGTCCCTCAGTTAAATCAAACATTTGCCCACGATCTTGCAACACAAAACCCAGATCGGCCGGCGTCATTCCCGAGCCCATACCACGGTAATTACTCTGGATAAGTGACACCATATTGCCGTCTTTATCTGCCGTTGTGAGGTAAACCGTATCACCGTGCTGTAGGGCAGGATTACCTGCATCAACACTTTTGGCGGCTTTATTCGTGTCAATTAATTTAGCGCGCTCATAGTTGTAGTGTTGTGATATCAACTCGGTAACAGGGACGTTATTAAAGGCCATATCGGCATAAAATTTAGCTCTGTCGGCAAAAGCCAGTTTTTTAGCCTCTACAAATAAATGCACATATTCAGGGCTGTTAAAGCCCATAGCAGCGACATCAAAGGGTTCCATGGTTTTTAAAATTTGCAGTGCGGCAATGCCTTGTCCATTGGGCGGTAATTCCCACACATCATAACCACGATAATTGACCGAAACAGGCTCAACCCATTCGCTGGTATGACTGGCTAAATCTTCATAGCTTAAATAGCCCCCTTGGGACGCCATATATTTATCAATACTTTTAGCGATATTACCTTTATAAAATGCATCACGCCCACCCTTAGCAATTTTCTCATAGGTGTTTGCTAGGGCGGGGTTTTTAAAGATTTCACCTACCGCAGGTACCTTACCCGTTGGCATATAGGTTTCTTTAAACCCTGGGAATTTAGCCAGTTTTTTAGCACTGCTATCAAGATAATAAGCAATCAGCTCAGAGACCGGAAAACCATTGCGGGCGTAACCAATCGCGGGGGCAAGATTATCCGCCATCGGTAATTTGCCAAACTTATTATGCAACTCATACCAACCATCAACCGCGCCGGGAACCGACACAGGCAAAGGGCCAAGTGGCGGTAAATAGTCTAGCCCAAGGGATTTAAGCTTTTCTAAGCTCAATGATTTGGGACTACGGCCTGAAGCATTAAGACCATAAAGACGCTTATCTTTCGCGCTCCAAACGATGGCAAATAAATCACCACCGACACCCGAGCCTGTGGGCTCAACCAAGCCTAACATGGCATTAGCGGCAATCGCGGCATCTACCGCACTGCCACCTTGCTTGAGTATATCAATCGCGACTTGAGTTGCTAATGGCTGGCTCGTCGCCGCCATTCCGTGTGTTGCATACACTTCTGAGCGGGTTGCAAAGGCTTTACCCGTAATTCTATCCATGGCCATAACTCCTGCAGACGATACCGCGGTTGCAACAATAACGAGGGTATAAATTGAATTTATTATTTTTAACATAACACCTCCTAAATAAGAGAGTTAACGTAACAAGGCTGAGCAAAGATATCACCAAGCAATAGCACTTAAACTCAAGTTAAACGTAAGTAAAAATGTCTTACTCTCGCTCACGTATCCGATGCTGGAGCGATCTATAGCCTTGCCTAACATAGGTTAAATTACTGCTGGGCTCTGCATTTTAAGCAAGTTTACGTATACAATAGCGCGATATTTTGAACCCTTAGCCACAGGATGCCCCATGCCTTGGATCCAACTCCGTGTAAATACCAATAGCGATGATGCTGAAACCATTAGTGATTTACTTATGGAAGCCGGCTCAGTCTCGATAACCTTCGAGGATGGTAAAGATACACCTATTTTTGAACCTAAACTGGGTGAAACCCCGCTATGGCGTGATACCGTTGTCGTGGCGTTATTTGATGCCGAAACCGATCTAACGCCAACCATCGCGATGCTGAAAACCTTGCCATTTCTCGGTGAAAACTTCAGCCACAAGGTAGAACAAATCGAAGATAAAGACTGGGTGCGCGAATGGATGGATAATTTTCACCCTATCCTCTTTGGCACACGTTTATGGATCTGCCCAAGCTGGCGCGAAATTCCTGATCCAACCGCAGTAAATGTGATCCTCGATCCCGGCCTTGCCTTTGGCACGGGCACACATCCCACCACAGCGCTGTGTTTAGAGTGGTTAGATAGCTTAGATTTACGTGATGAAGAAGTCATCGATTTTGGCTGCGGCTCTGGCATTTTAGCTGTAGCTGCGCTGAAGCTAGGCGCGAAAAAAGTTACCGGTATTGATATCGATTATCAAGCTATTGACGCCTCACGTGCTAATGCTGAGCGTAATGATGTCGCCGACAAGTTGGCACTCTACTTACCAGAAGATCAGCCCGCTGATCTTAAGGCCGATGTACTGGTGGCGAACATACTGGCAGGCCCACTGCGCGAATTGGCGCCTTTAATCGCCGAACGCGTTAAAAGCGGTGGTAAATTGGCCCTTTCTGGTCTACTAAAAGAACAGGCCCAAGAAGTCTCTGACTTTTATAGTCAATGGTTCGATATGGACGAAGCGGCTCACAAAGAAGATTGGAGTCGCTTGACAGGCACACGCAAATAGCGCTAAAGGGTGGCGCAACGTGCGCCACCGTTGACTTCTCACAATATAGCCTCTGACTTCTTGACGATTAAATGTCAAGAAATAAAATTGCCTCTAGGTCATTTATTGACCTTTGCATCGCCAACAAAAAGGGCTACTATAGCGCCCCTTTGAAGAGCAAGGTGAAACATAAAATGCAGATTGGACCCTATCAACTGAAAAATCAGCTGATCGTGGCACCAATGGCAGGTGTCACCGACCAAGCCTTCCGTAATCTTTGTCTTCGTTATGGCGCTGCCTTAGCGGTTTCCGAGATGCTTTCATCCAATCCTGAGGTTTGGGATACAGATAAAAGCCGCCAGCGCATGACGCATTCTGGTGAAGAAGGTATTCGCTCAGTGCAAATAGCCGGAGCCGATCCTGATTTAATGGCGCAAGCCGCGTTGTTCAATGTTGAACAAGGCGCTCACATCATTGATATCAATATGGGTTGTCCCGCAAAAAAAGTGAATAAAAAGCTGGCTGGCTCAGCGCTGATGCAAAACCCGCCGCTGGTAAAAGAAATTTTACAAGCCGTGGTCGCCGCAGTGAATGTGCCTGTCACGTTAAAGATTCGCACCGGTTGGGAGCCAGAACACAAGAATGGTGTTCAAATCGCCCAGATTGCAGAGAATTGTGGCATAGCTTCGCTCGCCGTTCACGGCCGCACGAGGCAATGTATGTACAGAGGCAATGCCGAGTACGACACGATTAAAGCAATCAAACAGAATGTCTCGATTCCTGTCGTCGCCAATGGGGATATCGACAGTCCGGAGAAAGCCCGCTTTGTGCTGGAATACACCGGTGCCGATGCCTTGATGATAGGACGGGGTGCTCAAGGACGACCTTGGATTTTCAGAGAAATCCAGCACTACTTGGAAACGGGTAATAAGCTAGCGCCCATTGAGGTTGCCGAACAGCGTCAAGTGATGCTGGAACACCTCACCAAACTGTATGATTTGTATGGTGAATATAAGGGTATCCGCTTTGCCAGAAAACATATGGGATGGTACCTAGACCAAGAAGCTCAGCGCCAATTTAGGGCTGACTTTAATCGGCTGGAAACCACTGCAGAACAGTATTCCCTCGTGGAATGTTATTTTGATGAATTAGTACAGAATTAATAAAGAGCAGAATAGAATGTTTGATCAGACAACTAACACAGAAGTTCACCAGCTTACCGTTGGCAAAATTGAAACCGCAAACGGCACTATCAAGCCCCAGTTATTACGTGATGCGGTCAAACGTGCCGTAACTAACTTCTTCGCACAGTTGGACGGTCAGGAAGCACAAGAAGTTTATGAAATGGTATTAAGCGAAGTGGAAGCACCTCTGCTCGACATCATCATGCAACACACTCGTGGCAACCAAACCCGCGCAGCAAACATGCTAGGTATCAACCGTGGTACTCTGCGTAAAAAATTAAAGAAATACGGCATGAATTAATCCGTAAGGATTAAGCTGTTGTATTGAAAAAGAAAAAGCCTGAAGTTATTCAGGCTTTTTTACGATTGAATACGCGCATAGTTACACAACTATTTACACCGTCATCTACATCAGCAATGCCCTACTCAATTACGCCATCAGTTATACCACCAATAACACTCACTAGATTAAGCTGTTATCTACGCCATCAAAATATCGCTGTTAAATACCACTTTACCGTGCCGCTTAAAAGAGGCCCATCAACTCATCTACAAATAGCGATTACCTTACGATTGCTACAACACCTAACTGATGGTGGCTAAATATCAAATTGCGACCTAATTAACACTTTTAGAGATAAAAATACGCTTTGCTTGCTTACTCATTAAGATGCAAATAACATGCATGTAAATAAATTGCCGTATTGGAGCGTTTCCGTGTCATCAGCTAATGCATCATCTGAATTATTTGCCCATGAAGAATCATCTCAATCTTGGTTGGATAGAAAAGTCGGAGAGCTAGTCGTCGAAGATTTCCGTCGTGCCCATGTATTTAGTCAATTTGGTATCGATTTTTGTTGCGGCGGTGGCAAACTATTATCTGTCGCCTGTGAACGCGCTGGCGCTGATACTGGAGCGGTTGTGGCGGCATTAAACTCAGCATCCCTAGCTAACGGCAAAGAGGATGAATCGAATCATTTACCGCTTGCAGAGTTGATTGATTTTATCGAATCTACCCATCATCAATATATACGCGCCAAAGGGCCTTTATTGATTGAATACTCAGTAAAAATGGTAAGAGCTCACGGTAAAGAACATGACGAAATCATTCCTTTTGCAGGTTTAGTACGTGCGCTAGTTGAAGACTTAATGCCGCATTTAATGAAGGAAGAAAAAATATTATTTCCAGCCATTCGCTCACTCAGTCAAGGTGAGCAAGTGAATGGTTGTTTTGGGCATATCAGCAACCCAATTAATGCTATGCAACATGAGCATGAAGAAGCAGGGGCCATTTTGGAGCAGCTACACCAATTAACCAACGACTTTACGCCACCACCGCATGCTTGCACTACCTGGCGCGTTTGTTATGCGACACTTGCAGAATTTGAGGCTGACTTACACAGACATATCCATTTAGAAAGTAATATTTTATTCCCTAAAGCACTCGTTTTAGCACAATAAGATTGATAACGAAAAAGGGATAAGCACATAGTTGTGCTTATCCCTGTTCTTAACTTTAGATGATCACTAAAAAATAATGCGGATTTAGCCTGTAGATTTAATAATAACCTCAACAAGACTTATCGACACAACTCCCTCTAATTTATGACTCTAAAACATTAGCCCTAATACATAAATAATGATATTTGAAGCGCTTAATGTAAAAAGAAAAAATACACTACTAAGAAAAAAGAACTGAGTGCTCCAATAACAACGGGGTAAATAAGATAGGCATCCTGCGACCTTGCTGCACGTATATAACATAAATGCACAAGAAAATAATTGTAGATAAACATCATTATTAAAACAATAACACCATGACTAAAACGTAATGTATTTATATTAATAGAAACAACGGTAAGTAACAGCAAATTAAGCAGGATTAAATAAAGAAAGACTTTCTGCAGTTTATCTGAACCGTTACGATTAACAGATGAAGCCATTGCATGCCCCTATGTTTTCGCCCGTAATTTAATCGCATCAACCAGCCGTTGGATGTCAATATTGTTATCTGATATCCAGCGAGCACCTAAAAACTTTAAAAGCCCTTTAACCGGTTGTTCTCGAGTCACTTCACATAACACACGAATATCATCAAGCTCGATATAAAATGTCATTCCAATTGAGAGTGCTTCGTTGCTCAAAATACCTACACCACTAATACTTACATCTTTTATATTAGCCGTACCAAATGAAGTAAAAACGAACCAACGAGTCGTGGATAAATTAACGGTTAAGCCGTCACAAGCTAGCGCTAATGGCGACCTTTTATTGTTCCGCAGACTAAATCGCTGGTGAATTCGACGATTATCAAATTCAATATGTTGGTACTCTGCAGCAAATTCATCCTCACCATTTGAATGCAAAAACTCTTCATGCAGATTCATAGTCATCCCTAACAAATGAGTTTAACTAATTTAACGAGTTAGTTGTGGCTTGCTGCTTAACTTCATTGATTGTAATGCCCTTTGGCACAGCATGCTCTGACGAACCAATCATACCTCTTAATAGCTGCTCAGCGGAAGATGTTAAAATTAATGCTTCTATGCGCCTGTTTGCCGCCGCTGCCGTATCATTGGTTATATAAGGTATTTGATCTGCCATTCCCGTTACCTGAATAACTTGGTTACGCTTTACACCGCCGCGTTCAAGCATTCTACGCGCTAATAAAGCCCTTTCACTTGATAACTCCCAATTGGTAAATAAATCTCCCGCATAAGGCGTTGAATCAGTATGCCCAGTAATAACCATACTATTAGTAATACGCTTTAAAATGGGTCCCAAAGATAACAGTAAGTCTTCGAAATAAGGCTGCATTTTTGCACTGCCACGCGTAAACATAAACTGGTTCACATTATCATGAATCAAAATACGGATCCCTTGTGGGACAATCGTTACAGCGATATTATCGGCCATACTTGAGCTCTGCACGACCCTATCTAACTCTCGGGCTAATGCTGTTAATTGAGCTTGAGTATCGAACTGCCCAGGGATTAATGTCCCTTCTTCTTGCCCCTCAGACTCCCCACCTCGAAATGTCGGTTGAGAGGGAATAATGGGAGGAGCAAGAGATGCATTAGTCTCAAAGTCAATCATCGAAGATGATTGACTTAACTCAAATGGATTTATGGGTCCAGAAGGATTCATATCGCCACGCAAATATTGCACTATCATGGTGCGTTCTTTTTGGTCAGCAATCTGCATAATCCACAGCACCATAAACAATGCCATCATCGCGAGGGTAAAGTCAGCAAAAGCAACTTTCCACGCCCCACCATGGCCATGATTACGCTTACCTCGTTTACGCCGCTTAATAATAACTGGCTCATTTTTTTGGAGCATCAGCTTTTTGGTCCTTCCATCCAACGTTCTAATTCGATAAATGAAGGTCTATTTTCACTTTGTATTTGTTTTCGCCCTGCATCAATCGCCATCATTGGGGGCTTTCCTTTTGAAAAGGTCACCAATATTGCTGCGATGCAGCGTAGCTGTGCCGACTTACGGTCAACCAGATGCTCTAACGCCTTTGACATTGGGTCAAAAAAACAATAACAGGCAAAAATACCAATAAATGTTCCCACTAATGCTGCGGCAACTTTAACGCCAATCATAGTAATTGGACCGTCTATATTAGACATAGTGATAATAATACCGAGTACTGCAGCTAAAATACCAAAACCTGGCATAGCTTCGCCCACTTTACTGAACGCTTCAGATGGCCGTAATCGGTCTTCTTCAATTCGATGAATTTCTTCTTCTAATATGTGTTCTAAATCATGGGGGGATATTTTACCTATAGATTGCACGCGCAAATTATCAATTAAAAATTGTAAGACATGTGGTTGTTCAAGCATTGCTGGATACATGAGAAAAATAGAGCTCTGTGTCGGATTCTCTAAATGTTCATCAAGTACTTTTAGGCCCTGTGATTGGATCTGCGACATTAACATTCCCATTAAAGGAAATAGTTGGGGATAGAATTCAGGATCTTCCTTGCCTTTCTGAAATAACTCTTTCAGTTGCTCAAACATTTCTTTCAAAACGGATTGTGGGTTAGCAATAATTAATGCTCCAACCCCTGCACCAGAAATAATTAAAATTTCAGCAGGCTGCCATAGTGCCGCTAAAGCACCGCCAGCCCACATATATCCACCAAATACAGATGCTAAAATAATTAACAGCCCAACTAGTTTACTCATTACGATCTTCTCACTTTTAAACTTTAGCGCTGCAATATTGTTTTTAACTGTGAAATAGCTGATTTATGCAATTGGCAAATACGCGTTTCTGTTAATCCCAATGCCATCGCAATCTCTTTTAAATTCAGTTCATGATGATAGTAAAGCGACAGAATTAGCTGTTCTCTTTCATTTAATTTCGAAATAACTTTCATCAGGGTTTTTTTGATGAGTAATTGTTCAACATCATTACTTCTATCTACGGGCTGCTCGCCACCTAACAACAGCTCGTCTAAACTTTTCATCGACTCAGATTGTGTTGAATATAACCGTTCTCGATATTCTTCGGCGCCCAGCCCTAACGCACTAGCAACCTCAGCGTCACTCGGTTCACGGCCCATTTCTCGACTCAAACGTCTAACAACATCATTAAGCTCGTGGGCTTGTTGCCTTACGGGCCTTGGACGCCAATCTTGGCGTCTGAGCTCATCCAATATCGCGCCGCGAATACGCTGCCCTGCAAAAGAAATAAAGCCATTATCCAGCTCACCAGGATAACGGCGAGACGATTCGAGCAAGGCCATCATGCCAATTTGCTCCATATCCTCAAGCGCTAACATAACGCCACAATGACTGCGCATTTGCGATACGACACGTTTAATCAATGGTAAATATTGCCGAATAATCTGTTGCTCAGATTGGCGTTCATCGACTGGATAGTCAGAGGCTTGTTGGTATGCCAGTTGGCCAGCTGTCGTCATGATAGTTACTGAATGACCATACGGGTGAAGAGTACTTCGTCGATATCCGATGGTAACTGATTATCTGATAGCACTTTTATCATTAATATCAATGCCTCGGATTGCAGACTATCGAGTTGGTCGAGGCTATTTAACTCTGTAAATGTTTTACGTGAAAACATTTTCATCATGGTGTTACGCAGCAATGCATCTGATTCAACTAAAACCGTTTGCATATTGGGATTATGGCTTTTTAATGACATTTCGAGCAGCATGTAATGCGGATATTTATCACCAGGGATCGAGATAACAAACTTTTCCAGTGGATAATATTTCGCCACAGGTACAGGCTCGACTTCCGGCTCAGAAGTGAACATTTCTGTTAACTTCCAATCAGCACTATTATTGCCAACCCAAAAGGCGCCCGCGGTAGAACTAATCAGTACCAGTACAGCAACGATAATTTTTACTAACTGAGATTTTGCAATTGCCATGAAACGACTCCGGCGTTAAGCCAACAAATCTAATTGAGATTTCTCTCTATGTGCTGTATCCACTACTTGTTCAGCTGTAGTTTCTGCTGCAATTGATGAGGGAAATAGCGCAGTTTCCTGCTGCTGTTGTTGTGCATCCCCTTGGCCAACATCAACGTCTATTTGGCCGCCATGATCCATCGCTAAATCAACTCTAAGGCGTTCTAATCCGTTGAGTAAAGCATCACGAATGGCTGGGTTTACCGCATGCATTTGTACCTGTAAACGATCGCCCTCTAGGCGAATATTAAGCTCTATCTTCCCTAACTCGGGCGGATCTAGTCTTAATTCAGCCCGTTTAATATGCTGATCGACTTGAAAACGAAGGTGCTCTCTTAAGGGCGTTAAAATCTCCTGCGTTTGCTGTGCCAAAGGAGCTGCAGGCGTTAACGATACCGGGCCCCATTGCGTTGCGCTTGCTGCTTGCGGCGCCGCAGTTTGGGATAATCCCATGGCATTAATATCCTTCACTTCATGTCCTCTAAATTCGGAGAAGACACGTTGGAATAACGAGGGATCTGATTTAAGCAGCGGTGCATCGTCATTAAAAGAAGCCAACATAAAGTCGGGTGAAAATGTACTACTGGTTTTTGATGACGCGGTATTAATGCTAGTAGTCTGAGGAATTTCTCCCGTTAGCATTGTCGATGAAGTCATAGCTGATGTTTGCCCTAAAGCAAATCCTACACCCAAGGCTTCTCTTTGGGTCTCAGTGCTTGTAGGCAACATAAAAGACGTAAAATTTTGTGCCGTAGGCACTAAATTAACCGTTTCAGTTGCAGTAATAGCGGCAGCCGTCAAAGGCAACGTTCCTGTGGAGTGACTTGTTGCAGTTAAGCTGCTTGCGGTAGCCAAGCCACTGATCGTAGTTAAGCTATTTTCCACATCAAGGTTAATACTATCAACACCCATAACGGCGCTATTCAATAACGACAACGGCAGGCTTTGCGATGCTGTGACAAAAGATATACCACCTAACATATCAGCTGTAACCGCTTGGTTTAGAAGGGTGTCGTTGTCGCCAGCACTATCAAAAATACAGTGTTCAGCCGTTGGGCTACACTGTGATTCCTCTAAAGGTTTTTGAGTCGAAGCCGAATCAACGGCGAGTGCGACAGAGGTAAATGACGCAGATTTATCCTGATCAACTGCACTTGTTACTTTAGCTGTCGAGTGGGTATTTGCCCCCACTGGACGAGTTGAAAGAAGATCAGCGATCATCCAAAGCTCCACTCACTTGCGTTAATTGATAGGCTGCTAAGCCTGCTTGTTGTTCCTTAAAACGGCTCATCTCTGTCGCTAATTCATCACGAGCTAATATCAACTCTTGTAGCACTTGAGCATGAATACACTTTAATGCGTCGCGGGCAGATTGCTGCTCAGTATCGTTAGTTTTGCCTGCTTGTTGCAGCGCTTTAACTATCGCGACATTCACTTTTCGGACATTATCCCAATCTTGAGTATCTGCGTATTGGCGCAAAGCAGTACCAAAACGCGCCCACTGTTTAATTGAGATTTGTCCATCCTTCTCTGACATTAGTCATCACCTGAGTTACGGGTACCAAAGCTTCAGCACTATTTTCAACACTGGCGCTCACCAGTTGTCGGCTACAAAAGTCATAAAGGCGATGTAAACTCAGCGCCACTTCACCACCATTTTCAAGATCGAGCATCGAATCCAAGCCATGCACTATGTTAAGGCACTTATGAATACTCATACCTTTGGCTTCATAGCGTTGATGTTCCATATGGCCAGCGGCGCGTTCTAGCTCTTCCAATAAGCCTTCAAGTAACATGCGCACCATATCGTGCGGCGTTGCCGCTGCAACTTGCGCATCTAACGCCGTTTGTTTATAAGCATTAAATGGATCGTACTCGTTTAACATTGATAATAATTTCCTAGTTAAATAACCCGCTCGCAGCACTAAATTGATTAATCGTCGCTTCCATTGCCGTAAATTGTGTCAAATAAATCTGATATCGCTGAGTCATTTGATAATTGTGACGGTCCATACTGTCATTCACACTTTTAATCTGTTTGTTTATGGTTTCTTGTTTGGTATCAATATAGCCATTGAACTGTGTAAACGGTTTTAAAGTTTTTTCTATGTTACTGATATAACTATCCTTACCGGTAAACATAGCTTGTACTTTTTCGGGATCCGCTTTAAAACTATCAGTCAGTTTCGCATCGTCAATTTTAAGCTTGCCATCACGGCCCATCTCAATACCAATATCAGATAAACGCATGCCGTTTGGTGCACTGGCAAATACTGAATCACGCAACTTAGTCTGTAATAAACGAATCGAGGTATCACCTTTCAACACGCCAATCTGTGCTTGACTGACTGCGGGTGTTTTATCGTCTTTATCTTTATCCGCGGTGTCACTGCCAGAGGTGCTCACGCCTACAGAGCGAGTCAATTGATTGATTTGTGTCATTAAAGAATTAAAAGAATCAACAAAATCTTTAACCGCTTTCTTATTGGCTTCAAAATCTTCAGTCACTTTAATCATGCTGCTTTCGCCAGCTGCATGTACTTTGACTAATTCAAGACTCACGCCATCAACTACGTTTTCTAGGTAGTTGCTACTGCTGGTAATACTAATACCGTTTAACGTTAACTCTGCATCTTGCGCGGCGCGGCGTTCTGTCATGCCCCAATCGGCACCATCAAACTGCACTTCCAGCTTATTCGCTACGCCAGATTCCTTTGACGACAGCATAAATTCGATTTGATTACCGGTGCGCACCAATGATGCTTGTACGCCAGTATCACCCGCTTGCTTATTGATAACATCGCGTAGCTGCGACACTGAAATAGCCGCGCCACCATTAATCGTTGCTAAATCAATTTCCAAACGCTTTGCTGGGTCACTGCCCACTTGAATACTAATGACGCCAGTTGCGGGTAGCATTTCGTTTTCAGTGGCGTAGGTTTTAGTCAGCTGATGCGCTTGTGCCAATTTCTGCACACTTAAATCGTAGTTACCTTTAGGCGCATCAGATTTCACTGTGGCAGTGGCATTATCACCCGACACAGTCGCCATTTTACCTTTTGCCGCATCGCCGCCCATTTCACTGAGCTTAGTGGCCATCTTTTTCATAGTGGTTTCAAGCAACGTATAGGCATCTAGCTGTGCTTTGCTGGTCGTTAGTTTGCCTTTATAAAGCGTATCTTTACCCGCACGGTCTGCGCCAACCAATTGCTGAGCAAATTGTGCCGCACTCATACCTGAAATCATAACTACCTCCAATAAATTGAAAAGCAAAACACATGCCAAAATTAGTTGCCTGTTTTTAAACAACATTTAATCTGCGACATGGTTAGCGTGAGCAATGCGCTTCCGTAGAAAGCTGTTAAACGGAAACCTGCCTTCCACTGTGAAATGCTAAATCACAACGTAGAGCTGCTGAGCTTAAGTGTTTTTAAAGCGATGTAATAAAAATGCCAGTCAGCTTAGCTCACTGGCATTCACACTCATATTGGCTAGCTTAATAAGCGGCATTAATAAAGCGGTATCAGCTTAGTGAAGGCCACTGCTAACATGAGCTTTAATTAACGTAACAGACCCATGACTAAACCAGTATTTTGGTTAGCAGAAGACAGTACTGTCGTACCCGCTTGAACCAGTAATTGGTTACGTGTCATGTTGGCAGACTCAACAGCAAAATCAGCATCCATAATACGGCCAGCTGCGGCTTTAGTGTTTTCGGTCACGCTAGCAAGGTTAGATGCGGTATGACCAAGACGGTTAATGTTGGCACCCAGAGTTGAACGTGCAGTACCCACATCATTAATAAACTTATCAACAGCTGTAATCCCGGTGGTTGCCCCGCCTGCTACAGAGAGATCGTCAGCAGCGCCAACTAAATCGGCCTTCTCAACAGTAACGCTTAAAATTTCAGTGATTCCTGTGCCTATTTGGAAGTCAACACCTCCACTTAATTTATCAAATAAGTTATTACCCGCATAAGTCGTATTCTCAATGATACGTTCTATTTCTGAAGTCAACTCTTTAAATTCGTCATTCAGCGCTGTTAAGTCAGCACTTGAGTTAACACCGTTGGCTGCTTGCGTGGCTAGCTCTTTCTGACGGTTACCAATGGTAGTTAATTCTTCTAAGGCGCCATCTGCCGTTTGCAACATAGATGTGGCATCAGAAATGTTACGTGAGGCTGTTTCCATGCCACGCACGTTAGCATTCATACGGTTAGCAATTTGTAGGCCAGCAGCATCATCAGCAGCGCTATTGATACGCAGACCTGTAGATAAACGCTCCATAGCGTTAGTCAGTAGGTTATTGCTTTTGTTAACGGCACCTTGTGCAACGATTGACGCGTAGTTTGTGTGAACACCTAACATATCGATTCTCCAAAAATATTAAATAACTTGATTAGACCTGATTACAGGGATAACTAATTAAAGCGGCAGCTTCTGCTGATAACTGAAACGATATTTGAAAAAATATGTCATTTGCTCGACTAAATATAAAACTGAGCATAAAGCTTTAAAGTAAAAAGTTAAATAAGTTCGTAAAAACAGCTACTAAGGTTTTTAAATACTCGTTTAATAACCGATACAAAAATGCCAGTGGACTTAGCCCACTGGCATCAAGATGCAATATGCCACTTCAATAATAACAATGCGCTTAGATTATTGCGCAGTCGCGCAATGACCACTCACACCAACAGGGCGCTTACCTGTTCACGGTTTGCATTGCTTTGTGCTAGTAGCGAAATCATTTGGTAAGCAAAAGGCGTAGGTTGCATAAATTTATGCAAATACTGCAAATCTTCTTTCGGCAGACTGACCGTATTTAATTGCTTAGCCTTTGCGAGCAACAATCGATGCGAGGCTTGAATAGCTTCGATTTGCAGTGCAATTTTTTTAGCCACTTTGGCTATTTTAGCCAGCGTCACTTTTAACATATCAATATCAGTAAAGCGCCACTCGCGCGGATCTTGCCAGCTAAAGATTTCTTCTAGATGAATATTTCGCGGCTCACCTGCGGGCAAGCGTTGCCCTTCACCCACCATTAATATGCCTTTATTAAGCACTAACCAGCGCTCTGATGTCACGCTGAATACTGTTTCTTGGCTAATGGAGTGATCAATACTTATCTCTAACTGCGCTAAAACTGGCTCAATAATCTGCTGTAGGGCTAAGCGGTCATGATTAGCAGGTAAGTATAAATGCAGTGTTTTTCTAGCTCCATAGAGGGTGATATGTTCATCGCGGTTTTTACTGGCAGTTAAATCAACCCGCCTAAATCTGAACTGATGCGTGGTAGCTGGTTGCGACACTGAAACCAAGTTAAAATGATGGTCTAATAATAGTTTACCTTGGTAAGTCGGTTGAATTTGCAGTAGCTGTTGTCGATATTGCTCCGCCTGTTCAATCGCTTCTGTTGGCGTAGCCGTTTTATTAAACAGGCAGCTTTGCAGCTGTCGATGCAACAAACTCAGCAACTCTTTCGCACTGAGTAAACTCTTTAATACGACTTGTGAGGCACTGATATTGTGCTGTTCTTGCGTCACTTTAGCCCAACGCCCATAGGTTTCTAATCTATGTTTTGGGATGGGCCGCGCTTTTGCGTCGCCACGGGGTGAAGCAGCAAGTGGCGCCACATAATGTGATGTGACGGTTTGGCTTTGACGTAATTGAGTGAGTGACTCTCCAATCCCTTTAATCATTTTACTGCTACCTAGATGACTTACATATGATTAAAAAGGGACAGCTGGCTAATCTGTACAAATGTTTGTTGGGTGATCTTTAAGGCGGTTAACTTGACATTAAACTCAGCAGTCGCCGCGGCATAATCCAACTCCTGCGTTTCACCAATCACTTGCTTACTAAAAAGTATCATTTCTTCATGGGAGCTTTTTACTAATGACAGGTTATTTTGTTTACCACCAAAATCCGTAATAGCAGCACCGATACTGTCTAAGGTCTCGTTCAAAGTCGCTTGCATTGCCGTAGCCGCAGTACTAAAAGCGTTGTCAGTAGGTGATAAACTTGGATCTTTTAATACGGCAATATAATCCATCGCTTGATTTAAAATATCTTGGCTCGCATTGGAAAATAGCACAGCTTCAGCAGTCACATTAGCCGTCGTCCACGAAGAACTAGAGGTTTGTACACTGCGTTGACTGGCGTCACCTTGGTAAATATATTTGCCGCTAGCATCTTTAACTACTGGTGCTTTATCAACGGCATTTCCTGAAAATAGATAATTACCCGATTCATCTTGGGCATTAATATTATCGACCAGCCCCTTTAATAGCTCTTCCATTTCAGAGGCATAGGCTTTTCTATCCTCGGAAGAAAGATTTGAGCTATTGGTTGCAATACTGATTTCTCGCATCCGGTGCTGAGTCTCAACCATGCTAGATAAATAAGTTTCAGAGCGCCCCATGCTGGTGCTCAACGCATCAATATTTTTAACATATTGATTAACTAGCGCCAGATCTCGCTGATTATCCATCACCCTAACCACACCAATAGGGTCATCTGATGGGGCTAGGATTGATACTCCTTTTGACATCATTTGATTCAAACGTGCCACATCATAGGTAGTATTTTGTAAGCTATTTAAATTATTGGTATATAAATTTTGCATGGTAACGCGCATAAATAAAATCCTTAAAAGCTACTTAGCATAACTTGAAACAGCTGATCCGCAGTAGAAATCACTTTGGCATTTGCCATATATGACTGCTGATAAATAATCAGGTTAATCCCCTCTTCATCGGGGCTAACGCCACTGGTACTGGCCCATTGGGATTGCGCATCATTTTGTAAATCAATACTGGTTTTAGCAAAAGAAATAGCTTGGCGTGATGCTGAACCTAATTGACCTACCTTGCTCGAAAACGATTCAGAGAAACTAGTGTTGCTACCTAAGCTGGTAAAATTAAGTTCTTTACTCGCCAGTTGGACTAAATCTTTAAGATTCGTGTTATCCCCTTGGCTACCATCTTTACCAAAGGCCAATTTGTCAGGCGTAAACCCAGCCGTTATAGATAAACTTCCGCCAGGATTATTTGCATCAAAAGTAAATAAATCTTGCGTAGGTGCAGCCCCATTTAAATCCGTACCGGCAGCCAGAATAGTATTAAACTCAGTCGCAAGCATAACGGCTAGCTCATCAATATAGGCTTGAGAGCCTTCCAGTTGAGTATCACGATAGTTAAGCAGTGCACCCAAACTTCCACCCGCTGCCATATCAACATTAAATTGACTCTGACCAAAGGTAATCGATACCAGATTATTTTTAGGATTGGTAGGATCGGGAGCGCTGGTAAGCTTAGCCGCTGTATTGCCGGTTAATAATGGTTCGCCCCTAGCCAAAGAGATATTCACCATACCCTGACTATCTTCAACCACGCGAATATCGACAATGGCAGCTAAGGCATCAATGGCCGCATCTCGGCCATCTTGTAGCGCTGGCGGGATAGTCCCTGTGACACTTGCCGCTTGAATATCGCGGTTAAAGTTGGCGATAATCGCCAGCTGCGAGGTCACTTCTTTTGCAGACGCGCCTAATTGGCCATTAATTTGGCTACGTTGTGAGTCGATGTTGTCGTTAATGGCATTCACTCTTTGCGTGAGCGCTTTAGCCTCATTAAGCACACCTTGTCGATAGGCAATAAGGTTTGGTTGCTCCATGGAGGAGTTTAATGCCGCAAATAATTGATCTAACCCTTGTGATACATTATTGCCTTCGGCGCCAAATACCTGCTCAGCTTGACGTAAATAACTGCTCTGCACTTTAGAAAAACCAACCGCACTCGTGGTTTGCCATAATTGAGCGACTTCATACTGATCAGAAATTCGGCGTACGCCATCAACAAAAACGCCTGCGCCACCACCGTAAGCTCCGCCACCGACCGAACTTAACATCACTTGTTGGCGTGAATAGCCATCAACCATAGCATTAGCAACATTATTTGAAGTCGCATTCAATGCGGCCATACTTGCCAGCAGGCCAGACTTACCAATGTTCAACATGCTCATTTAAAATCCTTGCCGATGGGCCGCAAAATAAGTGCTGGCTGCATCGCTGTAGTTGTCATCTGTTGAGGATCAAAGGCGACCGGATCTTTAGCTGACTGAAATGAGCGTGATAATTGCTTAGTCATTACCTCAGCTAAACCCATGCCGTTGACTTTACTCAATCGACTCGCGAGCTCTGCATCGTGAAGGTCTTGGTATATGCCGTCATTACTTTTAGAGGTTAAAGGGCTATCTTCATCGGACATAGCGTCGGTGGCCGAGCGCATTTGTTTCAGTACCGTCTGTAAGAATTGTGCCTCAAACTGTTGGCTCACTAATTTAAGTGCGCCCTGCTCGCCGTTGGCTTTAATCAGATCTTCGGCGTTAAGTTTATTTAAATAGCCGCCAGTATTTTCAACTTTCATTAGATCACCACCAAGTCAGCTTCTAAGGAACCCGCTTCTGCTAACGCTTCTAGAATCGCCATCAAATCCATTGGGGTTGCGCCTAAACTATTTACCGCCCTCACAATGGCTTCTATTGAGGTCCCTTCTGGCCAAACAAACATACGTTTATTACCTTGTTCAACCATGACTTGACTGTCATTTGTTACTACGGTTTGACCTGCGGCATTGCCTAAATAAGCCCCATTTGGTTGGCTTACATTTTGCTGTTCTACGATTGTGACCGTCAAATTGCCGTGGCTCACAGCAGCTTTACGTACAACCACATCGCCACCCAGTACAACGGTTCCAGTACGGCTATTAAACACAATCCGAGGTGAGCGGCGGCCTTGATCGATTTTAAGCTCTTCAAGCATCGACATAAACGTCACACGCTCACGATTTGATTTTGGTGCATGGACCAATACCTTGGCATGGTCTTGCGCACGGGCAATATCTGGCCCAAATAACTCATTTACGGCTCGTTCTATGTTGCGGGCGGTTTTAAAGTTAGGATCTTTGAGGTTTAAAATAATGTCTTCGTTGTCACTAAAGTTACTTTTGATGTGGGCTTCGAGTAGAGCTCCATTAGGAATAGTGCCTACCGTGGGGACATTGACTGTGACTGACGAGCCATTACGCCCCGCCGCTGAAATACCACCCACAACTAGGTTTCCCTGTGCAACGGCGTAAACTTCGCCATCAACTGCACGTAAAGGGGTCATCAATAAAGTACCGCCCTGCAAGCTTTTAGCATCACCCAGTGACGACACTGTCACATCTAAAGACTGCCCAGGACTTGCCAGTGAGGTAATCGTGGCATGCACAGCAACAGCTGCAACGTTCTTTAGCTTAGGGTCGGTTTTATCATCAATTTGCACGCCAAATTGCTTAAGCATGTTAACCACTGACTGGCTGGTAAATTTAACTTGAGAGCGATCCCCTGTACCATTTAAGCCCACAACTAAGCCATAACCCACGAGCTGGTTGTCTCGTAGACCTTGCACATCAACAATATCCATTAAATAACGGCTTTGATTTTGCTCTTGGGCTTGTAGGGAACAGCTAGCCAAAAGTAACAATAATAAACAACGTAGCATCAAAAAATCCTTGGCTAAAGCGGGAACCATGGGCTATTAAAATAACGAGAAGCCCATCCCATAGCGTTACTGTCGGCAATAGCGCCTTGTCCACCGTAAATAATTCTGGCATCGGCAATACGTTGAGATGAGATAGTGTTGTCGTTACCAATATCATCGGTACGTATTATCCCAAGCAGACGTAAATACTCATCACCTTGATTTAAGCGCAACCACTTTTCACCACGGATCAAAACCGTACCATTAGGTAGTACCTTAGAAACCGTGACCGTAATTGAGCCTGATAACTGGTTTTGCTGAGTACTTGAGCCAGCACCGTTAAACCCACGAGAAAAAGAGGTTTTACCATCAGCTTTAGTACTATTGTCACCAAAGTTGCCCGCAAGACCCAAACCCATATCACTCTCTTTATTGGTTTTGGTGTCAGCTTTTTTGCTCGAGTAGGTTTTTTCATCTAATGCGACAGTTAAAATATCGCCTTCACGGTAAGCACGTTTATCCTTAAATAACGTCAGCATAAAACCCGGACGATACACGCTGCCGTCTTTCGCATCTGGCAAACTGTAGTCAATCTCAGGTGGTGCCCATTCTTTAGTTCCAGGCCTAGTCTCTGAAGGTGGAATATGAGACATACAACCGGATAAAAATGCAAAACATAAAAGCCATAACCAATGCATCATTGCCTCTCTATAACGATTGATTAAGGAATTTGAGCATGTCATCGGAGGCTGAAACGACTTTTGCATTCATCTCGTACGCTCTTTGCGTAGAAATCATTTCAACCATTTCTTCAACCACGTTCACGTTTGCGCCTTCAAGCGCGCCTTGGCGTAAAGCGCCTAAGGCTTGATCGCCTGCCACACCTTCAACCGCCACGCCCGAGGCTGCTGTTTCACGATAAAGGTTATCACCGCGCGCTTCCAATCCGGCTGGGTTGGTAAAGTTAATCAGTGTAATTTGACCTAGATCTTGAGGTTCTGCCTCACCTGCCATTTGTGCAGTTACCACACCGTCATTCGCAATCGTCACTGTTAATGCATCTTCAGGGATGACAATATTAGGTACTAAAGGCAGGCCCTGAGACGTCACCATCATACCTTCGCTACTGCGATAGAACTGGCCATCACGGGTATAAGCTAGATCGCCATTTGGCTCTTCTACTTGAAAGAAACCCTGTCCTTCAATCGCTAAATCCAATTGCTGACTGGTATTTTGCATATCGCCAGTGGTGAATATTTTCTGCGTGCCAACAACACGAGTACCGGCACCTAGCTGTAATCCAGATGGCAGATTATTTAAGGCGTCAACCTGACCACCTGGCTGGCGTTGGACCTGATAAAACAGATCGTTAAACGCAACGCGGTCACGCTTAAAACCAGTGGTATTAACGTTTGCCAAGTTGTTGGCAATGGTCGTCATTTTCGTATCTTGTGCTGTGAGACCTGTTTTACTCACCCATAAAGCTGATTGCATACCAATAATCCTTAAACGTTACTCAGCAGACGATTACCAGACTCAGCTAATTTTTCTGCACTTTTCATTAATTTAACTTGAATTTCAAATTGACGACTTAAATCCATAGATGCAATAAGCTCAGATACCGCTTGCACGTTACTCGACTCAAGGAAACCACTATCAACTAAAACATCTTCATTCTGCGCCATGACTTGACCATCACGGCTATAGAGCAAGCCGTCGGGGCCTTTTTGCATTAATGCTAAATCTGGATTGACCAGTTTTAATCGACCCACTTCCTCAATAATTCCACCTTCTGAAGGTAAAATACTGACGGTACCGTCCTCACCAATAAAGAGATCTTTATGCTCAGGCAACTGCATAGGGCCATCGATACCTAATACCTGCCGACCATCAACCGTTAACATCCCTTCGGCATTGGCGACCATAGCACCTGAACGGGTATACGCCTCACCGCCATCAACTGTGACGCTAAATAACCCACGATCTCGAATCGCTAAATCTAAGGTGCGGCCAGTAGGGTTAAGCACCCCACTTTGATGACTGAAGCCACTGTTTTCTGTCTGCGCCATGACCCGTGTATTCAAGCTATTACCCTGAGCGGCTAAAGGCACCGCATTCACGCGCTCAAGATCGGCTTTAAAGCCGGCTGTATCAGCATTGGCTAAGTTGTTAGCCCGAATACTTTGCGCTTCAAGAATACGAACAGCTCCGCTAGCGGCGGTATAAAGCATCTTATCCATATTAATGCCCCTGCTTAAATCGCATTCAGTAGTGCTTGCTGCATGGTAGAGTTAACATCAAGCACTTTGGCGTTAGATTGATAATTACGCTGTGCTGTCATGAGGTTAACCATTTCGGCCGTTGTATCCACGTTCGAGCCTTCTAAATATCCGCCCGTAACTGTGCCCATAGTGCCGGTTGCTGGTGCGCCCGTAATTGCTTGACCAGCGGTATTAGTGGCAACCCACGCATTATTACTCACCGCTGATAAACCGTTTGGATTACTGAAGTTTGCAAGCACTACCTGACCTTGTAATTGGTCTTGGCCGTTAGTATATGTGCCATAAAGCATGCCGTTATCATCTAAACGCACACCTTTTAACTCACCAGAGGTGTAACCATCTTGAGATAAACTAGAGTTGTTATATTTAGCCGCATACTGGGTGCTTTTATCAAAATCGATATCAAATTTCAGATTAGTGGCACCATTTGACAACGTGAGGTCGAGTGATTGCTTCGTGGTAGCTGGATTTAACACACCATTGGTATCGAATGTCAGTTGAGTGGTATCTGGCAGGACAGCACCATCAAGGGTGTAATTTACCGTCCATTCATTAGCCGCTGTTTTGACATAATATTGAGTCACAACGTGTTCTGCACCCAATGAGTCATACACGCTACTGGTTCCAATAGAATGGTAAGTATTAATATCTTTAGGATCAAAAGCGACGGCGATAGGTTCAACTCTCGCATCTAAGTTTGAAACCAAGCCGACTTTAGTGGTTGATTTAGCAGGCAGTGAACCCGTCTGCACCTGTAAATCACCCACATTACCTGCTTGTAATTGTCCCGTTGCATTAACAGAATAGCCCTGTAGACGACTACCGACTGGGTCAGTAATAAAGCCTTCGCTGTCTTTGTGGAACATCCCTGCTCTGGCGTACATAGCACCGCCATCCGATCCTTTTAGCACAAAAAAGCCTTCGCCTTGAATACCCATATCCAGCTGACGGCCGGTATAAGTTAAGCTGCCACCTTGCGAGAAGTTCTGTGTTGTTGACATCACGCCAACACCACCGGCCTGGCCACCGTTGTAGATAGAAGCGAACTCACTGCGGCCACCACGAAAACCATTGGTTGATGCGTTGGCAATGTTATTACTAATGGTATTGAGGTCTTGGGTTGTCGCCTGCAATCCACTTAAAGCTATGTTAAATGACATGTTAATATCCTATAAAATAAGTTACGAAACTTCAGAAATATTCAGTACCGAGATAACGCCAACGCCATGACCCATTTCGGCCATCATCATGCCTGATGCGCTCGAAAAGTGGATTTTCTCTATGGGGGCCTTGATATATGTAGGCGCAACGAGTGTATTCTCACCCACTGTTGCTTTGGCTTTTAGCTCATATTTCCCAGCCGTTAAGCCAAATGCTTGCGGGTCAACGGTAAAGCGAATATCACCCACACCTTGAGCGCCCAGTTGTATTGTGTGAACCACTTGACCTTGTGCATCCACAATGTCCAAATCTAATGCTTCTACGGCGTTTTCTAGATAAATCTTTCCGTCGACGGCTTCATTATCGAGCTGAAGTTCAGACACTGGCACCATAGCGTTCTTACCGATTAACGATGCCGATTGTACGATCCCCAAATTCTCCATCATGATCATTTGGTTTGATTGGTTTTTACGCATCCCTTCTAAGCTTTCGACCTGTGAGAATTGCGCTAACTGTGAAATATACTCGGCACTATTAAGCGGTTTAGTGGGATCTTGATTCTTAATTTGCGCAATCATTAACGTCATAAATTCGTTCTTTAATGATGCGGCATCATTCGCGGGAGCATTTAATGCACCCGCTGGATTTTGAACGGTATTAGTACCAGTGCGAGGCAATTCCATGCTATTTATTTCCTAGTTGCAATAAACCTTGCTGCATAGAACGCGCACGATTCATAATTTCTACACTGGTGTCAAATGAACGACTGGCGGCCATCATGTCAGCCATTTCTTCAATCGTATTGACGTTAGAATAAGCAACATAACCTTGCTCATTAGCGAAGGGATGATTCGGCTCATAACGCATATCTAATGGGGCATCGGCCTGCACTATGTCGCTCACTTCAACAGAAGCGCCAATCGCGCCTTCTTGTGTTGAATCATAAATCGTTGCAAATACCGGCTTTAGTGCTCGGTATGCATCTTCTGGAGTGGCTGCGGCTGTGCCTGCGTTTGCAAGATTACTGGCAACAGTATTCAAACGAATGGTTTGGGCGTTCATACCTGCGCCCGCGATTTGATAGATATCACCAAATGACATATAAGCTCCTAACGTCCTTCAATAGCAGACTTTAAACCTGCTATTTTCATATTTAAAAATGTCAAACTCGTTTGATAATCCATCGCATTTTGTGAATATCTCGCCTGCTCTTTACCAAGCTCTACGGTATTATCATCCGCAGAATTTTGATAAGGCATACGATAGGCAAGGTTGTACTGTTGATCCATCGGCATGCCAGCTTCGACGTGCTGCATCGCAGCTTTAAAATCTAGGTCTCTGGCTTTATATCCAGGAGTTTCAGCGTTAACTAGATTGCTCGCTAATACCTTGCTTCTCTCCACTCTAAAATCGAGCGCTTGAGGATGTATTCCTAATGCTTTATCAAGGTTGATAGCCATCTCAACTCCTAGTAATGTATATCCAATAAAATCGATGGCTTACACGCTTACAATTAGCATGCCAATATATTTATCAATATAAAACAGTTGGTTAAATGAAAACGCTATTTATGAACGGAAAGGCATTTTCCCTCACCCTCTTTTTGAGCATAGGGTTACTTCCGCTCAATGTGCAGGCAAAAGGGCAGATCGCGGCCACCGATCAAATATCTCAACAAATGACCAGCGCGCTTACCGCTGAAATCAGTCAGTGGCAACAGTCGCAACAAATTAAAAAAATCAGTAAAAAAATCTCATTACAAGTCCCTTCAAATGCTGGTAAATTCAAGGCCTGCAGCACAAAACTAGCCATTGATTCGGCGAAAGGACTCCCATTTGGCAGAGTTCAACGTAAGGTCAGTTGCACGTCAGAAGGTTGGTCGCTCTATGTCCGCGCAAAAGTTGCCTTGAGTGCCTACATACCAGTAGCCAATAAAACGCTCGATCGAGATGACATTGTTACAGCAGAAAATCTGCAGTGGAAAATGCTACCATTGACCGCTTCCGATCAAGATATCATTACCGATGATAAGCATATTTTAGGGCAGGCTGTTGCTCGAAAAATCAGAAAAAACAAACCAATAAGAACACAAAACTTAAGCATTCCTTTGTTAGTTAACATAGGAGATCAGGTGATTATTGAGGCGGTAAGTAATACTTTTTATGCCAATATGATCGGTATTGCGATGGATGCTGGTAAAAAAGGCGAGGCAATAAGGGTAAAAAATAGCAGTTCAGGCAAAATTATTACGGCTTATCCTATTGCTAAAGGTCGAGTTGAAACGCGTTTTTAAATGAAAACAGATGTTTCTGAAATAAATGAAAAATTTATTTCAGAAACATCTCATTTGAGTCGCTTTTATCTAGTATCAAACCATTTATGGCTTATGGCGGTGAACATCTATGGAAATCAATAAAATTAGTAGTGCTGTGAACACTGAGTTCAATACCAACAAAGGTGTGACTACGCACAAAAAAAACAGTGAAGTGGAAACGCAATCCTTATCAAAACAGCAAGATATAAGTAATGATTGGAAACTGTTAGCGCAAGCTCAACAAACATTACAGAGTGTTTCTGACGTTGATATGGACAAAGTAGCCAATATTCGCAATGCGCTAAGCAATGGCAGTTTTGAAATCATGTTAGATAAAATAGCGGATAAAATACTGGCGCAGCATGGAAAATAATCAAATTAATAAACGCGAACTGGTTCAAAGTTTGATTCGTGATATTCGTCAAGATTTGGATGGTTACAGCCAGCTAAAAACAATGCTCAAATACCAACGCGAACTCATGCAACGTCGGGATAATGATGCACTTATTGTCCATAACGAACGTCAAACTGCGCTGTGCGACAAATTATCTTTAAGAGCTAAACAGCGCAGCGAAAATCTTGCTACTCTGGGTTTCAATAATGACAATAGTGGCATGAAACGTTTAATTACCGCGCTGCCAGATCACCTAAGGCCGCAAATAAAAATCTCATGGGATAATTTGCAGCTATTAGTTAAAGATAGCCAAGCGGCTAATGAAACCAATGGTAAACTGCTGGTATTACAGCAAGAAACCATTAACCGCATTCTGAATAACGATGTGCAGCATACTGAAATTGATTATGGTGCTGGTCGGTAATTCGCTCGCATGATGTCGTCTTATAGAATCACGTCATCAGTGTGAGCGCAGTCAAAGTGGGCGCTCAGTATTTATACATTTTTCTTTTTGTAATAAAAACCTGCCATATCATCAAGAACTGATTGGTCTCGCCGGGCCACTCGCGCTTCATTCTGCAAATGAGTTTGTTTTTCAAACCATCTTAAACCTTGCTGGCGCCCTAATTGCTTTTGCCACAACCTATCAATACGTAATTGCTCTTGCTGAAGAAATTCGCTTTTTTGAGCTAATTTAAGCTGCATAGGCTCTAGCACCTGCACCATACCGCAAGCATTTTTCCAGAGTAAAACATTTGTGCCTTCTTTAGTGCCACGATAAGCGGAAATCATCTGCGATAATGCTTGATGCTGCTGCTGATTGAGCTGCACACTTAGGTGGGAGTCTTGTCGCTTTTGCCCTAATTGCGCTAATTTTTTTTCGGCTTGAATGCATAATTTAGACAGATGCTGACTCATATCCCATCACTCCCATCAATTGCTCTAATTGAGTTAGGCTCTCGGCAAGATTAATTTTGCTTTGGGTCGTTTGGCGTAAAAACTTAGCCATTTCAGGATATACCCGCACCGCAAGATCCATTTCTGGATCTTGACCCGCTTGATAGCCTCCCAGAGGCAATAAATCCCTGACTTCATTATAACGGCTTAAAATATGTCTAAAAATCTGGCTTTGTTCAATGCTGCTAGAACTTGCGACCTGCATAGCTAAACGGCTCACGGAGGCATTAATATCAATAGCTGGGAAATGTCCCTGCTCAGCTAATTTACGGCTGAGAACAATGTGTCCGTCTAAAATTGCTCTGGCGGCATCAGCCACAGGATCCTGTTGATCATCGCCCTCGGCTAGTACGGTATAAAAAGCGGTGAGTGTTCCCGTGGGATGCTCACCATTACCAGCCATCTCGACGAGTCTAGGCAGTTGTGCAAATGCTGAAGGTGGATACCCTTTGGTCGCGGGTGGTTCGCCTAAGCTCAACGCTATCTCACGCTGCGCCTGGGCATAACGAGTCAATGAATCAACCAATAACAACACTTGTTTACCTTGGTCTCTAAACGCGCACGCAATTGCGTGTGAAAGTCGCATTGCACGTAATCGCATTAACGGTGTGGTATCTGCTGGAGCAGCAATAATCACGGCACGCTTACGCCCTTCTTCACCGAGAGTTTCTTCAATAAATTCACGAACTTCACGGCCACGTTCGCCAATCAAACCAACGACGACGACATCCGCCTCAGTAAAGCGAGTCATCATGCCGAGCAATACGCTTTTACCCACTCCAGAACCGGCAAATAATCCGAGTCGTTGCCCTCTGCCAATCGGCAGTAAGCTATTAATAGCACGAATTCCCACATCCAGTGGCTGACGAATAGGTTGGCGTAACAGAGGGTTATAACTGGTGTGGGATTGCTGAACCAATGAAACATCGGTTAACTCGCCTAATGAATCCAATGGCTGCCCAAGCCCATCAAGCACACGACCAAGCAAACCATTACCAATAGCAATAGTCTGTTCTGCCGTGATGGGCAGTACCCTTGCTCCAGGCATTAAGCCTTGAGTCGGCTCAATCGGCATTAAGCACAGTACGTCTTTATAAAAACCAACGACTTCCGCTTCAATTAAACGACCATTCCGCCCTTCAATTTGGCAACGGTCGCCCATACCAAGTTGGCATCCGACGGCTTCAAGTAAGAGGCCATTAACCCTGATAAGTCGTCCGTATACCCGAGCAACCGGAACTTGCGGCCAATCGTCTTGAAATAAATCAGGCTCCAATATCAGCCTCATTCAATTTTGTTTCCACCATCGTCATACAAGCATCGAGCCGAGTCTCAATTGAAGCATCAGCATCAGACTTGTCGCTCACAATGCGGCAACTACCCGCTGAGATACTACTGTCTGCAATAAGGTTCCAACCTCGAATTTTGTCCTCAGAAAGCTCTTTCAATTTAACCACGGCGCTCGGTTCTAAATGGATTTTTACATCCTTTTGGTCATCGGGTAGCGCACTGAGTGTTTCTTCGACTAATTTTAAAATTTGTTGCGGTTGGAGTGTTAACTCACAACGGATCACTTGCTGTGAGACGCGGCGCACTAAATCTAGGATCAAGCTTTGCTGCTCACGAACCTGCTTCGTATGCCCTTCTTCTAATAGCTCTCTTAATGCACCGAGCGGTACAATCAAGCTATTAAGTTGTTCATCAATAGAGGTTTTACCCGCTGATTGTCCATCGAGCTTACCTTGATGAAAACCGGCAGCATGTCCCGCTATACGCCCTTCCTCGATACCCGCTTGATAACCCGCACTTTTACCTTGAAGCACACCTTCGTCGTAGCCTTCATCAAATGCTTGCTGATAACTTTGAAAATCACTGCCAGCATTGATGCTTGAGTCAACCGCCTCATGTAAAGTCGGAAAACGATAGCGACGAGCAAGATGCGGATTTAGGCGCCAACGAGAATATTTGTTTTCCATTAGACAACAACCTGCTCTTCAAATAACTGCAATTCAATTTCACCTTCTTGCATTAATTGCTTAGCCAGTTCCATGATTTCTTTACGCGCGCCACTTGCGCGGCTCACTGGAACCCCGCCTAGTGCATCAATTTGGGTTTCAATGGCTGATGACATCCGCTTAGGCAGTGCTTTTAACAGTGAATCTTTGAGCTCAAGATCAATGCCTTTTAATGCAAGCGATAAGGTTTCTGGCGGCACTTGTCCTAACAGCGTTTGCAAGGTCTCTTGCTTTTGACGTCCAAGAATAATGAAATCGAACATATTGTCAGTCACATCAATAGCCATTTGCTTGTCATGCAGCTTGATCATTTCCATCAACTGCTCACGATCACCCTCAAAACGGTTAAGAATATCTGCAACCTGTTTTATACCAGCGACTTGGGTGTGGCTTTTTTCCATGGCCATCAGCATGCAGCGTTCAACCAACTGTCTTAACTCTTCAACGACATGACGATCTAATTCGCCAAGTTGAGCAATACGTACCAGTACATCGTCTTGGCTTTCAAGTGGTAGCATTTTCAGTATTTTTGCCGCACTTTCTGGAGGTAATAATCCCAACAAGACCGCTTGTAACTGACAATGTTCGTGAGTTATTTCGCGGGCGAGTAATTGGGGGTCAACCCACTCGAGGCGCTTAACCAGCACAATTATCTCATCACCATAAATGCTGTCGATAAGGCTTTTAGAAACGCGATCTCCCAATGCAATATCAAGCGTCTTTTGTAAGTAAGATCTCGAGGCTCTAGCAATACCAGACTGTTCTTTATAACGCTGAAAAAATCGACTCAATACCGCTTCTGCTTCTTGCTGGGTAATACTCGATAAGCGAGCCATTTTATGACTTAAGTGCTGCACATCGTTACGATCCAGATGCGCCATAACCATAGCAGCACCTTCCTCGCCCATACTCAACAACAACATGGCCGCTTGGGCATAATTGTCCATTTTAATTTCGATTGAATTATTCACCGTCTTTATCGCCTATCCAATGTGCTATTACTTCTGCAACGCGCGCGGGTTCTTTATTTGCCAACATAGCCAAATGCTCCATTTTCACCGTCAATGGTGATCCTGGTTCAGGTAAGCCTTGGCTACCTAACCAATCAGCATTTGGCAGTTGTTGTGTCTCAGTTGCCGCATGGACAGGCCCTTCGACAGCGCCAATAGCATTTGGACTTAACGCGACAGGTTCAATCCGCGGCGCCATGACCTGAGCAGTACGAGTCAAGTGTTTAACCAGCGGACGCAATACAAATAGGATCAGACCTATGCCTAAAATGCCACCGATGAGATAGCGTAAATAGGATTGATAGTGCTCTGCTTGCCACCAAGGAGACGGTGTGATTTCGGGGATGACGGTAGGTGTAAATTCAAACGCATTAATGGTGAAAGAGTCTCCTCTTGCTGCCGAGAAACCAATGGCATCTTTCACCATATTGCCAAACTTAACCAGTTGAGCTTCATCATTAAAACCACCTTGACCAGCAGCACTGTTAATCAGTACCGACACCGACAGGTTTTCGAGCTGCATTTGTTGGTAGCGTACGTGACGAACAGAGCGACCGACGTCATATTGACGACTCTCTTCTTGCTTCAGATTACGTGTTTTATCATCAGCTGCTGCAGGACCAGCTTGAGGAGGCTTATTGCTTAACGCACCTGGGATGCCCGCGGCAATGCTATTACTTGAGTCATCGACACTTGTACGCTCTTGAGTCACAACACTTTGCGGATCGAGTGATTCCTTGGTTTCTTCAACCTGATTAAAATTCACTTTGGCAGTGACTCGGACTTGAAAGTTTTCTTGTCCCAGAACAGGCTCAAGCATAGAGGACGCATTGGTCACTAAATTATGCTCAAGTTCCCGAGTGTATTGTAATTGCTTATTTCTGGACTGGCTCAGATCTTGATTGCCAGAGATGTTCTCACTTAAATAATGACCATCTTGGTCGACGACTTTAATATTACCGACCGAGAGTCCCGTTACACTACCAGCCACCAAATTAACAATCGCTTCTACCTGTGATTCTGTAAGGCTCGTATTGGGATCTAACTGCAGCATCACCGAAGCGGTTGGTAACTCAGGTTCCTGACGAATAAATAAACTTTTTTTCGGTATCGCTAAATGAACTCTCGCGGCACGAACCGACTTTAATGACATAATGGTTCTAGCAAGTTCACCCTCTAAACTGTGGCGATACTTAGCTTGTTCCATAAATTGGCTAGTACCAAGGGCGGTATTCTCTAGATCCTCCATGCCAGAAGGCACTTTCGCTTTAACTCCCTTTGCTGCTAACAGCATGCGGGCGCTGCCCACTTGCTCTTCGGCAACTAATACCGCACCACTATTGGCATCAAGACGATAATTAATCCCTTCTGCGTCTAACACTGCAAGCACCTGAGAAGTATCAACATTCTCTTGGTTACCATACAAAGGACGATAACCAGCTGTTGAGGTCCACAACATCAATACAATGACACTCGCAACTATCACTGCCAGTAGTGCTAACGCAATGACTTGGCGATCTCCACGGGTAAACTGATGCCATTTTTGAGTCATACCCGCCATAAACCCTGACGAAGACTCGGTCCTAATACCCTGACCAGATTGAACAAAAGTGGTAGACATTCACACTATTCCTTACACAGGCATCTTTATTACATCGTCAAATGCTTGCACAAGACGATTACGGATTTGAAGCATAGTTGCGAATGACAAACTGGCCTTTTGCGAAGCCACCATAGCACCCACAAGATCATCACTCTTGCCACTATCGACAGCAGCCATCAACATAGAAGATTGATTTTGATCTTGGTTAACTGCCGATACTTTACTTTTAATCAGGGCAGTAAATGACCCATAAGCCATACCGTTATCAGTAGGGTTTGGCGTAATGTTAATTGCTCCTTTAGCCACTTCTCGATGAAGACTTAAGGTTTCCATTAACATATTTGAGCTAACAATCGCTCCATTAGACATATAAAATTCCTGTTACTTGCAGTATTTTCTAAGCAGCACGACCCGCTTGTTGTAATAACATTTCAATATCGATACCCGCATCCCGCATTTGCACCAATCGATATCTTAAAGCTCTAGTTGTCATGCCTAACGCTTCAGCGCTCAATGTTCGCTGGCCATTAAAACGCTTAAGAACATCAATGATATATTGGAATTCAGCATGTTGTTTCGAAGCCTTTAGCCCTTCAGTTGCGCTCACACTCTCTATCTCAAGGATTTCTTCTCGGGGGGTCAACCCAAGCTCAACCGCTTGAATAGCCAGCCCCCGACGCATCACTAAAGCACGCTGAATACAATTCTCCAGTTCTCGCACATTGCCAGGCCAATCATGGGAAACAAGTGCTTGCTCTGCATGATCACTAAAATAGCATTCACTCTGGCTATCGGACTGACGGTATACATTTAAGAAATGTTCAGCTAGCGGTAAAATATCCGCTTTACGGTCTCTTAAAGGTGAAATTTTTAACGGTAGAACATCTAAGCGATAAAATAAATCCTCTCGAAAATGTCCAAGTTCAACAGCCTGTCTTAAATCGCGATTAGTCGATGCTATAATCCTTATATCTAAACAGATCATATTATTACCGCCCAACCGTTCAACCTCGCGCTCTTGTAAAACACGCAGTAATTTAGCCTGTAACGGCAGCGGCATCTCACCTATTTCATCCAACAATAGAGTGCCACCATTAGCTTGTTCAAACTTCCCAGCTTTATCACAAGTAGCCCCCGTAAAGGCACCTTTTACATGACCAAATAAGACTGATTCAAGAATACTTTCAGGAATAGCGGCACAGTTGATAGCAATAAACGGCTTATGCGCTCGTGAAGAATGGCGATGAATATAGCGAGCTAATGGCTCTTTACCTGTTCCACTTTCACCAAGCAGCAGAACGCTGGCTTCAGTTGTTGCCGCGCGATGAGCCAGCATTAATAATTGCCGACTAACCGATGCTGATACGATCAAACTGGAATCGGGTAACTCTAACCGATGCAATCGTTGAATAGAGGCCAGTAACTGCTCGGTTTCAACCGGAATGAGTAAATAATCCTGCACACCGGCGCGCATTGCTGCAGCAGCCAACTCGCCCTGTTCCGGCGCTAATAATGCGAGGATATTGCGACAAGAAAAACGAGCAAGATAAGATTTTACATCGCTAGGATTACAATTGGATAAGTTAACAATCGTGAGCCAAGGAGATCCCATCGTATCGTTCCACAGACAAAAATCGTCACGTGTAATGATACATCCAAGCTCAGCAGATATGTTTAACCCTTCAATCCGAATACTTAAACCACTCACGCACCTATTTCCTTTCGTTGCCCACGCATAACATCACGCCTTTATTTAATTAATTGATTTATTGATTCGAATAAATATCAATATTCATTTAAATCAATGAACCCCATTTACTACCACTAAATAAATAGAGGCCATTGTGAAAACAACAAACGCGGAAACGGCCGCAGGAAGTAATGCTTCCGCGACAACATTCAAGCTAGAATGGAGTTCCATCTTAATTTAAACAGGCGTTTAATTATTACAATAAACTGAGAGCGGCTATTTTAACCATATATAAGCGACCCATTAAAATAATAGACGCTCAAATGTGATCTAGCGCTAATTTTAAATAAAAATAAAGTTACAATATCAAAATAGCGTAAAGTGGAAAAAGTAGCACTTCAAAAAATAGGTGCCAACCGCTAATTAAAAACGGTGCCAACCGCTAATTAAAAATATTGCTGATTTAATGCAGACTTATACCAAATATAATTACACAATAATATATACCAATGATAAAAATAAAAAATCACCAAATTCATATAACGTATTGTTTTAAAAAGGCTTTGTTTAGCAACGGCTAAATAATCAAGTACTAACCACAATAAAATCAATACATTACAGTTAGCAAAGTAAATGTAACTTTAGGTTTCTTTTGCTGAATTCCGGTTTGTCAAAAATAAATCATCCGTCAAAATAATATCAAAACAACTATTTATTGACGCCTTTCTTTGTGCAGAATTATATTTTTAATTATAGTTATTCAAAATAAAGCAACATTTCCCATACAACAAAATCTATTTACAATTTAATTAGTCGGTATCCGCGCATTTATGATAATTATTATTGAACATTTGATACTTATTACCTTATCATTCCCACCGTTTTAAACTAGGCAATTTCTATTAGTCATTACAGAGAAAGTATTCACAGCCTTAACTTGACCTAATAATACTTCTGAATAAGTAAAATGCCGGTATAACAACGCGTACTTAATCTGCGACGTTGGCATACATATGTATTGTTTCACCTCACAATACATTACTTGCAACTTACGATGATAAGACAAATGCCTTAATAGGAAAATCAAATGAAAATAACCGCTAAAGCTAGGCTTATAAAATCCAGTTCTAATGAACAAATTAGGCCTATAATGCTGGTACAAGAAAAACTAGCAAGAACACGGTTATTACAGCAACTTGCTTTATTACATCGTCCATTAATTGATGCAATTAATCACATTCTGGCGCCGCTTTTAAGACAAGGGCATCCTGCTATTTATACCTCGAGCTTAGCTGAAGCTAGACAACCTATTACCCCTGAACATCATTATTCATGGTTCATTTTAAAGCATCAGCAAACGATATTAGGGTATTGGCGCATTGACCGTTGTACGCTCGATCAATTGGCCAGTTACTACTATGGCAGTCAATCAACCCCATTAAGCTCACCTTTAAGAGGCCCAAGTCAGTCTGAATTTAGGCTTGCTAAAAAACTATTACTTTCTGTCGTCAATGAGCTTCCTAGCAGTGCCATCGATAGCAGCAACCTTGAAGTAGAGCTAGTAAAAAGTCAGATGGAGCTCAATGCATCTGCTGTGTGGTCGTTTAATTTTACCAATGAGCCACAAACGCCTCCTATGCAGTTTTGTTTGACAGAACAATTACTAGGGTATTTGGCTGAACAACCTAAAGCATCCGAAGTCAGTGCTGATTTACCCGCTAAATTAGCTATCTGGCTCAAAAATCTTCCCGTTAAAATTCAACTGACGTTAGGCCAACATAGCATTCCGGTGCAGTGTTTAAGCCAATTGAAAGTGGGAGATATTTTACCGATTAACTTATACCCCAAAACACAACTCTCCATAGGCAACACACCTCTGTTTCATGCATCTGTGCATACTCATGAGGGGCAGATGGTCGCAAAATTAACTCAAGATATATATCAACTCGAGGACTAGAACATTGGCTGAGCAACCTATTTTATCGGATAACGATTTTTTATTAGACGACGATATTTTCTCTGAAGAGAATTTTTCAAAACCCGATACCCATAATCATAAACTGAAAAATAATAACTTTTTTCAGCAACTCCCTGTCCAAGTCACCTTAGAACTTGCCAGCGCAGAAATGTCTTTAGGCGAGTTGAATCGCATGGGCGAGGGCGATGTTATCGCATTAGATCGTATGGTCGGTGAACCGCTTGATATCAGAGTCAATGGCGCATTATTGGGCCGAGGTGAAGTTGTTGAAGTGGCTGGGCGATATGGCGTGCGTTTATTAGAAATAGAAAACGTCAACTTAGGTGGGGCAAGCCACGAATGATCTTTCGGCTATTGTTACTGTCGCTATTATTAATGACTCCTCAGGCACTCGCATCAGAAGGGCTAACCCTATTTACGCTCGATGGTGCTCAAGATAGTCAAGCAGTTAACATTAAGCTCGAAATTTTAGCCCTCATGACCGCCATAGGTTTTCTACCTGTGATGTTGATGATGGTCACCAGTTTTACGAGAATTATCATCGTACTTGCTATTCTCAGGCAAGCGCTGGGATTACAGCAAAGCCCGCCTAATCGGGTACTTGTCGGCATTGCATTAGTGCTAACAATTTTCATTATGCGCCCAGTAGGAGATAAGATTTATAAAGAAGCTTATTTACCCTACGACCAAGGGAAAATTGAATTAATGGAAGCTGTGAGCATTGGCAAAGTTCCGTTAACTCAATTTATGCTTGCCCAAACCAGAGAAACCGATCTTGAGCAAATGCTAAAAATTGCCAATGAACCGACCACCCTAAAGGCTGCTGAAGTGCCTTTTTTTGTGCTTATGCCTGCATTTGTTTTGAGTGAGCTCAAAACGGCTTTCCAAATTGGATTTTTACTTTTCTTACCTTTCCTAGTGATCGATCTCGTTGTCGCGAGTGTTTTAATGTCAATGGGGATGATGATGCTATCGCCGTTAATTATTTCACTGCCATTTAAGTTAATGATTTTTGTCCTCGTGGATGGTTGGGCTATGACTGTTAGCACTTTAACCGCCAGCTTCGGGTAACAGCCATGGACGTCAATGAACTGACTTCGCTTTTTGCCGACTCCATGTTTCTGGTGATCATGATGGTCTCAACCCTTGTAGCTCCGGGGCTCATTGTCGGGCTTATCGTTGCGGTATTTCAGGCCGCCACACAAGTTAACGAACAAACATTAAGCTTTTTGCCCAGACTGATCATTACCTTACTCATGGTGCTTTTTTCAGGCACCTGGATTATCCAACAGCTAAGTGATTTGTTTGACCGATTATTTATGAACATTCCTCATATTATCGGTTGATATGCTGTCACTAACCTCAACAGAAATCAGCATGTTTATTGGCAGCCTATGGTGGCCTTTTTGCCGTATCATGGGCGCTTTTATGGTTATGCCATTGCTAGGAAACTCCTATGTTCCCGTCATGGTACGAATCTTCTTGGCTTTGAGTATTGCAGCGCTAATGGCACCGATGCTGCCACCTGTTCCTTCGATAGATGCGGTGTCTTTAGGTTCTTTCTTTTTAGCCGTTGAACAGTTACTGATCGGATTTATGCTCGCGTTATTTTTAACGCTTTTAATCCATGTGATGACAATGCTTGGCAATATCATGTCCATGCAGATGGGTTTAGCCATGGCAGTAATGAACGACCCAGCCAATGGTGAAACCAACCCAATTTTAAGTGAGTGGTTACAAATCTTTGGCACCTTGATTTTCCTTGCTCTGGATGGTCACTTAGTCGCACTGAACATTATTGTCGATAGTTTCCGCTTATGGCCAATTGGCAATGGCATTCTTGACCTGCCCATAATGGGGTTAATTAGCCGAATGGGTTGGCTTTTTGCCGCATCTTTCATGCTCGCCATTCCAGCGGTACTTGCCATGTTAATGGTCAATATTACTTTTGGCGTATTAAGCCGTGCGGCGCCCTCGTTAAACATTTTTTCGCTGGGTTTTCCAATGACACTGTTAATGGGCCTAATTTGTGTATTGCTATCACTCAGCGGCATACCCAGTCGCTACAGTGATCTTTGTTTAGATGCCTTAACGGCTATGTACCAGTTTATCGGTGGGATTACATGAGTACACCTAAGCAAGATAAAACAGAAAAAGCGACCCCTCAAAAACAGCGTAAAGCGAGGAAAGAAGGCCAAGTACCACGCTCTAAGGATCTCGCCTCAGCCGCGCTGATTATGGGCTGTTCAATCATGCTGACGAGTAATGCAGATTGGTTTGCCACTAAAGCCAGCGGCTTAGCAAAATATAATATGTTGCTGACCCGTGCAGAGTTAGATCAGCCGGATATGATGGTGCGCCATCTTGGCGCTAGCCTAGTTGAAATGCTCAGCATGTTAACTCCATTATTTATTATGGTGGCGCTATTAGCCGCGATCGCAGGTGCGCTGCCGGGTGGCCCAATATTTAATTTTGGCAATGCCAATTTTAAGTACAGTCGCATTGATCCTATTTCAGGCATCGGAAGAATATTTTCCACTAAATCACTGGTGGAGCTATTCAAATCTACCTTGAAAATCGTGCTGCTTATCGGAATTATGTTGGTTTTCTTGCAAGGTCATTTACAGGGTTTACTCAGTTACAGCCAACGACCAATCGATGAAGCCGTTCGTGATGGTATTGATTTACTCTCGCAAGGCATGCTTTACCTTGGCACAGGGCTGCTGGTTATCGCATTTATTGACGTACCGTATCAGTACTGGAACCACAACAAAGAATTACGTATGTCTCGTCAAGAAGTCAAAGATGAGCACACCCAACAAGAAGGTAAGCCCGAGATTAAAGCCAAAATTCGTCAGTTACAGCAACGAATGGCCCAATCTCGTGCTGCTATCACCATACCAAAAGCCGATGTTCTCTTGGTTAATCCCACTCATTATGCAGTGGCTTTGAAATACAACCCAGATTTAGCCGATGCACCGTATGTGCTAACCAAAGGTACCGAAGAGCTGGCGTTGTATATGCGTGAATTGGCAAAGAAGCATAATATTGAAATTATTGATATTCCGCCGCTGACTCGAGCAATTTATCATTCAACTCAGGTTGATCAGCAAATACCCAGTGCACTTTTTATCGCTATCGCACATGTACTGAGTTATGTCATGCAGATCAAAGCGGCCCGTAAAGGTTTACAACAAAAACCGGCACCTTTACCCCATTTTTTTATTCCACCTAATTTACGTCACGATTAAAGGATCGTTTAATCTATGAATTGGCTTTCACGCACCTTTTCAGGTAACTACAGCTATATTGGTATTCCAGTGATGCTGCTCGCTATTCTTGCAATGGTGATTTTGCCACTGCCTGCATGGCTACTGGATATTTTGTTTACCTTTAACATCGTTCTGGCTGTCATGGTCCTGTTGGTGAGTGTGTCCATCAGGCGACCATTAGAGTTCTCTGTATTCCCGACCTTATTGCTACTCGCCACATTAATGCGCCTCACCTTGAACGTGGCATCGACACGCGTGGTGCTTATCGAAGGGCATGAAGGAGGCGACGCCGCAGGTAAAGTTATTCAAGCATTTGGTGAAGTCGTTATTGGCGGAAACTATGTCGTTGGTGCTGTTATCTTCTTAATTTTGATGATTATCAACTTTGTGGTAATTACCAAAGGTGGTGAGCGCATCTCCGAAGTATCAGCACGTTTTACATTAGATGCCCTACCCGGCAAACAAATGGCAATCGATGCAGATCTTAATGCGGGAACACTGACACACGAACAAGCCAGCCAGCGTCGACAAGATGTGGCTAGAGAAGCCGATTTCTATGGCTCTATGGACGGTGCGTCAAAGTTTGTGAGAGGCGATGCCATTGCTGGACTATTAATTTTAGCCATCAACATTATTGGTGGGGTCAGCATCGGTATCTTTATGCATGATCTCAGTGCTGCAGAAGCCTTCAAAACCTATGCATTATTAACCATTGGTGATGGTCTAGTCGCACAAATCCCCTCATTACTACTGGCCACCGCTGCGGCAATTATCGTAACTCGAGTCTCTGACGCAGAAGAAATGCCGACTCAGTTGAGCCGCCAATTACTCGCCAACCCTAGAACGTTAGCGACTGCCTCCATCGTAATGGCGATTTTGGGTATTACCCCTGGCATGCCCGCTTTAGTCTTCTTATCTTTTGCAATATTACTGGGTTTTGCCGCATGGAAACAAAATCAAAATAAAATATCTCTTCCAGAGGAAAAAGCAGAAGAACTGATCGAAAATAGCCTCACAGAGCCTTCAGCTCCAAGCTGGGAGTCGTTGCCGTTTACCGACATTATCGAAGTCAGATTAGGCTATAGATTGGTGCACTTAGTTGAAAAAACTAAAGGAGCAGAATTACAAAAACGCCTGACAGGGATCAGGCGCACACTCTCAGAGCAAGTCGGTTTTTTATTATCAGAAGTCAGAGTACGCGATAACTTAGCGTTAGCACCACATGCATACCAAATAAATTTTATGGGAACTCAAGTCGCAATTGCCGAGCTCGAGCCTGACCTTTTATTAGCGATAAAAAGTGGCCCTGTATATGGCAAAATTGATGGTATTTTAACTAAAGAACCCGCTTATCAAATGGATGCCATTTGGATAGCACCAGATTTAAAAGCAAAGGCACTCAACTTAGGGTATTCCGTCGTCGATAATGCGACGATTATTGCTACTCATGTCAGTAAACTGCTACGAGAATCATTGCCAGAATTATTGCAACATGATGATATTATGCAACTCACTGACAGGTTAAGTAAGCAGGCGCCAAAGCTTGCAGAATCACTCAGTACAAGTTTAACAACAATACAGTTACTTAAAGTTTTCCGTCTGTTACTTAAAGAACAAGTACCGCTCAAAGATATACGCACTATAGCTACCACGCTATTGGAATGCAGTGAACAAACAAAAGATCCCGTCTTACTCGCTGCTGATGTCCGCTGTGCTTTACGCAACACCATATTGCATCAAATTGCCGGTAGCAGTTCGCAGTTAAACGTACTCACCCTGACTCCAGAGTTAGAGCAGACTTTAATGATTGCACTGAATCAATCACAACAGCAAGGCAAAGTCGCACTGGATAGCTTCCCCATCGAGCCGAATTTACTAGCACAACTGCAACAAAAAATGCCTCAGTTACTAGCCGAAACCAAAGAGAAGGGCTATAACCCAATCCTGCTAGTGTCGCCGCAGCTCAGACCTTTCCTAGCACGTTATGCACTCGCCTTCGCACGGGGACTCCATGTTTTATCCTATAATGAAGTCCCTGAGACAAAAGAACTGATGATTGCAGGACAACTCGGCTAGTCCACCGCTTTATTATCAGCATCTAATTAATAATTCGAGGCGCTAGGCGCCTCGAATTATTTGGCAGTGACCATAATAAACCTGAAGACAATGCATGAATTGTGTTATGTCATGCTTAACATCGATTTACTGTTGCCCATGACTGTATTTCAATAACCAGCTTTTGCCAGATCTGTGGCGCCCTAACTCTGGCCTTTCAATTATCGACGTGCTACAACAAGTCATGTGTCGCTGACGGATAAGCTGCCATGACATTTCAATCATTTGCACTCGATGATATCGACGATTTACATGAATCGGCCCAAGTAGAATTTAAGCTCGCCGGTGGCCGTGACGGACAAGGTCAATTGCCCGAAGATATTTGGGCAACCTATAGTTCCTTTGCCAACACGTTAGGTGGCGAGATTATCTTAGGTGTACGTGAAGAACATGGTCATTTCAGTATTGAAGGTATACCGAATCCCCTGCCCGTTTTGCAGGAATTTTGGGAAATACTCGATAACCCTAGCCGCACCAGTCACAATATCTTGGCAATTTCGGATGTACAGATTATTGAAATTATGAATAAAAAGCTTATTCGTATCCGTATACCGCTGGCGCCAGAACAGCTAAAACCAATTTATGTGGGCGGGGATCCCTATACGGGAAGCTATTTTAGGGTGGGAGATGCCGACATGCATGCAAGTCGTCGGCAGGTCAACCTAATGCAACGCCGCGCCCATCTTTGCATGAAATAACTCAAGGCGCGTTAACTTACCGCTCTACAACCTGACTAATCCTATTATAAGTATAAGCCTGCGATAGCCTTACAATCAGCCTCACAATCCTGCTAATAAATAGCCCCCCATAGCGGCAATTGCTGCGCCCGTGACACGCATTAAGTTGCGTTGCCCTGTCATCTTTTGCATCCCAAGACCTATCATTACGCCACCTAAATGGATGACCGCTGTACCAAATAAAAAACCTAAGGCGTACAGGACTGGACTTGCCAATTCCGGTATTTCTGCGCCGTGGGCATGGCCGTGAAAAATCGCAAATACCCCTACAAAAGTCATAGCAAATAATAGCGGGATTTGACGGTCAAAAGCGATAGCAAGCCCAAGCAGCAGCACTGATAAAGCGATACCTATTTCAACGAAGGGAACGGCAACTGCGTATAAACCTAATATTCCACCAAACAGCATAAAAACGACAAAGGCGAGTGGTACAGTCCAAATAGCGCGACCACCAAGCTGGGTACTCAACATACCCACACTCAACATCGCTAACAGATGATCAAACCCCAAAACAGGATGATTAAACCCTGACATAAAGCCGCCGCCTGAATGAATTTCATGGGCCGACACCGGCGCAATCCCACATAAGCTGAGCAGTAATAACAAACCGATACGCGCCATAAAATAGCCTTAGTCAGTGACTTTAGTGATTGATACCACGCTACCTGAAAATATAGTGTCAGATCGCTTATGGGCTTCAATTAAAGTTTAACTTTAGTGTAAATATGGTGGTAAAACCTTGATCTCAATCACCCTTAGATCAGTAAAGGTGCAGGTTGAAAATGTACACTGAACTATTGTCACACTGAACTATTTTGCATCAATTACTAGTACTTTTGCCAAAGCATCAAGGGAGGTAATTTCTAAATGTGGTAATAGAGTTGCGATAGGTAACGAATCATTTCGGCCAAAACTGGGATTCAACCATACAGATTGACATCCAGCAAGCCGCGCGCCACGAACATCGGCATTCATGTTATCGCCCACATGGAGTAAATGCTGCGGCGCAATATTTAACCGCAAACAAGCCAACTCGAACATGTCCTTAGCGGGTTTCATTTGCACGCCACTACCAGGGTGAAGCACAAATTCAAAAGCATCGCCTAAACCAATCCGCTCGGCATCCACATTACCATTAGTGATGCCGACTAATCTAAAATGCCCTGACAAGTGCTTGAGTAATAACAGCACTTCATCAGATATTCGAAAATTACTGCGATGAAAATAAAAACACGCTAATCCTTGCTCAGCGCCGCGCTCAGCCTCCATGGCCGAATAACCTAATTGTATGAGGCCGCAGCGCAGCGTGGCCAAACGGGCTGCGCTAGTGTCGTGGGCAAGTTCGCGATGTTGCTGCAGGAGTTGTTGTTTTAGACTGCGCCAATCATGGGGTTGCCATGCCTGCGATAAAGGAAACGCCTGTTGTAAAAATGTCGCCAGCTCAGCTTCAGCATTTAGAATATGCGGTAGATTGTCGTATAAGGTGTCATCGAGATCGAAACTGATCGCTTGAATATGTTGGGGTCTAAGATAGCAATGCATTATTTATCCTGTGATTTTTTCGCTCGAGGATGGGCGTTATCATACACCTTAGCTAAGTGTTGGAAATCCAAACTGGTATAGATTTGTGTGGTCGCTAGGTTGGCATGGCCTAATAATTCTTGCACCGCCCGCAGATCGGCGCTCGCTTCTAACATGTGAGTGGCAAAAGAATGACGCAGTTTATGTGGATGAACTCGTACCGATAATGCCTGTTCTTGTCCCCATTTTGCCATTCGTGCCTGAATACTGCGATGGGATAAACGCTTACCTTTTTCAGTCACAAATAAGGCGTTATCTTCGCAGGGGATTTGCTTTCGACAATTAAGCCAAGCCTGTAGAGCATCAATCGCCAAGCGCCCGACGGGGACGATACGCTCTTTATTACCTTTACCTAAAACTCGCACTTCTTTCACGTCGTATTGCACGCTGGATATATTAAGCGCCGCAAGCTCAGCTAAACGCAGGCCACTGGAATAAAACAACTCCATCATGGCTTTATCCCGCAGACTTAGGGGATCTGTGCCTTCAATGTCCAATAAATGGGTAATAGCATCGATATCAATATTTTTCGGTAAAGGTTTGGCTTGTTTCGGTGCGCTTAGACCCTTAGCGGGATTAAGTTCAATGACGCCTTCGCGCAGTAGAAACTCACCCCATTGTTTTACCGCAGATAAACACAAAGAAAGGGATCGTGGGCTTAAACCTTTACGGTGTAATTTGGCTAATACCTGCTGCCAGTGCTCACGGCTCACATTAAGTAGATGCACACTTTCAGGTAAAAGTGCACTGCCACGGTTGAGCTCATAAAGGTAATTACGCACTGTATGAGTAGACAGCTGCTTCTCAGTACTCAAATAGCGTTCAAAGGTTTGTAACCATTGAGTATTGAGCGCCAACACATCACCTGTTTGCGTACTCATCTCGGTTTCCTCATCGGTTTACTGTAAAAACTAAGGGAGTAAATGCCACCCCATTGCCTTTACAGCTTAGCAAGCATATGCGCCAGTAAACGCTGCAATTGTTCCAGTAGCATGTTATCCATATCTGGATGAAAATGGGTTGCATCTTGGCTGGCAATCGCAAAAATGACGGGGGTATCTTCGGACAATTTAGTCAGTGCAACCGAGCCCACTTCACTACCAAATAAACGTTTAGCTTCTTGCTGTGTTAAGCGACCAAAATAGTGACCTTTATGCAGCCTTTGATCCCATATTGCCTTCATATCAGCATCAAGAACGCTGATTAAACGCACATGACTAAAGTTAAACTGCATTTTCAAACTATCGGCTAAGACTTCCTTGAGTGAGATTAAATCAGCACAGTTCAGTAACTTAAATGATAACTCGGTATTGAATTGATAAATTTTTTCGTTACGCGTCGCCATCGTTAATAGGCTAGTGATCTCTTCTTCTAATTGGCTCACCCGCTGGCGCAGCATTTCTTGGCGACGTTCTACTAAGGATATCGCGCCACGCTCCATATGAGGTAAACGCATTGCTAGTAGCAGTTCAGGGTAACGATTAAAAAAGCTAGGATTATCGAGTAGATACTCACGAATTATCAACTCATCAAAGGGCACATTAGTCTGCGGCATCAAAGGCTCGGTCATAACTGAATTTGTCCATCGTAAACGTGCTGTGCAGGACCCGTCATCCACAGCGGCTTACCTTCACCTTCCCAGTTAATGCTTAACGTGCCGCCGGGTAAATCTACCTGTACTTGTTTCCCTAACTTGCCTTGTATTTGGCCGACAACCACAGCAGCGCACGCACCTGTACCACAAGCTAAGGTTTCAGCCGCACCGCGTTCATACACCCGCAGTTTAATATGACCTGAGTTTACCACTTGCATAAAGCCTACATTAACCCCGCGCGGAAAGCGTTCATGTTTGGTCAACATAGCGCCAATTTCAGCGACAGGAGCGCTGGTCACATCTTCAACATCGAGCACACAATGTGGATTACCCATCGACACTACACCACATAAAAAGGTTTGTAGCGGTGTTTGCAGTAGGTAGGTTTTTTCGGGTTTCTTGGCTTTAAAAGGAATTTGACTCGGCTCGAGAATTGGCACACCCATATTTACGGTAACCGTTCCATCACGCTCCAAACGCAATGTCATTTTGCCAGATGAGGTGCTAACACGAATTTTATTCTTATTTGTCAGCCCCTTATTACGTACAAAACGCGCAAAACAACGCGCACCATTGCCACATTGCTCAACTTCACTGCCGTCAGCATTAAAAATACGATAATGAAAATCTAAATCAGGATCATAGGGCGGCTCAACTAAAAGAAGTTGGTCAAAACCGATGCCAAAGTTACGATCGGCTAGACGGCGGATTTGCTCTGGCGAAAAAAACACGTTTTGTGTGATCCCATCGACCACTATAAAATCATTGCCAAGACCGTGCATCTTAGTGAATTGGATCAAGATACTTATCCTTTAAGCCAAGGCGCGGCTCATAAATGATGAATCCAAGCGCCTGAATCAATATATTTTTCTAGTTTACGGCAGGAGCTGCTCACCTTGCCACAGTTGCGATAACTTTTCTCGCTCACGCACAAGGTAAGCCTGCTCACCATCGACCATAATCTCGGCCGCACGGGGACGCGTATTGTAGTTAGATGCCATTGCAAAACCATAGGCACCACTGGAGCGTACAGCAAGCAAATCACCGGCCGCTAACGCAAGTTGGCGATCTTTACCTAAAAAGTCACCGGTTTCGCACACTGGGCCAACGATATCAAAATCATAGGCTTGTGAGCTTCTTGGCACTACGGGAATAATTTTTTGCCATGCACTGTAAAGCGCTGGACGGATTAAGTCATTCATCGCGCCATCGACAATCGCAAAACGCTTATCACTGTTTTCTTTAAGGTAAAGCACTTGAGTGACAAAGATCCCCGCGTTAGCGGCAATTGCGCGCCCCGGTTCAAAAATCAGTTTAAGTTGGCGGCTGCCTAAACGCTTAAGTAGAGCCGCGGCATACACATCAGGGTGCGGCGGGGTTTCATCATCATAAGTTACCCCTAAACCGCCACCGACATCGAAATGCTCAATAACAATACCTTGCTCTGCCAAGCGATCGATTAATGCCAGCATACGATCCATCGCATCAAGGAATGGTTGGATTTCAGTCAATTGCGAGCCGATATGGCAATCTACACCTTTAATATGTAGATGAGGTAAAACACGGGCACGGGCGAAAACGATTTCCGCCTCGTCCATAGCAATACCGAATTTGTTTTCTTTAAGACCAGTCGAAATATAAGGATGAGTTCCAGCGTCGACATCTGGATTTATCCGCAGTGATACAGGGGCAACTTTACCCAAACGGCCCGCAACCTGATTTAACTGCTCAAGCTCGGCGCTTGATTCAACGTTAAAACAGTAAATGCCCAGATTAAGTGCTTGCTCCATTTCAGCAACGGTTTTACCCACACCAGAGAACACCACTTTAGCAGGATCGCCACCGGCTTCGATGACGCGAGCGAGTTCACCGCCGGACACAATATCAAAACCACTGCCTAAACGTGCTAATACATTCAGTACCGCAAGGTTAGCGTTAGCTTTAACTGCATAGCAAATAAGATGTGGATGGTCTGCCACTGCATTATTAAAAGCATGCCAATGGCGCTCAAGGGTTGCGCGCGAATAGATATACAGTGGCGTGCCATAAGTTTGAGCTAATTCAGTAACCTGACAGCCTTCGGCATACAAGGTATTATCTTGGTAGAGAAAGTGATCCAATGTCTGATTCCTTACTGCGCGTTATCGCTGCAATGGTAATTGTTATTGTTGGTTTTTTTGTACTTCGATGGATCTAATTTCGGTCTTGATTTCTTCTGCTTCAGACGCCGCTTTAGACTCCTCGACGCTTTTAGGCTGACTAACCTCAGTGGCAGGTGAGCGATAAAGAGGGCCTTTCTGACCACATGCCGTAATAAATAGGCTACCAAGCAATAACAATAAAAACAGTCTCATTTTTCTCAACATCTGTGCATCTGATGGCTAATAGCCTTATAATCGCATCCATCTTGACGAAAGCAAAGGACAGAAATGCATGGCCATGACAGATACAGAATTTCACCAGCTCGCTGATGACATGTTCCAAGCGATAGAAAATGCGATTGAAACTGCGATTGATGAGCAAGATGCCGATGTCGATATCGATGCCAGTGGCAACGTATTACAATTAGAGTTTGTTGATGGCTCAAAAATTGTTATCAACAAGCAAGAACCTTTGCACGAGATTTGGTTAGCCACACGTTTTGGTGGGTACCACTTTGGTTTTGTAGAGGGTAAGTGGATTGACGGGCGTAGTGGCAACGAATTTATGCCATTCGTACAAGACTCTATCCAGCGCCAAGGTGGAATTAAACTCAGTTTTTAATTCAAACTGTGTATTGCGCAAAACAAAATGGGAGCTAAGGCTCCCATTGTTTATTTCCCATCACTTATTCTCAACCGACTGTATTTTCAACGCATCTAAAAGTAACGTTAAAATTCAGTATCTTGATCGGTAATGTCCATACCGAAAGGTGCCACGGTTAACTCGCCCATGACTCGTACTAAATGAAAAAACTGCGGAATATTAAACTGTGCACGTGAAGCATAGTGCTCGTCAAACACATAGTGATGACTCACTTTATTGACTAACTCGTCCATGTTAGATCCCGCCTGAACATAATGACTTAACTGGTTTTCTTCATCGAGAATAAATACGTCCAAGTTATCGGTTCGCTGGCGTAAAAAATACTGGATAGTACCTTTAGCGGCATAGTTTTGCACCACTTTAGGCATACTCGAAAAGGGATCATCGCCCAGCTCAGGGCGCGGCAGTTGCACTAAGTGACTACGAGATAACTGTTGATAAAAAGACTTAGCATCACTCAAGTCCTGATAGGCCATACCGAGTGGATTAAAAAAGATCCCATAACGGGTATGACGTATCTGCAGTGGCTGCACTAAGGTGCTCGATTGCTGCACTTGTTGGCACAGACGTACCGTTTGCCTCAGTAAAGTTTTGACGGCTAATTTGAGTTGCGGCCGTAATTTTTGCGAGCAGCTGATCACATCGATATCCACAGGCAAATTGGCACGTCTTAATCCAGGCGTGACAAAGGCTAACGCTTGCAGTACTGCGGTATCGCCTTCAAAGCGATGGCACTGCCACTCGCCCCAACTGTTTAAACAAATCGCATCTAATGCACCGAGCATATTGGCTTTTTTACGTCCGAGTGAAAACACGTTCGCGTTCATCACATCGACCATCATTTCCTGTCCGAGCCATTCAATCGTGGGGTCGCAGTCTAAATTCAGCATAAAAATTAATTTACGGAAGTGCCAAGGCTTACATAAATCCAACTTTGACACGCGCCAATCGTGGCCAATAAAATTAAGCAGCCGTTTTGAGGCTTCGGTAAGACGCCGCGATTTGGCTTTATTCTGACCAAACTCATGCCATTTGGTTTCAGGTGTAGAAACTCCGTTTAAACAGGCCCAAATCATCAAGGTTGATGGCGCCTTACCTTTACATATCGCCGATTCACCTATAAGATTTTGTGGCTGTGGCCCTTGTCGATAAAGGTAGTACTCACGTACACGCGAGCTTGACACCATAGTGACTTCAGACTCAGCGACCGAAGCGCTCCACAGCAAATTAAGCTTGGCGATTTGATCTTCATCTTGGCTAAAATAGGTATGTAATTTTCGAGTCAGCATGCCGAGCTCTTCAATCCGCAAACCTTCATTTAATGCATGCGTCGATGCGAAACGCAGTAAGGTTTGGTAACTTGCCAATAATAGCTCGTTAAGCTGGTCGTTAAACCAATTGAGTTGGCCACTGTGCCAATGCTCACAGTCGTCTAAAGTCGCAATTAAGCTATCGGGCCACTGCCAGTCCTGTACTAACTGTTTTAATTGAGCATAGCGCCAATCTTTCCCCTCTTGAACGCGGCTCAAATACACACCACATTTCAGATAAAAACAGCGGCGTACAATCTCAAGTCGACGGGTATCATTTTGCTTAAGTAAATAGGCTTCAATGATCTCGTAAATTGAATAATAAGCATCATTCAATATCGAGAAATCTCCCGCTAAAGATCGCTGCCACAGGCGATCGCAAAGCAAGCTAGAATGTGGGTAATCGCTAGCGTAAGCTTCAAGTAACAATACTTTAATCAAGGCTTTATGAGGTTTATCCAAACCTTTATAGAGCTGCCACAACGAAGCCCCAAAATACTCACTCGCGGGCAATTCGTGTGCATCACCTAAGGATAACAGTGCTGGATTGAGTTTTGCGTCTGGCCACCATGCAATCGTTTTACCCGCTAGCCGAATTTGGCTACGATAAAATTCTTCAAGTAATAACCAATGTTGAGCACTACCACTGTGTTCGTGGGCCATCGATGATTGACAGCCATGGATAGCTTGATCGCCACAAAACTGCTGCGGATGGACTAAGTAAAAATTAACCTCAAACTGATACTCGGCAAACCAAGCAGTCAACCTGTTGGTCTTAACTCTGATTAACGCTAAATCTTCAGCACACAAATCGGCACGGTGTATGAGCCAAACATCCACATCACTCTTATTGTTTTGGCCAAAACTACCGGTGCTCCCCATAGCATAAACGCCTTCAAACGCATTCACATCGGCCTCTTCAGTCATAAATGGCAGTGAAAATACGTCACAGGCTTGGGACTCTCGCTCATCAACAATATACTCATTAATGCCACAGGGAGTATTGGAGGCACTGTAACCGGGATACTTAACGCTATTGTGGTGAACGAGAAAGGGGATCAGATAAAATAAGTGCTTTTGCAGCGGTGGCAGCAATACTAAGGCACGCGCTATTCGCACTTTATTAAGCTTTTCGGCTATATCAGGAAATTGTATTTGCTGATCCATTCAAAAACACGGCACATATGAAGAATGTGCTCATGTTAACACTTCTGTAAATTCGAGCAACCAAACGTGATCCGCATCACATTTACGTTTAACTCAGAACCTCGCAGACTTCAAAGAATCGACACTGCTTCCTTACATAAACGATGTGCCAATGTTAGCATTGGCGCAACTATGATCTTTGATGGAAACTCAAGCATGTCTCAAAATCACATTCGTATTGCTACTCGTAAGAGCCCGCTAGCCATGTGGCAAGCTGAATTTGTTAAAGCTGAATTAGAGCGTATTCACCCAGGTATTGTGGTTGAACTACTGCCCATGAGCACCAAAGGCGATGTCATGTTAGACACGCCATTAGCTAAAGTTGGCGGCAAAGGCTTATTTGTTAAAGAACTCGAAGTCGCTATATTAGAAGGCCAAGCTGATATCGCTGTGCATTCAATGAAAGATGTACCGGTCGAGTTTCCTGAAGGCTTAGGGCTTGAGATTATTTGCGAGCGCGAAGATCCACGCGATGCTTTTGTATCAAATTTATATAAATCCATCAGCGAATTACCACTAGGCGCAATCGTTGGTACTTCAAGTTTACGTCGCCAATGCCAATTACGTGCGGCGCGTCCTGATATTGTGATTAGAGATTTACGCGGCAACGTCGGTACGCGCTTAGCCAAGCTAGATAACGGCGAATACGATGCTATTATTCTTGCTGCTGCAGGACTTATTCGCCTCAAATTGTCAGCGAGAATTGCAAATTTCATTTCTCCAGAAGAATCATTACCCGCCAATGGCCAAGGTGCAGTCGGTATTGAATGCCGTACTAATGATGAGCGCGTTAAAGCCCTGCTGGCTCCATTAGAACATTTAGAAACGCGTTACCGCGTTATTGCCGAGCGTGCGATGAACACTCGCCTAGAAGGTGGCTGCCAAGTACCGATTGGTGCATTTGCTGAAATTGTGGGTGATGAAATGACGTTACGTGGCCTTGTTGGGAACCCTGATGGCAGCGAAATCATCGAAGGCGTGATCACCGGCCCCAAAACCGAATCAACGCAATTAGGTATTGCTCTTGCTGAAGAACTCTTAAGCAAAGGTGCAAAAAGCATACTCGACGCCGTTTACGCTAAAGCTTAAGCCGATGAAAGTCTTACTGACGCGTCCTGAAGGGCGCAATCAGTCTATGGTTGATGCCTTGAATGAACGAGGCATTGCCCACTGGGTCACACCTCTATTGTGTGTCCAAGCGATGCCCCCTATCGCAGCAAGTATCCCGCATCCACTGGCCAACGCCGATATGATTATCTGTATCAGCGCCAATGCGGTAACGTTTGCTGACGATGCTTTAACCGCTACAGATCCACAAACTCAAACATGGCCTCAAGCTCAATATTTTGCTGTTGGACACGCTACGTGGGAAGCATTAGATAAACTCGGTATTGTAGCCCTCGAAGCCCCAGATGATTGTCAGCAGACCGAAGGATTACTCACACTCTCGCCGCTACAAAATATTAAAAATAAACAAATTATTATTATTCGGGGTGTTGGCGGCCGTGAAGCATTAGCCGAGCAATTAGTTGAGCGCGGCGCCAATGTTCGCTATTGGGAAGTGTATCAACGAGCTTGTCCACCGCTAGATGGACGACACATTGCCTTACAATGGCAACACTGCGGGATAGACACTATTATTATCACCAGCGGTGAAACTCTCGATAATCTGATTAATTTAGTGCCAAAAGAGTTATTTGCATGGCTGCGCGCATGTCATATCATAGTCCCAAGTCATCGAGTAGAAGCTCAAGCTCGCGCTTTTGGTATAACCCAAGTTACCAATGCTAGTGCAGCCAACAACAAAGCCGTGCTAAACGCCCTTAAACTCTAAGCGCTATTTAGCCGGATTTTACTCGAGTTTCGGCAGTAGCATGTTTTCAAGGACTGTTAAATGGATAACAATAAGCACGACGCAAAAAATACAGAATTAGAGGCTACTCCTACTATTATTGCACCATCGATAATAACCGATGACACGCCCGCGACTTCAGCATCCTCCGCTGAAACTCAAACAAGCAAAGCCAAACCACAAAGCACTGCGCGCAAAACCACTATCTCCACTAGAAGCTCATGGGCAATTCGTTTGGGGGTTTTATTAGCATTAGGCTTAACGGTATGCTGCCTTGGCGGCGGCTTTATGTTGTATCAACAGATGCAACAACAACTACTAACGCAGAATCAGAAAAATCTCGCCCTGCAAGAGCAACTACAGCAAGCACTGCTACAACCCAATCAACGTATTAGTCAGCTTGAGCAGCAACAGCTAAATGATGCTAAGACTTACCAAGAATTATCTAAGTTAACCGAAGAACAAAAGCAATTGCAGGATAGGATCAATAAACTCGCCCAGCGCAGTCCTACTCATTGGATGGCCTCAGAAGCCGAATATCTAGTAAATATGGCAGGTCGCAAACTATGGCTAGAGAAAGATCCCCGCACTGCCACTGATTTATTGAAATCAGCCGATGAAACCATCGCCGCGATGAACAACCCCGCGTTATTACCGATTCGTAAAGCACTGGCAAAAGATATCGCCGCCACGTCCAGCATAAAAACAACCGATATTGATGGTAGTGTGTTAGCTCTGGATACCTTAATTGAGCAACTCGATAAACTGCCACTTAATCGCACTGATGTAGACGCCGGTACGCCGCAAGATACTGTGATTACCAGCGATTTAAATGATTGGCAAAGCAATTTAGGTAAAACCTGGAAAGCATTAACTGAAGACTTTATCACTATCCGCCATAAAACTGCTGATGCACCCGCCTTACTCGCACCAGAGCAACAATGGTATTTAGTTGAAAATATTCGCCATAAACTATTGCAATGCCAACTTGCACTATATCGCTATGATAGAGCTTCGTATCACCAATCGCTCATGATGGCGCGTAAATGGATACAAACCAACTTTGATATACAAGATCATAAAACGGTCGAAGCCATTGCCGAAATTGATAAATTAGCAACCTTAGAACTTGACCCTATAACCGTAAAATCCTTTGCCGCAAAACCTTTACTGTTACAGCTCACAAGTTATGGTGAACTCACCTCATTAGAGGGTGCGCCACTATGATTAAGATATTAATGTTGTTACTCATAGTGCTGATCGGTTTATGCATCAGCCCTTGGTTAGTCGGCAATACTGGGTATGTATACATTGCGGCAGGTGATTATCAGATTGAAACCAGTTTAGTCTTTGGTGTCATTGCTTTAATTATATTTTATGCTGTATTTCAAATACTGGAATGGATAGTAGTTACTGCCATTAACCTTATGTTACGTAGCCGTTTTATCCCGCACCACTGGCGCCGACGTTCCGCTAAAAAACATACATTAATGGGCGCATTAGCACTGGCTGAAGAAGATTGGCCAGCAGCAGAGCGAGCGATGATCAAAGGCGCTGACAACGGCGAGCTACCTGCACTGAATTTACTTGCTGCGGCACGGGCTGCACAGTATCAACAAAAAATAGCCGAGCGTGACCAATATCTTAATCGCGCAGCAGCACAACCACTGGCAGCAAACGCGGTTACAACCACACGCACTCGGTATCTTTTAAAACAAGGGGAATTAACCTTAGCCCGCGTCGAACTCGACAAGTTATCTCCTACGAGTAAAAGCAAAGCCCCAGTACTTAAACTTGCCCTTGAGCTATATCAAGCACAAGAAGATTGGGATGCGCTTAAACTATTGTTACCTATTTTGAAGAAACGCCAAATCCTTGATGATACTCAGCTGAATGAACTGAATATCGCCACTCACAGTGCTTTACTGCAAGCGGCAACCATTAAAGGTGAAGAAGCCTTAGAACAATGTTGGCAATGGCTACCACGCAGCGAGCGAAATCAGTCTCAGTTTCTAGCGATTTATGCTATGGGTTTGTGTCGCTTTAATCGTAAAGATCAAGCCATGAAACTGCTCTCGAAAAAGTTACGCAGCTCTCCAGAACCCACATTGCTACAAGCTATCCCCGAAATTACAACAGCTCAAGATACCGAGATCCGTAAAGAGTTACTGAAATATGAAGTGACTCATGAGAATAATGCAGACTACCAGACCTGCCTAGCCAAGCTATATCAGCAAACCAGGGACATGAAAGAAGCAAAAATCTGCTGGCAAAATGTTTGTCGACTAGAACCGACTAAAGCCTCTTGGTTAGCCTTAGCTAGGATTCAAGAACAGTTAGGCGAGCAAAATAACGCTAATCAAAGTTATCGTCAGGCTGCTAATCTATAAATCTACTCTATTAACTTACAATTGATGCCGCGATATTCTAAATAATGAGTCACGGCATCATGACTAACAACTCAGCAACGCCATATTCCCTGAAAACCCCACCTATTTGCCAATAAAAAACTATTTTTACAATTTACTAATCTCTAATTTAAGATTAATTTGTTATTAATATGTTTTTTTATAGAAATCAAAGACACTAAATACAGCCCACTCTGCAAATTTAACCACTATATCTAGTTACACATCTAAATTTTGACACTATCGTACGTTTATCTTGCTCAAGCCCATTAAAACTAACCAGCACAGCTGCGTCAATAAATTGACATCTGTCGTTCCATTAGCTAATATTTCGCCAATTGTATCGCGATCCAACACATCTGTTGGATTAATACTTTATGGATTAACACACTTGGCTGTTGGGAGCTTACTATGGGATCGGTAATTACATCAAAAAAAGGTTTGCTTAAGCTGGTAAATGGGCAAATTGATATCGAAGTTGATGGTTCAAAGCAACCCGCTAAGGATGGCGAACAACTCCCTAAAGGTGCTGTGCTCAATATTGGCGATAACGCGACCTATGAAATCACCTTCGATGATGGCACTAAACTATCTAACGAGGTTGAACCGAATACAACAGCTGCGGTTGCTCCCACGGCAAATAATGACGCTGCTTTTGATGAAATCCAAGCGTTACAAGATCTTATCGCATCAGGCGAAGATCCAACCAAAAACCTACCAGAGACCGCCGCAGGAAACACACCCGGTCGTGACGGTAACTCAGGCTATGTCACTTTAGCCCGTGGTGGTAGTGAGATCATAGCAAGCTCAGGCTACTCAACGTCAGGCCAATCATTCGCAGCGACAGTTATCAATACACCAGAACAAACAATCGCCACCGACTCTCCCTCAATCCTTAACAATGACAGTAATATTGTCGACGAAGATACTATTGCTTCTGGCAACGTTCTCGATAACGACAGTGATGTAGATTCAATTTTAAGCGTCGTTAGTTTCGAAATAAATGGAACAACCTACGCGGCTGGTACAGAAGTCGCCCTCGAAAGCGGCTCCTTAGTATTAAATGCTGATGGCTCGTACACTTTCACACCTAATGAAAACTGGAATGGCCAAGTCCCAACAATTACTTACACAACCAATACAGGCTCTTCAGCAACATTAACCATCAATATCACACCAGTCGCCGATGGGGGACCTAGTGTCACTATCAATACAGATACAAACAATGATGGTTTTATCAGTAACGAGGAGCTAGCAGGCAATACTGAAGTCAATGTCACTATTGGCTTAGATGGCACAGGTGCAAATGTAGGCGATACGCTGACTGTTAATGGTGTTGACTACACACTGACTCAGGAAGATATCAACAATGGCTTTGTGAATCTCAACCTTCCAGCTCCCGGTGAAGGCGAAACGATTACAGTTGTAGCGACGATCACAGACAGTGCCGGTAACACATCTCCTGAAGGCAGTGATTCAGCACTACTCGATACGACTGCGCCAACAATTACTGTTGATGCACCTGATGATACCCAAGATACTACACCAACGATCACAGGTTCGACTGATGCACCGCCAGGTAGCACTATTACGATTGTTGTCACCGACAGCACAGGTGCAGAGCAGACTCTCACCACCACAGTAAACCCTGATGGTACCTATTCTGTCGATGTCATTAACCCACTCGCTGAAGGTGGCTATACAGCTATAGCAACAGTGACAGATCCAGCGGGCAATACAGGTGAAGCCACAGATAATGGCAATGTTGATACCAAGATTGACCAAAATGGCGATGGCAACACCGTGGCGATCACCAGCATTACCGATGACACCGGCGCCTCGGGCAGCGACTTCATCACCAATGACAACACCTTAGTCTTCAACGGTACCGTCGATTTAGGTGACAACAGCACCTTGGCCGTCACCATCAATGGCGTGATCTACACCACCGCCAACGGCTTGGTGATTGATGCCAGCGGTAACTGGAGCATCGACTTAACCGGCACCACCTTGGCCGATGGCACTTACCCTGTCAGCGCCACCGTCACTGACCTGGCGGGCAACAGCAAAACCGTCACCCAGGACGTGGTGATTGATACCAAGATTGACCAAGATGGCGACGGCAACACCGTGGCGATCACCAGCATTACCGATGACACCGGC
>NZ_FTNN01000024.1 GCF_900156405.1 Shewanella morhuae
AGTAGGAACGGCTTATCGATATCACGTTGTGGTTCTGGAATGTAAGAATCTAGTGCTGCTGCCAGCTCAAGAATTTTTGCTTCCCACTCTGGCTGACCTTCTAGGGCCTTCAGAGCTGAACCTTGAATAACAGGTAAATCATCACCTGGGAAATCGTATTCTGACAGAAGTTCACGCACTTCCATCTCTACTAATTCCAGTAATTCTTCGTCATCAACCATGTCACACTTGTTCATGAACACAATGATGTATGGTACGCCAACTTGACGAGAAAGCAGGATGTGCTCACGTGTCTGTGGCATTGGGCCGTCTGTTGAAGCCACAACCAAAATAGCGCCGTCCATCTGTGCAGCACCAGTGATCATGTTTTTAACATAGTCGGCGTGACCTGGGCAGTCTACGTGTGCGTAGTGACGTGCTGGTGTGTCATATTCGATGTGAGAAGTATTAATAGTAATACCGCGCTCACGCTCTTCTGGAGCGTTATCGATTTGAGCAAAGTTTTTCACTTCGCCACCATAAGTCTTAGCCAGAACTGCTGAAATAGCTGCAGTTAGAGTGGTTTTACCATGGTCAACGTGACCAATGGTGCCCACGTTTACGTGAGGCTTAATACGTTCAAATTTAGCTTTTGCCACGATATATTCCTTTCTTTCAGAATAGTCCAGTCAGTGCTGGACCATAATAACATTTATGTCGTAACTGAATTAGCTACGAGATTCAATAATCGCTTTCGCAATGTTTTGCGGTGCATCAGAGTACTTCAAAAACTCCATAGAGTATGAAGCGCGCCCCTGAGTCGCAGATCGCAAATCAGTTGCATAACCAAACATTTCAGCGAGAGGAACTACAGCATGGACTATTTTAATGCCACCAAAGCCATCATCCATCCCTTCAATTAAGCCACGACGACGGTTTAAATCACCGACGACATCACCCATATAATTTTCAGGGGTAGTTACTTCTACTTTCATGCAAGGCTCGAGCAACGCAGGATTTGCTTCAAGCGCACCCTTTTTGAAGCCCATAGAACCTGCAATTTTGAACGCCATCTCATTCGAGTCCACATCATGATATGAACCGTCGAACAGAGTGACCTTCACGTCCAACACAGGGAAGCCAGCGAGAACGCCATTCTTCATCTGTTCTTGGATACCTTTATCAACCGCGGGAATGTATTCACGAGGAATCGCTCCACCCACAACAGCATTGACAAATTCGTAACCAGCGCCTTCTTCATTAGACTCTAGTTTTAACCAAACATGGCCGAATTGTCCACGACCACCTGATTGGCGTATAAATTTACCTTCAGCTTCGACTGTAGCTCGGATAGTTTCACGGTAGGCCACTTGTGGCTTACCAACGTTACATTCAACACCAAATTCGCGACGCATACGGTCAACGATAATGTCTAAGTGTAACTCACCCATACCCGAAATCAGAATCTGTGATGACTCTTCGTCAGTTTCAACTCGGAATGATGGATCTTCAGCTGCAAGTTTTTGCAACGCAATACCCATTTTATCTTGGTCGGCTTTTGACTTAGGTTCAACGGCAATGGTAATTACTGGCTCTGGGAACTCCATGCGTTCCAAGATCACTCTATGATCGTTATCACAAAGTGTATCACCCGTAGTCACTTCTTTTAAACCAATAGCCGCAGCGATATCACCAGCACGGACTTCTTTCAGCTCAGTTCGATCGTTAGCATGCATTTGCACCATGCGACCTACTCGCTCACGTTTCTGTTTCACAGAGTTGTAAACGCCTGAACCTGATTCGAGTACGCCTGAATACACACGAATAAAGGTTAAAGTTCCTACGAATGGGTCCGTAGCTATCTTAAATGCCAATGCAGCAAAAGGTGCATTGTCATCTGATGGGCGCTCTACTTCTTGCTCATTTTCATCGATACCCTTAATTGGAGGCACATCGACTGGCGCTGGCAAAAATTCAATCACCGCATCAAGTACCGCTTGAACGCCTTTGTTCTTAAATGCAGAACCACAGGTCGCTAAAACGATTTCATTATTTATAGTCCGCTGACGTAGTGCCTTTTTAATCTCGTCTTCTGACAACGTGCCTTCTTCAAGGTACTTATTCATCAGTTCATCCGAAGATTCGACTGCTACTTCAACCAGATACTCATGCATTTCAGCCGCTTTAGCCGCTAAGTCTGCTGGGATTGCCTCATAAGTGAAAGTCATTCCCTGGTCCGCTTCGTCCCAGTTAATCGCTTTCATCTTAATTAAGTCAATAACCCCCTTGAAGTGCTCTTCTGCACCAATATTCAATTGAATAGGTACACAAGTGGCTCCTAGGCGAGTCCCGATTTGCTTCACTACACGTTCAAAGTCTGCACCTGCACGGTCCATTTTATTGACAAATACTATGCGTGGAACGCGATATTTATCAGCTTGACGCCATACTGTTTCGGACTGAGGTTCAACACCAGAAGAACCACAGAAAACGACAACGGCACCATCAAGAACACGCAGAGATCGTTCAACTTCAATAGTAAAGTCAACGTGACCAGGGGTATCGATGATATTGATACGGTGTTCAGTGAATTGAGCATCCATACCACGCCAGAAAGTAGTTACCGCAGCTGAGGTGATAGTAATACCACGCTCTTGCTCTTGAACCATCCAGTCTGTGGTAGCAGCGCCGTCATGCACCTCACCGATTTTATGAGATAAACCGGTATAGAACAGAACACGTTCTGTTGTGGTAGTTTTACCTGCATCAACATGAGCACAAATACCGATATTACGATAACGCTCAATTGGGGTTGTACGAGCCACGATTATACCCTCTCCACCAAGACCGAAGTCTTGGCAATATCAACAACTATGGTGTGGGCCTAAGCCCACACCATCATATTACCAACGGTAATGAGCAAAGGCCTTGTTAGCTTCAGCCATGCGATGCACGTCTTCACGCTTCTTAACAGCAGTACCTTTGTTTTCAGACGCATCCAGCATTTCACCTGCCAGACGTAAAGCCATAGATTTTTCACCACGCTTACGAGCAGCTTCAACCAACCAGCGCATCGCCAGTGCATTACGACGCACTGGACGAACTTCACATGGTACCTGGTACGTAGAACCACCAACGCGACGAGATTTAACTTCGACTGATGGGCGAACGTTGTCCAGGGCTGCTTCAAGGATTGTCAGATGTGCTTCGCTTTTCTTTTCAGCAACAACATCTAATGCCTTGTAGATAATTTTTTCTGCAGTCGACTTTTTGCCGTCCTGCATAATGACGTTGATGAACTTAGCCAACAACTCACTGTGAAACTTTGGATCTGGTAGGATTTTACGTTGTCCTACAACGCGACGTCTTGGCATAACAATTCTCCGTATGCTTCAGGGACTTCCAAAACTGGAATTCTCAAAATAAAACTAGCTTGGCCTTACTTAACGGATAAGTTAAGACTTAGGACGCTTAGCACCGTATTTAGAACGGCTTTGGCGGCGTGAAGTCACACCTGCACAGTCTAATGCGCCACGAATAGTGTGATAACGCACACCTGGTAAGTCTTTAACACGACCACCACGGATTAAGATCACGCTATGTTCCTGCAGGTTGTGGCCTTCACCGCCGATGTACGAAGTAACTTCGAAACCGTTAGTAAGACGCACACGAGCTACTTTACGTAGTGCAGAGTTAGGTTTTTTAGGGGTAGTTGTGTACACACGTGTACAAACACCACGTTTTTGCGGGCACGCATTCAACGCAGGCACGTTAGTCTTGTCGACTTTTGGCGCGCGTGGCTTACGTACCAACTGGTTTACAGTTGCCATGTATAGCTCCGAGTCAGTTGAATCAAACTCAACGATAAGGTGTGAAAAATCTATATCCCACAATGGTGGGACGCGGAATTTTAGAAAGGTAATGCCTAACTGTCAAGAAATAGCCAACTTTTGCGGCATATTCCAAGAAAAAAGGCGCCTAGGGCGCCTTTTTATAACAAACTGATTACTTAATCTTGGCTACCAGCCAGGTTTAAGAGATCGGCCAAGTTCTGTTCGGCTTCACTTGCAGTGATTTTATTCACTACTACAGGTTCGTTTTTCTTCGCACGCGCTTCATTACGAGTCTTGTGATAAGCGTAACCTGTACCGGCTGGGATCAGTCGGCCAACGATAACGTTTTCTTTCAGACCACGTAATTGATCGCTCTTACCACCTACGGCGGCTTCGGTCAGTACGCGCGTTGTCTCTTGGAACGATGCTGCTGAGATAAAGGATTCTGTTGCCAGAGATGCTTTAGTAATACCCAGTAGTTCACGCTCAAACGTTGCAGGTACTTTACCTTGGGCGATCAGTTCGCGGTTAGCGATCTTCACACGTGATACTTCAGCTTGTTCCCCTTCGAGGAAATCAGCATCACCAGCAGAAGTGATCAGACACTTACGCAGCATTTGACGGATGATCACTTCGATATGCTTATCGTTGATCTTCACGCCTTGCAGACGGTAGACGTCCTGTACTTCGTTCACAATGTAGTTTGCAACATTGTGGATACCACGAAGACGCAGAATGTCATGTGCCGCTTCTGGACCGTCAGCGATAACTTCACCACGTTCGACTTTTTCACCTTCGAACACGTTTAAGTTACGCCATTTAGGGATCATCTCTTCGTAATGTTCACCGCCATCAGCAGGTGTAATCACCAAGCGACGCTTACCTTTGGTCTCTTTACCAAACGAGATGGTACCTGAGATTTCCGCAAGAATAGCAGGCTCTTTTGGCTTACGTGCTTCGAATAAGTCAGCAACGCGTGGCAGACCACCGGTGATGTCGCGTGTTTTAGACGATTCCTGAGGAATACGAGCTAAAGCGTCACCCACGTTGATTTGTGCGTTATCTTCCAAGTTAACAATCGCACTACCTGGTAAGAAGTACTGTGCTGGCACTTCAGTACCTGGGATCATCAAATCGTTACCATTAGCGCCAAGCAGGCGGATCATTGGGCGCATTTCTTTACCCGCAGTACCACGCTGACCAACGTCAAGGATCACGATGGATGACAGACCCGTTAGTTCGTCTGTTTGGCGGGTCATAGTGACACCGTCAATCATGTGTTCGAACTTGATACTACCCGCCACTTCAGAAATGATTGGGTGAGTATGTGGATCCCAGTTAGCGATAACATCGCCAGCTTCAACAGCAGCTTCTTCTAACTTCTCAAGCACAGTACCGTATGGCACTTTATAACGCTCTTTCTCACGGCCAAGCTCATCGATGATGGCGAGCTCTGAAGAACGAGAAACGATAACCAGTTTGCCGTCACTGTTAGTTACATGCTTAGCATTATGCAGTTTCAATGAACCCGAGTTTTTCACTTGGACATTGTTTTCTGCAGAAGCTCGAGACGCCGCACCACCAATGTGGAATGTACGCATCGTTAACTGTGTACCCGGTTCACCGATAGATTGTGCTGCCACAACACCGATTGCTTCACCGTGGTTAATAATATGACCACGAGCCAAGTCACGACCGTAACAAGCTGCACAAACACCGAAATCGGTATCACAAGAGATAACAGAACGTACAATCACTTCGTCGATTGAATGCTCTTCTAACTTGTCACACCAAGCTTCGTCGAGGAGTGTGTTACGCGGAGCTAGCACATCTTCAGTGCCTGGATAGAACACATCAATTGCAACCACACGACCCAGTACGCGCTCACGTAACGGTTCAACCACATCACCACCTTCAATCAGCGGTTTCATGGTTAGACCTTCGTAAGTACCACAATCGTCTTCGATAACCACTAAATCTTGCGCAACGTCAACAAGACGACGAGTCAGGTAACCCGAGTTCGCTGTCTTCAATGCCGTATCGGCTAGACCTTTACGCGCACCGTGAGTAGAAATAAAGTACTGCAGTACGTTTAGACCTTCACGGAAGTTAGCGGTAATTGGCGTTTCGATGATTGAGCCATCTGGCTTAGCCATCAGACCACGCATACCAGCCAACTGACGGATCTGTGCGGCACTACCACGAGCACCTGAGTCAGCCATCATATAGATGCTGTTAAACGAGGCTTGTTTCTCTTCAACGCCATCACGGTTAATCACTGTCTCAGTTGACAGGTTTTCCATCATCGCTTTAGAAACTTTTTCGTTGGCGCTTGCCCAGATATCGATAACTTTGTTGTAACGCTCACCTGCGGTTACCAGACCAGATTGGAACTGCTCTTGAATTTCAAGAACTTCCGCTTCTGCATCCGCAACTAAGGTGTATTTCTCGTCAGGAATAACCATGTCATCGATACCTACAGAGGCACCAGAGATGGTTGCAAAACGGAAACCGGTATACATCAATTGGTCAGCGAAGATAACAGTATCTTTCAGACCCAGCTGACGATAACACGTGTTCAACAGTTTAGAGATCTGCTTTTTGCCCATGTTCTGGTTAACCAGATCAAATGACAAACCTGCTGGCAAAATAAGTGACAGCAGAGCACGACCCACAGTCGTATCAACGATACGGCGTTGTTCTGTACGTTCACCAGTGTCACCAATAATGGTTTCAGTGATACGTACTTTAACGCGGGCATGCAGTTCAGCAGCGCCAGTTGCGTAAGCTTTTTCAACTTCAGCAACAGACATAAATGCCATACCTTCACCACGACCGTTAATACGCTCACGGCTGGTGTAGTACAGACCTAAAACTACGTCTTGAGACGGAGTGATAACAGGCTCGCCGTTTGCAGGTGACAGGATGTTGTTGGTAGACATCATCAGTGCACGAGCTTCAAGCTGCGCTTCCAGTGTTAACGGTACGTGTACCGCCATTTGGTCACCGTCGAAGTCGGCGTTGTATGCCGCACAAACGAGTGGGTGTAACTGGATTGCTTTACCTTCGATCAGTACTGGCTCGAACGCTTGGATACCCAGTCTGTGCAATGTTGGCGCACGGTTGAGCATCACTGGATGTTCGCGGATCACTTCATCCAGAACGTCCCATACTTCCGCCACTTCACGCTCAACCATCTTCTTAGCCGCTTTGATAGTAGTAGCTAAGCCACGACCTTCTAGCTTGCCATAGATGAATGGCTTGAACAGTTCTAATGCCATCTTCTTAGGAAGACCACATTGATGCAGACGTAGAGTAGGACCTACGGTAATAACCGAACGACCAGAATAGTCGACGCGCTTACCCAATAAGTTCTGACGGAAGCGACCTTGCTTACCTTTGATCATATCGGCCAAAGATTTCAGAGGACGCTTGTTAGAACCGGTAATAGCACGACCACGACGACCGTTATCTAATAGCGCATCAACAGACTCTTGTAACATACGCTTTTCGTTGCGTACGATAATGTCTGGCGCAGCTAAATCTAACAGACGCTTCAAACGGTTGTTACGGTTGATCACGCGGCGATACAGATCGTTAAGATCTGATGTCGCGAAGCGGCCGCCATCAAGCGGTACCAACGGACGTAAGTCAGGTGGTAACACAGGCAGTACTTTTAAGATCATCCACTCAGGCTTGTTGCCTGATGTGTAGAATGCTTCCATTAACTTAAGACGTTTAGTCACTTTCTTGCGACGAGTCTCAGAGTTGATTGAAGGTAATTCTTCACGCATTTGTTCGATTTCTTTCGCCAAATCGATAGCTCGTAACAGTTCAAGAACTGCTTCAGCACCCATTTTAGCTTCGAACTCATCACCGTATTCTTCTAACGCATCAAGATACGTTTCTTCTGTCAGCATTTGGCCACGTTCAAGGCTGGTCATGCCAGGCTCGATCACGACAAATGATTCAAAATACAGTACGCGTTCGATATCACGCAGCGTCATATCCAGCATTAAGCCAATACGTGACGGCAGTGATTTTAAGAACCAAATGTGCGCAACTGGGCTAGCCAGTTCGATGTGACCCATACGCTCACGACGTACTTTAGTCTGGGTTACTTCAACGCCACATTTTTCACAAATAACACCACGGTGCTTCAAACGTTTGTACTTACCGCACAAACATTCGTAATCTTTGACTGGGCCAAAAATACGCGCACAGAACAGACCTTCACGCTCAGGCTTGAAGGTACGGTAGTTGATGGTTTCTGGCTTCTTAACTTCACCAAAAGACCAAGAACGGATCAGATCAGGCGATGCCAGACCAATTTTGATGCCGTTAAATTCTTCAGTCTTGCTTTGCTGTTTCAGAAACTTTAATAAGTCTTTCACGTTTCTCTCCTGAAGGAGTTAAACCGGGTGCTCCGTATGCACGGAGCACCATTCTGTTGCTAAACGCGGCTAAAGCCTGCGTTTATGCCTGATCCAACTCGATATTAATACCGAGTGAACGGATCTCCTTCAGTAACACGTTGAAGGACTCTGGCATGCCAGGTTGCATCTGATAATTACCGTCGACGATGTTTTTATACATCTGAGTACGACCGTTAACGTCATCCGATTTAACAGTGAGCATTTCTTGAAGCGTATAAGCAGCACCGTATGCTTCTAGTGCCCACACTTCCATCTCACCGAAACGCTGACCACCGAATTGAGCTTTACCGCCCAATGGTTGTTGAGTCACTAAGCTGTACGAACCAGTAGAACGGGCGTGCATCTTGTCATCAACTAAGTGGTTCAGTTTGAGCATGTACATGTAACCCACGGTTACTTGACGCTCAAATTCGTTACCGGTACGACCATCAAACAACTTCAACTGACCAGAGGTTGGCAAACCTGCAAGTTCAAGCATCTGCTTGATCTCTTTTTCTTTAGCACCATCGAATGCAGGAGTTGCAATCGGGATACCGCCTTTCAGATTAGTCGCAAGACGTAATACTTCATCATCAGTGAATGAATCGATATCGACGCGCTGTTGCACTTCGTCACCTAATTCATAAACTTGCTTGATGTAACCACGCACTTCAGCCAGCTCACGCTGTTCTTCGAGCATCGCGGTGATCTTGTTACCAATGCCTTTGGCAGCGGCGCCCATATGGACTTCAAGTACCTGACCAATGTTCATACGTGATGGAACACCTAGTGGGTTCAATACGATGTCTACTGGGTTACCTTGTTCGTCATATGGCATATCTTCGATTGGACAAATCTTAGAGATAACACCCTTGTTACCGTGACGACCCGCCATCTTGTCACCAGGTTGGATAGTACGCTTAACCGCTAAGTAAACCTTAACAATCTTGAGTACGCCTGGCGCCAAATCATCACCTTGAGTGATCTTACGGCGTTTGATTTCAAACTTCTTATCGAAGTCAGCTTTCAGTTCGTCATGCTGCTCGGCTAATTGCTCAAGTTCAGTTTGTTTAGCTTCATCGTCAATGACTTGAATCAAAACATCTTTACGTGGCAATGCTGCGATTTGCGCATCGGTAAAACCAGCACCGGTTAACAAGTTACGCGCACGGCTCAATACACCTTCTTCAAGGATCTTGAACTCTTCGCCTAAGTCTTTACGCGCTTGGGCAATGTGCATCTCTTCAATTTCAACTGCACGCTTGTCTTTCTCAACGCCGTCACGGGTAAATACCTGTACGTCGATGATAGTGCCCTTAACAGAGTTAGGTACACGCAATGAGCTGTCTTTAACGTCAGACGCTTTTTCACCGAAGATAGCACGGAGTAGCTTCTCTTCTGGAGTCAGCTGGGTTTCGCCTTTTGGCGTCACTTTACCTACCAGAATGTCGCCACCCTTCACTTCTGCACCAATGTAAACAATACCTGACTCGTCGAGTTTCGACAGGGCAGATTCACCTACGTTTGGAATATCAGCAGTGATTTCTTCGCTACCCAACTTAGTATCACGAGCAATACAAGATAGCTCCTGAATGTGGATAGTGGTGAAACGGTCTTCTTGCGCTACGCGCTCAGAAATTAAGATCGAGTCTTCGAAGTTATAACCGTTCCATGGCATGAACGCGATACGCATGTTCTGGCCAAGGGCTAAGTCACCTAAGTCAGTAGACGGACCGTCTGCTAACACGTCACCACGAACCACTGGCTCGCCAACAGCACAACAAGGGCGTTGGTTAATACAGGTGTTTTGGTTAGAACGGGTGTATTTAGTCAGGTTATAAATGTCGATACCCGCTTCGCCTGCGCGCAGCTCATCTTCATTTACTTTAACAACGATACGGCTTGCATCGACGTAGTCAACAAAACCACCACGCTTAGCTACAACCACAACACCTGAGTCAACAGCAAGAGTACGCTCAATACCTGTACCTACTAGCGGCTTTTCAGAACGCAGTGTTGGTACGGCTTGACGTTGCATGTTTGCACCCATCAATGCACGGTTAGCATCGTCGTGTTCTAAGAACGGGATCAGTGAAGCTGCAACAGAAATAATCTGCTGTGGCGAAACGTCCATATACTGGATGTCAGCCGCACGCATAAAGGTTGATTCACCCTTATGACGACAAGCAATCTGCTCTTCAACCATACGGCCGTTAGCATCAACTTCAATGTTCGCCTGTGCAATCACATAACGACCTTCTTCGATTGCTGACAAGTATTCCACTTCGTCAGTAATCACGCTGTCGACAACCTTGCGGTATGGCGTTTCAAGGAAGCCGTAAGAGTTAGTACGGGCAAAACTAGCTAATGAGTTGATTAGACCAATGTTTGGACCTTCAGGGGTCTCAATTGGACATAAACGACCATAGTGAGTTGCGTGTACGTCTCGTACTTCAAAGCCTGCACGTTCACGGGTCAAACCACCAGGGCCAAGTGCAGAAATACGACGCTTATGCGTTACTTCTGATAGCGGGTTGTTTTGATCCATAAATTGTGACAGCTGAGAAGAACCGAAGAACTCTTTCACTGCAGCAGAAATTGGCTTAGCGTTGATTAAATCTTGTGGCATCAGCTCGTTCAGATCGCCTAAAGATAGACGTTCACGCACGGCGCGCTCAACACGGACTAAACCTACACGGAACTGGTTTTCAGCCATTTCACCGACGCTACGAATACGACGGTTACCTAAGTGATCGATATCATCGACTTCGTCGAAGCCATTACGGATATGAATAATGTTCTTCATTACCGCAACGATATCTTCTTTAGACAATACGCCACTACCTTCATCATCAGCAATGCTGAGACGACGGTTGAACTTCATACGACCTACTTTAGATAAGTCATAACGTTCTTCACTGAAGAACAAGTTCTGGAATAGTGCTTCGGCAGCATCTTTGGTTGGTGGCTCGCCAGGACGCATCATGCGATAGATCTCAACCAACGCTTCTAAGCGGTTAGTGGTTGAATCGATACGCAGCGTATCTGAAATATAAGCACCATGATCTAGCTCGTTAATAAATAACGTGCTGATATCTTTAATACCGGCCAATGATAATTTAGCCAGATCTTCTAGGCTGATTTCACTATTAGCTGATACTAAGACTTCACCCGTGTCCGGATCGATATAATCTTGAGCAGCATATTTGCCCACGATATATTCAACTGGTACTTCGAGTTCAGTGGTATTGGTTTTTTCTAACTGACGAATGTGGCGCGCAGTAATACGACGACCCGCTTCAACCAGAATAGAACCTTCAGCATCCTTGATGTCATAGCTGGCAGTTTCGCCACGCAGACGATCCGGTACCAAAGCCATAACCAGAGTTTCTTTCTTAATCTTGAACTCTACGCGTTCAAAGAACAGATCGAGGATCTCTTGAGTAGAATATTCTAATGCACGTAACATGATGGTCGCAGGCAGTTTGCGGCGACGGTCAATACGTACAAATAGTGCATCTTTAGGATCGAATTCAAAGTCAAGCCATGAACCACGGTAAGGAATAATACGTGCGTTATACAGCACCTTACCTGATGAGTGGGTTTTACCACGGTCATGATCAAAGAACACGCCTGGGCTGCGGTGTAATTGAGATACGATTACACGCTCAGTACCATTGATAACAAAAGTACCGTTATCCGTCATCAATGGGATATCACCCATGTAGACTTCTTGTTCTTTAATATCTTTTACTGTGCCCGCCGCTGCTTCACGGTCATACAACACCATGCGTAATTTAACGCGTAGTGGTGCTGAGTACGTAACACCGCGGATCTGACACTCTTTCACATCAAAAACAGGCTCGCCAAGCTTATAGCTGACGTATTGCAGTTCTGAATTACCAGAAAAGCTCTTGATGGGAAAAACGCTACGGAAGGCGGCTTCTAAACCGCGCTCACCGGTAGGATCTTGATCGGTGAACTTCTTAAAAGAGTCTAGCTGGATAGACAATAAATAAGGGATATCCAAAACTTTTGGACGCTTACCAAAGTCTTTGCGAATACGCTTCTTTTCAGAATAGGAGTAAACCATGGGTTTCCTCTGCTTACGAGATGTGACCAAGACTGAATGAATAACTTAAGTTATTGAATTCAGCACGTTTGCCCATCACCGTTGATGGCAAGAACCTAACCAGTAATCTCTGCTAGGGACTGCAATATATGGCGACAAACGGTGAAAAAAAATCGCCAACGCATATAGCGCAAAAAAGGCCGACGGTTAAAAAACCGCCAGCCTTCACCCAAGTGGCTTGGGTGAGCAAGCTAAATAATAGCTTACTTAATTTCTACAGAAGCACCAGCTTCAGTAAGTTCTTTCTTCAGCGCTTCAGCTTCTTCTTTAGAAACGCCTTCTTTTACTGCTACTGGAGAAGCTTCTGACATAGCTTTAGCTTCTTTCAGGCCTAAACCAGTTGCGCCACGGATGGCTTTAATTACTGCAACTTTGTTTTCGCCGTGAGCAGTCAGAATTACGTTGAATTCTGTTTGTTCTTCAACAGCAGCAGCTTCAGCGCCACCAGAAACAACAGCAGCAGCGGCAGAAACGCCGAACTTCTCTTCCATTGCTTCGATTAGTTCAACAACTTCCATTACAGACATAGCTGCAAAGGCTTCTAAAATTTGGTCTTTAGTGATAGACATAACAAATGTTTCCTATTGTTCTGAATTCAATTTCAATAAGTTGCCAGCTTAAAATTAAGCGGCTTCTTGTTTTTGATCGCGCAGGGCGGCCAGTGTACGAACGAACTTGCCAGCAGATGCTTCTTTCATAGTCATCATTAACTGAGCTAGTGCTTCGTCGTATGTTGGCAGTTTCGCCAAACGATCAATTTCAGCTGCAGGGATGAAATTCCCTTCAAAGGCTGCGCCTTTAACTTCGAAGTTAGCTTGTTCTTTAGCAAAGTCTTTTAACAGACGTGCTGCAGCACCTGGGTGCTCTAAAGAAAAAGCAATCAAAGTTGGGCCAGTGAACGTCTCTGCTAGGCACTCAAAAGCAGTACCTTCAACAGCACGACGAACTAATGTATTACGTACTACACGTACATAAACACCAGCTTCGCGCGCTTTTTTACGCAGACCGGTCATAGCACCTACAGTTACACCGCGAGAATCAGCGGCAACTGCAGATAGCGCACCTTTGGCAGCTTCGTTGACTTCAGCAACAATCGCTTTTTTGTCTTCGAGTCTTAATGCCATTGGCTTTACTCCTGGATTCTACCTAGGGTATTCCCTAGTATTTACCATACTAAATACTCATGTATTTAGTGACTTACGGTGCAGATGATCCAGTAAAAAAATTTAGCTGGGGCCTGACACCGTCTACGCAGGAAATTAAGTTATTTTTACAAAAAACACCTGCGGTCTTGGACGGAAACCCGAGTTAAACACCATCGAAACGGAGTCTAAAACAGGCTTCAACCCACAAAGTGCGCGCATTATAGACTAACACGAACACTTTGTAAAATTAGTTGATTGTTTCAAGCGTCGCTTGATCAACCGAAACACCTGCACCCATAGTGGTAGAGATGCTTACTTTTTTCACGTAGATGCCTTTAGCGACTGCAGGCTTAGCCTTTTTCAGTGCTGACACTAATGCTTCTAAGTTTTCTTTCAACTGAACTGGTGTGAAATCCACTTTACCGATAGTAGTGTGGATAATACCGTTCTTGTCGTTACGGTAACGAACTTGACCCGCTTTGGCATTCTTAACAGCTTCAGCAACGTTTGGCGTTACTGTACCTGTTTTAGGGTTAGGCATTAAACCACGTGGGCCTAAGATTTGACCTAACATACCAACAACGCGCATTGCATCTGGAGATGCGATAACCACGTCAAAGTTCATTTCACCAGCTTTGATTTGCTCAGCCAGATCTTCCATACCAACGAGCTCAGCGCCAGCAGCTTTAGCCGCTTCAGCATTCGCACCTTGTGTAAATACTGCAACGCGAACGTCACGACCTGTTCCGTGTGGCAACACTGTTGCACCACGAACGTTTTGGTCAGATTTACGTGGGTCGATGCCCAAGTTAACCGCTACGTCTACACTTTCAACGAATTTAGCTGTCGCTAATTCTTTTAATAAAGCGATAGCTTCGTTAATGTCGTAGTTTTTAGTAACGTCAGTTTTCTCGCGGATTACGCGCATGCGTTTAGTTAGTTTTGCCATTATATTAATCCTCTACAACCAAACCCATTGAACGCGCAGTACCTTCAATTGAGCGAGTCATCGCTTCAATGTCAGCACCAGTCATATCGGCAGCTTTAAGTTCAGCAATTTCTTGAACTTTAGCGCGAGCGATAGTACCCACTTTCTGAGTGTTAGGACGTGGAGAACCTGATTTCAGGCCTGCAGCAGTCTTTAACAAATAAGCCGCTGGAGAGGTCTTAGTTTCAAAAGTGAATGAACGGTCACTGTAAACAGTGATCACGACTGGAATAGGCATGCCTTTTTCCATTTTATCTGTACGGGCGTTAAACGCTTTACAGAATTCCATGATGTTCACACCTTTTTGACCCAAAGCTGGACCAACTGGTGGTGATGGGTTCGCAGAACCGGATTTTACTTGCAGCTTAATATAAGCATCAATCTTCTTTGCCATCTGACATTTCCTCAGTTTGGGTTCAAACGCGCATCAGCGACATGCTGACAGGCTCCCCCGAAAACAACGGCGCGAATTATATAGAATTTCGCCGCCGTTGCCAAACGGATTTTGTGGTTTATTTAATCAGCCTTTTTCAACTTGACTGAAATCAAGTTCAACAGGCGTAGAACGACCAAAGATCATTACTGATACTTTTACGCGGCTCTTGTCATAATCGACTTCTTCAACAGTACCGTTAAAGTCAGCAAATGGACCATCACACACACGTACAAGTTCACCTGGCTCAAAAATCGTTCTATGAGTCGGTGACGCAGTCGTCTCTTGTAAGCGACGCAAAATTGCATCAGCTTCTTTATCTGAAATTGGCGCAGGACGATCAGACGTTCCGCCAATAAAGCCTAAAACACGCGGGATGCTTTTGACCAAATGCCAGCTGTCATCGTTCATTTCCATCTGCACTAATACATAGCCAGGGAAAAACTTACGTTCGCTCTTGCGACGCTGACCTGCACGCATTTCAATAACTTCTTCAGTCGGGACTAAAATCTCACCGAAGTAGTCTTCCATGCCGTGCATTTTAATGTATTCAATCAGTGACTTACAAACTCGGCCTTCATAGCCAGAGAATGCTTGCACGACATACCATCTTTTTTTAGCTTCTTTAGCTTCTTCAGTCATTCGAGGTGCCTATACGCCAGTAATAAGATTGACAATTCGCATTAACACAGCATCCATACCCCAAAGGATAAGAGCTAAGATACCTGTTGCAGCAAGGACAATAAACGTAGTGTTTAGCGCTTCTTGACGCGTTGGCCAAACAACCTTACGCACTTCGATATGCGATTCGCGAGCAAAAGCTAACGCTTTTTTACCCTTTACAGTCTGAAGCGCAATAAAACCAGCAATAGCGAATGCAACGATAACACTAAGCGCACGTATCACGGCACTGGCTTCGCTATACATTTGATTGCCAATAACAGCAGCGGCTAGCAATATAATTACTAAACCCCACTTCACGATATCCAGAGAGTTGTTCTGGTTTTCAGTATTTGTTGTCATCGGTTTTTCCGTTACTCAATACGGCCTGAGCTTAGAGCATATAAATTTAGGGCACTATTCCCGCATCATACTCTGCATTTCCGAACACCCTTAGAAACGCAAAATAGCATAAACTCAGGGTAAAAAATCGGCCATAGATTGTATTCTTATTCGACTTCGTAAGCAAGGTTGCCAATCCCGCGCAAACCACAAAACCTATGAAATAATCCACTTAAATAAAAAAGGAAGCCTTAGCTTCCTTTTTTAGTGTGTCGCTAAACTTTGCTATTAAGCAAAAATTTTCGCTACTACACCAGCACCAACTGTACGGCCACCTTCACGAATTGCGAAGCGTAAACCTTCGTCCATCGCGATTGGACAAATCAAGGTCACTTTCATCTTGATGTTGTCACCAGGCATTACCATCTCTACGCCTTCTGGCAATTCGATAGTACCTGTCACGTCCGTTGTACGGAAGTAGAACTGTGGACGGTAACCTTTGAAGAATGGAGTGTGACGTCCGCCTTCTTCTTTTGACAGAACATAGATTTCTGATTCAAAAGTTGTGTGTGGGTTGATTGAACCTGGTTTAGCCAACACTTGACCACG
>NZ_FTNN01000004.1:0-92913 GCF_900156405.1 Shewanella morhuae
CGAAGGCTAAGCAGTTTCGATTAACTCAACACCTGTGAGTGTCCACACAGATTTCTTGTTTTATATTGTTAAAGAGCAACTCAATCTCATCAGAGAATGTGAGTACCACACTGAGCATCAAATGCTTCCAGGTGGCTAGGGCTGCGTATTCTACGCATTTCCCATTGTGCGTCAAGGAGTTTTTACAAACTTTCTCAACACTCATCAATCAGTAAACTTATCGATGAACTGTTACTACATCAGACGGCTTAACGCTGTCTGCCGTGTCAGTGGATGCGCATTATAGGCAGCGCGAGATTTTGTGCAACCCTTTTTTCACTAAATTAGCCGTTAATTACTGATATCTACACTAGCCACACACTACCCACCGCTTACCCCCAGACTTATCCACAAAACCAGCAACTTTGGCTTATTAATAATGGCGAATAAGTGTGTTGATGACTCAAGTCATGTAGCTAGGAGCAATACTATTTGGGATAAAACCGCTATTTAATGCCTGTGAATCAATTTAAGTCGGCATTTGTCATACTGCAAACAAGCCATGTCAAAGAAAGTGACAGGGATGATCCAAACGCACGTTATGACTTCATCATTGGTTAACTAGCTATATAAAGAAGAGGAAGTAGAAGTAGGTAATAAAGGTGAAGGTAATAACTGCTGAGCTCAACCTCATGTTATGAATCAAGGCGAGCTAACACATTCACAGCGAGGTAGATGCGCTATCAAGATGTGCGAAAGCTTGCCGGTTATTCTGGGTCAAAGCGTTTTTTACTGTCTGACTGAGCTTGCCGCTGAGCTAATGGAGTTTGATCGGCTAGCTTTAGTACCGCCTTTTGCAACATCAAGTTATTAGGGTAAGTCACCATATCGCCGTTATCACGGTGGATGAGTACATGGAATAAAGCGATTTCAACAATAATACCGCTGATGTCCTCATCCTTATCAACCACCTTAATACGTTCGCCTATGCGGTAAGGGAATACAAAGAAAATCAGTACACCTGCCGTTAAGTTACTTAATATTGACCACTGCGCCACTAACGCGACGCCCATTACCGCAAAAGCAGAGGAAACAAATAGCGATACATCCTGATAGCCAAGCCCTAAAGAGACCGCCATCAGTGATAGTGTAATAAAGAACATCACATATGAGATAAACCGCGTAACTAAACTGGTGCGCGTTACACTCACCTGCTTCATTTGCGCAAGTTTGCGCACCCAATGGGTTAATGCACGCTGTAAAAAGAGAAACACTGCAAGATAAATACAGGCAAGCAGGATTTGATTTGTCATAATAGCCGCTCAATTAACTAAACTGTCTGAATTCTAACTTTTTTGCGCGCTGAGTTATAGCACACGCAAACAAGCCATGCAGCAAAACCGAGTATTTGATTCAATATGGTTGATTCTACCCTCTTATATGAAACTCAAGATGAATTAGGCCCAATTCGCGTAATCGATTATGACGACTCACGGATCCTGTCCTTTGGGGATAATGATGAGCAGAGTAAAATTTTAAAAGCTGCGCCACATATCCCCCAACATACTTATGTGCAAGCCATGTTGTTAGTTTTGCTATTTTGTAAGCCCAAGAGCGCTATTGTTTTAGGTTTAGGTGGTGGCTCGATTATTCACTCTCTACGCAATTTCGACGCAGCCATAAAGTTAACGGCGGTGGAATTACGCCCTATAGTGATTGAGTTAGCTAAACGCTACTTCCAACTCCCCATAGGTAAAAAGCTGAATCTTATTAATGATGATGCCATCGCATTTTTAGCCGCTGGCGAGCATAAAAAAGTCGATGTGATTTTTGCCGATATATACACCGCCAAAGGAGTCGAAGCAGGCCAGCTTTCGCCAGTATTCCTAGAGCAATGCACTAACCTCATCAAACCTAACGGTTATTTAGTACTAAACTGCTGGAAAGAGCATAGCCAAAATCGCGAATTATTAGCCGACTTACAACAGCACTTTGCCCATGTTGACGCCTGCCTGACGGGCGGCGGTAATTGGGTGATTTTTGCTAGCCAAACACCCCAGCTTTTAGGTACATCGGCCCTTAAAAGCAATGCCCAATCGTTATCCCAGCAATTAGGCTTTGCCCTTGAGCGATCGTTAACGCGGTTTGGGCCTTGGATTTAATCTTAATCTCAGCCAAATAGCTTAAATTAGTTAACCCTAAGGCTGAGCTTTGATATTCTTCTCACACTCCAATGATATGAGTTGTACCATGAAAAATAAGCACAAATTTATGTTAAGCGTTATGGCTCTGGCGTGCCTTAATCCTCTCAATGCTAACGCCGAAATTTTTAGTTTTGATACTCGTAGCTCACTGAACTCAGATACCTTAGTGCTATTCCAAAGTGCTGATTCAACCACCTATGGTATCGACCTTTTACCTCAGTCGACCCAAGACCAACTAAACCTTGCAACGGCGGATAATATTTTTTCCGGTAAGCAGGGAGAAACCCTCGAGATTTTAGTACCGAGCGAAATCGATGCTAAACGGATATTACTGGTAGGCATTGGCGATGCAAAAATCTTAACCCCAGGCTCCATTAATACTATTGGGGGCAATATTGCTGCAAAACTCGATACTGTTCCGCAGGCCACGGTGCGTATATTTACTCAAGGCTTAACGGCCGCGCCACTATTTGCTGCTGAGCTTGCCCATGGTATAGAGCTACGTAGCTACCGTTACACTCAGTTTAAAGCCAGTACCCATAAGCAAAAAAACTATCAAATTGCCGTCGATGATTTAAGCGCCAACCAGAAACGCCACAAAAACTTACAAGCGGTTGAAGAAGGCGTGTTTTTAGCCCGCGACTTAACCAACGCACCTGCTGGCATTATGTATCCCGATAGCTTTGCCAATGAAGCCAGAAAACTTAAATCCCTCGGTGTTAAAGTCACAGTATTAGAAGCCAAAGATATCGAACGCTTACAACTAGGCGCTTTAGCTGCGGTGGGTAAAGGCAGTGAGCGCCCACCTAAGTTAGTCGTCGCCCATTGGCCAGGTAGTAAAGACGCGCCAATTGCACTGGTTGGCAAAGGCATTACCTTTGACTCGGGCGGTTATAATATCAAAGCAACGGGCACTTCAATCGCACGGATGAAGTCAGATATGGCGGGCGCGGCGACGGTACTTGGCACCATTAAAGCCATGGCGATTCAAAAAGCAGCGGTCAACGTTGTGGCAATTATGCCCATGGCAGAGAACATGATATCCGGCCATGCGATGATCCCTGGGGACGTGATTAAAACGGCCCAAGGGCTTACCGTTGAAGTGCTCAATACCGATGCAGAGGGTCGTTTAGTGTTGGCCGATGGCCTCTGGTATGCCCGAGAACACTACAACCCCTCGATTATCATTGATGTCGCGACGTTAACCGGCTCTAAAGTCGGCGCACTTGGCAGCGTGTATGCGGGATTGTTTACCGATTCAGAGACCTTAGTCAAAGAGTTAACCTATGCAGGACAACAGGTTGATGAAAAAGTATGGCGTTTACCGTTAGATCAAGCCTATGCTGATGAGATTAAATCCACGATCGCGGATCTAAAAAATACCGGTAAAGAAGGAAGTGCTGGCGCTTCTTCTGCGGCGATGTTTTTAAAACGCTTTGCGGGCGAACAACCTTGGGCACACCTTGATATCGCGGGTAATGCGTTAACCGCCACCGATACCGCCGTAGTGCCAGCTGGCGCAACAGGTTATGGCGTACGTTTACTCAGCACTTGGCTAACTCAGCCTAAGACTCAGTAATCACATTTAGCTTGCCAGCACCTAAGCATTTGTAAAATGGTCTTGTTCTAATTGAATTTATGTTTGAAGGGATATCATAGATATCCCTTTTTTATACCTGAAATTTATCCCACATCCTTCACAGATAAGCACTCGCCTAAAACCCTGAGCAACCCCAATCACACCAAACCTGCAGTGGGCGTGGTAAACCGATTGAGTCCGGCCAGATCTCACTTGCATTCTATTAAACCGATTAGAATGATAGCTTTTATCCGTTATCTTAATTATTAGCGAGTCGGTAGTATGCTTCACATCGACAGGACGCAAGCAAACGCCCTCGTTATGAACTTAAGCAATCATCAACTAAATGGAAGCATAAAAATGACTCAATCAATTATCAACAGCACAATCAAACCATTCAAAGCCACTGCGTTTCACAATGGTGAATTCGTTCCAGTGACAGAGCAAGACCTGTTAGGTAAATGGTCAGTGGTATTCTTCTACCCTGCTGACTTTACCTTTGTTTGCCCAACTGAATTAGGCGACATGGCTGATTACTACGAAAAGCTACAAGGTATGGGTGTTGAAGTTTACTCAGTCTCTACTGACACTCACTTCACTCACAAAGCATGGCATGACACGTCAGACACCATTAAGAAGATTAACTTCCCAATGTTGGCTGACCCAACAGGCACTATCAGCCGTAACTTCGGTGTGATGATAGAAGAAGACGGTTTAGCACTGCGTGGTACTTTTGTTATTAACCCAGAAGGCCAAATCAAGGTTAGCGAAGTTCACGATTTAGGTATTGGCCGTAGCGCTCAAGAGCTAGTTCGTAAAATTCAAGCTGCTCAATATGTTGCGACTCACGATGGTGAAGTTTGCCCAGCTAAATGGCAGCCAGGTGATGACACATTAGCACCATCTTTAGACCTAGTTGGCAAAATCTAATTTAGCCCAAAGCGTCAACCCCGCCAGTCTAGCATCCTGAGCTAAATGGCGTTGCACCCCGAAACTGCAACGCCACATTGCAAAGGACTAAGCCCGCCCCTGCATGGGCCTAGACTGGCGCCTTTTATCTCTCCCTTTTAAGCAATTTTGGAGTTATCACATGTTAGATGCGAATTTAAAAAATCAACTGCAAACCTACCTGCAAAACCTCAAGAGACCAGTTGAACTTGTCGTGTCTGCAGACGAGTCTAAAAAATCTCAAGAATTAAAAAGTTTAGCGCAAGACATTGTCAGCCTTTCTTCTTTGGTGAGCCTGAAAGAAATTCAGGGCGAACGCATCCCAGCAATGACAGTAATAAACCCACAGATTAATACGCAAATTAGTTTTGCTGGTCTGCCTATGGGTCACGAATTTACTTCACTTGTGCTGGCCTTACTGCACACAGGTGGACACCCAATTAAACTCAGCGATGAGATTATCCAGCAGATCCGCGATCTGCCCGGCAAATATGCCTTTGAGACTTACGTATCTCTGACCTGCCAAAACTGCCCTGATGTCATTCAGGCACTGAACATGATGGCCGCAATCAACCCAAATATCACTAACGTGATGATTGACGGTGCTTTGTTCCAAGACGAAGTGAATAGCCGCAACATCATGGCTGTACCATCGGTCTACTTAAACGGCGAAGTGTTTGCTGCAGGTCGCATCAGTATTGGCGAGATTTTGAATAAACTCGACACCAATGCCGCCAGCCGTAAGGCTGATGAAATTGCTGAAAAAGCCCCATTTGAAGTATTAGTGGTTGGCGGTGGCCCAGCAGGTGCTGCAGCGGCTATTTATGCAGCGCGTAAAGGCTTACGTACTGGTATTGTTGCCGACAAGTTTGGCGGACAAGTGGCTGAAACCGTAGGTATTGAAAACTTTATATCAGTCAAATCGACTGAAGGTCCAAAGCTTGTAGCAAACCTTGAAGCCCATGTAAGAGACTACGAAGTTGACATCATGGACAACCAGAAAGCCGTGTCGTTAGGCACTGACGGTTTGTTTGAACTTGAGTTAGCAAGCGGCGCTAAATTACGTAGCCGTACTATATTATTGGCCACAGGTGCCCGCTGGCGTGAAATGAACGTCCCCGGTGAGAAAGAATACCGCGGCAAAGGCGTGGCTTATTGCCCACATTGCGATGGCCCGTTATTTAAAGGTAAACGCGTAGCTGTGATTGGTGGCGGTAACTCAGGTATCGAAGCTGCTATCGATTTAGCGAATATTGTCGAGCACGTAACGGTACTGGAGTTTGATAAAACCCTACGCGCCGATGATGTACTGCAACGTAAAGCGGCTTCTATGGGTAACATTACTATTATTACCCAAGCGATGACCACTGAAGTGACTGGCGATGGCACCCGAGTGAATGGCCTGAACTACACAGACAGAGCAACAGGTGATAGCCATCATGTCACACTTGCAGGTATCTTCGTACAAATTGGTTTAGTACCCAATGCAGAATGGTTGAAAGGCACCATTGATTTAACCCCAAGGGGCGAAATTATTGTTGATGCACGCGGACAAACTTCTGTTCCAGGTATTTTTGCCGCAGGTGATGTGACTGACTCCCCTTTCAAGCAAATCATTATTGCCATGGGCAGCGGCGCAAATGCATCATTGGGCGCATTTGATTACTTAATTCGCCATAGTGATGAAGAAACCGCTAAGACCAAAGTGGCTTAACAAGTTAATCAACATCGACGGTAACACAAACATATAGCCAGCATCCGCTGGCTATTTTTATTCATAGAAAACATTACACTCTCGCACGCTCTAATAATATTTATACACAAGCTCAGTTAACACTAAAAACATCTCCAATCATACATTAATCAAACGCTTCTATAATTTCTTGGATTGCTTCATTAGCAACTTTAATAAGATCATTATATTTAATTTCTCTAGATTCATGATATGAGCGTCTCATTATGCTTTTTAGACTAAACTCGGTATCAACTAACATCCAATAGATGTCTTTTGAATGCTCCGGATGAATCATACTTGTAGCATACTTTCCTACTTCACCATCCAGATTAACATGATGAAAAACATTACAAAACTCGGCTAATTTTTTGTCTTTTGTAGCAATCCAGACATCTTGATTTACACCGTCGATACCATTTTGTTCGACGATATTAGCAGTCTGTAATAGATGAATATCGCAAGCACCATTAAATGCGATCTTCATAACCTCTGCAGAGTTAGTCGGTAACTTACCCTCACTTGTTTTAAGAAAGTTGTTTCTAATCTTTCTTCTTAATTCAATAATCCCCCTACTATTAGAAGGTGGTTCTACAAAGCAGTATTTTGCAATTTCAATTTCCGCAGCACTCAAGATGTCAACTTTACGTTCAATTTTATCTAAAAATTTTTTAAATTTTTCAATCGGCTTTCCTTTGAACTTATTATCAATTAAATTCAAATATAAAATACATGAAAATGATATTGCTAAAGTGGTTTTTGCTTCATGTGAAAGATCATTGTATCCGTAGTTTTCACTCTTCCCTGTATACTCTGAATATACGCAATTTGGAGTATCAATAAATCCAGGTAAGTGTTCAGTACAAAATAACTCATACTTTTCTCTAGACTTTTGTGCAAGCTCTGGTGGCATTTCATTCAAAGCTAATCCAGGTGATATGCAAACACTCTGAGGCGGACACCTTTGTAAAAGTTTAATCAGATTATGCAACCCTTGTTTTTTTACGGACGCCCATTTATTTCCATTATCTACAACCTTTTCCATGCTTATCAATATATTAGTATCTAATGCTATAGTTGTTTCAATACCAGCTAACTTATTTTTTGCAATCAATACAGGGTCTAATTTAAGCTCTCCACTCACAGGTCTGCTTGCCTTAATAAATAACGTTCTAGTTTCCATGTTTTATATTCCAACATTACATTTTTAATAGGAGATATCGATATACCAATCAAGTTAGAAAACTTATTTAATCAGAATTGCAAAGGCAATCCTAAAAATTGAGTTACATGGCCTCAATTTGCTCAACCATGAGTTGCAATGAGAAGTTACCGCGATACTCATTCACATCAAGTTTATAAACAATACGGGCGTGGCGAATAGTTGCATCGGGCCATGTGTGTAAATCCACATTAAAAGCAATCGCATCAAGCATCACTGTGCCACATTGGGTTTCAAGCACCAATTTAAGGTGACGCTCACCAACAAGGCGTTGTTGCACTATGGTAAAGTAACCATCAAATAGCGGTTCTTCAAAGGCTTGACCCCAAGGTCCAGCATTGCGCAATAACTGCGCCATCTCCAGATTCAACTCTGTTGGGGTAAGTTCACCATCGGACCAAAACTCGCCGGTTAATAACTCCGCTTTAAGCTGTTCACGCACCGCATCATCATAGGCTTTGGCAAACGTAGCAAAACTGCCGGCTTTAAGTGATAACCCAGCCGCCATCGCATGGCCGCCAAACTTGATAATCAGCCCAGGGTTACGCGTGTTCACCAGTTCAAGTAAGTCACGCATATGCAGCCCTTTAATCGAGCGCGCCGAGCCTTTAATTTCACAGTTGCCTGCATCGGCAAAGGCTATTACCGGTCTGTGGTATTTATCTTTAATGCGCGAGGCTAAAATCCCAATCACGCCTTGATGCCAATCTTCTTGAAATAAAGCGATACCCCAAGGTAACTCGGCTTCGTTGAGCTTTAATTGCTCAAGAGTTTTCAATGCCTCTTGCTGCATACCCACTTCAAGCTCACGCCGCTCTTGGTTTAAACCGTCAAGCTCCGCGGCCATGCGGCGGGCAAGCATCATGTCTTCACAAAGTAATGTTTCAACGCCAAGCGCCATTTCATCCAACCGCCCTGCGGCATTAAGTCTTGGGCCTACGGCAAAACCAAAGTCGGATGCAACGATACGCGCAGGGTTTCGCTTCGCCACTTCAAGCAATGCGGTAATTCCCACTCGGCAGCGCCCAGCGCGCACACGCTGCAAACCCGCTTCGACCAAAATACGATTATTGGCATCAAGTGACACCACATCGGCAACGGTGCCAAGGGCAACGATATCGAGCAAAGAGCCTAAATTAGGTTCAGTAATACCGCGCGTTTGATACCAGTTTCGCGCTCGCAGTTCGGCTCTTAACGCCGTCATCAAATAAAAAGCCACCCCGACGCCAGCAATCGATTTACTGGCAAATGAACAACCGGGTTGATTCGGATTGACGATTGCATCGGCATTAGGTAATTCATGTCCGGGTAGATGATGGTCAGTAATCACTACTTGCATGCCAAAGGCTTTGGCCGCGGCTACGCCATCAATTGATGAAATACCGTTATCCACCGTAATCAACATTTCGGCTTGTTTAGTCGCCGCAACAGCAACTATTTCAGGGCTTAAGCCGTAGCCATAGTCAAAGCGATTGGGAATCAAATAGTCCACTTTGGTCGCGCCCATCATCCGCAGCGCCAACATGCACACGCTGGTCGAGGTTGCGCCGTCGGCATCAAAATCACCGACAATCAAAATCGATTTCTTCGCCTGCATTGCATCGGCGATAAGTGCAGCAGACTCAGCCAAACCTTTCATGGTGTCAGGCCTTAACAACCCCTTCAGAGCAAGTTCACACTCGTGAGTTAGCGCGCCGCGACGAGCATAAAGCTGCTTTAATAGCGGCGAAAGATGAGCGGGTAAATGGCTATCATCAACGGTTGGGCGACGGACTATCTTATGGATCAAGGGACTCTAACTCTGAGGGAATCGTGGCAATAAGATAACAAAAAGGTGAGCGTTAAGCTCACCTTTAGTGGGATAATTTTTACGGTTCTGAGTATTATTGACGCGCCTCTAAGGTGCGTAATAAGTCTGCAGGGGGTTGATAACCGGGGATCATATTACCGTCGTCTAACACGATTGCAGGCGTGCCATTAACACCAAATGTTGCCCCTAAAGCATACTGTTCGGCAATCTTAGCATCGCATGTAGCCGCGACAACTTTGCTACCCGCTTTGGCATCTGTCATGGCTTTTAAAGGATCTTTAGCGCACCAAATCGCCTGCATCTCGTCGGCATTGGCCGAAGGCACACCCGCACGCGGGAACGCTAAATAACGCACGGTAATACCTAGTTTATTGTATTCATCCATTTGGCTGTGCAATTTACGGCAATAGCCACAGCTAACGTCGGTAAATACAGTGACGACATACTTTTCGTTTTTGGCTTTATAAACCAACATATTATCTTCAAGCGGCTTCATCATTTCTAAACGTGGGCCAGCTAATGCGGCTTCGGTTAAGTTTTTCATGCCTTTATCTAAGTCATATACGCTGCCGTGAAACAGTTTTGAGCCATCACGAGTGATATAAAGTACACCGCGGTTGGTCATAGCCTGATACAAACCGTCAATGGGTGAGTCTTGCATAGAAATGACTTCAACATCTAACGTCTCGGTCAGTTTTTGCTTAATCGCCGCAGTATCTGGCGAGGTCGCCGTTGCCGCGTTCACAAGAGGCGCAACAACAAAGGCAAAAATTAAAGATAATGCTCGGGTTAACTTCATGGGGCATCCTATAAATTGAGTCTCTACGAAGAGATTTTGAGGTCGTTCAAATTCGATATACTTAATAGACCCTCTATGGGGGCGAAAAGTTACAGGCAAGCCGTTCGGAAAGCAAATTTATGCTGTAACTAAATCCTTTATTAACCTCTAGGATGGTGCTGTTGATGTAATTCCTGCAACCTTGCGCGGGCCACATGGGTATAAATTTGTGTTGTCGACAAATCACTATGACCTAACAGCAATTGCACCACCCGCAGATCGGCACCGTGATTGAGCAAATGGGTAGCAAAAGCGTGGCGTAATGTGTGTGGTGACAATGCAGTCTCAATCCCAGCACGCAGGGCATATAACTTGATTCGATGCCAAAAGGTTTGCCGAGTCATCATCTGTCCGCGTTTAGACGGGAACACTACATCAGATTGTTTATTACTGAGCAGTTCTTGGCGAGCAAATTTCATATAGCTTTCGACTTCAGTAATCGCCAACTCACCCAGTGGCACCAGCCGCTCTTTACCGCCCTTACCGACAATCCGCACTAAGCCTTGACGCAGGCTCATTTGCTCCATCGTCAGGCTAACGAGTTCACTCACCCTTAAACCAGTGGCATATAACAGCTCCAGCATCGCCTTATCGCGGCATTCAACGGCATCTTCTACATTGGGCTCTGACAACAAACGCTCGACCTGCGATTCACTTAATGAGTCGGGTAAATGACGGGTTAATTTGGGCGACTCGATTAACGCCAAGGGATCCGTCGTGATGTGTTTAGTCTGTATAAGGTAGCTATAGAAACGCCGTAAACTACTGAGTAGCCGAGCACTACTGGTACGCGCAAAATTCTGTTCGACCCTAAAGGCTAAATACGCCCGAATATCAGCTTGAGAAACCGCGAGTAGCGTAACCTCTTGCTGAATTTGAAAACGCTCAAAATGGCACAGATCGGTACGATAAGCCGATAGCGTGTTATCGCTCAACCCTTTACTTGACCAAATATCATCAAGAAAAGCATCAATAAGTGGGTCACTCTGATAAGTCTTAGGCACAGATTCTCCATAAAAAAACGGCGTAATCAAATGATACGCCGTTGATATTAAATTAAATGTGGTTAAATCTATATAGGCTTAATTGAACTGAGCCTGTAAGTTTTCATCATAAAATTTAAGCTGCAGCCACTTGACCTCGGCCACGACCGAATACTAAGCACAGTGCAATCGTTGCAGCTGTGGGGAGTAACCAAGCCATACCTTCTTCATACAGCGGCAACATAGACAACACCGGAGACATTGAATCAACGATATGGATAAATCCCTGTGCCATGCCATTAACCGCTTGACCGTCAGCGCCTGTCAGACTACTCGCTGCCACTTTAAGGCCGTCGAAAATACCGAACAGTAACGCCACGCTCAACACTGCACGGTGCGCAAACTGCGGATTAGCAAAATAAGCCGTCAGAAAAGTCACCACTACAAGCGCAATGGCTACCGGATAAATAGTCATTAGCACTGGAATACTAATCGCGATCAACTGAGATAACCCTACGTTTGCAATCACAGCACAAATTACACTTAAAAAGATTACCAAAAAGCGGTAGGACAATTTTGGCATCAGTTCATTAAAGAACTCAGAGCAAGCACTCACTAAACCGACAGCAGTGGTTAAACACGCTAAGGTCACTACGGTAGAAAGTAAGATTGAACCCAAATCGCCAAATTCACGTGTGACATAGTTTGTTAAAATTTCGCCACCGTTTTTAGCACCAATCGCGATATCACCTGCCGTTGCACCCAAAAAGAACAACGACACATAAACGAAGGCTAAACCTGCAGCAGCAATAAAGGCGGCGCGGATCAGGTATCGAGTTTGGGCGCTCGGTTCTGATATGCCCTTTTTTCGTAGAATATCGATAATCAACATACCAAACATTAAGGACGCGAGCGTATCCATAGTGTTATAGCCTTCCAAAATACCTTTGGTAAGCGGATGTTTTTGATAGTCGCCCATCGCTTGACCGACTTCAGATGCGGGTAAAAAGATCACTGAAGCTGCTAATCCAACCAATAAGATCAGTAGGATTGGGGTTAATACTTTACCGACACTATCGAGCAATTTCCCAGGAAAAAGCGCTAATAGCATAGTGACAGCAAAAAAACACAAGGTGTACAACAACTGCGACAGGTTGAGTTCTAAATTACCTAATAAAAACGTAGCTGTGGTGTTATCTATAAAAGGTTTAGCCCCTATTTCATAGGCCACTAAACCGGTACGCGGCGCCGCAAAAGCAGGGCCAATAATAATATAAATCGCGATAGCCAATGTCGTTGCTGCAAATACAGGCAGCATAGCCATAACCTTACCTTGAGCCTTAGCGACGGCAATCAGCCCGACTAAAGGTAAACCTACGGCGGTAATTAAAAAACCCAACATAGCGAAGGGCATATTATCCCCCGCCAACATGCCAGCAAACGGCGGAAATATTAAGTTACCTGCCCCCAAAAAAAATGCAAAGGTCATAAAACCTAAGCCCAATGTATCCCCGATACTCATATGATTGTCTTGCACTGGAAGCCCCATTTAGTCTTATTGTTTTTTTACAAACTTAAGTGATTATGTGTCGATTAGCCATAGCTAAAACAAAGCCCATTTGGAATGCAAATCTATGTTTACACATTTCCGTGGTAAATATATTGAATATCTGCTGAGTTAATAAACAGTGACGAAGCTAAACATGACGTAACCGTCTATTTATTCACCACAAAACTCATTTACCTATCCGTTAATCAATAAAGTGATTAAAAATGGGGGCGAAACTAATACCAAACTTGCAACGCTAATGCAAGATAACTAGGCTTGGCGGCTTAAAAAGGTAAAATAATGCTAATGTACTGCTAACTACAGGTTATCGAGGCAATAAATTAAAGCGTTAATTAAGTGAAATCTGGATTATTAGGGTAAAAATGAGCTCCCTCTGCAATAGGGCTTATGTCACTCAAGTCTTTGCATTTGTTTAAAGCGGTAGCTAAAAACCCAAGGCAGGCTTTAGAATAATGCCCATTCCCAATTGAACGCTCATCACACTCCAACGGCAAAGCAAACTATCAATGGCATTTACTTTTAAACAATTTCATATCGACGACATGAATTGCGGCATGGCCGTAGGCACAGATAGTGTCGTCTTAGGCGCGTGGGCTCAACTAACCACAGCAAAAACTGTCTTAGATATCGGCGCCGGTAGTGGCTTACTCAGTTTAATGGCCGCGCAGCGTAGCCAAGCACAGATTACCGCAGTTGAGTTAGACGCAAGTGCCGCCCATGCTTGCCAACATAACTTTGGTAATAGCCCATGGGTTAATCGACTGACCTTAGTGAATAGCAGCATACAAAAATTTTGCCAACAGGTTGAATATCAAGGGAAGTTTGAGCATATCATTTGTAATCCACCCTATTTTGAACAAGGCACACAAGCAATACAATCCCAGCGCGCGATGGCCCGTCACACTGATAGCTTAAGTTTTACCGCACTACTCGATGCTATTCATGTGTGCCTAGCACCGCAAGGAAACGCAAGCCTTATATTACCGATGCAGAGTATGGCGCGTTTTAATGATTGTTTAGCACTCTCACAACTCAGCTTGATTGAAATAACTCACCTTATCAGCGTTGTAGGGAAAAGTGCCAATCGAGTGCTTTGCGTACTTGCACATAAAACTCAGCCTGAAATGGCTCCTAAAAGCAGTGACATCATTATCCGAGAACTTTCAGGCCAATACACCCAAACCATGGTGCAATTGATACAAGATTTTTACCTTAAATACTGATACTGGGCTCACCTCTGAGACTTTACATAAAGGGAGTTAAGTTTGATAACGTTAATGAAAGGCGCAATACCCCGCAAATCAAATGCTAATACATTGAGCTAAAAGCATTTAGCTAATACCTACGACCATAAAACCTGAGCGACTGAGAAGATAAACACCGGAGATCTAGAGTAAGTCATTTAAGTTAACCGCTATAACCTTTATAATGCTGCGCTATATATCCGTCGAGACGCTGCGCATGCAATTTGAAGATTTCCAGCTTGACCCTAGCTTATTAGAGTCGCTTAATGCCATGGGGCATCATTCACCCACCACTATTCAGCAAGAAACTATCCCTTATGCCCTAGAGCAAAGAGATATTCTAGCGCGCGCCCCGACAGGAACAGGTAAAACTGCGAGCTTTTTACTGCCTTCACTACAGCATTTAATTGACTTCCCTCGTCGTTTTGCAGGGCAAGCTCGTATCCTTATTCTCACGCCAACCCGTGAGTTAGCTAGCCAAATTCATCGCTATGCCTGCCATTTAGCCACAGGCCAAGATTTAGATATCGCGATTGTCACTGGCGGCGTGCCTTACGGACCACAGGAAGAAGCCTTAGCTGGCAACGTGGACATCCTAGTTGCGACCCCTGGCCGTTTGATGGAGTATCTTGATAAAGGTAACTTCAACGCTCAAGAAGTCGATATTTTAATTATCGACGAAGCTGACCGCATGTTAGATATGGGATTCTCTTCGGTTGTGCAAGCGATTGCGATTGAAGCCCAAGGCCGTAAACAAAATATGCTGTTCTCTGCCACCTTAGAAGGCGGCGGTGTACAACGTTTTGCCCGTGAAGTGCTCAACGACCCGATTGAAATCGATGTTGAAGCCCCACGTAGCGAAAAAGCTAAAATCCACCAGTGGATCCACTTAGCGGACGATAAAGAACATAAGTTTGAACTGCTATGTCATTTGCTGCGCCAAGAAGATGTTAAACGCACTATCGTATTTGTGAAAACACGCGAGCTCGTTTCTAGCTTAGATGGTCTGTTACTCAAAGCTGGCATTCCCTGCGCCTTCATGCGTGGCGATATGGAACAAAAGAAACGTTTCCAAGCCTTGAGCCGCTTTACTAAAGGTGAAGTTAACGTATTACTGGCGACCGATGTGGCTGCACGCGGTATTGATGTCGACGATATCACCCATGTAATCAACTTTGATATGCCGCGCTCTGCCGATACTTATATTCACCGTATTGGTCGTACTGGCCGTGCTGGCGCAAAAGGAACTGCCATTTCACTTGCCGAAGCCCACGACATGCGTATCGTAGGTAAAATCGAGCGTTATATCGAGCAGCCGTTGAAACGCCGTGTGATTGAAGAGCTGCGTCCAAAGAATAAAGAAGCGCGCACACCGGGTAAGAAAAAAGCCAAAGTGAAAGCGAAAGAAGCTGCAAAGAAAACCAGCAAGAAAGAAGCCGCTAAAAAAGCCAGTAAGATTGCTAGAAAAAAGAACAAGTAATTCATTTTTTAGCACTCTATAAAAAAAGCCGCTTTTGCGGCTTTTTTTATACCTATCACGCCTATTATCAGCATATTGGCTACATTTTTATTATGTAACCTGAGCTCAAGATAGTGACTGTGGTAACTGATTAATCTTATTACCTTATTCGCAAAATTAACTCTACAGAGGTAGTTTTCCCGTTATCAAGGCAAGTTTACATACCTATACCTAATAGTGGGCTATTAGTAGCAAAGTTAACGCAGATAAAGGGAGAAATAACCTGTAGAGACGCAGAGCTTATCCCGATCTAAGGTTATGCACATACTCCATAACATAAAGATGAACACAACAATAAAGCGAACCACGAACCCAGCCTAAACATGATCCTCTATCAACTTGATTAAGTTTATAAATAGACAGTAAAAACACATTCAGCGAACAAAAAAGCGAACCCGAATCACACACGCTGTTGATCTTACCGCCATCAATAAACGTACACTGCTAAGCGTTAGATTTTACAACATTATTCTTTAGATACATTTTATTTACAAAAATAAATTTATTGCTGTGGCCGACTCTGATACTTTAACCCCCATTACGCGATTAGCATGGATGTAACGATAATATGATGAAGACCTTATTAAGGAGATTATCTCCTTTTTTTATTCTGCTACTGTTTGTTTTGGGCGCAGCCTTATTAATGCAAACGAAGGAGGCGCCAGAACAAAAAGCTGAAGAGATACCTGTTCCTATTGTCGATGTCCTGCAGGTGACTCAACAAACTGTATCACTCAATTTACCTTCTTACGGTGTGGTTACCCCTAAATATAAAACTCAATTGGTAACTGAAGTTCAAGGCAGATTATTAACAATTTCAACAAACTTTGTTGCTGGTGGCATAGTCAAAAAAGGCGAACAATTAGCCCAAATCGAACCCTCTGATTACGAGGCCGACTTAATGCAGGCTGATGCTACTTTAGCTCAAGCCACTGCGGCACTGAACGAAGAAATTGCTCGCGGTGAAGTGGCTAAAATTGAATTTAAAGGCTATGACAAGGGCTTACCGCCTGAGTTAGGCCTACGTATTCCGCAGCTCAAAAAAGAACAAGCCAACGTAAAATATGCCCAAGCAGCACTGGCACGTGCCCAACGCAATCTTGAGCGCACCGTTATCCGCGCCCCCTTTGATGGCATCATCAAGGCAAGAAATGTCGATTTAGGTCAGTACGTTAGCTTAGGCACTAATCTAGGGGAGCTTTACGATACCAGTATTGCCGAAATCCGCTTGCCGATTTCAAATGATGATTTAGCCTACCTAGAGTCTGTTGATAATCCCGATACCGAAGTGACGCTTAGCGCCTCTCTAGCCGGAAAAAACAATAGCTGGCAAGGCAATATTGTCCGTAGCGAAGGTGTGATTGATGCAGAAAATCGCATGGTGTATTTAGTTGCTGAAATAAAAGATCCGTATTTACGCGCTAATAAAGTGGTCGGTAGCTTACCGCTCAAATACGGCGCTTTTGTTAATGCCATTATTAAAGGCCGCACTGTCGATGGCATAGTTAAATTACCACGCCATGTGGTCCGTAACGATCAAGTTGTGCTTGTGAATGATAAAAATATTGTTGAGATCCGCCATGTCAATGTCGTTCGTAGCGATCTTGAAAGTGTATTTATCAAGGACAGTTTAAAAACGGGTGAACGAGTGGCTACAACTCACTTTAACAATATGGCAAATGGCCAACTGGTCAAAGTATTAGGCGAAGCAGCACTACCCATTAATATGCAAACAGAAGACACGCCTGAATCGAGTCTTGCGGCCACTGAGGTTAAATGATGGACACTCAAACAGGGATTTTAGCGTGGTTCGCCCGCAACAGTGTGGCCGCTAACCTGCTAATGTGGGTGCTGTTAATCGGCGGCTTATTTAGTACGGTTTTAATCAATAAAGAGGTGTTCCCTTCTTTTGAACTCAATTTACTGAATATCTCCGTCGCTTATCCCGGCGCAGCACCACAGGAAATTGAAGAAGGCATTAACATCAAGATTGAAGAAGCCATTCAAGATATCAATGGCATTAAGAAAGTCACGTCAGTTGCGAGCGAAGGCGTGGGCTCTATTACAGTTGAAGTCGAGGACGGCTATGAAGTACAAGCAGTACTCGATGAAGCCAAGTTACGATTAGATGCTATTTCGACTTTTCCAGTAAACATTGAAAAACCCAACATCTACCAAATTAAGCCCGAGAATAACGTTATTTGGGTATCTGTCTATGGCGATATATCACTACACGATATGAAAGAATTGGCTAAATCAGTACGTGATGATTTAACCCAACTCCCCGCAGTAACCCGTGCTAAAGTCACAGGAGTACGTGATTATGAAATCGCTATCGAAACCTCAGAGGACAAACTGCGTGAATACGGCCTGACTTTTTCACAGGTAGCGTTAGCAGTACAAAACTCCTCTTTTGATTTACCCGGCGGTTCTATTCGCGCTCAAGATGGCGATATTCTGCTACGCACTAAGGGGCAAGCTTACACCGGCGATGACTTTGCGAATATCGTTGTCACCACTCGCCCAGACGGTAGCCGCGTGATGTTGCCGCAGGTGGCAAGCATCAAAGACGGTTTTGAAGAACGCTTGGAATACACCCGCTTCAACGGTAAACCTGCGGCGATTATCGAAGTCACCAGCATTGACGACCAAAACGCCTTAGATATTGCAGACCAAGTTAAAAAATATGTTGAGAAACGCCGCGCTACGCTTCCCGCTAACGCACAGCTCGATACTTGGGGTGATATGACTCACTACCTAAAGGGCCGTTTAGACATGATGACGTCAAACATGTTTTACGGTGCCTTACTGGTGTTTATCATCCTAGCCCTATTTCTTGATCTGAAGTTAGCATTTTGGGTGATGATGGGGATACCTGTGTCGTTTCTTGGCACTATGCTGATTATGCCACTTGATCCTTTTTCAATGACCATTAACATGCTAACCCTGTTTGCCTTTATTTTAGTGCTCGGGATAGTGGTCGACGATGCTATTGTCATTGGTGAGAGCGCTTACACCGAAGTCGAACGCCACGGTCACTCGGTTGAAAACGTGATCCGCGGCGCGCAAAAAGTGGCAATGCCCGCTACCTTTGGCGTATTAACCACGATTGCTGCTTTTATCCCTATGTTGATCGTTTCTGGCCCGATGGGGATTATCTGGAAATCCATCGGTATGGTAGTCATTCTCTGTTTAGTGTTCTCATTGATTGAATCTAAGCTTATCCTGCCAGCGCATTTAGCGCATATGAAGTTTAAAAAGCCTGGCGCACCAAGGGGACTTTTTGGTCGCTTTAAAGCTAATTTCAACGACAGAGTGCAATACTTTATTCACCACAGTTATCGCCACTTTCTCGAGCGTTGTATCAAGCACAGATACAATGTCGTGGCTGTTTTTGTCGGGGTGTTGATTCTGTCAATAGCCCTAGTTGCCAGTGGTAAAGTACGTTGGGTATTCTTTCCTGATATTCCATCAGATTTTATTCAAGTTCAACTTGAAATGGATGAGGGCAGCTCAGAAGATAACACCTTAAAGGTGGTACAGAGCATAGAAGAAGCCCTGTATAAAATGAACGATAAAATGGAGCAAGATAACGGCTATCAAGTAGTGAAGCACAGCTTTATTAACATGAGTTCACGTACCTCTGCTTTTATTTTTGCAGAACTGACCAAAGGCGAAGACCGCGAAGTCGACGGCGTGACGATTGCTGCGGCGTGGCGTGAACAATTGCCCGAACTGTTATCGGTTAAAAAACTCAGCTTTAACGCGAGCACCAATGATGCCGGTGGCGATATTTCCTTCAGGTTGACCTCAAGCGATCTCGATGAACTGTCTGCGGCATCAAAAGAACTAAAGCAAAAACTCGCCAGTTATGAGGGCGTGTACGATATTGCTGATAACTTCTCCTCGGGCAGCCATGAAATTCGCCTGAAGATACGTCCAGAGGCGGAAGCCCTTGGTTTAACCCTTTCTGATTTAGCCCGCCAAGTACGTTATGGTTTTTATGGTTATGAAGCCCAACGTATTTTACGCAACAAAGAAGAAATCAAGGTAATGGTGCGCTATCCATTAGAGCAGCGTCGTACTGTGGGTTATCTGGAAAACATGCTGATCCGTACGCCAAAGGGTACGTCAGTTCCGTTCTCGACTGTGGCACAAATTGAGAAAGGTGAATCCTATGCCTCAATTACCCGTGTTGACGGTAAGCGAGCAATTACCATCACGGCAAATGCCAACAAAAACATCGTTGAACCTTCAAAAGTCGTACAGGAAATTCAACAAGATTACCTGCCACAATTACAAGCCAAGTATCCTAAAATTCAAACTGCGCTCGATGGCGGCAGTTTAGATGAACAGAATGCCATGGGCGGCTTGCTGCAAGGTTTCTTCTTTGCCCTGTTTACCATTTATGCCCTGATGGCTATCCCGCTAAAATCCTACAGCCAGCCGTTAATCATCATGTCGGTTATCCCTTTTGGGATTATTGGTGCCCTGTTTGGTCATTTGATTCAGGGGCTCGCGATGAGCGTATTAAGCCTTTGCGGCATCGTGGCGCTTGCTGGAGTTGTCGTAAACGACTCTTTGATTTTGGTCGATTTTGTGAACCGAGCGCGTGAGCAAGGCCAATCGGTCAGGTAGGCAGCGGTGGATTCAGGCTGTTATCGCTTTAGGGCGATTATTTTAACGTCACTCACGACCTTTGTCGGCCTAGTACCCATTATTCTCGAGCGCAGTTTGCAGGCACAAATAGTGATCCCAATGGCAACCTCCCTCGCTTTTGGTATCTTATTCTCGACCGTAGTGACGCTGATCTTAGTGCCGCTGCTGTACATCATACTCGACGATGTTAGCCGCTCTAGCAGCCGCTTCTTCAACTGGTGGTGGCAGCCTAAAAAAACCAATGATGAGGACGTTAAGCATCCGGATTTTGAGCAAGCTGTCACGACTGACTATAAGAAAGACTATTTATAGGTTGTTAACGACAGACAGTTAATCAATGTCTTATCCTTAAAAAGAGAGCTTAGGCTCTCTTTTTTATTGCCTGTGCTCACTCAATTCCACATCAGCATCAAAGTCACTTTGCCGTGAGTGAGTTTGAGCTTTCAAGTTGCGATCTAGCTGACAGTTATGCCATCTGGCTTTCGCTACACTGTGGTTAAGTCGTCAGTTGTCGTTAGAATGAAACCGTCATTATGTCTAAGTATCTGCATAATCAACACCTTGATAACCCGCACGTTGTCACTACTGAAACCCTAGCGAACGGTCACATTACAGATGATGTTTGCACCAACGGAACCTGTGCGACCGAAACGCTAGTCTATGATATTCGCCGTAGTCGCTACCTCAATATTACTGGGCGCTGTACCCTGCGCTGCGCTTTTTGCCCGAAACATAATGGCAGTAAACAGATCCATGAATATCAATTGGCTTTGAGCCATCAACCTAAACCTGAAGAGATTATTCCTCTGTTGGGTGAGGTTACCGACTTCGAAGAATATGTGTTTTGCGGTTATGGCGAACCAACCTTAAATCTTCCAACCCTGCTCGCTGTGGCAAAAGAAATAAAGCAAAGAGGTGGACGAGTACGCATTAATACCGATGGGTTGGGCAATTTAGTCCATAGACGCAATATTCTGCCAGAACTTGCTGGCTGCGTAGACAGCTTATCGATTTCTCTTAATGCAGATAATGAAGCCGCCTATATTGAACATTGTCGCCCAAAACTCGCCGGTTCTTATGCTGCAATGCATGCCTTTATTGCGTTAGCCCCACACTACATAGACACAGTACAAGTTTCAGCGATTGAAGGGTTAGCAGGGGTTGATATCGTTCGTTGCCGTGAACAAGTTGAGAGTTATGGCTGCCAATTCAAGCATCGTCTATTAGGCGCCTTAGGTTAACACTGCCTAAAATATTACAATATTTTGCTATATCGCTGCGCCCAAGCTACCCATAAAACCAGCATAATTTTGCAATGGGAATTTTACGTTGCAACTGGCACTGTAGTAACAATTCTTTCGTGTTAACATAGCGTAATTAACAGTTCACCTACATAATCGATTCATGCTAAAGAATAATCCAAGTACGTATTCCCTCGCGCCACTACTCTCATTAACTCAAGGGATCTACTGGTCGCATCAACGTGTATTAGCCGTTGCAAGCCAGCTTTCCATGCTGGTGGTTGGCATGATCATTTTAACTAACTTGATTATTACTTTAGGTGAGCGTCGTCTGCAGGAAGAATGGGCTACACAGAGATACAGTGAACTACAAACCATAGGCACGCTTGTCACCGACAAAATATCTTTTCAGCAATTTCGCACCTTAATTTTTGCCAATGATGAACGACTAAAGCAATACTTAAGCAACCCCACCGCCAAGCAACAACTCAAATTACAACAAAGTTGGCAAGAATTGGTTCAAAAAATTCCTGAACTACTCGGCGTGGCGCTATACGATCCACAAGGTAATTATAAATTTTCAACCACCTCTAATTTCAGCAAAGATCCCATACCGCCCGCATTACTTGGTGTGAGTCGCCAGATGGGAGGCCGAGAAGTCTATACCTCACCACTAGAATTTGTCCCTATTGACGGTAAGTTAGAAGCCTATCTGTATCAAATGGCATTGCTAGAAAAGGCTGATCAAAGTTCGATGGGATATATAGTGACGTATAACTCTATGGAACAAATGCTTGAGGCCATAAAGCCAGCATTTTCGAGTAATCGCTCGCCCATGTTAATGCTCGATACGCAGGGATTACTCTTTACTGGTACTAATAGCTTAGCCCCGTTAAATAATGTGCCCACTTTTCTAGGTGCGAGTTTAAAGCAAAGTTACCCCGCATTGTGGCGTGATATGTCGATGAGTAACTTTGGTCAATTTCACGGTGAAGATGCCACGTTCGTCTACCTTAAGCTTGAGCTTACAACTCAGCCAGAGACCCGCCGAGAGTATTATTTACTGTCTTATGTGCGTAATTCAGACATAGCGGCACAATTTTATCAATGGCGAAATATTGTTATCGCGGCATCTTTAATACTCACTCTGTTAGCCGCTTGGGTGATATTACTTAGCCATATGTATCGCTTACAACAACGTTCTCGCCAATACAGTATTGATGTCGCTAATGGTTTATTTAACAGTGATATCGGCTTTATGATGGTCAACGAAAATGCCCGAGTGATTAGCGCCAATACTAAAGCGGCTGAAGCAACATTAGTTCCACTCGATGAGTTGACCGACCGCAGTCTGCAGCGAACTTTGTGCCTTGATGACACCACATACGCACAGTTAATGGAGCAAGTGCATAAGATAGGGCAATGGTCAGGAGATATCAGCCTAGAAAGCATTAAGGGCCCAACGCTAAGGGTTAATGTACGCCAAGCGCCAAGGGCAAGCCGAGGTTCACCACATTTATTAATAACCCTTGAAGATATTAGTGAGCTAATCCAGAGTAAACAACAGGCTTTCATCAATGAACTACTCTGCGACAGCACTGTAGCTATCGCGCTCACCGATGCCAATGGTAAATTGATTAAAATTAACCCGGCATTCGATGCCATGATGCAACTCAATGGGGATTTAAATCACGATTTAGCCTCATTACTTGCCAACGATTTAGGTAATCAATGGCAAAGGATCAGCTCTCAAATCGCCATGCAAGGTCAGTGGCAAGGGCAAATACTGTGTGCCCCCAAAGAGCCGCGATCCCATTGCTTGCAAGCTACCTTAAAGGGTCATGTCACAGCAGATGGTGAGATTGATTATATTGTATGTACTTTAGAACAGGCAGATCAGCGTGGCTCAAATAGAGAGAAACGTGACCTAGTCCCGCATCGAAATATCATACTGCAAAGGTTAGGCGATTTAGAAAGCTATTTTAGCTCGTTACCACCGCAAAGCCGCCTTAGCTCTAGCTTATTGCTAATGGATATTAACCCTGAGGGTATGTTGAGTCACATGAGTGACATAGACCAACTGGCGAATCGACAACAAGAAGTCGAAGTACAATTACTACTTGAAACCCCAGCTAATTATCAAATTTTGCATTGGCAACTAGGTAAGATCATCATGATGTTACCAGACACAGACGCCACCCAGGCCCATAGTTTTGCGCTTAATATGATGGAAAAACTCTCTGGTAATGGCCTAAGTGAAGGTATCAGCATAGGTATCGCGGGTTATCAAGAGGGGCAAACATTAGAGCAATATCTTAATAATGCTGAAATTGCCCTAAGGCGCGCTAAACAAAATAACGAGCAGAATATTGGCCAAGCTTTTACTCGTCATCAATGATAGATTCCGGAGCATTAACCGAGTCGGGTAATTTGCTCTGGGTAATTTCAATAATGGCTGAACGGTTCATGGTAATTTTATAGCGAATATACTGCGGGGCTTCACGGTTCTCACGTAACACTAAAATCAAATTAACTTGATAGCGACGCTCTACCGATTCATGGCTGATTTTACCTTCAACTTCCTTATAAATCTTTGCTTTACCTCGCTCTAAGTAACGGGCAAAGGGCACTAAACTAAAATTGACTTGCTCTTGGATAGTCGAATATCCCGCTTGGAACTCGCTCTGATTCACCTTAGTGGCAATTTTATAGTGTAAAATTTCTGCATCGACCTTATTTTGGCTATGTCGGTGCTTTAAAATTTCGCTGACTTTATCTGGTAAGTCTTGTTGACGCATAAACTCAAGCCAAACTAATTGCTTAGCTATGATTGCCTGACTGGTTGTATCACGCAAAATGCGGCTCCAGCGAGGTCTACCGCGCTGCACATAGCGCCACATGGCATTACGAACATCGTCCTTGAAAATTTCCCTAAAGCCGTAAATTACTGCCAAGGTCAGTACTAGGGCAATGGTGAAACCACTAAATGCACCTTGAGCCTGAATAATCAATGCCGATACCACTAGCATCACTAATGCGGTCGCTAATCCTGTGGTGAACTTTTTAAGGCCAATACCTAAGGGTTTTAATTCCTCTTTGAGCACCACGCCCTGCTGGATTAACCGACGTAATAACAACATCTTATTAGATATTCTGTTTGGGTCTTGCTTCGTTTGCACTGAGTTATATTTATGCTCATCCCGATAGGCACACTCATTGCGACATAGGGTTAATACCCGCTCTTGAATATCATTAAAATCACTGGTACGAGTGGCATGAGCAAGCACTTTCAGTAACTGCTGCTCACAAAACCAAGACAAGTAGTTATCGGCGTTTTCAAAATAGGATTTCCATTTAGGATCCTCAGGTTCGTTGCGGCGAAACTTTTTCAGTAATTGAATAACTTGTTCGCGCAGCTCATCAAGAGCGAGATAAAAGTGAGCTACGTCAGATATTTGTTTAAGTTCTTTAACATCGTTTTCAACAGCGACGGCAAACTGGTAGGCGAATAAATTAAGGTATAAGCGAAACTCTTCAATGGTACGGCGATTCAAACTGGCAAAACGCCCCTGCACCAGCGGTAAATGTAGACCTTCAGAATAGTAAGATCGGCGCCCGACAATCGAGCTAAAATAGTACTCTTCTTCATTGAGCGTATGTGAGCCTATGCCCATTTCCTTGGGTAAAAAGAAATAGAGATCGAGCTGACGGCTATCGCCCTTTTCCATCTGATGGCTAAATTTAATCGATAGCGATTCTTCTTGCTTTACACGTATCTTAGACACAGCATCCTTTTCATGAGTCTCCGTTAAAGGCATAACTCATAGCAGTAAACGAGAATAAGTGAGTACTAATCTTAACTGAAATAAACTCAAATACACTGATTAAATTCGACTATTTACGATTCGGCAACCACAAACCGTATTACTCGGTTGGAATAAAACCACCGCGTAATCTTTAGTGTCATCCATATCAAGCACTTCGATACTCAGATTGTGTATTCCAGACACATTGAAATGTAAGCTACTGATGTATGAAAGATATTTCATATGCTCAGGCCAGTCTTTATGTTTTTCAAGTTCAGACTCTGTTTTCGTCTGCACTGCTATCTGATAGGTCATACTATTGGCTTCTATTTTCTCCACTTTACCTTGCATCGAAATAGTGCCCGCACTCGTGCCATCGAAATTAAAGTAACGATAATTAACCTGCGCATTATTAGCGGCAATTAATACATCAACGAGCAAATAGTATTTACCGTCAACATTACCATGAGAATGGCGGTCGAATAATTCAGAGCTGCAATTTAAAATCAGTGTCCGATTAGTCATTAACTTCCAATAAATCACGCTACAAGCCGTAATCAATGCCGTTAAAATAACGAGATTAATCGTCCACTTTAGCCATCTAGCCACAGATATCAACCTCCCGCAGCCATGTGGCATCAATAAATTCCTTTGGCTGCGTAAAATCGCTGATCTTAATATTACGGATCACAGACTGACCTAACTTCTCACCACGCAAGGTTACATTAAGCACTTGTTTATCATGGGATAACGAAGCATAAACATCCTTCCAATCACTTTGGCCGCAGGCCGTTAATCCAGCGCTTAAACGCTCGCCTAATTTAAAGAGTAAGAGGTTATTGGTATTAGAATTAGCATAGAGATGTAATCGGACATTCTCACCAGAAGCCAATGAGATCTCGGAGCTCATCAACGCTTGGGTCGGTTTACTATGATCAATCTGATATAGATAAAAAAATGACACTGCTAACATAGCGCCAAACAACACCAATACACTCCATAACGGGATTGTCTGTAGTCTTAGATAATTGACATATTTACGTTTATTACCATTTAATGGTTGTAGCAAATAACCTTGGCCTTTGACGGTTTCAATTAAGCCTTCATGCCGTGTACCGAGAAAGGATCGCAGCATAAACACGGCTCTGGCCACCGAAGTATCCGTTAGCGGTGGATGCTGACCATCCCCTATCTTAAGCATATATTTAGAAACTAATTGACCTTGGTGTTCAACCAGTAAAGAGAGCACTTGTAATTCAGCCCGAGGAAGATGCCAAGATTCATCACGAGACAATTCAGTTAATGTACCTCGTTCTCGATCAAACCTGCAGTCTCCCAATTGCATAATCATTCGCTCAACTCCATAAAAACATAGAATTAAGTCTAGATAAAATAGCGGGTGATTAATGTGATCTTGTTAACCCAAGACAGCAAATAGTTACGTTTCGTGAATCAAGCCCCAAGCTCAAGGCTAATCCACCAAAGCCAGCTTTAGCTCACAAAAATAAATCTTCCTTGGCACTGGTGTAATTATGCATAAATTTACATAAATATTACAAATAACGAGGTGTGAGTCACTTACCAATCTATTTAACGCATAACAATATAGGATTTCAATCTGCAAAACCCATGTAATTGCACGTTTTTTCGCATCCTTAAAAGGTCCATATCCTCTGGCCTAAATCACATCATTTATCACCTGCGTGTTTAACATTTAAACCATAGAGATTTATTTTTGCCACCTAATAAATAAAAGTAATTCTACACAGAGGATATAGATGATGAGTATCAATAGACGCCAAGCCTTAAGCCGCATTATCGGTATTAGCACCGTTGCCGCGGGTGCAACACTGATGGGAACTTCAGTTCTCGCTGCCACTAATGAAGAAGGACAATACTATTTAGCATTAGGAGAGAAACTGAAATACGCCCCCATTGACCCGATGGCAACGGCAAAGCTCGCCTATGAAACCGGCGGGGGATGTATGCACCAAGTGTTTCATGCTGTTATTACCATGCTGGCTCAATCAAGCAGTGTCGATGCTGCTAAATTTAAAACTATCCCAACCGCACTGGCAGCTTATGGTTTTGCTGGTGTCGCAGGTCAAGGCACGCTTTGCGGCAACCTCAATGCAATTGGCATGTTAGTCAATATCTTAGATGACATTAACGGTCAAAATAATGCTGTAATTGGTAACACCTTCCGCTACTACGAAAATACAACACTGCCATTAGCTTCAGCCGAATTTGTCGCTGGCATAGGTTCCACTGCAGAAAAAACGGCGCTTGTTGTCAGCTCATCAAAGGCAAAAAGCGTGTTATGTCATTCATCAATTAGTAACTGGTCAAAGGCCTCTGGTCTGCCATTTGCCAAAAAAGGTGAACGTTGCTACCGCCTATCTGCGTCCATGGCTTATTACTTAGTTGATGTATTAAACCGTGCTTACCAAGGTGAAAATATTGGCGGACTGGTTGGCAGTAAACCGACACCGGATGCACAGGATTGCCAAACCTGCCATGGCAGTTCAAGCACCCTAGGTTCTGCTGCGAGTGTTAAAACAGATATGGAATGCACCACTTGCCATACAGGGCACTTCAATTAAGGGGGCTGCAATGAAATACCCATTACTCGCAGTAACCTTAAGCATATTGTTGCTTAGCGGATGTGGCAGTGACGATAATACATCAGAGGAAGTCATCCCTCCGGTGCCACCATCACCACCAGCGGTTAATAGTGTGAATATCGATGAGGCGATGCAAATCAACCTCGCTCTCAACCAGTTTGACCAAAAGACAGGCACGATTCAATTTTCATTAACGGATGCGCAGCAAGCGGCCATTACTGCGGTAAAAGCCTATGATATTTACTATTTTGGCTTTCCCGATAGCAATAAAGCTTCTTCAAACCCTAAAGCATGGAAGCGCTGGCATACCACGCAAAGTTATCGTTGCCAAAATACAACGGAATGCGGCGGTAAGTTAACAGAAACACAGACGGGGCAATATCAATTTGAAATACCCGCTTTAGATTGGCAGCAACAGGATCCCAGCCATGCTGTTGCTCAAATCAAAGTTGCGATTCAGATTTATGGCGCTAAGGCGAATAACGAACTGAGCTTAATTGAAGCGCCATCAATCTAATTGTTACTGCTCAATTTAAGTAAAAAGGCATCCACTGGATGCCTTTTTTGTTATTGATAGTAAACGTTAAAACATGGATGAGTTCATCCACAGATGTACCAGAATACTCGCCGCATAACCTAGGGCAATCACAGGTGTCCAACGTAAATGTGCACCAAAGGTATAAATGCCGCGAGCTTGTCCCATCAAAGCGACACCTGCGGCACTGCCAATCGACAGCAAGCTGCCGCCAACACCAGCTGTCAGCGTGACTAATAACCACTGACCCAACGGCATATCGGGATTCATGGTTAATACCGCAAACATCACCGGGATATTATCAACCACAGATGAAAGCAGCCCCACAGCTACGTTGGCATAAGTAACATCCCAATGGGAATACATTGCCTCGGAGACTAAGCTCAAATACCCCATAAAACCGAGGCCACCCACACATAACACCACACCATAAAAGAACAACAAGGTGTCCCACTCGGCGCGAGAAATTCGACTGAACACATCAAATGGCACCACACTGCCAAGTTGCTGTAGACGCAATGTATCTTGAATTAACTCAGCTTTAGCTCGATCGCGGGCAAGAGATTTATTGAACGTTTTACGCAGGTAAAAACCAAAGAATTGTAAAAAACCTAATCCTGTCATCATGCCTAATACTGGCGGCATACCTAAAAAAGAATGAGCGCAAACGGCGGTCGCAATAGTGAGTAAAAATAGTGCTACGATGCGTTTTGCTCCAGGCTTAGTGTAAACCTGCTCCTTTGCTTTTTCTGGTACAAAATGAGGAATAAACAGACTCATAATGGCCGCTGGCAGCACAAAATTGACTACGGCTGGAATAAATAGATGGAAAAAGTCGTTAAAATGTACCAGTCCTTTTTGCCACACCATTAAGGTTGTAATGTCACCAAATGGACTAAACGCACCACCCGCATTAGCTGCTACCACAATATTGATACAGGCGAGGGTTATAAACTTACGCTGACCCGCACCCACTTTCATCACCACGGCACACATCAATAAGGCGGTGGTCAGGTTATCGGCGACAGGCGAAATAAAAAATGCCATAAACCCGGTTAGCCAAAACACGGTTCTCAAACTAAAACCACGACCCACCAACCAACCGCGGATAGCATCAAATAGATTGCGCTCTTCCATCGCATTGATATAAGTCATCGCCACCAGTAAAAAAAGCAATAATTCAGCGTATTCGAGTAGGTTATGTTTAAATGCCGCTTCAGATAATTCCGACATACCATTTTGCACATACACAAAACCTATCATCCCCCAAATGATCCCCGCCGCGACTAATACCGGTTTCGATTTACGTAGGTGTAATGTTTCTTCGGCCATAACCAATACATAAGCGAGCACAAATATACATACCGCAATATAACCCACACTTGCACTGGTTAAATTAAGCCGTTCAACGTTTTCAGCCATTGCCCATGTCGCAGGTGAAAACAAGCTTGTCAGTATCGCCATACTGAATAAGCTCAGGAATGCTGTCCCACTATTTTTACATGCTCGTTGTAATTTCATCAAAGTTGATCTCTACCAAGATAATTAGTTAGAAAATTACCACAGCTATGCCAGCGTAAATGTTGATAAAACGCATACTTCTTATATTACTAGGCCGCTAGAGGGAGTTTAATAGATTAATTTTTGTATATATATCGTAGACGCTAATGCACGATTAACTAAATTACATTCGATTTAATCTAAAAATAATCCATAAAAAAAGCACCTTTAAGGTGCTTTTCTAAAACGGTTGCGTGCTATTAGAAAGAATATAACAAGGTCATATTCGTTTCAGTATCAGTACCTTTTTTATCGTCTAATGGCTCGCTGTTATAACGTACGATAACGGCAAACTTCATCGCCAATGCACCAATAATATTAGCAGTTAACGAGGTCTCAGAGCGGGCATCAAGCTTATCACCATAATCAGCCACAAAACGTTGTTGGAATTTAGAGGTATCGGTAATTTCTGTTTCGAAGTTAATCACGCCGTGAGCCACCACACTATCATTCGTATCATAACCTTCGATAAGTGCTTGCTCATTATCCAGACGTTGATAGATATAACCAGGGCCGACTTCAACATCTAAAAAGGTTTTAGTGGTATCGTAAAGCCGATGACCATAACCGGTAGCACCAGAAACAGTGTACTCATAGCCCGTAAACGGGTCGACTTCGTAGTTAGCATTGGCAAACAGGTAGCTACGATCTGTCATCTTATAGTTGCCTTGAGCGCCGACAAAATAACGCTTAGCCGTAACGGTCTCCGAATCCTCTTTGTATAAGCCTTCGAGTAAGTATTGGTTTTCCCAATCACCTAGCTCATGTTTAAGATTTAAACGCCCCTTAAATGATGAGGTTTCGGTATTACCAGTAGTTAACGTAGCACCTAACTCGGCTTCGCCAGCGAATGTCCTATCGCCTTTAACAAAATCTGCGCCGGCAGTTGCCATAAAAGGTGTCGTCAGTAATATTGCGGTTGTCAGTACTTTCTTCATCTTTATTCGTTCCTATTCTGTAAATCCAATCCCTATAAATATCTGTTTAGTCCTACATAACTAGATAAACACATATTAATAAGGGTTAGTATTTCCCACTGAAAATCTGCGCAATATTAGCATTGACGATTAAAAAATGAAAATTGCATCTATTTAAAGCATAAAAAAACCCGCCATAGGCGGGTTTCTACTACAACAATAACGCTTACATATTGATCTTTGGATCTAACGCACCAGACTGGTACGCTTTATACATTGCTTGTAAAGACAATGGCTTAATCTTAGATGCTTGACCCGCACAACCAAAAGCTTCATAGCGGATAGTACAGATATCGGCCATTGCTTCCATTGATGCCTTAAGGAATTTACGTGGATCAAATTCACTTGGGTTTTCAGCTAAAAACTTACGAACCGCACCGGTTGAGGCTAAGCGTAAGTCAGTATCGATATTCACCTTACGCACACCGTGCTTAATGCCTTCAACGATTTCTTCTAATGGCACACCGTAGGTTTCTGGGATCTGACCACCATATTGATTGATGATTTTCAACCACTCTTGCGGTACTGAAGATGAACCGTGCATTACTAAGTGAGTGTTAGGAATACGTGCGTGGATTTCTTTAATGCGATCGATGCGCAGCACCTCACCCGTAGGTTTACGGCTGAACTTGTAAGCGCCATGGCTAGTACCAATAGCAATCGCTAATGCATCAACATGGGTATCTGCCACAAAACGCGCGGCTTCATCAGGAGTCGTTAGCATTTGATCCATGCTTAGCGTGCCTACTGCACCAATGCCATCTTCTTCGCCTGCTTGGCCTGTTTCTAGGCTACCTAAACAACCGATTTCACCTTCTACCGACACACCACAGGCATGGGCGAAAGCTACTGTGCGGCGGGTAACATCGACGTTGTACTCATAAGAGGCGGGCGTTTTACCGTCAGCCATTAAAGAGCCATCCATCATCACTGATGACATACCCAATTGAATAGAACGCTGACAGATGTCAGGATCGGTACCGTGGTCTTGGTGAATACACACAGGAATATCTGGATACTGCTCAAGGGCAGCTGCCATCAAATATTTAAGGAACTGTGGGCGGGCATATTTACGCGCACCCGCTGAGGCTTGCACAATCACAGGGCTGTTTGTTGCTTCAGCAGATTGCATGATGGCACGCATCTGCTCTAAGTTATTAACGTTGAACGCAGGCACACCGTATCCATGTTCTGCTGCGTGATCAAGTAGTTGTCGTAGGGAAATTAACGCCATTTTGTAACTCCAATAATAGGGTGATATCTATCACCGAGGTCGCTATCGTTTGGATGGATTTTTATGCCCATACTCAGCTAATCACTTAACTAAATACGGGCGGTTTTTTTTTATAATTATGTTACTTTTTTATGAAAGCTTTAATGTTATCAAAGCTTATCGCGGCATCTTACGTGCCGCGTTTTTAAATCTATATCTTATGCGCCGCGCTTTTCTAACATCGCCACTGCGGGTAATTCTTTACCTTCAAGAAACTCAAGGAAAGCGCCGCCGCCAGTAGAGATGTAAGATATTTTATCGGCAATGCCGTACTTATCAACTGCCGCTAACGTGTCGCCACCGCCTGCAATAGAGAAAGCTTTTGAATCGGCAATGGCCTGTGCAATACGGCGAGTACCCTCACCAAATTGGTCAAATTCGAACACGCCAACGGGGCCATTCCATACGATAGTGCCCGCTGATTCAATGATTTTAGCCAGTGCTTCAGCGCTATCGGGACCAATATCAAAAATCATTTCACTGTCGCTAACATCACCCACTGCTTTCAACGTCGCAGCTGCAGTTGGACTAAATTCGTTTGCCACCACCACATCCGTCGGCACAGGAATATCAGCGCCACGACTCTTAGCATTGGCAACTAAACGCTTAGCTTCATCAAGTAAATCCACTTCATAAAGTGATTTACCTACGTTATAACCTGCCGCTGCGATGAAAGTATTTGCAATACCGCCGCCAACCACTAACTGATCAACGATGCCAGATAAGCTCTCTAATACAGTGAGTTTAGTCGACACTTTTGAGCCGCCAACGATTGCCACCATAGGGCGCGCTGGATTATCTAACGCTTTGCCTAAGGCATCTAATTCTTGTGCTAATAATGGGCCAGCACAGGCGATTGGAGCAAACATGCCAACACCGTGGGTCGATGCTTGCGCGCGATGGGCTGTACCAAAGGCATCCATTACATAGACATCACACAATGCTGCCATTTTTTGCGACAGCGCTTCGTTGTTTTTGCCTTCGCCCACGTTAAAGCGCACGTTTTCGAACACCACCACTTCGCCAACAGCAACATCGACGCCGTCTAAATAATCTGTCGCTAAACGCACTTTACAAGGCAGAGCTTTTGCCAAGTAATCAACCACTGGTTGCAGTGAATATTCGGCATTGTATTCACCTTCAGTCGGGCGACCTAAATGCGACATCACCATTACGGCGGCGCCTTTAGCAAGGGCTAACTCGATAGTCGGTAAAGAGGCGCGCAGACGTGCATCACTGGTGACGACGCCATTGCTAACGGGCACATTGAGATCTTCGCGAATAAGCACACGCTTACCTTGTAGATCTAAATCTGACATATTGATAATTGCCATGGTAACGCTTCCTTTTATAATCAAAAAACAAACTGGTTTTACCTCAATCGGCCTTAATTTATGCCATTCGACTTGCCGCAAAATGGGCGACAACCCCTCAACCAATTGATGAATAATCTATTCTTTTATTAGCCTCGTTTGGCTGCAATCATCGCCAAACTGGTATCTAACATACGGTTGGCAAAACCCCACTCGTTATCACACCAAAGCAGAAGCTTTACTAACTGGCCAGCGCTGACACGGGTTTGAGTGCCATCAACAATACTGGAGCGCGGATCATGGTTAAAATCACATGAAACTAAGGGCTCGTCAGTATAGCCTAAAATACCGTTAAATCGCCCGTTGGCTGCGGACTCCAACACCTGATTAACCGTGGCTATATCAACAATTTTATCAAGGGTTACAGACAAGTCGATCGCGGTCACGTTAATGGTAGGCACACGCACCGAAATAGCCTCAAACTTATCTTTCATGTGCGGCAAAATACGCTCAATACCACGTGCAAGTTTAGTGTCTACAGGGATAATAGATTGGCTCGCTGCGCGGGTGCGACGTAAATCATCGTGGTAAGCATCAATCACTTGCTGATCATTCATCGCGGAATGGATCGTGGTAATCGCGCCACTTTTAACGCCAAAATGATAATCGAGTACATCGATCACCGGCACAATACAGTTAGTCGTGCAAGAAGCGTTAGAGATGACGGTATGTTCCGCGCAGAGTAAATCGTGGTTAACGCCATACACAATCGTGGCGTCAACATCGGCAGAGGATGGATGGCTAATCAGTACTTGTTTAGCGCCAGCATGAATATGGGCTTCACAGCTTTTACGGTCGAGTAATACACCGGTGGCCTCGTAGACTATGTCTATGTCCATTTCATGCCAAGGGAGTTTTGTGGGATCGGGCTCGTGCAGAATTTTAATCGCATCATCGCCAATCAACATGTGATCGTCTGCGAGCTTCACTTTGTGGGCAAACCGACCATGGGTAGTGTCGTACTGGGTCAAATGAATAATGGCTTCAGGTTTAGCGAGTTCATTAATCGCGACAATCTGCATTTGCTGCCGCTTCCCTGACTCATACAAAGCACGAAGAATAGAGCGACCGATACGGCCATAACCATTGATAGCAACTCGGATCATTGAGGTCTCTATTTCCTCTAAATACAAAAACGGCCTGCAAAACATTGCAAGCCGCATTATACAGATTAACGCTTAAAAAGTTTAACCTTTTGTATTGAATCTAATCTCTTAAGCCATTAGCCCAGTGATTTTGCAGCATTCAGCACATTTTCAACAGTGAAACCAAAGTGATTAAGTAACACGTTACCTGGTGCTGACTCACCAAAAGTGGTCATACCTACAACTTTGCCTTCAAAACCAATGTACTTATACCAGAAGTCACTATGCGCAGCTTCAATCGCTACACGTTTAGTTACTGCTCGTGGCAATACAGATTCTTTATAAGCGGCATCTTGCTTATCAAACTCAGTAGTTGATGGCATAGAAACCACACGAACGTGTTTACCTTGTTCGGTTAATGCCGCAGCGGCATCCATTGCTAGCTGTACTTCGCTACCCGTTGCAATAAAGATAAATTCTGGCGTACCAGCACAATCTTGCAATACGTAACCACCTTTAGCCACATTAGCTAACTGTTCGCTAGTACGCGCTTGAGCTTTAAGGTTTTGACGGCTAAAGATAAGCGATGTTGGAGCATTGCGACGTTGAATAGCCGCTTTCCAAGAAACCGCTGTTTCTGCTGCGTCACATGGGCGCCATACGGCCATATTTGGCGTCATACGCAAGTTGGCTAATTGCTCAACTGGCTGATGCGTTGGACCATCTTCACCTTGACCGATAGAGTCATGGGTATAAACGAAAATGTTTTGAATCCCCATCAGCGCTGACATACGGACTGCGTTGCGGGCATATTCCATGAACATCATGAACGTTGCGCCGTAGTTGATGAAACCACCGTGCAGCGATGCACCATTCATAATGCCGCTCATGCCAAATTCACGCACACCGTAGTAGATGTAGTTACCAGCTGGATCGTCCTGAATACCTTTAGAACCTGACCATAGTGTCAAGTTAGAACCCGCTAAGTCAGCAGAGCCGCCTAACAGTTCAGGCAACATAGCACCGAAAGCACCGATGGCATTTTGTGAGGCTTTACGACTTGCAATACCTTCAGCTTTGTCCTGTGATGCTTGAACAAATGCTTGCGCTTTTTCTTCAAAATCAGCAGGTAACTCACCTTTTAGTACACGGCGATCGTATTCAGCAGCCAGTTCTGGATAAGCAGTAGTGTAAGCCGCAAACTTTTCATTCCAAGCTGCTTCACGGGCAGCACCCGCAGCTTTAGCATCCCAACCTGCATAAACCTCGCTTGGGATTTCAAATGGGGCATATGGCCAGCCAAGGAACTCACGGGCGGCGGCAATTTCTGCATCGCCTAATGGTGCACCGTGGCAATCGTGGCTGCCAGATTTGTTAGGTGAACCAAAACCAATAATGGTTTTGCAGCAAATCATTGTTGGTTTATCGGTAACCGCTTTAGCCGCTTCGATTGCCGCGCGGATAGCATCACTATCGTGACCGTCAACACCTGCAATAACATGCCAGCCGTAAGCTTCAAAACGCTTTGGCGTATCATCGGTGAACCAGCCTTCAACATGGCCATCGATAGAAATACCGTTGTCATCCCAAAATGCAACCAGTTTGCCTAAGCCTAACGTACCGGCTAATGAACAGGCTTCGTGGGAAATACCTTCCATTAAACAGCCGTCGCCAAGGAAACAGTAAGTGTAGTGATCGACAATATCGTGACCGTCACGGTTAAACTGTGCCGCTAAGGTTTTTTCAGCAATCGCCATACCGACAGCATTGCTGATGCCCGCACCGAGTGGACCTGTTGTGGTTTCAACACCTGGGGTGTAACCGTATTCTGGATGACCCGGTGTTTTTGAATGCAGTTGGCGGAACTGTTTCAGTTCTTCAATCGGTAACTCATAACCACTCAGGTGTAGTAAAGAGTAGATCAGCATTGAACCGTGACCATTAGAAAGAACGAAACGGTCTCTATCTACCCATTTAGGATTGGTCGGGTTGTGCTTAAGGAAATCATTCCACAGCACTTCAGCAATATCTGCCATACCCATTGGGGCGCCGGGATGGCCTGAATTAGCTTTTTGAACTGCATCCATACTTAACGCACGGATTGCGTTTGCGAGTACTTTACGGGAAGACATGCTCTCTCCTGCTTGTTTGTGAGGTCTAGCGGGCAATTTGGATGGATATTTTCCCCTACATCCGAAGAGGACGCAAACGAAAATGCACTAAAGCACTTAAGTTTAACCGAACTAAAGCACTCCAATTTACGTATATTGATTGTTAAACACGCTAAATACCCAGTATTAATAGCACTAGCATGTAAATTAGCATGGCTTATTTGTCACTGATACCTAACAATATTATGGATAAAATGGCCTAAGCTAGAGAGAGTTCGCATACGGTTTCAGATTAATTTAAAAATGAAAAGATGAATTTAAATGAATTAAATTCATCAACTTATATCATAAACCAAGCGATGATATTATCTTCACATTTGGGGTACACCTCACTTTACACGCAAATATTTTGCTTAGGGGGTGTCATCAAAGTGAAATTCCACTAAAATAGCCGTCTAGATGTAGATGCTTCTACACGTTTGAATGCTAACGACGAGATTTTCCTACTATGGCAAAGCACTTGTTTACTTCTGAGTCGGTCTCAGAAGGTCATCCCGATAAAATTGCAGATCAGATTTCTGATGCTGTGCTAGATGCAATTCTGGCTCAAGATCCAAAAGCACGCGTGGCGTGTGAAACCTATGTCAAAACTGGCATGGTATTAGTGGGCGGCGAAGTCACCACTTCTGCTTGGGTTGATATCGAAGAAATCACCCGCAGAACCGTGCGAGAAATTGGTTATACCAATTCAGATATGGGCTTTGATGCAGACTCATGCGCGGTATTAAACGCTATTGGTAAGCAATCACCCGATATTAATCAAGGTGTAGATCGTGCCGATCCTGCTGAGCAAGGTGCTGGCGATCAAGGGTTAATGTTTGGTTATGCCAACAACGAAACCGATGTATTAATGCCAGCGCCTATCACTTATGCCCATGCATTAGTAAAGCGCCAGTCTGAAGTACGTAAAAGCGGTACACTGCCTTGGCTGCGCCCTGATGCGAAAAGCCAAGTCACTTTTGCCTATGATGATGGCAAAATTGTCGGCATCGATGCTGTCGTGTTATCGACTCAGCACAGAGATGACGTTTCACAAGCCGACTTAATTGAAGGCGTGATGGAAACCATCATCAAACCAGTTCTGCCTGCTCAATGGTTAAATAAAGATACTAAATTCTTTATCAACCCAACTGGTCGCTTTGTTATCGGTGGCCCTGTAGGTGATTGTGGCTTAACCGGTCGTAAGATCATCGTTGATACCTACGGCGGCATGGCCCGTCACGGTGGCGGCGCATTCTCAGGTAAAGACCCATCAAAAGTGGATCGTAGTGCAGCCTATGCCGCCCGTTATGTGGCTAAAAACATCGTTGCAGCGGGTCTTGCTGATCGCTGTGAAATTCAAGTGTCTTACGCGATTGGTGTAGCAGAGCCGACTTCTATCAGCATAGAAACCTTCGGTACAGGTAAAGTGTCTGAAGAACTGCTGATCAAGTTAGTGCGTCAACACTTTGAACTACGTCCATACGGCTTAACGGCGATGTTAGATTTAGCTCGCCCAATTTACCAAGCAACTGCCGCTTATGGCCACTTTGGTCGTAACGAGTTCCCTTGGGAAGCGACCGATAAAGCAGAAGCACTGCGCGCTGACGCGGGTTTATAATTTAAATCGTTTACGATTTAAGCTGCTAAGATTACAAAACATAAAAACCGCTACCCAGCGGTTTTTTACATCCTAAATTTAACTTAACCGATTAAATAAACCTGCTAACTCAATCTGCAACAAGCAGATTTAACTGAACAACATGCAAATGCACGGAAAAATGGCGCGCTAATAAAAATCCAGTGCATAAAAATTACTAAGCAACAAATCTTAAGACTCACAAAAATCATACAACCTAGAGCTAAATCACATTTTTATCAGCGTAAATTACAACACCTTGACATCATTTTAATGTTTCCATACCCTTCGCTATATACATAACTATATATCGAATATTGTGGCATTATTTCATGGATACAAAGAAGCGTTTATTATTAAAAGCGTTAGCTTCTTGCGGCCTTTTAACTGCAGTACCCTCAACACTATGGGCGATGAATCAATCATTAGTCTTCCCATTTGGTAAGCTCCCTGCGGCTAACAAAATCCAACGCGTACTCAGTGCTGGCGCTCCTGCTGATATATTACTGTTAGCCCTAGTACCCGAAAAATTACTTGGATTTTCAGCCTTTGAAATCCCACGAAATAACCCATGGTTCTCACAAAGCATACAAACACTACCTAAACTAGGCCGATTATCGGGCCGTGCTAGCACCTTGTCGATTGAACAGTTACTCGCACTCAAACCAGATATTATTATCGACAGCGGCAGTGTTACTGACACTTTTAGCTCTCAGGCGGAGCGTATTACCGCACTCACGGGGATCCCCTATCTTTTAGTTAGCGGTAAACTGTCTGACTCAGCCGAACAAATTAGGCAAGTAGCTGATGTTCTTAGCGTGGCATCAAGGGCTGAACCCTTAGCTAATATGGCTGAAAAAATACTAACTGATGCCCGCATCTTTTCATCAACTCAAAGAAAACCTCTGCGGTTCTATGCCGCCAGAGGCGCAAAAGGATTAGAAACCGGTTTAGCGGGGTCATTACATACCGAGGCAGCCGAACTACTTGGATTAGAAAATGTAGCAAAACAAGCTGGGCGCCATGGCCTTGGACAAGTATCAATGGAGCAATTACTGCTATGGCAACCGGATGTGGTTTTAACACAGGATGAATCCACATATCAGCACATTTTAACCAACAGCCAATGGCAAGGTATTAACGCTGTGCAGCAACAGCAGGTTTTACACTACCCTCGTTTTCCGTTTGGTTGGTTAGATGCACCACCGGGCATTAATCGTTTATTAGGTTTGCGAAGATTACATGCCCATTTCGATCCTAAAATACAGGCAGGGTTACAGGCAGATACACAAGCCTTCTTCGAGCTATTTTTCCATAGCACGCTCAGTGATGAGTCATACCAACAATTAGTGAAACAGCCATGATGATGTCAAAAACCATCGGGGTTGTGAGCTTACTACTCTTAATGAGTATGTTTTTAGCGCTCACAGCAGGCAAATATCCCCTCTCATTAGGGCAAATTAACGAACTGATTTTTTCTTCCCATTTATCCAGCGATCCTCGCCTTTCAATTGTATTTTGGCAAATTCGTCTGCCTAGAATGTTGGCCGCCATATTGGTGGGTGCCAGCCTTTCTGCCGCAGGTACGGCCTATCAAGGTATGTTCCGTAATCCGTTAGTTTCACCGGATATTTTAGGCGTTTCTGCCGGAGCGGGTTTAGGAGCAAGCGCGGCAATTTTGCTTGGATTACCTATGTTATTCATTCAGGCTTTTGCCTTTACAGGGGGCATTACAGTAGTCGTGTTGGTGTGTGTCATTGCCAAATTTACGCGCCGACAAGATCCGGTGTTATCACTCGTATTGATTGGGATCGCCATCGGCACTTTATGCGGTGCAGGGATTTCACTAATAAAAGTGTTTGCAGACCCTTATATTGAGCTTCCTTCGATTACGTTTTGGTTACTTGGTGGCCTAAACTCAATTACCTTAGATGATATTGCTATCGCTATGCCATTAATCCTCATAGGATTATTGCCATTATTTCTACTACGTTGGCGCATGAACCTTTCAAGCCTTCCCGATGACGAAGCCAAAGCAATTGGCGTTAATGTCACCCGCTTACGGATTATTTTTATCATTAGTGCGACCTTAATCACCGCCTGCACTGTGTCCATTGCCGGTATTATTGGTTGGGTTGGATTAGTGGTTCCTCATATCTGCCGCACATTAATCGGTGCGAATAACCAACAATTATTGCCATTGTCGATGGCGGTCGGTGCCATTTTATTATTATTTACCGACACCATTGCCCGCAGCGTCGGTACTGTAGAATTACCCTTAGGTATTATTACCGCACTGATTGGCGCGCCATTTTTCCTTATTTTACTGATGAGGAGAGAGCGGCTGTGACTATCGTCAATTTCAATCATGCCGATATCGGTTATAACCGACATCCCGTCCTCCGCGATGTTTCTTTTACCGTAAAAACGGGAGAAGTGTGCTGTCTTTTGGGGACGAATGGTTGCGGCAAAACCACCATTATACGTAGCCTATTAGGAATTTTGCCGCTCAAGGGTGGCAGTATTCAACTACACGATAAAGCCCTCCATTTATGGAACACCACCGAGCTGGCACAAACCGTGGCCTATGTACCGCAGGCGCATGATGGTCCTTTTGCATTTAGTGTGCTTGATATGGTGATGATGGGTCGCTGCACGCATCTAAAATTATTTTCCCAGCCTGGCGTCAAAGACCGCGCATTAGCAATGGAGTTGTTGCTAATGCTTGATATCGCCCATCTCGCTAAACGGCAATATCCTTCACTCAGTGGCGGTGAGCGCCAGTTGGTTTTAATCGCCAGAGCACTGATCCAACAACCCACACTACTTATCATGGACGAGCCAGCAGCTAGCCTCGATTTTGGTCATCAAATTACCTTACTCGAAAGGATCCGCACGCTTAAAAAAGAGGGCATGACAGTATTAATGTCAACGCATCATCCTATGCATGCTAAGGCCGTAGCAGACAAGGTAGTACTAGTGGCAAAAGATCAACCAATACAACAAGGTTCGATTAACGACATGCTTAGTGCAAAGCGTCTCACCACACTTTATGGTGTCCAAGAAAGCGATATTAGAAACCACTTGGGCCTCGATATTTAAAGATAAACATGAGGAAAAATAATGTTATTAGATGAGCTGGATTTCGCTGGATTATACCAACAGCAAATGCAATTAGCGGGGCGAACCACTAAAAAACCAGAGCATTGGGACAAGCGCGCAGAAGCCATGGCAAACGATTGCGCTCCTGCTAATGACGGTTACTTGACCCAACTATTAGCAAAAATTGATTTGCGCGGCGCCTCAACTTTATTCGATATGGGTTGTGGTCCCGGTTCAGTCTGTTTGAACATAGCCGAAAACCTAACTCATGTTTATGGCGTGGATTACAGCCAAGGCATGTTAGATGTCGCACATCGTCGGGCAAACGCAATGGGACTGAATAATGTCAGCCTACTGAATAAATCATGGGAAGATGATTGGCAGGATATTCCACAATGTGATATTGCCGTCGCATCACGCTCCACCTTAGTGTCCGACTTACGTGCGGCGCTCATTAAGCTTAACGATAAAGCTAAACTCAGGGTTTATACCACACATACGGTATCCACCTCTTTTGTGGATGTTGAAATACAAGCTGCAATCGGGCGAAAAGTAATTGAACTACCTAATTATATTTTTGCCGTCAACATTTTATATCAAATGGGGATTAACCCACAGGTTGATTATATTAAATCAAATAATTGTTTAGATAAAAATAACAATTTCGAGCAGTTTTCTAAAACAATTGATTGGTCATTAGGCGGACTCACAGATGAAGAAAATAATCGCTTATTTGATTACTATCAACATAAAAGCCGCATCGGAGAAGCACTAATATCCCCGTCTAGAGATTGGGCATTAGTGTATTGGGATAAAGTGGCATTAAGTAAATAAGTAGCAAGCTACTGCAACTTTAATAAACACCACAATTGAATATCAATAAAATAGCAGCCATCAGGCGCTGCTATTTCACTAAACTACATCTACAAGAAAGAGATTATTATGCGATATAAAAAAATCTATCTTCCATTATTAATTGCAATGGGAATTTCACATCCTCTAATAGCTAATGAAATAGCACAAAATCAATTAGCAGATAATAATCCAGAAAGAATAACGATATGGGGTAGCGCCGTTGCTGATACCAGTGCGCGTATTGACCAAAAGACGATAGAGAAATTAGGTAAAAATAATGTCGCTAATGCCTTAAGCACGATTCCCGGTGTTTCACTCCAAAAATCGGGGAGTCGCAACGAATTACAAGTACGAGTGCGTGGTTTTGACAATCGCCAAGTCCCGGTGTTTTACGATGGCATTCCGATTTATATCCCCTACGATGGTAATCTAGACTTAGGCCGATTTTTAACCTCTAACCTCGATTCGATTGAGGTATCAAAAGGATATACTTCACTCCTACAGGGGCCTAACCAAATGGGCGGCTCAATTAATTTAACCACCCATAAACCCACAGAAACGTTAGAAGCTAGCGCAGGCTACCGCCAAGGGTTTACCCGTAATAAAACTAACGCCTACGATGCTAATGCTTCATTAAGTATGAGTAATGATTTAGGTTATCTACAGTTTTCCGGTAGCCAATTAAAACAAGATTACTTAGGCTTACCTTACGGCACTGATAATGATATTGCTGGCTCAGATGGGGAGTTAATCAACTCTGCAGCTGATGATAAACGTGGCATAGTAAAACTGGGGTTTACCCCTAATGCTGACGATGAGTATGTTTTTACTTATATTAATCAAAACAGTGAAAAAAATAATCCACCCTATGCAGGTACTAGCCCACAAAAGTCACGGTATTGGCAGTGGCCTGAATATGATAAAGAAAGTTATTACTATCAAGGGACGACTAAATTAGGCGATATTTTTACGCTTAAAAGTCGCGTTTATCATGATAATTTTGTTAATACCCTAATGATGTATAACTCATTAAAAGATTTAAATAATAAAAATGGCTCTTATAGTCATTATGATGATTATAGTAATGGTGCAGGATTACAATTAGCCGCAGAAGTCCGCCAGCAAGACCAACTCGCTTTCGCAATTCATTGGAAAGAAGATATCCATAGGGAAAAAGACGATCCTATTGGCGATTATGATCGCTTTAAAGATCGCACTATTTCTGCATCCACAGAATACCAATGGGCTGTCGATGAAAAGCTTAATATTGTGGCGGGCATCAGTTACGATAAACGCACTAGCTTACAAGCAATGCAATTTGAAAATAACGGTAGCATTACAGAATACGACGATAATGACCAAAATGCTTTTAACTGGCAAGCAATGGCGAAATATCAAATTCGTCAGCAGGATTATCTATCGGTATCATTTTCTGAACGCAGCCGTTTCCCTACATTAAAAGAGCGCTATACGACCTCTAAGCCTTCTACGGGTCAAGTGGCAATCGTTAATCCACACTTAGATGCAGAGCGCGCTCGTAGTATTGATATTACCTATAATGGTTTATTCAACGATGATTGGAGCTATGAAGCCAGTATTTATTATAATCGTGTGGATGATGCAATTCAGGCGGTAAATATTGATGCCAATACATTACAAAATCGAAATATAGGCCAAGTTGATTATTCGGGAGTCGATATAGGCCTCAAGGGTCGTATCAACAGTATTGCTGAAATGGGACTGAGCTATAGCTATACAAATAGTGATGTAAAAAGTGGTCAAATAGGCGAAATTACTGGCTTGCCAACCCAAATGGCGAATGCGTGGATTACGGTTACACCATGGGAGCCTATCGGCATTACACTTGCAGAAGAAGCGCGTTCTTCCAATTATAGTAATAGCGATGCTTCTCAAGTTGCTGCTGGGTTTGCAATAACCAATATCCGAGTTGACTATACTGCATCAGAAAATGTAAAACTCAATGCCTCAGTCAATAACCTTTTTGACCATAGTTATGAGTATTCAGAAGGATTTATCGAACAAGGTCTCAACTACTGGTTAGGTGTTGAGGTTAAAATATAACGAGACAATCTATTTTCAAGCACAAAGCCGCCCTCCAGCATGGCGGCTTTATCGTTTTAAATTAACCTTAATGGGTTAATCATAGGATAGTTAATCATGATCAATTTCTCTGCAATAGGCTTTGTTGAAAGCGAATATAACGACATAGCGAATATGCCAATTCAAGGATGTAAAGTGGCAAATAATCAGGGAGTATTAGTGATCGATGCTGAATTTACTGAAGGATTAGCCGATTTACACGAATTTTCACATTTATATGTGCTCTTTCACTTACACCGCTGTAATGATTACACCTTAAAGGTAAAGCCTTTTTTAGATAATCAATTACGCGGTATTTTTGCAACCCGCTCCCCGAAACGCCCCAATCCTATTGGGCTATCAATTGTTGAAATTGAACGCATCGAAGGCAATCGTATTTATGTAAAAGGGATCGATATATTAAACCAGACTCCAATTATCGATATCAAACCCTATATTCAAGCTTTCGATAATATCACCCCGACCCGCGATGGTTGGTATGAGCATGGACAAGATCCCTTAACCACGCTATCCGATAACCGTTTCGTTGGAAAATAACGCTGTTTTAGAGCTAAAGTTTGCCGGCCAATTTGATGGCGTGTATTGGATAATTAATACACATTTTATGGCTGAAATGACTAATGCAAGCAGTAGATTTTAGATACCTATAAAAGCTCTAATACAATAATACGGCTATACATTAGCCGTTATGCTTAGCATCATTTAAGCGGTAATCAACAGCATGACTTGCGATGCCCTCACAAAACAGCTCGTAATTAGCACTGTTTTTAGCCTAGCAAAACGCTTAAATACAATGGTCGAAATGGGCGTTTTGCATGCAAAGTAGACCAATCTGCTCTTGAGATAACATCGCGCACTCTAAGGTTTTTTGAGAGTTTGCGCGGATAACATCTTCATCCGTTAATATTGTCATTGCCGCCGAATACGCATTAGTTCGGCCGCAATCGAGCCATATATGGCCTATTTGTACCCAATAGTGCGGCTGTTGCCCTGAGCCTGAGGCAAACTCGACTTCCAATCCCCTCGCCTCATGCCCATGCTGAGCACACTCAGATAAGATAATTCTCAAATTATCCCAAGCCGCTAAATTAACCCTCGCATAAGCCGTTAATAATGCTTCAACAAATTGTGTACTCATGTACGACTCCCATCATTCACTGTCGCATTGGCTGCCATTAATACTAAATCTTGCATATATAAACCTGAGCCAGTGCAAAGTAATTAGCGTGATTACAGCTGTGTTTTTGCCGCCATTAAATAATAATCTCGTGCGGCTACGGTAAAAAAGTCCACCACCTGCATTTGGCCTTTCCCTGAATGGGCGGCAAAAGAGCGCTCATTATCTTCAGCAATAAAGGTCAACATATAACTAAAATGCGGGGCAACTTGGCGGCGAATTTCATTAACTAACGCCACAAAAATGCCTTGCCCTCTGTAGGCTTGTTGCACCCAAATCGGCCCATATTGGCAAGAGTTAGTTTTGGTTAATTTAGGCCCATCCCAATCAAGTTGGGGTAAACGATTGAGTAACGTGCGGTACATGGGCCAATGCTCAAAAAATCCCCAGCGACCAGCAATAACATAACCCACAATTTGCTGCTCAACCTGCGCCACCACAACCCAATGCTTGTTTACTAGCTCAGTTAACTCACGATGGGAAAACGCTTGGCCTTGCAGCCCCATCGCGGCAGATGCTAACTCGTCATTCAGGTATTTTTTCTCTAGCATCGTTAATAAATCAATGTCTTGGGGTAAGGCTAATCTAATCTTCACAGCATTCTCGCAGTATCATTTTGGGAGCACTTATCGTGGTAAGTATACAAGTTTAAAAATAGAGCCACAGCTAAGCCAAGGTTTTATTTACCGATATCGTCTTGGCGCTTAGCCCATTGGATAAATAGCACTACCGGATAAGGAGACATAAGCACTAGCCCTAAACCAATCAAGCAAGCAATGACTAACATCCCACTGATATCTAGACTCCATTGAGTCAACATATACAGACCAAGCCCACAAACTAACATCAATACACCTAACCAATGTAAAAACTTCAACAAATTCATAGTATTTTTAATGCTATCCGTCATATAAACCTCTTTAGATTTTGAGCTAAACTTGTCACACTATGGCAAGAATAATGAAAAAGGAACCGCGATAATGTTAAAAAAAGCATTCATATTAAGTGCGTTACTATTCGGGCTTACTGCTTGTGAGAGTACTGATAGCGCTAAAAACGACACCATTCCATTGCTGGGCAGTTGGCAAATTGAGATGGTACAAGGTCAACCTACTATCGATTATAGCCCAGCACAAATTACCTTCGAAGCCGAAGGCCAGTTGCATGGAAACAACAGTTGTAATAACTTTTTTGGCCAATATACCCAACAAGGCCAAGAGCTTAAGCTATCTCCTGCAGGTAGTACGATGAAAGCCTGCGTTGATGCTTTAATGCAACAAGAGCATAAAGTGATGCAAGCGATGCCGTTAGTGACCCAAGCCAAATTAGTCCAAGGTCGACTGACCTTACTCGGTAGTGACGACAAACCTTTGCTGGTGCTAAGCCAACTGAAATAAGCATTATATCTCAATCGATTCAGATCAAGCTGACGCGGAATCGAGATAAGATAAATAATGAGAAAAACCGCCATCAGGCGGTTTTTTAATACTCAAAATACAGTTTTATCGCTATGACTTAACGGTTTTTAGCTGCCGTATTTTCAAGAATGATATTCTGCTCTGCTAACACAGCACTTTGCACCATATCGGCATTGTAGTGTTCCATATCGAGCTCATCCTCAGATTTGGCAATCACGGTTGTGGCCACTAAGTCACCCGAGACGTTTACGACAGTACGCGCCATATCTAAAATACGGTCAATCCCCGCAATTAACGCCACGCCTTCTAACGGTAAACCCACTGTCGATAACACTAAGGTCAACATCACTAAACCGGCACCAGGCACGCCAGCAGTACCAATAGAAGCTAAGGTAGCAGTTAAAATAATAGTGAGATAATCCACCCAAGTGAGATCAATACCAAAAGCTTGCGCTACAAAAAGTGCCGTAACGCCTTGATATAATGCAGTACCATCCATGTTAATTGTGGTGCCAAGAGGTAATACAAAACTCGAAATCTTCTTATTAACCCCCAAATACTCACTTGCACACTTCATGCTAGCGGGCAACGTACCGGCAGAACTTGAGGTCGTAAAAGCCACTGCAATGGCATTGCTGATCCCTTTGAAAAAATGCAAAGGATTCAACTTAGAAAACACGCTTAAAACAATACTGTAGAAACCTAATACGTGAATAATACAGCCAATATAAACAGCAACAATCACCTTAAGCAGCGGCAATAGCATATCGATACCGTATTCACCCGCCACCCAAGCCATTAAGCCAAACACCCCATAAGGCGCTAACTTCATCACCATATCGGTGAGTTTATACATGGCTTCAGCTAAGCTTTCGAATACTTTAATTGCAGGTTTTCCGTGGTCACCTATCAGTACCAAGGCGATACCTAAGGCAACGGCAAACACTATCACTTGCAGAATTTGACCATTTGCTAATGCTGCAATCGGGTTAGTCGGTACGATATCAAGCAATGTCTGCATGACAGAAGGCACTTCTTTAACCACATCAGACATACCAGAAGGTAGAGGTAAATTAAGGCCCGCACCTGGCTGAATCACATAACCAACAACCAGACCGATACTGATCGCGATTGCGGTAGTGCAAAGATAAAAGGCAAAAGATTTAAAGCCAATTCGCCCCATTTTAGCGGTATCTTCCATTGAAGTGACACCGACAATCAGCGAACAAAATACCAAGGGCACAATCAACATTTTAATAATGTTAACAAATAAGGTACCAATCGGTTTTAACACGGTCGCTTGCTCACCAAATACCACGCCGACCGTAATACCCAGTATCATACCCACAAGAATTTGTAGCCATAAAGGTACTGACATCCAGTAGGACCATACGCGGCCTAACGCTGACGATGTTTGTTTTGACATGTTAATAACCTTGAATTTGAAATGAAGATATGGCGAAATTCCATCCTTGGCAGGTGCTAATCGATTCCCCTAATTAGCAGAGCGCAGAGTCTAGCATAAAGGATAAAAATCTAAGGATGATCTGTATCACGTAAGAATCAACCGCCGCAAAATCAGCCAAACACGTCAATAATGTCGACTAAAATGCCTTTTATATAGAGCGATAAATCGGTAACAAACTAAGCTTGCGCCAAGTTAGCGGCGCTAACAGCAGCGATTAATCGTTATCATCTCAACCTGTATTTAGCTATGGCATTAGTCGTTTTTTGCTTTGTACTTTATGTTAAAGTGGCGCTAAAAATCCCTCTATTAACAAGAAGGGTCTATCAAGATACCCGCCTAGGAGTTGTTGTATGTTAATCCGTAAAGCGAAAGCCCAAGACCTAACGGCCTTAGTGCAATTTAATCAAGCCATGGCTGAAGAGACCGAAGGCTTAGCCTTAGATGAAACCACACTCACGCAAGGCGTGGGCACGTTACTTGAAAGCCCACAAAAAGGGTTTTATCTCGTCGCCGAAATCGCTGGTGAAATCGTAGGCTCACTGATGGTGACATTTGAATGGAGCGATTGGCGTGCTAAGGATTATTACTGGATCCAAAGTGTGTATATTCGCCCGCAAAATCGTCGTCAAGGTATCTATGGCAAACTGTATAACCAAGTTAAACAACTGGCCGAAACCAATGGCGGCGCCGCAAGTTTTCGTTTATATGTCGAACAAGAAAACCTTGCTGCCCAGCAGACTTACCAAGCACTAGGAATGAAGCAGAGTTACTACTTAATGTTTGAAGAAAAATAAGCACTTTAAAATATTCACAAAAATAAAAAGGTCGAACCAGTGGCTCGACCTTTTTTACAGATGGCGCAACAGCTTAATGCCGCGCGTCGACGAACATTCAAACCTAGCTAAAGAAACCAAATACGATTGCTGTCATCGCGAGTAAACCTGCAATAACAACAAAGATATTACTAATACGGCCGCGATATGCTTTTAATGCTGGTACTTTATACACAGCATACATAGGCATAATGTACAGAATTGCAGCGATAATTGGACCACCTAAGGCTTCAATCATACCCAAGATGCTTGGGTTAATCACAGCCACAGCCCAGATAGTGAAGAACATAAAGCCTAGGATAAACTTGTCGATTTTCACATCAGAAACAGATTTACCACTTGAGCGTAACTGCTTAACAATCACACCTTTCATGCCTTCTGTCGCGCCCATGTAATGGCCGAAGAAAGAAGACGCAATCGCGATAAAGGCAATAAACGGACCAAAGTAGCTTACAAAACCACTAGAATGTACGTTAGCTAAGTAAGACAAAATCGGTAGATTCTGCGCTTTAGCTTCAGCTAACTGAGCTGGCGATAACGACAACACACAAGAGAATACAAACAACATCACAAAGCCGACTAACATCATCGAAGTGTTGCGTAAAATTACATCGGCTTTACGAGAAGCATTAGCACCGTGGTCGCGTTTTAATGATACTGAAAACTGTGAAATCGCAGGAGAATGGTTAAAGGCAAACACTAACACAGGGATAGTCAACCAGACGGTTCCTAAAAATGCCCCCACTTCTGGCACCACTTGCAGCGCGTCCATTTTCCATTCAGGCATTAAATAAAGGGACATAAAAGCGAGAATACCCACCAGCGGATACACTAAAAGTTGAGTCACTTTGAGCATAAATTTTTCACCAGCAACCATTACAGCCATCATACCAAGAATTAACACCCCTGATAGAATGAAGCGCGGTGGCGATGCCATACCTAACTGGTTCACGATAAAGCTATCAACGGTGTTGGTAATCCCCACTCCGTAAATAAGCACAATCGGGTAAATAGCAAAGAAATACAGCACTGTAATGGCCTTACCTGCACCAATACCAAAATGCTCTTCCACTACTTGGGTGATATCACTACCGGGAATGCTTGATGAACACACAAAACGAGATAAACCACGGTGAGCAAGATAAGTCATAGGGCCAATAATTACGGCCATTAGTACCAGCGGCCAAAAACCGCCCATACCCGCGTTAATAGGTAAAAACAAAATACCAGCACCTACTGCAGTGCCAAACAAGCTCAACATCCAAGTAGTATCTTGGCGTGTCCAAGGTAAGTCTTTTGTGGTGTTATTTTCTTGCGTGCTTTGAGGTGTTCCAAGAACACTGATCACATCTTTTTGCATATAGAAGTTACCTTACATGTGACTGATTTAATAAATTCGTGCTAAGGATAACCAAAAAAAGTCTATAAAAGTTGATCTGACACCGCTTAATGTAAGGGAATTTAATAATAAACTAATATTGGGATGCAGATCTCTGATTTAACGTAATAAATCATCAATTTAACAGCAAAAAACAAACACTAAAACCCCATTAGATCACAAATTTTTCACCAAAAGCCCAATGTCGTGACATTGCCTGTGCGTTGATAAAAACAGCTAAATCAATTTGAGTCACAAAAATCCACAAAACATGACACAACACCACAAACTTGCGGGTAAAGTTGATCCGGATCACTGTTGGCAATGTTAAATTTTTACAAATAACTATCAGTTTTTACCCTGCATAAAAAATGGCTCAGCGCGAATTAAACTTCACGGTGAGCCATTAATAATAAACGGTGAGCAGTTAAATCTATCGAGTTTAAGGTTTCTGTAAACTCAACTCCGTTGTTGATAACACTGCAGGGGCGATATCCGCCTCTTTAAACAACAGCGGCCTGAAGCTTTTTTCAGTCGAGTACAAGATACTTTGATCGGCAAAAGCTGGAGTTAAGATATTACTCGACTCAGAGTAAGTTAAAATCCCCCGCGCTACTGGCCCCTCGTCGGTAAAATGCACCGCCATCATCCAGCTCGAACCGTAACGGACTTGATATCCCTTCGCGGTTAAACCAGAGCTCATCGCCTTACCCGTGACCACATCCATAACTGGTGCGTATTTGTGCTGCGGGATCAAAGTGTCATCGCCCGACAAACTGGTCGAGAACACGTTAAAGCCACCTTCAGTATTATGGCTACCCGGCCAAGGTAAACGTGTTCCACTTGGCGTTCCATCGGGCAGAGATTTTTCCACAAACTGCACATCACCTAATGGTGCATCTAAGGCAAAGCCTGCCGCCTCAAGGTTAAGTGCACCGTAAGCCAAGGCGACTAATGCACTGCCATCGGCAGTTAACGTTTTAGGAGTTGTGGCCGCATTAGCGGGATCAAACCCTTGGGTCAACATCGTCGTTTGGCTAAACTGGTGAGCAAACTCACGCACTAAGACGCCGCCTTTGCTGTCGTTATCTTGCTTACCATTCCATGCTTTTAACGCTGCACAAGCCGAAGTGACATCTTTTGATAAACTCGCTGACACCACCACAGGTGTGCTGCCTTGGGCATCACACTGGGCAATCAAATCAGGCAGCACTAGCTCAGCTAAATAACTGCGATTAGATAACACCGCTGCTTCAAGCTCTTCCAAACTAAACTTGCCATCTGCACCAGCGGCATCTTGCATTAAGCTCAGCCCCATACGTGTACGCAGTGATAACTGCCCCGCTTCTACACCATACATGGGCGAGAAATAAGTGAGTGGTTCATTTAAGTTTGTTGACCAGAATGAATCATTAGAGTTTTGCACAAAGTCAGTGCGTTCAAGTTTGGGCGCACGCTCATAGGGTGTTGGGCCATCGAAACTGAACAGCGAGGTATTACCGGGTAAAATCGTAAAGCCTGCTTTCTCTTTTGCCGCCTTAATGTCTGGCGAGGTTTTGAGTAACACTACCGCCGCTTCTGACAATCCCGGCACAGTAGAATCGTCAATATAGAAGGCATTACCCTCTTTATCGGCATACATAGTGTTATTAAAAATAACCCCGTCGTAATCTTTAAAGGCTTGTTGAAACTCTTCTTTATTGGTCGCCATATCCATTGCTAGCCAATGGTCAACCGGATCCATATTGCCCATATTGGCATCTTGGAGCATAAAGGCGCCGCCATCATCCCAACCAAATGGCGCTAACGCAGCGGGTGCTTCGACCATAGGGCCTTTGGCTGTGGTATAAATATCCTTCTCAGCCACCAGCATGCCCGCTGGGCCGCCATTAACTAAAATCGATACTGTCTCTTTGGTGATCGGCAACGGTTTACCATCAAACAGATATTGCATCCGATCGCCTGAGACTAACTCAAGGTTATATATCACAAAATGTTCAGCAGTTGAAAAGGTATGCGTCCAAGCTAAGTCTTTATTAAAGCCGATATTAATCGGTCCAGGCATACCGACTAGCGAGCCACCCATCATGTCTAAATGCCCAGGAATAGTGATATGCGACTGCCAAAAACGCAGGTTGCCCGTATGCGGGAAGTGCGGATTACCCAGCACCATACCTTTACCATTTTCAGTTTTATCTTTACCTAACCCCCAACCGTTGGAGCCTAACTCACCAGGATTGGTCTCTGGCGTAGTAATACGAGCCACGCGGGCAATCAACTTAGATTGCATATCGGCAACAAATGCCGTTTGGTCTTGGCTTGGCGCAGGCCCAACAATACGCGGCATATATTCCTGCGCATCCCCTGGGTTAGCGTAGAAAATCAAATCGAGAAAATTAGCCGCGCCCGGTAATAACGCGATAGAAAACAGATAGGTGACCACATCCTCTGGTGCTATGGCTTTCACCCAAGGCTGACCACCACAAAAAGGTTCAGCCGTTTGTTTGCCCGCTTCGACATCTGCAAGATATTGGTTATAACCAGAGGTAAAACCTTGGATTAATGCCCGTGAATTTTCACTAAAACTAGGCCATTTTTCTTCGGCTTGTGCCCTGATTTTTAATGCTTTATAGGCAAAGTCTGAAATCAAGTTGCCGTTATCTTCAGCCGTGGGTAGACCGGTCGTAAAATCAATTGACGCATGGGGGCCAAAATACATAGAGCGCTGCGAGTTAGCTTTAATAAAGCCATCGGCTAACACACATAAATTATCTTGCGCTTGTGCATAACCGCTACCAAAACCTAGGCTTTCTAAGTTATCGGCTTGGATATGCGGCACACCGTAGGTAGTACGGCGAATACTGGCTTTGAGTAAACCATTAGGCGCAAAAGTTTGTAATTGGGTTTCAGGTTCGGTAGGCGTAGAGCTATCGTCGCTATCGTTACAACCTGCGAGTATGACACCGCAGGCCATTCCCATTGCGATCATGAGTTTGTTGAATTTCATTATTATTATCTCTTGGTTTTGATTCCTTCAATGACATTGCCTTACTGCCTGTCCAGACAAATGACTGAAGGAGCAATAGTTGCATGTCGCTTCCTAGTGCCTAAGCTGGCTATTTTGCCTCCCCTACTGTTGGCTTTTTTACTGAGCTTCACCAAAGACTGTGGCAAAATAGAAAACCCAAACGCTTAGACACCTCAGACCATTTAAGCAATGATTCAAACGAGCGTCCACATTAATAACCAAAATAAGCAACATATATGAAACAAAGTGTGCAGCGAAAAATAATTAACATAAAAGTGGGCTCTAAAAACCCAGTTAAAATCAATGCAGCAACGACGGCGATGGCGCAACTGTTCCCCGATAGCATTATCGAAGTAAAGGGTATGGATGCGCCTTCAGGCGTAGCGGCGCAGCCAATGACGGATAGTGAAACTCGCCAAGGCGCGATTAATCGGGTGCACTATTGTCAACAACAAGACACGCAAGCAACCAAGGCTGATTACTACTTTGCCATGGAAGGTGGCGTTGATAACTTTGACTTTGGTCCAGCCACTTTCGCCTACATCGCTATTGGTCATAAAGACCAACTCGCCATTGGCCGTAGCGCAATTTTGCCGCTGCCAATGCAGGTTTATCGCGCATTAGAAGCAGGTGAAGAACTCGGGCATGTGATGGATAGGTTATTTAACACCATCAATATCAAGCAGAAAGGTGGCGCTATTGGTTTACTCACCCACGGGCATGCAACCCGTGAAAGCAATTACACTCAAGCGATAATTCTCGCCATGGCGCCACTGCTAAATCCCGATATTTACGCACAAACTTGTTAGTCACATGTTGCAAGCGCAGTTGAAGCCCGCTAACTTAGTTGTGACCTACAACCAAACCTATTCAGCTATGGCGCTAACAAATGCAGTATCGACTCAAGGCTCTGCAATAATGGCGACGCAAGTTAAGCCAACGCCTCAAACTAGGCAAACGGCTGAGCCAGACTCATCCACAGAGCTCAGGCACTTATCTCGCTATCTGGTGAGAAATTTAGGCATGCTCAACGCCGCCTTTGGAGACTTGCCTCTCTCGCCCGTGCAAGCACATACTTTATTTGAGCTAGGTAAGCAGCCATTAACCATCAAAGAGCTGGCCTGCAAACTCAGCATCGATAAGTCCAACGCCAGTCGAGCGATTAAACATCTGGTTGATAAAAATCTTGCCCACAGTCAAATTCACCCACGGGATAACCGCTGCTTAGTGGTGCAACTCACGCCAGCGGGTAAAAAATTACTCGTAAAATTAGATACGCAGCAAAATCAATTATTTCAAGAAATTTTAGCCCAACTAACCTCTGCACAAACCTCACAAATAGAAGAAGCTCTTATGTTATATAACCAAGCCGTACATAACGCCAAGCAGCAAAGTGGTTGTCAGATTCGCCAAGCCACAGCCCAAGATGATGCCGCAATCGCCAAAGTCATCCGCGATGTTTCTGCTGAATACGGTTTAACCGCAGATAAAGGCTATGGCGTGGCAGACCCAACCTTAGATTGCCTCAGCCAGATTTACTCCCAAGCGGGCGCCAACTATTGGATTATCGAATTAGAAGGCCGCATTTTAGGTGGTGCTGGCATTGCGCCTTTAGCCAACAATGATGGCATTTGTGAACTGCAAAAAATGTACTTTATGCCCGAAATTCGCGGCAAAGGACTCGCGACACGCTTAGCGTTAATGGCACTCGATTTTGCCCGCGAAACGGGTTATCAAGGCTGTTATTTAGAAACTACAGCGGTACTAAATGAAGCGGTAAAACTCTATGAGAAATTGGGCTTTGTGCATTTATCAGCACCGCTAGGTAACACAGGCCACGATGCCTGTGAAATACCGATGTTGCTAGAGCTTAATCAATAGAACATGCAGCGGTGTTACAGGAAGGCGTGTAGGAATCAATCGATGCAAGCGTCAAGGGGAACAATAATGACTACCATTGATCCCCACTAATTTGACGCACTTTAGTTTTATTAGCATCCCCCTTAATAAGCACGATGATAAAATCTATATCGTTAACCGTTATTTAGGGCAACAATGCCAATCCTAACGACCACTTATGCGCTAGCATGTTAACTACTTACTTTTTAACATTTATAAATCAATATATTTGTACATTCCTGATGATTTTTGTGTATAAAAAACGATAGAGAAATGATAAATTACAGTTAATACATATAGTTAAAAATAAGGCTAGGTGTTTTTTGGAACAACCGATAATAGGTTTCCATCTTGATACAGAGAATCATTGGGTGGCGAAATTAAGTTGCGGTCACTTTCAGCATGTACGCCACAACCCTCCGTGGTCAGTAAGACCATGGGTAATATCACAAAACGGAAGGACGGGTATGCTTGGCTTTAAATTGAACTGCAAGAAATGTGATACAGGCTCACCGCCAGACCAAGAATAAGTATGGTTTCGTTTGCCCCTGTAAGCCGTGCCTCACAAGCGACTCAAACGTAAGCAATATAGATCTATTGTCCTAGATGCTTTAGTCCCAAAGCTAGTTACTTTCTCAATTGCACTATTTTCATTGCTATTATTTTTCCTGTGACACGCCATCTTTTGATTTAATAAGAAGCATCCCTATAGGCTCGACGCCATCTGCTGCACATAGATGTACGAATGTTGCGATCACATTGAGCGAATGAACAACCATATCGTCAGCGGTCACTGCTGCAACAATGCCAATCCTTATCAACCCTCTAACTGTTAGTTTAGCTAAAAAACTATTGCCCAAAAATGGGTTTCACAGCTCAAAAGGGAAATTGGCCAAGTAAAGCTTTGCCTATAGAAAAATTGATGTGAAAGGATCCCATTACAATTCGACCTAGAAGTTATGCATGTCCCATCTTTCGATTGCGGCCTTTCGGCCGAGGTGAATCAAAGTCGTGGGGCTTCACCCCACACCCGACCAAGGAGGACTGCTCGTCCTATCCTCCTTGGATTCTCCAAGACGCCCCTAACGGAGTTGAAAGCTCCTTAGGCATTAAGCGTCCTTATGCTATCGCGTCAGACGCTCGTCCCTGATTCGACTGACGCTATCTCGGCATCCATGCCTCGCTCACGCAACAAACGCAAATGCCCTGCGGCAACTCCGAGGGGAAGAGGAACTTCTGTAGTCTCTGTGTAGACTGTAAATCCTGCATAGAGTTGTGCCTGTCACATCCTTCCCATCTCCACAAAAGGCAGGTATTTTTTAAGCATGGTTTTCCGCGGGTTAACGTGCCTACGCTTCACAGCGTTGGCTAAGTACACTCAGGGAATTTTGGACGGAGAAAAGTATACCCGTTAACGGGTACGTTAATTGTTTTGAGCATCTTTTATACGGCCAATCTGAACTTGTAACGACTGAATTGTCCAATTAAACCATGGTTTACTCAGCGGAAATAACGCATCTCCTAAATCTATCAACTTGATATTGTCTTTAATATATAAAACATCGAATATCATTTTATTTAATACATCAATCTCTTTAAACAACTCGTCCATACTGAAGTTATTTATCACTAAAAAATCTGGGATTAATTCAAAGGAACTATGACTCATGCAATCATGTTTTATTCTATAAGGCTTCAAATCAATTAATGTAAATTCAAACTTGCACTCCAACCCTAATTTAGGGAACAGTTTTTTAAGTTCATCGCCAATGAATTTAATTGCTTCTATTTGATATTCAAAAATAACTTTACTAAGGTGAAAGTATTCACCAGTTTCAACTGTATTTTTATACACTTCCTGAAAAGCACTTTTTTCAAAAAGTGAGGTAATAAAACTTTTATACATTTCAGGCAAAACAGCCTCATCAGCCTTAAAATTAAAATTCTCAGGAGTATTTTTAGGAAAAAAACACGATAAAATCTGTTAAAATCACTCAGCACAAGCAAATTATTTAGATTAAGTTTTTCATTCAATTCTTCTTTGATAGTTTTCCTATGGCTGTAAAAGTTTGAATATTTATTTTGCATTGTAGTTATTCGGATTTGCTCTTGCGTTTCCTCACTCTTATGCACAAGTGCAACAATCGCAAGCAAAGCTGCAGTAGCTTTCACAATATCTATAGGTAAAGCAAATAAGTCAATGAACCTATCAAAACAGTCACTTGCTCCACAGAAGTGGATATTTTTAGTAAATACATCTTCTGTTAAAATTATTACAGAACAAATGAACGCAAGTACCGCGCCAAAACAAAGTGTCAACTTAAATGGCAAATAATCCCACAATCCTTTGATACTCATAAAAGTCCTCTAAATTTTTTCCCATAATATTCAGTGGGTTTTCTTCTTGCAACATCTAAATCAAATCAACAAACTCAACATTCACATTTTTTATATTCCATTTGCCAACCTGATTAGTGTTCATATCCTTCATTTCCATAATCCAACAGCACCAGCTTAGCTAGTACACGACGGCTTATGTCCATTTTTATGGTCAGCGGCGCAGCTTAAGCAACCATAGCTGATAATGGTCGCGTTACCTAAGGCAGTTTTATCGGATTCAGCTAGTCGTTGCCTTAAGGCAAAGATAGGCGCAAGGCCACTGGCGCAGCCTTTGCGAATCACATGCCCCACCAAGGTGGCGCTTTACTGGGGCAGGTCATATCGGCAATTTTTTCGGCAACGAAAACATGGCGACCCAATATTAAATTGTCTTGGTGTTCAATTATGTATAACAATCTTTCAGGTTTATAAGGAGATTAGAGTAATAAGATTATTGCTATAAAGTGGTCATTCGCGGCAATGCTATAAACAAAAATCGCGTTAAGCTGGGCCTAACGCGATTTTTTATTACTCACTTACAACCTAATCGCCAAAGTCATCGAGTAGGATGTTTTCTGGTTCAACACCTAAGCTTTCAAGCATTTTAATCACTGAGGAGTTCATGATTGGAGGACCACACATGTAGTACTCACAATCTTCTGGTGCCTTATGATTTTTAAGATAATTCTCATAAATCACATTATGAATAAAGCCGGTGTAGCCAGTCCAATTATCTTCAGGCAATGGCTCAGATAACGCCACATGCCAAACGAAGTTTTCATTCTCAGCCGCTAGAGCGTCAAAATCTGCTTGGTAAAACACTTCACGGGTTGAACGGGCGCCGTACCAGAAGCTCATTTTTCGAGTGGTTTTTTTGCTCTTAAGCTGATCGAATATATGTGACCGCATAGGCGCCATACCCGCACCGCCGCCGATAAACACCATTTCAGCATCGGTCTCTTTTACAAAGAACTCACCAAATGGTCCGGAGATGATCACGGTATCGCCCGCTTTCAGACTGAAGATATAAGATGACATTTTACCCGGCGGTACATTGGGCGATGGCGGCGTTGCAATGCGCACGTTCAGCATAATGCGGCCCTTTTCATCGGGATAGTTCGCCATAGAATAAGCGCGCAACACTTCTTCGTTGACCGTTGATACTAGGTCAAATAAACCGTATTTATCCCAATCGCCACGGTATTTTGTTGGAATATCAAAATCAGCGTATTTCACCACATGGGCTGGCGCTTCAATTTGAATATAGCCACCCGCTTTAAAGCGAACATCTTCGCCTTCGGGTAATTCGAGTAATAACTCTTTGATAAACGTTGCTTTGTTATCGTTAGAGATCACTTTACATGGCCACTTTTTCACCCCGAAAATTTCTTCGTCGATCTCTAGCTCCATATCGGTTTTCACCGATACTTGGCAAGCGAGACGACAACCTTCTTTGGCTTCTTTCTTGGTGATATGACCCATTTCGGTCGGCAGAATATCCCCGCCGCCCGATTTAATGGTCACGCGGCACTGGCCACAGGTTCCGCCGCCACCACAGGCTGACGGAATAAAAATACTCTGGCTTGCTAACGCGCCGAGCAACTTGTCACCCGCCGCAACTTTAATGCTTTTTTCAGCGTCGTCATTAATGCCGATAGTGACTTCACCCGTTGTCACTAATTGTTTTTTGGCGAGTAGAATCACTATCACCAACAGACACACTACAAGCGTAAACATGCCTATGCCAATTGCCATTTCCATCGTATTACCCTTTTCTAGCTCTTTCTAAAAAGAATGCGGTTACGCTTTCTCAGCTAATGGTTCGCCTGCAGCTCTTTACAACGAGATCCCAGAGAAAGACATAAAGCCCAGCGCCATTAAACCTGTGGTGATAAAGGTAATACCAATACCCTGTAAACCCTCAGGAATCGCATTGAATTTCATTCTTTCGCGCAGTCCCGCCAGCAGCACAATCGCTACCGCCCAGCCGACACCCGAGCCCATAGCAAACACCACTGACTCACCGAAGTTGTAGTCACGGTTAGCCATAAAAATCACTCCAGCAAAAATCGCGCAGTTTACTGTGAGTAAAGGCAGGAAAATCCCGAGGGAGTCATACAGGCTAGGAATGTATTTATCTAAAAACATTTCCAGGATTTGCACTAACGCCGCAATCACACCGATAAAAGTGATCAATTGCAGGTAGCTTAAATCGATACCGGGTAAACCCGCCCAAGACAATGCACCGGGCGCAAGCACTTTGACGTAAATCAGCTGATTTAACGGCACAGCTAAGGTCATTACCACAATCACGGCGACGCCTAAACCAAAGGCGGTAGACACCTTTTTAGACACGGCCAAGAAGGTACACATGCCTAAAAAAAACGACAGCGCCATATTGTCGATAAATGTGGCCTGCAAAAATAGATTTATATAGTGTTCCATATCAGCTCCTTAACCCCGTTTCCGCTGGATCACATTGATGGTCCAAATCAACACACCGATCAGGAAGAAGGCGCTCGGTGGTAGCTTGAACATCTCGTTGGGTAAATACCAGCCGCCGTTTTCAATGGTGGTAAATATCGGATGACCAAACAAATTACCGGTACCTAGTAGCTCACGCACAAAGGCCACACTTATCAAAATCAAGCCATAACCGGTGGCATTACCGAGCGCATCGACAACCGCTAAATGCGGTGGATATTTCATCGCGAAGGCTTCTGCTCGGCCCATGATGATACAGTTGGTAATAATTAATCCTACAAATACAGATAGTTGCTTTGATAGCTCATAAGCCACATCCTGCAATACCATATCGACGATAATCACCAAAGAGGCGATAACGGTCATCTGCGCGATAATACGCACACTGTTAGGGATAAAGTTACGGATAGCGGAGATAATTAGGTTAGAAAACACCAACACAAAGGTTACCGCCAGTGTCATGACCACTGCGGTTTGCATTGAGTTACTGACCGCCAGTGCCGAGCACACGCCCAGCACTTGCATCGCAACGGGGTTATTGGCAAACACTGGCCCGGTTAGCATGTCACGCATGGATAAAGTGTTACTCATTTTGCCTCTCCCAACTCACCTTGCAATTCACCCTGCGCGGCCGTCGCTTTCAGCTGGTTGAAAAAGGTTTGAAACCCTTCCACGCCAAACCAAAACTCCATTGCCCGCTGCACGCCGCGACCTGTCATGGTTGCGCCACTCACCGCATCCACACCGTGAACATCGCCTTGTTTAGCGCCGCCTTTCACAAGACGTATCGAAAACTTACCTTTTTCATCAAACAATTGTTTACCTTTCCACAGTGACATCCACTTAGGATCCGTTAAAAAATCGCCGATACCTGGGGTTTCGCCGTGCTCGTAAACGACTAGCCCTTTAATGGTGTTGAAATCGGGTTCAACCGCCACATAGCCGTAGATCATAGACCACAAACCTTTGCCATAAAAAGGCACCACCACGCTGGTTAACTTGCCGTTGGCATCTAATACTTTAAACACACGGGCATCGTTCGCACGGGTTTTAATCTTGGCGATATCTTTTTTAGGTGTACTTGATGTCTCAGGATTAATCGCCGCCATACGCTCATCAAAATCGAGTACGTTAGCGTCTGAGTCCACATTACCTGTGTCTAGGTTGATCAATAAGGGCTGAACGGATTTAGCGAAAATCTCCCTAAACTCATTGCCCTGACCTAAATCTACATCGGCGGCCATCAGCACATAACGTTGTACTTCGTCGCGCTTTTTAGCCACTTTACGTTCTTTTAATATGCCAGCGGTGCCTGTAATCATAAAAGAGCACAACAAACAAAGCGTAATGGTGAAGACCATAGTCCCCGCCACAGTATCTTTTTTAAATTCCATGACGTTTAATTCTCCGTTTGATGTTGGCGCGGGCCACCAAATAATCGAACAACGGCGCCCAAAGGTTAGCGAACAAAATCGCTAACATGACTCCCTCTGCCATTTTTGGATTTGCCACACGGATGAGTACAGTCATAAAACCAATCAAGGCACCATAGGCAAATTTACCTTGGCGGGTATAGGAGGTCGTCACCGGATCGGTAGCCATAAACATCATCGCCAGCGCAAAACCGCCTGTCACCAAATGCCAAGTCCACGGCATGTGCATCATTTGATTGCTACTAGAACCAATGTAATTACAAATAGTTGCCGTTGCTATCATGCCCAGCATCACGCCAACAACGATACGCCAGTCCGCTAAACGAGTGATAAGCAGCATCAATCCACCGAGTAAAATCGCCAGCGTGCTAGTTTCGCCAATCGCTCCCACGGTAAAGCCAAAAAAGTTATTCAACCAATTTGGGTCACTAAAGGCGCTAAACCATGAATAATCAGCAAAGCTCAGTTTACCCGCGGCGGTTTGTGCCAACGCCGTTGCGCCAGTAAAGCCATCGACAGCGACTAATTGTTGTACCGTGGCGACTTCTGACGGATAAGCAAAATAGATAAAGGCAAGACCTGCCAATGCAGGGTTGAGGAAGTTATACCCCATACCGCCAAACAGCTCTTTAGCCACCACCACACCAAAGGAAATTCCCATAGCGACCAGCCACAGCGGAGTCGATACCGACAAAATCAAGGTAAACAGCAGTGCTGTTACAAAGAAACCTTCGTGCAATTCTTGGCCACGTACCCGTGCAAACACCACTTCCCAAAACAAGCTAGTGAGCAGTGCAGTGAGGTAAATTGGCAGATAAAAGCTAAGGCCATAGAGAAATAAGCCCAGTACGCCAGTGTCTTGGCTAAGACCACCGAGCAAGCTATTAAAAATAGCCAATTTCCAGATGTCGGGAGTTGCTAAACCACTTGCTAGCGCGACTTGAGCCTGTAGGCCAATGTTATATAGACCGAATAAAATGGCGGGCAGTAAACACAAACCGACTAGCGTCATGGTGCGTTTTACGTCAATCGCGTCACGCACATGCACTTTACCCTTAGTACTGCGGCCATTGGCGATGACCAATGAGCGCAAAAAGCCCTTCATTGACTTACCGGTGGCGTAGTACTCTTGTTGTAAGTCAGTGGCTTGTTGTAAATCAGTCGCTTGCTGTAAATCAGTGGCTTCCTGTAAATCAGGTTTTTTAACTTGTTTGGTCATTAACCTTCCCTCTCGATAACATCTAGACAGGCACGTAATTCTTTACCAAAGTCATATTTGCCGGGACATACAAAGGTACACAGCGCCAGATCTTCTTCATCTAACTCTAATGCCCCTAAAGCTTGCGCTTCATCGGTGTCACGCACGACTAAGTCTCGTACTAATAAGGTGGGTAAAATATCCAGAGGCATAACGCGATCAAGCTGACCAAAGGCCATCATGGCGCGCGCAGAACCGCCTTGATGCGTCGTAAACTCAAACAGCTTAGTTGCGCCAAACAAACGTGAAGTCACGGCGCGGGTGATAGAGAACTTATCTGTACCACTGCGTACCCAAGACAACATTTCATGGTGTGCATCTTCAGCTAATACTGAGATTTGGTTATGGAATCGGCCTAAAAAGTCATGCACATCTTTAGCGGTATGGCCTGATAGCACAGAGCCTGATACCACCCGCTGATTGCCGGGTTTGATTTCATTGGCGACTAAGGGACTTAACTCAGCGCCCAACTGGGTGCGTAAAAGACGGGGATTGAGCACGCTAGGGCCACCTAAGGCTACAACGCGGTCAGTATACAACTCGCCAGTTTGGAATAATTTGCCGTAGGCAATCACGTCTTGATAACCGATATGCCACACCTGCCGCGCTAAACTCACGGGCAAAGTAAAGTGGATATGAGTACCGACTAAACCTGCTGGATGAACACCATCAAAACGGCGCACCTCAAGTTGCGGCAATGACTCGCTGACAATGGCTTCACCTTTATCCTGGCACAGGTAAACTTTACCTTCGGTTAAACGGCTCAGCACTTGCAATCCCACTTTAAAAGCCTCGGCTTGCTCGGCAATAATTAATCGTGGATTAGCACATAAGGGATTGGTATCCATCGCGGTAACAAAAATAGCCGCAGGCATGGCATCTACCGCCGGCACCCTTGAAAAAGGGCGGGTACGTAAAGCCGTCCATAAGCCACTATTTAGCAGTTGCTTTTGAATCACTTCTCTAGATAACACTGAGACATCGGCGTGAATATCAAATCTAATCTGCTGTTGAGAGTCTAAGCCATCACAACGGATCACCACAGATTGCAGCACTCGGCGATCGCCCCGATTAATGGCCACGACTTCACCACTGGCTGGCGCAGTATAGAGTACGCCTGGCGTTTTTTTGTCCTCAAATAATGGCTGGCCCTTTTGAACCTTATCACCCACTTCAACTAACATCGTCGGTTTTAAGCCAATATATTCTTCACCCATTATGGCCACTAGAGATGGCCTATTGCTGGGTTCAATGATCTGCAAAGGCTCGCCCGCTATGGGTAAATTAAGACCTTTTTTGATCGTTACAATTTGGTTTGAAAAATCTGCCATCACAAATATCAACCATAAAAATTTTTAGATACATTTAGGGTATAGGTTTATTAACAGAAATTCCGCTATTGGCGTCACACTCTGTAGCCAATTCGTAAGTTAAATACATCTATTTACAATTATGCGTGATGTAGATCGGCATATATGCCCGCTTAAACATGTAAATGTAGTTTTATAACCATTTATCAATTAATGCGTTATGGCTGATTTAGCGAAACCATATATTGGAGATATAAGCCCTAAAACAAGGCTTGAGCGCAATAATGTCCTAAAGCTGTTGAAACAGTGCGTTGACGAACAAACTTCAACCAACTAACCCTCTTAATCGAGGATAAAAGGGATAAGCTTGCTGGTTATTTTTAGCGCATTACTTTTTCAGCCAATGTTTTAGTCTTTGCTTTACAGTAAAAGCTTGGTAGCCTCAAACTAAGATAGTTTCCGTAGGAGAAGTAGATGGAATACAGACGCATACCGAATTCCAATCTCGAGGTCAGTAAAATTTGTTTGGGCACTATGACTTGGGGCGAGCAAAATAACCAAGCCGAAGCATTTGCACAGCTGGACTACGCCATAGGCAATGGCATCAACTTTATCGACACGGCGGAAATGTACCCTGTACCGCCAAAGCCAGAAACCCAAGGGGAAACAGAGCGGATTTTAGGCCAATATATTAAGGCTCGGGGCAACCGTGACGATCTGGTTATCGCCACTAAAATTGCGGCACCTGGCGGAAAAAGTGATTATATTCGCAAAAATATGGCGCTGGACTGGAACAATATCCATCAAGCCGTTGATGCATCTTTAGCGCGATTGCAAATAGACACGATCGATCTTTATCAAATCCATTGGCCAGATCGTAATACCAACTTTTTTGGTGAGCTATTTTACGAACAGCAAGATGATGAACAGCAAACGCCCATTCTCGAAACCTTAGAAGCCCTAGCGGAAGTTATCAGGCAAGGGAAAGTGCGTTATATCGGGGTGTCGAACGAAACTCCGTGGGGGTTGATGAAGTACCTGCAACTCGCCGAAAAGCACGGCTTACCGCGTATTGTCAGTGTGCAAAATCCGTATAACTTGCTCAATCGTAGTTTTGAAGTGGGTATGAGTGAAATCTGCCACCGTGAAGACCTGCCACTACTCGCCTATTCGCCGCTGGCCTTTGGTGCCTTAACTGGCAAATACTGCAATGACCAATGGCCCGAAGGCGCTCGCCTCACCTTATTTAAGCGTTTCGCCCGTTACACTGGCTCACAAATGGCACTTGAGGCCACCAAAGCCTATGTAGATTTAGCACGCGAGTTTAAGCTTACGCCCGCACAAATGGCATTAGCCTTTGTTAACTCACGTAAGTTTGTCGGCTCTAACATTATCGGTGCCACAGATTTGTACCAACTCAAAGAAAATATCGACAGCCTCAACATTATGCTATCGCCTGAGTTGCTCGTGCGCTTAAACGAACTGACTGAGAAATTTAGATTGCCTTGTCCATAGGCATGAGTAAGCATTAAGTGCTGATATGACATCTGGTTGTACTGCCAGATGTTATATCTATTATAAATTTACTCTGCATCATAAACGGCTCTGCCCACGTTCTGGCTTCTCACCCTAGCCTCGCTAACACTTGCATTCATATTGCAGATAACAGAAGATCTATTTGCCTTTTTCATTGCCTTAGCCTCATCCATGACTCAATCTGCCTTGCTAACACCCCACAACGCAAACATCCGTGCACAATTTCCTGTTTTAAAGCAGATGCTTGATGGCTACCCCTTATGTTATCTCGACACGGCGGCCACCAGCCAAAAACCACAAATAGTGTTAGATGCGATGGCGCAATATTACGCCAACGACAATGCTAATGTGCACCGTGCGGCGCATCAGCTATCGGCGCGGGCAACCCTAAGCTATGAAAAAGTGCGCGACCAATTACAACATTTTTTAAAGGCCAAACACCGTGAAGAAATCATTTTCACCCACGGCACGACAGAATCAATCAACTTAGTTGCTTTTGGATTAACCGCACAATTAACCGCAGGCGATGTGATTTTAATCGACTCGGCGGCGCACCACGCCAATATTGTCCCTTGGCAAGAACTGGCAAAACGCACAGGCGCAGTGATTAAGCCGATTCCACTAGATAAACATTGCCGCTTAGATATCGATGCCTATCAAGCTTTGTTAGCACTTAAGCCTAAAATCGTTGCCCTATCTCATGTATCTAACGCACTAGGCACTGTCAATCCTGTGGCTCAGTTAGTGCAGTTAGCCAAAGCCCAAGGCGCCATCACCTTAGTTGATGGCGCGCAGGCAGTTGCACATTTAACGCTGAATATGACTGAGATCGATTGTGATTTTTACGTCTTCTCGGGGCATAAAATGTACGGTCCCACGGGCGTTGGCGTGCTTTACGGCCGTTTTGACGTGTTAGATAGTCTCGCGCCATTATTAACTGGCGGCGAGATGATTAAACGCGTGAGCTTTGAAGCAACAGAATTTGGTAGCCTACCGAACCGCTTAGAAGCGGGCACACCGCCAATTGCCGAAGTAATTGGCTTAGGTGCGGCCATTACCTTTTTACAAACCGAGCTTACGGAGCAAGTTCAAGCCTATGAAACCGAGCTGCTTAACTATTTACAATGCCAATTACGCGCACTCGGTGAAGTGCACTTATACGGTGCCTTTGATGACAATATTGGCGTCGTCGCCTTTAATCTTGCCGATGAACATCATCAAGATGTGGGCATTTTATTAGATCAACAAGGTATAGCCGTACGCTGCGGCCACCACTGCGCCATGCCATTAATGCACAGTTTGAACCTTAAAGGCTGTTGCCGCGCCTCTATCGGTATTTACACTCATAAAGACGATATCGACCGCTTTATTGCCGCGTTAGCCTCGGTAAAAGATTTACTACTATAAAGCAGTATTTAGCCGTAAATCCGCATGCCACGTATAGGATGCTCAAATAAGTAAGATAGGATGTAGCGCAATGACAGACTCGATTATGCCGATACCAAACGAGGCAGATTTTCACTATGCGGTGCAAGGTGCAGAAACCTTGCTAACGCGCTTTACCAAGGCACCTAACTGGCAAGAAAGATATCGTCAAATAATGTTGCTAGGGAAAGACTTACCAAACCTTAGCCCTGAGCTTCGCGTAGATGCAGCGCAGGTCAAAGGCTGTGAAAGTGATGCGTGGATTTATCATCTAGAGCAAGCAGGCAAACACTATTATTTAGCCGACAGTGACGCCCGTATCGTTAAAGGATTGATCGGATTATTACTTGGCGCCTGCCATGGTAAAAGCCGCGATGAGATCCAAGCTTTTGATCCTACGGCTTACTTCAAACAATTAGGGCTAGAAGGCCAGCTCAGCCCATCGCGCACCAACGGCCTTAACTCACTGGCAAACGCTATGGTTGAAGCCACGAGATAATCATAGGCAAGGGCGTTAGTTAACAGCGATAAGCCAGAGATAAAGCGACTTGCTAATCGCCAGTTATCACCTATCTAGCTCAGGGACAAAGGCCAACAAAGGGATTTAATCAAAGACTTCTACATCCCAAAAAGGTATAAAGAAGATACATTTGCGTTATTGATAGGAACCAAGCATGCCCATCAAGGCAGTCAATCACTACCGTCGTACTCTCCTTAAAGGTTTTGGTGCAGCAACCCTGTTAAGCCCACTCGCCAGTTTACCTAGCTTTGCCGCCGAACAAAGGCGGATATATGTTGATGGTCTATCTTTTCTTCCCGATGACTTAAGTGATGTAACCGCCTCTAAACTCGATGCCTATGTTTGCGATATTTCGGCCATTGAGACCATAGAACAAGCCGATGGCACGCAAAACTATAAACGCACCTATAAAGCCTGCATGGAAAGCATTCAGCAAGCCGCTAAACGGGTAAGCGCAAGTCCTGATATTTTACTGCAAGGCTTGAGGGGACGAGATATTCAACGCGCCCGCGATAGTAAGCGCACTGCGGTATTCTTTCAAATCCAAGGGGCTGATTGCGTCGAAGCAGACAGTGACGCTAACCAATGGGCGCGAGTGGATGAGTTCCACCAACAAGGTCTGCGTGTACTGCAACTTACCCACCATTATGGCAATACCTTTGCGGGAGGCGCGTTAGATAGCAACGCCAATGGTGGGCTTAATAATCCGCTCACCGCCCACGGACGCGAGCTTATCGCCAAACTCAATCACGCCAACATCTTGGTGGATGTGAGTCATTCCAGCGCCCAAACCGCATTAGATGTCGCTAAGATAACGAAATCACCAATTGTACAAAGTCATGGCGCGGCGCGCGGTATTGTAAACAATGCCCGCTGTTCTCCCGATGCAGTGATCCGTGCCATTGGCGATAGCGGCGGCGTATTTGGTGTATTTATGATGAGTTTTTGGCTCACCAATAATGCTGTGCCTACGATTGACGATTATATTCGTCAGCTAGAATACGTGTCGCGCATTGGCGGTGTCGATTGTGTGGCAATCGCCAATGATTTCCCGCTGCGTGGCCAAGAAAATCTATTAGCACTGGATAACGACAATACCCAAGGTATTAAAGAATATCAGCAATGGTGGTATAGCTTGCGAGCAAAAGGTGTACTTGGTTTCGATGCAGAGCCAAGACATGTGGTGATCCCTGAGCTTAACCATATTGAGCGCATGAGTCGTATCGACGATGCCTTAGCTAAGGCGCGTTTTAAAGCTACTGATCGCGACCGTTTTATGGGCGGCAACTGGCAACGTGTGCTCAACAAAGTGCTACTGTAATGCAGATATTTTATTGATTGGGACGAACGGGTGCAATTAATCAGCCCCTATGAATAATAAAATCGATTCATTGTTCAAATAAAAATCACTTTATATTAAGCAGTACATAGAATGCTCTAAACATATATTCTTGCTGTTTTGTGGGCAAAGTATCCAACAATTTCATGCTGACTCTAATTTTGGTTTATAAAATAAATATAAAAAAAGTGCGTTATTAAACGCACTTTTTTATTCTTTAAGATATTAGCCGTTTGACTTAAGCTTCAGTCCAGAGATCCTTTTTACCTCTGACTTGGCGATTCTCACCCACCACCATCATTTCGCATTTTTGACAATCAAACACCAGCTTAAGCACATCGTTACCGATTTCAAGCACCATAGGATCGGCTTTAATTCCCGGCACTTCTTTCGGGCACAAATTGAAATTAAAACGCAAACAATGCTTAGTGACCATTAATGGTACGTCTTCTGTTACGCCATTTTTCTCATAGGTATCTTGGATTTCAATCACGCCGTGGCGTTGATAAAAATCTTTCGCTTTTTCGTTTGCTACGTTGCCTAAGTAACTCAAATGTTTAACCGGATACACCGCATTTTGATTATGTTTCCACGGCAGTGGACGCACATAACCTTGCACACGGGCGGCCTCTAACGCTGCAACGCCTTCACGGCGTAGACCATTAAGCACTGAGGCAGGCAAGAACCATGCTTGCGCGGTATCGATACTAATGCTGCGGGCAATAAAGTCGGTACTACCGAGTTTACCCAACTGAGTGCGAGTATTTTGCAACGTTTTATCAATATCGGTGGCTGGCGTTTTGTCGACCGCTAAATTAACGGTGGCGTTTAATCCATAGATATCAGTCAATGTCAGTGCTAGGCCATCATCGGTGTCAGTCAAGCGTAAATCAACACCAATAATCCGTTTAGATGACTCCTTGGCTAACTGGGTTTCGAAGGCTTGGTTATGGTTACGATACAGTGTCATGCCGACATTTAAGTCCCGTGGCACTTGCAATACATGTAATTTAAGCCCTTCGGCACGATTAACCCGCAAGCCTTGCAACTTATCGTCGGACTGTTTTGCCGTGGCAAAGTTAGCTGGGAAAAATGCTAAACCATCACCATTATTAAACTCATGGCTTGAGCTTACTTGGATAAAGTCTTTACCTATACCGATGACCTTACCCACTTCTTCACCTATGTATTTAGGCGAACGGAAATCTTTAATGCCTTGGCTACGCTCATTAACAAAATAATCGGTACTACCACGGTTAAAGGTCTTTTCGGGATCAGGAATAAAGCTGTGCTCACAACGACCATGGGACGACGCCTTAAACTCTGGGCGACGCGCGATAATCTCGTCGAGCTTTTGGCGATAGTGAGCGGTGACGTTTTTAACGTAGCTTAAATCTTTTAAGCGACCTTCAATCTTAAACGAGCGAATACCCGCATCGATTAACGCATCGAGGTTATCGGTTTGGTTATTGTCTTTTAAGGACAATAAATGTTCGTTTTGCGCCAATACATCACCTTGGCGAGTCTTAAGATTGCCCGGTAAACGGCACATTTGTGAACATTCACCGCGGTTAGCGCTGCGATTACTAAAAGAATGGCTTAAATTACATAAACCACTGTAAGCCACGCAAAGCGCGCCATGAATGAAAAATTCGAGTTGCATATTGGTATGTGCTGCAACATCACGGATTTGGCTTAAGCCCAGTTCACGGGCGAGTACCACTTGAGAAAATCCAACCTGTTCTAAGAATGCTACTTTTTCTGGGCTGCGATTATCCATTTGGGTACTGGCATGCAGGGCAATCGGTGGCAAGTTAAGTTGCAACACGCCCATATCCTGTACGATTAACGCATCAACCCCTGCCTCGTACAATTGCCAAATCAGTTTTTCGGCGGCGCTCAGTTCGTCATCCATCAAAATAGTGTTGAGGGCAACAAATACTTGCGCATGATATTGATGAGCATAAGTACACAGACGCGCGATATCTTCAACACTGTTGCCCGCCGTTGCCCGTGCGCCAAATGCTGGGCCACCAATGTAAACCGCATCGGCACCATGGCGAATGGCTTCAATACCATAATCGGCATTTTTTGCAGGCGCCAATAACTCAAGGCGGTTATGAACGTGAGAAAGATTCTCAGGGGTGTAAATATCTGGCTGGCTCATGGCTTTACAGGCTCAAAATCATCAATAACGAAAAGGAGGTGAGTATAACAAAATCTAAAATTTAGCTCTATCAGCAAATCATCAACTAAATACGCTTTACTTCTGTGCTTTAGGTATCTCTGAAAGATTCAAGTCGCTGGCAATCTTTAGGCGCTGCACTTGCACCCTCAGGCCTAGCAGGGTATCTTTGCCGCGCATTGACGAATAGGCCTTATGATGACTGACTTTATATACCAACCACCGACCACTCCTTGGCTCGATATCCTTTATCAAGATAAAGACATTATCGTGATTAACAAACCTTCGGGGTTGTTGTCTGTGCCCGGTCGCTCGCCTGCCCATTACGACAGTGTTTATGCCCGTGTTAAAGCCGAATATCCCCATAGCCAAATTGTGCACCGACTGGATATGGCAACCTCTGGTGTGATTGTTGTGGCCTTAATCCGTAGCGCTGAGCGTGAATTAAAACGCCAGTTCCATGATCGAGAAACCAGCAAAACCTACTTTGCTAGAGTTGCTGGTCATATCAAACATGATACTGGCAGTATTGATTATCCACTGATCTGTGATTGGCCGAATCGGCCTAAACAAAAGGTCGATCATCTTGTGGGCAAACCATCTTTGACCCACTACCAAGTATTAAGTCGTGCCAAACGCTCAACACTGGTCAAACTCACCCCCATCACTGGTCGCTCACATCAATTACGCGTACACATGATGGCGCTGGGTCACCCTATTTTAGGGGATGGTTTTTATGCTGATCCACTGGCAAAATCATTAGCACCTCGCTTGTTATTGCATGCTGCAGAGCTCACCATCAAACACCCATATTCAGCAATCAGCATGACTTTTAACGCTGAAGCTCCCTTTTGCGAGCCACAAGGCGAACAATGATCACTAATCGCGGCGAATATACCTAAATGCTATAGCAATTCTCTAGAAAAAAACGTAACTTGATGACAATTCATTACGTTATAGAGAATTTAATTATGGATACCGCATTTCAACGCGATCAACTTGATAACCATATCCTCGAAGCTCTAATGCAAGATGCGCGCACGCCATTTGCTGAACTTGCAAAACGCTTTAGCGTCAGTGCTGGCACGATTCATGTGCGCGTCGAAAAAATGAAGCAAGCGGGCATTATTACCGGTGCACAGATCACGGTAAATCCCAAAGCCCTCGGCTATGACGTGTGTTGTTTTATTGGTATCAATCTGAAGAGTGCGGGCGATTATCCTGCCGCGATTGCAAAACTTAATGCCTTAGAAGAGGTCGTTGAAGCCTACTACACCACTGGCAATTACAGTATTTTTGTAAAGGTTATGTGCCAATCCATCGATGGTTTACAACATGTATTGATTAATCGTATTCAATCCATTGATGAAATCCAGTCAACAGAAACCTTAATTAGCCTACAAAACCCCATAGTAAGAGCCGTTAAGCCATAACTTAACATCATCAAAAAACACACAAACAGCACAAAATACGGCAAAGTGTGATTTACATCTTTTTCGCTACAAACTGTTAACTATATTATCTTTCCGTGTTACAACTTCTATTGCTATCGCCAAAGAGCGAAGCATAACTATAACAATTCGACCGTCAGCACTTTAGAAAATAAAGTGCTAACGTATTAATTGACAAGGAAGAAGTTGTGAAAACGAAACTATCAATCGCTATCTCTGCAGCCCTATTATCTGGCGCAGCACTTGCCGGTACACCCACCCAATACAATACAACTAACCAAACAACGGATAAGTATGCGGGTCTCAGTGTCACTAAAAGTAAAAGCAATGATCAAAAACAAGCCTCTGCTTGGCTGATCCGCTTAAAAGCGCCTTCGATTGCCCAACAGAGTCAGTTAAAAGGGGGTAATCGTCAGTCAGTAATGAGCAATATCGAAAGTTCACAATCAAAAGTGAAAAATGCCATTCAGAGCATGGATGCCGATATTAAGGTTGTGGCTACGACGTCAAAATTAGTTAACGCCATTATCGTTCAGGGCGATTATAAAAAAATCACCTCTTTACTCAAAAATCCTGAAGTCGCCGAGATATTACCTGTCTATGACTACAAGCTTAATGTTGACGCCAGTGCTGAATACATAAAAGCCAAAGCCGTTATTGAAGCAGGCGTTGCCTCAGGGAAAGGTCAGCGTGTTGCCATTCTTGATACAGGGGTCGATTACACTCACAAAGCGCTGGGCGGTTCGGGCTTAATTGCTGACTATAACACTGCCGTTGCGGCTAAGAGTGAAGCGCCTAATTGGCCACAAGGTAAAGTGATTGGCGGTTGGGATTTTGTTAATAACGATCCTAACCCCATTGACGTCACGACTAACCACGGTACCCATGTTAGTCACTCTGTCGTAGGTGTAGCACCAGACGTTGAACTATTGGTTTATTCTATTTGTGAAAAAACTTGTTCAGGTATTGCACAGCTCAATGCTCTTGAAGCGGCAATGGACCCTAATGGCGATGGAGACATCAGTGATCGCGTTGATACTGTCAACATGTCTTTAGGCGGCGATTTTGGTGATACCGATGGCGGCGCCGTTCAAGTATTAATCGATGAAATGGTGCAGCTTGGCGTTAACCTGGTTATTTCTGCGGGTAACGATGGCGCAACCCCTTTTATCGTTGGCGGCCCGAGTACCACCAATAGCGCCCTATCAGTTGGAGCGATGACACACCCCACCACAAAAGTTGGCAAAATAGATGCCATGTTCATGGGCGGGGCTCTTGATGCTATTGGCGCCGGATTTAATACATCAAATGTGTACAGTTTTACCAATGCAACAGCGCCAATGGTCTATCCTGCCGCCAATACGGATGGTTGCCTCGCATACACTGAAGATTTAACCGGTAAAACGGTACTAATCGATCGTGGTGTGTGTGGCTTTGCCGTTAAAGTATTAAATGCTCAGCTTAAAGGCGCATCATTTGTCGTAGTGGCAAACAATGCTGCGGGCACCATAGTGATGGGTGGTGAGGATGATAGCATCACCATTCCATCTGTCATGGTATCAAAAGAAGACGGTGATGCGATTAAAGCGGCTCTTGCTGCGGGCGATGTTGCCTTTAGTATTTCATCAACTGAAGTGACGACAGCGGGTGCTATTGCTACATTTACATCACGCGGCCCTTCTATTGCGGGTACTTTAAAACCTGAAATTACCGCTCCAGGTACCGATATCCTTACCGCTGAACCCGGTAAAGGTGATGGCTTAACTCCAATTAGTGGTACTTCATTCTCTAGCCCTATCACAGCCGGTGCTATCAGTATCGTACGTGAAGCCTTACCTCATCGTAATGCCTTTGAAATTAAAGCAACGATGATGAACGCCGCAAATCTCGACGTAACACTTGAACCCAAATCGATTAATCCCGATGCCGAATTAGCACCGATTAGTTATATTGGTTCAGGTTTAGTCGATATTGAAAAAGCAGTTAATTTACCTGTTATCGCGTGGAATAAAGAGACGAAACAAGCCGCACTAGCCTTTGGTTTGCTCGCTCTCAATAAAACCACTTCAGTCACTAAAACGGTTTCAGTAAAAAACTTCTCCACTGCAGAGAAAACCTATACGCTCAAAGCCGAGCAACGTTTCCAAAATGATATCGATTCTGGAGCGCTGAGCTTTGAATTACCAGCAAGTGTGACAATCCCAGCGGGACAAACGGTTAGCTTCGATGTGACCGCAACGATTGACCCAACAAAGCTGCCTGAATGGACGCTCACATCATCCTATGAGCTTGATGGCACTGCTGAGGATGCATCAACAGCACTTACGCTATCAGAATACGATGGCGCGATTCAATTCATGGATGGCGAAGAAAAAGCATTACATTTGGTTTATCACATTTTACCGAAAGCAGCGGCAGCCATATCTGTGACTACCGAAAAAACTGCCGATGGTTTAGTGCGTACACTCACCAACGTAGGTGCAACATCCATTAGCGATCCATTTACAGCGCCGTTGTTAGCAACTAGCCCAGTAGATATCACCAAGCGTCACGACTTGCTCAATGTATCAAGTGAGACTTTAGTAGATGGCTCATGTAATGCAGGTATTGCGATTTATAACACCTTCCAAATGCGCGATCCGATTATTCATCCTTTAGCGGGTAATTATTCAGTCGATTATGACCTCAATAATGATGGCGAGTGGGATTACACCGTAGCCACAGCCAATTTGAACTGGTTTAATGAAGCTTATCCTAAAGTCATTTATGGCTTAGTCTCTCCCTATGGCGATGAAGGTACGATATTAGAACCTGTGTACCACGTGACAGGTAATGACTTTTTAACTAGCACCGCCTGTTTTGAAGATTTAGGGCTAACTCAAGCCGATTTAGGTAAAACTATCACGGTTCGTTTTCGCACTGAAGATAATGACTGGGCGCCAACCCCCTCAGGCGATGAAGACAGTGTAACTGCAACATTGCTATTGGATGGTTCAGGCACCTCAGCCATGCTCCTTGATACCGAAGGTAATGAAGTCACTGAGCTAAAACCAGGTGCAAGTGCAACCTTAAAAGCTGAAGTTGGCGACAATGCAATCGGCTTTATGCTCTTATCCGATTCAGGTTCTATGTCAGTTACAGCCAATACTTCAGATGAAGGTAACTCTGCACCAACAGTAGCAGACGTGACACTTTCAGTGGATAAAGGTGCCGCAGCAGGTACTGTTATAGGTACATTAACTGCAACCGACCCTGATATGATTACCAGCCCGTTCTCTGAGTTTGTGACCTTAGGTTCTAGCAGCAGTATGGTCATAGTCGATAAGGATGGCACGGTACGTTTAAGTACTGACGCCGTGATTAATCAACAAAGCAAAACGATAGAAGTTGAAGTTGTTGCACTGGACACTATGGGTAACACTTCAGCACCTGCAACGGTAACTGTATTGATTAATAATACAAAACCCACGGTTTCACCGGCAGGTATGGTCAGCACAGAAGGCTATGTTGTCACAGCCGAGGCCAATGCGAAAGATGCTGACGGCGACACGTTAACCTATAACTGGGTACAAACTGGTGGCACTAAAGTCGCATTTACCAATGGTGGTAGCAAAATTAACTTCGCGGCTCCTGCTGGCGACCACGTATTCACTTTCTCAGTGACCGCTTCTGACGGAAAACTTGAGAGTGATCCAGGTACTGCAACGATTACTGTGAATGCTAAAAAAGTCGAGTCGTCAGGTGGCGGTGCACTGGGTTGGTTAACAGCCTTTTTATTACCTTTGGCAGCAATTCGCCGCCGTATGAAATAACCAGTAAATCGACTGAAAAGGCAATTTTGATGACTAATAACGATTGTTGGTATAAAACACTCAGTTAGCCGCTTATTGGCCTAAATGAAAATCCGAATGTATTTAATACATTCGGATTTTTTATATAAAAAAGGGAATGAACCTAAGTCCACTCCCCTTAAATCACCGCTGCTTAGGTTTATCGAGTCGGCTCTCAATTAACCTTATTCAGCTTATATGTCTTATTTCATCGGCCAAGCACGGTAAGATTTGCCCTTAATGCGGCCGCCCGTTAGTTTGTTCAACGCTTTTTTAGCGACTTGACGATTAACCGCCACATAGGCGCGGTAATCGGTTACTTGAATTTTACCGACTTGCGAGCCTTCAATACCGTTATCCCCCGTCAGTGCACCTAAAATATCCCCTGGACGCAGCTTTTCTTTCTTACCGCCATCGATCTGCAAAGTGATCATGGTTGGCGCGGCGGGCGTGTTACCGAGCAGGCTTTCAGATGGTAATGATTCGCTAGTGATTTCGCGATCTAAGTACTCTTCTAACAAGGCAATCTTGTAACCGTCTTGGTCGTTATAGAAGGTATAAGCGGCGCCTTTACTACCCGCACGGCCTGTACGACCGATACGGTGAATATGGACTTCGGTGTCGTAGGCAACGTGATAGTTAAACACAGCATCGAGCGCATCGATATCTAAACCACGGGCAGCAACATCGGTCGCCACCAGCACACAAGCACTCTTGTTAGCAAATTGCAGCAGAGTTTCGTCTCGGTCTCTTTGCTCTAAATCGCCGTGTAGAGCCAATACGCTAAAGCCTAACTCTTCAAGCTCATCGGCTACTTTTTGGGTTTCGCGCTTAGTGTTACAAAACACTACCGCACTTTCAGGCTTATGTTCTAACAACAATAATTGCAGCGCTTGCATGCGCGCCTTGTCATCGTCTAAGTGATAAAAATGCTGAGCAATACTTAAGCTGTCGTGATTACCTTCCACTTTAACCATGGTCGGTTCATACATGATTTGCTTAGCAATCGATTCAATTTGCTCAGGGAACGTTGCGCTAAATAGCAGCGTTTGGCGCTCACGCGGAGCTTGTTCGATAATGGCATCGAGGGCGGGTTGGAAGCCCATTTCTAACATGCGATCGGCTTCATCAAGCACTAACATGTTGAGATTGCTTAAATCTAAGCGATTGCGATCTAAATGATCGACGATACGACCCGGCGTACCGACAATAATGTGCGCGCCGTGTTCCAGCGAGCCAACCTGTGGCCCCATAGGCACGCCGCCGCAAAGTGTCAGCACTTTAACGTTATGAATACCACGGGCAAGGGTACGGATTTCCTGCGCCACTTGGTCGGCCAACTCGCGGGTTGGGCATAACACTAAGGTTTGAATACGAAAGCGTTTAACATCTAACTTGTTCAGTAACCCTAGGCCGAAAGCGGCCGTTTTACCCGAGCCAGTTTTACCCTGACCTATCACATCCTGCCCCGCTAAAATGGGCGGCAAACTTTGCGCCTGAATTGGCGTCATCTCGTTGTAGCCCATAGAAGAAAGGTTCTCAAGCAGTTCGGGTTTTAGCTTAAGAGTCGAAAAAGCCATTGATGGATTAGGCTTAGTATCAGAGTTGCTCAAGGTGAATATCCTGTGGTAGGTAACGAAGCGGCTGCTAGGTTACTGAAATTGCGTTACTTATCGATTTAACTGATTTATTTACATTAAGGTTAGCTTTAGGCTAGATTAAAAATCTAAGCCAGCTCAACCCAAAAGCACGGCTATTGTAGCAACAAAGCGCGACTTTTACCTAAGCCCTTAAGCAATGCAAACCACAGGATTGAACAGCAACAAAAAAGCCCTGCTAGAAGTCAGGGCTTAGATTTAGCTTCAGAATTAACTCAGTGCGGCTAATTTAATAAATTACGCGATGTGGCCAAAACGCCCTTCTTGATAATCGCGGATCGCCTGTTGAATTTCTGCTTGGGTGTTCATCACAAAGGGGCCCATCTGGACAATTTTTTCACGGATAGGTTTACCCGCAAACAGTAACATGCCAGCGCCGCGCTCATCAGCTTTAAATTTGATCACACTTTGACTATCGAGCACTAAAAACTCGCCCTGATGATGTGACCATTGTGAATCTTCACCCTTGCTTAAGTCACCTTGATATAAATACAAAGCCACCAACTCATGTTGAGACAAATCAAGCGTAGCCTCAGCGTTTGGCGCTAAGCTCAAATCAGCAATAGCAGCTTCGCCCGCTAATCCTTGAATGGTCGCACTAATCAGCGGTTGATCTTTAAAGCCCCAATCACCCGCTAAGGCTTTTAAGCTAGCACCTGTGTCATTAGTCACTTCAACGCTCGCACTACCCGCAGTATCTTGGTACGTCGCGGGGCGCAACTTATCTTTGGCAGGCATGTTGACCCAAATTTGGAACCCATGCAGACCATCAACCGCATCGGCCAGCGGCATTTCAGAATGCACTACCCCGAACCCAGTACTCATCCACTGCACATCGCCTGCACGGATCGCCTTCACATTGCCCATTTGGTCACGGTGCTCAAAGCCGCCCTTGCGAATATAAGTGAAGGTCTCCATCCCACGATGGGGATGTGCGGGGAAACCGCCAATAAAGTCTTGTTCATCATCGGATTTAATTTCATCGATCATCAAGAAAGGATCAAATTTAGTCGTCACAAAATCGGCGACACGGCGAATATTGACCCCATCGCCATCCATCGCGGCTTTGGCGGAAAACTGACTTAATACTTTCATTGCTGCTCTCCTATCGGTTGAGCAAAGCGGTGCGTGAAACGTCAAGATTATACGGCTAACACAAGACGCAAACGCTTTGCTGATGGAGGCAGAATAACAAGGAAGTTTACAAAAGAATAACGCGAAATCACGGCCTAAACATTCGATAAAATAGAACGGTTGAAGATTGAGTACAAAGCGTTCTAGCTAGCTTAAACTAGACTTATCACTTAAGCGTTTTGAAAGAAAAACTGAATAACGTTTAATCACTTGCCATTGCCTCCCCAGTGACACGCCGTAAACTCTTCCGTGAGGGCTCGACGGCGACATCCATGTCGCCAACGGTCACTGATGCCCCAATGGCCATTCTCACACCCCATACAACTGTATCGCCATCTAAAAATATGAAGCATAACCTTGTTAGATAATTTACTCTTAATTAACCAGATTCGGATTAGATATTCTATTAATAACGCCTCTTTCAACTACAAACCAATCAACACTTGATATAACTAGTCAGAATGGGCATAACAGGAAGATGAATCAGTTCTCTAGAGATTTGATTCATCTTAAGGGGAAAAACCACCCCAGAATAGCCGCAAACGGGGGATTAGGGCGGGTTTTAGGGGCTCGCGTGAATCAGTCTGATGTAGAGTGATTCACTGGCTCACTTTGGGACAAAAGCGTGATAGCCCATTTGCTCTAACTCGTCAGTTTCGGATTCAAATTTCTATGGAGATAACGCCCGTATTTGCGGCTGGTTTGGAGCACCGCGAAAAACCAGTCCGACAACATGCGCTTGTTAGGCATTTTCTGTCAGATCACGTTTTATTTTATCACGAGCTAATGTTCTAGCTTTTCATAACATGGCTTGAAACACCGTTGGCTTCTTATTGCTTAATTGGGTAAAGAAGTCAGCAGCACCAAGTGGGCTGCATGTCACCTGACTAGATAAATGCTTCATTCTCTCAGGGCAGCTATTGATTCCTGGGTTGACAATATTCAGCTTTCTAGATGCTGAGAAGGATAGCCAGTCTGCTATCTGATCGTCTATATGTTTGTCTCCAAAGCTATAACCTATACAAATAAGCTCATTGGCATAATTCAGATTCCCTTTGAAAAGCGATAGAAACTCAGATGGCGCTATCTGGCTTAGTTTATTAGTAAACTTGTGAGCGCCTGATAGCAGGCTTTTCCGTAGAAACTGAATTTCTCCATTTTCATCTTCATAGATATTTTCGTTCGTGCATACAATTCCATCTCGGACTGCAATATCTTGATTTATTTTATCTAGTAGTTGAATCTGTGAAGATAGAGAGTCTGGGCTACTTGTAGCGGACTTTACTTTCAGGTAGTTAAGCTCGTCATTTTGGCCAAATATATCTAAGGCCCCATGAAGCTTTATAAGGTTAATGCCGAACTCACCGTGTCTAAAAAAATCATATTGATTTTCTTCAATGGATTTCCGACTTAACCTTTCAAAGGGGAAGCTATATATCGAACCGTTGGCGGTTTTCATCGGGATATTAACTTCCTCATTAAAACCTGACTTTAATGGAATTTCTAATTTGAGCGCCAACATTTCAATGATGCAATCATGATTCAGGGAGAAAATCCAAAGCGGTTTGTTATTGTTGACCATTTCCTTGATTGAGGAAAAGTCTTCCAACGCGGCCAATGCATAGCTCGTATTCTTCACCTGACGCTCCATCAGTAAGCCATATACAGCCTGAAGTAGAAAGCCAAGCGCAGCATGATAACTCTGCCTCTTAAGTTGATCTCGTTCCCTAGAGCACTCTACTTCAATGGCTCCAATGATGTTCTCATAATGTAAATTCTCATTTTCTAATAGAGATACAACACATGAGATAACATCTTGATCCCAGCCACCACCTTGAGACTTCCAATTTTTATTGAATGCAATTAATTTTTCAGGAGTTAACCAACGTCTTATTTCAGCAGTCAACTCCCAGACAAGAGGCATGCCGCAGTCATATGTTGCCCCAGCACCAATAAATAAAGCTTTCATCGTAATCCGTAGTTCATTGATTGCCTAACATTTTATTCGTGCGCATGCGCGTTTACCTCGTTGGACCAGTGAAAACGCGCACGGTTAACTATTTGTATGAAAAGAACTTATCAGCTTTCTGCCAAATAAACCATCTGGAAAAACGCGCATGCGCGTTTTCCAAACCGATTAACTCAAAGTCAGCGACTATAGTCACCTGATTTTATAGAGTTTTATTTGTTGCTGATGGAGTTAGTGCGCACTGTTCTTGTCTTCAAATCATCCCAAAATACCTAAATTTAAATACGACTGTATACCCATACATTGTTAGGCGATTTACGGCAGGATCAAACATTAGGAAAAAAGACGAGAATTTGTATGGTAACAGGAGCGGGAGTTTTTGATTAAGCTAACGAACTGAAACACGGAATGAGGCAAAGATTTGTTAGCCCAAAGCTCATGAAAAATGATCGCGTTCGCGCGTGAACCAGACTAGGCAAGTCTGATTCACTGTAACGATGTTTGCAATCCCTCATGGTCAGGTCTTACTTTTTAGTATCTATTACTTTTTGTATCTCTAGTTATCAAACAAAAAATGGCTAATCTTTGAGCCGTTGAGGCAATAGTTTTTTAGCAGAATGAGCAGTGAGAGGGTTAGTTAGGATTAGCATTATTACGGAAGTGGCCGTCGGTGGCATGGATGCCACCGACGAGCCCTCTGGGAAGCTTATTTTAAAAACAATAGGCGTCGTATCACTGAAGTAATATTGCCAATCGACACTGCGCATCGAAGAGTTTTTTACGAATCTAATTTTCTGGACTACCTAGCGAAACCTAATCCGGTTTAAACACGCCGATCACAGCGCCGGTGGCTTTTTCAGCAACCTTTTCATCGGTTTGCTGTTCACGGTAGTCACACTCAGTACATTCAACGGTTTCGATGCCGTTTTCCTTGTAGAGCAAAATAGTGTCTTTAGCACTGCATTTTGGGCACTTAGCACCGGCTACGAAACGCTTTTTGATTTTAGTGTTTGTCATAATAGATAAAGGACCAGATAGCGAGGCCAAGTGATTCGGCCGAATGAATTGCCGCTATTTTGCCACAGTGATGCTTGAATACCAGCGTTACCTTAAAGTATGAAGCCTTAGGGCGATGTGATGCGATTCACGAAAGATCATCCTGAAAAGTCGATTAATTGTCCGAGTTATCGAGTCAGGTTGTGGTTTGAAACAGGGTTGTACGCTATCATCTGTGCCCTGATAAATTCTCGTGTTAACCAAGTTGTAGTCAATGATCAGCATCAACCAAGCGCAATTAATCCGTGGCAGTAAAACCCTGCTAGATGAGACCTCTCTGACGATTTATCCTGGCCATAAGGTCGGGTTAGTCGGTGCTAACGGCACAGGTAAATCTTCACTGCTCGCATTAATTTTAGGTCACTTAAGCCTAGATAAAGGTGAGTTTAGCCTGCCTTCTGGCTGGCAAATTGCCACTGTGGCCCAAGAAACCCCTGCGCTCGACGTCTCGGCGCTGGAATATGTGATCGATGGTGATAGCGAATATCGTCAATTAGAAGCCCTATTGCACAAGGCGCAAGAAGATAACGATGGCAATGCGATTGCATTGTTACACGGCAAAATAGACGCTATTGGTGGTTATGCGATTCATTCGCGCGCGGGTTCATTATTAGCAGGATTAGGTTTTAGTGAAGCCGACCAAAGTAATCCGGTAAAAAGCTTTTCGGGCGGCTGGCGTATGCGCCTTAACTTAGCCCAAGCGCTATTGTGCCGCTCAGACTTATTACTGCTCGATGAGCCGACCAACCACTTAGATTTAGATACCATGTACTGGCTCGAAGGTTGGATTAAATCCTATCAAGGCACGCTAATTCTAATCAGCCATGACAGAGATTTTATCGATGAAATCGTTGATGAAATCGTTCATGTTGAAAATCAAAAACTCAATTTCTATAAAGGTAATTACAGTGCCTTTGAGCGTATTCGTGCCGAGCGTATGTCGCAGCAACAAGTTGCCTTTGAGCGCCAACAAAAAGAACGCGCGCATATACAATCCTTCGTTGACCGTTTCCGCTACAAGGCAAGTAAAGCCAAGCAGGCACAGAGCCGCTTAAAAGCGCTAGAGCGTATGGCTGAACTATCACCATCACAAGCCGATAGCCCATTTTATATGGAGTTTCGTGCGCCAGAAGCCCTGCCAAATCCGTTGATTAAGATGGAGCAAGTCGCCGTTGGCTATGGTGAAAAACAAATACTCAGTAAAGTGCATTTAAACTTAGTGCCGGGTGCGCGCATTGGATTATTGGGCCGTAACGGCGCGGGTAAATCAACATTAATCAAGCTGTTATCTGGTCAACTGTCGCCACTAACCGGTTTGTATGAACCGAATCCTGGCGTCAATATTGGCTACTTTGCCCAGCATCAAATTGAGTTTTTACGCCTCGACGATACACCAATGCAGCATTTAGTGCGTTTAGCGCCTAATGCCAGAGAACAAGAATTACGTAACTTTTTAGGTGGTTTTGGCTTTAACGGCGATATGGCGCTCTCACCAGTACGTCCCTTTTCTGGCGGCGAAAAAGCGCGTTTAGTGTTAGCGCTATTGGTATGGCAACGCCCTAACCTTTTACTGCTCGATGAACCGACCAACCATTTAGACTTAGAAATGCGCTACGCCTTAACTATGGCGCTACAAACCTTTGAAGGCGCAATGGTTATCGTATCGCACGACCGTCATTTACTGCGCTTAACCTGTAGTGATTACTATCTGGTTGATCAAGGTGAAGTCCGCGCTTTTGATGGCGATTTAGAGGATTACCATCAATGGTTGCTCGATGCAGCAAAGGCAAGTTCTAGCCAAAACAGCAATAATGACGAGCTCAAACCTGCTGCAGATAAAAAGCTGCAAAAGCGTCTTGAAGCTGAAGTACGCCAAAAAGTATCGCCTTTAAAACGTAAGCAAACTAAGTTAGAAACCGATCAACATAAGCTGAGCGAGCGCCTTGCTGAGTTAGAACATTTATTGGCTGATAGCGAATTATATGATCAAGATAACAAAGCGAAACTAACCGCGGTACTTAGCGAACGAACTCGCTTGACGCAAACCTTAGAAGAAAGTGAAATGCAATGGCTTGAGTTGCAAGAAGAGATTGACGCTCTTGAACTTGAGATCATGAGCCAGTAATACGCGCGCATAAAAGCACCCTAGTGTTTGAAGGAAAAGTATGTCAGATGTAACCCAATTAGACAGTCAAATTTGGCAATGGTGTGATATGAGTTATGGGCAAAATAAAGCCCTATGCCTCGAATTACAAGACAGTTGCCAGGTCAACGTAAACCTACTTTTGCTGGCGCAATATTTAGATATTACCCTCGATGTTGCGGGGCCAAGGGAATATAGCGTGCAGCAGTGGCAAATGCTGGCGACTGCAATTAACGAATGGGATGAACGCTTTGTGTCGCCCTATCGCCGCCTGCGTCGCCTTGCTAAAACTCGCCTAGCTGAAAACGAATATCAGCAAATGCTGGATGTCGAATTAATGATGGAGCGCAAAGCCCAGCGGACTATTTTAAATCAACTCAGTGGAATACTGCCAAGCGGCCAGTCGAGTAACCTAGTGAGTTATTTAAGTTTATTTGGTCTTGGTGATGCTGATGTCAACAGTATGGGCATGTTAGCGCCCTAGGCACTCGGTGATGCAGATATATTGCGATGTGATCGCTTTTTCTAGCCTCTTTGTTAAATGCTACTAATCGCTTAGATTGCATGACACGTTGACCGCGCAGCAGCGATTGAATGCTGCATGGCAAGGTATTTAAGCTCTATCGAGAGGGGGTAACAGATTCTGTGTAACTGCAATTTAGTTAATACATCTCATCACTCGCTAGCGCTACAAACTTGTAGCGACAAGCGACTGTCTTATAAAACCGTTAACCATCACTAAACAGTCAATGATTCTCACTTGTATGGGTCAAGATTAACCGACTGCCATTATTAACGTTCATGACTCAAACCATAAAAATATCGCAAACATTGACGCCAACCGTAAGATTAGGCGTCGATTTCTTGCTGCAACTTTTCTAACTCATCCAAAATGTGCAGAAACTTTTGACCAAAGTCGGTCACTTGATACTCAACTCGTGGCGGGAGTTCGTTAAAAATAACTTTATCTAAAATGCCAAATTCGATGTTCTTTTTTAAGCATTGGTTCAACACTTTAGTTGAAAGCCCCTCAACGGAGCGCACCATTTCTCCTGGCCGCTGTACTCCGCTGGCCAAAAGCTGATAAACCGTTAATGACCATTTGCAGCCATAAATAGTCTCAACCATACGGGCAGAGCGTTCTGGCGGCGTTTTTCTCACAATAATTTTTTCATTGTTATTCATAAAGATGTACCAAAAAGTACCTGACTTACCGATTTGTACTTACTGTTAAAATAGTTATTGAATTCATAAGATTATCACGTTGATCATTCTTAGGATAAAAATATGAAATTTAATAGCGCACATCTTGCGATTATTGTCGGTGGTAGCAGCGGCATTGGTTTTGAAACAGCGAAACAACTTGCTAAGCAAGGTGTGTCACTGCTGATTGTGGGTAATCAGCAAGATAAACTCACCACTGCAGTAGCAACACTTAACAATGCTTACCGCGCACAAGGCGTGAAGGTTGAGGGTTTTCAAGCAAACCTTTACCAAGCTGCGGATATCAATCGCCTGATTAATCACATTGCCCAGCTCGAACAAAAAGTAGGTTATTTGGTCAATGCCGCAGGTTACTTTAATCCTAAATCCTTTATCGACCATTCAGAGTCTGATTACGATCTTTATATGGATTTAAATAAAGCGCTATTTAAAATTACGCAAGCAGTGACCCATAAAATGATCCAAGCCGGAGGGGGTAGCATAGTCAATATCGGCTCTATGTGGGCCAAGCAAGCTATAAAAGCAACACCATCATCGGCGTATTCGATGGCAAAAGCGGGATTACATGCATTAACGCAGCACTTAGCTATGGAGCTTGCCGACCAGAATATTAGAGTGAATGCGGTATCGCCCGCCGTTGTGAACACGCCCATCTACCATGCTTTTATTGACGCGGCAGAGCTTGACCAAGTCATGACAAGCTTTAATGGTTTTCATCCTATTGGTAGAGTAGGTACTGCGCTTGATGTGGCAAACAGCATTTGCTTTTTGTTATCCGATGAAACCAGTTGGGTTACAGGTGCCATTTGGGATATTGACGGCGGCGTGATGGCAGGACGAAACTGATTTAACCTTGCAGATTAAAAGTGAGCCACATTAACAGTGGCTCATGTTTGAAATGCTATTAATTTAACGTTACCGATATTGAAGGCCTATCACTTTATATCACAACGATTAAAATGAAGCCGCTTAACGTGCTGACATTCAAGATAAATAAGGCGTAACACTATGCTCAATATGAACTTTAGCGAGCGCATCGTTATCGATACGCAGCAGCAAACATGGCTGCCAAGTCCTGCAAAAGGCGTGTGGCGCAAACCGCTAGAACGGGAAGCTAAAGAGTCAGGGCACACCAGTAGCATAGTGAAATATGATGCGAACTCGCAGTTTGCGACCCACCAGCATCCGTTTGGTGAAGAGATTTTTGTGCTTGAGGGCGTATTTTCAGATGAAAATGGCGATTATCCCGCAGGCAGTTATCTGCGCCATCCACCGGGGAGCCAGCATGCGCCCTTTAGTAAAGAAGGTTGCATCATCTTTGTGAAACTTAATCAATTTGATCCGCGCGATACTGACGTGGTTAAACTCAATACCCAGCATACTAAATGGTTAGCAGGAATGGGTGGCCTACAAGTTATGCCACTGCACGAGTTTGAACATGAGCATACCGCGCTAGTAAAATGGCCTAAAGATGAAGTCTTTCAGCCCCATCGCCATTTTGGCGGCGAAGAAATATTAGTGCTAACGGGTAAGTTTCAAGATGAACAGGGCGAATATCCGCGCCACACTTGGATACGTAGTCCACATATGAGCGGCCATTTCCCGTTTGTTAAAGAAGAAACCATTATCTTAGTTAAAACAGGGCATTTACCCGTGAGTTTACCAAAGTGATAACACTCAATACCACAACGTAGAGATAAGCCATAACAGCCCTATAACGTAGTGAAAAGAATAACAACATCAAATGGTTGCAGACTATTTGATACTGTCATAGGTTTGATGCTGTTATAGATTTGATGATATTTTTGCTAAATATCTTAGCTGAAAGTTAAGTTAAGCCAGCGGTCAACTTCTCGGCTAGCTTAGTGGCATTACGTGCCGTGATGCCATAAATCGATAACTGAGGATTGGCCCCAAGGCTAGTCGGAAAAACAGAGCCGTCCATTACAGATAAATTAGCTAAATAGTGCGATTGACCATAACTATCGACCATAGAAAGCTTTTCATCTTCCCCAAAAGGGCAACCGCCCATCACATGCGCTGATGCAACCACAGTGCGCAGCGGTGCGAGCACCATATTAGCAATACTCTCTTTCACCTCTTTCCACGACGACAAATATGGCATGCCATCACTGATCGGTAGCACTTTTAGCGCGCCTGCCGCAAATTGTAATTCCGCCATACTGGCAAAGGCGCGGCGTGCGGCGCGCCAAAAGGCATCGGTCAACGGATAATCCAAATTAAAGCCTTTAGGCGTTAAGTGCACTTCACCGCCTTGACTGTCGGGATGATAACCATCACGGATAAGGGCAATAGTCACTTGCAACTGATTGAACTGCGACATTAATTCGGCATGACTTGCGCCATAGCCTAAGGTTTTAGAGGCGATTAAAATTGGGTGCACTGGCGGCACTTCAAGTTTATAACCCAGCTCACCATCGGCGGTATTTTTCCAGACAAATTCATCGGAGTAGATAGATTGCGGCGCGCCGCTATGACCATTAATCGCATCGGCAAATACACCACCTGATAATAGTGTTGGATGTAAAAAAGTACGCTTGCCTAATAACTGATAGGGATCGGGCACCTGCGATCGCATCAACAACACGGGAGTATGGATAGCGCCAGCACTCAAAATATAATGTTTAGCTTTAAATAGCAGCTCAACGTCAGTCGGGCGTAAATGGGTATCCAGCGCCTGTGCTTTTAACGCAAAAACTTGGCCATTATGGTGCTCAATCTTCATCACTTTAGCGCGGCTGATCAGCTGCGCCCCTTTATCAAGCGCTGCGGGTATCGTGGTCACTAACATCGACTGTTTAGCATTGACCGGACAACCCATGCCGCAATAGCCAGTATTCCAGCAACCAGCTACATTGCGTTTGATCACGGTATAATCCCAGCCTAAGTTTATGCACCCTTGCTTTAGGGCGGCATTATTACGATTGGGTTCGTAATTCCACTCGTGGATGTTGAGCCTTTGCTCCATTTTTTCAAACCAAGGGTCTAAGCTCTCGCGATTGAGTCCAGCAACTGATTTATGTTGCGCCCAAAAAGCTAACGCCTCAGTTGGCGTGCGAATAGAAGTGGTCCAGTTAACAGTGGTTGAGCCACCAACAGCACGACCTTGAAAAATCCCAATCGCCTTGTCGGCAGTTTTCATCGCCGCCGCCTGTTGATATAAGTTAGGGTAAGCGACGCGCTCTTCCATATTAAAATCACTAGACGATTTCAGCGGTCCCGCCTCAATCATGATGACACTCAGCCCCGCTTGGGTGAGGATTTCAGCCGCAACGCCGCCGCCAGCCCCCGTTCCAACGATAACCACATCGGCTTCAAACGTTTGGTTTGCTTGCAATTGACTCGCATCGGTATGCAACCAACCTGAGTTTAAGCCATTCACTATGGGATCTATAATTGCCAACTTGGGTGCTCCACTGTCGCGGGTAAGGTTGTTATTATTCGACTTTTAATACGCCTATAAGTCAGTTTTTATTTAATACTCAAGTTTTAAAGAACTTAGGTTTAAGGAACTCAGGTTTAAAGGGCTTAAACGTTAAAACGCTCACGATTTAAATAGCTCAGGCTTAGCATAATGTAAACGGTTCCAATGCTCAGGACAGGCATAAAAGCTGGCCATAATGAGTTCTCGCAGTCCTAAATAAGCCGTTTGTAACAGCGCAAAATAACTGTGACGCCACGTTTCTAACATGTCAGTTAATTCAGCGGGAGAGCGCATTAATAACGGCGTCATACTAGAAGTAAGCACCAGTAACCCAAGGCGATTTTCAAGCATATCCAGTAGTTCAAACAACTCGGTTTGCTGCTCATCTGGCAATACTGCAATGGATTGCTTAATGGCATCTAAGGTGCGATTTTGCGCCGCTAACTTGTGGGTTGTTACATCAGGCAAGGCGCCATCGAGTATCACTGGTAACAGCACGCTAAATAGCAAACGGTAATCTTTAGCCTCACTGTCTTCGGGTAAACTAAACTCGGGCGAATAGAGATTAACCCCTAAAGCTAACGCCGCCGTACCGGCAAATGCGCTCATTAAAAAGGTTCGTCGCTTCATTTGCTGCTCCTAACTATCCGTCCAAATATCGGTATAAAAAACAATTGTGCTACAATAGCGGCCAGTTTATACCTAAGCGACCTCAACATACGAGTTTCTACATTGTTAAATAATTAGGTATAAATTAAACACACGTTTTAATTTTCAGCAATAGCCGATACCAAGATAAATACCCATGCCGAATATCTTTATGCCACCTTGGTGGGCCAAGAGCCCACATATACAAACGATTTTACCCGTATTCACTAAAGTGGCTAAACCTGGCTTACAAAGGCAACGAGTCGAGTTACCCGATGGCGATTTTGTCGATTTAGATTGGCAGGGGCTTCCACAAGTTGGCAAACCGATTGTGGTCATTATCCACGGGTTAGAAGGCAGTGCTCAATCCCATTATGCCAGACGGATACTGCAAGCCTGTAAAGCACAACAGTTGGCAGCGGTAGTACATCATCATCGAAGTTGTTCAGGTGAGGCCAATCGCCTCGCCCGCAGTTATCACAGTGGTGACACCGACGATTTACAGTTTAGTTTATCCATATTAAAAAATGCCTATCCACACTCACCATTATTAGCCGTGGGTTACAGTTTAGGAGGTAATGTACTGACTAAATATTTAGGTGAATATCAAGATGATAGTTTATTAGCCCGCGCAGTAGTTGTCTCGGCGCCACTGCAATTATCGGCCTGTGCAAAACGTTTAGAGCACGGGTTTTCAAGGGTCTATCAAAGTCATTTGATTAAACAGTTACGACAAAAAATAAGCCATAAGCTGAGCGATCCCGACTTGGCTATATCTATGCCACTAAGTCAGTTAGAGGTTGACCGTTTAAGCACCTTCTATGATTTTGACGATAAAGTCACCGCGCCTTTGCACGGTTTTGATGGTGTTGACGATTACTATACTCGTGCCAGTGGCTTGCCCTTTGTCAGCCGCATCTCAAAACCGACACTGATTATACATGCCAAGGACGATCCCTTTATGACTGACGCAGTTATCCCGCGTCCAAGTCAATTATCAGGCTATGTGGAATACGAATTACATGCCCATGGCGGCCATGTTGGTTTTATCGATGGCGGCACGCCTTGGAAACCCCATTACTATCTAGAAAGCCGAGTTTTACAGTTTCTAGTGGGCAAGTATAACCTTGACCAATCGAATGTTAGTCCAATCAATCGCGACGCTATCGCACAAGGAAATACCGATGCTCATTCCCTATGAAACCCTGTTACAACTCCCTAAAGAAACCCTAGTCAATTTAATCCGTGAGTATTTACTCGGCCAAGTGGAAGATGGCAGCTTTAGCAGCCTTGATGAACAGGAGTTATCTCAAGCGATAGTCCAATGTCAACAAGCACTTAAACAGGGGAAGCTAAAGCTAGAGTACAGCGAGGACGACGAGTCCTTCGCCATACGCTCGGCAGATCAAATAGCACAGCAGCAAGATTGACCCGTCCTACCTCTGTACCGTATAAATAGTACTCGCGTTTTTATCGCTTCTTCATAAGCGGCTCTTTTGGTTCCTAGTTAGGTAGAATACATGTCAGCAAAACATCCCATTATTGCAGTAACAGGCTCATCAGGCGCAGGAACCACCACCACTACCACCGCCTTTAGCCATATTTTTCGGCAACTTGGGATCAACGCCGCTTTTGTCGAAGGTGACAGTTTTCATCATTTTACCCGCGCTGAGATGGAAGTGATGATCCGCAAATCTCAAACAGAGAATCGAAACCTCAGTTATTTTGGCCCTGAGGCCAATAACTTTGCCCGACTAGAACAATGTTTTCGCGATTACAGTGGCACGGGTCAAGGTGAAACACGCAGTTATTTACACACCTTCGATGAAGCCGTGCCTTTTAACCAAATGCCCGGTACGTTTACCCAATGGCGGCCTCTGCCTGAAAACACCGACATGCTCTACTATGAAGGCCTGCACGGCGGTGTTGTGACTGATGAAGCGAATGTCGCGCAGCATGTCGATCTACTGATCGGTATGGTTCCTATCGTCAACTTAGAGTGGATCCAAAAAATTATCCGCGATACCTCTGAACGTGGCCATAGTCGTGAGAAGGTAATGGGATCGATTGTGCGTAGTATGGACGATTATATTAAGCACATGACGCCACAATTCTCCCGTACGCATATCAACTTTCAGCGAGTGCCCACAGTAGATACGTCTAACCCTTTTAGCGCTAAAAATATTCCGAGCTTGGACGAAAGTTTTGTGGTGATCCGCTTTCGCGGCATCAACAATGTCGATTTCCCCTATTATCTCAACATGATCCAAGGCTCATTTATGTCGCGAATCAATACCTTAGTAGTTCCAGGTGGGAAAATGTCCTTAGCAATGGAGTTAATTCTTACACCCTTAGTTAAGGATTTAATGGAAAAGCGCCAACAACTCAATAGCCCAGAAGCAAACTAACGCTCAGCATGTGTGAAATATAAGTAGCTAGAAAAGGGGTTAAATAAAGTCTTTTACCTATGGATTAAGTTTTATTTAAGCCATTAACGCTAATCTTGTCAGCATCGGGATTTCAGGCGAAAGAACGATAGTTGGCATACTCTTGGGAGTTAATTCCCCCATCTTGATCTGTTGATTTCCTTGAGTATGTCAGCAACCTCTTATGAAAAGTTAATTCCGCATCCATGCTTGATCTGTTGATTTCCTTGA
>NZ_FTNN01000004.1:93028-342511 GCF_900156405.1 Shewanella morhuae
ATGAAAAGTTAATTCCGCATCCATGCTTGATCTGTTGATTTCCTTGAGTATGTCAGCAACCTATCTAGTTATAACGTGTTAATTCCACATCCATGCTTGATCCGTTGATTCCCTTGAGTATGTCAGTAACCTATCTAGTCATAACGTGTTAATTCCACATCCATACTTGCTCTGTTGATTTCCTTGAGTATGTCAGTAATCCCATTTTAACGTCATTTTCTACGCACTAAATTTTTGTACATCACCATACATTCTAAGGCGATGCCTCTGGGCGAACAGTAAATAGAGTCCTCTTCTAGGCCTTCACCGCCAAAACCACTGTGGCGATAAAAATCTACCGCATTAAGGGTTGATTCTAATCTGAGTTGAGCAATACCCTGATTAAAAGCCATGGTTTCAATAAACTGTAATAAGGCTTTACCTACACCAATTTCCATGGCATCTGGGGCGACAAACAGTGCTTCTAACTGGGCATAGGGTTCATCAAGCATAATGCTACCGACCACGGTTTTAAGCTGCGTATTTACACTGAACTGCTCTGCCACATAAAAATGTGCGGCAACAATACGGCTAAACTGCTCGGTTAATTCACCCTCGGTCCAAATAAGTAAATCACCCGCATCATAAAATCCGCTACAGCCTTTATTAATGGCCGCGTTGCGAATATCCCAACAGGCTTGAGCATCATCTTTAGTCGCTTTTCGTATCGTTATCATCATGTTTCTCCAACACACCTTAGCCATAACATGCCATGGGGCCACGTAATAGCCAAGCGAACGTGTAGTATCTGATTTCACGCAATAAAAAACCGCCCAAAGGCGGTTTTCATCAAGTCAGTAAAACTTCAATAGATCTTAGCTAACATAGCTGACTTTGACCTAGGTTTAACCTTTGATTAATTCACTGATGGTCAATACACCGTGAGTCGTGGCGCCAGCGCCCCACAGTGCAGAAGCTGAATCTTCAAAGGCGCCCGCTAAGTCAACATGCAACCATTTTGCTTCTGGTGCAACAAAGCGCCATAGGAAACCTGCCGCATTAGAAGCGCCGCCCGCACCGCCGCCTTTCATTGCGCGGCTGTTCACCGTATCGGCATAGGCCGACGGGCACATTTCTTTATGCCAAGCGTCCAGCGGCAACGGCCAAACACGCTCGGCAACACTGATGGCTTTTTGCTGAGCCAGTTGCAATACATCAGCCTGTGGCGAGAAAATTGCGTTGTAGTTTGAGCCAACTGCCATTACAGCAGCGCCCGTTAATGTGGCAGCATCGATAATAAAAGGTGCACCGGTTGCAGAAGCAGCTTGCAGACCATCGGCTAGCACTAAACGCCCTTCTGCGTCAGTGTTAACCACTTCAACAGTTACACCATTTTTGTAGGTCAGAATATCACCTAACTTATAAGCACGGCCGCTGATCAGGTTTTCAGCACAACATAAGAACAGTTTAACCCGCTTATTTAGGCCTGATTTGATCGCTAAACCGAGCGCAGCGGTCACAGTGGCGGCGCCGCCCATATCGCATTTCATGCCTAACATGCCTTCGGAGGCTTTAATGCTGTAACCGCCAGAATCAAAAGTAATCCCTTTACCCACAAGCGCAACCGATACCGGTGCATCGGCAGCTAATGGATTGAAGTCTAACTCTAACATTGCTGGTGGACGTTCACTGCCACGGCCCACAGCATGGATACCAATCCACTGTTCTTCAAGCAGCGCTTCGCCTTCGATAATACGATAACTAATTTTGTCGCCACCCACATCTGCCAGCCATGTCGCCGCTTGTTGGGCTAATTTCACTGGCGATAAGTTTTCAGGTGTGTCGTTGATAAGCTTGCGAGCAAAAGTTGCCACATCAAAGCGACGCTGTAATTCAGTTTGCACCGCATCATCGCCGCACCAATGGATTTGATAGCCTGTTTTCGCTGTCGCAAAACCTTGGGCGAATACCCACTGGCTATTGAGATCCCACAACGCCCCGTCTAATACGACGCAACTAATGCCTTGGCTGCGTAGTTTACGTGCCGCCATTTGAATTTGACGTAGTTCATCACCACCGGCTAAATGAATTTGCGCGCCGCCTGCAGTAAAAGTTACATCGGCTTTGCCCCAATGGGCGGCAGGTGCATCTTTGGTTAATTGTACTTTCATCAATTCAGTCATTTTTAGTTCACTCATTGTGGATCCTTATTTTTAGATTCGTTTTAGAACAATCAATTTGAACAAACGGTATGACGGCAGTTTACTGCTAGCCGTCGGTGACGCAAAGCAATTGAGCAAAGTTACTCGGGTAAAATCTGTAAACATTTGCAAAATTTGTTAGGCTTTGCGGCCTAGAATAGCCGAGATAGGTCTACTGATGGAATTTGCTCCGCCACTACAACAGGGTATTTTATTACGCCGCTATAAACGTTTTCTGGCCGATGTGCAGCTAAGCAATGGCAGTGAAATCACCCTACATTGTCCTAATACGGGATCGATGCGAAACTGCCTGTATCCCGGTGAAACCGTGTGGTTTTCGACCTCTGATAACCCTAAACGCAAATATGCCCATACGTGGGAATTAATGACTACGCCCAACGGCAGCTTAATTGGCATTCACTCAAGCCAGGCCAACGCCTTAGCGGAGGATGCGATCAATAAAGGTATCATCAGCGAACTAACAGGTTATGACAGCCTAAGCCGAGAAGTAAAATACGGTGATGAAAATAGCCGTATCGATATCTTGTTGCAAGCTGCTCAAAAACCCGCCTGTTATATAGAAGTCAAAAGTTGTACTTTGCTTGAGGATGGTCAAGGCTATTTCCCCGATGCCGTGAGTCTGCGAGGCCAAAAACACTTACGTGAATTAATGCATATGGTGAGCCTTGGCCATAGGGCGGTGCTGTTATTTGTAGTACAACATTCAGAGATAACCTGCGTCGCTCCAGCGGCACACATCGACCCTGAATATGCTAAGCTACTGAAAATAGCTGTGTTAAGTGGAGTTGAAGTATTAGCCTATCGCTGTGAAATATCCCCCACAGAGATTAACCTAGCTTACCCCTGTGTTGTCCGAGTATGATGTTAAAACTGAGTTAAATGTTATTTCGTTTACATTCGCGAACGCAGTCAAATAATTCAAACAATTCAGTATGAAAAGTTTGCCTCGATGTAAAGATTCTGGTATAGATAGCGGCCGTTCTTAAGGACGCCCTACAAACGCAAATGATTACAGGAGATGCGTTATGCCTGAAGGCACCAAAAAACTTGGCGTACTCGCTATCGCAGGTGTAACTCCCTACCAGGAAAAGCCGGGTGAGGAATACATGAACGCTAAGCAACTGGGTCACTTCAAGACAATTCTTGAAGCTTGGCGCAATCAGTTGCGTGAAGAGGTCGACCGTACTCTTAACTACATGCAGGATGAAGCCGCAAACTTCCCCGATCCTGTTGACCGTGCAGCACAAGAGGAAGAGTTCAGTCTCGAACTTCGTGCTCGCGATAGAGAACGTAAGCTGATCAAGAAAATCGAAAAAACACTGCAAAAAATTGAAGAAGACGACTTCGGCTTCTGTGATTCTTGCGGTGTTGAAATAGGCATTCGCCGTCTCGAAGCGCGTCCAACAGCCGATCAATGTATCGACTGTAAAACGCTTGCAGAGATCAAAGAGAAACAAATGGCTGGTTAATCAAATATAATAGGCGGGTCTTCCCCGCCTATTTTTTTGTAGTGAAAAAATTCAATACTTCAACTTCAATATCCCAATTTCAAAATCCGAGGTTTAAGATCTAGGTTTTAAAATCTAAGTTAACGCCATAATCGCCTCCATACACCAGCATTCGCTTTTATTCTTATCTGCCTCTAAAATACCCCAGCTTTTAAATACTCGTTAAATATTATGCTGAATCGATTGCACTGTGATTTATCCCGCCAACCTTATGTCGGCCGTTTTGCACCTTCGCCTTCAGGCGCCTTACATTTTGGTTCGCTTATCGCTGCCCTTGGTAGCTATTTACGCGCGCGTTCACAACAGGGCAAGTGGCTAATCCGCATTGAAGATATTGATCCTCCGCGTGAAGTCAAAGGTGCTGCCGATGATATTTTACGCACCCTAGAAGCCTATGGGTTTGAATGGGATGATGCACCTTTATATCAAAGCCAGCGTACTGAGGCCTATCAAGCTCACATTGATGCGCTACTCGCCCAAGATAAAGCTTATTTCTGCCAATGTAGCCGCAAACAAATTCAAGCCATGGGCGGTGTCTACGATGGTCGCTGCCACCGATTACCCGCCGCTCAGGCTTTAAAGATGGGCGCAGTGCGAATCGTTAATACAGCCAGAGTGCAAGAGTTTGATGATAATTTAATGGGCCATATTAACGTCGACAGCCATTTTGCCGCAGAGGATTTCATTATCAAACGCAGTGATGGCCTGTATGCCTACCAATTGGCCGTGGTGCTCGACGATGCCTATCAAGGGATTACTGAAGTGGTTCGAGGCTGTGATTTAATCGAAGCCAGTTGCCGTCAACTGAGCTTGTATCAAAACTTTGGTTTGACTGCACCGCAGTGGTTGCACCTACCGCTGGCTTGCATTAGTAAAGGCTTTAAGCTCTCCAAACAAAACCATGCGCAGGCGATTGATACACGTAATCCACAGACGAGTCTCAATGCGGCACTGGTTTTTTTAGGCCAAGCCCCAGTTGAAAACCAGACTGATGTGGCACAAATGCTCGCGCAAGCTGTGGTTCAGTTTCAATTATCTGCAATCCCGCAACAATCTGAGATACTGATCGAGCCCTGATATACTCATTAGGCCGCATTTGGTATATGATAGCCGCCAGATTTTTAATCAAATAACAGATCATATTTCGAGGTGTCCCATTTTTCGCCGTATCAGCCAATTCTGCAAACAGCTATTTGAAGACGCGCCTAAAACGACCGCTCCAACTCAAGCTCAGACTGAACCCTCCACACCCGAACAAAATTCTGGTGCGTTAAGCTTAGAGTTAGTGCCAAGAGATGCCCATACCGTCTCGCGCAAACAAATTAGCGAAAATGCCCTTAAGGTATTATACAGACTGAATAAATCGGGTTTTAAAGCCTATTTAGTCGGCGGCGGCGTACGCGATTTACTTTTAGGGATTGAACCGAAAGATTTCGACGTCGTCACCAACGCAACCCCAGAAGAAATCAAAAAGCTATTCCGTAATTGCCGTGTTGTTGGCCGTCGTTTCCGCCTAGCGCATATCGTTTTTGGCCGCGATGTTATCGAAGTGGCCACCTTTCGCGGTCACCATGGCGAAAGCAATGAGAAAGTCTCTAAAGCTAATGCCGAAGGGCGTTTGCTGCGCGATAACGTCTATGGTGAAATTGACGAAGATGCCGAGCGCCGCGACTTTACCGTTAATGCACTCTATTACGATATCAGCGACTACTCTATTCGCAGCTACGGCGGCGGTATGAACGATCTTAAAGCGGGGACTTTACGATTAATTGGCGATCCTGAAACCCGTTACCGTGAAGATCCCGTGCGCATGTTAAGGGCAGTACGTTTCGCCACTAAACTCAACATGACTATCGAAACCGTAACAGCGGCACCAATTAAACAATTAGCGCCGTTGTTAAAAGATATTCCTGCCGCACGTATGTATGAAGAAGTGCTGAAACTCTTCTTTGCAGGCAAAGCCTTAGCCAACTTTGAGCTAATGCAAGAATACAAACTGTTCGAACCACTGTTTCCGCAAGTGGCTGCACTGCTAAAGGATGATCCTAAAGGCGCTCCCATGAAGATGCTACAAGCTATCATGAAGAGTACCGACCAACGCGTTAACGAAGATAAGCCGGTCACGCCCTCTTTCTTTTATGCCGCCATTCTGTGGTATCCACTACGCCAACGCGCTGAAGATATTGCGCTTGAAAGTGGCTTAACTTTATATGATGCTTTTTTTGCCGCGATGGGCGATGTAATGGAGCAGCAATGCCAAACCATTAGCATTCCACGCCGTTTTAGTACGCCAGCAAAAGATATTTGGCAGTTACAGCTACGCTTTGACCGCAGTCAAGGCACCCGCGCCTTTAAACTGATGGAACATCCTAAGTTTAGAGCCGCATATGATTTGCTATTGCTCAGAGGTGAAGTCGAAGCTGGTAATCTAGCTAAGAGTGCAGCTTGGTGGCAACAATTTGTCGAAGCCGATGAAACAGAGCGCCTAGCCATTGCCCGTGGCGGCAGTAAATCGCCAAACCGTAACCGTAATGCCACTCAGCGTCGCCGTCGCCCTCGTGCGCCAAATGCTGATGGTTCTGCGCCAACCACGCCAAAGACAAAAGCCGCAGAATAATGCCTCGTGTCTACGTTGCGTTAGGCGCAAATCTTGAAGACCCAAAGGCTCAATTGGACAATGCTGTTGCGGCATTGTCCATATTAGCCTTAGAAAACCGCCTACAGGTTTCACCCTATTACCGCTCGGTGCCCATGGGCGATGTGGTGCAACCCGATTATGTTAATGCAGTAGTCAGTTTTGATACTGAGCTTACGCCATTAGCTTTACTCGATGCACTGCAGCAGATTGAGAACACCCAAGGCCGAATACGTCTTGAGCGCTGGGGGCCCAGAACCTTAGATCTCGATTTACTCTTGTATGGCAATGAGAATATTGATATTCCTAGGCTCAAAGTGCCCCACTACGGCATGAAAGAACGCAGTTTTGTGCTTGTACCTTTAGCCGCTATTGCACCGAGTCTTATTTTGCCCTGTGGCACTGCAATTACATGTCTCATCGATGCTAAAATGTTGGCCGAGTTACAACAACTGGGCATTGATCATTGAAGTCCGTCTCCAGTTAGCTTATAACACCACTTCTATTTGGTTTGAAGATCATCCATATGTCTAAAATTACTAGCTCAACCCTGTTGAAATATAAGCGGGAAGGTAGAAAATTCACGGCACTTACAGCCTATGATGCCAGTTTTGCCAACGCGTTTGATAGCGAAGGTGTCGAGGTACTGCTCGTCGGTGACTCTTTAGGAATGGTGCTACAAGGCCATGACGACACACTACCCGTCTCTACAGCGGATATCGCATACCACACGCGCTGTGTCCGTCGTGGTATTGAACGTGCCCTGCTGATCGCCGATATGCCCTTTATGAGTTACGCCACACCAGAGCAAGCCATGGTTAATGCGACTGAGCTAATGCAGGCCGGTGCCAACATGGTCAAAGTCGAAGGCGGCCATTGGTTGCTAGAAACCGTGACTAAACTGACTGAGCGCGGCATTCCAGTATGTGCACACTTAGGCTTAACGCCGCAGTCAGTGCATGTATTTGGTGGCTTTAAAGTACAAGGTCGTGATGCAGAAAATGCTCAACGGATTATTGACGAAGCCAAAGCGATGGAAGCTGCTGGTGCTCAACTATTGGTGGTTGAATGTATTCCTGCGCCATTAGCCGCAGCAATCACTGAAGCCTTAACAATCCCAGTGATTGGCATTGGTGCTGGCGCATCAACTGATGGTCAGATTTTAGTTATGCATGATGTACTAGGTATTTCAAGTGGTTATATTCCACGTTTTTCGAAAAACTACCTAAAGCAAACCGGTGAAATCCGTTCTGCTGTGCGAGCTTACATCGACGAAGTGGCCCAAGGGATATTCCCTAGCGACGAACACACTTTTAATTAGTCATAGATTTATGCAAGGTAAGGCTCAATGATCACTAGCGCCCATATTGATGATATTCGCACTCAAGTGCGTGCATGGCGTGCCAAGGGCGAAACCATCGCCTTTGTGCCAACCATGGGCAACCTCCATCAGGGACACATTACTTTAGTGCGCGAAGCGGCGCAAAAGTGCGACCATGTGGTGGTATCGATTTTTGTTAATCCAATGCAATTTGGCCAAAATGAAGATCTCGATGCCTACCCACGTACACTTGCCGCCGATAGCGCGGCCATTACTGCAGCAGGAGCCGAACTGTTGTTCACGCCCACGCCTGCGGTGATGTATCCCAAAGGGTTAAGCCAACAAACCTTTGTCGAAGTGCCGATGATTTCTGACGTATTATGCGGTGCCAGTCGTCCAGGACATTTTCGTGGAGTAGCGACCATAGTTTGTAAGCTATTCAACATAGTCCAACCCGATTTGGCTTTTTTTGGTAATAAAGACTATCAACAACTGTTAGTGATCCAAGCTATGGTTGAAGATTTGTCCTTACCGATTGAAATTATTGGTGTAGATACCATACGTGAAGACTCAGGTTTAGCTATGAGTTCACGTAATTGCTACCTTACTGACACTGAAAAAGCCGCAGCGCCAGCGCTAAAAATAGCTATCGATGCCATGGCAAAAGGGATCAAGCAAGGCGAGAGTATTGACGCAGTTACTGAGCAAGCGCAAGCCAGTTTAGTCGCAGCGGGATTTACACCCGATTACCTTGAAATTCGCCATGCTCATACACTTGAAGCGGCGCAGAGACAAGATCAAGCCTTAGTCATTCTAGCGGCGGCTTATATCGGTAAAGCGCGGCTTATTGATAATTTAAGATTCGAACGCTAATTTTGCGCATCAATAATAAAAAAGGAGCTACGTGCTCCTTTTTTATGTCATAAACGCTGCACGACTCTATTATTCCCTATTTTATCAAAAACTTAAAATACAAATCTTTTGTCTTATCAAAAACTGGTTTTATTAAATAAATTGCGTCATAGTATGATGCAGATGTTAATTTTAAGTATACTGGCGCAATTAAACTGGAGTGATTTAGCTTGCCGTTAGCAGTCAAAATACTCAGTATAAGCAGCTGGATAACACCTCAAAGTAGAGACTGAATAGCCGTCATCATAAAACGAGCTAATGACGATTTACCTCATAGGCTAAAAAGACTTAATCATGATCGCTATATTCGTTTACAAAGGATTTGTGGCCTAATGGCAAGACTGATACTCACCCTAATTTGGGTTCTTTTGCCCTGTCTCTCTCAGGCAAATACTATTTATAAGTGCCGTAAAGAGGATAAAGTAATCTTTAGCCAAACCGCTTGCCCACAAGAATTTAGCCAGCATAAAATTGAGTATCAACTGGGAGTGACCACAGAAGTTGATTCAGATAAAAAAGAAATATTAATCGATCCATTTCAAGCATTACTAAACCAAAAAACTATTTCAAAAGAAAAGTTATTGCAACTACTTGATGGCGAGATTTATCGTCTTAAACAAGAAAATAGTTACTTTGAGATTTTGCGCGCCAGCGAATTACAAAAATTAGAACGCAAACGTTATTGGCAAAACCAAGAAAAAAACGATCCTGAATATATAAATGAAATGAGCGATATCAACACTCACTTTAATGCGTCATTAATAAATAATAATGCTAAAATACAACAGCTAAGCGATCGAAAAACTCAAATCACTCGCGAAACTAGCACTGACACATCTAAAGAGCCAGAACTGCATTAATACCATTTGAGACATTAACGACTCCCCACCATTACATCTACCGTAGTTGAATACTTCTGTTTCAGCACATACTCCATCAACAATACCTTATCGTTAATCACTCACTCATGCAGAATCAAAAATATCATTTAAAATCATAGATTTAATAATCGCCCAGATAAAACCAACCTTGTATTTACAAACTAAATTCAATCACAGTGTTACCGCTCGGTCATGGCATACAATACTTACCTTATACAATCTAAAGACAAAAAATGCTCCAGCAGAATACGACTTAACTACTAGGCCGACTAGGTTAGTGACGATAAGCAAAAGTAGATAACACAGATAAAAGCTCAATTTAATCAATAAACTAACAAAAAAAGCTGCATTTGACGCTCAGGTAGTATTTCATTATTCATATCCTTTTGACCAATTGATTGATATTCACATGCCCAGTACTTTATGAACCTGAATTTGGATTATTCAGATTTTAGATAATTCAAAGTATTTGATGCATGCAAGGAGTCACTCGTGCCAAATCTATCTCTACGTTTTTTGGTATCGCTCATCTTGCTATGTAGTTGCATGACCTCAGCACAAGAGTTGAACGTCAGCGAGTTACCCGTAACCCTTCAAGCATTACTAGAACGCTCTGGGCGCGATAACCTTATCGAACTGGTTCAACAAGGCAATGCAAACCAAGGATTACTGTTCCAATCAGGTAGCGATAACAAGGCTGATGTAATGCAGGTGGGCAATGAGAACGATGCGCTAATTACACAGATTGGTTCAAATAACGAAGTTCAACTACTGCAAGTCGGCAGTCAAAATACGGCCTCAGTAACACAAATTGGCAATGACAATTTAGTGCAACTGAACCAATTAGGCAGCGGTAACTTTTCGATTCAACAGATTGCAGATGGTGCTGCAATCTCAATAACTCAATATTAAACAGGGAGCGTCACATGAAATCACAAGCTAAAAAATCTCTTATTGCTTTGGCCATTGCAACAGGTTTAAGCGGCAATGCGTTTGCAGCCAGCTCAGTGAGCGAAATTAGCGTAGTGCAATCTGGCGAACGTCAGGAAGCCTCAGTCTCACAAACGGGTATCATTAACGCAGCTTCAGTGGTGCAGACAGGTACAGATCAAGTCGCAACTGTGCAACAAAACGGTGTGTGGCACGAAGCGACTATTAATTCTACAGGCATAGATAACACAGTCAAAATAACGCAACAAGTTGACTGGCATGTGGCAAGTGCAAATGTTGTAGGCGACAACAACAATGTAAATGTGTCGCAAAATGGTTTCTTTAATCAGAGCAGCAACGATGTTGCTGGTAACGATAACACGGTAATCGTTAGCCAATTAGGCGAAGTCAACGACAGCCAAGTTGAAATCACTGGTGCAGAAAACAGCGTATCAGTTGAGCAAGACGGCGATGCTAACTTGGCAGTATTTCGCGTTCAAGGCAACGATAACGACGGTAAAATCACGCAATACGGTGATAACAACCAAGCGGGCTTAATCTCACTCGGCCTAACAGCTAACGTAGGTAACAACAACGACGTTTCTGTTGAACAAGTAGGTAATAATAACTTTGGCGCAGCTAAGGGTATTGCAGGCGACAATAATACTGTAGACATAGTCCAAAAAGGTGATAACCATGTTGGTTTCGTTTACGCACTAGCTGGCAGCGATAACGATATTTCAATGGACCAAAAAGGTAAAGGCAACACAGCTTACCTTGCGATGACAACAGGTGATGATAACACTGTCGATATTACCCAAAATGGTCGTGACAACACTATTGGTGATACGCTAGTGGCCGATATCCAAGGTGATGATAACGATATTACTATCACACAAAAAGGTAACGTCAACGGTGCTGAGTTCCAAGTATGGGGCAATAGCAACGACGTTGACTTGAAACAAAAAGGCGATGCTAACTTCGCAACCTTTGGTGCATACGGTACAGATAACGATTTCGATTTATCTTCTAAAGGCGATAACAACGAAATCGTTGCTTTCGCTGAAGGTGAAGACAACAGCATCGAAGTTAGCCAAGAAGGTGATGCTAACTTTGCTTATGTCGATGTAGTGGGTAGCGATAACGAAGTAGATGTCGAGCAAGATGGCCTTCAAAACGAAGCGGTCATTTCAATTGCTGGCAACAATAATGCTGATGTCACTGCACTGCAAAATGGCGATTTAAACCTTATCGATTTAATTATCGAAGGTGATAAAAACACGGCACTAATTACTCAATCAGGTAATGGTAACTGGGTAGGCGGTGATGACACGAGTTCATTTACTGTCGCCGGTGATAATAACAGCCTGTTGATTACTCAAGCTGGCAATGACAACTTGGTAGTAGGTTCTCAAGCGGGTAATAACAATAGCATTAGCGTTAACCAATCAGGCAACATGAACATTGCCAGTGTGGTGCAATACTAATCAGCTGCGATAATGGTTAACGGCCGAATCATGTGGCTGTTAACCAAAGTGCAGATCAAAAAGCGGAAATGTTGATATCAACATTTCCGCTTTTTACTGTATCCATTTTACGATTCAAACCGTAACCGCAATAAATATCTCAACCCAAGCCTATAAACTAACCATAAAATCAGCAATAAAATAAGTGCTAAAGAACAGATAAATATTAACTGCACAACTCGAAGTGAGTTTGATAAGTTTGCGCCCAACGCAATAACTCAACACGATTTCGGGATTGCGTTTTACGGAAAATAGAAGAAATATGTGCTTTCACAGTATGTTCGCTAATGCATAATCTGTGAGCGATTTCTTTATTCCTCGCACCACTAGAAACAAATTGAATAATGGTGCGCTCTCGAGAGGTCAGCATCTGTAACATAGCCACAGTATCAGCTGGTATTTCATTGTTACCATCTAATTTTTGCACGACACGCCGAAACATCTTACTCAACAACGTTCTATCGTACCAAAGCTCTTCAGCTACCATTTTACGTAACCCAGTCAACATTAAATCCATACGTTGATCGGCGAATAAAATACCTCGAATGCCCAGTAACATAGCCGACTCTTGATCCAGAGAATCGCGTTCAACTTGATACAAGGCTACAGGGGCGTGCGAGACTAAACGCGAAGCCAGTAAAGGGATTCCTTTATTATCTAATGCAGCACCTTTTTGGGTGATCAGATAAAAACTACGACTACTTTTATCTAAATCTAACTCTGCGGTATTCTTCACTATGCGGGTTTTTAGTCCGATGGATTCGGCGAGTAAAGCTAAATGACATGGCGCAGCCATTTGATGTAAAAAAACCAATTCATTAATTGTGCTCACTGACTCTCCTCCCTGAAAAGTATGGTGTCTTAATGCGCAAACGAGGATGCTTTGACCAACCTATGTTGTTTTAATTTTAAACATCCTATTAACCTTGTCGATTCTGACGAGTTAAGGAGGTAAAAACATCACCCAAATGTACTATTCCCTACTTCGCTCTAATAAAAAGGACTATCTCACCCTATAAAAAGGAATAATAGTGCAAAAAACTACTACATTGAGCTCGCCCGTTGTTCCTAGTACATTTTGACTATGCAGACAATGCCCGTTACTAACAACACAAAATAAACATTAAACTAACGTTCGAGTGTGACAACTAAATGTCATCACTCGATTGTTTGATAATTGTGAGGAGAAATAACGTGCCATCCAAATGTAATGCAGTAACCGCTGCGCCCGATTAAGATGTTAACTTGAGTTCAGCGATTTGTTTATCTTGAACACGAGACAATAAAAGTAGAGCAACGATAGCGCCAATCAACGCCATCAACATATCAGATTGTGTGTCCCACACATAACCTTGAGTCCCTAAAAAGGCCTCTGCACCTTCACCTGTAGCAACAGCAACCCACCATTCAATCAACTCATAAAATGCTGAAAAAGCTAAAACAAAGCAGGTCACAATAAACGCACACCAAGCACCGGGTTTGACCGCTTGATTACGCAGCATAATTTCTCGCGCTAACATGGCAGGAATAAAGCCTTGGGCAAAGTGACCTAATTTATCGTAATTATTACGCTCTGATCCCATCCAATTGGCAATGGTGTCGAATAATGGCACTTCTGCATAGGTGTAATGCGCGCCAACAAATAATACACAGCAATGTACTAATACTAAAAAGTACACTAAGGAGGTTAATGGAAAGCGTTTATGGGTGAAAAATAGCAGCGGTATTGCCACTAATGCAGGAGCGGCTTCAAGCCACCAGGTAAACATATCTGCGGGGTTGATCACTGACCAGACCAATACACTGAGATAAATACCACACCACACGATTTTGTTATTCAACATAGTTCCCTCTTATGCGATATTGTTCTAAATTTAGAATATTAACTTTAGCCATCTAGCCCTCCACAATGAGCAAAAAAAGTGCTACTTTGGTCGGTGAAGGTTGTCAGCATATCATAAGAAACATTTCTATTAATCAGAGGGTACCCATATCATGGCGAAACATTCGCTGGACAAGGATAAGATCAAAATCCTGCTGTTGGAAGGCGTCCACCAATCGGCGGTTGATGTACTGGAACGTGCAGGCTATACAAATATCGAATACCACAAAGCCTCATTGAGCGACGAAGCATTACTGGAGTCGATTAAAGATGCGCATTTTGTTGGACTTCGTTCGCGTACCCAATTAACGGCAGAAGTACTAAAACGCGCCGAGAAACTGATTGCGATAGGCTGTTTCTGTATTGGTACCAACCAAGTTGACCTTGCTACTGCCGAATCCTTGGGTATCCCCGTATTTAACGCACCATTCTCCAATACACGCAGTGTTGCTGAGCTCGTTATTGGTGAAATCATTATGCTGATGCGCGGCATTCCAGAACGCAATGCCATTGCCCATCGTGGCGGCTGGATGAAAACGGCTGCAGGCAGTTACGAAGTCCGCGGTAAAACCTTGGGCGTCATCGGTTACGGTCATATTGGTACTCAACTGGGTATTTTGGCTGAGACTTTAGGCATGCGCGTCGTATTCTTCGATATCGAAGATAAATTACCATTAGGTAACGCACTGCAAATCCATTCGATGGAGCAGCTATTAGCACAAGCTGACGTGGTGAGTTTACACGTTCCAGAAACCCCACAAACTAAAAATATGATAGGCGCTGCTGAATTTGCCGCTATGCGTAAAGGCAGTATTTTCATTAATGCTTCACGCGGTACTGTGGTGGATATTGATGCATTAGCTATCGCCTTAAAAGAACGTCACCTTGCAGGTGCTGCAATTGATGTGTTCCCGATTGAACCACAATCAAATGATGATGAATTTATCACCCCACTGCGTGGTTTAGATAACGTGTTACTGACGCCTCATATCGGTGGAAGTACCGCCGAAGCACAGGAAAACATTGGTATTGAAGTGGCTGGTAAGTTAGCTAAATACTCAGATAACGGCTCAACTGTCTCTGCCGTTAACTTTCCAGAAGTCTCACTGCCAATGCATAAAGGCACTTCACGTTTACTGCATATTCACCAAAACCGCCCGGGTGTGCTGATTAAAATCAACCAAGCGTTTTCAGAAAAAGGCATCAACATTGCCGCGCAATATCTGCAAACAACCGCAGAGATTGGTTATGTGGTGATGGAGGTCGATACTAATCAAGCAGAAGAAGCGCTGGTTGAACTAAAAGCGATTGAAGGCACATTGCGCACCCGCGTATTGTTTTAAGCTTTAAGGTCGGCGATTAAGCGGAACGACGCTTTACAACGACGGCATCTATATTAAGGCGCGCATATCATTCACAGATATGTGCGCCTTATGCTGTTGAGCCTGCAGGAATTCCGTTACAATCTAGCCTCTCATCGTCTTCATTTTCAGGATCTCGCTATGACTATTTCAGTTTCTACGCCCCATTGGGATCTGGATGCTTCTTTGCCTCCACTTATGCTAGCTAACTTATCTCACCTTGGCCTTATCAAAGTGGTTGGCGAGCAAGGCCGCAGTTTCATACATGGTCAGGTGACCACCGACATCACCTCATTAACTGCCGACCAATGGCGCTGGGGCGCACATTGCGATCCCAAAGGTAAGATGCTGGCCAGCTTCAGAACTTTTGCCATTAAAGATGCACTGTTTATGTTAATGCCAAGAGACACCATCGCGGTAGATTTACCACAACTGCAAAAATATGCCGTATTTAGCAAGGCAACCCTAAGTGATGCCAGTGGTGAGTGGACACTACTGGGTGTTGCTGGAGAACAAGCAAGCCAATTTATCACTGAGCATTTTGGTGAAATAAATCAAGAGCTCACAATCATTGAGCATGGCGCAATTTTAAAAGACGCTGAGCGTTTTATATTAATGCTCAGCCCTGATGCTGCATCAACCTTAGTGACTCAATCAAAACTCAGTGTATTTGATGCCCATGCATGGCAAGCGTTAGAAATTGCAGCTGGTTATCCAAACCTTGCCGCCAGCCATGCTGGTCAGTACGTGCCGCAAATGTGTAATCTGCAAGCGATCAACGGTATTAGCTTCAACAAGGGCTGCTATATGGGGCAAGAGACTATCGCACGGATGAAATATCGTGGTGGTAATAAGCGCGCCCTATATATTTTGCGTGGTCACACAGAACTGCGAATTAGCTTAGAATCAGGTTTAGAAATTGCCCTAGAAGACGGCTTTCGTCGAGGCGGTCAGATTATTGAGTTTGTACAACGCGGTAACCAAGTGTTATTAACCGCTGTGCTGGCCAATGATACCGAAAATGACACTAAACTGCGTTTTGCTGGCGATGAACACTCAAGCCTAACGATTCAAGCCCTACCCTACTCATTAGAAGAAGCATAAGGCTTTGATTTAATGAAAAACTAAAGGCGCCATTGGCGCCTTTAGTTTCTTCAATTGCCACTCAATACTCTAAATGCGTGTCTCGAATTTCGATGACTTGTGGCAAGATTTGTTTGAACTCTGCTACTAACTTAGGATCGAAGTGTTTTCCCGCTTCGCTTTCAAATAATTCCATGGTCGCTTCAATAGTCCAAGCCGGTTTGTAAGGCCGTTGTGATGTCAGCGCATCAAACACATCCGCAACTGCGACAATACGCCCTTCAAGAGGAATATCCTCACCGGCCAAGCCACAGGGATACCCTGAACCATCCCATTTTTCATGGTGAGTTAAAGCAATGCGGCGAGCCATTTTTAATAAAGGATCATCATGCTCACCAATGATTTCAGCACCAATCACAGCGTGTTGCTGCATGATCGCCCATTCTTCAGCATTGAGTTTGCCCGGCTTTTTCAATACGGCGTCAGGTGTGCCTATTTTACCAATATCGTGCATCGGGGCGGCGTTAAAGATCAAGTCACAGAAAGTATCCGGTAAGCCTAATTTAATAGCCAATAGACGGGCATAGTGGCTCATACGCACCACATGCAATCCTGTTTCGTTGTCTTTATATTCAGCTGCACGCCCAAGCCGGCGAATAATCTCAAAACGAGTGGCTTCTAACTCTTGGGTACGAATTTTAACCTGTTGTTCAAGGAGGCGTTTTTGATCATACAAAGCAAGGTGTGTCTTAACGCGCGCTTTAACGACAGCTGCACTCACCGGTTTGGTGATGTAATCCACGGCACCTAGTGCAAAACCTTGAGTTTCATCAGCCACCTCAGATAAGGCGGTCACAAATATCACCGGAATATGGCTAGTCAGCGGATCTTGCTTAAGTAGCTTGCAGACCTCATAACCATTCATCCCCGGCATCATGACATCGAGCAGAATCAAATCAGGCCGAGATTTTGCTACCAGCGCTAACGCTCTTGGTCCGTCAATCGCCACTTTGATTTTGTAATCATCACTTAATATGCCGACTAAAATATCGATATTTTCCGGTGTGTCATCGACGATTAATACTGTTGCCTTATCCATTAACAACTCCAATCTATCTTATTTATTGATCATTCACGGTGTGGCTCTTTTAGTCTAGCTGACTAAGAGCATCATCAATTAAGTCGATAGCTTCATCAAACCGATATTGATTAATCATAGACAATATTGGATTTAACGCTTGCCACATTGCACAGCTGACTTGGGGCTTTAACGCCTCAATTTTAGCGACTGCATTAGCATCAGCCTCATCGAGACTTTGGCGCAGGGCATGTAATTCGGCCTTCAAATTTTCATTAGATAATAAATCAGCCGTTTGTGGTTCAAGCTGATTAGCCGTTGCAGGCATAGCGCTTTCGATTGCATCGCAGATAGAACTCACTAATAGTTGAATTTGTGCAAGCTCATCGTCAAAGGGCGTCTTTTCAGTTAAATGTAACTCCAATAAACGTGCTAACTCGACTAACTTAGGTGAACTTAAATTACCCGCTAAGCCTTTTAAAGTATGAGCAATACGTACGGCATCGTCGTACTGTTCCGCAGCAATAGCTTGTTGAATTCTCGCCACCACATCGCGCTGGCTCATCACAAAACGCTCGAAAATACGTTGATAAAGCCGCGACGAATGCTGTACTAGCTGTAAACCTCGATCAATATCTAGCTCTGGGTGTTCTGGCCACTTAAATAACCGTGCTTTTTCTATGTTTTTTACAGATTCATACAACCGCTTCGATATTATTGTTTGTTCTGGGGTGACGGCACCTTCGGTGGTAGAACCGTTATTCGAGGGCGCAAGATATTTTAGTAATGTTTGATATAGCACATTCACATCGATGGGTTTCGCAATATGGTCGTTCATGCCTGCCATGATGCACATTTCCTTGTCGCCAGCCATCGCATTAGCCGTCATGGCGACTATGGGTAAATCAGCAAATTGGGGGATTTTTCTTATGGCTTGAGTGGCTTGATAACCATCCATCACCGGCATTTGGCAATCCATTAAGACCAGATCAAAATACTGTTGAGCCAGTTTATCTAAGGCGATTTGACCATTCGTCGCAATCGAGAGAATAATACCGACTTGCTCTAAAAACTCGCTCGCCACTTCAAGATTCATCTCGTTATCTTCGACTAATAAAATGCGTTTTCCTTGTAGTGGTAATAATAATTGAAGGTCTAACTCCTCACTACTGCGCCTAACTGGCAGTAAACCGCTGCGACCAACCGCATTCATAATGCCATCGAGTAAACGTGAGGCGCTGATGGGTTTACTGATGTATCCCGCCAATGCTAATTGCTCAATCTGAGTGAGGAAGTCATGGTTAGCGTGGGCTGATACCATCAAAATTTTAGGCTCAGGCAGAGCCCGCGATTGAGCTTGCAATTGGATTTTATGAGCGGTTTCTATCCCGTCCATCTCTGGCATTTTCCAATCAATTAACGCCACGGCGTAAGTTTGCTGAGCGCAACGAATCACGGCTTCTTCGCCGTTACGTACGGTATCAACGCTAAACCCCATACTTTCGAGTGTGGTACGCATAATGTCCCGAGCGGTAGCATTATCATCCACCACCAGCACCGACATGCCTTCTAACTCTTGCTCAAGTACCAGTTTTTGACCATCAGCGATTTGTAACTTCACCGTAAAATAGAAATTACTGCCATGACCAAGCTGACTCTCAACGCCTATGGTACCGCCCATTAGCTCGACTAACTGTTTAGAGATGGCAAGGCCTAAACCTGTGCCACCATATTTACGGGTAGTTGAGGTATCGGCCTGACTAAAGGAGGTAAACAATTTATCCTGCTGCTCAGCGGTTAAACCAATACCGGTGTCGCGCACGCTAAAACGTAACGTCACATCATCATCTTGTTGCTCGACTAAATTCAGCGACAGTAATACTTCGCCTCGCTCGGTAAATTTAATCGCGTTATTCACCAAATTTATCAACACTTGACTTAAACGCAGCGAATCCCCGTATAAGTACCGAGGCACATTAGGAGCAACAGCAAATAACAGCTCAAGCTGTTTATGCGCCGCTTTTTCGGCAAACATATCACTGAGATCTTCAAGTAGGGTATCAAGCTGAAATGACACGGCATCGATTTCTAACTTACCCGCTTCTATTTTAGAAAAATCGAGAATGTCATTAATGATTGAAAGTAAAGATTTTGAGGCTCGCTCGATTTTCTCTACATAGTTTTTTTGTTTTTTATCGAGCTCAGTCTGCAGGCATAATTGAGACATGCCAATAATGGCATTCATCGGCGTGCGTATTTCATGGGACATATTCGCTAAAAAGTCACTCTTAGCCTTATTGGCAGCATCGGCTTGTTCTTTAGCTTGTAACAATTGTTCGGAGAGCAATTTAAGCTCTGTCATATCAACCATACTGATGACGGCCGAATCAAAATGACCGTCAACATCTACCAGCGCGGATACATTAACTGTCATCCATAGCGTTTCACCCGTGGGGCGAATAAAGCTTCTCTCAGCACGATAATGGCTAATTTTACCAGCGGTTAATTGTGTAAATTGCATCTTAGCGATGACTTTATCTTCTGCACTGAATAACTCAAAAATCGTGCTCTGGCATAAGTCATCACGGGTGCGTGTCATATCGGCGCAGAATTGGTCATTACAATCTAAAATAACGCCTTTGATATCCACATTAACTATGCCAATTGTCGCCCCATCGAACAGCGCCTTAAAGTGTGCCTCGCTGAGCGCTAACTCTTGCTCCATGGTTTTACGTTGGGTTATGTCCATCACATAACCATTCCAAGTAATCACCCCATCAGTACCTATATTCCCACTGGCTCCCGCTTCCATCCAACATATGCAGCCGTTAGGATGGCGATAGCGGAACTCACGGATCCATTGCAACTTATCGCTGCTCAGGCCCGAAAGCGCCTGCACAACATCCGAGCGATCCTCGTCGAAAATTCGCTCCGAGATCATGTTAAAGTCGTTAATTAACTCATCACGGGACTGCCCAAACATTTTTATCGCTGCACTAGACAAAAAAGCAAATCGACGTTCTGATGCCGAATGCCATAATAATTGATACACAGTGCAAGGAATCGTCTCGGTAATATTGGCCAATTGCAGCCGCGATGCCTCTAATTGCTCTAAGGCAAACTTACTCGCAGTAATATCATCGATGCTACCGTCAAACCACAGAGTACTGCCATTTTCGGTGTAACTTGCCTTACCTTTATCATGTACCCAACGAATGCTACCGTCACGATGACGGATGCGATATTCCACTTCAAAGGTTTCTTGTTGCGCTAAAGCAGCATCGATATGTTGATAACACAGGACTCTATCTTCTTCTAAAATTAACGAAGAATAAGTGCGCTGGCTATTATCAATAAACTGGCTCGCGGCATAACCAGTAATTTCAGCAATATTGTCACTTACATATTCCATTACCCATACTGCGCCAAGACGAGTGCGATATACCGCGCCAGGAATATTGGTTACCAATCCACGAAAACGTTGCTCGCTATCACGGATTTTTTGTTCTACAGCGAGCTTTTGTGTCATGTCGCGAATAGACGCCGCCACTTGCCTGTTGCCATCGATATCAGCGGGAAGAATGCTCAACATAATTTCTGCAGTAAAATCACTGCCATCAGCTTTTATCGCTCGCACATAGCGATTACTTGCCATCGTACTATCAAAGCCAGAGCGCATAAATTGTCGCTTTTCAAGTAGGCTTTTATCGCCATGTGCATGTGGTATTAATGTTTCAATCTGCAAACTCAGCATCGCTTGCGCATCGTAACCAAACAGTTGCTGGCAGCGACTATTACTAAAAACAATATTGCCCTGTTTATCAACAATCAGCATGGCTTCTGGCGCGGCCTCAAGCACGGCATTTGACCAAGCCGCCGCCGAGAATTGTTCGGTCACATCCGTGAATAGCATCTCCACCGACATTAATTCACCCGCATCCGAAACTAAGGGCTGCATGAATACATCAAGCCTTTTCACATGACCATTAACGTCAAGCATCTCGACTTGATGTGCAGGGACGTTTTCGCCATTTAAAGCCAAATTAGTGTATTGCCAGTTTTTTTCATTAAGAGGGTTAACCGAAAAGAGTCGTTGATATTTACGTTTCAGTAAATCAGGAGAAATACCTAGTACTTTAGTCACACCTTCACTGACTTGCGCTAAATTACCGTCTGGAGCGAGAGAACAATAAAAAGATTTATCACTCATACCATCAATTAAACGGGCAAACCGATTACCGCGAGAATCGAGAATCGCTTGTTCACGTTCACCCAGTAATGTCGCCATGTGATTAAAAGCATGGCTTAAGGTCACTATCTCACTCACCGCACCTTTAGGTACCGCCAGCTGCTGTAACTTGCCTTGTCCAAAGGACATAATATCCGCTTCTAATAATTCTAACGGCCGAGTCAGCCGTTTAGCCGCCAAATAACAGGTCAGTAATAACAACAGTATTAATAAACTTAAATCGAGAATACTTGCCAGCACCTCATCAAACAACAAATTAAATAAATCTTGCTCTGGCGCTAACACAATCACTTGCCACTTCAACTTTGAAACGGTAGCAATACTCGCAAGATACACTACATTTTTATCATCGATAAACCGAACCTGACCATCAAGCCCTTTATCCTGTAGCGCCCAAAAGTCGGCATTTATAGGTTTGTTTTTATCTAACCATGCAGCTGAACTGCTCGCTAATATTTTATCCCTATCGAGGTGATATATCAGCCGACCTTGATCGTCTAAAACCACTAAACGATTGGGAGTAACCCCTAATTGCTCAGGCAATCGCTCTAAGGCTAGATCAACTGTGGCCACGCCAAAATAATGGTCCACTGCGCCAAAAGGAGCAGAATAGGTCACCATCAGTGCATTGCCAGCGCCCTTATCAAAATAGGCTTCGGTCCAGTAACCACCAGTTAGATTGATGGCGTTGCTCCACCAATCCCAAGTACCATCGGTATAATCGTAACCTTCAGCGCCGATATCGAGATAATGCAGTTCGCCATTATCGAGTCCATCACGATAAACATAAGGCGAGAACAGCTTTCGAGTAGTGAAGGTATTGGGTTTGAATGCAACTGCAGAACCAAAAAAGTCAGGATTACGTTGCAGTCGATTAATTAAGACACGTTTGACTTTATCTGCATCGTTAATGTCTTCTTTACTAGACAGAAAACCGATGAAGTCTGCAAGACCTTGAGTGTTAGCTTGTGCGTATTCGAGTAAATTCTGTAGACGAGAAGCGGAATGGTTCACCTCTTGTGTCAAGCTGTGATACAGCCGCTCCTCGGATGATTGATAGCTAAACCAAGCGTTTACTGCATAAACACTCGCCATAATTAAAATTAAAGGCAAGGCAATGTGAGATAAAATTTTGCTGCGAAACGTACGAAGTTTATTTTTATTCATAACGCCGCCTTAACGTCTCCGATTTTATAAGCACTATTTTTAAATAGTGCTTATAAAGTAAACGAATAACCGAGTGACGACAATGTTAAAACTAAAAATATACAAAGTAATTTATTGTTTTAACAACATTAATAAACAGTATCTAAGGTGCGATTAGGTAAAATACGGCTAAAATAACTCTGCGTTTCAGCAATAATGATATGCCTTAAGCCCACAATTGCGATCAGGTTTGGTATTGCCATCAAGCCATTGACGGTATCGGCCAGCAGCCAAATCACATCTAACTTGATAAAACCCCCGCCGGCAATCAGCACTAAAAACATCACTTGATACCCGCGTAGTCCACGCTCACCGACTAAGTAATACCAACAGCGTTCACCGTAATAATGCCAGCCTAAGATGGTGGTAAAAGCAAAACACACAAGCGCTATTGTTACCACATATTGACCCACTATCGCAGAGCCTCCAAGGGCAAACGCCGCGCTGGTCATAGCAGCACCTGCCGTTTCACCGCTCCATACGCCGGTGATGATCAACACTAAGCCTGTCATAGTGCAAATGATGATGGTATCGAAGAAGGTGCCCGTCATACTCACTAACCCTTGCTCAACCGGCTCATTGGTTTTAGCCGCAGCCGCAGCAATCGGCGCGCTGCCAAGGCCTGATTCATTGGAAAATACACCGCGGGCAATACCGATTTGAATCGCCTGTGCCACCGTAGCCCCTAAAAAGCCTCCCGCTGCCGAGAGTGGTGTAAAGGCCGATTCAATCACTAGACCTAAAGCGGGTAAGATTTGGTCGGAAAAACCAACCAGAATCCACACACACGCCAGTACATAACCTACTGACATAGTAGGCACTAATTTTTGCGCCACGTTAGAAATGCGTTTAACGCCGCCTAATGTCACCGCCGCCACTAAAAGCGTCAGTACCGTCGCCGTGAGCCAAGTTGGCACCTCAAAGGCGATGGTCAGCGCATCACTAATCGCATTAACCTGCGCAAAAGTACCAATACCGAAAAAGGCCACACCAACCCCGAAAATAGCGAACAATTTTGCCATCCAAGGCAACCCAAGGCCACGCTCAATATAATACATGGGCCCACCAGCAATCTGCCCGCGGGCATCGGTGGTGCGGTATTTTACCGCCAACATGCACTCAGCATATTTAGTCGCCATGCCGAAAAACGCCGCCAACCACATCCAAAATAACGCGCCCGGACCGCCCATTTTGATGGCTGTCGCCACGCCGACAATATTGCCCGTACCAATGGTGGCAGACAATGCAGTGCATAGCGCCGCGAAGGAAGATAAATCCCCGTGACCCTTTGCCGGTTTAAATAACAACCCCAGCGCCATAGGTAAGCGAAACACTTGAATAAGTTTGAGACGAACGGTGAGATAAACGCCAGTGCCCACCAGCAAACACAAGGTGATAGGGCCCCAGACAATGCCATTAATGCTGGCAAGAAAAGCTTGAAAATTCATGATATTCCTCGAATATTAAACAACAAAATTAATAAACGGAGGAGGAAAAGAAATGGCTGTGACGCGCCGCAGTCGGACGCTATAGCAAACTATTTTAAGCCTGTTCTCGGTTTAGACTCACCCACGCTGAACGCCAAAAGCGTTGCAAGCAAGTAGCCTAAACAAGTGCTTTTAATGGCGGCAAAATGCGCTATTGCAAGCAAAAGGTAAAAATAGCCCACGACGACAAACGACAGGGACTGTGCAGTCATCCTCTCCTCTGTCCTTTTGCCTGAGCGTTTCGCGTCGTAGTGTTTAACATCACGACACTTTCGCCTTCGGCGCCACCTGACTGCACTTTAAGTTAAGTGCAATTGGTAGTCTCTCCAGAGGCTCGTCCAGTAACAGTCCTCGCCTTGTGGCACCTGAAAGAGTGCTTTGTTTTTATCAGAAGATTTGCTTCGATAAAACCAAAGTTGCCTCGTCGGTGTGGGGTCAATTCCCCACTCTCCTGCTACCTTCATCCGAACGGATTGCTAGCCTAAAATATCAATCTCACGCTAGCAGGCGCACAGAATGCAACAAACACGGCGTCAGCTCAAGCCGTTTACCCACTGTTGGGAGTAGATTTAATCCAATTGATTATTTTTACGGCAAATGATGATTTACAGTTAATTGTTATGTTTATGATCCCATTACAGGAAAAACCAGTATCTATTTGAATAGAAAATGCTTTATGTTAAACATGAGGTTGCAATGCTAACTTATCGCCATACTTACGGCTTACCTCACACACTGCCAATCGATATGAAGGAGTGGCTCAATGGCCGACGTCGCTAAACTTAACCAAGTTACTAAGGGCTTTCGCGATGGCGAGCAATATCATCAGGTACTGCAAGCGGTCGACCTGCAAATTAATCGAGGCGACACCGTCGCCCTCACAGGCCCCAGCGGCAGCGGTAAGAGCACCTTACTCAACTTGATTGCCGGTTTTGAAATGCCAGACTCAGGTGAGATTTTACTCAACCAAACGTCCACATCACATTGGCAGGATAAAGATTGGAGCCATTTCAGACGCCATTCTTTAGGGGTGGTGTTTCAACAATTTAATTTACTCACGCCACTCAACGTCAAAGATAATATTGCCTTTCCCTTAAGTTTAACGGCGCAGCCATGGTCTGCTTGGTGCGATTATCTGGTTGAAAAACTGGGGCTACTGCCGCTACTGCATCGACAAGTTGAGGCGCTATCTGGCGGTCAACAACAGCGGGTCGCCATTGCCCGTGCCTTAGCTCATAAACCGACGCTGCTATTAGCCGACGAACCCACAGGTAATCTAGATGATGTGTCGGGTAAACAAGTGATGGCACTACTGTGTGAACTGGCTCAGGAAAGCCAAACCAGCATCTTAATGGTCACCCACAGTGAAGAGTGCGCCGCTTTTATGCAAAAACGCTGGCATTTATCCCAAGGCGCAGTGGCTATCTATGAAAAATAAACAGCTCACTAAGGCGGCTCCAACAAAACTTGAGTCACGTTCGCTTACCCTAACCTGGCTCAGCTTAAAGGTCTTTATTGCCCATTACCGCCATGCGCCATTACAAGCCGGCGCCATTTTGCTCGGTATAGCCTTAGCCGTGACGCTACTGATTGGAGTAAAAGCGACCAACGATAATGCGGTGCGCAGTTATAGCGACGCAACTGAGCTTTTGAGCCAGCGTGCCGATGTACTACTTACGCCGCCACTTGGGAAAAACAGCTTAAATGAGTCAGTTTATTTTGCCTTAAGAACTGCCGGATTAAGTCAAAGTCTCGCCGTGGTGAATGGCAAAATAAGCGGTAAAAATGGGCAGTTTTGGCAACTGGAAGGCAGCGATCTGATTGCCGCATTAACACTACAACAATCTAAAAATGGTGCCTCGGCTGAAACGTCGCCCACCTCCTCGCCGCAGATGAATCACTTACCGCTTGCCGAGCTACTGAGCGGCGCACCCACAGTAATCATGAGCCAAAGTCTCGCCGCTAAAGTAGCGTCAGATGGTAAACTTATTTTAGAAAATAGCAGCTTAGACGTCATTAGTATTGACGACAGCTTTGGTCTAGGCAGTGCTATTTTGGCGGATATCTCACTCGCCCAGCAATTATTGAATATGCAAGGCCAGCTCAGTTATATCGCTATGTTCAGTGAACGAGCAGACCTACCTCAACTAAAATCCCAGCTCGATGCCTTAGGAATTACGCCGCAAAAGGCCAGTTTTAGCCAACAAGATCAAGGCCAAGCACTGGTAGCCCTAACCCGCAGTTTTCATCTTAATCTCAATGCCATGAGTATGTTAGCCTTCGTTGTCGGCCTGTTTATCGCTTACAACGGTGTGCGCTACAGCCTAATGAAACGGCAAAAACTGTTAGTGCAGTTATTACAGCAGGGAATTGAGCGCCGCGCTTTAATGACAGCGCTGATGCTTGAATTAGTCTTGCTGGTGGTCATAGGCTCAAGTTTGGGTTTTATCAGTGGCTTACAGCTTAGCCACTGGCTGCAACCTATGGTCGCCATGACCTTAGAGCAAATGTATGGTGCCCACTTGCTGCCCGGGATTTGGCAATGGACTTGGCTTTTTGAGGCGATTGCACTCACCTTAGCTGCCGCCCTCGCCGCTTGTTTACCCTTATATCGAGATCTCACGCGCCAAGCGCTGGCACAAGGGGCGAACCGTTATCAGCAGATGCAGGCGCACCGCAAAACACACAGTATTCAATTTGCCTCAGCTTGTGGTCTGTTGGGCATAGCGGCGTTGTTGTTTCCCTTCAGCCAAAGCTACAACATCAGCTTAGTGTTACTCGGTACCGTCACTATCGCTATCCCGCTACTGTTGCCACAACTATTACATTGGGGCGTCAGCGCCTTAATGCCCTTGGCACGCCCTGGATTATGGCAATATCTACTTGCCGAAACCCGCGAGCTTATCGCGCCGCTCTCCTTAGCTATGATGGCAATCTTGCTGGCGCTAAGCGCCAATGTGTCGATGAACACGCTCGTTGGCAGTTTTGAACAAACCCTGCGCACTTGGTTAGAGACCCGCTTACATGCCGATCTTTATATTCGCCCACCGAGTCAGCGTATCGATACCATACAAACCCAGCTGATGCATGACACTAGAGTTAGCGGCCTGTATCAACAGTGGCAAATTGAAGCCGAACTTTCACTGCCTGCATCTGCAAAGAATGCGAGCGAACAGACGATTCCCGTCAGTCTACTCAGCCGCGATGATTATTCGGTTCGTCACACCAGCGCCCTAAAGGAAAGCCTACCAACACTGTGGCAATCCTACTTTAACGCCCACGTTATTTTAGTGAGTGAACCCCTTGCCCTCAAATACCAGCTCAAACTGGGTGACAATGTGTCATTAAATGCGCTCGCAAAAACCGGTAACAGCCAAGCGATTATCGGCGGTATTTATTATGACCATGGTAATACCCGCAACGAGGTCATTATCAGCCAGCCACTTTGGCAACAAGCGCAATTGCCGCTACTGCCCATCAGTTTAGCGGCGAGTTTTCACGGTGATAAGCAAGGCAGTAAAATCACTGAGACAGCGCTTGACCAACTCCAAATTGAATTGGCGGCCGAGCTAGGCTTATCCCAAGCACAAATTTACAGCCAAACTAAGATTAAAACTCAAGCTATCGCCATGTTTAAACGTACTTTTTCTATTACCTTAGTGCTGAACAGTTTGACGCTAATTGTTGCGGCTATTGGCCTTTTTAGTGCCTGCTTAATGTTGACGCAGGCAAGACAAGCGCCACTGGCGCGTTTGTATTCCTTAGGCGTTAGTCGTAATGCGCTGCGCGGCATGGTGTTTATGCAAATGTTGATTGTGGTGCTGATTACTTGCCTACTCGCTATGCCAACGGGCGCGCTGCTAGGCTACTTGCTGATTAACAAGATCACCTTGCAAGCCTTTGGTTGGACGATAAAAATGATTTGGGATTGGCAAGCCTATGGCCATGCTATATTGATTGCTTTAGCCACCTGTACATTAGCCGTGCTCTTGCCACTGTATTGGCAAACCCGCAAACCTCTCGTCGCCAGTCTGCAACAGGAGACCCTGTGATGAAGGCTCTTAATTTGAAGTGTATGTTATGGGCTGCCATTGGCTTAATGCTTATCGGCGGCTGCGATAAAGCGCCGTCAATGCAGAACACTCAGCCAAAATCGATGGCCAATGTGGTAGGGAAGACCTCGGGTACTCAAGATGACCAGGCATACACCCCGGTTGTTCCTGGCTATAAATTTGAATTCCCGCGCGATCACTTAACACATAATGGTTTTCGACAAGAATGGTGGTATCTGACGGCTAATTTAACTACCGAAAAAGGAGAGCAACTCGGTGCCCAATGGACACAATTTAGAGTTGCCCTTAAATCGTCCAAGCAATCAATAAAAGATACGCTGCCTAAAGACCAATCCACTTGGGCTACAGACCAACTGTATTTGGCCCACAGCGCACTCACTTCAAGCACGACTCACCTTGCCCACGAAAAATGGTCACGCCGTCATAGCGAGTTTGCCGATGTGACATTAAACCCCTATCAAATCCGCCTCGATAACTGGCGCTGGCAGAGCGAGACTAATGCCTTATTCCCCGCCACATTAACGGTAGAAAATCCTGACTTTAGCTATCAACTAAAGCTCAATAGTCAAGCGCCACTGCAATACCAAGGCGATAACGGCTATAGCCTCAAAAGCCGCGATGGACAAGTCGCATCTTACTATTACAGCCAACCCTTTATTGAAATCAGCGGTGAAATTAGCCGTAATGGCAAAGTTGAGCGAGTCACGGGTCAAGGCTGGCTCGACAGGGAATGGAGTTCGCAGTTCCTCACTAAAACACAGCAAGGTTGGGATTGGTTCGCGCTCCGGTTAAACGATGGATCGACGCTGATGTTGTTTCAGTTACGGGATCAATCACCAACAGAGGCCGCTACCAATACCCCTATCTCGGCATTTTATAGCGCCAGAAGAATGTTTGCCGATGGCACGGGGCGTAATATCAATTCCACCGATAACCCCAATGACATTCAGATGACGCCGCTCAAATGGCAACATACCGTCAATGGCGATTACCCCGTCAGTTGGCAGGTTAGAATTCCCAGCGAGAATATCAATCTCACTATCACCCCACTTAATCCTAATAGCGCCATGCCATTATCGACACCCTATTGGGAAGGCCCAGTACTACTCTCTGGCAGCCATACTGGCACAGGGTATATGGAACTGACGGGATATTGAGTGAATGACAAAATTTTGGGCATTTAAAAACAATTAGATCATGCAACTAGAGCCGCTGTCGACACCAGTGCTTAGCTGTTGCTCTAACGTACCCAGAAGCAAGGGGCGGGTTGAAAGTGTGCCCAGATTTTTGACTCGCACAATATCGGCTAATATCGCTAGGGCAATTTCTGCCGGAGTTTTACTGCCAATAGCTAATCCTATCGGTGCATGAATACGTAATAATTGATCTTTTGTCAGCTCACCAATACGTTCTAAACGTTCACGGCGTTTGGCGCTGTTACGTGTTGAACCCATAGCCCCGATATAAAATGCGGGGGTGTTAACCGCTTCCATCATCGTTAAGTCATCCATGCGCGGATCGTGAGTCAGGGCGACTATGGCGGTATTAGAATGGCAGCCATGTTGTTCCAGATATTTTGCAGGAAAGCTGTTGATCACATTCGTATTGGGTGGACATTGTTCAGCCAGCGTTGCCAATACATTTTCACGTGGCTCCAACAGCACAGTTTCAAACCCCAAAGCATGGGCAAACTCTAAACAGTAATGCGCTACAGGTGAGTAACCGGCCACTAACAGGCGCGGCGCGGCGGCAATACGAATCTCAATGTCGGGATGTTGGTAACTAATAGCAGTAGTCCCAGTTAACTCTTCGGGCACTATCGCGCTACAGGCTTCAGGCAATCGCAATTGTTTCCGCATAGCTTGATAACCTTGCACGGCTTTAAGCTGCTGCTGTAGATAAAAAACGCTCTGCTCGCTTGCCGGAAGGTACTCCACCAATATCTCTAAAACCCCTCCACAGGGTAGTGATACATCGGGTGCCAATTCACCATCGCCATAACGGATCACTTGGCTGGGTTGTTGCCAGCGACCTTTCGCTATCTCACGAATAAAATGATCTTCTACACAACCGCCAGACAAGGAGCCCACCTGTCGCCCATCTTGCATAGCTACCAATAAGGAGCCTGGTGAACGCGGTGATGAACCCCAAGTATGCAGCACGGTACAAAGCCATACTGGGCTGGATTGCACCCAAATTGCGGCTTGTTGTAGTACTTTGGCATCTAATGGTTGGGAGAGATACGACATGAACAGTTCCTGTATAAAAGTAAACGGCGTTAACGCTACCGTTTACTTCATAAGAATATAAATAAGGCCCGCATTAACTACGGGCCTTTGGATTACGCTTTAGTCAATGCGGCTTTAACATCATTCGCAGTCATTGGGATTTTACGTAGCCGTACACCAATGGCTTGATAAATCGCATTAGCAATGGCGGGCGCAACGGGTGTGACCGCCGGCTCACCCAAGCCTGATGGTGCATAAGGGCTGACGATAAATTCAACATTGATCGCAGGTGTTTGGCCAATACGCAATGGTGTATAGCTGTCAAAATTCGAATCTTTGAACTTGCCATTAACCAGCTCAGTCCCCTCATAAAGTGCCATCGATAAGCCCCATAAAGCAGCACCCTGACACTGGGCTTGCGCGCCATTAGGATCAACGATAATGCCCGCATCCACGACCACTTGCAGTTTTTCTACATGCACAAGTCCGGTGCTTTTATCAACCCGAACTTGCGCAGCAACGGCAACCCAAGTGGGCATATCACGCTCTTGTCCAAAGGTCGAGGCTATCCCCATACCACTGCCTTCAGGTAAAGCAGTTCCCCAACCAATCATCTCGGCAGCTTTTTGCAATACCGCAGCTTGGCGCGCGGCGCCACCAGAGGCAATTGGACCGCTGCCAGCATTACGGCCTTGTGCGGTCAATAGTGCTAAACGAAATGCTAAGGGATCTTTACCCGCATGGTGCGCGGCTTCATCCATAAAGCTTTCGAGCGCCCAATTGGTCCACCCTGGGCCAACTGAACGCAACCAACCGGGGCGGAATGAGGCATTAGCAAGATCGTTAGAGACTGCTCTCACCTTTTGTGCGCCAACACTGTACCAATGATCGGCGCCAGCAATAGAGAATGGATCAAACGATTGACCATTTACCCCTTTAGGCATAAAGACAGGGATCATCACCTCGGTCGGCCAACCCGCAGTTGCATGATGTTCCATTGCAATAACTGTTTTATCGGCGTTAAAGGCCATTTTCAGTTGTTGCACAGAAGCCGAGCGCGGACTATCAAACTGCAAATCTTGTGCGCGCGTAAACACCAACTTAACCGGCTTGCCCCCCAGAGCTTTAGACACCAGCGCGGCAGGCACTGTGTAGTCACCGTTAAGACGACGACCAAAACCACCACCGAGCATATAAGCGCGAATAAGAATGTTATCTTCCGCGACACCTAGCGCTGCTGCCAATACCGAGGTCGTTAACGACTGCCACTGACAACCTGAATGGATTTCCCATATACCATCTTCGTTCTGAAACACCAGCGCATTGAGCGGTTCCATCTGCGCGTGTAACACAGTGCTGGTCAGATATTCATACTCTATAGTCGATGCGGCTTGGCTAAACACTGGCTCAGTGTTGACATCGCCCGTATCAAGAATGGCGCCTTTACTGCTGTCTTTTAGCAGCTCACGGCCGTGGTTGATAATATCGACCTCTGACACATTAGCCGCAGCGCCTGCTTGCCAACTGACTTTGACTAACGCAGCAGCTTTATGCGCGGCGTAATAGCTGTCGGCAATAACAACAAGCCAGCCAGGTACCGTCTGACTTGGATCTTCAAGCACTAATGTTTGCTGATAACCTTTAACCGCTTTGGCAGCTGAGTCATCCATTGCCGTCACAGTTGAGCCATAACGAGTCGGCGGCAAAATAGGGGCAGCGTAAACCATACCGTCGATTTTGGCATCAATACCAAATACGGTCTTACCGGTAGTTTTATTGCTGATATCGAGCGACGTTACCTGCTTGCCAACTAATTTCAAATCGTCATTAGGCTTAAGCGGCAACGCTTTAAGCTCTGCTTCAGTGAACTGGCGATTCACCCCTGCGGCAATGAGATCACCATAGCTAATCTCTTTGTTACCACAGATAACTTTGCCGTTACTGGCGTGGCATTTACCCACAGGTACAGCCCATTTTTTGGCAGCCGCTTCAAGTAATGCTGTGCGACCCGCAGCACCTGCCTGACGGTATACTGACCAACTTTGTGACACAGACCAGCTGCCACCTGTGACCATTAAGCCCCATTTTTTATTACTATCAACGTGGACAATTTCTACATCGTCCCAATTGGCTTCTAGCTCATCGGCTAAAATGCGAGCGATGGAGGTACCCACATGCTGGCCCATTTCGGCGCGAATAATATTGACCTTGATTTTGCCTTTAGCATCAATCGAATACCATAATGATGGTTCATACAGCGAGCCGTTATCGGGTAATAGTGCCCCACCTTCAGTAGCAGGGTCCATCGCACTCCAAGACGTACGCGGAAAACCAAAACTCACACCCACTGCGGTCATCGCAATTAAAAAACCTCGGCGTGTCATGCCAGAATCTTTATTTTTATTAGGCAATCTTGACATGGCTGGCCTCCTTCATTGAATCAGCAGCTTCGTGAATCGCTTCGCGAATACGCACATAAGTCATGCAGCGGCATAGATTACCGCTCATCACTGCATCAATCTCTGCATCCGTTGGCTGTGGAATGTCTTTCAACAGCGCCGCAGCCTGCATAATTTGCCCAGACTGACAGTAACCACATTGTGGTACCTGATGTTTCTGCCAAGATATCTGCAATGGGTGAGCCCCTGTTTCAGATAAGCCTTCAATCGTGGTAATGCTAGCACCTTCAACGGCAGAAATAGGCGTCACACAAGAGCGCGTCGCCCGGCCACCGACATGCACAGTACAGGCTCCACAAGTGCCAATACCGCAACCAAATTTGGTGCCAGTCATATCCAGTTCATCACGGATAACCCACAACAGCGGGGTTTCTCCGTCTACATCGGCAGCTACAGGCTTGCCATTCAAAATAAATTTAGCCATTGCTCACTTCTCCCGTGATTAATGTTCAAAGCGTGGTTGAAGACGGATCTCAGCCACTTTTTGTTTTAGGTTAGGCCAAGGTTGTTCACCGGCAGATTGACGTAGATAGGTTGCAATCGCAGTTATATCTTCATCTGATAATGCGTCACGGAACGCAGGCATAACCACCCCTGTGATACCTTGATTAGCACGGAAACCGTCAAGCGTGACATTAATAAGATTCGTAGGATCATCCAAATGCAGTGCACTGCCTAATGCCAGTAGTGGGCGCCCTTTGTTAAGCTCGTTACTACTGTAATGGCACGACTGACAAGAAATCGCATATAAGCGAGCACCATTATCAATACGCGGATCAGGCAGCTGTTGTGACTCTAGAGCCGCCTTAAGCTCTGGGCTACTGGCAGGATTATCACTGTGATTGCCCGCAAGTGCGCCAAAATAAACACTAATCGCCTTGAGATCACTATCAGACAGTGCCGATAAACCCGCATGCACAACAGGCGCCATCGGGCCCGCCGCACTGCCGTGGAAAGAAGAATTACCAGTACGTAGGTACTCATCAAAATCAGCAGCGCGCCACTTCAATGGTGCCTTACTGCTAGCGGTCAACGATGGCGCAATCCAACCATCAATAGCGGCTCCGCTGTACATTTGGTCACGTTTTTCACCACCAAGCGCATTACGTGGTGTATGACATGCCCCGCAGTGAGCAACGCCTTGTGCGAGATAAGCACCACGGTTCCATTCTGCTGATTCATCGACTTGCGATTTAAACAGGGTGGTGTCGGCAAACAACAGTTTCCAACCCGACTGCAAGAAACGAATATTTAGTGGAAACGGGATACCGTTATCGGTTTTTTGCTGACTAACAGCTGGGACTGACGACATGATATAAGCATAAACTGCCTTAATATCTTCATCAGTCATCTTATTAAAATGCTCGTATGGAAATGCTGGCAGCAAGTGGTGCCCATCACGGCTCACGCCGGTTCGCATCGCACGAATAAATGCTTCTTCTGACCAATTGCCGATACCGGTCTGAACGTCAGGGGTAATATTACTGGAGTAGATAGTGCCAAAATCAGTGTGCATCTCGTAATTACCTGCATACGGAGATCCACCTGGCGTGGTATGGCAAGTGCTACAGTAACCTGCGGCGGCCAGCACTTTACCTTGCGCAATCACATCTGCAGCAAACTGGTCTTTGACGGGTGGCGTTATCGGTGCCATCGATGGATGCCAAGCATAAATGCTAAAAGCGCCCACAGCGACGATAGCAGCAATAAACACGCTATATAAACTGCGTTTACGCATATTACATTGCCTCATTGTTTTTTGGTTTTTAATGGAAAAAAGACGAGGCAAAAACCTCACATTCCGTTTATAAATATCACTTGGTTATGTTTGCACGAATAAATGCTGACGATCGCGCTCACAAAATACCCGTAAACTGTGATCAAATTTACAAAACTACACTAGTGTAAACCTATACTCCCTTAGCCGCTAAGAGTAATGCCCATAACGGGTGATTTGTTTAATGATAGATGAAGAAACACGCAACGATAATTGGCAGCGCCCCACGGTTTTATCAGTACGTGAGCCACGTGTTCGAGTAAATCAAAGATAAATATAGTTATATTTTATTGCAGACGAAAAAATCAGCCATTTTATTGCTAAGCGATACTTTCTGATAAAGGAGGTTAAGTCGAGTTTTAGCAGATGAGGTAACAACAATAAGGAACAAAAATACTTTAAATAGAAAACAGAAAATAAAAACCCAGCCTAGGCTGGGTTGACTTGCGGTTTTGCTTTATGCAAAACACCCACCGGCGCCGCTTTAATAACCTGCGACACTTTTGCTGCTTCTACCTCTTTTGTCACAGGCATAGCCGCCTGCCACAAAGCACTTACCCATAAACTTGAAGTGGATTTCATCGGTATTCCCCTATTTTGTTAACAAGGTCAAAGTAATACTCGAGCCATGATTAGTAAAATGAATAAATTCCATAATATGGATTCCATTTAAGCATGAATATTCCAATCAAGACCTTACAGTGTTTTTTAACCTTAGTGGAAACAGAAAACTTTACCCGCGCCGCGCAAAAATGTTTTATTACCCAGCCCACACTGAGCAAAATGATCCAAAGGCTGGAGGAAAGCCTAGGCGAAACCTTGCTTATCCGTAATAACCAGAAGGTAGTATTAACTCAAGCGGGGCAGCTATTTGAACACAGTGCGCGGGAAATTCTAGGCCAATGGCATCGACTGCAAGAGGACATGAGTAATCTGAGCGGCCTAAAGTCTGGGCGATTACGCTTAGGTGTATGCCCTATGATGAGTAGCCTTATCATTGGTTTACTCACCAGCTATCGTAAGCGTTATCCTGGGGTTGAGCTGCAAATGTATGAGTACGGTGGATTTGGCTGCGAACAAGCCCTACTCAATAACAGCCTTGATATCGCCTTTACTGCACTACCAACAACCCATGAGGTGCAGCTCGTCAATCAACCACTGACTAAGTATCCTTTACTTGCTTGTCTGCCAGAGGGACATCCCTTAGCCGAGAAAGACCACTTAAATTGGCAGGACTTTGAACCCTATCCTTTCATTCTCTATAACGAAGATTTCTCACTCGCGAAACTGATTAATCGCCTCAGCCGTAAAGCAGGTGTACAGCTTAATATCGCCTTTCGCAGTGGCCAATGGGATTTTCTTGCTGCTATGGTTGAAGCAGACATGGGCGTAGCGATTTTACCTGAGCCAATTTGTAATCGATTAAACGCTAGTAAATTAATATTTAAACCAATGCAACCCGCTATGACATGGGATCTCGCGCTTATTTGGCGGCAAAATTTACCCTTAACCCCTGCGGCTAGCGCTTTACTCGAATTGAGTAAACAAAAAATTGAGCACTGAGAAGTCGCACCACAACAAACGTTAGATAAACAGGGTCAAGGTTGAACTTGGTCATTAGTCGCACGTGGTTTATCTAAATGTCGTCCATAAAAAAACCGCTGTTAGCCTTAGGGCCAACAGCGGTTTTTATTCACTAACTAAATTAGCGAATAGAAGGTAAGAATTACTTCTTAGCTTCAGCAGCCTTACGTTCTTTAACCTGAGTTACAACTTTCTCAGCTACGCTAGCTGGACATTGGCTGTAGTGTGAGAACTCCATAGAGAACTGACCACGACCAGAAGTCATTGTACGTAGTGTACCGATATAACCGAACATTTCTGATAACGGTACGTCAGCTTTAACACGAACACCCGTTACACCAGCAACTTGGTCTTTGATCATGCCACGACGACGGTTTAAGTCACCGATTACGTCACCTACGTTGTCATCTGGGCTGAACACGTCAACTTTCATGATTGGCTCAAGAAGTTGTGGTTTAGCTTTAGGAATTGACTGACGGAAAGCGCCTTTAGCAGCGATTTCGAACGCGATAGCTGATGAGTCAACTGCGTGGAAAGCACCGTCAGTTAATTCGAACTCAACGTCTAACACTGGGAAGCCAGCGATAGTACCTGTGTTCATCATGCTCGCAAAACCTTTCTCAACTGCTGGCCAGAATTCCTTCGGAACGCTACCACCAACAACTGTAGATTTGAACACGAAACCAGTGTTTTGCTCGCCTGGACGGATGATATATTCGATTTTACCGAACTGACCAGAACCACCAGATTGTTTCTTGTGAGTGTATTGATCTTCAACCATTTGAGTAATTGTTTCACGGTAAGCAACTTGTGGCTCACCTACGATCAACTCAACACCATAAGTACGACGTAAAATGTCTACTTTGATATCTAAGTGAAGTTCGCCCATACCTTTAAGGATGGTTTCACCTGAATCTTCGTCAGTTTCTACGCGGAATGATGGATCTTCAGCGATCATCTTACCGATAGCCACACCCATTTTCTCACTGCCGCCTTTATCTTTTGGCGCAACAGCGATAGAGATTACTGGCTCAGGGAACACCATAGCCTCAAGAGTACATGGGTGTTTCACGTCACATAAAGTGTGACCTGTTTGAACGTTCTTCATACCCACGATAGCGATAATGTCGCCAGCTTGAGCAGATTCAATTTCGATACGGTCATCAGCGTGCATTTCGCACATACGGCCGATACGTTCAGTTTTACCCGTTGCGCTGTTCAGGATGGTGTCACCCTTCTTCAAGCGGCCTGAGTAAATACGTACGAAAGTCAGGGCGCCGAAACGGTCATCCATGATTTTGAACGCTAACGCTTTCAACGGTAAGTCAGCAGAAACAATAGCAAACTCGCCAGTTTCATTACCTTCTTCGTCAGTCAGCGGCTGTGGATCAACTTCTTCTGGTGATGGCAAGTAATCAACAACTGCATCAAGAATAAGTTGCATACCTTTGTTTTTAAAGGCAGAACCACAGTATGTTGGGAACAAAGCCATAGTACGTGTACCAATACGGATACAACGCTTAATGTCTTCAATAGATGGCTCTTCGCCTTCCATGTAAGCTTCCATGATTGCATCGTCTTGCTCAACAGCAGTTTCGATTAACATTTCACGGTATTCTTCAACCATATCAACCATGTCAGCAGGGACATCTTGAATGCTGAAGTTTTCTGGAAGACCTGAGTCATCCCATACGTAAGCTTGACGAGTTAATAGATCAACAACACCTACAAATTGATCTTCAGCACCGATTGGCAGAACCATAACCAATGGATTTGCAGCTAATACGTCTTTAGTTTGCTTAACAACACGTAAGAAGTCAGCACCGATACGGTCTAACTTGTTTACGAAAATGATACGAGCAACTTCTGAGTCGTTCGCATAGCGCCAGTTAGTTTCTGACTGAGGCTCAACGCCACCGCTACCGCAGAATACACCGATACCGCCATCAAGCACTTTCAGAGAACGGTAAACTTCAACGGTGAAGTCAACGTGTCCTGGTGTGTCGATAACGTTGAAACGGTGGTCTTTCCAGAAGCAGCTTACAGCAGCAGACTGAATGGTAATACCGCGCTCAGCTTCCTGTACCATGAAGTCAGTTGTAGATTCACCATCGTGAGTCTCACCGGCTTTATGAATTCGGCCTGTTAGCTTAAGGATACGCTCGGTGGTCGTGGTTTTACCCGCGTCAACGTGAGCGAAGATACCAATGTTTCTGTATTTGGATAATTCGGTCATGATTCAACTTTAAATGAGTAGTTTAAGGAGTAGACGGAGTATGCGACAAACACCGACACACCGCACATCAGATTATTTAGGCGCATATTGTAAATTGGAACCCTGCTCGGCGCAAATGGCTAGCGTACTTTTTCACGACAAAGTCACGTGTTAATTTAACTAAATGACCGTAAACATAAGTTAAAACAAATAAGTAAAACACTTCAGCTTATTTTTTAACCTTAAAATAAAAGCCATTAAAAAAGCCTGACATGCGTTAATAAGGACATTTTTTAACAACTTCCAACGGCAATACGTTAAAAAATATCATCATAAGCACTATCGACTAACAATAAAACGACAAGCAAGTGGCTTAGATAACCGCGTTTAACACCTCAAAATCGCCGCCATAATTCGCGCCAAACTAGTGCTTGTTTGTTAATAATCGGCCTGCATACCTTTAAACTTGGCATTCAAATTCTGTGTTTATAGCCTTATGCATGGTATTAAACTTAAGCGGTCACGTTTATCAGATTTATGCTAAAAAAATACCCGCCAATGGCGGGTATTATCAAACTCATCGGTATCGTTAACCGCTAAGGTTTACTCTTCGACGGGTGATACTACGAATAGTAAGTCACCTTGCGACACTTGTTGACCATTGCTGTTCAAAATGCGCTCGATGCGATACTTCTTATCTTCAGGGTACAAAATTGCACTCTGACGGTTAAAGCCAGCTAACGTCACTTGCGAGAACATCTTCATTGCTTCTGTCAGTGCAAGCGTTTGATCAACCGTAACTATGTCACCTTCTTTTACGAAGTCAGCTTCACCCGGTGCCGATGAGGTATAGAAGATACCTGCACCTTGAGCTAATACTTTCAGCTCGTTACTTTCACCTACGCGTAGTGATTCAGTATCAACTGCGACTGTTTCAGCCGCTGCTTCCATTTCAGCAATTAATGCCGGAATGTCCAGTTCGGCCATTAAGCGTGGCAGATAGTTAGTGTCGTAAACACCCTCGTTAAAGGTACCGTCTTTTAGGATAAGCTTGAGTAACGGAATGTTAGTCGCGATGCCTTTCAGCACTACACTGTCTAAGTATTCGTACAGTTTGGCAATCACATCCTCACGGTTTTCACCGCGCATGATAATTTGCGCAATCAAGCTATCGTAGTATGGCGATACTTCTTTACCTGGCGCGGCAATCGAAATTATTTCGACATCTGGGTGTTCTGGGAACACACACTCAGTGATCTTACCTGGGTTTGGAATAAGCTGCAGTATGCCATGGCTATCGAGCGCTGCTTTCTCAGCCGTCACACGGACTTCCATCGCATAACCAATCTCTTGGGGCTGTAACGCTTCAATCGAACGACCTGCAGCAATATCAAACTGGGCGCTAACGATATCAATACCCGAAGTCGCTTCAGTAACCGGATGCTCAACCTGTAAACGCGTGTTCATTTCCATGAAGTAAACTTCATTGGCATCTAAGTTATAGATGAACTCAACAGTACCTGCACCCATGTAATCGGTCGCATCTCCTAAAGCGCGGGTATAATCCAACACTCGCTTTTTAAGCTCATCAGGCAACATGGTTGAGCCAGACTCTTCAACCACTTTTTGGTTATTGCGCTGTACTGAACAGTCACGAATACCCAGTACCTTGGTATTACCAAACTTATCACGCAGTAATTGCACTTCAATATGACGCAATGATGTTACGTATTTTTCTAAATACAAGTCACCATTACCGAAAGCTGCGGCAGCTTCTGTCGCGGTTTTTTGGAATAAACCAATCATATCTTCAGGGCGTTTAACAACCTGAATACCTTTACCACCACCACCTTGTACCGCTTTAAGCAATACTGGATAGCCGATTTCAGTTGCCACATTCACCGCTTGCTCAGCATTGGTCAAAATGCCGTGCGAACCTGGTACCACAGGCACATTTTGCGCTTGTGATGTCTTAATCGCATTCGACTTGTTACCCATAGTCGTCATTGAATGCACGCTTGGGCCGACAAAGTTAACGCCATTATTGACACATAATGCTGCAAACTGAGGGCTTTCAGATAAGAAACCAATACCCGGATGCAAGGCATCAACTTGTTCGTAATCTGCCACTCTTAACACTGAATACGCGTTTAAGTAACTTTCATCCGAGGTGTTACCCCCTAGACAAACTAACTTATCAGTGTCTTTTAGCATATCTGCAGGTACTGACGTCATATCAGGATCTGACGCCACTAATACCACATTGATATTATTGTCGTGAGCCTTACGAATAAGTTTTACCGCAGTACAACCACGAGCGTGAATCAACACTTTGTTAATAGGTTTCATTAACTTACGCGGATCGTTTTGTACGATCACATCTTCTTCAACGGCCGCTTCAACCACTAAGGTCGATAGCGCATTGATAATCACGTCGTTAATTTTAGCCGTTGGCATTGGCATCAGAGGGTCGATACTTGCTAACTGGCTATCTAAAGTGTCGCTAAATGGGTTATGCACTAAGCTCGCCATTGCGCCAGGTACTTTTGACAGATAGTTAGACAACGTGGCAGTCGATGGCAGGTAAGCGGGTACCACCATTTGACCGGCGAACGGCATATTAGTACCTGACAGGTAATAAGTTTGTACTAATGGGTGAGTCACAAAGCTTGCCTGTGCACCACCGGTACAGTCACCAAAACCAAACATCAATACAGGCAATTCGTTATCACGAATAAAGCGCGTGATACGGTCGTTCACTACAGCCATTGAGAACAGTGCCGCAGCGCCTTCTTTAGTCTGCATGCCACCAGAGCTGATAAAGCACACCACAGGTAATTTACGTTTCGCACACTCAATAAGCAGCGCTGAGAATTTCTCGGCACTGGCCATATCAAATGCGCCCGCTTGGAATGCCGTGTTAGACACAGCCACGCCCACGCGAACCTTTTGGCCTTTCTCTTTAAAGTCAGCAATACCGGTAATCAAACCACACGGACGAATGCCTTTATCTAACGCGTCTTCAATCGATAAACGGAAACCTGGGAAGTTGAGCAAGTTGGCCGACATTTTGTCGCCATTGATCTCTTCAAAATGGGTAAAGAACTGCTTAACCACATTTTCCCACGTCATGTTGCCTTTACGTTTTTCGTCGCGCAGCACTTTTTGGATTAACAAATCTTGATAACCCATGGTTAAGCGGTTCCAGAAGTCTTTACGACGACCAATACGCACCGGGTTAATTGCGCCAGTGTATTTACTGTTATCGCTTTCGCTATCAAAGTACTCAGGCAGTAAACGCTCAAAGAAGTAAGTCAGCACCACGAACAAACTGTCGTTAAGCTGCGGGAAACCCACACTCTTCCATTGCTCTACACGCACCAACAAATCGGCACGGTTCGATTGACCCATGAAATATTTAAGCCACTTATAGAACTTAGCTTTGTCGTTCGAAGTATCTTGTGTCGACATTGCATGGTCAATTGACTTGTGCAGTAGATTGTTCACTGAATTACGTGACAAACTCTTCGACATCATGGCTTCTTTCGCAATTGACGCTAAGCTGCCGACAACGTTGTCGTACAAGGCATTGAAGATCAGAATGTTGTGGCATTGCCAAATAAAGTCTTCACGCAGCTCTTCATTAACAACCACATCGAGTACGGTCAGTTGATTTAGCTCAGGCCATTTAGCTTGAGTCACCGACTTTGGCAAACTTTCTAAGTGCTGAATCAGTCCCTTGAAGTTGTTAGCCGCATTGCTCTTCCAGCGGTGATACAAAGACCAGCTGATGTTAAATAACAGCGCCTTACGTGCTTTTTTATAGTTCTCTTTTGGTTCACCCAAAATCAAACGTGTCAGCATGTTACGCTCAGTTGACACTTCATCACGCTTAGCGACAAAGGTAGTCCACAGTTTATTTAACTCTTCGTCATAAACCAGTTTATCTGGGTTAGATAACCAAGCTTGGAATACCCGATCTTGTTCTTGCTGAATACGCGCCAACAAGTCACCTTCAGGCACGCTAGCACGCGACAGACGACCATATTGCTCTTGCGAAATCGAATGAATACGGCTACGAAGTGTCAAATAACGCAAATAACGGTAGGCGCTACCAAACAGGTTATGGTGACTAGTCGGGCTGCTGGCCACGGCCAATTCTGCATTTTGCTCAAGCGCCATCAGGTTTTTAGAGGGTGCGAGGAAACGCATTAAGCTGCGGTCATAATGTTCACGTAAATCTTTAGAATCACGCACAAAATTTATTGCGGCACGCTCAACAGCTTCTACGCTGCTAATAATCGCGCGACGTAAATTATGCTGACGTTCGTCACGATCGCCCGGTGAAAAGTCAATAATACCGTCAATACAACCTGAGGTATAAAGCTCTTCTGGTGATACACCCACAGATTTTGCACATTCTTGCCAAGATAAGTTGTACTTACGGGCAATACTTTGCAGACCTTGCGGCTGGATCGTGTTGAAAATACCATCACGCAGCGATAATAAAATGTTTGCTGCCGCTAATGGAATTGCGCCACCAGAATAACCGGCACCGATAACAATACCGACTGTCGGTACGTCAACGTTGGCACTTTCTGCAATGGCTTTAGATATTGAATGTGCTTGGTTTTGGCTGTTAGCGATTTCGCCAGCATCCGCGCCAGGAGTGTCAATTAAATAGATAATTGGCATAGACAATTCGGCAAAGTGGCGAATTGCTTTACAGGCGGCGTAGTGATGCTCAGGCATCCAAGCACCGTTAGCAGTAGTGCGCTCTTGGGCGATAAAACCAATACGACGAGTTTGCACGCCAAAGTTAAGCTCGACCTCAGCACTGTAAAAAGCGCCTAAGTGCGTTTCCGTAATCAAACGACCTTTAAGATCGGCAATGATACGTTTTGCACCAGGACGACCTTTATCTTGGGTCGGCTGGATCACTTTAGCCACGTAGCCATCGACATCTAATAATGCCAAGTCTTTCAAGTTTGCCTGAATGGCATCCTCATTTAAAAGACCGTTAATTTCTTCCGATAAACTCTGTTTGCTGTGCTTAGGAAACAGAGAAAAATCCTTTGCCAAGTGCTCGGCCTGTAAAAAAAGCGGATCGGGCGTTTGGGCTTGAGTCATGTGTTTGGGCTGATTATTGCTGGTCATCAAAAGATCCTCTGCTTAGCCTCTGAAATTTTTTAGCCAATAAATATAACTTTGTTATCCTGTCAAATGCCATTAAACTGCATAAGACGCTTTGTTCCAAATATGAGACAGTGGGTAAAACATGCCAGATTTAAACGGTATGATGCTATTTGCAGCCGTGGTAAGAGCCAAAGGATTTTCCCAAGCTGCCCGCGAAACCGGCCATCCAAAATCTACCATTAGTCGCAAAATCGCCCAACTTGAAGAACAACTTGGGGTGCGATTATTACAACGCGACACCCGTAATTTGAGTTTAACCCAAGTCGGGGCACTGTTTTATCAACACTGTGATTCTATTCGCAATGAGGTAGAAGCGGCCAAAGCTGTTATCGAGAACACTCACGATGATGTGTCTGGATCATTACGGATTGCGATCCCGGTGTCATTTAGCCAAGAACTGATTGCGAACCTCTGTAGCGGGTTTATGCGTTTATATCCTAATGTGGAATTAGATGTCCAGTTTACCGACAATGATATTGGGTTAGTCGGAGAAGGATATGACATTGCGATCAAGTATGGCCCACTGCAATCCTCTGATCTCGTCGCTAGGTTACTATTTGAACGCCAACCGATTTTAGTCGCAAGCCCAGGTTATTTAAAACTCAAAGGCACGCCCGCTACACCAAAAGAACTCAGTCTACACAATGGTATTTTATTGGGCACGTCTCGTTCGGCACCTATTTGGCCGCTGGGTAAAGGACCACGCAAAACAATGGCTAGCTTTCAACGTAAGGTGCGGGTCAATAGCCCTATCATGGTGAAGCAGTTAGCGGTAGATCACTTTGGTATTGCGATGTTATCTAATTCAGCTTGTAAAACAGAACTTGCCAATGGCTTACTCGTACCGATTTTACAGGAATGGCCAATTGAACCTTTTAAGGTTTACGGGGTTTATTCAAGTAGGCGCCAACTGGCCACTAACATTAGTGTCTTCTTAGATTTTTTCGTCAAACGTTTCAGCAGCCAAGAAAGCCTGCAATCTCTAATGGGCTAATTTTTCTCGTTATGCTGCTAAAAATCTTATTTAAAAGCCCAATAAAAAGCCTAGACGGTTATCTAGGCTTTTAGCGTCAAAATTAGTTTTAGGCCAAGCACGCAACTTAAATTAACTCCGTTATCCTTGGGTGATATATCAAACACTGCTTAAGGAATGACATGCTCCAGTTTGAAGATTTCCTTAGTAATAATCTGGCGTAGTGACAAGCTATCTGCCGCTTGAATATCCATATTCATCGCGAAAAACCATACATTATCATCAAGCTCTACCCAGCCCACCCACCAACCGATACTCGGCTTAGCCCCAACTGCATAACCCGTTTTTGCACGGATAATATAATCACCATTTGCCTCAGTGAGCATAGCCTGCTTAACAATTCGTTGACTGCGTTCTGAGGCGTGTATTTTATGGTGATAAAGCCTGCGCAGAAAATCGATTTGTTCAGTGGCCGAAATCCTTATAGCGCCATCAAGCCAGAAGCTATCTAAATTTCCTGAGATATCCTCATTACCATAATCATAAGAGGCAATCATTTTCGACATACGCGCCTCACCGATTTGGCGAGCAAACTCTTGATATACTGGTACCACTGAATATTTCATCGCAGTAATTAACGTTTAATCCCGATTCCAATAATCGATATCGCGGGTCTTACCATCCCATTTAAAAATCTGATGCTCATCTTTAACGATACCCAAATCAAGCGCAATCAGGCTATTAGGAATTTTAAACGTCGATGCTGGTAAAAAACCTTGATTGGCGCGTTTAAGATTGTTAGTGAATCCTTGCTGCTTATTTTCATTCCACAACAGCACCACACCCTGTGATTTTTGCGGTTGATTTGCTTGTAGCTTAGCGGCTGGCAACCGAGCTTGTTGCGACTCAATTGCGTACTGGGTGAAAATGGCATCCCAACTGCGGGTTTCTTGCCATGCTTTGGCCGTTGTTGATGCAAAAGCCGTTGCACCAAAGATTGGTGATATGAGAAGTACAGCCGATATAACTAACCAACGCATAATATTTCCTTGTAGATAAACCGCAGATAACAAAAAACACTGAAGGCTACCACCTTATATTTCTGTTTTCCCTAGCAAACTGCTGACCAATTGTGGCAAAAAAATGGCTTTGAACAATAAAGAACACTGGGGTTAACTTTCTTCCCCTGTGCATGTAGTGCATACTTTTTGATATAAACGTCCAGCAGCCACAAAAAAGACGTCTCATTTCGCGTGTATGACACAAAATAACGACAGGAAAATCAATTATGTTAAAACCCGTATTCACGATCATTCTTGTTAGCAGCTTAATCAATACCGCCAATGCCGTACAACTGTTAGGTAATGTCGAAACTTCTCGCCTACCGACAGCTGAAAAAAATATTAGCGACGTCGTTAGCCGCTATCAAGCTTTAGATGATGGTTTGGCTCATAAATTAGGCTCGAAAAAAAATGAAGCTGATGCCACTCAATTGGCCGCACGTCAAGGTCACAGATTATGGCAACAGGCGGTACGCGATGTGCAGTCTGGCCATGCTGACGACCGCCCCTTATATTGGGCTCGCCTTGCCATGCTAAATAACCTTAATACCTCCCACGCCAACTTCAAAATGGCCGATTGGCAACAGAGTATATTACTGAGCGCAGTAGAAAAAGCCTCACGGGGCTTTAGTGATATTCAATATGGGAATGATGTTCAAATCAAAATATTCCTTACTGGTTTCGATCCTTTTTTCCTCGATACAGATATCACCCAGAGTAATCCATCCGGTTTAGTCGCTCTTGCCTTAGATGGTTGGCGCTTTGAGGTGAATGGCAAAATAGCGCAAATCGAAACCGCGATGATCCCAGTACGTTTTGAGGATTTTGATCAAGGCCTTATAGAGTCGTTACTGAGTCCAATTTACCGCGACCCTAACACTAAATTGGTGTTTACCGTCAGTATGGGCCGCAGCGATTTTGATATCGAACGCTTCCCTGGCCGTAATCGAAGCGCTGCCGCTTTTGATAACCAAAACGTACTCACCGGCGGCACTAAGACCGCACCAGTTGCGCCTAAGCTCAATGGACAAGATTTTGTTGGCCCCGAGTTTGTTGAGTTTTCTCTGCCCGTTGCAGCGATGCAAGTCGAAGATGGCCAATGGAAAGTCAACGATAACCACACTGTCACCACCCTTGCCCGCGGCGAGTTTAGTGCAACATCATTGAATGAGCTGCAAAACGAAACCTCTGTCGAAGGCTCTGGCGGCGGTTATCTTTCTAATGAAATTTCTTATCGCGCCATAGTGTTGCAGCAAAAGTTCAATAGCCATACGAAAGTCGGCCACATTCATACCCCAAGAGTCAAAGGCTATGATGCCGATACCGAACAAGCCATTGTCGAGCAAGTACGCGCTATGGTGATGCAAGCCGCTGCGAGTTTATAGCAAGGCTGTGCTGGTATGCTTTTAAGTCGTTCGCTATTATACAAGCGCTTAAACGCTAAAGTTCGCTCCCTTTATTTGAATGGGTTTTAAATAACTCAAAATCGAGATAAATAGGTAAAAGTGTAGCGTTACACTTTTACCTTTAACCGATAAGACCCAAGGTTAATTTCATGTTGAAACCTGCTGATTTATTCAATGTCTTACGTCGTGGCGGCAGTAAAGTTCTTACACCACTGGCACCATCAACATTGGCAGCTTTTGCTCTTAATCAACCTCTGCTAGCTAGCAAAACTGATAACACCGCTGTACATTCGCATAGCTTTTCGGGTTCATCACGGCCACTTTCATCACTGCAAATCCAAATACTTGAACGGGTCGAAATCTGTTATCAAGAAGCTGAAATAGCGCTTAAACGCGCTTTCCCACGCCCCATCACACAATTTAGTCTCAGAGGGAAAAGTGCCGGCACGGCACATTTACAACAAAATCGTTTACGATTTAATGCCGTATTACTTCGTGAAAATAGCGAAGCATTTTTAACTGAGGTCGTGCCGCATGAGATTTGTCATTTACTGTGTTTTCAACTTTTTGGCAAAACTAAGCCCCACGGCAAAGAATGGCAATCTTTAATGCTCACTGTATTTAAGGTCAAGCCGAGCACCACCCACAGTTTTAATACCACTTCGGTTGCAAGTAAAGACGTTGAATACCGCTGTGATTGTGGGCCAATTCGCTTGAGCATTCGTCGCCATAACAAGGTGCTACGTGGTGAGAGTCGCTATATTTGCAAACGCTGCAAAGCCCATTTAATCGCGGCATAGCAGACTACGGCATAAAATTTTCACACCTAAGTACGACTCAATTTGCATAAGCAATGGCATTTCCCTTACCATCACGCCATAAAAGACGAGCCAAAGGCTCGCGTAGTGTTGGTTATTTTGGGATAAATTTTGAACAAAACTTTTTTAAGTGCTCATTCGCGGCACATTTTGCTGTGCCTATTGGCTTGGGCCGTACTCTTATCTGCGCCAGTCAAGGCTTCGCCAGCGCACCCAAGCGGTTTCGGTCAAGCGAAAACTAAGTCACAAGCGCTTTATGTTGGCACTCGCCAAGGTGCACTGCCTGCCGTCAGTTTTTACTGTGGCTGCGATATCCAAATCAAAGGCAAATCCTGGAAGCCCGATTTAGCCAGCTGCGGTTATCAAGTACGCAAACAACAAACACGCGCTAATCGTATTGAATGGGAGCATGTTGTGCCCGCATGGGAATTTGGTCATCAACTCCAATGTTGGCAAAAAGGTGGCCGAAAAAACTGTGCTGGCAACAGCAAAGAATTCAATACGATGGAAGCTGACATGCACAATCTAGTGCCCGCGATTGGTGAAGTGAACGGCGATCGCAGTAATTTCCGTTTTAGCCAATGGAATGGTAAAGCTAATCAATATGGCCAATGCGCTATGGTGGTCGACTTTAAGAATCGTCAAGCGCAGCCACCTGCCAAGGCTCGCGGCAAAATAGCCAGAACCTACTTATATATGCAGCATACTTACGGGCTTAAAATTGCGTCCAGTCAATTAAAATTATTTAAGGCATGGGATAAAACCTATCCAGTTGATACTATTGAGTGCAAACGCGATAACGCGATTGCACTCACTCAAGGTAACCATAATCCCTTTGTGCAAAATGCCTGTAATGCGCCGCCACAGCGTCAACAATTAGCCGAGTAAGGTCAACAATGAGAGTCCCAAGAATTTATCAATCTCAGCCATTAGCCATCAACCTATCGTTGAACTTAGACGAAGATGGCGCGGCCCATATCGGTAAAGTATTACGTATGGGTAACGGCGAGCATATCAGTCTGTTTAATGGCGATGGTAATGATTATCTTGCTGAAATTATCGATGCGGGTAAAAAATCAGTAACGGTTAACATTATCTCTGTTGAGGCAAATCTCACCGAGTCGCCGCTTAACCTGCATTTAGGCCAAGTGATTTCCCGTGGTGATCGAATGGAATTTACCATTCAAAAATCAGTAGAGCTTGGCGTTAATACGATTACGCCGCTGTTTTCTGACCGCTGCGGCGTAAAACTTAACGGCGAACGCCTTGAGAAAAAAATTCAGCAATGGCAAAAAATTGTTGTCAGCGCCTGTGAGCAATCGGGCCGTAGCCATGTACCAGAAGTACGCCCGGCGATGGATTTACACGCTTGGTGCAGTGAGCCAACCTCGGCGCTAAAACTTAATCTACACCCACGCGCCGCTCACGGTATCAATGGGTTAGACTTAACTCACACGCGTGTACGCCTATTAATTGGCCCTGAAGGTGGTTTGTCGGCAGAGGAAATCGCCATGACAGAGACTCATCACTTTACCGATGTATTGCTTGGCCCCAGAGTGCTTCGCACCGAAACCGCCTCGCTCACCGCCATTACGGCACTGCAACTCAGATTTGGTGATTTAGGCTAAACCGCAGCTGCAAACTGCGTTGGCATGACAGACTCCATTATCCAACAAATGATTTTTTGCCTGCAAACGGCGACAAATAAGGAACAGATTAATGATAAAACTCGGCATAGTGATGGACCCCATCAGTGAGATCAACATTAAGAAAGACTCCAGTTTTGCCATGTTAATGGCCGCGCAGGACAGAGGTTATCAGCTGTTTTATATGGAAATGGCCGATCTTGCCATGGTCAACGGCGTAGCGATGGCTAATATGCGTCCGTTAACGGTTATCAATGATGCCAGTAAGTGGTATGAGCTAGGCGAAGCAGTGGATACGCCAATGAGCGAACTTGACGTAATCTTAATGCGTAAAGACCCGCCATTTGATACTGAGTTTATCTACGCCACTTACATGCTTGAGCGCGCCGAAGAACAAGGCGTGTTAATCATCAACAAACCGCAAAGCCTACGCGATGCTAACGAAAAGTTATTCACCGCATGGTTTAGCGAATTCACCCCAGAAACGATCGTGACCCGTGATGCCAAGCGTATCCGCGCGTTCCATCAAGCTAAGGGCGATATCATTCTAAAGCCGTTAGATGGTATGGGCGGCACTTCAATTTTCCGCGTCAAGCAGGACGATCCTAACCTTGGGGTGATCATCGAAACCTTGACTAGCTACGGCCAACAATATGCAATGGCACAAGCCTTTATTCCTGAAATCACCCAAGGCGATAAACGCATTTTGGTGGTCGATGGCGAGCCAGTGCCATACGCATTAGCCCGTATCCCAATGAAAGGCGAAACCCGTGGCAACTTAGCCGCCGGCGGTAGCGGTGTGGCGCAGCCTTTATCCGACAGCGATTGGGCGATTGCCCGCACCATTGGCCCTGAGCTTAAAAAACGTGGATTGATTTTTGTCGGTCTAGACGTAATTGGTGACAAACTCACCGAAATTAACGTGACAAGCCCAACGTGTATCCGTGAGATCCAAGCGGCATTTGATGTTGATATTACTGGCATGTTGATGGATGCTATCGAAGCGCGTCTTAAAGCATAAGCACAGCAATAAAATTAAACTAAACAGGTTGTTATCGTTTGTTATGTAAGGCGCTTTACTTAGCCTGCGCCCAGTGACTCTATAGGGATGTGATATGAGTTTTACCAAAGTACCATTCTTGCTACTCGGCGTAAGTTTACTATTTTCGACGCCCTCTTTTGCCAAAGAAGCCGGCGCCGACGAAATAGGCCCAGCCAAAGCGCCTTCGCGCCCCAAAAATATTGTCATCATGATTGGTGATGGTATGGGGCCGTCTTACACTAGCGCCTATCGCTACTACAAAGATAACCCTGACACTGAAGAAGTCGAACAAACTGTATTCGACCGCTTATTAGTAGGTATGGCAAGCACTTATCCCGCCAGCGTCAGTGGTTATGTTACCGATTCGGCTGCCGCGGCAACCGCGCTCGCTACTGGGGTAAAATCCTACAATGGGGCGATTTCAGTCGATACCCAAAAGCAACCGTTGCCCACCATACTCGAAAAAGCCAAAAGTCTTGGTCTGAGTACCGGAGTGGCCGTTACATCACAAATAAACCACGCCACGCCGGCAGCTTTTTTAGCTCACAACGAAAGTCGTAAAAACTACGACGCTTTAGCGCTGAGCTATTTAGACACCAATGCCGATGTGTTTTTAGGCGGTGGCCAAAAGTATTTTTCTCCTGAGCTATTAGAGCAGTTCAAAGCAAAAGGTTATCAACACATCACTCGCTTTGAGGATCTTGCCAGCATCACCCAACCTAAAGTGTTAGGGTTATTTGCGCAGGTGCAATTACCCTGGGTGATTGATGAGAAAGAAGCGAAAAAACTCAGCACCTTAACGCAAAAAGCACTCAGTTTACTGTCGCAAAATGACCAAGGTTTTGTACTGTTAGTTGAAGGTAGCCTAATTGACTGGGCGGGTCACAATAACGATATCGCGGCGGTAATGGGTGAAATGGATGAGTTTTCCAATACCATTGAAGTGGTTGAACAATTTGTGCGTGAAAATCCAGATACCCTCATGGTCATCACAGCCGACCATAACACCGGTGGACTCTCTATCGGCGCACATGGCCAATACAGCTGGAACCCTGAAATTCTGCGCAATATGTCCGCCAGCTCCGACACCTTAGCCTTAGCCGCCATTAACGGTGAGCAATGGCAAGCCGATCTTGCCCGTGGTTTAGGATTCGAGCTTAGCGCAGAAGAGCTGACTGGGGTAGATGTTGCCAGAATGCAAGGTCAAGAAACACTGACAATCGCGATTCGTCACCTGATTGATAAACGTACCAATACCGGTTGGACAACTGACGGCCATACTGGCACCGACGTACAAGTATTTGCCGCAGGCCCGGCATCAGAGCTATTTAACGGTCATCAAGACAATACCGATATCGCCAATAAAGTTTTTAGCTTGCTACCTAAGCCTAAAAAACCTAAGAGTTAAGTTTAAATCGATATTGTTAATCAAAGGCAACCGCATGTCGCTGTTGCCTTTTTTTATTGCCCGCTGCATAGCAACTGGCTCGAGGGTAAATAACGGGTATAATGCCCGTACTTAAGTCTATCGGTGCCTACAACAGTGTTAACCAATCCATCGCAAGTCATTATTCGTAATCAAGACAGCCTAAACCAACATAAGGTATTAGTGCTCAATCATGAAGCCGATCTACTGCCAAAAGCCTTGCTTGATATCGCGGCATCGGTCGATGCGCTCGCCTTGGATTATCACCATCACTTACACTTAGCGCCGTACGCTAACTCCAAACTACGCTGCTATTTCGGCCATGAACTGCCGCACCAAGACCCGCTGATACCAGAAAAATACGACACTGTGATTGTTTATTTCCCCAAGGCGAAACCCCTTGCGCCTTATCTGTTTAACCTCGCCGCCAATCATCTGCTACCTAATGGGCAATTGCTCGTTGTAGGTGAAAATAAGGGCGGTATTAAGTCTTTGGTTAAGTTATTACCAGAATATTTTGCGACTGGGATGAAACTCGATAATGCCCGCCACTGCCTACTATTTAGCAGTAATTTAGAAGGCAGTGCACCGACAATGAAACTCAGTGACTGGGTCAGCCAGTATCAGCTCACCACACCCCAAGGTGAGGTTAACATTTGTAATTTAGTCGGGGTATTTAGCGAGAAACGCTTAGATCTAGGCACTGAATTATTACTATCACACCTACCGACGTTATCGGGCCGAGTGCTCGATTTTGGCTGTGGTGCAGGCGTGATTACTGCAGCACTGCTCAAGGCACAGCCAAGCTTAGCCCTAGAATGTATCGATATTAATGCGATGGCACTGGCCTCTTGCGAGCTAACGTTAGCCGCCAATGGCATGACAGCCAAAGTGTATCCCTCCGATGGACTCGCACAAACCACAGGTAAATTTAACGGGATTATTTCTAATCCACCGTTTCATGATGGCCTCGCCAGTACCACCAGCATAGCGCAGAATTTTGTCAGTGACAGCGCTAAACAATTGCAGCATAAAGGTATTTGGCAAATCGTCGCCAACCGTCATTTACCCTATTCAGATATCATCGCCGCTGAATTTGGCCAATTAAAAGTGGTTGCCGATAACAACAAGTACAAACTGTATTTTTTCCAACAGAAGTAACTTGAACGCCCCAAACGCGCTTAGGCTTTAGCACTAAGCGCGTGGCTACTCTTCGCCTACTTATTTACAACTCAGATTAAAGCCCCGCCAAAGATACACTTTGATAACATTAAAAAATTCAATATTGTGATCTACAACATGCCAATATGTTTTGATAAAAACCAGTGATCACCGCAAAACACTCTTCTTCAGCACAAATACCAACATTAAAACAACAAGATGAAAGTGGATATTTAAAACTTAAAATGAAATATTTTTCATTGAAAAAACAGCAGGTTGCAATATAAAAAACAGCTTCAACTCCCTATAAAACCTCATCCAACATGTTTCACTTAGACCACAACAAACCAAATAGCAACATTTACTCACTTTGCCAGCCAAAGGGCTTCTTTACGTAAAGAGTCTACTGGTATACTCAAGCAGTAATTCAAACAATAATAAAACAAATGGGTAGGAAGCTCTCTATGTTGGATCCTGAACTCCTTGAGTTAAATAGCGATAAGACCAAAGCCGAGTTGCGTTTAATTCCGAATCTCCATGGCCCTGTAACTCACGACGCCATAATGCGCTTGTTATCTTTACCCGAATTGGCCTCTTTATTCCCACTCGAACCCGCCATAACTAAAACCGTCACTAAAATTAACTCCATTTGTAATAAGGATGAGGGTAAGTTTGAACTATTCGCTGTGTTAGCCGAGCGACGTGATGGCGGTATCGCTATCGAAATTTCGCCAGATAAAATGCAGGCTAGCCTTACGCTAACTGCAGCGTGGGGCGGAAAAGAAATCGATCTACCAGCAATCCTCACTTACCTGAAAAAAAATAATGTTTGCATGGGCTTAAGTAAGCTCAAAATTCAAGCGCTACTACAGCAACTCGGCACACTTAAAGCCGGTGAAACTTGCCAAAGTGAAATCGCCCAAGGTAAAGCTGCCGTCAATGGTAAAAATGCTCGATTTGAGCGAAAAGTATTTCTTGCTCGCGAGCGTTTGTTACAGCCGCAAGAACGTGAAGACGGCAGTGTCGATATGCGTAATCTCGGCTCAATGATTATGGTCAAGGCAAACGATGTGCTGATGATCAAACACCCTGTCACCGAAGGCACTCCTGGCTACAATATTAAAGGCGAAGTGCTCAAACAAAAGTCCGGTAAAGACATCGTACTCCAAGCGGGAACAGGTACGGCTTTTCATCCCAAAGATCACAATATACTGATTGCGACGGTGGCGGGCCAACCCGTTGAAACCCGCACAGGAATGAATGTGGATGATGTGTTAGAACTTAAAGATGTCGATATTGGCACTGGCCACATTACGTTTAAGGGCAGTATTCTAATTACCGGCGATGTGCACGAAGGCATGGTTGTAAAAAGCTCAGGTGATATTACCGTAATGGGATTTGTTGATTCGGCAACCTTAGAAGCCGAAGGGGACATTATCGTCAGTAAAGGAGTCATCGGCAGACAAGTAAAAGTGAATGAATTCTCTACCAATCTTTATGCTCAAGGGCAGATCTGCGCTCAATTTGTGCAATATTCCCATTTAGTTGCTAAAGGCAATATCTTAGTCACTAAACAATTGCTACACAGTAATACCAAAACGGCGGGTAGTTTAACGGTGAGCGATCCTAGCGGTCGTCGCGGCGATCTGGTTGGTGGCGTCGCCCATGCTGAAAAAGGTATCACTGCGGTTGTTATAGGTGCAACAGCAGGAACTAAAACCGACCTTTACTGCGCGATGGAACAAGCTGCGCTGAAACAAGATCTTAAGCTGCTCGATGAGAGCGTTCAAGCAATGGTGGTGGCGAGCTTAGATATCACAGCTCGTCTGAATAAGTTACCACCTAAGTCAGAGTGGCAAGGTGATGCCATTATGATTGAACAAATCAAAATGATGCTCGATGAAAAAAATCGAATAATGGATGAGCGCGCCCGTGAAGAGCTTGAATTTGATAATTTAAAGCTAGAAGTTGAAAGTTATTACGAGAAATACCGTATCGATGCACTCAAACATGTATTTCTTAACGTTGAAGTGCATATCGGTCCACTCAATCATCGCACTGCGCGCGAACATGGCACTTGTTGTATTGCCAATGTAAATCAAGAAATCAACTTTGATTATAATGCTAAAGCCGTTGCGCTACCCATGACATAAAATAGCATTATGGCATCGCGTAAGCCTTACCCTGACGGAGAAACCGCCGTTAAGCGCTTGCTAAATAGCCAAGCCACTCTAGCCTCTATCTATCTTCTCCAAGCATGGCATACTGCTCAATAGCAACATTGGCAGCAGTATGTCAAAGCCTCTTCTTCAACCTTCATGCTTGTTACTGCCGCCAATAGGATTAACATCTTAAGGATCTAAAATGACAAGCGTTAATATGTCGAGTATTGAGTGGCCTGCAATTGTAAAGCTCACTCAACATGATGAATTGCTCTACCTTGAACACCAAAGGGATTGGCTCGAATTAGCCTGTCTTTATCAGCACCATTTTATTGAAACGGATCAATTATTAGACTCAAAAAGTCAGCTTTATTTTATCTGTGCCACACCACAGACCATCCATGAAGATCCCGTGAGCGAACTACCTCAATTACTGCGTCAACCACAAATACTCCCGCTTACAGAGTTTATAAAATGGGTGCAAAACCATGCCCAAGCACTAGGCCAATGTTGTGTGGCTAAACTCGCTTTTACCACCGTTACTCAAGGGTTTGAAATCGTCCGTACCCTTGAAGAATAAAGCACACACAATTGGCAAGTCAGCAGCATAATTTACTGCAACGTAACAATATCAACTATTCAGGCGGTGATTAAACGCTGCCAATACGCTAAAATATGGCAATTTCAGGTGTTAACTCAAACAATAACTGATGAGTTAGCACTCAGATATACGAACAAATGGAACCGAAATTGGAACTACTTAAGATTGACTGTTTAGGTAAACAACTGCGCTTAGAAGGCTCGCTCGCAGGTTGGCAACAACTCTTCTGGGATAACAACTTAGTCTCACAAAAAGCCGCAGCAGTCGATAATGGCGGCCTCAAAGTGCATGTCTTTGAACTGACACACCATAGCAGTATTCCAGTCCTCGAAGGCGGCGAACAGGCTAATGCTATCGCAGCAACGACAATACAAATGCGCCTTGAAATCGATCTCGTTTGGCAACCTTTTCGCCTCGATTATTGCTTACTTCAAGACGATAAAGTCATCGCACAAGGCCAACGTACCGAAAAAGATATCGAACGCCAAACCCCTGAAACACCTATCGTTAAACAGCAAAAACTTAGCATGGTGGGGTTAGCGTCTCTCGGTTTTAAACTGCTAAAAAGTGCTAAGGTCATCAAGGTCGTATTAGCCGGCGCCAGTATTGCAGCCTACTCTTGGCTATTTTCATTCCAGTTTGCTCTGGCACTTATCGCCTGTTTAGTATTTCACGAATACGGACATATCCGTGCAATGAAATATTTCGGCATGAAAACTAAAGGCATTTACCTTATCCCCTTTATGGGCGGACTTGCGCTCTCAGATGAAAAAATTAACACCCGCTGGCAAGATGTAGTGATATCCATCATGGGGCCGACCTTTGGTCTATTGATGTCGATAGCCTCGCTCATCGCTTACCACGCGACAGACAATGTATTTTTTGCTGGCCTTGCCGCCTTCAACGCCCTGCTTAACCTGTTTAATTTATTGCCGATTTTACCCTTAGACGGCGGCCATATTTTGAAGAGTATTAGCTTTTCAATGAACAGTATTATGGGCTTAGTCGCCAGTGCTGCAGGCGCAGCTTTTGGCGTATATATCAGCTATACCTTGGGCTTAGCATTATTAGGATTTTTACTATTAATCGGTAGCTTAGAAATTATCTTTGAGTGGCGCACTCGCCACCAAAGCCATCTGTTACCGTTAGACAGATATGGACAAATATTCTCAATTATTTGGTACTTACTTACTGTCGGCGCCTTGATTGCCATTATCTGGCACTTAGCGAGTTCAGGCGATGACATGCTCAGCCTACCACTACAAATATTACGTAGCTAATAGAGTTAACAACGTCTAATTGAACGATTCAAAAAGTAAAAACCGCTATTAATAGCGGTTTTTTGTTTTTCGGTATAAACGGTTATTCCTGCATTAAAGGAGGGGCGATATCGCTACCGCCAAGCGCTTGATAAAGCGTGGCTTGTACCGTGAATTGGTTGTAGCGGTTTTCAAGTAAAGCCGCCTCAGCGCTGCGGCGTTTCTCTTGCGCGTCAATCCAATTTTGAATTCCAATCGCGCCGTAACGATACTGGCTAGCATAAATGGCTTCAACCTCAGCGGCAGCCGTAAACTGCTGCATGAGTTTATCACCTTGATAAGCAAATTGCTGCTTTGCTGAAATCGCATTATCGACATCTTTAAAAGCGGAATAGAGTGTCTTGCGATAATTCACTACCGCAGTTTGATAATCGATATCTGCAATATCGTTATTGATCTGCATTTGATTCCACTGCAAAAAAGGTAACACTAAGCCTGCGCCTAAACTGCCAATGGGGTTACGTAGTAATTCCTTTAACTCAGAGGTCGATTCACCAACACTGCCGGTTAAACTGAGGCTTGGAAAGTAACTCGCATAGGTGGCATCTTTACTCGCTAAGGCTGAACGCAATTGATACAAACTCGCTTTAACATCGGGACGGCGCACTAATAAATCAGCAGGAACGCCAACGCTAATCTCAGGCACCGCTGTTTCGGGGAGTTGCGTTATCTCAAGCCCATTCTCCCCCGATACTTCATCAAGCCCTGGCGCCTTACCCAATAAAATAGCAAGGGCATTTTGTGTTTCAGTTAATTGCTGCACTAGCTGACTGTGAGCCGCCTCTTGCCCTGCAAGGCTGCGCTTTGATTCAAGCACATCCAATTGAGTGACGGCGCCAGAATCATACTGCCGCTGAGTTAATGCGAGAGTTTGTTGACTGTACTCTATGCTTTTTTTGCTCAAATCCACTCGTTGATGTAAATAGCCTAACTGCCAGTAAAGAGATGCGGTGGTTGCAACTAGGCTTTGGGCGGTACTTTCTCTATCTTCGGCACTGGCCAAAGCCGCCCATTGAGCTTGGTCGATATTAGCCGAAACCTTACCCCATAAATCGACTTCATAACTCACCGATAAATTGGCTTGATAACTTTTTGTCGCATCGCCACCATCAAGGGGTTGGTTGCGTGAAGCGCTCAGATTTGAAGATAGCTGCGGATATAAATCATCCCGCGTTAACCCCGCCTGTAAGCGGGCTTTTTGCAGTGTTAGCGTGGCAAGCGTTAAGTCATTATTGGTGCTTAATACTTGAGTGATTAGCTTATCAAGCTCTGGCTGATGGAACTGCTGCCACCAAGGGTCAAGCTTCACTTGCTCGTTCACAGTAATATTTTGCCAATGGGCAGGCATCGCCAGTGCGGGCGGCTCAAAATCTGAGCGCATAAAACTACCGCAGCCGCCAAGCACTATCCCAACCGCAATCGCTGCAGCGCAAAGAGTCAGTTTTCGATTAAAGATTTTATGTTCCATGGTGTTATTACTCTCTTGCTAATGCATCAACGGGATCTAATCGCGCCGCATTGCGGGCAGGTAAGAAACCAAATAGCACACCAATTAATGTTGAACAGGCAAAGGCGGCAACGATGGATGTTGTTGAGTAAATCATTTGGAAACTACCGCCCGCCGACGCAAATACAACGCCAATCAAATAAGCTAAGGCAATGCCTAAGGCACCTCCGCACAAACATACCAGCACAGCCTCGATAAGAAACTGGCGCAAAATATCACTTTGACGTGCACCTACCGCCATACGTACACCAATTTCGCGGGTACGTTCGGTAACAGACACCAACATAATATTCATTACCCCAATGCCACCAACAATAAGAGAAATCACCGCAATCGCCGAAACTAACAAGGTCATAGTGGCAGTAGTTTTTTCGATATTCTGCCTTATGGTATCGGTATTAATAGTGAAAAAATCTTGAGTCCCATGACGCATTTTTAGCAAGCTGATAATACCCTGCTCAGCGGCATTACTGGGTACGGATTCATCGAGCCTCACGGTTATTCCATCTAAGTATTTTTTCCCCACCATACGCCCTGAAACTGTGGTGTAAGGTACCCATACGTTCAGCGCATCACTATTGCCAAAAGCACTTTCCTTTGGCTGGGTCACGCCGATAATGCGCACAGGTAAGTCACCTAAAAAAATCACTTGGCCAATTGCCGAGGCATCGGGGAAGATTTGTTTACGGGTATTATCATCAATCACGGCATCTTGAGCTAAGGCAGTTACACTGGCATCATCCCAAAATTGCCCCTGTGCTAATTCATAACCGCGTACCCTAAAAAACTCAGGTCCGACCCCATTAATCGATGCCGATACGGCTTTATTACCAAAGCGCACCGTTGCACTGGAGGTAATGCTCGGCGTGACACTATCAACATAGGGCAAGTTTTTAAGGGCACTGGCATCATTACCCGTTAAGGTACGTACCCGTGCAGAACGCCTATCACCAAAGCCAGAGCCTGGGCGGATATCAATCGTATTAGTGCCCATCGAACTGATACTATTAAGAATTTCACGCTGTGAACCTTCACCCAGTGCCACAACAGATACTACCGAAGCAATACCAATAATAATCCCTAACATAGTAAGAAATGTACGTAATCTGTGGGTCGACATGGCAAGCAAAGCCATTTTTAATGCTTCAACATATCTGTCCCACGAAGCCATACGTGTCGGTTTTACCGTTTGAGTAACACCAGCAGCACTCGTAGTGTGAGCCCCTTGCGGATCTGTATTATCACGCGTACTACGATTAGGTTCATCGCTGATAATGACGCCATCTTTAATTTCAATAATACGGTCAGCATGCTGGGCAACTTGCATATCGTGGGTCACGATAATGATGGTATGGCCGTCGTGGTGTAGCTCTTGCAATAAGCGCATCATCTCTTCGCCGCTATGGCTATCGAGTGCGCCAGTGGGCTCATCAGCGAGGATTACATCACCGCCATTCATTAGCGCCCGCGCAACACTCACCCGTTGTTGTTGACCACCACTGAGCTGGTTCGGTTTATGATCTAATCTATCGCCTAAACCTAAGCGCGTTAATAAATGCTCGGCTCTTAGCTTACGCGCGCTACGTTCTTTACCCGCATATACAGCGGGCACTTCGACATTACCTATGGCGGTGAGATCGCCAAGCAAGTGATAACGCTGAAAAATAAAGCCAAAATGCTCACGGCGTAATTGCGCTAACTCATCAACATCCATAGTCGACGTATCTTGGCCATTAATAAAATACGCACCCTTTGATGGCTTATCTAAACAACCTAAGATATTCATCAAGGTCGATTTACCCGAGCCAGAAGCACCGACAATCGCCACCAATTCGCCACGACCAATCGATAAATTAACATCTTTCAGTACAGTAAGTTGCTGATCGCCTGCTTGAAAGGTGCGGTAACAACCTGAAATTTCAAGTAATGCCGTTGTCACTATTAAAACCTCATACTAGGTGGACGACGCAGCTTACTGCCGCTGTCTGAAGATGGCATACCCAACACAACCTGATCGCCCTCTTTCAACCCTGCAGTAATTTCAGCATTGATTTTGTTATTAATGCCCACGGTCACATCCATATATTGCACCTGGTTATCAACTAATACCGGCACTTGATACTGCGGACCGCGGCGAGTTTTGCGCTCACTAGGCTTATCTGATGCCGCTGATTTGTCCCTCGGCTTGATACGTAGTATTTGCGCGGGCACTAACAACGCAGCGTCAGCCTTAGCTAACACGATTGAAACCTGCGCAGTCATACCAATACGTAAGGTACGATCAGGATTTTCTACATCAAACAAGCCATGGTAGTAAATCGCATCTGAGTCACTTGAGCTCATCTTGCTGTCGTCACCATTCATCGAAATCGGCCCAGGCTCTATCGCCCTTAATGTGCCAAGGTAAGGATGATTGGGCTTACCCAGAATAGTAAAATACACGGCTTGCCCCGGGTGGACATTGACCACGTCGGCCTCGGAGATTTGCGCCTTAACCGTCATAGTTTCGAGTTGCGCCATTTCGACTATGGTTGGTGTGGTTTGATTCGCGTTAACGGTTTGGCCGACTTCCACCGCCGAATACACCACAGTGCCGTCCATAGGTGCGGTAATTTTGGTATAACCTAAATCAATTCTGGCACTATCAACATTAATCTCAGCCTGTTGTTTTTGCGCCTCTAATTGTTCAAGTTCAGCTTGGTAAACTGTCAGAGTAGCTTCTGCAGTTTCATAACTGGCACGGGAGCTGGCGCTATCGGCGAGCATGGCTTGCTGGCGAGTAAACTCCAATTTTGCTTGACGAATTTGCGCCTGTTTAGCACGGAACTGGGCATTGATACTCTTAAGTGATGCGAGCGCATCTTTCAAATTATTCTGTTGTGCAAGGCTGTCAATCTGGGCAATTAAATCGCCTTTCTTCACTTCATCCCCGAGTGCCAAAGGCAAACTTAAAATCTGACCTGACACCTGCGCGCCCACACTTACCAGTTTAGAGGCTTGCAACATGCCATTGGCGAGTACTGAGTTTTCAATATCGCCACGGCGCACTGCTTCAGTCACGTAAGTAGGCGCTGTATCAGGCTTATGCCACAGAAAATAAGCACCGCCGCCCAGAATAATTAAGCCGCTAAATGCGAGCAGTAAGTTACGCTTTGAGGATTTTTTCATCGGTATTGTCATGTCCATCAATGCTAAAGACAGCAAGCCATTATCTGGCTCAAGCTTGTTAAGAAACCAAAATTATTTCTGCAGTATATAGAGTTAGCCAAACTTAGTAGACGAAGGAAGTGTCGTTAACAGGTAAAGATATGCAAATATCTGTGTAGAAACTTTTAAAATAAGCACTGCTGAGTGATGTACTGTCCTCGTTACCACAAAGACGCAAAGCTGAAGTGGTGTTTAATGGGTAAATTTGGACTTTAAGCTTCTTTATTACTTTTTTAATTCATTAAAGATAGTGTTAAGCAAAAAAATGTAGTGGGATTACTGGTTTCTCACAACCTTCTTGTAATGTGCTCGATGAAATAACTAACTTAAGCCTGAAGCGATGCTAAGCAGTATCATCTCATTACTCTCAATTTATATTGTGTCACCGAGCGTGACGCCTTGAGCACCACTAACAATCCAAACATCAAGCAAGTAGCAAAATCTGCTTCGTGCACAATAAAACGTTACTTGCATTATTTTTACGTGAAATGGGTTTAGTCAGCGCTAAAGTATACTTAACCTGATGTGATGGTCTCCTCCCACTACGGCATCACTGTGCCATATTCGAAGTGATTACCAACAATCAAAATTGGGCGGTTACTGGTGTTTACCGCGATTATTCCGTTTGTATTTGCATATTGTGGAATTAGTGCCGATTTATGGCTGGATGTCACCTCGGGGAGTATTTAGGTGCTGGCCGGGTTAAGAGTGCAGTTGCATCTTATATTGCCGCGCAGGCAGCGATACCTGAAGTCAATATTAGTCTAGCCATGTCGGCATCACTTGGAGTTATCTTCCAATTAACGTATTAATTGGCTTTGCTTTATATCAAGATTGGACCATGCTTACTACTGCATAGAAGTAGTAATAAAGAAGGGAGATTCATACCTGTTTTTTTATTGAGTTCATTGTGCTAACGCTTAAAATCACGATTTACGACGAATCGCTTTATCTTGATACATGGCCTTATCAGCACAATCTAAAAGATCATCCAAACCAAGTTCCGAATCGGGTGTCCAGTGCGCAATACCAATACTGGTAGATATTTTATGCTGATGGTGTTGATTATATTGTTCAAGCAATAACTTAAAGCGTTCAATAGCATGGTTAACCGTATCTTTGTGTACAAAGCTTAACAACACGACAAACTCATCCCCTCCCATTCTAGCAATGACGTCTGACTCTCTAAAAGCCGTTAACAAAATATGGGCAAAATCACATAACAACTGATCGCCCTTACGATGGCCAAAACTATCATTAATTTCTTTGAAAAAATCGAGATCAAAAAAGACCAACGTAGCAGCCATCTTTGTACGTCGACAACTCGCTAATGCCTGATGTGCTAATACCTCAAAACCACGACGATTAGAAATAGTCGTCAAAGGGTCTAGGGTATTCTGCACAATTGACAATAATTCAGCTTCTACCATTTTCCCTAAATCGGTGAGAATCTCAATCTCTTCACTAGTTAGTTGCCGAGGTTCTGTACCAATAACACATAGAGTCCCTGCACGAAAACCATCACTAATCGTTAATGGATAGCCAGCATAAAAGCGAATAAAGGGCTCTTGTACTACTAATGGGTTATCACAAAATCGCGGATCGTTAAGTGCATCGTTAACGATAAAAATACCGTCATAATTAATCGCATGGCCACAAAAGGAAATATCTCGAGATGTTTCAGTCGCCTCGATTCCTTGATGAGATTTAAACCATTGGCGCTCAGCGTCGACTAACGTCACAAGGCAAATAGGCACAGAAAAAATTCTGCGAGTGAGCCTGGTGACTCGGTCGAAACGCTCTTCTGTGTCAGTATCAAGCACATTTAGTGCACGTAACTTAGCCAGACGTTGCAGTTCATTGTCAGGAATTATAGGTAATATCATAGCGATCTCTGCTAACGACTCTTATTAAACTCTAGCCTAAATTAGGTGTTCTTGCGGGCTTCTTTAGACGCTTGACCTACAGAGTAACGTATTATTTGACAGCACACTTATTCAAGTATCGTTCGATAAATCTCCAACACTCGCTCCGTATATTCAGACACCGCAGGCACGGGTAATAGGCCGAGTCTTTGCTGCAGCGTCAATCGATGATTTTCATCCCTGAGTAAGCAATAGGTTTGAGTTAAATGCTGGGCACTCATCATGGGTAGTAATTCAAGCTCGGCTAATACACCAAAAATCCGCACATTGTCAGACCAAATCGTCAGTTCCGGATACTCATGGGCGTTAGCCAGTACTAAATACTGGGCAATAAACTCAATATCTGCAATACCACCGGGGCTCTGTTTTAGATCAAATATGCCTTCATTTGCCTTAAGTAAATGGTCGCGCATTTTCTGGCGCATCTCACGTACCGCTTTCTTAAGCTCAACTTTGTTCCTTGGTTTTTCCAATATCGAGGCGCGAATATGGCTAAATTTGACCGCTAGACTATTGTCGCCGAAAACAAAACGCGAGCGCACTAAGGCTTGATGTTCCCACGTCCACGCCTCGTTAGCTTGATATTCGCCAAAGCGTTCAATCTCACTGACCATTAATCCTGAGGCGCCCGAGGGACGCAGGCGCATATCCACTTCATACAACTCACCCGAAGTGGTGCGAGTCGAGAATAAATGCAGAATACGCTGGGCGAGTTTGAGGTAGAAATGGCCGACTTCGATTGGCCGCTCACCATTGGTCTGGCTGTTATCTGCTTTGTTTTCACACAAAAAAACTAAATCGAGATCTGAGCCGTAACCTAATTCGATACCACCGAGCTTGCCATAACCAACCACGGCAAAACCGGTGTCATTGCCCTCAAGGTGAGCGGGCACGCCGTGGCGCACTGAAACCTGTTGCCACGCCTGCATTACCACTTGCTCGATAATCGCTTCAGCTAAAAAGGTTAAGTGATCGCTCACTTGCATCACAGGTAAAACCCCTGTGACATCGGCTGCAGCTATTTTAAGTTGTTGTGACAGCTTAAATTGGCGCAGCGCTTCCATCTGCTGCTCCATATCATCCTCGGGCACACGCAACATGTACTGGCGCAGCTCACTAGGATAATCATCGATGGAGGTGGTGTCATAGAGCTGTGAAGGGTCAATCAGTTCATCGAGCAGCATAGGAAACTTAGCCAACTGCGCCCCAATCCAAGGGCTGGCGCAGCATAGGCTCACTAGCTGCTGCCGCGCGCCTGGATTTTCACACAAAAGTTCCAGGTAACTAGTGCGAGTTAAAATTTGCTCCATCACCTTAGACACAGGCTCAAAAGCAGCCGATGGACTCTGTTGATTAATTAACTCTTCCAATAATCTTGGCATTAATTTATCTAAGGTTTCCCGCCCACGTGGACCAATAGAACGCTTAGTGACCGTTTCGCGCCAACTGCTGAGCATAGGGCATAATTTGTCATCGTCGATTTGCTGCTCGGCTAATAACGCGACGGCATCATCAACATCTTGTACATTCCACAGCTGCGCCGTCCAGTGTTCAGCTTTATCCTCGCCTTCTTCGCCGCCCACAGTGGCTTTAAAGTGACGATGGATTTTGCTCATTGCTGCTTCAATATGGGTACGTAAATCGACCTCGCTGGCCATATCAAGTACATGACAGAGTCGCGCCCAATCTAGCGGATTATTCGGTAAGGTTTGGGTTTGTTTATCGTCTATGGCTTGCAGTAAATTCTCGACTCGGCGCAGTAGCAAATAGCTGTGTTTAAGCTCATCGACTGCCAAATATTCAAATTGTCCTAAGCTGTAGAGCGTATCGATAGCGCCGAATAAACTCTGCTGGCGCAGTGCTGGTTCGCGGCCACCGCGAATTAATTGGAAACTCTGCACCACGAACTCGACCTCACGAATACCACCCGCGCCGAGTTTAATATTGTCGGTCAAATGACGGCGGCGCACTTCTTGGGCGATAAGTTGCTTCATTTTTCGCAGAGATTCAATCGCCGAGAAATCGATATAACGGCGATACACAAAGGGCCTGAGCAAACTGTGTAGTTCATCGCAGAAATGGCTCCAAGGTCCTAGCGCACGCGCCTTGACCATGGCGTAGCGTTCCCAGTCTCGGCCCTGTTCTTGGTAATAATCCTCAAGACCACTAAAGCTCACCACCAGCGGGCCACTTTCACCATAAGGGCGCAATCGCATATCTACGCGAAACACAAATCCATCTACCGTAACTTGGTCAAGCAAGTTAACTAACCTTTGCCCCATACGGATAAAAAACTGTTGATTATCTATACTACGGCGGCTACCGACGGTTTCACCGTGTTCTGGAAAGGTAAAAATCAAATCAATATCAGAAGAAAAATTCAGCTCGCGGCCGCCTAATTTACCCATACCCAAAATCAGTAACGGCTGTGCATTACCTTCTTTGTCCATCGGCGTGCCATATTGGGCGCACATCTCTTTATAGAGCCAGTCGCGGGCGCAAATCACTAAGGCTTCAGCTAGCGCCGACAGATCCAGTAGTGATTCTTCTAAACTGGCGTAGTCTAAAAAGTCACGCCAGGCTAAGCGCACCATTTGATAATTACGAAACTGTCGCAAGCTGGCTTTGGCCATCTCTTCTGTTGTGGTGCTACTCAATACTTCGTGCAATTCAAGATCAAAGTTTTTACGCTCAATCAAGCTTAACTCGCCGGCAAACAACATGTTAATCCACTCGGGATGTCGGCATAACTGGGCGGCCACATAATCACTGAGCCCTAAAACCGTTTTTAGCTCTTGCTGTTGTGTAAGCGTTAATTGAGCCAGCCCTTCGGACCACACTTCCTCCAACCGCTGTAAATTACGCTCCGCAGTTTGATTAATGAGAATAGACAATGACTTATTACTGTCTTTTTGCATGGCCATAATGGTTCCTAACAAATTTAGCTATCGACATATTATGTCGTAATGATATAAATTAATGCAGCATCATGTTATGTTTGCCATGACTTACAGCTGCCAGATGTAGCACACACGTAAAGCTACAGGCTTTATCTGCGACATTTAAGGGTACTATAACCTTGCAGTAGGCATATTGAGCAAGCGGATTATGATTGTCTGCAACTATTTGCGTTTTATTTCATTACCTTTTGGAGAAAACATGGCAGGAATGCTAACCCGTGTTCTCACATCGATACTCTTTATAACCGTTGCGCTAGCGCTAACGGGTTGTGGCGATGACAGACCGGATAAAATTGCTAAGTATCAACAACTCACGCAGCAACGCCTTGCCACACTCACGACTATGCTCGACGATGGGCAGTTGCGTAACGCTAACCTATTAAAACAATACACCACATTATTGACGCAACAGAAGCCTGAGTTAGCCCCCTTACTCGATGAATTAGCTAAAGATGCAGGCACTCAAGGCCCCATGTATACCTCACTAAAACGTCGTTTAGATGAGTCGAAAGTAGCGAGTAACTTTGCCGATCTCGATCAACAGCTAGCAGAGGCTGAAAACCTCTATCAAGCTGCAGATCCCAGCTTGTATAACGACATGCTGTCAGATCCTGTCAACGTCGTCGCCGATATGTCTGACGGCAAACTGGCTCGAGTCAATTCGATTAGCCGCGAAGCCGCAACCCTCGCTAATGGCGGCGAAGACTTTGGCCCAGGTAGCCAACTGGTGGGTAATCCGGCTTATGGTAATTGGCAAACAAACTCAAGCGGTACCTCATTTTGGGCTTGGTATGGCATGTATTCGATGTTTTCCAATATCTTCAATCGACCAGTGTCCTACGACCGCTGGTCAGGGAACCGAGGCTATAGTTATTATAATGACGTAGGTCGTTACCGCTATACCTCACCCAAACAAGCCAGCGCACAGACTAAGACATTTGAGCAGACGAAAAAGCGCTTTGATTCCCAAGGTAAGCGCTTTGACAGCCCCTATGCGAAAGCACGCACCGGTGGCACGGCGTTATCCCGTGAAAGCACCAGCGCTCCCAAAGCCAACACCACTAGCGCAAGCAAGAGTTCAGCGAACAACTCAAAAAGTAAGTTTCGCTCTAACTATGCTAAAGACAGCAGTTTTCGCAATTCCAGTAATCGTACGACCCGCAGTGTGCGCCGCGGTAAGTAACTAAGGATTATCAATGATATTATTTCAAGATTTCGGTATCACGTCAGAGCTAGCTACCATTCTGGCGATTGATCTCACTATTGCGGTGATTCTGCTAACGTTGATGCGTTACTTGCAGGGTTGGAGTGTCAAAGTCAACAGCAGCAAAGAGCTGGCGGAGCGGGATAACTTCGCCTTTGGTATCAGTACCGCTGGCGCTGTTGCCGCACTGGGCATAGTGCTAACGGGCGCGATCACAGGGGCTGCTGCACACTCTTATCTTACTGAAGCGATTGGCATGAGCTCCTATGGTTTATTCGGCTTAGTGCTGATTAAATTTGGCCGTTTCCTGCACGATAAATTAGCGCTAAATGAATTTGATAAGAATGAGCAAATCATCAAAGGCAATGTGTCAGTCGCGATTGTTGATGCCAGTGCCGCCATCGCCACTGCAATTATTATCCGCGCCGTGTTGTTATGGGCAGAAGACTTAACCTTAGATACTTTTATTGCTATTTTCAGCGCCTTTGCAATTTCACAGTTAATGTTAGTGCTGCTGACGCGCTGGCGCGAAAACCGTTTTGCAAGTCGCAATCAAGACTCGTCCATGCAGCAAGCCCTAGTAAAAGGTCATACCGCATTAGCGCTACGTCATGCCGGTTATATGATTGCCATGGCGCTGAGCTTTAATGCTGCTAGTCACTTTATTATTTTTAATCCAACCGCTTATGTAACCAACGTAATCGGCTGGTTAGTGTTTTCAATCATCATGCTGCTCGTGCTGTCCTTACTGCTATTTATCGTGAAAAAACTGGTATTAGCCCGTATCGATTTAGCTGATGAAGTAGAAAAACAGCACAATATCGGTATTGCTGCGGTAGAAATGGCGATCTGCATCGCTATCGCACTTATTCTTACGGCACTGATGGCCTAATCAAATGCAACAAAATAGTTTAACTCCCTCGGCGGCTAAACCTAGCCGCCTAGGTTGGTTCGATGATGTCTTATTATTGGGCATTATGGCGGTATTAGCAGGCTGCGGCCTGATTTACGAATATCTTTTATCCCATTATGCGGGGCGCATTTTAGGCGCATTAGAAGCCGCCATCTATACCATGATTGGTCTGATGATCGTTTCCATGGGCATAGGCGCCTTCGCCGCCCGTAAGATCCGTGATGCCTTTACCGGTTTTGTGATTTTAGAGCTCACTGTTGCGCTATGTGGCTCGCTCGCCATTTTAATCACTGCGGCGGTCATTGGTTTTGGCCAACAACTACCGTTGATGATTGCTAACACCTTAGGCTTGCCGCCAGATCACTTGCCTGAAGGCGGCATGATAGGAACACTGCAAAAACTCAGCGAATATTTACCCTATGTTTGGGGCGTGTTACTGGGTTTGATGATCGGCATGGAAATTCCATTAATTGCACGGGTGCGTCAATCGCTTTCAGATGAACATTTACTGCATAATGCGGGGACGATTTATGGCGCTGATTATATTGGTGCTGGCATAGGTGCCGCCATTTGGGTTGGTTTTATGCTCGCCATTGATATCCAGCTCGCTGCCGCTTTGACTGCTAGTTTTAATCTGTTGGCGGGTTTTGTATTTATCTGGCGTTTCTGGTCTAAAATCCGTCGTGCAAAACTGCTGTTGACTGGACATGTTATCGTCACGGGTGTCTTGCTAGTCCTAGCACTCCAAGGCCCGCACTGGGAGCAGCACTTCAACAACCTGATCTATAAAGATAAGGTGGTATATTCCAAAGCTACACGTTTCCAGCAACTGACCTTTACTGAGCGGTTACGTGGTAATGGTCTCGCCCCCGTATATAACTTATATATCAATGGTCGCTTGCAGTTTTCTAGCATAGACGAACACATCTACCATGCGTTTCTGGTGCATCCCACACTTGCCGCCAGTGCGCGTCACAACAAAGTGCTGATCATTGGCGGTGGTGACGGACTTGGCCTCAAGCAAGTGCTCCGTTGGCAGCCTGAGCAAGTTACACTTCTCGATCTTGATGTGGGTTTAGTGCAATTATTTACATCGCCTGATACCGATATGCCTGAAAATCTCAGCCGCGCTATGCTCGCGCTCAACGGTAATGCGCTGAACGATCCCCGCGTCACAGTGATCAACGATGACGCCTTTAATGGAGTCGACAAACTGATTGCAACTGGTGTGAAATATGACGCGATTATTGTGGACTTACCGGATCCGAGCCATCCTGATCTTAACAAGCTGTATTCAGATTATTTCTACCGTAAATTAAAGGAACTTATCAGTAGTGATGGTGCTCTGACAGTACAGTCAACGTCGCCGTACCATGCCCCAAAGGCATTTATTTCGATTGCAAAAACCTTGGCCTTAGCGGGATTTAACGTAAAACAGTATCATCATAATGTCCCCAGTTTTGGTGAATGGGGCTGGAGTATTGCAACCTTAGATGGCCTTGATGCACAGCACAGGCTAGCCAAGCTGACTGAGTTGCCCATCAAAGATGATTGGCTAACCTTAGGATTAGTAGAGGGTGCTTTTGAATTTCCGGCAAACTTTTATCAAGATGCCACTAAGATTAAAACCAATGAATTGGGTTCGCTGCAACTGTATCACTACCATTTGCAAGATTGGTCAGAGAATCAAGGACTGAATCTTTTTTAATAGGATGCGATAGTGCTTGACATATTATGTCTCAGTGCTATCTTTGAACACAGACATAATATGTCAACAAGGACAAATATGAATATCCATACCATTGCCAACCACCTCAACAGTCTGGGCAACAACAGCCAAACAGGCTTCCAGTTTGATTGCTATCCAATTACTGGTGAAGTCGAAGTGTTGCAAGTGAATGTCGTTGGCCGTGAAGAAATCCCAGTATTTGTATCGGTAACGGACAATCAGATTTTGTGCATCAGCTATTTGTGGGGCGAGAACGAAGTAAACCAAGAGCGTCGCAGTGAAATGTTTGAAACTATGCTAGAGCTCAACATTCCAATGCCCTTGTCAGCCTTTGCAAAAATTGATGACAAATACGTGGTTTACGGTGCGCTATCACTTCAATCTAGCATGCTTGAAATTGAACAAGAATTAGCAGTTTTATCCGATAACTGTTTAGAAGTTATTGATGAAATGGTCGACTATCTTAAATAAGGAGCCACAAAATGGGCATTTTAAATAAAATTTTAACAGCGTTTCGCGGCGGTGCCACCGAAGTTGGCCAAAGTATTGTTGATGCCAACTCAACCCGTATTTTCGAACAGGAAGTTCGTGACGCTGAAAAGCACTTAACCAATGCTAAACGTGAACTCACTGACGTGATGGCGAAAGAAATGCAAGCCAGTCGTGAAATCGACCGCCTAAAGCGTTCAATCGCCGAACACGAAAGTTATGTAACACAAGCTCTTGATAAAGGTAATGAAGAATTAGCGATTGAAGTGGCTGAAAAAATTGCCATGTTAGATCAAGAGTTAGCCGAGCAACAAAGTGCTAACGACAGCTTTAGCGCCCATGCAACGCGCTTGAAAGACTTAGTGAAAAAGACCGAGCGCCAACTGTCTGATTATCAACGCCAGTTAAGCATGGTTAAAACCACTGAAAGCGTACAAAAAGCGACGGCAACCATTACAGACTCGTTCGCGTCTAGCAACTCTAAGTTGATGAACGCCAAGGATTCATTAGAGCGCATCAAGGCTCGTCAGCAACAGTTTGATGACCGTTTGAAAGCTGCTGAAACCTTAGCCGATGAAAACAGTGATAAATCACTGCAATCTAAGCTAGCTGAAGCAGGTATTGGTGAACAGAAATCAAATGCAAATGCCGTGTTAGATCGAATTAAAGCACGTAAAAGCTAAGTTATGATTGACCGAATGCCGAGTTCTAGAGGGATAATCCCCTACTGAACTCGGCATTTTTTGTTTTATTCATCAAATAATGATCATCTTGCCCGTGAATATACGCAGCGAGTCAATTTAAAGCCGCGCCCGAGTAAGCATTATTATCACATGTAAATCACAGCAGGAGTTACGATGGGATTTTTCAATAGCATGTTTGGTAAAAAAGCGCCGCCGCCACGCGAGCTCAATCACCCATCACAACTTAATGTGGGCGATATGATTACCCTTGATGATAGCTTTGCCCTACCACCACAACTGCGTGGCCAGCAATTACGGGTTGAAGCCGTCAATACCTACGAATCAGAGCGGGATCAACAGCCGGAGTGGTTGCTTAAAGGTCATGGTAGCGACACGCTGTTTTTAAGTATTGAAGAAGACGATGAAAGCTATCTTGCTTTTTCGATTAAGATTTCTCGCGCCCAAGTGGAGCAATTATTCGATCTTGAGCAGTTCAGTGCCATATTTGATGAACCCGGCCACGCCGAACTCACAACTCAAGCACTGCCTCCGGAGCTTGCTACGCAATTTGAACAATGGCTTGGTAAACAGTACCATCAAGTCACTTTTGCAGGTTTTGGCTATTTCCATCGTCAGGATTACCGCGGCCAAAAGCCACCACAAGATGCTAATGGTGCCACGGGTGAACCCTTCGAGTATTATTTACTCCTCAATGACGATGAGAACCGTGCCGTCGAAGTTGAAGTTTATGAGGGCGGCGATACCGATGTCGTATTGACTCTATATCGCCCACTAACGGATATTCGCGATTACTGGCCAGCAAAATAATGTATAAATAAGATAAAGTGTGAGCTCGCACTTTATCAATAATCCCAATACAATCTCACAGATAAGCGCGATAGAAACGATTGATAGCAATAGGTAATACGTTATGAGTAAAACCAAGCACGCTCTCCCTGAGCAATGGTTAAAAAACCAACAGGCCGCGAAAGCAACACAAGTGGCTTTCGATCTCGATGAAAAATTTCAATATTCGATTCGTAAAGCCGCATTAGATGCTGGCGTTAGCCCCTCCGATCAAATTCGCACTATTTTGGGCTTAACGGTCTCAAAACGCCCTTCTCGCCCACGCCTAACCGTATCACTCAACGCCGATGATTACGTTCAGCTAGCAGAAAAGTATGGTTTAAGTGCCGATTCACAACTCGAAATTAAACGTCGTGTACTTGATGACCTCGTCCATTTTGTGGATAAAGCCTAATACTCATACATCAAATCGGTCTGCAATCCTTGAGTCAAATGCGCTGTAATAAAGAAGAACCCACCCCCAAAAGTGCTCTTTAAATTCACTAAAAAAATTTACTCGCAATCAAAAGTCTTTTACTTTAGTGATCCACCGCACTAAAACAGGAATAATGTTTGGCATGACAGATAAAACCCCGTGGTCACTTCGCACCCTCGATACGCCTTCTCCAATCGAAATGGCGATGATGATTTTATCCTTGCTGTCAGTGATTATCGTGCTCGTCATGACCTTTGGCCGCCTCGATAGCGAAACCTATCGCTTACTCTTCTTCATCGATAGCGGTATTTGCATGATTTTCATGCTTAACTTCTTTATTGGATTGATCCGCGCTCGTGATAAATTATTTTTTATTAAGCATCACTGGGTCGATTTTGTTGCCAGTATCCCGGCAATAGAAGCATTGCGCATGGCGCGCTTGTTCCAGATTTTACGCGTTATACGCCTGATCCGCATGAGCCGTTCATTACTCTTACCGCTGATAAAACAACGCAAACAAACCACCTTAGCCAGTTTACTGGTCGCTATGGTGACAATTTTAGCGTTAGCTTCTGTCATTATGCTCATCGTCGAAAGTGGCACAGAGGGCGCGAATATTCAAACCGCTGAGCAAGCGATTTGGTGGGCATTGGTGACTATCTCGACCGTAGGCTACGGTGATTATTATCCTGTGAGTACGGCTGGTCATGTCATCGGCGGCATAGTGATTATCAGCGGTGTGAGTTTTTTCGGTGTCATTTCAGGCTATATGGCTTCTGTGTTTGTCGCACCCGATGAAGCTGAACGTCAAGAACGCCAAGACGCCAGTAAAGCTGAACTCAAATCAGAACTTGAATTAGCGTTAGCAAGAATGGAAGAAAACCAACTAAAGATGGAGCAGAATCAAGCACAAATGCTCGCTAAAATTGCTGAGTTAAAACAGAGTTTTGACAGAAAACCTAACGATTAATTACAATAAAAAGGCCTACTCCATTATTGGATTGGGCCTTTTTATTTACACATTCGGATCATAAACCGTTACTGACTACCAATAGCCAGATTGTTGTATCGCATTATGTCGTGTTGACTCCATCGCAAACAACAGGCTTTGCTGTTTATCATCAAGCCACTCATGTAAATCAATACCCAGTTTATGGCCCGCATTATTTAAAGCGCTGTAACATGCCAAGGTTTTAATTCCTAAGGTTAAATCGAGCCAAGGTGCACGAAATGTATCCCGCGACTTAACGTCATATAAATTACCATAAGCCTGACCGACGAGAATACTCTCATCAAGCACTGTAGCTGCTTGCTGGTAATTTTTGCTTGCCATGGCATTATTAACTGACATCACCTCGAATATTGCCCGCCAAGAGGCTTGTAGGACACTATCAGCATGCTGACGCAAACTTGTCGGCTTATTAATGCCAAAATCACCCGCACTCACCTTAAGTAATCGCTCTACGACTGCTAACTGCAATTGACCATATTCAGGCTGCTGCCAAAGCAAGTTTAATTGTTCATCAAGCTTAATATCGTCTAAATCGAGCTGCAGCTGTGGTTTTAATTGACGACTCTGCGGCTGCCGATAAAACAAACGATATTGGCTACCCAGTAACGCTGTTAGCGCTTGCGCAGGCTCAATAAAATCGAGCTGTTTTTCAATCTGTATAAATTGGCTCAAAAGCGTCGCATCCAGTAACGCAAACTGACTTAAGGTCATTCGTAATAAACGAATACACGCACGCATTCGCCACCAGAGCGCAACACAAGCTTCAGGTGTATGCGCCTCTGCAATCATACTTTCTAATAATTGCCAACGCTCAAGGGCGATTTCGAGCAAACTTTGACAACTTGCAGTTAAATCTGCGGCTGCAGTCTGGCGGTGTTCCGCCAGCGGCAAAAATTCTAATACGGTTAAATCGAGTGGCTGAGATTGGCCCGCTAAACGATAACCTCGCTGGGCTTTACTGGCCTTACCTAAACGAACTGGCACAACGCTCGCCACTTGAGTTGCGAGCTTGAGTAAGGCTTCGGTATCACCACTGAGCAGTTCAAATTCCAGTTCACACAAAGCTTCTTGCCGACCATTAGCGCTGATTTCACCTATGTCTAACGCCACTTCAACCACGCTGTTATCAATTTGAACATGCCAAGCGCGGCGATAAAAATCAGTGTGAAAAATACAGCCCAATTGAGCTTGGGTAGTAATTAAATCTGCATTGCTTGGCCAAATTTCACGAGGAAATAGACTTAAATCTGGGCTATCCGCTTGGATAGTCACATTATATTCAGGCCGAGAATGAATGCCACCGATGACCTGCCCCGCGGTTTTTATGGTTTGTTCTCGGTGTGCATCATAGCCACGGACCCTCAGCCCCATGTCCCATTGGCGCAATTGCAGATCAGGCGTATCAAAGTAACCGTTTGCCAAACGACGCAGCCCTTGAGGCACACTATTATCGAGGCTATCTAACTTATTTATCAGGGATTGTTGATATATCGGTAGGAAAAACAGTTTTAGTTCAATCTCAGCATTCATTGCATAGCCGCTCATTTTGTCATCAAATATTCATTGATACGTCATGTTTAGTTCATAATGTCACAAATGTGTCATAAAACTCCCGTAGGATTTGCTTTTGTAGTTGGTAGATAACCCGTTAGAATAAAGCTGTGATTTTTTCTTAAAAAAACACAGTTTCAATATGCGGACGCTTAGGTTAACATGCGCCCGCTTTTTCCAATAATGGAACAATCTAAATAGGTAAACGGCAATGCCAGTAAACTCTATTTTGGGCGTGTTTGCAAAATCGCCAATTAAGCCACTTCAAGAGCACATGGACAAAGTACACGATTGTGCATCGTTACTGGTCCCCTTTTTCGAAGCGACTCTCGCAGATGACTGGGACAGTGCAGTTCAATTACGTAAGCAAATTAGTTTAGCCGAGAAGCAAGCCGATTCACTGAAGCGTGAAATTCGTCTTACTCTGCCGAGCGGTTTGTTTATGCCTGTAGAACGTACCGATCTATTGGAACTATTAACGCAACAAGACAAGATCGCCAATAAGGCAAAAGATATTTCTGGCCGTGTTATCGGCCGTCAGTTGTTAATACCCCAGGTCATGCAAGTTCCTTTTATCGCTTATCTACAACGTTGTATAGATGCGGTTGCCCTTGCAAAGCAAGTCATTAACGAACTCGAAGATCTACTCGAAACCGGTTTCCGTGGTCGTGAGCTCGACTTAGTGGCCAAAATGATTAACGAACTCGATATCATCGAAGAAGATACTGACGATTTACAAATTCAGTTACGCCGTCAGTTGTTCGCTATGGAATCACAATTGAATCCTATCGATGTGATGTTCCTCTACAAAACGATTGAGTGGGTCGGTGGTCTTGCAGATCTTGCCGAGCGCGTCGGTTCGCGTCTTGAGCTTATGCTAGCTCGCGCTTAATAAATTAAGGTTATCTAAGGTATCAATATGGTTGATGCAGGTATTGAGGTGGCTAACGTCTTAGTCACTAATGGCCCGTGGCTTATTGCCGTTGCGGCTGCATTTGGTTTTCTGATGGCATGGGGTATTGGTGCTAATGACGTAGCCAATGCAATGGGAACCTCTGTAGGTTCAAACGCAATTACGATCAAGCAAGCGATTATTATCGCAATGATTTTTGAGTTTTCGGGCGCTTTTTTAGCCGGTGGCGAAGTCACCAGTACAATTCGTAATGGAATTATTGATTCAAATTATTTTACTGATACACCTGAATTACTGGTTTACGGCATGATAGGTTCGCTATTAGCCGCTGGTATTTGGTTAGTCGTCGCTTCAGCTCTCGGTTGGCCAGTATCAACCACTCACTCTATTGTCGGCGCTATCATTGGTTTTGCGGCCGTGGGTGTAGGCAGTGAGTCGGTTGAATGGACTAAAGTCGGTGGTATCGTTGGTTCTTGGGTCATTACCCCAGCAATCTCAGGCTTTATGGCCTTTATCATATTTCAAAGCGTACAGAAGCTTATCTTCAACACTGATGATCCTCTGAGTAATGCTAAGCGCTATGTCCCGTTTTATATGGCATTTGCTGGCTTTATCATGTCGCTGGTGACCATTTTAAAAGGTTTATCCCATGTGGGTATCCATATTACAGGGGCTCAAGCCTATTTACTTGCAGCGGCCATTGGCCTAGTTGTTGGTATTTTCGGTAAGATTGCTATTTCTCGCTTGCAGATGAGTGAGAAAAACGATCGTCAAACCCAGTTCAAAAACGTCGAAAAAGTGTTTGCGATTTTGATGGTCTTAACCGCTTGCTGTATGGCATTCGCCCATGGTTCAAACGATGTAGCCAACGCCATTGGCCCATTAGCGGCAGTTGTAGCTGTGGTCAATAGCGGTGGTGAGATAGCAGCTAAATCAGCACTCGCATGGTGGATTTTGCCTTTAGGTGCGGTTGGTATTGTATTGGGTCTGGCGATTTTTGGTCAGCGCGTAATGCAAACTATTGGTAAAAATATCACTCACTTAACCCCGAGCCGTGGTTTTGCAGCTGAATTAGCAGCAGCTTCAACCGTTGTTATTGCCTCTGGTACCGGATTACCTATCTCCACCACACAAACCTTAGTCGGTGCGGTATTAGGTGTAGGTATGGCTCGTGGTATTGCAGCCATTAACATGGGTGTTGTCCGTAATATTGTTGTCTCTTGGGTAGTAACCCTACCGGCTGGTGCGGGTTTATCTATCATCTTCTTCTTTATGATTAAAGGCGTCTTTAATTAATCCGCCTTGTTGGAGCGCTGATTACCATCAGGTCGTTCCGTAAGAAGATTGTCAAAAAGAGTGCTTTAAATTGGAATTGACATAGCATGGATGCTGTAAAATTGAGGGAAGTCTATGACTTCCCTCTTGCATTACAGGCTTCAAATCCATAGCATGTGCAGACTATTTCGTTGATGAGAATACAAAAGTGTTTAGACTCCTGACTCTGGTAGGAATGATGTTATTGTCTTCCAACCTGCTGGCCGAAGGCCAATCCCGCTTCATATCAGATAATGTGTTTCTTTATCTTCTAGGCGGCCCGGGTACTGAGTTTCGAATTGTAGGCTCAATCGAAGCAGGCCAACCTGTGACACTGCTCAATGAAACTCAAGGTGATTATTCCAAAATAATCGATCATAAAAATCGTGAAGGTTGGGTGCAAACGAACTTAATTAGTTCTACTCAAAGTTTTCGCGAACAAGTGCCAGCCTTAACTGCTGAGTTAGCCCAAACTAAAGCTAAGTTAACTGAAGTGCTCGGTTCAACGAATAACCATGCTGACGAAGTTGCTGAGCTAAAGACTAAGTTAAGCGAGTTAGAAAGCAACTTAGCTACCACGACTCAAGAACGTGACAAGCTCAAAAATGCCTTGGATAGCTCCGCGCAAGATGAGCGGTTTGAATTATGGCGCCAAGGCGGATTAATTGCTGGTATGGGGTTACTCGTAGGGATTATTTTAGTTTACTTACCTAGGCCACAGCGTCGCAGTAAGAAACGCTGGATGTAATCTTATCAGCCTTTTTTTACCCACTAAAAGCCAGTGTTTTTAAACACTGGCTTTTTTGTCAACTCAGCATTACATCTCGCTATTAACAAACCCATCAAACAACCTCACAATTACTCACACTATGGTGTTGCCCGTCACATTTTGGTTGTATAATCGGCGCGCGCAAACCTTCATATTGTATACAAAATACTAAATGCGTTTAGCGCCTCCCCATTTGTTTCAACAATAACGCCCTAAATACGGCCAAGATGGAAGCGATTACTATGTTCAAAGCGAGTGAAGTGCTGGCAGGCCGCTACGATTCTGCCAATCTCGACGAACTGTTCAAAGCTGTCAGCGATAACTATATTGTCGACGAAGAACAATACTTGTCAGAGCTAATCAAACTTGTTCCCTCCAGTGATGAAGCCATAGAGCGCGTCACTCGTCGTGCCCATGAATTGGTCAGTAAGGTTCGTCAATTCGATAAAAAAGGCTTAATGGTCGGTATAGACGCCTTCCTGCAACAGTACAGCTTAGAGACACAAGAAGGAATTATCCTGATGTGTTTAGCCGAAGCGCTACTGCGTATTCCCGATGCGGCCACTGCAGATGCACTGATTGAAGATAAACTTTCAGGGGCTAAGTGGGACGAGCACATGAGCAAAAGTGACTCAGTGCTGGTCAACGCATCGACTTGGGGGCTAATGCTCACAGGTAAAATCGTTAAGCTTGATAAAAATCTTGATGGTTCCCCGAGCAATCTGCTGAGCCGTTTAGTCAATCGCCTTGGCGAACCCGTGATCCGCCAAGCCATGATGGCCGCAATGAAGATCATGGGTAAACAGTTCGTGCTGGGGCGCAATATGAAAGAAGCCCTTAAAAACAGCGAAGACAAACGTAAACTCGGCTATACCCATTCCTACGATATGCTCGGTGAAGCGGCATTAACCCGTAAAGATGCCGATAAATATTTTACCGATTACGCCAATGCCATCACTGAGCTGGGGGCGCAAAACTATAACGAAAACGAATCACCGCGACCAACCATCTCAATCAAACTCTCGGCATTACACCCACGCTATGAAGTCGCTAATGAAGATCGCGTCTTAACTGAACTGTACGATACCGTGATCCGCCTGATTAAATTAGCGCGCGGCCTAAATATCGGTATTTCTATCGATGCCGAAGAAGTCGATCGCCTCGAGTTATCACTAAAGCTGTTCCAAAAGCTATTTAATTCAGAAGCGGCAAAAGGCTGGGGATTATTAGGTATCGTAGTACAAGCGTACTCTAAGCGTGCCCTACCTGTGCTAGTTTGGTTAACCCGTCTTGCAAAAGAGCAAGGGGACGAAATCCCCTTACGTCTGGTAAAAGGCGCCTATTGGGATAGCGAGCTTAAATGGGCTCAGCAAGCGGGTGAAGCCGCTTACCCACTTTATACCCGTAAAGCCGGTACTGACGTTTCTTACCTTGCTTGCGCTCGTTATCTATTATCAGAGGCAACTCGTGGCGCTATTTACCCGCAATTTGCCAGCCATAACGCACAAACCGTGGCAGCAATTGCAGATATGGCGGGCGACCGTAACCATGAGTTCCAACGCTTGCATGGTATGGGACAAGAATTATATGACACTATTTTGGCAGAAGCAGGCGCTAAAGCAGTGCGTATTTATGCCCCCATTGGTGCCCATAAAGATTTACTACCCTACTTAGTGCGTCGTCTGCTAGAAAACGGGGCTAACACCTCGTTCGTCCACAAATTGGTCGATCCAAAAACCCCAATCGAGTCATTAGTGGTACATCCGCTAACAACGCTTATGGGTTACAAAACCCTGGCTAACAAAAAAATCGTTTTACCTACCGATATTTTCGGTAGTGATCGCAAAAACTCCAAGGGACTCAATATGAACATCATTTCCGAATCTGAGCCATTTTTCGCCGCATTAGAACAGTTTAAAGATACCCAATGGCAAGCGGGTCCACTGGTTAACGGCAAAACCTTAATCGGCGAGCACAAGACCGTTGTTAGCCCATACGACACCACTCAAACCGTGGGACAAATAGCCTTTGCCGACGATGCTGCCATAGAGCTAGCGCTAGCGTCTGCTGACGCAGCATTTGCCTCATGGACGCGTACGCCTGTAGAAATACGTGCTTGTGCGCTGCAAAAATTAGCGGATTTATTAGAAGAAAACCGTGAAGAGTTAATTGTTCTTTGTACCCGTGAAGCAGGCAAAAGCATTCAAGACGGTATTGATGAAGTGCGTGAAGCCGTTGATTTTTGTCGTTACTACGCCATACAAGCCAAGAAGATGATGGCTAAGCCTGAACTGCTTCCAGGCCCAACGGGTGAGCTGAACGAACTGTTTCTGCAAGGCCGCGGTGTATTCGTGTGTATCAGCCCATGGAACTTCCCACTAGCAATCTTCCTTGGCCAAGTTTCTGCGGCATTAGCGGCGGGTAACACTGTTATCGCCAAACCTGCAGAGCAAACCTCAATTATTGGTTACCGTGCAGTGCAGCTGGCTCACCAAGCGGGTATTCCTGTTGAGGTGCTGCAATTCTTACCCGGCACTGGCGCCACTGTGGGGAGCGCAATTACAGCGGACGAGCGTATTGGCGGTGTGTGCTTTACCGGTTCAACTGGCACAGCAAAACTGATTAACCGCACATTAGCCAACCGTGAAGGCGCAATTATTCCTTTAATTGCTGAAACTGGCGGTCAAAATGCCATGGTGGTGGACTCAACCTCGCAACCTGAGCAAGTGGTTAACGATGTGGTGTCATCGTCATTCACTAGCGCGGGTCAACGCTGCTCGGCGCTGCGCGTACTCTTCTTGCAAACAGACATTGCCGATCGCGTGATTGAAGTATTGCAAGGCGCGATGGATGAATTAGTCATTGGTAACCCAAGTTCAGTGAAAACTGACGTGGGTCCTGTGATTGACGCCACAGCAAAAGCTAACTTAGATGCGCATATCGACCATATCAAGCAAGTCGGTAAGCTTATCAAGCAAATGCCGCTGCCTGCGGGGACTGAAAATGGTCACTTCGTTTCGCCTACAGCGGTTGAAATCGATTCGATTAAAGTGCTTGAGAAAGAACACTTTGGCCCAATCCTGCACGTTATTCGCTACAAGGCTGCAGAGCTAAGCCAAGTGATTAATGAAATCAACAGCACAGGCTTTGGTTTAACCTTAGGTATCCACAGCCGTAACGAAGGCCATGCCCTTGAAGTTGCCGATAAAGTGAATGTAGGTAACGTGTACATTAACCGCAACCAAATCGGCGCAGTGGTTGGCGTACAGCCTTTTGGCGGCCAAGGTTTGTCTGGTACAGGCCCTAAAGCCGGTGGTCCGCATTACTTAACCCGTTTTGTGACTGAAAAGACTCGCACCAACAACATCACCGCCATCGGTGGTAACGCGACGTTACTATCACTAGGTGATGGCGACGAATAAACTCACTGCATCTTTGTGTTAAATAGTCGCGATATTTCTTGGTATCGCTCTGAAATATCGTGACTATCAAAACTAATCGCTAAGCCATTAAAAAAGCCAGACTATCGTCTGGCTTTTTTACTTTAAATCAATCGCATAACCCAACACTACGTTTAAGACTTCGATAACCACTACAGATCTGCTATTTCGCTGTGCTTAACTAAGTGTAAGTGCTATTGAACCAAAACTGCATCACATATCTGTCATTAACACCGGTTGACCAAAACCTTTAAGTTCAGCATGGGAGGACTCAAAATATTGCTGCCAAAACTGCTTTAGCGGCAACATAACTTGGCCACCACGAAATCCTTTTGACGTTGCCGGAACCCAACCTGCGCCTAACACATAAATATCTGCCTGCTTAAAATCACTGAGCATATTAGCTTTAGTAATTTTTTGCATTTCTTGCTCTGGAGCAATAACTTTTAAGGCATTTTTACTGTAAAAGCTGGTGACATCCGAGTTCTCAACCATATCAGAGACCAGTAACAACACTCGTCGCCCTTCGTTATCAGCAGCCACTTGCGGCGCTATCACTTGCGAAAGGTTGCTAAGAATTTCCGTTTTAGGTAAATCCACATCATCAGGTTTAAAAGCATGCTTGATATGGGCATCAATTTTAGTCTTAACAAACTGAGCCTGTTTATTCATGCAGCTATCAAAGGTCATCAGGTTTTTCTTTGAAACATCATCTCTATCAGCAATGTTGGTGTCCAATCGACCACTAAACAAGACATCGGTATAATAATCTTTCACATAAGCACTAAAGCTGATGATGGTGATTTTGTCGCCCGGCTGAAGAAAAAGGTGCACCTTTTCATGTACTGACTGTTTGATATTAAGATCAGGGGAAAAGGTACCATCGATTGCCACAAATAAGTGCCGTCCTGGTACTGATATCGCGGTACTGGGATCAATTTTGGCAAACTCGTAGCAACTTTTAATGTCATTTCGCTCAGCAGCGATGAGCGGTAAACTCGCAGAAATAGCGAAAGAGCCCAATAGGCCACCGATAACGAACTTAGCGAGCTTTGTCACGCATGCCATTAACTTAATTCTCCTAGCAACTCTTTGCGTAAACGATCGCGCATCTGTTCTTCCGTTTCAGCCACTTTTGGCGGCGGCGCCATTTCAGCAAGCAATTCTTGGCGAATACGCTGCTCAGCCTGTTCTGGTGTTTCTATTTGAGCAGCGGCTTTAGCTTCAGCTGCTTGCTTTGCGGCTGCATCGGCAATCAACTCAGCTTTAAGTCTGGCTTCCATTTGCTCTGGCGACTCAGTAACAACATCGTCGACGACTTTGGCCACAGCGACTTTCTCTGCCGCGGCTGGGGTATTTTTCATCGCCTGATGACTGGCTAACGTTTGATGCTCGCGTAACCGTACCGATTGATCATAACGATTTTCAGCATTACCTAAATCTTCCATATACATCAAGAATGAACGATCGCCGCACGCTTCTAATACTTGCAACACTCTAGGATCTTGGCAGTTAATCTCAGCCTTTTGATTCATTCTTTGTTGTAAGTTGGTTAAGCGTTTTTGCGCCACACGTGCAACTTGCTGCTTTAAGCGTGAATAATGCGTCTTAAACTCACGCTCACTCTTAAAGTTACCGATTTCTTTACGGGCATCTTTAGAGTGCTTACCTGCAAATCCGGTTTTAAAACCAATCAAAATACCGAAAATTTGTAACAGTACAAACAGGAATGCGAGGAAGATGAAGGTTCCCCAACCGCCTTTCTGTTCGCGCTCCCAAATATCACCACCGGCTTTATCGTCGGCACTTTTCGCTTCTGCCACTAAAAATGCGGGCGGCGCTTCTGCGTAGGGATCCTGTGTTTGATACATTTCACCGGAGGTTTTGATCATGACTTCGTCAATGTGCATTTTTTCAAGCACTTGGCCACGAACATATGTAGCCAACACCGCAATAACAATAATCGCAATCGCAGTTATTGTAGTGATGAAATAACGGGGCTTAACTTCAGCATTTGTAGAAATCCGATTAATGACTTGTTTGTATTGCGGCTCATCATCATCGTCAAAGGTTTTATCTAAATTAATGCGGGTATTAGGCGCGAGTTCTGGGGTGGCTTTGTCACGATTTTTAGCATTTTTCCACCATACTTTCGCTTTTTTAATCAGCGAGTTTGCATGTAATTCATGCCCAGTAAAGTGAGTTAAACCAACCAGTAAAACTGAAATAATAAAAGCAATACCCACAGCGCCTTGCTGTTGCAGCTTTTCTGATGCGCCAGGAATAGTAAAACCAGACAACACATAACTAAACCCCATCGCCTCAACAAATACTAAAGCGGCGATCAGAATCCAACCTAAAATGTGTAAGTTATTACGACCATTTTCAGTCACTTTACCTAAGTAATCTTGGCTTTTACTGAACAATTCTTCGTCTTTATTTACTTTTTCGTAATGAGCAGCAAAGTCGGTACACAGCGCGACTTCAGTGTTCAGCCAATCTTTATCGTAAATCTTAACTTGAGTTTCATAATCTTTCGCTAAGCGACTTTCCTTACCGATCAATGGGAAGGCGTACCACATATTGAGCCACCAAAAGCTCACTTTATCCCACCAAATGGTTATCACGACCACTAAGACCATCAAAGACAGTAACAGCGACACTAATGCGCGATACTCGTTAAACAGCGTTGACACCAAATCCATTTCTAACTCCTAAGCGCATTTCTTATAACAATTTTGGTTCAAAATCGGCTTCATAAACCGCTTTGTTTTTTTCGTAATACAGCTTGCCAGCAATCGCAGCAGCTGAACGGTCAATAGGCATCACTAAATCCATGCAACGCACTGGCGAGTCTTTCTCACTTGTAAACACACGATATAACAAACCTTTATCGCCATAATACGTTTCTACATGGCTAGTCAGTTGATAATTAGGCGCATCTTTGCTTGAGCCTTTATAGTTCTTCCAAATATTCACTTTAGGTGCAGATATCGCGGTGCCGCTGTCTTTAATAACAGCCACTGGCGTTAAGCCAATATAATGGCCGTTAACCTTACTCACCCAAACCGTTCCGTTCATGCCGGGTAAGTAATCTGCGGTGTTGTAATCATTACGATTGTAACTCTCACCCGTAGATAAACTTTTGACATCACCCGTTACCCGAGGCCCTTCTACGGCGCAGTTTAAACTTGATATCTCTGATGCATAAGCCTTACTAAATAGTGCAAAACCACTCTCTTTCTTAACTCCGACCAATTGGGCAAAGTTAGTCGAGGCGTCTGCCATTTTTTTGCCACCAAAATCGACGAGGGCTTTTTGTTGCTTGACGGGATCAAGTAATTTCACGATTTCTGACTGCGTCATGTCAATTGATGCAGACTCAGCAGTTGATGGGCTTGGAGTGTGGGTGGTTTGCGCCACCGCTTTTGTCGGTTGAACCGTGGCAACTTTATCCTGCGAACGGCGGGATAAATAGCTTAAATTCGTTTTTTGTTTATAGGAATAAGCCAGTAATTGATCAGGTTTACCATCAATTTCAATAATCTCAACGCGGCGGTTTTTAGCCTTGCCCACGTCATCACTATTGGCGGCAACGGGTTGTGATTCGCCCGCACCTTGGAAGAATAATCGTTCTGTCGGAATACCCGCTTGATTAAAAATTGTCGCTACATAGCGTGCTCTTGCTTCGCTAAGCTCTTGATTTAACGCTTCTCCGCCACTAGCATCAGTGTGCCCAGTAATCAAAATATTTTGTTTAGAATCTTTATAAATCGCAGCGAGTTTTTGAAACTTTTTCTTAGCTTCTGCCGTGGCTTCTGCAGATCCTGAAGCAAACATCACCTCATTGCTAGACACAGTTGCAGCCATGCCCACAACTTGATAATCGGCATATTTTTGTTGATCGTCCTTAGACATAGTTTGTTCAGGAGAACTGATCAACAAACTACTTTGTTGCTCATCACTGGCCTTTGAAGCACTGATTGAAGTGAATTGAATATCGAGATTTTCAGTTTTGGCCAATTGTTCTAACGCTTCGCGTTTCTTCTGAAAATCATAACCGACGGTACAGCCTATCGCTGCGCCAGCCGCGCCACCATAAACCATACCTTTTTTGCCGCCCAAATAATTACCAATGAGCACACCTAAACCGGTACCAATAGCACAACCAATAACGGTTTCTTTATTATCTTCGACGGACTGAGTGATGGCACAACTACTGAGCGATAATACACCAGCAACGGCTAGTGATATGGATTTGAAATTAGACTTCATCGTCATCCCTAACTTTTTTTAAAATTCAAACGGAATTCTATAGATAAAATAAGTTAAGGATTAGAGTAAATCAGCCTTGAAAAGTCAATCTAAAGTTGACATTTATGTAACCAAAACATTAATTAAAGCTTAAATTTATAAGTGATTTCCTACCTAAAATGGCTTCAACGACTAACGCCTATGTGTTTTCGAAACAGTTTATTGTGAACTCATATCCACTATCGAAAAAAACTTTCCAAGGTCATCGTTTCTCTGTTGCACCGACTCTTTCAAACACCCCATAATTAACACCTGACGCTATTCTTGTTTTATCCTAATGTTAATTTTATTAAGGTTGCTATGACATTTTCGCTATTAGATATTTCTGCATTGGTGTGGTTTATCGTTTCTTGGGCTGGCTATACCGCCTTTGCCCGTCTTAAGGCGAAAGATACCGACTGTATTGCCCGTGGCCTACATAAGCATAGAATTTATTGGATGCTTGAGGTGATGACCCGCGGAGTACGGGTAGGTGATGCAGCATTACTGGCTAACCTTGAACGAAATATTGCTTTTTTTGCCTCAACCACTTTATTTGTGCTCGCAGGTGTACTGACCTTATTTGCTCAAGTTGAACGCTTAGAGAGCGTAATATCGACCATTCCGTTTGCTGCGCCTCCAAATCATTCACTGGTGCAAGTAAAGCTTGCCCTATTAGTTGGCATCTTTGTGATGGCCTTCTTTCAGTTTACCTGGTCAATGCGTCAATATGGGTTTGTGAATGTGATGATAGGTGCAGGGCCATTAGACAGCGATGGCTCAAACGATAATCTCAAAGCTTACGCAAGACAAATGGCAACAGTGCAAGATCAAGCAGCGCACTCTTACAACTATGGACTGCGAGCCTATTATTTTTCGATGGCAGTATTGTGCTGGTTTGTACACCCGATACTGTTTATCTCCGCGAGTTTATTCGTAGTTGCAACCTTATATCGCCGCGAATTCAAATCCCGCGCGGTCACGGCAATTACTGCGGCAAAAGGTCACTTACTGATAGAAAGTCAAATAAAAGGAAACACACACGCTGATTAACGCGTGTCCCAGCTGTGAATTATTGTCCTATACTGTTGGTATCATAACGCAATGGAATGATAGGAAAGTCACATGAATGAGAACTTACTGACCTTAGATGAAGTGTGCAAAATGCTCGATAAAACGCCAGCAACAATAAAACGCTTTGCACGAGAAAACTTACTATCGAGCGTGCAAGAAGGTAACGAATTAAAATTCAATGAAGCTGAAGTAAAGCGTTACCTTTCATTTTCGCAACGCTTAGGTTAATCGTTATATCTGGCCGTATAGCCTGCTGATATGTTGTGCGAATACATAAGTATTGCGAGCTTATCGACAATATTAGTGCCTAGTTAATAAGCCCCAATCATCTTGGGGCAGCATCATTTTTAAGCCCGTTGGTCTTCAAAGCTTGAGAGAGTTGTCGATAGGATAACAACTCCCGCTGCGCTTCACATAAACCTAATTCGGTAGCAAGTTGCACTAATTGCGCTTCAAATTCAGGCATCAGGGCTTCATCATCGGTCATAATCGCCAGCTCAGCAAAATCCCCTAGCCCATCGAGATGGTCCAGTGTTAGATGAAATTTACCGAGAAAATAAATACTACGGCGCTTTTTGATTTCAAGTACACACTCGTAACCTAAGGTATGCAGCATGCTCTTAGCTTTAGTCGCATCGGTGATATTAACTGCTTCACAGCGGTCTTTCTCAGGGCCTTTGACTATCCACAGCATAATGCCCGATGGCTGCATCTCACGGATACACAAACTCTTATGCTCGCTTATCAGTGAGTGTGACGCTAAATCAAAGTAACAGTCATGCTCTAGATTATCTTCGAGCATCACCTCGGGGTTCCTTGTTTGCAAAACTGCAAAAAAGGCATCGCGGTCTAGTAAACGATATTTAAGCTCAACCTCAAATTTGCCACTAAAGTGGGCATTAATTTGAGGGGCAAAGGCGACTGGCATTGCAGGGTTCATCGACATAATTCCAGTGTTAATATAGCGTGAGATATTTTGTATAAAAACTTATGCAAGCCTTTGATATAAGGTTTGGTACTCTTTATTGTTTGCCATCAAAATTTGATGATTGCCAGAGGCATTAATTTTGCCCTCTTGCAGCAAGTGAATTTGATCCATCTTCGCCATTGCCGTCAAACGGTGGCTGATCATCAATAAGGTTTTATCTTTAGCAAACTCAAATAGTAAACTTAAAATTTCTCGCTCAGTGCGCTTATCTAAGCCTTCGGTGGGCTCATCGAGCAAGAGCAATGGCGCATCACGCAACAAGGCTCGCGCGACACCAATACGGCGCTGCTCGCCGCCTGAAAGCTGCCGCCCGCCTTCACCAATCCATAGCTCCAGCGGTTTATCACCGGTAAGTAAGGCGCTAAGCCCGACTCTTTGCAGCACTTCAATCAAACGCGCATCATGGGCGGTGCGTTTTTCACCTTCAACAACCGGTAAAGCCAATACTAAGTTTTCACGCAAGGTGCCTGCAAACAGATAAATCCGTTGGCTCACCACAGTAATCGCCTCACGCAGACCGCGCTCGCTATAGTCTGAAAGTGCATGACCATCGAGCTTGATAAGTCCTTGCTGCGCCTGCCATTCACGGGTAATGAGCGCCAATAAGCTCGACTTACCGCAACCCGTTGGCCCAAGTAGCGCAACTTTTTCTCCGGCTTTGATTTCAAGGGACAACCCTTGCAGCACACTTTGCCCTTCACGATAGCCAAAATGGATATCTTCAATCAACAGCGCCCCCGATTTGGCTCTTAAGCCTGTATCGGTCATAAATTGAATATCGGCCTCTTGTTCAATAATTTCATTAATCCGCGTCGCCGCGAGCACGCAGCCAGACAAATGCTGAAACGCGCCCGCAATCGGCATCATCATTTCAACGCAGGCCATTGTGGCAAACACCATAAGCGCAAACATAGGCCCTGGCGGCACTGCATCGCCTACCCCTTGAGCGGCTAAATACAGCATCATAATCAAGGCTGAACCCGTTGATATAATCAACATGGCTTGGCTAAGCGCGGTAATATTGGCCATCGCACTTTGGCTTTTGAACAAACTAGCCTCTGCCTCATTCAGTCTTTGCCTAAATCTGTCGTTAGCACCAAATAAGCTCAGCTCGGCTTGGCCTTGCAACACATCTAATAATTGCACCCGATACTGGCGTTTTGTTTCGAGCATCGTGCGGCTTGGCGTGTGTCCCAGTCGATAAAATAGTAATGGCATCACTAACCAAACCGCCACTAAGAACAGGCAAAGACTCAGGGCAAGCTTGGCATCAAACCAAGCGAGGAACAGATACAACAGCCCCGTCATCAATAATGATGCCGCCATTGGCGTGAGCAGACGAAGATAGAGATGATCAAGGGTATCAATATCGGCAACTAAGCGATTGAGCATGTCGCCACGGCGTAACCCTTGTAGGTTTTTAGCACTGAGCGGTAACAACTTACGCCACGCCCAAACGCGCAGCTCGGTCAGTAGTTTAAAGGTTGCTTCATGGGTGGCTAAACGCTCACCGTAACGACTGGCGGTGCGCGCTATTGAGAAAAATCGTACCCCGCCCGCGGGCGTAAAAAAGTTAAATGTTTGTGCTGTGACTATCGCTAAACCCGCTACCGCAGTAGCAGAAAGAAACCAGCCCGAAAGTGACAGCAAACCTATACCTGTGATGAGGGTAATAATGGTCAACAATAAGCCCACGGACATCATGAGCCATTGGCGCGAAAACAATCTAATAAAGGGGATCAGCACTTTCATTGGCGGTCTCCTTGAGTGATATCTGCGGCAATATCGAGCGTGGAATCAACCAAGCTAGTGTTTGATAACGGTGCAAGTTCAATATCCGCCACAGATTCAACATTCTCCCGCAATAGCGTTTGAAATAACCCTGGCGTGTTAGATAAAGTGGTAAAGTTGCCGCGCTGCACTATCGAGCCTTTATCAAGCACGAGAATGCTGTCCATTTCATCGAGCTTATCTAATCTGTGAGTCACCATAATGCACATCTTGCCAGCCATCGCAGTGTTTAAGGCTGCGCTTACCGCTTGCTCACTCTGGCTATCTAAACTCGCAGTAGGCTCATCAAGTACAAATAAACTTGCCTGCTGTCCAAGCGCCCTTGCTAGCGCAATACGCTGGGCTTGGCCAACGGACAACCCTGAAGATTGCTCCCCAATCGGCGAGTCCAAACCCAATGGTTGCGCTTTAATAAACTCGGCTATATTGGCCGCAGTTAACAACTGCCAAATCTTATCTTCTGGCATCGCTTGATTGGCTAAGGCAACGTTATCACGCACTGTGCCGTGAAATAACTGCGGTTCTTGTCCAAGCCAAGCTAAGTGTTGCCGCCAGTGGGGTAAGTCGATTGCAGATAACTCATGGCCATTAATCAATAAATGACCTTTGTAGGGTAAAAACCCCAGTAACGTATTAAGCAAGCTGGTTTTACCCGCGCCACTTGGGCCAACCAAAGCTAAATGTTCACCATTTTGGACATCAAAACTCAATGGGCCTAATAAACGCGTGCCATCTACACTGAATACTTCAAGATTATCAGCGCGGAGCGTCTGGATGCTATCAATACGGATTGTTCCCGCAAACTCGGGCTCAGGATATTCAAGCAAGGTAATCAAGGCCTCTGCTGCGCCAATGGCCTGTGCTTTAGCGTGATAATGAGTGCCCATATCCCGCAGTGGTTGATAAAACTCAGGGGCTAAGATGAGAATAAACAACCCAGTAAACAAACTAAAAGGAATTCCACCCAGTTCAGGATCGGCACTCGCGCTGATATTGGCATGAGCGCCATAGTAGCCAAAATCTAAGTTACCTAAATAACTAAAACCAAAATACACCGCTAACACCGCAATCGACACCGCCGCAAAAAACTCTAATACCGCCGAGCTTAAAAATGCGAGCCGTAGTACCGACATAGTACGGCTGCGAAACTCTTCCGAAGCCGTGGCTATGACGTTAAGTTCAGCATCGCCACGGTGGAATAGTTTTAGGGTGCTTAAGCCCTTTAATCTATCCATAAAATGACCACTCAACCTGGCCAGTGCATTGAAGTTGTTACGGTTAGCATCAGCAGCGCCCATGCCAACTAAAATCATAAACAGAGGAATCAATGGCGCGGTGAGCAATAAAATTAATCCTGCTGCCCAGTTGAGGGGAAATACAGCGGCCAAAATCAACATTGGGATAAAACCAGCCAGACTCACTTGCGGAAGATATCTGGCATAAAAGTCCTGTAAGTCTTCAACTTGCTCTAACACTATGCTGGCCCAACTACCGGCGGGCTTACCTTTAATAAACGCAGGCCCAAGCTTAATCAGCTTGTCCATTACTGCTGAGCGGATATGACCTCGTAGGCGTTTACCCGCCTCAAAACTAGCGCGTTCACGCCCATAGGCAAGTAATGCGCGCAACAACATTAACGCAATTAAACCAATAAAATGTGGCATAAAAGCGGCGATATTAACCGTTAAAGACTGAGTACCGCTATCGGCTATAGCTTCGCTATTTATGAACTTTCCGCCAAGAATGACACCATCAAGAATCGTCGCAATCAGGTACGCCTGCGCCACCATAGCGATAGCGCTTAGCATGCCCAGCCATAATGACAACTTAAGGAACAAGCCACAGGCTCTTTTTTGTATTTTTAGCCAAACAAGAAGGGATTTTTCTAACGACTTATCCATGGTGCTCCAACAAGAAAAAAATTAAGCGATGAATAGCAGAAATGTATACCGATAACGACTGAGTTAAAGTACTTGTAACCGCGAAAACGTTTCGATAGGGACGCAGTATCGCAGGCATCTACAGCAGATGAAACCCTCCCACAGACTTTTGCTAGCAGACTCACAGAAACGCGCTAAAGATAAAAAAATACCTGAGTTAACGGAACTTTCCCTAGCACTAGCCTGATAGCCAAAACTTCGATAGCATTAAGCTCTTTATATTAAGTACCTGCTACCTATGCCAAATAAAAATGCCGGTTTCACCCTAATTGAACTCATTGTGGTCATTATTATTCTAGGAATATTAGCCATAGTTGCAGCTCCTAAATTCATCAATTTACAATCAGATGCCTATAAAAGTCAGTTATCTGGAGCATTTGCATCGATGAAATCCGCCGTCACTTTATTCAAAGCGAAATCTGAAATTGCTAACAGCGGTACCACCAATCGAGTCGTTTACGACGATATTCGTGGTGAAAACTACCAACCTTGGGCAGCTAGCACCAGCGGTATAACCCCAAGCGATACTTACACTACTGCGCCAGAAATTTTTAAGGCTGCAGGGCTCAATGTTAATGAATGGTCCTACCGCATTCACACTACTAGCGGCACCTATGAAGTTATTGCCGCGCCAAAACAAAAACTAAACCTTGCCACGCCAAATCAAGCTCAAGTCGAAGCAACCAATTGCTACATCAGTTACAAATGGGAAACGACTGGTGTTCCCACCTATAAAAAAGTTGATACCGGTTGCTAGGACGACCTTGAAACCAGTAATAACATATAAAACATAAAAAAAACAGCGAGTTAACTTTAAGTTGCTCGCTGTTTTTGTTAGAGCTAAATCTTACCATTAAAGGATTTTTAAATGGCTTAGCCCTTACTGCACCGCGCCGTATTTCACTAGCACATGCCAGAGCAACTTAAGTTCGTGGGCGACTTGAGCGCGATTACCGCGTTCGCGCCAATGCTGCGGCGAATGGTATAAATCCCGCGTAGCCACGCCAATAGCATGGGCATCGACCTTATCGTCTATTGCGATACGACTCGCCAGCGATGGCATAGTCGGACCACGAAAATCGCTCGGAATTTGCGCCGTGTGCAAACTAAAACCGTTGTGGTATTGCAGCTCGATATCGTATTTATCGCACACATTACTTAAGGTTGAACCAATATCCGTTCCCTTAAAGCTGGGATCAGCGACCAACATGGCAATATCCTCGCTAAGCAATACATCGCCGTGGATCTGCGCTTCAATATAATGATCAAGATTATTTGATAAAGGTCGCTCAAAACGTGATAACAAAGAAGCATTGAGTTGATGCGCCATATACTGGACTACATTCAATGGCTTAAAATCTGATTTACCTAAAGCGTAATGACGCTCAAAACTCTCGGTTAACAGCGCCGCTAAAATGTCATCAAAACAGGATAATGTGCCCTTTTCTTTGGGGTTACGGTACGAATCAAGATAACTAAAAGTTGCGCGTGCCAGCACATCTGTTTTTGTCAGTAAATAGCAACTGCCAAAACGGGGCGCTGGGCCATCCTGCCACATGCCCAGATCAAGTGCACCATACTTAGGCCGTGATTTAGTGCCTTTATAAGCATGACCAAAAAGCTGATTTTCCCAATGATCTCGCGGGCCACCTAACTCAGGTGACAACTGACCATTAGAAATATGCGTTTCAAACTGACTGCGGTATTGGCCATCACGCAGTAAACCTTCAGCGACTGTCATGCCACGGCTATCAATTTTATCCGGATGGAAATGCAGCGCGATTCGGCCGCAATGGAGTAACTGCTTGAGCGCGAGCTGCATCTCATGCATAGGGATATTTGACATCTGTTGCACATTTTTAATCACAGCAACGGCCTGTTCGCTGCGTCCACGAGCAAGGCGTTCAATATGCTGTATGGCTGTCATAATTCACCTATTAAAGAGGTAGTTAACCGTTTACGAAGATGGTTTACCTTAAAATAAACATCCTCGCTATCGCAAGCATACACTGACGGATTCTTAAGTTATATCAGCTATAAAACGGTGTTAAGTGCGATAGATTAATAGCATTCATTTTATACCAATCTAATCAGGACGAAGTGATCTAACGTTCACTTATGTAACATGTTAAAAAATAGTCCATTATCACCCCTAAATAGATAAAAAAGGCGGATGTAATACCGCACAAATTACTGGTAATAGTCCGTCTGATTAATCTATGACATATATTTAGCCACTAAGTTGCGCCATCCTACTTATGCTGAAAAGGTTAACCAATCTCTCTTCAATAGTCTGACAAGCTATTTGTGTGCCAATCTGAATGAAAACTGCTGTAAAAGTCCATATTTGATGGCACTTAAGGGCCTAATCCTGTAAGCTGCACGCCCGCCAGCAGACCTGGCAACAGACCATAAATGCAGCAAAGCGTTGCCACAAGAGACCAATCTATGAGTTTTACCTCCCTGGGCTTATCGGCCCCGATACTTAAAGCCGTTGCCGAACAAGGCTACGACACACCTTCGCCAATCCAAGCTCAAGCTATTCCCGCTGTGCTTGAAGGCAAAGATGTGATGGCGGCCGCCCAAACAGGAACAGGTAAAACAGCAGGTTTCACTCTGCCTATGCTCGAACTCCTGAGTAAAGGTATGCGCGCTCAAGCAGGCCAAGTGCGCGCATTAGTGTTAACACCGACTCGCGAACTGGCGGCTCAGGTTGCTGAAAGTGTCGAAACCTATGGTAAGAACTTACCACTGCGTTCGGCGGTGATATTTGGTGGCGTGCCTATCAATCCACAAATCGCTAAATTGCGCCACGGTGTTGATATTTTAGTCGCAACCCCGGGTCGATTAATGGATCTGTACAATCAAAAAGCGGTGAAATTTAGCCAGCTTGAAATCTTAGTGTTAGATGAAGCCGATCGCATGCTCGACATGGGCTTTATCCGCGACATCCGTAAGATTCTGGCCATTTTACCTAAGCAACGCCAAAACCTGATGTTCTCAGCCACCTTCTCCGATGAAATTCGCGAGCTGGCAAAAGGCTTAGTCAACAATCCGGTCGAAATCTCGGTCACACCACGCAACGCGGCGGCGACCACAGTCAAACAGTGGATTTGCCCTGTTGATAAGAGCCAAAAATCAGCGTTGTTGATCCAACTGATCAAACAACACGATTGGCAACAAGTGTTAGTATTTTCGCGCACTAAACATGGTGCTAACCGTTTGGCGAAAAGCCTTGAAGATGCTGGCATTAAAGCCGCTGCAATTCATGGAAACAAGAGCCAAACCGCGCGTACTAAAGCCTTGGCTGACTTTAAAAATGGCCAAGCCCGCGTATTGGTTGCGACCGATATCGCTGCCCGTGGTTTGGACATTGATCAATTACCACAAGTGGTTAACTTTGACTTACCAAACGTGCCAGAAGATTATGTGCATCGCATCGGCCGTACTGGCCGCGCAGGTGCATCGGGTCAAGCGGTATCACTGGTCAGTAACGAAGAAATTAAACTACTGAACGATATTGAGCGTTTGATCAATCGCGTGTTAGATCGTGAAATGGTTGAAGGCTTCCACCATGTATTACCTGAATCACGTTTAGGTAGTGGTGGAAAAAGTAACAATAAAGCAGTAGCGACTCGTCGAAATAGCCGCAGCTCAACGCCATCAACCTCACGCGAGGGCGCCCAAAGAAGTGTTGAACATAAAGATGGTCAACGCAGTGGTGACGTAGCGCGCGGTCATAAACCAAACGATAAAAACCCACGACACAGCAATGATGCTACGAGTGCGCCACGCGCCGATACTCAAGCACGCCCACCACGTGCAAACGATGGTCGTGCAAATAGTTCAGGCGCTAGTCGCCCGAGTGAAGGCCGTTCTAGCTCAGGTGAGAATCGTAGCCAAGCAGGTGACAATCCTTACGCTAATGGCCCGAAGAAAAATACTCGTCGTCCAAATAATGGCGCAAGTCGCCCGAGAAACTCGCAGGACTAATTTACAGAGCAAATTAGCTTAGTTTGCAGCCCTCTTTGTACTTAAGCGAATACTCTCAATAAAAAACGCCCAACTCCACACGGAGTTGGGCGTTTTTTTATAGGTTTAAGACACCAACACTAAACCTTAAGCCCTATCCCACGTGAAACCAGATAATAAGCTAACGTCCACAGTGCAATACAAAAACCAACCATGATGCCGATTGAGAGCGGCACGCTAATATCTGCAAAGCCTAAAAAACCATAGCGAAACACGTTGATCATATAAACTATAGGGTTAAGTGCCGATACGCCTTGCCAGAATGATGGCAAGAGAGATAGCGAATAAAATACACCGCCAAGATAGGTTAATGGCGTAAGTATAAAAGTTGGGATGATACTGATATCGTCAAAACTTTTGGCATAAATCGCATTAATTAAGCCACCTAATGAAAACAATACTGAGGTTAGGAACACCGTCATAACCACAAGCCCTACGTGATGTAAGCTAATATCGACAAAGAACATCGCCACTAATGTCACGATTAAACCGACACATAAACCGCGGGCTACGCCGCCGCCCACATAACCTGCAATCAGTACATAATGGGGTACTGGCGCAACCAGTAATTCTTCTAAATTACGCTGAAACTTAGCACTATAGAAAGAACTGGCGACGTTAGAGTAAGAGTTAGTGATCACCGACATCATGATTAAGCCTGGAGCGATAAACTCCATATACGTTACACCGCCCATCTCACCAATGCGGCTACCGACTAAATTACCAAAAATCAAAAAGTACAAGGTCATGGTAATTGCTGGCGGCACTAATGTTTGCAGCCAAATACGGGTAAATCGATTAATCTCTTTAGCAAGAATACTTTTAAAAGCAATAAAGTAGAGCTGGTTCATACAGAGGCCTCCTGAGTTTTCTTCACCAACTCAACGAAGAGTTCTTCTAATCGGTTAGCTTTATTACGCATCGATAACACTTCCACATTGGCCGCGCTTAATTGGCTAAACACATCATTAAGATTATGCTCTTTCGCCACATCCACCTCTAAGGTGTGTGGGTCGGTTAACCGACAAGCCATGCCATCAAGGATGGGGGCGGTTTGAATATCGCGGCGAAGATCAAGGATAAAGGTCTCCATATTCAGCTTACTCAGCAGCGCCTTCATACTCGTGCATTCCACTAAAATACCGTTATCGATAATGCCAATATTACGACACAGCATTTCCGCTTCTTCGAGGTAATGGGTGGTCAGGATGATCGTCACGCCCTGTTGATTGATTTGTTTAAGAAACTCCCACATAGAACGGCGTAGTTCAATATCTACACCTGCGGTAGGCTCATCTAAAATCAATAGCTTAGGTTCGTGCATTAACGCACGGGCGATCATTAACCGTCGCTTCATGCCGCCGGATAATTCTCGCGATGGACTGTGACGCTTTTCCCACAAATCAAGTTGGCTTAAGTATTTTTTGGCACGCTCAAGGGCAACAGATTTAGGCACTCCATAGTAACCCGCTTGATTCACAACAATCTGCAACACGGTTTCAAACTGATTGAAGTTAAATTCCTGAGGCACCAAACCAATGCACAGCTTTGCATGCTCTAATTGTTTATCAATATCATAATCAAAGATTTTGACCGTACCGGCACTCTTCTGCACTAGGGAGCTAATAATCCCAATCGTAGTTGATTTACCCGCGCCATTGGGGCCGAGTAAAGCAAAAAAATCCCCTTTGTTCACAGTTAGACTAATACCCTTAACCGCTTCGACGCCGCCTTTATAGGTTTTTTTAAGCCCTTCGAGTACCAGAGCATGGGTAATATCTGCCATATTTGTACCGTTCCTTACATATTAAGAAAGTCATAAGATGGTGCTAAAAAACACAATTGCAATGATGGGTTGTAGAACTAAGGTAAATAAATTCGCTAATTGATTGAAAAACTAGCCTTTAATGGTTCACTTATTTATTCTAACTTTTGTATAAGCGCAAAAAGTAAAACTCCCGCCTGCTGCGGGAGTTTTAAACAATATCGGACACTTAATCGAGTGGCACGACTTTGGCGATATAAGGTAGATTGCGATACTGCTCCGCATAATCAATACCATAGCCGACAATAAACTCATCAGGGATCGTAAAGCCAATAAAATCAACCTTCACATCGACTTCACGGCGTTCAGGTTTATCCAGTAAAGTACACAGTGCCAAACTCTTTGGCTCACGCAGTAACAGCATTTCGCGCACTTTACTTAAGGTGTTACCTGAATCAATCAAATCTTCCACAATCAGCACATCGCGACCCGCGATATCGGATTGTATATCTTTCAGCACTTTCACATCCCGTGAGCTGGTCATGGTATTGCCATAGCTAGAAACTGACATAAAATCGATTTCAACATGGCCTTTAATGCGGCGACATAAATCAGCCATAAAGACCACTGAGCCTTTTAGTAGGCCAACCATCAGCAAACGCTCACTGTTGGCATAATGAGCATTAATCAGCTCGGCTAGTTCATCTAATTTCTGGCTTATCTCTTCTGCAGAGATCATCACTTCGGTGGTGTGTTTCATATAAGTCTCAATTGTCGAGGTCGCGGTTAGACTGTTTGTCATAACCCCAGCGACTCGTTAATGCATGGTCAACGCCCAAATGATCGAGAATTCGAGCGACCATGAAGTCTACCAGATCTTCAACCGATTGGGGATTGTGATAAAAGCCAGGAGCGGCAGGCATAATCGTCACGCCGAGGCGAGAAAGACTTAACATATGCTCTAAGTGTATGGCACTAAACGGTGTTTCCCTTGGCACTAGGATTAATTGGCCGCGCTCTTTAAGTACCACATCGGCGGCGCGTTCAAGTAAATTATTACTCATTCCGGTGGCCACAGCGGCTAACGTGCCCGTCGAGCAAGGACAAATCACCATTTGCTTAGGTGCGGCGCTACCTGACGCCGGTGGTGAAAACCATTCATCTTTGCCTAATACCACTAACTCGCCAGTGATACTTACGCCTTTTTCATGCAATAAAGCTAATAGTTGTGCATGGGCTTTATCGCTATTGGCGCTAAGTTGTAAGCCATGCTCAGTAGCCAGTACCACCCGAGCAGCACTAGAAATCATTAAAAAAACTTGATAACCCGACACTAACAAACACTCAAGTAATTTCAAGCCGTAAGGGGCACCAGAAGCACCAGTCCACGCTAAGCTAATCGCTTTAGTTGATCTTGCATAAGCCATATTAACTAACCTGCTCTACCGCTGATAAGTTTAATTCTAATGCCGCCAATAACTTTTTATGCACACCACCAAAACCACCATTACTCATCACCACTATGGTGTCACCCGCTTTAGCGTTAGCGGCAACTTTAGCCACTAATTCATCAATTTGATGTAGCACGGTCACAGGGATCACTGCGGCTTCCATCGCTTCTTTTATATTCCAATCGATACTATCTGCTTGATATAAAAAAGCTTCGTCGGCCTGCATCATAGAAAAAGCCAGCGTATCTTTATGCACGCCGCTCTTCATGGTATTTGAGCGTGGTTCTAATATTACGGTAATTTTACTCTGACCGACCTTAGCGCGCATTCCTTTTAATGTGGTTGCGATAGCGGTTGGATGATGGGCAAAATCGTCATAAACGCTGACACCTTTAACGGTTCCGAGTAATTCGAGTCGACGTTTAGGTGGCATAAACTTAGCTAAAGCTACAATTGCAGCGCTAGGTTTAACCCCCACATGGCGCGCAGCAGCTATGGCCATAATCGCGTTTTCAATATTGTGTTGCCCAATTAAATCCCATTGGAGAATACCTTGGGACTCACCATCAAAAAATACTTCAAATTGATGGCAATCATCACTTAAGGCTTTGCCGTACCAGCCGCTGGGTGACTCAGCTAAATGATAGTTTTCTTGCTCGCTCCAGCAGCCCATATCAATGGTTTGTTTAACTGCTTGAGAATCTGCGGGCCAGATGATTTTACCTTCACCAGGAACCGTACGTACCAGATGATTAAATTGTTTTTGAATCGCGGCTAAATCAGCAAAAATATCAGCATGATCAAATTCAAGATTATTGATCACTAAAGTACGCGGATGATAATGTACAAACTTTGAACGCTTATCAAAAAAGGCACTGTCGTATTCATCGGCTTCAACCACAAAAAAAGCCGTTTTGCCTAAACGCGCCGATACACCAAAGTTTTGCGGCACACCACCAATTAAGAAACCGGGTTCATAGCCGCAATCTTCTAAAATCCACGCTAACATGCTGGATGTAGAGGTTTTACCGTGCGTTCCAGCAACTGCGAGTACCCAACGTTCAGGTAAAATATGGTCAGCTAAAAACTGTGGGCCAGAGGTATAAGGTATGCCAATGTTTAACACCGCTTCCACACAGGGATTACCACGGCTCATTGCATTACCAATCACCACTAAGTCAGGATATTGTCCAGTTTCACCCAGCTGGCTAGGTTCAAAACCTTGAATAAGCTCAATGCCTTGGTCTTCAAGTTGCGTGCTCATTGGAGGATAGACGTTGGCATCTGAGCCAGTCACTCTATGCCCTTTAGCTCTAGCTAATAACGCTAAACCACCCATGAAGGTTCCACAAATGCCTAAAATATGTACGTGCATACGGCTCGCTCTGCTGTTTTGAATTCAACGCTATTCTAATCCATCGGACGACAGATTGGCAGGTAACAATCAGGGAAAAGCGCTGCAATCGCAGATGAGAAAGCCTAAACCAATGGATTCAACAACTGCGTTGCAGGCTTGATATTGTAAATAACATAACAGCACACGTTGCTAAAAATCAGATCATAAGTGCAAGCACTAAATAGCGGGATTAGCTTAATTTGCTATAAAGATTAGCGTGTTGACTACGATGGTGATTAAACAAAAACTGCCGTAGAGCGTCACGCTCTTCTGATTCAGCTTCAAACTTAACCACAGCTAAGCCTTTTTCTCTACGAATAGGCTTAATATCAACGCGCATCGTTTCTCCATTAGGCAGCTGTAATTGCAGATCCTTGCTACTTAATAATTGCTGCGAAGATTGAGCACGAATAGCCATGCCTGAGCTAGATAATGACTCAACTGGCCACTGCTCGCCTTGGGCATGATCAAATATCCACACATCATCGGCATCGGCTAAACGCCAACTGCGCTCGATGCCTGATACATCTAATACCTCAGGAACGCCCAAGGTTGGTTGAAACAAGCCAAAGTCATCGGCTTTTATTTGCAGTGGAAACCAAAGTTTATAAGGGCCAACTTCGGCTAATAACGTGAGTTTTGCTTTACCTAAAATAGAGGCGACGACTTGAGGCACCTCGGTTGTCACTGTCAGTAAATGATTGACCAAGGAATCATTATTCAAAATAGTGCCCATACGAGTCGACGAAAATAGCTCACTGAAACAAGCAAGCTCCTCTGCTGATAATCGAGGTTCATCTATCATGATAAGTCCACCCAAGTTAATATTTCTAATACAAAAAGCACCACCAAGGCACAAGATTGTACATTTTTAAGCCAAATACTGGCAAAAAACGAAATGTAGGCTAGCAGGGCTAAATTCAAGACACCATTAGCCATTTGTGCTATTTAACTTAGAAAATACAGTGGATTGTTATTCTTTGCGGTTAAAACTGCTCGCAGGTGGAGCTAATAAAATATGTAATCGCTGCTTAACACTCAATCCTGGCCTCACTACCTCAGCAAACATGTCTCGCCATTCGCTAAACGTCACTTTAAGGGGATTAAAGCTATTCACCGGCTTAGTAATGCCATAAACCACGGTTTCAACTTCTGGCTCAAAGGTGCCAAACAACTTATCCCAAATAATCAGTACTCCGGCATAATTCTTATCTATATATTGAGAGTTGCGACCATGGTGCACCCTATGGTGTGACGGCGTATTAAAAATCCATTCCAGCGGCCCGAGTGATTTAACCGCTTGGGTATGCACAAAAAATTGTAATCCAAGATTCAGTAACACTACAAAGATGACCCAATTGGGGTCAAAGCCGATTACCACCAGCGGTAACCAAAACACCCACATACCCGCCAAGGGATACATCAAACTCTGACGAAACGCAGTGCTAAAATTCATATTTTCTGAGCTATGGTGCACCACGTGAGCCGCCCACATCCAGCGCACTCGGTGACTTGCCCGATGAAACCAGTAATAACAAAAGTCCTGCGCTAGTATTAAAGCTATAAAGCTCAACGGGCCCATTTCAATATCAAACAACCTCCAACCAAAAACCGCAAGATACAACTTAGCGATAAGTAAACCCGTGAGCAAATCAGCCCCCTGGTGCATCGCCGCCAAGCTAAAATTACACAACACTTCTTGGCCGCGATAACGTGCACTTAAGGGCAGTTTTTGTTTTTTATCGCCAACATACCATTCCAGCAAAATACATACGAAAAACAACGGTGCAAGCACCAGCAGCAACACTTCAGGGTGCTGGATCAGCGAAGTGATATCCATATACGTTCATCCGGTTTAGGTTTAGTTTTTATGACGACTTCACTCATCATCAGCGGCATATTACTGTATTTACAACTGCGTGTTACCAGCGGGCATAGTGATCTTCTGTTAATCCAAGCACATGATTAAGCTGATAACAGCGGCCTTGGTTATCTATAATAGTGCCGCTAAAGTGACCTAAATACTGACGGAAATTACTCTTAATAACCCATAGATTACGTTTTTCTTGCCGACAATTGCGCGCCGAAAACTGTAAATCTACTTGGCCGTTCTGGCTGTAAACTCGCCAGACCTTAGTACCCAAAGTGGCATGGCGATCAAATTCAAATTGTACAGGGCCGAGTAAGTGCCGCTCACCATTAATCCAAAACACATTTTCTGTTGCGCCTGTTTCATTAACACCTGCCGCAAGATTAAGTCCCATAATGCCAGCTTCAATCTGCGCATTAATTGATGCCCAGCGCCAACTGGTATCGCGGCGCATATAACCCGCTGAAAAATCATAGCCTGCTAAAGCTTGATGTAACGGCTGCGGCTCATGGCCTATGGTTAAACGGCCTTTAACGGTCAATCCATTGTGCTTTTGGGTATAAGTCCAACCGTTATATCCGGTTGGCGTACACATGGCCATAGGCAGACTTAAGGGAGCCGGATGCAAAGTGATATCCGCTTGAATATTTGGGGTATCGATAACCAAGCGCCAAGCGCCTTCAACAATCTCAAAGCTTAACTGCTCCCCTTTACGGCCAATGCTACTGATACCAGCGGCGGGTGATGGTGCCATTCTATAACCTAATCTTAAGGGTTTTAGCCAATCGAGCTGAGTTAATGAGTTAGTTTTTATGTCATACAAATAACAAAAAGCACTGCCAACATAGGCAATATCAGCAAGCGCTATTCCAAGGACAAAACGCGGAGTGACCAAAGAAATAAATTGAAATTGTTTATAATCAAAGTGTTTCGCCCACTTAGAAGCGGGTTTATCCATAGTATCAAAATAGGCAAAATGGGCTAAACCTAAACTGTTAACTATGCCATCGAAATGGCCAAAATGAGGTATTCCTTTCGGACTGATTAAACTCTCTGGGGCGATTTGGGTAGCTGTCGTTACCATGGCTAGGCCTTACAAAAAGGATGAGACACATTTATGTTTGCTCACCCTATATATCGAACTTTTACTCTAACCTGTCGCCATCAGCATTAAAAGGGTGCAGGCTTCAAATGTTGTCATTTTGTTGCTGAATGGTCTTATTTTATACTCAGTAAACCTGCTCGAACTCAATAGCAGCATGCCGTACACGGTAGTCATCATCCAAAGAGATTTGGCATCCTATTATTAGGCAATTACCGTGGTTTGTGGCATCAAAAGTGATTTCTGGTATGCTGTACCCACTTTTATTTGTACGAGAGATGCTATGAAGCGGCTATTACTGACCTTAACTTTCCCCCTACTATTCACGGGCTGTGCCAGCCAAAATCCGACTCATATGGCTTTCAGCCCTCAAGTGCCTAATATCAGCCAACAAACAGCGCAACGCGTCCCCATTTCGTTGGAAACAGTCGATTCTCGCAGCGTCGATTATGTGGCCCGTTTTATTGAAGAAGGCACTAAAACACGTCTAATTGGCCCAAGTGAACCCCCAAAACTGTTACTTGATGAAGTTTTCCGTACAGGCTTTACTGAAGCTGGCTACCAAATCGATCCAAGTGCCACCAATGCAGTGCAGATCCAATTAGAAGAACTGCAAATGGATGTGACTAAAAAAACCTTTGGCTATGAAGCGAAGCACAGTGTGGTGATTGCCGTACAGGCTAAAAACTCCACCCAAGAACTGGTTAAACGCTATAAAGCCAAAGGTGTTTTAAAAGGCCCGTTAACTCCCGGTTTTGCCACCTTAGAACTGGATATGAATAAACTACTCGGTCAACTGACTGGAGAGATTTTAAATGATCCTGAGCTAAATCAGTTTCTACAACAGTAATAGCGCCAGTTTTTAAGGAAATTAATATGCTCCGCTTGATATCAGCCCTGTTATTTCTCAGTATCAGTTTTAATAGCCTCGCACTCGATATTCAAGCTGATAACTTGTACCCCAGAGTCGAATTTGAAACGAGTCTCGGGAAAATAGTGGTAGAACTAGATAGAACTCGTGCGCCAATCACTGTAGATAATTTTTTAACTTATGTGGTTAAAGGCGAGTACGACAACACCCTATTTCACCGCGTGATCAGCGATTTTGTTGTACAAGGTGGCGGGCTTAATCCTAAACTTGAAGAACTGCCAGCAGGCAAGCCCATAGTCAACGAATCGGGCAACGGCCTGACAAATAGTATGGGCACCATCGCGATGGCACGGGACAATCAACCGCATTCAGCCACACGCCAGTTCTACTTTAATGTTGCCGACAACACTAAACTTGATCCATCAAAGCGTCGTTGGGGTTACGCAGTATTTGGTGACGTCATTGAAGGTAAAATCGTCCTCGAAGCGATGGCCGTAGTGGAGACAGGAACCAATATGAAGCTGAATTGGCCCGACGTCCCAGTGACACCTATCATATTGAAAACAGCTAAATTATTACCAAAAAAATAATTTATTTTAAATTTTGAGTAAAAGCGCTAATTTTGCTTCTATACTGTAATGGCAAACAGAAAGGAGGCTCGATGAGGACGACTGCATTCATCGATAATAAAGCACCTCAACTCGCCTGTTACGGAAAAGCGTTTTTGAGTGGTGAACTTGATTTCCATGAGGTTCAGCTTTATTTGTGGGACACGTTAGAAGAATGGCAACAACTGAATTCAACTGGCGAAGCACAATCAGAAATAGAAAAAGTCTTTTGGCACTTGCTCCACAGTTTTAATCAGTGGCCTGACTATGCGATTCGCGGCAACCAATATCTACGTAAACAAGTTAATGATTGCTGTGACTACCTGAGTTTAGGCGGCAAAATGCCACAGGGGTGTATAGGGATAAGACCCTAAGCTCCATGTATAAAAAAGGTCCTGTTAGCAGGACCTTTTTTATAATACGATTTTATATCCTACCGCTTAAAATTGCGTTTTCGGCTAAGTCAGTCAAATTGATTAAGCCATTATTTTCTTACAAGGCCATTTTCTTACAAAGTAAGTCGCCAACCTTACTAACATATGCTTAAACCTCAAGTCACATCTAACCATCTTTGCATGTTATGCCAATCACATAGGTCATAAACCAGTCTTAGATCGCAATAGCACTTGAACCACATAGTGCCTTACCCGTAAGCTAGGCGAATTAAACACTTAGACTTATACCTATGCCCGCAACAGGTTTTATCCAACGCACCCTCGACGCACTCAGTGTCTATTATCATAAGCGGGTTTTGATCCTGTTATTACTGGGCTTTTCTGCTGGCCTCCCCTTAATGCTGGTTTTTTCAACACTATCCTTTTGGTTACGTGAAGCTGGTGTTGATCGCACTTCAATCGGTTATTTCAGCTGGATAGCCTTGGCCTATGCATTTAAATGGGCTTGGTCGCCTTTGGTTGATAGGCTTTCGTTGCCACTATTAACCCGATTTTTAGGACGGCGTCGAGGCTGGATGCTCTTTGCACAGTTATTATTAGTCGGCGCGATTTTAGGAATGTCCTTCAGCGACCCACTCCAAGATCTCCAACGTTTGGCATTGTTCGCGTTAATGGTTGCCTTTGCTTCCGCCACTCAAGATATTGTCATTGATGCCTTTCGGATTGAATCGGCGCCACAAAAGATGCAAGCCGCATTAGCAGCTGCCTATCAAGTGGGTTATCGCAGCGCCATGATTGTTGCTACCGCTGGGGCGCTCACCATCGCAGCTTGGGTCGAACCGGGTAATACCACCTACAATTTAATCGCGTGGCAAACCTCTTATCTGATTATGGCGGGCTTGATGTCAGTAGGGATTCTAACCACACTGTTTAGCCGCGAGCCTGAAGTTGATACCCGCGCCGCCGATGCCACCGAATTAGCATTAAAGCAGCGCTTAAGCGATCGTCACCCTAAAATTATTGCCGCTGCGATATCTTGGGTATATACGGCCAGCATTTTACCTTTTATCGATTTTTTCAAACGTTATGGTCGCAGCGCTATCCTCATCCTGCTGCTTATATCCTGCTACCGTATCTCAGATATTGTCATGGGCATTATGGCGAACGTATTTTATGTAGACATGGGATTCACTAAAGAAGAAATCGCTTATTTGAGTAAAATATACGGTCTTATCATGACCTTAGTTGGCGCAGCCTTCGGCGGCGTTCTGTTAGCGCGTTATGGCACAATGAAGATTCTTTTCCTTGGCGCCTTACTGGTGGCCGTAACCAATCTGTTATTCGCGTGGCAAGCGGTGATTGGCTATAACGTGCCCTTTTTGACCTTTGCGATTTCCGTAGACAACTTTAGTGCGGGTATCGCTACCGCCGCGTTTATTGCCTATCTATCAAGCCTCACCAGTAACGGCTACAGTGCAACACAGTACGCTTTATTGTCCTCAATTATGTTGCTGTTTCCTAAGTTTATTGCTGGTTTCTCGGGGGCTTACGTCGATTCATTCGGCTATGTTAACTTCTTTGTGGCTGCCAGTATTATTGGTTTTCCAGTATTATTTTTGATCTACTTAGTCAACAAGTATGCACCGCATTCTAGCGCCTCGTTAATCGATGACGACACAAAAAGTAGCGAGTTAAAGCCAGATTAAAGGCTAAACCACGCGCCATAATTGATAAATAAACCACATAAAAAAGCCCTCAAACCGATAAGTTGAGGGCTTTTTATTTAACTGCGCCATAAACGCTATGGTATTAAATACTTAAATTAACCGTTAGAGACGCAGGGGTTATCCCAAGTTCAGCTTAAATTAGTCTTTAAAATTATCAAACTGAAAAGGCTGACCTAAATCAGACTCACGCGCCAATGCCATTACCGCTTGTAAATCATCGCGTTTTTTACCTGTTACTCGCACTTTTTCGCCTTGAATAGACGCTTGCACTTTAAGTTTGCTGTCCTTGATGTGCTTAACCAGTTTTTTAGCGATTAAGGTTTCTATGCCTTCTTTAAATTTCACTTTCAAAGAAAACGTTTTACCACTGTGAATAGCTTTATCATCAACATCCATTGAAGATGGATCGACATTACGCTTGCTAAGTTGCATACGTAAAATATCCACTAACTGTTGGCACTGAAAGTCATCCTCAGCAGTTAACGTCACCACGTGGTCTTTATATTCAACGTCTGCGGTTTTACCGCGAAAATCAAAACGAGTCGCGAGCTCACGCTTAGTGTTATCGACCGCATTACGTAGCTCAACTTCGTTGACTTCTGACACAATATCCATTGAAGGCATAGTTTTTATGTCCTGTTTCAAATTAATATGCCGCTAGTTTACCCATACACTGGCCTAAGTTGAAGATAAAGCCGTGAATAAAGCCGCAACATGGATGACATTAGTGGCAGATTTTTCTATCATGACGCTATCTTAGTATTATAAAACCTGCGCTGTGATAACTAAAAATACCCTATTTAAACTGGTGTTAGCCGTAGCCGTTGTCGTGATCAGTTATCTGGTATTTTCCAGACCAACCTATTCGCAAAGTATTCCGAATATTGACAAGGTAGGCCATCTTGGCAGCTTTTTTTGCCTATCCTATCTCACCTATCTGGCGTTCAAGCCCAAGTGGTATTGGTTATCCCTCACACTTGCCATCTATGCCATTTTAATTGAGTTGGTGCAATCTCGCTTGCCCTATCGTAGTGCGTCAGTAGGTGATGTTATTGCTGATTTTGCCGGTATCGCCCTGTTCTACTTTTGTCATTGGGGTTATGGTAAATACTTTCGTGCAGCTCAATTACGAAAAGATTAACCTAATCCACTGATATTAAGAATTTAAGGCTGACAGATATGCGCGCGGTGGATATTGCAATTTTAGGTGCTGGCGCCGTTGGGCAACTTATTTGTCGCCAACTGATTGCCGCGGGTGAGCATGTTGGTTTTATCGCCCGTCATCCCCAAAGCTCGGTATCGCAACAAGATTCTCAGGCGCAGCAATATTCGCAATCACAACCGCTCAGTTTTACACCATTAGTGGTAAGCGAGGCTAACCACTCACTCCAACCAATCGACTATTGCGTCCCCATCGTAGCGACCAATGCACTTGATCATCTTCGTCTTGTGGTTGTTTGTGTTAAAGCCTATCAAGTCATCGATGCCCTTTTGCCGTTACTCAATCAACTCCCGCGTCAATGCCATATTTTACTACTCCACAATGGTATGGGGCCTCACTTAGCCATAGCGCCACTGATTGAAAAAGTAGATAACCGAGGACTAAGCCTAGGTACAACATCGCAAGGCGTGTTACGCCAAGCCCGTTGGCAGATTAAACACACGGGTAAGGGACTTACTCAGTTGGGACATTTTACTGGCACAGAGCTGGCTGAGCATTATCGCAATGCCATACTTACAGCCATACCCAATAGTGAATGGGTTGATACCATAGTGCCTTGTTTATGGCAAAAACTAGCCGTCAACGCGGCGATTAACCCTCTCACTGCTTTGCATCAATGCCCAAATGGCGCACTAGCCAAAGCAGATTTTAACGAAATAATTAAGGGTATTCTCGATGAGTTAGTGATGGTTGCAGCACAAGATGGCGTGCCGCTCGATAAACCTTTACTGCACGATAGAATTTACCAAGTTATCCAGCTCACCGCCGCAAACTTCTCGTCAATGCACCAAGATGTCGCGCATCAAAGGCAAACCGAGATAGACCAAATTAATGGTTATATCTGTGAACGCGCACAAGCGCACGGTTTAACGGCGCCCATCAATGCTAAGCTCTGTGAACAAATTAAGCTGTTAGCCGTTACGGCTTAACTCACTAAAAATCACAATAGCGGGCTATGGCAAAGTCATTAAATAGCACCAAGATGCACCAAAAATGTGCGATATGATTTTAGCTTGCACCGTTTTGAGTCAAATTTGATGTTGTTTCAGTGCGCGATAACAGCAACATAATGATAATAAATGCCTTGTTCATCTGGCCTGATTCCTGCTTTATTCCATACATTGAGCCTGATATTGGTTGGAGAAAAGATTGAAACTGATCACCGCGATAATTAAACCTTTTAAATTAGACGATGTACGTGAAGCCTTAACTCAGTTTAACGTTCATGGCATGACAGTGACTGAAGTGCGCGGTTTTGGCCGCCAAAAAGGCCATACTGAACTTTACCGGGGCGCTGAGTATACGGTAGATTTTTTACCTAAAATAAAACTTGAAGTCGCTATTCATGCCGACCAAGAAGAAGCAGTTGTCGATGCGATAATTGCAGCGGCCCATACAGGTAAAGTCGGCGATGGCAAAATTTTTGTCACAGCACTCGAACAAGTCATCCGTATTCGCACCTCAGAAGAAGGCGCTGATGCGATATAATCTCAGCCTATTGATAGACGCGATATAATTCAACCAGTTGAAAATAGTCTTATCATTTTGCTTATTGGTAATGGTTTACGTTGCTCGCTGCGCTATCTAAAGCATATTTTGCTCGCTCAATAGCGATATTAAGTTCATAGGATATATTAAGAATATTTGGCTACTGCCACATGACTAAAATCGCGGCAATAGCGATTAATGCTAACCCGAACATGTCTTTGATCTTCACGTTATCCTTTAACCAAAAGGTCGCAATCAACAGCATAAAGAAAATTTCAACTTGGCCTAAAGTTTTAACGTAGGGCACCGCCTGCAGCGACATTGCACTAAACCATCCGATAGACCCAAAGCAACTGGCAATACTCGTGAGCAAGGTCAGCTTAGGCCGCTGCCATAAAGCCGTCAGCGTAGACTGATCTCGCATTAATAAATAAATCACTAAAACCAGCGTCTGTAGGCTTATCACAAACAGCAATACCCAAGCTGCACTATAGGGAAACCCCACATTCAAACACAGGCTCGCTTCTCGCACCCAAAGTGATGTCAACGCAAATGAGGTGCCACATGCTAAACCAATCAGCACTGTATTAAGCGATAAGCTACGTAAGCCTTGTTTGGCGCTCATCAGAAAAATAGCCATTCCGCCAAGTAATACACCTAACCAGCCTAATAGCGATAAATGGGTACCAAAGAATAAAGTACCTAAAATCGCCGCAACCACCGCCTCACTCTTGGCCAGCCCAGCGCCAACGGCAAAGTTCTGTAGCTTAAATAGCTTTACCATTAAGCCCGTCGCAATGATTTGCATTGCCGATGCACCAAGGATAAAACCGATAAAACGATCGCTAAAATCGGGGATACCCATATCCTGCCACAGGTATAAACCCGCCAGATAAGTTGCGGCAATCGGCCCAGCCCAAATAAAACGCGCTAAGGTCACGCCAGCAACGCTCACCTCTTTACTCAACTGGCTTTGAAACGCATTGCGCCAAGCTTGCATAAACGCCGCCAGCAGCGTTAATAAAATCCACATCAAGGTAATCCGTAAGAGGTCGTCGACTGTAAAAGCGTGGGAATGTTAAAGCCCATCATAAAACATTCATGTTTATGATAGCTACGCAGCAATAACAAATGCACTATGTCACTGTAAAAACAAAAGCCCCGACAAATCGAGGCTTTGATATTAAACAATAGCGTTAAAAATTATTTGCTAGTATCGATAGGCTCAAAAGATTTAACCAAATCATCGATTGCTTTCATTTGCTTGAGATAATTTTCTAACTGATGCAAAGGTAAAGCACATGGGCCGTCGCACTTAGCATTATCAGGATCGGGATGCGCTTCAATAAACAAGCCCGCTAAACCTAACGCCATGCCACTGCGCGCTAATTCGGTAGCTTGCGCACGACGTCCGCCAGCAGAATCAGCACGGCCACCAGGACGTTGCAGCGCATGGGTCGCATCGAAAATAACTGGATAGCCAGATTGCTTCATCTCGTCCATACCGAGCATATCAACGACTAGGTTGTTATAACCAAAGCTTGAGCCGCGTTCACACAGAATAATTTCGTCGTTACCCGCTTCATTAAACTTAGTGATGATGTGGCGCATTTCGTGCGGCGCTAAAAACTGCGGTTTTTTCACATTGATGATGGCACCGGTTTTTGCCATAGCAACAACCAAATCAGTTTGACGGGCTAAAAATGCAGGCAACTGAATAATATCAACTACTTCAGCCACTGGCGCACACTGATGCACTTCATGCACGTCGGTGATCAACGGTAAGTTAAAGGTCTTTTTGATTTCTTCAAAAATTTTCAAACCTTCTTCCATGCCTGGGCCACGGTAAGAGTTGATTGAAGAGCGATTTGCTTTATCAAAGGAGGCCTTAAACACATAAGGGATCCCCAGTTTTTGGGTCACTTCAGCGTAGGTTTCAGCAATCGACATAGCAAGATCGCGAGACTCAAGCACGTTCATGCCACCAAACAACACGAAAGGTTTATCGTTAGCAATCTCAATTGAACCTAGGTTTATGATTTTATTACTCATCGCAACTTCTCTCTAAAATGCTGGAATCGTTCCCAGCGGTGAACTGAATATAAGGCTAAGATGGCTATGCCGCAACTACCTGTAACAGCTGGCCACAGAGCCATGCCATGTAAGTTCCTAATGCATAACCCAATACGGCTAATAACACGCCCACAGGCGCTAGAGCTGGGTGGAATGCTGCAGCTACTACAGGCGCCGAAGCAGCGCCGCCTACGTTAGCTTGACTGCCAACGGCCATATAAAATAGCGGCGCTTTAATTAACTTAGCCACCAATAACATAAAGCCTGCGTGCACAAGCATCCACACAATACCAATTAAAAAGTACAAGGGCGTGTCGAGCACTTTACTCACATCCATATGCAGACCAATGGTCGCCACTAAAATATACAAAAATGCTGAGGCGACTTTCGATGCCCCTGCAGCCTCTAAATGGCGCACTGGACTGAATGACATTGCTAAACCAATGGTAGTAACAATCACCACTAACCAGAAAAACTTAGAGGTTAAACTGTAATCTTCGGTCCAGGGGTAATTAACTTCAAAAAATGGCCCGAGAAAGTCTGCCGCCATATGGGCAATACCAGTAATACCAAAACCCACGGCCACAATTAGCATCAAATCACCTAGAGTAGGAATACGCGCGTTTTCAGCGTGATACTTTTCAACTTTATCTTTTAACGCTTCAATCGCTGTGGTATCCGCGCCTGTTTTAGCATCAATTTCTTTCGCTTTTGAAGCCATAAATAGCAACACGGCCATCCAAATGTTGGCAACAATTACATCGACAGTCACCATCACAGAGAAAATATTGCCACCGACTTCATAAATTTCTTTCATTGCTGCTTGGTTAGCGCCGCCGCCGATCCAGCTACCCGCTAGAGTTGTCATACCGCGCCATACTGCATCGGGGCCATCAACACCAATCAAAGAGGGTTCAATAATTGATACCAATAACAAGGCAATTGGGCCACCAATAACGATACCGACAGTGCCGGTTAAAAACATAATCAAGGCTTTAGGACCGAGGCTTAAAATAGCTTTAAAATCAACACTGAGTATCAATAAGACTAAACAAGCAGGCAGTAAATAACGCGATGCTACAAAATACAACTGCGAGGTATTACCGTCAATGATGCCAAAAGTATTCAATAACGAAGGTAAGAAATAACATAATAAAAGGGCAGGAATAAAACGATAGAACTTTTTCCAAAATGGATGACTGCTACTACTGGTATAAAATACAAAACCTAAAATAGCCGCGAGTATCCCTAACGCCGTGGCATCATTCGTCACTAAAGCCGTACTTGTCATGCTAATTTCTCCCTGTTGATACAGTTATTATTTTATTTATATTAGAGACTTAACCTTAAGTCTTTGAGCCAAATTTTTTGTTGGCTCAGTGTTATTTGTTTTTTGTTGATTGAGTATTGCGGTGTGTAGATAAAAGAGCCCCGAAAGGCTCTGCTTTAATGATAAATTTCGGCGTGCTCGTTAAGTTCTTTAAGCTGCATTTTAACGATTTCAATCACTGGGTCATGCGGGCTATTATCGACAAAATGTTGTAAATCGGCCGCCGCCACACTAATACAGCCCAACTGCTGGGCGATAAATGCGCGTTCGCGATTTAAATGCACATCGTCGCTATGCCATTGCAGTAGTAGACTACAACATTCCATCGCCGCCTCAAATTGGTGCGATACAATGCAACCGGCTTTAAGTTCATGCAGCATACGCGTCAGTAACTTTTTCACCGTAGCGGGCTTTAAATAGCTTTGCTTAAGCAAAGCGGCATTACCCAACTCGCCGCGTACTAACACATGTAACTGGTGACGAGTCAGCTCTTTACCCGTTAAAGGGTCAAGATAACTCACTTCTCCGGCAACCTTGCAACGTAGCACCGTATTACCAGGTAGCAATATGGGTTCAAACTCAAGGTCTAGCTGTTTAGCCAATAACATCAACACGGTTGCCAACGTGGTGCTATTACCTTGGCGGCTAATCAAACAAGTGCCTAAATCTGCTGCCTCAGTGCTAAAGTAGTTATCACGAACGCAAAAGCCTAAGTCGTTATAAAACCAATGCAACAGCGCATTAAAGCGCTGTTGTTGATCAACTAAATAATGACTTAATACCGCTCCCGCCATTTCAAACCAAGCAAATCTAGCCGCTTCAAGTTTAGAAAATCCAAGGTGCGCACCTATATCCAATGCCGACTCGGGCAATGAAATGCCATCTTGCAGAGTGTAGTTACTCATTAACCCAATAATACCGCTTGTTTAAAATGAGCCAATTTAGCCGCATAAACCAACCAACCAATAGCACCCAAAAAGGCGAAGACTTTGAACAGTTTGTTTCTATTTGATTTTATTGCGATCACACCTAAGGCAATATAGGCGACAACGGCACCGATTTTTTCGGTTAACCAAGGATCAACAAAAGGAAATTGTTGGATCATAAAACACAAGGTTAAGCCCGACAGCAGTAGAAAAGTGTCAATCACATGAGGGGCGATTTTAATCACTTTTTTATTCATTACCTCAGACTGACGTAAATGCAGCACAAAACGGACAGTAAAAAAGAGGACGCTTACGGCAATCAAGGTTAAATGCAGATGCTTAATAGCAGGATATAGACTGTAAAAAGTTTCCATTGCGATACTTATGGCCAGTGACAAAGGCGCTAGTTTACCCTAATCCGTTACGGCATACCAATGCCTATCAACCCAGAATAACAGCGTAAACAGCATAAAAAACCAAATGGGAAATAACGATGAATGTAACCTTAATTAATGATGAATCAACCGAGTTCGCCGATGCAGTAAAACAAAAAATCGTTGAATTCAACCAAGCTCAATGGCAAGGACTTTGCCGTAAAAACCTCGGGCTAAAATTACAAAATGTAGAGGGCGAACTACTAGCCGGTATTAGCGGCAAAACTTTCGGCAACTGGTTTTTAATTGACTATCTGTGGGTAGATGACAACCTAAGGCAGCAAAAAATCGGCACTCGTTTATTGTTAGCGGCAGAAAGCCAAGCAAAGGAACGTGGCTGCCAATTTGTATTACTCGATACTCTAGATTTTCAAGCCAAGCCCTTTTACGAGCGTCACGGCTATAAAGTGCAATGGATACAACAAGCCTACCCAGAAACCGGCAGGAAATTCTTTATGGTGAAAGCGTTGTGATGTTTAAGGCTTGCGATCGTCACCTTAACATCAGCTTAAGGTGACTCTTTAGAAAACAAAAACGCCATTGGTGATAACCAATGGCGTTCATTAAATCGATATAACTTGGCAAACAATTCAACGTAAGCAATAGTGGCTTATTCAGCCCATTTACCCATAGTGCATCTGTCGTTACTGCCAAAGTCTCGCACTGTGGCAACATTCTCGTAGCCCAGTTCGATAAGTTTTGCTCTGAGACGTACCGCCTGCTCAAAACCATGTTCGAGTAAGATATAACCGTTAGGTTTTAAGTAATCTCGGGCGGTGTTGGCAATGTAGTAAAGATCGGCAAAGCCTTCCTCGGCGGCGGTTAACGCGCTTTGGGGTTCAAAGCGCACGTCACCTTGGTGTAAGTGTTCATCGGCTTCGTCAATATAGGGCGGGTTTGAAACAATTAAATCAAAATCCCGCGATTTCACTGCGCTAAACCAATCACTTTGAAGAATTTCAACCTGCGGTAACTTTAAGTTTTCGCGGTTTGCGATAGCCAAAGCGACGGCATCGTCAACTTTATCAACGGCGGTGATTTCCCATGATTCACGCTCAGATGCCAGCGCCAGTGCAATGGCTCCGGTGCCTGTACCTAAGTCGAGCACTTTAGCATAGGTAGAAAGCGGCATATTCAATGCGGTTTCTACTAAAATTTCGGTGTCAGGCCGCGGGATCAACGTAGTGTCATTAACGATAAATGGCAAAGACCAAAATTCACGCTCGCCAACAATATGCGCCACAGGTACACCTTTCTGGCGTTTTAGCACCATCTGTTGAAAGCGTTTCCACTGCTCAACGGTTAGGGACTTTTCAGGCCAAGTGTATAAATAACTGCGGCTTTTATTGAGGCAATACAGCAACAAAACCTCTGCATCCAGATGAGCGGATTCAGAGGTTGCGACTAACTGTACATAAGCCCATTGCAGGGCTTCGGCAATACTAGATTGATCTGACAAAGTTACCTCTGTTCGCCAGCCAGAGCGGCTAGCTGGTCGGCTTGATGTTCTTGCATCAGCGGCAATATGATAGCATCGAGGTCGCCTTCCATCACTTCGTTTAAGCGATATAGGGTTAAGTTGATGCGATGTTCACTCACGCGACCTTGCGGAAAGTTGTAAGTACGCACACGTTCGGAGCGATCGCCACTGGCAACCAGACTACGACGGGTCGATTCTTCGGCGCTACGACGCTTTTCGTCTTCAATTGCTTGAATACGAGCGGCCAATACACTCATGGCTTGAGCGCGGTTTTTGTGTTGCGAACGTTGATCTTGGCATTCCACCACAAGCCCTGTCGGAATATGGGTAATACGAATGGCTGAATCCGTTTTGTTAACGTGCTGACCACCCGCGCCCGATGAGCGGAACGTATCCACTTTTAGATCGGCAGGGTTGATTGAAATCGCTTCAGCTTCAGGCACTTCATGTAATACTACAACGGTTACCGCTGAGGTATGTACACGGCCTTGGGATTCGGTTTCAGGTACTCGTTGTACGCGGTGGCCGCCTGACTCGAATTTGAGTTTACCGTAAACGCCATCACCACTGACTTTCATAATGACTTCTTTAAAGCCACCATGTTCGCCTTCGTTGCTGCTCATTATCTCAACTTGCCAGCGATTGGCTTCGGCATAACGGCTATACATGCGGAATAAGTCACCGGCGAAAATTGCCGCTTCGTCGCCACCAGCGCCAGCACGAATTTCAACGAACGCATTTTTATCGTCGTCGGGGTCTTTTGGCAGTAATAGAATTTGCAGCTCACCTTCTAGATGCTCGAGTTTAGCCTTGGCGGCTTTCATCTCTTCCTGCGCCATTTCGCGCATTTCAGCATCGTCTTCTTCCAGCATTTCTTTCGCTGAATCAAGGTCGGCTTGTGCTTGCTGATAGGCTTTAAAGCCTGCAACCACATCTTCTAATTGAGCATATTCTTTTGATAATGCACGAAACCTGTCTTGATCAACAATGACGCTAGCGTCACCCAGCAAAGCCATGACTTCTTCATTACGCTCGAGCAAGCCTTCCAGCTTGCGGATAACGGATTCATTCATTTAACTCGCGAACCTTAGTGTTTATCTATTCCAAGCGCTGATCTTAACTGACCGAGAGTATTCAAATCGCCCTGACGACTGGCAGCCGTAAGGGCCTGTGTCGGTGCGTGGATAAGTTTATTAGTCAGGCGATTGGCTAGTTCAATCAATACCTGTTCAGCATCAGAACCCTGGGCTAGTTTATTCAGGGCCCGCTCCACTAACTCATCTTTTACCGCCATGCTGTGGCTGCGATACTCGCGAATACTATCGACCGACTCTAAAGAACGGATCCAATCCATAAACAAAAAAGATTGTTCTTCAGTAATTACTTCAGCTTGCTCGGCGGCTTCTTTTCGAGAAGCCATATTCTGTTCAATAATGCTATGCAGGTCGTCCACTGTATACAGATATGCATCGTCCAAATCAGCAACTTCCGCCTCAATATCACGGGGAACTGCTATATCAACCAATAACATAGGTTGATGACGACGCTGCTTTAGCGCTTTTTCGACCATGCCCTTACCTAAGATAGGCAGTGGGCTGGCGGTAGAGGATATCACGATATCGGCTTTGGGGAGATAATCTGGTATCTGCGCCAGTGTAATTGCTGTGGCGCCAAACTCCTCACACATGGCTTGGGCACGTTCAAGTGTACGGTTTGCCACCACCATGGAGGCTACGCCGTTGTCTTTAAGATGCTTAGCAACCAGTTCGATGGTCTCACCGGCACCAATTAATAACACTTTGGTGGTCGATATCGACGAGAAAATATGTTTCGCCATACTCACGGCGGCAAAGGCGACAGAAACAGCAGCTGCGCCAATTTCAGTATCAGTGCGGACTTTTTTGGCAACCGAAAAAGTATTTTGGAAAAGTCTATCTATGGTTAAAGCAACCGTACCGGCTTCTTTCGCCTTAACGAACGCTTGCTTTACTTGGCCAAGAATTTGCGGCTCACCTAAAATTAGCGAATCGAGCCCCGATGCCACGCGCATCAAATGCCTTACCGCATCTTGACCATGGTAATTATACAGGCAAGGCGCCACATCCTCATGGTCTAAGCCGTGATATTCTTCAAGCCAAGCAATGATGTCAGCCTCATCGCCGTTGTTGCAATACAACTCAGTGCGATTACAGGTAGAGACAATAACGGCTTCACCCGAGCGCGTACGACTCGCCAGACTCTTCATGGCATCATGAATTTTGTCCGGAGAGAAGGCAACTTTCTCACGCAGGTCTACCGTGGCTGTTTTGTGGTTTATACCAATTGCTACAAGGCTCATCTGACTCTTTCTAGATTCTTGGCGACGCTCTTAATAAGGCTATTCTACTTAATTGGCCCAACTAAAAACAGAATACGCTTAACAAAACCGAATAAAGGTCTAACTTCTTACCTAAATTTCCTATTAATGATAGGTAAGACAGGATTTGTCCCGAAGGAGTAAATCGAAGTGACCGCCGATGGAAATTTTACGTTTGGCATTGGTATTATTGCCAAGCACTCGTATCATAAGGACTTTGGTATATCAGTCATAGATGAATAATTTGAAGCGTCTCACAAAATCCATTTTCTCTTGCCTCGTCTTGAGCAGCTTACTGTTTTTAGGCGCTTGCCAAATCTTGCCGCCTACAGATGATTTACAGCCGATTAGCGTAATAGATGCGCGCCAAGCCAAAGCTTGGGAATTACAGGGTAAATTGGCCATAAAAACCCCTGATGATAAGCTCAGCGCCAATATCTACTGGCGCCATAGCGAAGAGAGTGACGCACTCACGCTTACCACTATGCTGGGTACAACAGTGTTGACGCTTAACTCAACCCCGAACTCAGCCCATTTGCATATCGATGGTAAAGATTTTAGCGACGATAACGCCCAGCGTTTACTCGAGCGCGTTAGTGGCTGGTCAATTCCGTTAGCCGATTTGCCACTATGGATCACCGGCCAAGTTGGCCCAAATGATCAGGTCATCGAAAGCGACAATCAAGGCAAACCTAAACTACTGACCAATACTCAAACCCCACCACCTTGGCTAGTCACATTTTTAAGCTGGCAATCCCAAAGTGGCGCCAATGTTCCCTACCAATTAAAGCTGGATCGCGGCGACTTACAACTCAAACTACAACTTAATCAATGGCAAGCGCTTGGCAAGCCCGCGATAATTGCTGGAGAACAGCCTTAACATGTCCGCTATTATTTCCCGCAATTGGCCTGCACCAGCCAAACTTAACTTATTTTTACACGTTAATGGCCGCCGTAACGACGGCTATCACGAACTGCAAACGCTGTTTCAGTTTATCGATTGCTGCGACATGCTCGATTTTTGCGTCACTGACACTGACGAATTGGTGTTGCATTCGAATATGTCGGCTGTTGTCGCTGATAACGATAACTTAATTCTGCGAGCCGCAAAATCATTGCAGCAAGCCACCGGCTTTAAAGGTGGCGCTGAAATCTGGTTAGATAAACGCCTGCCTATGGGTGGCGGCTTAGGTGGCGGCTCATCAGATGCGGCGACGACTTTGGTGGCATTAAACAAACTCTGGAACACCCAATTATCAACTGAAAAACTGGCTGAAATCGGCCTTAAGCTAGGAGCCGATATTCCTGTTTTTATTCATGGTTTCGCCGCTTTTGCTGAAGGTGTGGGTGAGCGTTTACATGCAGTAAATCCAAATGAACTTTGGTATGTCATTATTACCCCCGATGCCCATGTTTCTACTGCCGACGTGTTTAAAGATCCACTTTTACCACGCGATACACCTAAATTAGCCATTGACACCTTAATGAGCCAACCTTGGGTAAATGATTGTCAAAAACTGGTCGTTTCTAAATACCCTCAAGTTGCCAAGGCATTAGGCTGGCTGCTAGAATACGCGCCGTCGCGAATGACAGGAACAGGCGCATGCGTGTTCGGGGAATTCACACAACAGCAACAAGCTCTCGCAGCTTTGGCGAAATTACCGTCTGATATGCAAGGATTTGTTGCAAAAGGGATGAATCGTTCGCCGCTCATGGTGCGATTGAGTCACCCGTAAACTACTTTCTTCTAGCGTAACCTTTTATACGATAATGCCTCGGGTTTCTCCCGTCCCACATCGTCGTTACGCTAGCCACTAAAATATAAAGCAAACGCCTGAGGTTTATACAGTGCCCGACATCAAGCTCTTTGCTGGGAACGCCACCCCCAGTCTCGCTAGAAAGATAGCCGATCGTCTATTTTGCAAACTCGGAGACGCAGTGGTTGGTCGTTTCAGCGATGGTGAAATCAGTGTCCAAATTAACGAAAATGTACGTGGTGCCGATGTGTTCATCATCCAATCTACTTGCGCGCCGACAAACGACAACCTGATGGAACTCATCGTGATGGTTGACGCGCTGCGCCGTGCATCTGCAGGCCGTATTACCGCAGTGATTCCTTACTTTGGTTATGCTCGTCAAGACCGTCGTGTTCGTAGTGCACGTGTACCTATTACCGCTAAAGTTGTTGCCGATTTCTTGTCTAGCGTGGGTGTTGACCGCGTTTTGACCTGTGACCTGCACGCTGAGCAAATCCAAGGCTTCTTTGATGTTCCCGTTGATAACGTATTTGGTAGCCCAGTGCTGCTAGAAGATATGTTGGCAAAGAACTTAGATAACCCTGTGGTTGTTTCTCCTGATATCGGTGGTGTTGTTCGCGCTCGCGCAGTAGCAAAACTATTGGATGATTCTGATCTAGCCATTATTGATAAACGTCGCCCACAGGCAAACGTTGCTCAAGTTATGCATATCATTGGTGATGTTCAAGGCCGTGACTGCATTATCGTTGACGATATGATCGACACAGGTGGCACTCTGTGTAAAGCGGCTGAAGCCTTGAAAGAACATGGTGCGAACCGCGTATTTGCCTACGCAACTCACCCTGTATTCTCAGGTAATGCGGCTGAAAATATCGCTAACTCTGTGATTGATGAAGTGATTGTGACTGACACTGTCCCTTTAAGCCCTGAAATGCTGAAAGTGGCTAAAGTGACACAGTTGACTATGTCAGCAGTACTGGCAGAGGCGATTCGTCGCGTGAGTAACGAAGAGTCAATCTCTGCGATGTTCCGCCACTAATCAGTTATAGACTGATCTGGGTTATTTCAATACAGCGAATTAGTGGGCTGTATTGCTATAATCTATGACACATAAAAACGCACTCTGATGAGTGCGTTTTTGTTACTGTTATTTATGCGCATCATTTTTTTAGGGAAACCAATTTTTGTGTGAGCCGCTTTTGATACCCGTCGTTTGGAACATGAGATTTTAACGTTACTCACTGCGCGGAATAAAAACTCCGCCAGCGCTTTGAGATCATCCGACGCATTCGCAGCAGCGGCATGTGATGACTCCTCAGCAATATCCCTAATCACTACCACGTTCTTATTCACTTCGGCAGCGACCATACTTTGCTCTTCAATCGCCGCGGCAATTTGAGTGCTCATATCCATAATATTACGCATGTCTGTATTGATACGTTTCAATAATGTCCCCGCACTCGCAGCTTGCTCTGCGCTCTCTTCGCCTTGTTTTTGGCTCGATGCCATTAACTGCACAATCAAACGGGTACGGGACTGCAGCGTGAACTTGATCTATTGTAATTAACTTAATGTGACCAATTCGAAACTCAACACAAGGAAGCAACTATGAGTAACCGCAATTTAACTACAACTAGCCTATTTATTTCGATGCTTTATTTAAGCCTGATAGCGAATGTGTTCGCAGTGCAAAACATCGATAAAAAACTCAGTATTAGCAACGATATTCAATTTAAAATCAACGTCCAACGTGGGGATGTAGCCATTCAAACCTGGGATAAAAGCGAGGTGAGCGTTAGCGGTACACTGGATGAACTGAGCGAAGGGTTTGTATTTGAGCAACAGGGAAATACGCTTAATTTCGAAGACAAAATGCCCCGCCACTATAATAGCAGTACTAACACTGGTTCGCAGCTCACCATTAAAGTGCCAAAGACAGTAAAACTCAGTGCTGACACCGTCTCCGCCAACCTGCAATTAACTGATATAAAAGGTGAACTCAAATTAAGCACTGTGAGTGGTAATATCAATGCTAACCAACTGAGTGGTAATGCTGAGCTACACACTATCTCAGGTGATATCACCACTACAGCCATCAACGGTAATAACAAGTTGAAAACCGTATCGGGGACTATTCAAGATACCGATAGTCAAGGTGAAATTAATTATTATCTCGTGAGCGGCGATTTAAATAGTCAATCTCGAGCCGAAAAAGTCACGATTGAACAGGTTTCAGGCGAAGTTACCGCAAACTTGAATACCGCCAAAGAAATCATCCTAAAAACGGTCAGTGGCGACGTGCAAGTCTCACTGACTAAAAACGTCAGCACCGTCAATTTAGACAGCATCAGTGGTGATATCATGCTGACGTTTGCTGATATACCCGATGCTAGCTTTGATTTAAATGGCGGTCCTAGCGGAAAAATCAGCAATGCGTTAACTCAAGATGAACCTAAAAAACAAAAATATGCACCACGTGCAAAGCTTGTATTCCAAACTGGCTCAGGTGCTGCCAAGGTAAAAATAAATACCATCAGTGGTGAGCTAACATTAAAAAAGCAGTAATCACTCACCCTTTTAGCATACACAAAAATGCCGCCGCGAGTCGCACTCGGGCGGCATTGTTATATCAAGTGGGTCAATCCACACTCGAAATAGACTCTGCGTTTCTACAGGTTATTTACCTAAATTTAGGTGGTTAAACTGACGCGATTTCTTCAGCGGTCAAATATCGCCATTCGCCTAATGCAAGTGCGCGATCTAACTCTATGTTCCCAATACTTTCACGGTGCAAACCTGCCACATGATTCCCCACAGCAGCAAACATACGCTTCACTTGATGGTACTTACCTTCGGTGATGGTTAAGCGCACTAATTGCGGCTCAATAATCTCCAATAGCGCAGGCTTTGTTAAGCCATCTTCACCGCGTAATTCAACACCGGCAGCAAATAGTGCAATTAAGCTAGTATCAATCGGATCGGCCAGTTGCACTAAATAACGTTTGGCGCACTCTTTTTTCGGCGAAGTGACTTTGTGTGACCACTGACCGTCAGTCGTAATCAACACCAGTCCAGTGGTATCAGCATCTAAACGGCCGGCAATGTGCAAGGTTTCAGGCTTTGGTACATCAAGTAAACTCAATACCGAAGGATAAGTCTCATCAATCGTTGAGCAAATCGTATCGACTGGTTTGTTAAGCATCAAATAACGCACGCCCACTAATGCTATCCGTTCACCCTCAAGGCAAACATGCATAGCTTCACTCACTTTAAAGCCCGAATCTTTAACAACCACACCATCGCAAGTAATGTCACCGCGATGCAGGGCTTTTTTCGCTAATGAGCGAGTTAGTGAGGTACTCTCACAGATAAATTTGTCTAAACGCACGTTAATACTCAACTTCAATAAAGAAAACTGCCATATTATGAGGCCGACCACTTCAAAGGGCAAAGAATTGCGACTAGGCAGTGATGCTATTGTTACATGTCCCTTAAAAATTGCTCGCTATCGCCACAGAGAAAGATGACATGACGGAATACCAAAAAATGATCGCGGGCCAAGAATATAATTGCTTTGCCAGCGAACTATTGAGTGTAAGAGCGCAGCAGCAACAGCTCAATCGGCAATTAAATCAAACTATCGAGCAAGATAATCAAGATTTCACTCAACTCTGCCAACAACTCATTCCTCATAAATCGTCAGCGGCGACGATATCTACACCTATTTTTATCAGCTACGGCCTTAACCTCACCCTTGCCGATAAAGTGTTTATCAATGTAAATGTCACCTTGCAAGATAATGCGCCCATTGTGATTGGTGAACAGACCATGGTTGGCCCCAACGCCCAGTTTTATACTTCGTGTCATCCACTCGATGCTAAGCTGCGTTGCTCAGGTTTAGAAACCGCAAAAGCCATTAACGTGGGCAAGCGTGTATGGATTGGTGGCGGAGCAATCATAATGCCAGGAGTCAGTATTGGTGATGATGCGATTATCGGTGCTGGCGCTGTAGTGACAAAAAATGTCGCCGCGAAGAGTATCGTGGTAGGTAATCCTGCCAAGCCAATTAAGCAGCTGAGCTAAGCGAGTTTAAAATATTGCGCTAAACATTCGCCAATCTTAAATAACTTACATACGTTAGTGTTGCCGAGAATGGTTTCAACCTTGTCATTGGTAACCTTTAGTTACATATGACTCAGGTGAATCGCATGATATAAAGAGTAATGATCTTGTTTCAATTTACACTAAAGCATTAACATACATTCCATTGCGCCTGAAGCAATCCCATCTTTGCCAAAATAACAGCCCCCATAATGGGCACAATAATAAACTCGAAGGAAACAACATGAGAAAAGTACTTATTGGGGGACTGTGTGCCTCACTCATCGCAGGTCTAACTGCCTGTAATGATAAGCCTGCCGAAGTCAAAGCTCCCGAAACGACTAAAACAGCCACCGCTGCTGCAGTGACGCAAGCATTAGGTTCTGGTATTGAATTTGCTAATTTTGACAAATCCATTCGTCCGCAGGATGACTTTTATCAATATGTTAACGGCGCTTGGTTGAAAAAAACCGAAATCCCAGCCGACCGCACCAGCATTGGCGCCTTCTACGATTTACGTGAAAAATCCCGTGACGATGTAAAAGCTATCATCGAGGAAGTCGCAGCAACGCCAAATCTGGCCGCAGGCACTGATGAGCAAAAAGTAGCTGATTTGTATCGCTCATTCATGGATACCGAGACACTCAACAAGCTGGGTGTTACGCCCATTCAAAGTGAATTCGATGCCATTAATGCCTTAAAAGATAAAAATGAATTAGTGGCATACTTCACCCATAGCCAAATTGCTGGTGCTGGTACGCCAATAGCGTTTTATATCGATATCGACGCCAAAAACTCTAGCCGTTATGCGACGCACTTATACCAATATGGCTTAAGCTTGCCAGAAAAAGATTACTACTTTAATGACTCAGAGCGCTTCGTTAATATCCGTAAAGCGTTTGTTGCCCACATCGAAAACATGTTTACTCTAGCAGGGCTGGCCGAACCCAAAGCCAGTGCTGAGGCTATTTTAGCGTTAGAAACCGCCATTGCCGCTAAGCATTGGGATGTGGTGGAAAACCGCGACAGCACTAAAACCTATAACCTGTACCAAGTAAAAGATTTACCAACATTGGCACCGGATATCGACTGGACAGTTTACTTAACTACGCTTGGCGCTGATAAACAAACCGATATTATTATTAACCAACCTAGTTATATCCAAGGCTTAAACGAAGTGCTAAAAGCAACCGACTTAGCCACGTGGAAAACCTACATGCAGTGGCAAGTATTAACGCATGCGGCGAATAACCTAAGTGAAGCGCTGGACAACGAAAACTTCGCCTTCTTCTCTAAAACCTTAAACGGTCAAGAAGAACAAGAGCCGCGCTGGAAGCGTGGTGTAGCAACCGTTAACGGTATCCTTGGCGAAGTCGTCGGTAAGGTGTACGTCAAACGTCACTTTACGCCAGAAGCGAAAGAACGCATGCAAGCACTGGTTGAAAACCTTCGCGGCGCTTATGGCGATAGCATCAAAGATTTAGCTTGGATGAGTGACAGCACTAAAGTGGCTGCCGCCGATAAGTTAGCCAAATTCAATCCAAAAATCGGTTATCCGAACAAATGGGAAGATTACAGCAAACTAACCATCAAAGCTGACGATTTAGCCGGTAACGCTATGCGTGCCAGCGAAGTTGAACATGCTAAATCATTAGCCAAACTGGGCGCGCCAATCGACAAAGACGAATGGCACATGACCCCACAAACGGTTAACGCTTACTACAACCCAACCATGAACGAAATCGTATTCCCTGCCGCTATTTTGCAACCACCGTTTTTCAACTTAGCGGCTGATGATGCCGTCAACTATGGCGGTATTGGTGCGGTTATTGGCCACGAAATGGGCCACGGTTTTGACGACCAAGGTGCCAAGTTTGATGGCGAAGGTAATATGCGTGACTGGTGGACTGAGCAAGACCTAAAAGAGTTCTCTGCCCGCGGCCAAGCGCTAATAGCCCAGTACGATGGTTACTATGTGTTTGATGATTTACACGTCAACGGTGGATTAACCTTAGGCGAAAACATTGGTGACTTATCCGGTGTGACTATCGCCTACCGCGCATATAAGAAGTCACTCGATGGTAAAGAAGCGCCAGTGATAGATGGTTTAACGGGCGATCAACGCTTTTTCATTGGTTTCACTCAAATTTGGCGTGCAAAAGCCAAAGAAGAAGCCATGCGTAACCGCGTAGCAACCGATCCACACTCACCTGCAGAGTTCCGTGCTCTGGGCGCTTTATCTAACATGCCTGAGTTTTACAGCACATATGAAGTCAAACCTGGTGATGCTATGTATATTGCACCAGAAAAACGTGTAAAAATTTGGTAAACCAAATTTACATGGCCACTCGGCAATAAGTCTGCCGAGCCACAACAATGGCGCTTCCTATCACAGGTGGCGCCATTTTTATTTGGCTAAACCATAGCGTAATGAATGTAAAACCCAGCATAAGATGAACAACTCTTAACGGTTGATTCAGCTTTAATTAAGTAATAGTGGCCTATGGTGAATACGTGTTCGGTATCACTCACGCATAAGGAAGTAGGCCGCATGACTAAGTTATTTCGTACTTTTTTTATTTTTCTACTGTTATTATCGAGCCGTACTGGTGTAGCCAACACTCTGGATATCAGCGACAGTAAAACAGAACGTGGCAATTACAGTGCAAGACAGGCACAAAGCCATGACCTACAAGGTCTATATGCTCTTAGCAGCCAAGCTTTTGATGAACCTCGCCAAGCTTCAAGTAACTTATCCGTGTTACATCAACAAGCCTACGACGCACAGGCTGAACTGGCTCAATTGCTCACCAAAATTGCCCAGCGCTCTCCAACGCAAGTGATTATTCCTCCGGTAAAAAGCTACCAAAGAGCCGCCGATAAAGTGGCGACAAAATTTAACGGCGACGCCAGTCAAATTACCGACCTTGCAAGGGCCAGTATTGTGGCAGGCAGCATTCAAGATTTAATGCAGGTTTACCAAATCTTAAACGAGCAAACTCAAGTGGTGAAACAAAAAAACCGCTTTGCTGAGCCTAAGACGTCAGGCTATCGTGATCTCAATTTACTGGTGCGTTTACCTCAATCAGGCATGATTGCTGAAGTGCAATTACACCTACAGGATATTGCCAATATCAAAAATGGCCCAGAGCACAAGGTATATGAAAAAGTACAGATGATTGAAGCCAATGCTTATAAACAAAAAAGATCACTGAGTGAATTTGAATTGGCGCAGATTGCCCAATTACGCCAAGAATCACATAAGTTGTACCACAAAGCATGGCTTAACTATAAACGGGTCGATGAAGCCAGTTTATTAAAAACCTCAGCCGCTTAAACTCTGCCCCTTTCACTCTTGCGCTAGTATTCTGAAAAGGTGCTGGCGCTTTTTTATGTTTTACAACGCTAAAAGTCAGTTTAAAAACATTATGCACAAATGCACTCTCTCGCATCGAACAGCTGTTTGAGTATATAATCCCGCGCCATAGCCCTATCAGCAGGAAACGCCATGCACGACATCATCGAGCAACTCCAAGAACGCAGCGAAACTGTGCCTGTGCCACTCGAATTACCCACATTTGAGCAACTCGTCGAGGTCGAAGAGCAAATCCTGATTTCATTGCCGCGGGAGCTAAAGGAATACCTGTTGTATGCCAGCGATGTGATTTTCGGCGCAATAGAGCCAGTGACTGCATCCGATCCTTACTCCCACACTTATCTGCCCGAAGTGACTTGCTATGCTTGGTCCATCGGCATGCCAAGGGAGATGATTGCCATTTGTCAGCAGGGCGATGCCTTTTACTGTATCGACCAAGATGGCCAAGTGCATTTCTGGAAAAATGGCGGCTTTACTGATATCTATTGGGAGTCGTTCTGGGAATGGGTTGAAGAAATCTGGTTGAAGATCAAATACTAATTTTACTTTTATTGCATTGAGAACAATATTATGTCGAAAAACATTGGCTTGAACGCCATCGAAATGAGCTACTTACGCCAATCACTGAGCTTAAGTGCGGCTCAAGTTGGCACGCTCACTAATCATAGTGAAGCCGATGTATTAGCCTGGGAAAGTGGCGAACAAGTTGCACCAGAGCTAGCACAAAAAAAACTACTCGATATTGATGACATCATCGAGATGCAAGTGCTCAACACCTGCGATGGCATTGAAGAGTTATTTAAAAAAGAACCTAAGCGTCACTTAGCTTTCGTGGTGTACTCCACTCAAGCCACTTATACGCAATACAACCCCGAATTTTTAAGTTCATTGCCTTTTACTGAGCTGTACAACACCGCAGCTTGGCGTATCAAGAAAGAGTGCAAATTAGTCTTAGAAGTCGATGTGAGCTTAGTAGCGCTGGACGTAGAAGCTTATAAAGCCTTCCGTGAACCAACCAAAATGAGCGAAAGCCGCGAAAGCCGCGCTAAATGGGCCGCGACGCAGCTTTAATCTAGACCTATATGACACTAAAAAAGCAGCTATCATGCTGCTTTTTTAGTTAACTGATTATGATAAAGCCCAAATACTATTAGGTTCTCCAGAATGAGCTCGCTGATGAACCTTGTTAGCGCTGACATAAAAACATACGGCAAAAAATAACGCCGTAATATCGACTACTCCTAAATGACTCCCGATATTAGCAGTTGATTTTATTTGCATCAGTAATGGGAATATTAAGGTACTCATGGGTATTAAGGCACAACTTAATGCTAATAACTTAAGAAGATGAATTGCAGCCAATGCAGGTTGGCGGAAAAAACTATAAATAATAGCGCCAAAAAATACCACGTAATAACAAGCCAGATAATAACTATTGGGCTGATGAGTTATAAGATAAAGCCATTTAGTCAATAAGATAGCTAAACTGACACCTAACATTGAGCCCAAACAAACACCGATCGTCAGTGACGCCATAAAACGTGTCGAGGCTTGCTGTGCAGCTTGCTTTTTACGACGTTTTTCTAGCCAGAGTAAATTGCCACTATAGAACAAGAACGCCCCTAATAACCCAAAGGCGAAATACAGCCAGCGACCAAAATTTCCCGCATAATTACCAAAGTGCAAAGCAAATAGACTGTTTACAATAGGACCATAAACTCCCTCACTGGCTTGGTTTAGTGTGTTAAATTGCACCGCAAATGTGTAGGGGTTTAGATAAATAAAATCGCTATAACCACCGCGCATTATCTGTCCGTCAGTTTTTACCTCGACAGCGAGCGCTGGATTTTTAGTCGAAAGGTTCGAAAATGCCATAGAAACGATTTGATAGCCATGTGTCATCGTGCTCAGTTGCTGTCGATACGTTTCCATTGAAGGAAGTTCAGTAACTGAATATTCAACGTTTGAACTCGCAGGTCGTTCAAACAAAGGTTTATCACCATAAACAACCCCCAATCCAGCATAAAAAAAGTCGTGAAATGCAAAAACAATCACAGACCACGCGATGATAAGATGAAATGGCAAGCTGATGATGCCAACAAGATTATGGCTGTCTAGCCAAAAGCGGCTACTCCCCTTATTTTGTCTAAGTGCAAACAGGTTTTTGACTAAAGTGGGTAGCAAGATAATGACACCGGATACTAACGCCAAAAAATACAAAATGGCTGCCACACCCAAAATAATCACACCCAAATCTTCATGGCCTACTTTACCGATAATGCCAGCGGTACGATGCAGTTGATCAATCAACGTACCTAACTCATTAGTGCTACTCATTTGAGTAGTTATCTCGCCACTCTCAGTCAAGCTTGCATGACGCAATTGGTCATCTAATCGAAAACCACGACCACCACCATGTTCGTACCACTTCATCGGCGATTGGTTTTCATCAAAACTAATAATAAAACCATCTCTAGCTTTATCAAATTGGCCCATAGCCTGCGTGACTAATTCATCTAATTGATCACTGGACACCTGAGCTAAATGCTGATTGGACGGTATTGCCCATTGTGTAATTTGCGGTTTGAACATAGTCAATGCACCAGCATAAAAAGCAATAAACAGTAGTAACCCTGTTAATATTCCTGTCCATGTATGGATAGATTGATAAGTACGAAGAATATCTGCGCGAATTTTCATAACAACGTCCATAACCCTATGAAAATAAGATAAATAACAATATTAGCCAAAGTTAAGCGATATAAGGCCGTGGTTGCGGTTTTAAATAAAAAGCTCAGTGAAACAACGGATAACCAAATGAAACTAATCAACCACATATTGAGTTGAACCTTCATTGGTGCATCAATTCCTCCAGGGCCAAACCACGCAAACACTCCCACCACCCCGTAAGCAAAGGTTAACCCTAACACGCCTGCAATAAGACTTTTGCGCCACCAATGGGGTTGAATTTTTTCGGCTTCGGTTAAGCGCTTCATGACTGCGTACCTCTATGTTTAATAAGCGTAAGCAAGGGTATGCAAATCAACAATAACAAGACATTGAAAATCCATGTGAATAGTGCTGATAACAGGCTTAAATGCTGCGACCAACAGAAAAAAGCCAATAAAAGTAAACAATATCCGATTATCAAAAATGATTTAGGTAATGACGTTCGCCTTAATCTTTGATGTTTACTCGCGCCGTAAATAAGCATGCTACCGATAATTGTTGCTACAAAAGCAGAAATCCCAAACATATTTACCCTGTTGCTTTGATTATTTGGTTGAGGTCACAAAATATGCAAATGATAATGTAAATCAGATGCGTTCGCAATTGCGCTTAAGGTTATTTTAATTTAAATTGTCGCCACATCTAGATAACACCTCTTTAATCATCAAGAGTCAGTACGGGGATACTCATGAAACACAGGGCGTTTACGAAAAATGTTATTGCCACAATGTTAGCGAGCATAGGCATGTCAACGGCATACGCAGCAGTAGAAGCAGAGCCAACAGGATCGATCGAAAAAATCACTGTTTATGGTGAAAAAATTGAGCGCAGTTTAAAAGATACAACCTCATCGGTTTCAGTGATTGACAAGGAAGCACTTAATAGCGGTCAGTATCAGTCCGTTTCAAATGCTTTGTCTGAAGTACCCAACGTTGTAGTGATCACGGGATCAGTACCAGATATCCGTGGTGTTTCAGGCAATGGCTCAGCGTCAGGCTTTAATTCATTTACAGGCGGCGCCAGAGCACGCGTTTCCACACTGATTGATGGTGTAGCAGAACCTTTTGTGGCCGATCTCACCGGTGATACTGGCTTATGGGATATTCAACAAATTGAAGTCTTTAGAGGGCCGCAATCAACCATTAATGGGCGTAACAGCATTGGTGGTACTGTATTTATAAAAACAGAAGACCCCACATTCGATTGGCATGGTGCTGCACGTTTAGGTTACCGTAACCAAGATAACTATATTGATAATGCCGTGATGTTATCGGGCCCAATTTTAGACAACGAATTAGCTTTTAGAATCAGTGGACAAAATGTCACTGGCGAGACCTACAATAAAGGTTTGGTATACGACACTAACCCCGCCACTTTCGACCAAAATGAGCTCATTACCAATCGTTGGCGCGGTAAAGTTCTATGGCAACCGAGCGAGATTGAAGATCTAAAAGTGATGTATAGCTTCTCGTACAATGATGAGAAAGGAGACTCAGGTCGTAACTATTTTTCAGGTAATGATCCTTGGGCCTATAGCCCTATCTTCCAACGTTATATTGAAACCAAATCAACCACACATTCAGTTAAAGTTGACTACAACCTGGGTGAAGGTAAGGCGTTCGATTTAGTTGTCGCCTACATGGATTACGACTGGGGATCTGAATCTTATGAGCCGATAGTCACTGCGCAGCAATATGTCGATATGAAGGATCAAAGCTACACCATCGATGGCAAATACAGTTTTGGCTTAAATGACCGTGATTTTAATGGTTTTGTTGGCCTATCTTATTTTGAACGTAGCCAAGATTTCGACAGTACAGGCAGTACAATTTATAACGGCGACGACAGTAGTAAATCCACATCTATTTATGGCGAGATCACCTATGGTTTGGCCGACTCACTATGGGTCACTTTAGGTGGCAGAGTGATGCGCGATGAACAGGAACGTAATTTTTTGATGCTATATAGAGGCAGTCAATTAAATGAAAACCTCGATGAGGCCACCACGGTTACCCTACCGAAGTTAGTCCTGCAGTACGCCATCACAGGCAACACGACCTTAGCCGCCAGCGCTCGTCGCGGCTATAACGCTGGTGGTGGAGCATTGTCACTAGCAGAGAGTGAATACTATTACTACGATGAAGAATTTGTTGATACCTACGAACTCAGTTCTCGCAGTGAATTTTTAGACGGCAATATCAACCTTAGTGCCAACCTTTTCTATAACGACTTCGATGGTTACCAAGCATCCAATCAAGCGCGTAAAATTACCAATGTGGATAAAGCTGTCACCTATGGTATTGAGGCTGCGCTGACCGCAATGCTTGGTAATAACTGGCAATTAATCACTGGTGTGGGTTTGCTAGATAGCGAAATAAAAAAGGTAGATCCTAGCTATGGGGATATCATCGGCAATCAACTGAATTCAGCACCACATGTCACAGCTAATTTAGGTGTTAAGTATTGGCTTAATGATGAATTCACCTTCGGCCTATCAGGCAACTACGTCGGTGAATACTTCGCAGACATAAACAACACAGAAGACAGAGTAGCCGGTGACTACGTTGTCGCTCGCTTTAGTGTCGATTATCAGACTGATAACTGGCGTGTGAGCGGTTTCGTCAATAACCTATTTGACGAACAAGCAATGACGGTAAACGAACCTCCAAGCCAAAGCTATATAGATGGTTATGCTGCAATTATCGACCCTAGAAATATTGGTATATCTGTGATGTATAACTTTTAATAATCATATAGATAAAAAACGGCGCCTTTACTGGGCGCCGTTTAACATTAAGACCTTCAATTAAACATTTAGAAATTCATGGTGAGCTTAGTATAAACGTAGCGTCCCATTGGGTTATGTACTGAAATAACATAGCCGTAAAGGTCAGTATCACCATCACCAATGGCAAATGGTGGCTCTTCGTCAAAGACGTTGTTCACACCCAAAGTGAGCTTGAACATGTCATTGAAGCGATAAGTACCTGACATATCTACCAACAATTGCGCATCAATAGTACGCGACTTATTGCTTTCAAAATCGAGTACACCATCAAAATCGATATCGGGAGTATCTTCAAACTCACCGATATAGCTTAGATTAATGTTGGCGCTAAAGTTGTCCATAGTCCAGTTAGTGGTGAGTAACCAACGATGTTGAGGAAACTTATATTCGCCAGTGTAATCTAGGCCGTCTTTTTCGAAGTTATGTAAGTAACTGTACTCTAGACCGAATTTTAAATCGCCATAGCTATCTAGCTCAAAACCATAATGGCTAGATACGTCCATGCCTTGTACATCTTGAGAGCTTAAGTTAACAAAGCTTGAATGGATGATACTAATCGGACCTAGCGTTTGCCCTGCCTGCGGTGTTAAACGCTCACACACAGTGCTACTTTGATCATTACAATTTGCTGTATAGATATCGCCTAATGGTTGTTTATCAATCTTGTTATCTTGCGTAATACTAAAGATATCAAAACCCACATCAAACTTCTGGCTTGGCGCCCAGATCATACCAACGTTCCACGTCTCAGACTCTTCAGCATCAAGATCTGAGTTGCCTTCAAATTCAGTGTTGTAATCTAAAGCCTCACAATCCACATTATCGGCAGCACAGCGATAAGTATCGATAAAGAAACTACTTTCACGAGATGGCCCAAGGCCAATTTGTGCTAAAGATGGCGCACGAAACCCCGTAGACCAAGAAGCGCGAGCCGTTAACTCATCGGTCACGCCCCATTGGAAAGCCACTTTAGGGTTAGTCGTTGAACCAAAATCACTGTAATGGTCATATCGACCCGCAAGCTGCAGTTCGAAGTTATCCGTTATCGGAATAGATAACTCCATATAAGCCGCATATTGTTCACGGGATGCTGCTGCAGAAACCGCCTCAGTACCAAAAATCAATCCACGTTGGAATTGCTCATCCGGCACATCGCTCACATCTTCTTCGCGATATTCAGCTCCGGCCGCCATCATAATGTCGCGACCACCGAGGGTAAACGCTTGACCAGAGATATTAGCCGCATAAGACGTCATATTCGACAGGCCTTGGCGCACTAAACTAGTCGTAATGGCGTCAATCACTTCTGGTGAGTTAATTGCACCACCAAATGGATTATAACGACCGGCATCTATTTCACGTTGTAAGTAATCAGTTCTTACCCAACCTTGGCTGCGATCACCCGTTTGAGTTGACTCACTACGACCTTTTTGAACAGAAGCTTCCCAATCCCACTCCTTTACGACACCGCGTAAACCCGCGACTAAACGTAAGCTGTCAGATTCGATATCCCAACGTCGCGCGCCCGCATCAACGGTACGAAAACGGCCGATTTCAATATCTTTGCCCCAAGGGTTATTTGGGTGACTACCGGGAACCGTTAATCCAGCATCTTCATCAAGAGGCGTTGGTGCACCGCCCGCTTCTGAAGTATTGTGCTGAGCAGCGACTTCAAGAAAGGCTGTTAAATCATCATTGAAATGGTAATCAAATTGACCAATAGCACCGACGCGTTCAGCAGATGGGATCACCAAGTTATACGAGCCATATTCAAATAAACAACTACCGCTCGCTGTTGCACTATCAGCAGGACAAGCAGGATCGATGGTTTTCACCCCATCTACATAGAAATAACCAGGGAAACCACGGGAAGATCTAAAGTCCTCCCCCCCATAAGGTGATTGGTTTGAAACCCCAAAACGGCCTAAGTCAGTTGCAGCCAAAGTATCATTTTTGAAATAGTCGAGAATAATCGATGCATTGCCTTTTTCAGACTTAGTTCCCCACACGACACTCGCGGTTTTTTCGCCATAATCCGTACCAGAGCTATCGCCTAAACCAAGACTAACCTCAATGCCTTCAATGTCTTTTTTGAGGATAATGTTAACCACACCTGCAATAGCATCAGAGCCATAAATAGCCGATGCACCATCCTTAAGAATGTCGATACGTTCGATAGCTGAAACAGGGATATTGTTGATATCAACAAATGAATTAGTGATGCCTTCGGCAAAAGCACTCGCCGCAACACGGCGGCCGTTAATCAACACTAAAGTCGCATCAGGGCCTAAGCCGCGTAAACTAATGGATGCACCGCCGTTAGCGGTAGAATCTTGGCTGTTTCCTCGGGTAGAAAAAGCACCAGCACCGTTAGCAGGCATACGTTCGAGTAGTTGCTGTAGGTTATCAAACCCCATATTAGCAATATCGTCTTTGCTGATAGATTGAATCGGTGATGGACCTTCGATATCAGTACGTTTAATACGAGAACCAGTGACTTCAATACGTTCAACTTTTTCAACGCCCTCTGCGGCTTGAACTACTGTAGGGGCTAATGACATAGTAATGGCAACAGCAATAGCGCTAGGTAAAATCTGAGGTCTTTTCATACATATCCCTTGTTTTAATTATTTTATTGAACAAAATTAACTAAAAAATAACTTTAAATTAACAACAAGTAAGATAATGAGTTACAAGATAAAGTCAATCAGATAAAAGTAGATGTGACACTTTTGTTGCATGTTAAAACAGGACATGTTAGCTACTAACAAACTGAAAAAGAATCCAGAGCCTTTAACTGATATCTGCTCGTAAATCATCATATTTTAATCACTAAAATAAAGAGGCCGTATGCAAGAAAGTATTATTCATCGAGCGGAGTTTGAAGCTAATTTAGGCTGGTATTGGTTGCTGTCTGGGGCCGCTTATTTCACCCTCAGCATAGTCGGTATTCCTTTGTTATTGCTTTGGTTTCCGATAGGGCTATGGGGGACTCGTCGCTATATTGGCAATATGAGTGCCCAGCTCACCAGTAATAAGTTGATTGTACGCCGAGGAATATTAACCCGTACCGAAAATACTGTCCCTTTGGATAAAATTACCGATATGGCATTGATCCAAGGCCCCATTATGCGCCTATTTGGGCTGCATAAACTCACGGTAGAAACCGCAGGGCAATCGGGTACTGGTGCCTTAATAAGCTTAGTTGGCATTGTTGATGCGCCGCAGTTTAGAACCCGCGTACTAGAACAGAAAGAACGTCTTGCTCAGCGCCCACAGGCAGCAAGTTCATCTGTACAGCCTGATGATGCCTTATTACAAAACGTGGTCGAGATGGCTGCAAGCCTAAAACGTATTGAAGCTTTGCTCAGTCAGCAATTAAATCGATAATTTAAATACAACGACTTTCAATTCAATGACTTTACCTTTAGTGTTGGCCAATAACTTAGCATGAGTGCGTGGCGCTTATTCCAACTCTTAGATTGCTTTTCAACAGGTATTTTTGATAACGATATGACAGAACCCTCGGTAACTTCTCCTTCATCTTCTTGGATAACACACCTGACGCTTGGCATTAAAGCTATGGGTCCTGGTGTTCTTATGGCAGCTGCCGCGATTGGTGCATCCCATTTGGTAGCATCGACTCGGGCGGGCGCCGAATTTGGTTGGCAATTAGCTTGGGTTATTTTAGGGGTAAATTTACTTAAGTACCCCTTCTTTGCCGCTGGTGCACGCTACACCGCTGCTACAGGGGAGAGTTTACTGCACGGCTATCTCAAACAAGGCCGAGGTTACTTACAGCTATTTACTGGACTGAATGTCATCGCCGCTGTTGCCAGCACGGCAGGGGTTTGCATGCTAACCGCTGCTATGTTGACCCAATTTATCCCGCTGCCGATTGATTGGTTAGCGCTGTTAGTCTTGTTGAGTTCATTGGCTTTATTGATTTTAGGGCATTATCAATTACTCGATAAACTGACTAAAATCATCATGTTTGTTCTAACGCTTACCACATTAATTGCCGTCGCCTTGGCTTGGGATCACGCTCAACCATTAGCGAGCAATTTTGTTTCTCCCTCGCCTTGGCAATGGGCCCATGTAGGATTTCTGGTCGCCATGATGGGTTGGATGCCAGCGCCAATTGAAGTCAGCGCTTGGAACTCTCTGTGGTTACTGGAAAAACAAAAAAACCAAACCGTAACGAAAGCGCAGGCGCTACTCGACTTTAATTTAGGCTACATTATTACCGGGATCCTCGCTGTCGTGTTCCTGTCTTTAGGTGCCTTAGTGATGCACGGCAGTGGTGAGCACTTTTCAGATTCCGGCGCACAATTTGCCAACCAATTGATTAATCTTTATAGCCAAGTGATGGGTGGTGAGAGCCGCTACCTTATTGGTATTGTCGCATTTTTGTGTATTTTCAGTACAACTGTGACGGTTATTGATGGCTATAGCCGCACCTTAGCTATGGGCTGGCAATTACTCAGTGCAACCAACAGTTCTGAGAAACGTCTCACCGGGATCATGCTCGCCATTAGCGCTTTAGGTTTGTTACTCATCCTTTTCTTTAAAGGCGCACTGCTACCGCTACTTGAGTTTGTTATGATCTTAGCCTTTATGACCACCGTCATTTTTGCTTGGTTAAACTACCGCTTAATGACAAGTAGCCAGCTCCCCGAAGCCGATAGATACGGCGCGAAGATGAAGCTATTGTCTTGGTTTGGCCTGAGTTATTTACTGATTTTTGCTGCACTTTTTGTTTATTGGTACGCTTTTATTAAATAAACCCATTAATTTGGGAGTATAATAGCCGCTCTTAAACCAGACAGCGCAGCCGCGCCAAGAGATGACCATGATTAATAATGATATTTTGCGCCGTTTGCGCTTCGTGTTTGATTTTAGCAATGCAAAAATGATTAAAATTTTTGCTAAAGCTGGAAGAGAAGTGCCTGTCGAAGAGATAATTGATCTTCTACGTAAAGAAGAGGAAGAAGGTTATAAAGCTTGTAACGACACGACCTTATGTCAGTTTTTAGATGGTCTTATCATCGAAAAACGTGGTTTACGTGAAGGGGCTGAAATTCCGGCGCCCGTTGCACGTTTAAATAACAACTTAATCTTCAAAAAGCTTAGAGTTGCCCTCGAAATGCGTGAGGAGGATATTGTTGCGGTATTGACCTTAGCCGAAGTGCAAATGGCAAAATCTGAACTCAGCGCTCTGTTTCGCAATCCAGAACACAAAAACTTTAAAGAGTGTGGCGATCAAATCCTACGTAACTTTATCCGCGGTTTATCACTCAAGTACCGCGGCGTTTAACGCTAGGCTGTAAGCGGGCGAAATTAATCGCGAGTTTTGAGCATCAAACGCAGCTAAGGCTGCGTTTTTTATATTAAGTTTTACCCAAAAAATAGCGAATCTTCCACCTTCCATCCCATAACGTTTTCCGTTTAAAACAGCCCACTTTTTGATTGCAGCAAAAAAATCATAAATACCTCGCTCATCGGACAACAAAGATCACGTTTCATGATAACCTTACGTGACTTACAGCACGTATCGAACCACTTAAACAATAACTAAAAGGTTACCCATGGACGATAATAAACGCCCCCTCTATCTTCCGTTTGCAGGACCTGCCATTCTTGAAGCCCCGCTGATTAACAAGGGCAGTGCATTTTCTGAAGAAGAGCGTATTTTCTTTAATCTCGAAGGCTTAGTACCCTACGCCATTGAAACGATTGAGGAGCAAGCTTCTCGCGGCTACGATCAATTTAGAAGTTTCAATAACGATCTCGATAAACACATTTATCTACGTAATATTCAAGATACCAACGAAACGCTATTTTATCGTTTAGTACAAAATCATATCAGTGAGATGATGCCCATTATCTACACCCCGACGGTAGGCTTGGCTTGTGAGCGCTTCTCAAAAAACTATCGCCGCAATCGAGGTCTATTCATCTCCTATCCAAACAAAGATAGAATCGATGATATTCTCAATAACTCGACTCGCCAAAAAGTAAAAATTATCGTTGTGACCGACGGTGAACGCATTTTAGGTCTTGGCGATCAAGGAATTGGCGGCATGGGTATTCCGATCGGCAAGCTGTCACTCTATACCAGCTGTGGTGGAATAAGCCCAGCTTACACGCTACCAATTACCTTAGATGTCGGCACAGATAACCAGCAATTGTTAGAAGATCCTATGTATATGGGCTGGCGCCATCCGCGTATCGGCGGCGAAGAGTATGCCGAATTTATCGAAGCCTTTATGCAAGCTGTACATGTTCGTTGGCCAGATACACTGATCCAATTTGAAGACTTTGCCCAAAAAAATGCGATGCCGCTGTTAGAGCGTTATAAAGATCGCTATTGCTGCTTTAACGATGATATTCAAGGTACCGCTGCTGTGGCAGTAGGTTGCTTGCTCGCCGCTTGTAAAGCTGCGGGCACAGAGTTAAATCAACAGCGTATCGCTTTCCTCGGTGCGGGTAGTGCCGGTTGCGGGATTGCCGAAGCTATCGTGGCGCAAATGGTGTCAGAAGGCATTAGCGATGAACAAGCTCGCACGCAAGTGTGTATGGTTGACCGTTGGGGCTTATTGTTAGACAACATGCCTAACCTATTGCCCTTCCAGCAAAAATTAGCACAAAAATATACAGATATTCAAAACTGGAGCAATTTTAGCGATAACATTTCGTTGCTCGATGTGGTTAACAACATTAAGCCAACTGTCCTTATTGGCGTGTCTGGTGTGCCGGGTCTATTTACCGAAGAAATTATTCGAGCTATGCACAGCCATTGTGCTCGGCCGATTATTTTCCCTATGTCAAACCCCACCAGCCGTGTCGAAGCCACACCCAAAGACATCTTACATTGGACCTCTGGCCAAGCATTAGTGGCGACGGGAAGCCCGTTCGAGCCCGTAGTTGTCGATGGTGAAACCTTTGAAATTGCCCAGTGTAACAACAGTTTTATCTTTCCAGGTATTGGCCTAGGGGTTTTAGCCTCGGGTGCACGCCATGTGTCTGATGCCATGTTAATGGCTTCAAGCCGTGCATTAGCAGAGTGCTCACCACTGGCAATTGACGGTACTGGTCCATTACTGCCTAAACTTGAAGATATCCATGCGGTGAGTAAACACATCGCCTTTGCTGTTGGTAAAGTAGCGATAGAGCAAGGTTTAACACTGCCAATGAGCGATGAGATATTACAGCAATCAATTGAAGGTAATTTCTGGAGTCCAGAATACCGTCGTTACAAACGCACCTCATTCTAATTCTAACCATCAATTTGTTGCAGCTTAAGTCGCAACAAACTGGCTTAGCCAAGAAGCGTTAAAAAAAGCCCCGTGACTGCAAAGTCACGGGGCTTTTTATTTCAAGTTTCAATTTACCATTAAGGTGCCATAACCTGCTTAAAACTATTAAGCATGGAGCGATCGGTACGCGCTTTTTTCAATTTGCGTAAGCTTTCTTTGAGCGATTCGTCAGCTAAACGTAGAAAAATACCGTTATATTCTTGCTCTTTAATTTCACCATCGCTATCAGCCTGTTCAGAAATTTCTTGGGCGACACGGCTCAATTGCAACCAAGCATTGGCGATATAAAAACCGTGGAATGCGGCTTGCTCCATCAAATTACGGGCGCTGGCGGGTAAAGACGCCCAAGCTTGAGTAAATTTGCCTTCTCGGTCTTCTAACAATTCGGCACACAACCCTTGATACGCTGCTAATAAACCTTCAGGCAATTTAGCCATTGGCAGCACTTTGTTGGCGACATTGTAAGAAATCTGCTCGGCAGTTTCTCGGTACGCAGCTGATAATTCACTCATAAAAGTCTCGATTAACCTTAATTAAAAATATACTAAAACTGACCACTAACATACAAACCATATACGCCATTACCTGCAATTGGCGTTAAGGTAATGCCTTCATAGGGTTGAGTGAAATACCAACCCGCAAGTGCGCCAATTGCAGCGCCGGCTAACACATCTTCTAAATAATGTTGGTCGCTCGCCACTCGGGTATAACCGACATAAGATGCGGCAACATAAGCAGGCAAACCATATTGCCAGCCATAACGTTGTTGAATAAATGTCGCGGCCATAAAACTGTCTGAGGTGTGTCCTGATGGAAACGAATCATCACCACTATCGTCAGGACGGTCTTTACTGACGCCATATTTTAGACCTTCAACAATTAATCGGCTTGATACTGCTGCCTGAATTAACTGCCAACTGCCGTCATAACCGTCTTCATAAAATAAGGTTGCACCCATTGCTGTGGCGGGAAGTAATAAATGCAGCACATCGCCTGATGTTTCTAAATCAGAACCTGCCCAGCTCGAGCCACTCACCATTAGCAGTGCAACATAAAGTAATTTTTTCAATGGAGATCCTTTTTAGCATAATATCCAGCGCGCAGTTTATACCTTGATAACTCGCTGAATGCAAAATTGCTTGTATCTAGGTATAAAAATATAAACGAGGGGGCTAATACGGTGCTTATGGCGGTAAAACAACGTAAAAAGCACACCTAATTGAGACCCAAAGAGTAAAGTCGTCGCTAATAACTGAAAAATGCTATCATATTGTCACCTAGCAAAAAGCCCCGCAGCAATCAATCCATGTCGACTTTAGCTCCTCCATCCCCAAGTCAATCTTATGCCAGCACCTTGTCGCGCCTCGCGCTACAAATAAAAACCTGGGGAAAAGCGCTCGGATTTGCACAAGTGGGTATTTGCGATACCGACTTAAGCGCTGAAGAAGTTAAACTACAAACATGGCTAGATAAAGGCTATCACGGTGAAATGGCCTATATGGCAAATCACGGCATGATGCGGGCTAGGCCACAGGAATTGCATCCTGGTACAGTGCGAGTTATATCAGTGCGGATGGATTATTTACCCCCAGAGGCGGGTTTTGCTGCCAATCTCACCGACCCAAATTTAGGCTATATCTCCCGTTATGCCGGTGGCCGCGACTATCATAAATTAATCCGTGCTCGGCTTAAAAAGCTAGGCGACCAAATCAGTGCCGAGCTAGTTGCCCTCGGGTTTGATGCAGCTGATTTTCGCCCCTTTGTCGACTCAGCGCCGGTACTTGAACGCCCGTTAGCCGAAAAAGCAGGTATCGGCTGGACAGGCAAACATTCACTGATCCTCAATCATGATGCCGGCAGCTGGTTTTTTTTAGGCGAACTGCTCATTAACTTACCGCTACCCGTGGATATTCCAATTCAAGAAGGTTGTAATACTTGTGTTGCCTGTATTACATCTTGTCCAACTGGTGCAATTGTAGCGCCTTATGTGGTTGATGGCAGACGCTGTATTTCTTATCTCACCATTGAATTGCAAGGCGCGATCCCCGAAGAATTTAGGCCACTCATGGGCAACCGTATTTATGGCTGTGACGACTGTCAGTTGGTCTGCCCAATCAATCGTCAAGCGCCGCTTACTGTCGAAACTGACTTTCATATTCGTCCCAAGCTAAAACAACCCGACCTACTTAATCTATTTGCTTGGTCCGAGGCCGAGTTTCTTAAACAAACTGAAGGCAGTGCAATTCGCCGAATTGGCCATAAACGTTGGCTGAGAAATATCGCGGTCGCGCTCGGTAATGCGCCCGCAAGTGAAACCATTATTGCGGCATTACACGCTCGCCAAGATAATGAAGAAGTTGATGAAATAGTACGTGAGCATATCGATTGGGCATTGAACGCCCAGCAAGCACGCCTTGCCGATAACGAATTAATCGTGCAGCAAAAAGCCCGCCGAAAAACCGAGCGTATGGTACGTATTATTGAAAAAGGTTTGCCCCGCGACGCCTAAGCCTTATTATTTTGTATTTATCTCGCGCTTAGTAACATGCTATCGAATAGATAATTATCGTTACCAGCCCAAATACTGACATTAAATACTGACCATTCTCAACTCAGATTAATAAATCAATAATGGATGCCAAGGCATCCATTATTGATAGTGAGCAAGCGCATTTTAAGCGAACGTATTAGCCTAAACGACGACGTAACTCCCGCGTTGCAACAACCATGTTTTTTAGTGCAGGTTCAACTTCATCCCAGGTGCGCGTTTTAAGGCCACAATCTGGGTTGACCCATAATTGACGTACTGGTACTTTTTGCGCTGCTTTTTCAATTAATTGCACTATCTCATCCACACTGGGCGTATTGGGTGAGTGGATATCATAAACACCAGGACCGATTTCATTTGGGTAAGCAAAATCTTCAAATGCGTTTAATAGCTCCATTCGTGAGCGCGAAGTCTCAATGGTTATGACGTCAGCATCCATCGCAGCAATAGCGGCAATTGTGTCGTTAAACTCGCTATAACACATATGGGTATGAATTTGAGTTTCATCAGTCACGCCTGCGGCGCTGAGTTTAAAGGCATTAACCGCCCAATCTAAATAAACCTGCCACTCGCTGTGCTTCAATGGCAGACCTTCACGAAAGGCAGGCTCATCAATTTGAATAATGCCAATACCCGCATTTTGTAAATCCACCACTTCATCACGGATCGCCAACGCCAATTGGGTGGCTATCGCATCACGGCTAATATCTTCACGGGCAAATGACCAATGCAAAATCGTTACGGGCCCAGTTAACATCCCTTTGACAGGCTTATCTGTCAGACTTTGGGCAAACTCAGCCCAATCTACTGTCATCGCTTTGGGACGACTAACATCACCGTAAATCAATGGCGGCTTAACGCAACGCGAACCATAACTTTGCACCCAACCATTTTTGCTAAAACCGACACCTGCTAATTGCTCTCCAAAGTATTCCACCATATCGTTACGCTCAGCTTCACCATGTACTAGCACATCAATGCCAAGTTTTAATTGGCGATCAATAGTGTCGCGGGTAACTTGTTGTAATTGCTCAGTGTACTGCGCATCGTTTAACTCGCCTTTACGCCAACGGCTACGCAAACCACGAATGGCAGGGGTTTGTGGAAAAGAGCCAATGGTGGTGGTTGGTAATAATGGCAAACGATATTTCTGCTGCTGCACACTTTGGCGCACGCTAAAACCATTCACACGCTCATAATCCGCTGCGGTTAATGCATCAACGCGATCAATAACCTGCTTATCTGCCAATTGTGCTTTAGCTTGGCGACGGGCAATGCAAAATGCGGTGATTTTTTGTGCTTCATCTGAGTTAGGCGCTAATAACAGTTGGCGAATCTTACCCAGCTCTAATAATTTCTGTTTCGCAAATGCCAGTTGTTTACGTAGAACAGGCAGTAGCTTGACCTCAACATCTAAATCCACGGGGCTGTGCAACAATGAACACGAAGTACCAATCCACAGTCGATCACCTAAATCACGGGCCACGGAGCCGATACGTTCTGCAATCAAGTCAATTTCTGCCGCCCATACGTTACGGCCATTAACCACGCCCAACGATAAAATTTGCTCGTTACCTAGTGCATTGGCAAACACCTCGAGTTGTTCGGGTGCCGTGACTAAATCTAAGTGTAAACCCGCAACAGGCAAGGCTGAAACTAAGGTTTGCTGGTGCGCAATACCACCGTAATAACTCGCCAATAGGATGTTAACCTTGGCGGTGCTGAGTGTTTGATAAGCCTCAGTAATCGCCGCTTGCCAGTGAGCATCGAGCTCTAATGCTAGTACAGGCTCATCTAGCTGCACCCACTCGACGCCTTGGGTAGTAAAGCGCGCCAAAATATCAGCATATGTAGTTAATAAATTAGGCAATAAACTTAGTTTGTCGAATTCTGTACCTACCGTTTTTGCCAGATACAAGTAACTGACTGGCCCCAACAATATCGGTTTAGCTTGGTGTCCTTGAGCTTTCGCTTCGTTAACTTCATCAAAAAACTGTTCATAAGCAATACTAAATACTTGGTTTTGCGACAACTCAGGCACTAAATAGTGATAGTTAGTATTAAAGAACTTGGTCATTTCAGATGCTGGAGCATCTGTGCCTGTTGGTGCCCGGCCACGGGCAACACGGAATAAGGTGTCTAAATCCACATTGCCTTCACCACGGTGACGCTCAGGAATCGCATTTAACGTGGCGCTTAAAGTCAGCACTTGATCGTAAAAAGCAAAATCCCCTACAGGCACTTGCTCAATACCCGCCTCACTCTGCCATTGCCAATGAGTGCGACGAAGTTCTGCAGCTACCTCACAAAGTTGAGCTTGCGTGCTTTCTCCGCGCCAATAAGCCTCTAAGGCAAATTTCAGTTCACGACGGCGACCAATACGGGGAAATCCAAGACTATTTAGTTGCATATTCTATTTTCCTTTATTTGAAATGAGCCCTATTCGGCACGCGCACCCACTCGGTTGTGTTCTCTTGGCACTTTAAAATCTGTCTGCCGAGATAAATAACAACAGGCGTCTGGACGTCTAGAAGTTTATTGTGTTAATCTCTATCCCAGCAACCGAATTGATTTCAAGCACAACATGAGCGAAATTCACTTGGAGTGAACATGATCGAACTAAGACACCTGCGCACCTTAATGGCACTAAAGGAAAGTGGCAGCTTGGCGGGCGCGGCCAAAAAACGTTTTGTCACTCAGTCAGCCCTCTCACATCAAATTAAAGAGTTAGAGCTGCGAATTAATTCGCCCATTTTTGTGCGTAAAAGTAAGCCGCTATCATTCACCCAAGAAGGTGCGCGATTATTACATCTGGCCGAAGAAATTTTGCCTAAGGTGTTAGAGACCGAAAGTGATCTAAAGAATGGACTTGAAACCGAAATTAATCAGTTACGAGTCGGCATTGAATGCCACAGCTGTTTTCGCTGGCTAATGCCTGTAATGGAAAAGTTTAGGCAACAACACCCACTAGCAGAGTTAGACTTGTCTAGTCGTCATCTGTTCGATTCGCTTAACGCCCTAGAAATGGGAGAGTTAGATATTGTGCTCACCTCAGATCCTGTGCCTGGGCATTCATTGGCTTATCAGCATTTATTTGATTTTGAAGTGAAATTAGTGGTGGCCAACGATCATCCTTTAGCGAAAGAAGCTTATATCACCCCGAAACAATTGACGCGTTTACCGATTATCAGCTATCCAGTGCCACTGGCCCGTTTAGACATTTACCGTCACTTTTTAGAACCTGCTGGCGTTGAAGCTGGCGAGCAAAAAACCTGTGATTTAACCATGATGTTACTACAACGTATCGCCTGCAAAGACGGTATCGCCGCGTTACCGAACTGGTCGATTAATGAGGCACATGGCTTGAGTTTAACAACGGTAAAACTGGGCGCAGAAGGTTTAAAACGTCCCTTGTTTGGCGCCTATCGCCGCCATAGTAACAATTCGGTATTGATTCAGCAGTGGTTACAATTAGTGGCAAATGAAGGGTTATCCCGTCAAAACAACGGTAATTAATTCGTTATACAATAACCAGCCTACAAAATTCAGGCTGGTTATTTGCTTTAAACTCATTATTTAATCAACGCGTTATAGGGTTTTCGAGCAAAATAATTACAGCGGATTCATCAGTAAACCGCGAATAGATAATACGCGGCGCAGGATTAAACCTGCTGAATTAGGGTTACCTGTTTGGCGCAGATTGTGCGCAATCATAAACTCTTGGCGTAAATCTTGATCTAAATCGAGTGCCTCAAAGGCCTCTATTGTTAATGTCTGTTGCTGATTATCAATCACTGATTTAATCGCACTCAACGGGAACGGTTGTTCGGCATTAGCGTTTAAATAAGCGAATGCGGTTAATGCGATAATGAGGCCAAACACACTAAATAAGGCTAGTGTTTGTACTTCGTCGGCATCAATGTCAACACCTTCCATATCGACCAAACTGTCTACTGCATCCGTAGCGATATTTTCTGTTAGCTTCCAATAACCATGAACTAACTTTTTATAGGGCTGAGGCAACTCATCGAGGCGTTCTTTGAGATAAAACGCAAAGGCGTAGCGATAGATATTCACCTGACCTAGGCGGATCAGCGCCTCTTTCAACGAACGCGCTTTGTGGTTTTCAACCACCGCCGCCTGCGCCGAATTACTCCGCATTAGCATATGAGCTGACAATGCCGGATCGCTCGAAACAATATCAATCACGTTACGAATATCGCCTTCAGCAAGGATCGCCTTTTTGAGTGGAATTAAAATTCCTCGGCGGCCGATCACTTGTTCTTCATTGGCGATGATAGCGCTAACTTGAGAAAAAACCTGCTGCTCAAGATCTGTCATAAAACACTTTACACCTATTAATTTGCACTGGTATTGGTTCGGTTACAGCGCATACCATACCAAAATACTCATCATTTTAGCTATAGAGAGCGCAGTAATGGCATTAGTGACGCTCATTTTTATTCAAACTCACTAACAACTATAGATAACGACAGTTAATACAAACAACTTAAACAATATTCAAAATTATCGTACTTTAAGATTTATGCATTGAATGGAATGTAAAAATAAAAAAGCCAGACTTAGTCTGGCTTTAAAAAGGATTTATCAAGCTTAGAAACGATAACCCACGGTAAAGCGTACATCACGGCCACGGCCTGAGTAGTAACTATCGCCCCAAGCCCCGCCATAATAACCTGAACTGACATAATCTTTATCAAATAGGTTATCGATGCGCAAACTCGCCAGCCAAGCATCACGGGTATAGTTAAGGGCTAAATTACTCAGTACATAACTGGCTAACTTATCACCTTCATTGCCATTATCGCCTTCGATAAAACGATCGCCGGTATAAATAGCTTCGGCAAATACTTGGAAATGTTCGGCAATATCCATGCTGAGATAACCGCGCCCAGTATGCTCTGCCACCCAAGACAATTGCTTGCCATCGTTTAAACCGTCAGTAAATTCGGCATCGGTATAGTTATATTCTAACCCTAGCTGCAACGCTTGAGTAATCTGCCAATCCCAATCGGCACTCGCGCCATAACGACGTGAAGCATCAGCATTGACGTTAGCACCTTGGAAGCTGCCACCTTCTGGCATTGGCGCGCTAGGATCAAACACGATTTCATCTTCTAAATCGAGGCGATATAAGCTAACTCGTAAAGTTTGGCTAGTAAGAGTCCAATCCCAGCCCGCTTCATAGGAGCGACCCGTTTGTGGCTTTAAGCCAAACACATCTTTAGGGGTGTAAGCTTGCTCATCGACCTTAGCAAAACGAAAGTTATCATCGACACGTAAATACAGTCTATGCTCGGCACTAGGACGATAGTTGAGTCCTAGTTCAAAGGCATGGGCATCTTCATCAAGGTCAATACCCAGAGGATAGACTTGACCATCTTTTAATTCATCTTGAATCCAAGCATAACGCCCACCCACCACATAACTTAACGTAGGGCTTAAAGGCACTGTCGCATGCACATAGGCACTCTGTGTCTGCTGCACATTACTACGTTGCATGCTATCAAAATCAGCCTTACCACGACTAATATCTAAACCTGTCACTAAGTTCAGCTCACCTTGCTGCGTAGTATAATTAGCGATCGCTTTAGGGCTAAACATCAGCATTGAGCGGGTATTTTGGCTATTAGCGCCCCAGTTCAACGAAGAAACTAAGGTATCGCTATAATCGACATCCGCCGCAAGCGCCCAGTGTTGAGTCAGTTGGTGCTGATAACCGGTACGTGCCGCGGTGGTCATCTCGTGAATATACTCTTGGGTATTATCAGAATGGCGCGGATCGGCTTTAAATTGTGCCTTGGTGAGTGAGCCTGGGTTTTCACGATCATCATCGTAATAACTGGTTTCAACAAAAAACGAATCGGTGGCAGTTTTATACTGAATACGCCCTAAAATAGAACCGGTTTCGTTAGCATTGTGCTCACGATAATTATCGCCTTGATTGTAGCTGCCCGTTAAAAAGTAGCGCCAATCTTTATTAATGGCACCTGAAATATCACCACGGCCTTCATAGGTATCAAAGCTGCCACCAGACAACTGCATGCTACCACCGGTATTTTCAGGGGATTTAGTAACAATATTGATAACACCACCAACGGCTTGATCGCCATAAAGCACACCAGCACTGCCAGATAATATTTCGATACGTTCCACTTGGTTAAGCGGAATCGCATTGAGGCTTGGCGCTGCAATATCAATATTATTAAGACGGCGACCATCGAGCAAAATCAGGGTATTGTTAACAGCTGTGCTCGCGCTAAAGCCGCGCATAGCAAAGCTAGTGCCGATATTATTATCAGAAAGTTGAATACCACTTTGACCACGCAATACTTCGGTTACGCTCGTTGCGCCACTCATTTCAATGGCCGCGGCATCAATCACATTTACATTAGCGGCAATGTTTAGCGGAGTATTATCAGAGCGGCCAATCACGACGACATGCTCGTCGACTTTAGCGGTACTGGTATCGTTAGCTGCCATAGCAGGCGCGATAAGTGAAAAACTGCAAAGGCTGCTCATTAGCAGCGCGATTTTTGTTGGATTTGTTCCCATTTTACCTTTAACTCCTGCAAGGAAAACGGGGCATTAGCGCCACGATATGCTTCATTCAGTATCAATACTGACATAGGCTATCGCATTTTGAGATCTGCCCACCGAAATCTCAAAAACACCTTTAGGGCCGGTCTCCGGACTTAAGCTAGGTTAATCCATTACGGATTAACGCGAGACTCATCTTTCATACTACGACTATTGAGTCCATCTTAGACTCTCAACTCGCGTACGGCTGTCTCTCACTTTTTACCGTTGCGGGGGCAGTGCCAGAATTTCACAGGCTTCCCGATTATCTCGCAGCCTTAGCAGGCGAGCACCTCAGAAGGTTGACTTAATATTTAAGCTGGGGTTAAAAGCAGAATGTCGTTGCTGGTAACCTTTTTTTATTAAATATACTGCTATTTAGCAGTAATCGCGCGCATTATAGACGTCTATATGGATAAAAGTCCATTAATCCACATAAATCCTCGACGCTATTGCCCTCTATCATTATCGTGATTTTTTGCTTAAATATAGCGCCACATGTGCGGTATCAAAAACGCGGCTGCCACAAGCAATTAAGTACTCACCCGCATAAATAAATCAAAGATATTTAGCAACTTACTGAGCAAAAGATGAAAAGAGTCACACTTTATCATTTGAGTCACATACACCGACTAGCGCTCAGCATAGGTCATGTTATGCTAGGCAACTAGAACAGCTGTTTAATGGAAGTAACAGTATGACTCGTCAAATTATTCTTGATTGCGATCCCGGGCATGATGACGCTATTGCACTTATCTTAGCCTTAGCACATCCACAACTTAACCCTCTTGCCGTGACGACCAGCGCAGGAAACCAAACGCCAGATAAAACCCTCAATAATGCCCTGCGAATTTTAACTCTGTTAAAGCGTAGCGATATTCCCGTGGCGGGTGGCGCCATAAAGCCATTAGCACGAGAATTGATTATTGCAGATAATGTCCACGGCGAAACCGGCCTAGATGGTCCCGTATTGCCCGAACCCAGCTTTAGCCCACAAGCGATGACGGCAGTTGAGTTGATGGCGCAGCAAATTCGCCAAAGCACTCAACCCGTAACCTTAATCCCAACAGGGCCACTGACGAACATCGCACTGTTACTGGCAAGTCACAGTGAATTACACCATAAAATCGAACGCATCGTATTGATGGGCGGAGCCGCAGGCGTAGGTAATTGGACTCCTGCTGCAGAGTTTAATATTTTTGTCGACCCAGAGGCGGCAGATATGGTCTTTAAAGCTGGCATTCCGATTACCATGTGCGGACTCGATGTCACCCATCAAGCGCAAATCATGGATGAAGATATAGAGCGCATTCGCGCTATCCAAAATCCAATAGCCAAGTGCGTCGCAGAGTTACTGGATTTCTTTATGGTTTACCACAGAGATCCTAAATGGGGCTTTATTGGCGCGCCATTACACGACCCTTGCACTATTGCTTGGTTACTCAAACCTGAATTATTTGAAGCGCAAGATTGCTGGGTCGGCATTGAAACACAAAGCGAGCTGACCTTAGGCATGACTGTGGTTGATCGCTACCAACTCACAGGTAAGCCCGCCAATGCTACAGTGCTATTTGGCATTGATAGACAAGGCTTTGTCGATTTGCTGGTCGACAGTTTAGGTGTCTACGATACCGCTTATCTCAATCGTAAAGAGCATTAACTGTGAGTGTTTTATGAGCCATATACTGATTATCGGTAGCGCCAATGCCGATCATGTAATGAAGTTTGAATACCTGCCTGCTGCAGGGCAAACCTTGATGAGCCACGAGTATCGGCTAGAGCAAGGGGGGAAAGGCGCCAACCAAGCTGTTGCCTGTGCTCGCTTAGCCAAATCAGGCTCATTTATTGACTTTATCTGCCATCTTGGACAAGACAGTGTCGGCAATGATATGCGTCAAAGCTGGATTAAAGATGGCATAAGTACAGAAGGGATAAGCCAGGTAGCAGGGCTAAGTACCGGTACTGCGATGATATTTATCGGGGACAATGGTCAAAATACTATTGGCGTTGCTGCAGGTGCAAATGCCAGTCTGTCACCCCATGATTTAGATAACCATGCAGAACTTTTTGCCAGAGCACAGTATTTACTGATCCAACTAGAAACCCCAACCGCGACGGTTGTAAAAGCACTACAAATGGCTAAAAAACAGGGTGTCATTACGGTATTAAATCCGGCTCCAGCAACGGCTCTTGGCAATGGCTGCCTCAAGTGGGTCGATATTATTACCCCTAATGAAACAGAAGCAGAGGCCTTAAGCGGTATAGAAATCAATGGTACCGAAGATGCACAAATGGCAGCACAATTACTACACCAACAAGGCGTAGGTATTGTCGTCATCACATTAGGCAGTCGTGGCGCCTATGTTAGTAGCACCGATTTTACGGGGTTAGTTCCCGCGATCAACGTGCAAGCCATCGACACAGTTGCTGCAGGTGATACCTTTAATGGCGCTTTAGTTGTGGGCTTAAGCGAAGGAATGTCAATTGCCGCTGCCGTGGGGTTTGCCAATGCCGCCAGTGCTATTACCGTGACACGCCAGGGCGCACAACGCGCAATCCCCTATCGCCATGAGATTTTGTACTAATAGGTCGAATTTTGAATAAAATCCGGCCCTAAAACGAAAGTTGCATATACACAATTTACAAACAGATTTCATTCCCATTTAATGTAAATTGCTTATGCTTATGGGCGCATATCTGAGTCAAACGGCTCAGTTACCTTTGTTCAAATAAGGAAATTCCAGATGAAAGCATTACGTAGCGTAACCAGCACGAGTATCATTGGCTTAGGATTACTATTTGCCAGCCAAGCAAGTGCCAACGAATGTGAACTGAAAATTGCCGCCACTGATGCAATGCAATTTGACACTAAAGAGCTGTCTGTTCCTGCAAGCTGTAAAGAAGTGACCTTAACCTTAACTCACTCAGGCGCTTTACCAAAAGCTGCGATGGGTCATAACTGGGTATTAGCTAAAGCTGCAGATATGTCTGGTGTGGCAACTGACGGCATGAGTGCAGGTCCTGATGCAAACTACGTCAAAGTGGATGATGCTCGCGTTATCGCTCACACACCATTAGTGGGCGGCGGCGAATCAACGTCTATTACGTTTAGCACTGCTGGCATGAACGCAGCCGAAGCTTACCAATTTTTCTGCACTTTCCCAGGTCACTGGGCAATTATGCAGGGTAGTTTCAAAATCAAGGCTTAATGCTTAGCCTTGTGCTTTCGCAATAAACGACAAAAGCGGATCATTTGATCCGCTTTTGTCGTTTAAGGGAATGCTTATTGTCTTGGCTGGATCACCAGTGGCGCAAAACTCGTCGTCGCATTACCGTTTGCCCCGTTTAAGTTAGGGTATTCAACCCCTTCTTGTAATGTGTAATACACATCAACAAAGTCATCATCATTAGTAAACCAAGCATCAGGCATCGCACTTAAAATACCATTAGTGATTTGCGGGATCAGCGCATAACCCTGAGCTTCAGGATCGGGTATCGACTTTAAGATCTGCTCAGCTGCTTCTAACAACTTGGTCGCCAGCACTTTATAGTTAGTGCCATCATCATGTTCCATTAACACCATGTCTGCCGCTGCCCAGCGATAACGTTCCCAATGGATGATAATTTGATTCGGGTAATAAGTTGTCTGTGCATAATCTAAATAAGGCATTTCGACGATATCGAGCACTGGCTTATCGCGGCTAGGATCAACCCCAGTCACTATGCCGTAAATTTCGGCACTACCCGAAATCCACGGTTCATGGTCATCCTTTAAGGAGATTTGTTTGATTACTGTGGTTGAGATTGGTTTATCAGCCACCGCCTGTGTTTGCGCACGGTTCAACAATACGCCATCTTTCTTGGCTGACTGCGCCTCGGCAAACGTGGCTCGCATCACCTCTAATCCAGCCATAAAAGCTTTTTTACTATCAATACCCACAACAAACACAGGCTGTTGCGGCAAGTTATACACATCTAGCTGATGCACTTTCCCATTAATATCAAAAGCTTCAATATAATCCCACTGACTTTCATCACCGTCTGGCTCATAGGCAAATAAAGGAGATTCACCTTGTTGCCAAGCGGCCAACATGGTTTCATCCGCCAACCGCACTTGTACCAAAGAATCAGCTTTAGCACTCAAGCCTTTCACTCGACGAATCGATGCATCGGCTTTGGTAATCACACTATTATTGAGTTTATGTTGGGATAAAATGTCATCGGCATTCACTGCAAGCTGATATTGGTTTATTTCAGTCTGTAAAATAGGGGCTAACTGGGTATATTGCTGGCTTAAATCGAGTGCCAGCGCTCGTTTAGTGTGGGTTAATTGTGCTTGCACGTCCAAAGTTGAGTCCTTTAGCGACGCCTGTAGCAAGCGCAATGCTTCCCCATCTAAGGCTTGACCATAACTCATGGTTGTCGAAGCAGATAAACACAGCAATAAACTGGATTGCAGTAGTTTCATAGGTGTTTCCTTACCTAATAAAATTAAACGTGCGTTCAATTATCAATATATGAACACAGCCTCCAATTCAAGTAAACCTAGAATGAAGTATTTATCGTTAATTATTAATAGCATAGAGTACGGAATAGTGATTGTGAGCTAAAAAAGAATGCCAATATCAATACTTAATCAGCCTGAGTGAGTCAATCTTGAGCAGAGATAATACCAATCGTATTAACTATCTGTTCATTCAGTGGGAGTTCAACGCGCTTTAGATAAGGCGAAGGCTGAAGGCATAGTGGTGCTCTGTCGAAAGTCTTAAACGCAGTATCAAGCGCGTTGCTATGCTGCGGTTAAATCGCCGCCCTTTGGGATCATCACCGGCATCCCACTGCTGTGTTGTATTGACTTAAAAGGGAATAACCATTTCTGCGTCAATGCGCCTCGGGTTGAAATACCAGTGAGGCTCTGAACTGATTAGATAGTTAATGTGACTGGTATAAAGCTCCATTGGGATAATATTGTCAGTTCAAGCCAAGGTTAAAAACACAAAAAGCGGATCCTAAGATCCGCCTTTTGTTATTCATAGCCAGACTGGCTGCACGAAACGCACTAAGCTATTCATTACAGTCAAACTAAGCTGATAAGACAATACGAGTAAGGGTTACTCTTCGTCGAAATCGTCTTGATCAAGATCTTCGGCATCAGTTGCCGCTTCAGCCGCCAATGCCGCCGCTAATTTTGCTTTAGCTTGTTTCTCTGAACGACGTTTATTACGCTCAGTTAACGTGCTTAAAAACACTTGTAATTCAGCCAAGCCCCAAGCTTGCGCTTCGGCTTCAGTCGCAAAACCATCGTGGCTTTTTGATACCACAGTTTTGGTTGATGTCATGCGACGAGTAATTTCAGTTTTCCAACCGTTATCGCCCTGTGTTACGCGCAAATCGTATTTTTTGCCCTTGCTCATTCTGCTCTATTTCCTAAATGATGCTTGTCACGTTTGTCTTATCAAGCTAACCCAACGCTCATCATAAAACAAAAGGAGCGCAGTGTACTTGATTTCGGCCTAGAAAGATCGACCAAGTGAAAATATTCATGCCAGTTTCAGCAACTCACTTAATGAAGTGAATACCTAAACTGTTATGTTAAGTCACCATAGCGAGGAATGACGCTCGGCCTAAACTTTATTTACATTTTAAAAGTATCTTAAGATTCAAACAATACTAACGAATGTGGTTCAGTCGTAACCGCAACTTTTTGGCCAATACTTAGCTGCATCATCTGACTGCGAACCTCCACACAATACGTTATCGATGCCGCCTCAACGCTAACCCAATAATGACAAAAAGTGCCTAAAAAACGTCGTTCGGTAATCATACCGACGCCTTGATCATCCGCATTAATCGCTAATTGCTGTGGTCGTAAAAATACCATGCCATTAAATTCATTCAAAAATACTAATGGTGTTAGGCTGGTTAAATCACCGATAGGAGTAGCCACACTATGGCTATCTAGCACTGCGGCGGGTAAATAGTTACCACTGCCTAAAAAATCCGCCACATAACGGCTATTGGGCGCAGTATATAAGATTTCTGCGCTGCCATGCTGCACGATGACGCCTTGGTTCAAAATGGCTAAAGTATCGGCAAAAACAAAAGCTTCGTCCTTACTGTGAGTAACAAAAACTGCACTTACATTACGTTGTTTTAAGATACTGCGAATTTCTGCCATCATCTCATAGCGCACTTGGGCATCGATGTTAGAAAAAGGCTCATCCAGTAGCAATAATTGCGGCTCATAGGCAAGCGCGCGCGCAATTGAGACTCTTTGCTGCTGACCACCAGATAATTCATGGGGATAACGTTTAGCTAACCCTTCGAGTTTAACTAAAGTTAGCATGTCATCTAACCGCACTAAACGCTCAGCGGCCGACAATTTAGTCACGCCAAAAAGGATATTCTCCGCCACCGTTAAATGCGGGAAAAGTGCATAATCTTGGAAAATCATACCAATACCGCGTTGCTCGCTGGGCACAAACGCGCTATTGCCGCTCACTACTTGGCCATTAATATGGACCTCACCTTGGCTAATCGCCTGCAATCCGGCAACCGCACGTAGTAATGTGGTTTTACCACAGCCACTTGGGCCTAACAGCGCAAGAATCTCTCCTTGACCTAGCGTTAAGCTCAGACCTTTAAGCACTTGTTGGCCCTGATAATCACTATGAACTTGCTGAAGTTTAAGCGTATTTTCCATCAGCTATGTTGCTCCAATGAACGGTTTAAATAAATAAGCGGCACTAAACCCACCAGCACAATCACGATCGCAGCTAAAGCACCGTGTTCGAGCTTTTCATCGGATACAAACTGGAATACGTAGGTGGCAAGATTTTCAAAACCGATAGGTCGCAATAGCAGTGCGGCGGGTAATTCCTTCATGCCTTCGATAAAAACTAATAACGCGCCAGCAAATAGCCCCTTGGCGAGCAAAGGAAAATGCACCCGCCACAAGAGTTGTCTTGGGCTTTGCCCCATCGTCAAGCTGACCATATCTAATGATGGCGAAATGCGTTTATAGCTGTTTTCGACACTGCCGATGGCTATCGCTACAAAACGCACACAAAAAGCAAAAATTAATGCCACCACACTGCCCGTTAAGATAAGCCCAGGCCCTTTTATACCAAACACATCGGCTAAATCATTAATGGCAAAATCGAGCATAGTGAGCGGTACTAACACCCCAATCGCCAGCACTGTACCCGGCAAGGCATAACCAGTTGATGCTAAACGTGAGGGCAAGGCATCACTCGGCCTTGGGCTACTACGACGCACAAACATCAACAGTAAGGCGATTAAACAACAAATTAAGCTCGTTATGAGGGCAAGACTTAAACTATTAATACTCAATTGCCAAAAGCGTCCATCCCAACTTTGTTCAAAATAACTAATGGCATAGGATAATAAAATACTAAAGGGCAATACAAAGGCGACGAATAACAGCGTGCCACAAAAGCCGAGCGCGACTGCTGTTTGTACCGTCGTGAGCGGATATAAATCAGTGGCTTGAATACGTGATTGCTTCTGAAATAGCTGCTGCTTACGGCGAGCAAAGCGCTCAAAACCAATGAGACTAAATACCACCAGCAAAATAATTGCCGAGAGTTTAGCTGCGGCGGCCAAATTACCGTAACCCAGCCAAGTGTCATAAACCGCCGTCGTTAAGGTGGGCACAGCAAAATAGCTAACTGTGGCAAAATCGGCGGCGGTTTCCATCGCCACTAACGCTACACCAACAGCGAGCGCGGGCCTTGCCATGGGCAAAGATAAGCGCCAAAAACTTTGCCATGGCGAACAACCCATAATACGCGAAGCATGCGCCAAACTTAATGACTGCTCCATAAACGCGGTGCGCGCTAAGAGATAAATATAGGGAAATAGCACCAGCGACAACATACAAATCGCGCCACCTAAGGTGCGAATATCGGGGAAAAAATAATCCTGCGGTGAGCTCCAACCAAATATTAACCGTAAACTGCGCTGCACTGGCCCCGCATAATCGAGTAAATCAGTATAAACGTAGGCGACAATATATCCCGGCATAGCAAGGGGCAATAAGAGCGCCCATTGTAGGTAACGCCGGCCAACAAACTCACAGCGCGCAGTAAGCCAAGCACAAGGTATCGCTAATAGTAGCGCGCCTAAACTCACCCCTAAAATCAACAGTAAACTATTACGAATATAAGTTGGTAGAACCGTTGCCAGTAAGTGACTAAATATGGCCTCATCGGGCTGCAAGGCTTGCAATATAAGCGCAAAAAGCGGCAACACCAGTAGTGCTGCCACGGTATAACCAGCAAGCGACCAGCTTCTGGCTAGTCCTAAAATCATGTCAGTCCTTAAAAATTACAGCGCCAATAAATGGCGCTGATAAACACATCGATATTGTGGTTCTACCACCGGAGACTAAAGATCAAACTGTACTTCATCTAACAATTTTATCGCCGCTTGGTGATACTCTGCTAACTTAAAAATAGGTAATTGATCTGATTTAAATTGCCCCCAAGAAGCCACTAATGGCGAAGGCGCAACATCAACTTTTACTGGATATTCCATATTAATGTCGGCATAAGCTTTCTGAGCCACATCTGCCGATAAAAATTCCATCAATTTAATAGCGTTAGCTTTATTGGGACTATAGCGGGCTAATGCCATACCTGACACGTTGACATGGGCACCGCGATCGGCCTGATTAGGGAAGTTAATCGTTACCGCTTCTGCAATCACTTTTTGCTCAGGGTCTTTCAGCATGTTGCCATAGTAATAGCTATTACCTAAGGCGATATCACACACACCTTCTTTAACTGCGGCAATTTGCCCTCTATCGTTACCCTGTGGTTTGCGCGCTAAGTTAGCTTTAACGCCTTGTAACCATGTTTTTGCTTCAGCCTCGCCATGATGGGCGATCATCGAAGCAACCAGTGCGATATTGTATGGATGTTTACCACTGCGGGTACAAATTTTACCTTTGTACTTAGGATCGGCCAATTCCTCATAGGTCATTTGCTGTGGGCCTAAACGTTCTTTAGCGGTATAGAGATTTCGAACACGCATCGTTAGGGCATACCATTGGCCGTCGGGATCGCGATATTGTACTGGTATATTATTTTCTAGTAGCGTGCTGTTAACCGGAGAAGTCAGCTCTTTATCGACCAACTCTACCAAACGAGAAAAATCTGAGGTTAATACTAAATCAGCCGGTGATAAGCGGCCTTCACGGGCGATGCGCTCAGCAATACCGTCTTTAGCAAATACCACATCCACACCAATACCGGTTTCATCAGTAAAGCGTTGAATAATAGGCTCTACCAAGAAAGCTTGGCGGTACGAATAAACCGTTAATTTATCTTCTGCATTCGCCGAATGCCCTATCGACATGAGTCCAACAACTGCTGCACAAGTTACCCATTTCATGACTGATTCTCCATAGTTATAGCGTATTCGACGAATTAAAACACGATAGCACTAATGATAATGCTTATCAGTTGAGCTAGAGTAATGGATACTAACTAGGAGAGCAACAGATCATTTAACATTCTGTTTTTAATGGGATTAAGCTTAAAACTGGTGATTATCTCAAAGCTAACTAAACTGAACCTTAATTTGCACAAAATATTTATAAGGGCCGTTATGTTAACTCTATTATTGCTCGGTATCGCCGCACTGGTACTCATTGGGTTCTTTAAACACAAGAGTGGCACCCAAAATCGACATAAACTTGATGCTAATGTAAAGCTCCCACGCGCCAACGAATCTAAATTACAACCGCTTAAAACTCATAAGTTTCACAGTGTGAGCATAGTGAATAACGGCTTTTGCTGCGAACAAACAACCGCTATCGCGGGTAAACGATTTTTATCAAAGGATGCACCTGAAATCCCCATGGCAGACTGCACGGTAACAAACTGCCAATGTCGCTATCAACATCATGAGGATCGGCGTCAATTAGGCAATGAACGCAGAGTAGGTTTTGGAGTGACTCGAGATTTATTCGGCGTTTTTGGTGAGCAAAACCGCCGTGATAGACCTATCGGCAGACGCGCAACCGATAGCTGAAATATAGACGTTACTGCGGACGTGTTTGAATAAAGGCAGGTAAGTCACGCATCTCACTAAACCAAAGTGCAGTGGCGGGCGCCACTTTACGCCAGTCTAACTCAGAATGCCTGAAATCCACATAATCGAGTAGGCAAATCAAAGCCAGTTGCGGCGCTTGGATCGTAATTTGAGTGATCACAGTTTGAAGCTCAATCTGCATTAGTCCACGCAGTAGTGCTTGCTCAAAACGAGAGGTCCAAAAAGCGGATCTGACCCCTTCTTCTTGTCGCATCTGCTCTTGGCGCAATTTTACCGCGCTATCGATGAGGCCTTTCACTAAAGAATACTGACACTCCAGCACCCAATTACCACTCGCAGCACCAAACATCTGCCGATCACCCAATTCTGTATCGAGGTAGCGCATAATCACTTCGCTATCAAATAGCGCTAGGCCATCATTAGTGATAAGACATGGAATTTGCCCTAATGGGTTGGCATCAAGCAATTCTGCCGTATTATCAAAGGGATTAACCAGTAACTCTTCAATATTATTAATCCCCAAATGTTGAATTAACACGCGAACACAACGGGCATAGGGCGATGCTTGAGAGCTTAGCAACCTCATTAAAATATCCTTATATTTTAAGGTTTAAATTATTAAATATAATTTTTAAATATCAACGCAAGCGAGTTTAGCATCACTATTTGCAAATGCAGATCACCAGTATTTCTCAACAGTAATTTGTCCTGGTGCTCGCCGTAGATTCTTAACCAAACCTTTATTCAGTAGGGCCGCTTGCGCGCCGTTAATCATACCCGGATTACCACAAATCATCACTTGAGAATCTGCAGCACTTAACGTTAGCCCCGCTGTATCCTCAATTTCACCCGACACCAAACCATCAGGAATACGACACTGTAAAGCATCGGTAATCGTTTCACGGGTCACACTTAAAATGAGTTTAAACTGCTCAGGGTATTGTTGTTCTAATCCACGTAGTTTATCAAGATAAGCTAAATCTTGTGCCTCACGCACACCATAGACTAACACCACCTTTTCAAAACGTTGCCACGGCTCAGCAGTATCAAGCATAGACAGAAAAGGCCCTACTGCGGTTCCTGTTGCCAAAAACCACAAGTGTTTACCTTGAAGTTTGCCTTTAGGTATTTCATCTAAGGTCATAAAACCTGCCGCGGTGGGAGTAATGTCAATTTCGTCACCAATGGCAAGATTGTGTAACTGGGGAGAAAGTAGACCATCTTCGACCGCAACGGCGAGTATTTCAGCATAGGGTTTATCGGGGGAATTAACTAATGAGTAGGCTCTGGCGACCCGTTTGTCACCTTGCATTTGGCTCAGCTTAATAAACTGACCGGGAATAAATGGGGCTAGCTCGGTGGCAATTCGCAGTGAAAATAGCTTATCACTCCAATCAATACGCTCTATAACTTGTCCACTGGTCCACATAACTTGCCCTCAAGCGAAACGTTAGATAGACCCTAGCATAAACTGTTATCTACACAACAAAAACCCCTTATTGGAAGGGGTTCTTGATCTAACAATGCTCAAATAAAACATTACATTCAGCCTGCTTGAGTGTCTTCCGATTTTGGCTTAAAACTATCTCTAAAAGCCTGTAGTCCGTCTTGCACTAAGGAGTAAGTTTTATCAACACCCTTAGCGATATCGCCCTGCAACACTTTAAGGCCAGATAAAATATCCTTTGCATCCTTAAAACCACTATCAATTGCACCACCAATAATTCCCATAAAACTCTCAAGTTGATCGTCTAGACTCATACCTGAATGTTGTTGCTGATGAACACTAAAAAACTTTGTCGCAAAGCTCACTATCCTGTCAGCGGTAGCTTCGGGTGAAGTATCTACGCCATTATCATAAGCGGTTTGAATTGCATTCTGGCCCATGGTTGGCGCTAATTCTTTATTAATCGACTCTATCGCAGCACGATAAAGTAATACCATCGACTTATCGCCAGATTTAATATTGACGTCCTGCTGAGCCGATAAAATAGCCTGATTCATCAGTTGCTTACTTGTTTGTTGAGCAGTTTGTTTAGAGGTAACTTTAACTTCTTTTAAATCACTCACGTCGGTATTCTTAGGCGCCGCGTTTTCAGCATTCTTTTTCTGTGGCAAAGGTGCACTTTGCACTGGGAGAGACTTATTAATTTCCATAATAGTTATCCATTTAACTCACGTTAATTTGATTATAGGGTTAACTTAACTATCGGCCAAAATTTAACCGGCTTTAGTAATTTTTAAAATTGAAGTACCATCAAAGCCACAAGGTGTTGATATGTTGTACATAAATTAGTTATTTTTTATGATCGCCACTACATCACTATTGCTAAGCTAATAACCACAAATGCTAGAAAAGGATGTTACATAATGGCAGTAAGCCGCCTCATTAGTCGTGGGTTTAAATATCATTTACTGACGCATATAAAAAAAGTTAACTTACTGACCTTCATTCTATTTATTAGCCTTAACTTCGCACCGATTAGCCAAGCTAATGCAGAAAACCGACTGATCATTATTGTCAGGCATGCCGAAAAAGCTGACACGCCAGTTAAAGATCCGCAGTTGTCTCCTAAAGGAGACATACGCGCCACATTATTGATTAATGTTTTACATCGCACGCCGCTATCGCAACTGATTGCAACTCAATACCAGCGGACTCAGCAAACACTTGAGCCCATTGCTGAAGTTCGCCATTTACCGGTGACGATTGTGGAAGCTAATGCTATCGAACAACATATCCAACACATTGTTGAGCAAGTGTATGCCGTGCAAGGAAATACGCTGATTGCAGGGCATTCCGACACTGTGCCCCTCATCATCAAAGCCCTTGGCGGACCTGAGATTCAAGCGATTAATGAAGATGATTACAGCCAGCTGTTTTTACTCTCGCTTAATGATGGCCAACCCGCGAGCTTAATCGCTACCCGTTATGGACAAGAATAAGGATAAAAACATGAGTGAACTTAATTGGTTTATATGGGGACTCGACCTGTTTTCCGGGCTCTTTTTGATTCTAGTGGCCCTTGGGGTTCTGGCGGTAGTCTATATGTATATCGCTGACAAAATGCAAACTAAACAAGCCATTAGACATAATTACCCCGTGATAGGCCGTTTTAGATACTTATTTGAGAAACAAGGCGAATTCTTTAGACAATACTTTTTTGCCCAAGACAGGGAAGAACTTCCTTTTAACCGGGCAGAACGCAGCTGGGTATACCGCGCGGCTAAAAACGTAGATAGAACCATAGCATTCGGTTCAACGCGGCCCTTAGATAATGCTGGCACGATTATGTTTATGAACACTGCCTTCCCGACTCCCGATGAAGATGTCACCCCAATCCATCCACTTACCATAGGGACACATTGTCGTCAGCCATATACTACCAATGCAATTTGTCACATCTCAGCGATGAGTTTTGGTGCCTTGTCACGCCCAGCAGTGACAGCACTTTCCCATGGCGCTGCGCAGGCAGGTTGTTGGCTGAATACGGGAGAAGGTGGCTTGAGCCCCTATCATCTTAAAGGTGGCTGCGATCTCGTGTTTCAAATTGGTACGGCTAAATATGGTGTTCGCAATGAACACGGACACTTAGACGATGAAAAACTCAAGGCGATTGCGCTTCATCCCGAAGTTAAAATGTTTGAAATTAAAATGAGCCAAGGCGCCAAACCCGGCAAAGGGGGTATTTTACCCGGTGTAAAGGTCACGGCAGAGATTGCGCATATTCGTGGTATTCCGCCAGGGCACGATTCAATTAGCCCCAATGGTCACGTCGAATTTAAATCCGTGAATGATATTCTGGATATGATTGCAAGAGTACGTGAAGTAACCGGTAAACCCACTGGCATTAAAGCAGTACTTGGCGATGTGCAGTGGCTTGAGGATTTATGCGATGAAATTGAGCGCCGTGGAGAGGATTCTGCCCCCGACTTTTTCACCTTAGACAGTGCCGACGGTGGCACTGGTGCCGCGCCGCAATCGTTAATGGATTACGTTGGCCTACCACTGAAAGAAAGCTTACCGATTTTAGTGAAAATTTTAATCCAGCGGGGCTTGCGTAAACGCATTAAAGTGATCGCATCAGGGAAACTTGTCGTCCCTTCAAAAGTAGCTTGGGCATTAGCATTAGGCGCTGATTTTATCGCGTCAGCACGTGGCAATATGTTCGCTCTTGGCTGTATTCAAGCCTTGCAGTGCAATAAAGATACGTGTCCAACGGGGATCACAACGCACAATCCTAAATTACAGCAAGGATTAAACCCTCGGGATAAATCGACTCGTGTTGCCAACTATCATCATAACTTGCACCATGATTTAGGGTTAATTGCACACTCTTGTGGTGTAACAGAACCTCGGCAACTCAAACCTACACATGTACGGATCGTGCTAGAAAGTGGCTTATCGGTCTCACTCGATAAATACTATGCACATATGGCTCAGTAGCGTCATACCAATCGTATTTAATATCTGTTCATTCAGCGGGAGTTCAACGCGCTTTAGACAAGGTGAAGGCTTGAAGGCATAGTGGTGCTCTGTCGAAAGCCTTAAACGCAGTATAAAGCGCATTGCCATGCAGTTAAATCAGCCGCCCTTTGGGAGCCTCACTGGCATCCCACTCCCGTGTTACATTGACTTAAAAGGGAATAACCATTTCTGCGTCAATGCGCCTCGGATTGAAATACCTATAAGGCTCTGAACTGATTAGATAGATAATGTAATTTGCATTAAACCACACGCAGCTACTGGACTGTAAAACTTTCGTCTACACTCTATCTACATAAGGTATATTTGAATATGTACCACAAAAGAGGTAAGATTCGTGAAGTAAGACAACATTTTAATCATCTTACCTACACAAAACATAAGGAAGTATCTTGAAACCTAGTTTCTTAAGCCAACAACCACTCAGTAAAACTGTCAGCTCGAGCTGTAAAAGCTGTAACCGTTTAACTGAGATCGAAGGTGAAATGGTATGTTTTCGTGAAGGACAGATTATTAGGCTCACTCTCATTGATGAATCTACACCTAAACTAAACCTATTATGTGAAGGTTGGAAAGCGGCAAAGCTAAACGATAAAGCTTGATTTTTTGTTACGCTGAGCATTTTTAGCATATAGGTTTTCAGGGGTATTGAGACTAACAACCGCGCTCGACTTCCTACCTTGTGTTTTTACATTACCCCTCTCGCCTTTACTCACCTAACGTCGGCCCATGCTATAACTTGCTGGCATATTCATCTCACGGATAACCCCCGCAAGTACCATTTCCACATTGACCTTAGCCAAGGTAAGGCTGCGAGTCGTCACTAATAACCCTGCATTTAATTCAGCATAAATACGTTGTAATGAACCATAATCGACACCACGATCTTTCAACGTTGCCATAATGGCATACCAATCAGTGGTGACTTTATCTTCTTTGCCTTCAATATTAGCTCTCAGTGTCATATTCTTCATGCTTAAATCTCTTCAGGATGATGTATTGCCATTGAGTATAGAGAGCTAAAGCTGAATAACGACTGAATTATCTTGGGCTATTAGCTGCTTGGGTGAGTATGCAGCTGCTCATTTTGTATTCGCCATAATTTGGCATATAAGCCATTTGCTAACAGTAATGTCTGATGATTACCTTGTTCAACAATCTCTCCTTGGCTCAATACTACAATTTGGTCTGCATCGACAATCGTCGATAATCGGTGTGCCACTACTAGGCTAGTATGCCCCTTAGCCACTTCACGCAGTGCCGACAAAATAGCTTGTTCAGAACGGCTATCAAGTGAAGATGTCGCTTCATCAAAAACCAATACCGGTGAGCCTTTTAAGATGGCCCTTGCTATTGCGACCCGCTGTTTTTCGCCACCTGAGAGTTTTAGGCCGCGCTCACCCACTTTGGTGTCCCACCCCTGGGCCAGTGAGCCAATAAATTGTTCTAAGTGTGCTAACTTAATCGCATTGCGCACCTCTTCATCGCTCGCGTTCGGGCGACCATAACGTATATTCTCAACTAACGAATCGTTAAACAGCACAGTATCTTGCGGCACTATGGCAATCGCGCGTCTCAATGCATCTTGTGTAAGATGTCGAATATCTTGACCATCGATTTTAATTGCACCTTGGTCTACGTCATAAAAGCGAAATAACAGTTTAATCAGTGTCGACTTACCCGCACCGCTATCACCAACAACGGCGACTTTTTTACCCGCAGCAACCTTAAAACTCACATCCCGAAGAATAGGGCGATCATCATAACTAAAACTCACCTGTTCAAACGAAAGTTCTCCCTTTGAAGGCTGAAAATCTAATGCTTGGGGACAATCAACGATCATCGGGTGTTTATCAAGTAAGCTGAACATGCGCTCAATATTGGCTAATGCACCGCGAATTTCACGATACACAAAACCTAAAAAGTTGAGGGGTAAAAACAGTTGCATCATAAAGGCATTAATCAATACGAAATCACCTAAGGTCATATCGCCATAGGTTACTCGGTAAGCTGCTAATGCCATCATAGCCGTCATTGCTAAGGCAATAATGACCGCTTGACCACCATTAAGTGCAAACAAAGATAAACGGTTTTTACGTTTTGCTACTTCCCACTGCTCAAGCGCTTGATCGTAGCGAGTAGATTCGTATTGCTCATTATTAAAATACTTTACGGTTTCATAGTTTAATAAACTATCGACTGCACGGCTATTTGATAGAGAGTCAGCCTTGGCAGCATCCCGTACGTATTCGGTACGCCACTCAGTCGCCACCACAGAAAAAATAATATAGGCCAGCACCGCAGCAAAGGTAATGGCGGCAAAAGCGATACCATAGTTAAAGAAGAAGATGCCAATAACCATGATAATTTCGAGTAAAGTGGGCACAATATTAAACACCATAAAGCGCATGAGAAAACTCACACCGCTAGTGCCACGCTCAATATCACGGGATAGACCACCCGTTTTACGCTCTAGATGAAAATCAAGATCCAGACGGTGCAAATGCTCAAATACCGCTAATCCAAGACGTCGAATTGCCCGCTCCGTCACGCGACCAAATAAGGTATCGCGGATCTCCCCAGTAATGGCCGTGAGTAAACGAAAAATGCCATAGGCTAAGACTAAGCCGACAGGCACACTCAGCGCTTGCGCCGTTTTATCGGCATCTAAAGTATCAACTAAATGTTTTAGAATGAAAGGTAACGCGATACTGGTGAGTTTAGCCACAACCAGACATGACATGGCTAGTGCTATGCGGCCTTTATATTCCAACAGATAAGGCCACAGTAACTTCATAACATGCCAGTTTAATTTATCAACTGGACCGTCTAAATAATGCGTTGGGCGCATGGAATATAACCTTTAATGAGTTAGGCTAGTTGCAATAATGTCAGACTAAATAAGTAAGCTGAGACGGCAAAAGCACGAATAAAATCAACTAGATTTCATTTACCTACGTCACCACCTGCTTACAATGTAAAGCACACTATCTTAACCTAATTTATCGCTAAAAGCTGATGCATATCGTCTAGCTGTAGTCATCCACACAGATCAAACCCATACAACTGCCAGCATCCTCATCAGAGCTTATAATCTTGCAGCAATAACCGATTAAAACAGAATATTAGCAGCCATTGATAACGATTTTAACGAGACGACTGTCGTTATTGATTATTTCTTCAGTTTCAGTGGGGAATATCATGTAAATAGTTATAAAAAACGATAGAGTTTGTTAAGCTCAAGCCCGAGCCTTGGTGATTGTCACGCCAAAGCTATCGCGATAATATTAAAGCATATCCATTAAATTAAGATCAAAGGAAGCGTTATGTTCGACTCAGCTAAAGTTCAGTACCCACCCCTACCACTGATCCAAACTTGGGTGTGGATGATGATTGAATCAGGCAATCCAGAGATCCAAGATAAAGGAAGAGATAACCTTATTGCCGCCTTTGGCAGCTTAGCCAAAGCAAACGAATATCTAGCTGAAACAAGTCCAGCATAAGAAAATTAACAGAATAAGGGCGCTAATATAGCGCCTTTAAGTTTAGCCATTGTTCAGCATCATCAACACTTCGCGTTGGTATTAATATTAATTCTGGCGGCGTTCGATAACGCTATGATTTAATATGGCTAAAAGTCGCTCAGTATCATCCCAACCAATACATGCATCGGTCACACTCTGGCCATAACATAATGTTTGACCTGCTACTAAATCCTGACGACCTGCAATTAAATTGCTCTCAACCATAACCCCAAAAATAGCCATATTACCCGTTGCCAGCTGAGCTGCGACATCCTCAGCAACCACCATCTGGCGTTGATACTCTTTACTGCTATTAGCATGACTAAAGTCAATCATAATATTATCAGTCAGTTGAGCTTTTAATAATTGTTCGCTAATTTTAGCCACATGCGGTGCACTGTAATTTGGCTCACGACCACCCCGTAAAATAATATGGCAATCAGGATTTCCCTTAGTCGAAACAATTGCCGAATGGCCGAGCTTAGTCACTGATAAAAAATGATGCGGTGCATTGGCGGCACCTATCGCATCGATTGCAACCTTAATCGTGCCGTCAGTTCCATTTTTGAAGCCTACTGGGCATGAAAGACCCGAAGCCAATTCTCTATGTACCTGTGACTCTGTCGTGCGGGCACCAATAGCACCCCAACACATTAAATCTGCCATGTACTGCGGGGTGATCATATCGAGAAACTCACCCGCTGCCGGCATACCGCTATCATTTAAATCCACTAATAATTTACGCGCGGTACGTAAGCCATCATTGAGTTTAAAGCTGTTATCCATGTAAGGATCGTTAATCAATCCCTTCCAACCCACTGTGGTTCGCGGTTTTTCAAAATACACTCGCATTACAATTTCGAGCTGATCTTTATAGCGTTCACGCAGCGCAACTAAACGCTGTCCATATTCTAATGCGGCCTTAGGATCATGGATTGAACAAGGTCCAATCACCACTAAAAGGCGATCATCTGTTTTGGCGAGAATATTGTGAATATTATTGCGTGCATTGAATACTGTCGCAGAAGCTTTTTCGGAAGCAGGAAATCGTTCAAGAATCGCAATAGGAGGAAGTAACTCTTTTACTTCTTTAATGCGAACATCATCATTTTGGTAATACATAATTCTACTGCTCCAACGCTGGTTTTTTAGGCTATTTCTATCGCTGCGATAAGGGATCTCAACTGCAATACTGAGTTAAATTTATCGAGTCTGAAACGTCAATGCAACCAACTTGTTTCTATTTGAAAAAATCAAATATAACTGATTGTTTTAATATATTTTTAAATTCAGTAACTCTAAAAGTTGCATCTAATGACATTCACACTCAATCGTTCATTTCACGGTAACTGCAGAGTTAACCTGCTAGCTACTGCTCAGGTGGGTCAATCTCTATATATAACTCGCGCTGTTGGTAGTTATATGGTCGGTAATGACGTTCACCACAGATAAAATATCGATAAGGACGCATAGCAGTAATACAACCAAAGGGTAAAGCCTGTAGAATTTGAATTTGTTGCTGCCGACGAATCGATTCCTGCCACTCAAAATCTTTAAGCACTTGGTCGCGCACCGCAAAAGCATCTATAGGCTCACTCGAACGATTAACGATCACTTCACCGGCTACCACAGAAGTTGATATTAGCCCTGAGATAACAATCAAAAAAAGGCTTATAACTCGACGATCTGCGTTTAAATTCCACCGCATAGTTAGCTCCTAAACCATCGCTATAATATAAATTTTTTTAGTCAGCAGCTTAATACTAAGCCGACTCGTTTGTTCTACATTGACCCTCAATAATTGACCCTCAATAAAAAAACAAATCCATAAAAAAAGCAGAGCCAAAGCTCTGCTTTACTATCCCTCGAACTACGCTATGCATCAAGGTGTATTATCAACTCGCACTTTTCACTGTGACAAACTCAGGATACGCATCAATACCGCAATCAGAAGAATCCATACCGTTATATTCCTCTTCCTCGGTAACGCGGATCCCCATGGTCATTTTAATCACATACCAGACTATAAATGATGAGCAAAATACCCAAGTAAAAATAATTGCAGCCCCTGTTAACTGGGCACTTATCGTCGCGTCACTGTTGGATAATGGCACACACATTAACCCTAGGAATCCGGCCACACCGTGCACTGAAATCGCGCCAACAGGATCGTCGATTTTAATGCGATCTAAACCCACTATCGAGAATATCACGACGGCACCAGCCACTAAACCGATGACCCCCGCCATTAACAACGATGGAGATAATGGATCTGCAGTAATGGCGACTAAACCGGCGAGAATACCGTTGAGTACCATAGTGAGATCTGCTTTGCCCCAAATCATCTTGCACACAATAAGCGCCGAGATCGCACCACAAGCGGCGGCGGTATTCGTATTAACGAACACTTTAGCCACTGAGCTGGCATTCGCTGCATCCGAGAGCATTAATTGCGAGCCGCCGTTGAAACCAAACCATCCCATCCACAAAATAAACATCCCTAAGGTTGCCATAGGTAAGTTAGAGCCTGGTATAGGATTCACTTGTCCGTTAGGACCATATTTCCCCTTACGCGGCCCCAATAATAATACTCCCACTATTGCAGCCGTAGCTCCCGTCATATGCACGATACCGCTACCCGCAAAGTCTACAAAACCCAGTTTAGTGATAAACCCTTGTCCCCACGTCCAATAACCTTCAACAGGATAAATAATCCCTGTCATTACCACGGAAAAGAACAGGAAAGCCCATAACTTCATCCGTTCAGCCACAGCCCCAGAGACAATCGACATCGCCGTGGCAACAAAGACGACTTGGAAGAAGAAATCAGCTTCGAGCGCATGACTTGCGTCTGCAGATTGAGAGCCGATTAGCGTACCTAAACTAGGTAACCATCCACCTTCAGCATTATCTACGTACATAATGTTATACCCAACGAGCAAGTACATAACGCAGGCAATTGAATATAAAATTACGTTCTTTGTTAATATTTCAGTAGTATTTTTAGAGCGGACTAAACCCGCCTCTAACATTGCAAACCCTGCGGCCATCCACATAACCAAAGCACCTGAAACTAAAAAGTAAAATGTATCAAGCGCAAAGCGTAATTCAGTGACTGTACTGCCTAATTTTGTTAGCTCTTCCATTGTTAGCCCCTTATAACGCTTCTGTATCGAGTTCACCCGTACGGATACGGATAGCGTGTTCTAAATCAACAACAAAAACCTTACCGTCGCCAATTTTTCCGGTATGGGCCGCGGTGGTAATAGCCTCTATCAGCATGTCCAGATCCTCGGCCTTAATCGCTATTTCGAGTTTTACTTTTGGCAAAAAATCCACCTGATATTCGGCGCCGCGATACAGCTCTGTGTGCCCTTTTTGACGGCCAAAGCCCTTAACTTCGGTCACTGTCATACCCTCAATGCCGATTGCAGCAATAGCCTCACGAACATCATCCAACTTAAATGGCTTTATGATTGCACTGACGAGTTTCATTTTGACCTCCAAAAATACGATTGTTATTAACTTGTATCAAAGACAATTCAATCATTAGGCCATATATTTAAAGCATTGATTTTTAATCATTAAAACCATTTGATGCTATTCTTTTAGACGCTAATTGCACCATAAAAGAGCAGTAACGGATTAGAGTTGCTCTTTTAACGAGCAATGCCACTACAGTAACCATTCGACCTTAGGCCTATTGGTAACAGGGTTAAATTGGGGTTTACTGGATAGGTAGAAAATGAAGTAAGAGCTAAACCACTCAGTCCTAATAACGAAGATCAGACTAAGATAACTATTAAGCACGGAAGGAAGACCCGATGTTAAAACCCGAAGAATGTGTTCTTGTTATCGTCGATGTGCAGGGGAAACTCGCACAAATCATGGATAACAGTGAAAAATTGCACCAACAGCTACAGACCTTAATTCAAGGTGCACAATTATTTGAAATCCCCATACTCTGGTTAGAGCAACTACCAGATAAACTTGGCACCACCAGCCCTGAGCTACAAACCTTACTGAATAAAACCAGCTCCCCTATAGCCAAACAGCATTTTAGCGGCTGGCACTGTGAAGAGTTTGCACAAGCACTCACTAAGACAAATCGCAAACATGTATTACTCGCAGGTATTGAAACCCACGTTTGTGTATATCAAACCTGTTGTGATCTTATCGAACAACAATATGCAGTGCATATCGTTGCTGATGGCGTCTCCTCACGTAGTGCCGATAATAAACAACTTGGGATCCAAATGATGACAGCACAAGGGGCACAGTTAACCAATGTGGAATCGTTATTATTTGAATTACAGCACCAAGCACAGGGTGATCGCTTTAGAGCATTAATCAAACTCATAAAGTGAGTTTGATACCCAATAAAAAAGCCCTCGATATCGAGGGCTTTTTAGTAGAGCGTGGTTAACTCAGTTTAAAATATGGCTAATTATTTGTAGGTTGCTTCGCGTTTTTTCGCTTCTTCATCCCACTTAGGTAACACGTTTTTCTTGAATGCTTCTTTGTCTGCATTCATTTTTTCCATGTCCATACCTAATACAGCTTGTGCTTTAGCTTTAGTCGAAATATCTGGAACGGCCACTGGATCTGTGATGCCTTTTTTACCCAGTAATTGCGCTAACTTAACCCGCGCATCAGCAGCTTTATTGACTGATGTTCCCAGCATACGCAGTGCTTCTTCTGGAGCATGAGCCGCTACGCCGTGAGACGCAATAGCTAAGTCCCAACGCCATTGTGAGTGACGGATATCAGTTAAGATTGGTTGCATTTCAGCTTCAGTTGCACCAGCTTTCCAAGCCGCGGCAGCTTCAAAGTGTGCTTTAACTAATTGTTCTTCCGCTTTCAACTTCATCTCTTTAACTTTAGCTTTACGCTCATTCGTCACACCGACCAAAAACTCTTTAGTTTGGTTGTGGCAAGTGGCACATGTTTCTTCAAAACGGTCAAATGGATTGCCCACTTTATGATCAGTAAACTTCTTACCTGCTGCATTGGTCACTTTTGGCATGTGACAATCAACACAACTGACGTTATTCATACCGTGAATGCCCATTTTCCACGTTTCATACTCAGGGTGCTGAGCTTTTAGCATAGGTGTTTTAGAAAGAGCATGTGTCCAATCTGAAAATTGGATTGAGTCATAATAGACTTCCATTTTGTCAACATTCATGCCCATATCCCATGGGAATTTAACAAAATTCTTTCTATCTTCGGTTTTCTCAAAATAATATTCAACGTGGCACTGACCACAAACCATTGACTCTTTATCTTGTTTTGAAGCTTTACTAAAGGGTGTACCTATCACTTCAAAAGCACGATCTGCATAAGGGCGTGAAATACGTAACTTTGGAGAACCTTTTTCATGGCAATCACCACAACCAATGACATTAGTCACTTCAGGGCCGCCCTTTGACCACTTACCTTTGAAATAACCGTCCTCGCCTTGCTCTTCAATCAAACGAGGTACATCTGGGCTCTTACAGCTCCAGCACGCCATAGGCATTGGACCATCTTCTGCATCCACAGGAGCACCGGTACGTAGAGTATTACGCATATCGGTTATGGCATACATGTGACCACGAGGCGCATTATAATCTTTAGCAAAACCATAGCCCGCCCATAAGATCACCATATTAGGGTCTTGGGCAAGCGCATCAACCATCTCTTCACTTTTATCCGTGTCGTGCCAGCTATTATATTGGTTAGCAAACTTATCTTTATAAACTTCATTACGAGGTTCGGTCTTATCACTCGCCATTGCACTCGTTGCCATGAAGCTGGCGGCAACCAATGCACTTAATGCAAGGGACTTACCTGTCATCTTCTTCATCATCTCATCTCCGTGTTGCATTATTGTTATTAATTACGACATCTCCATGGTCGAACTTAATAGCTTACCCCCTCCAAAGACATACCTCTTAGTGAGTATAGTGTGCGAAGTTTGCGCTAGATCAAAATGTAATCGTGTTGTTGTTCACACTTCTGTATTTTTGTTAATGTATTACATTATTTTCTAATGTAAAAAACACTGCAAAACGCAACGACAATGGCCACCAAGATGGATAGCGGAATAATGAAACGAGGCAGTCTTACCTCTAAAATATTAGGGGTAATGTTAATACTTATTCTACTTTCGAGTAGTTTGTCGACCTTTGCTATCATCAATTTGTCTTACAGTTTAGGCGATGCTAAAGCCATTAACGCTTCAGGTTCGCTACGCATGCAAAGTTATCGACTGATGTTCTATGCTAATTCAGGTAGCGACAATGCCCACAAGAAAATAATGGAATTTGAAAATACCCTCCACTCTGAAGCCCTGCAACCGACTAAAGGCTGGCTAAGCCAGCCAAAAATTATTAACCAATACCAACTCGTGGTCGATAAATGGTTAGTGATGAAGCACTATATTGAGCAGGAAAACTCTCGCGATTATGTGACGTCTTTGAAGGATTTTGTCGATACCATCGATTTATTGGTACTCGAAATGGAGCAACACGCCGCCTTTAAGCTTAAGTTACTTGCCGTTAGCCAAATATTAGGCCTAGGTATAATGCTGATTATCGCTTTTGTTGTTGTACGTTTTACCCGCAAAAAAGTGGTGATCCCGTTACAAAAGTTAATGGAGTCGGCGAATACGATTTCAAAGGGTAATTTTGAAATCGAAATGCCCGAAACTGAATATATCGAACTTACCGCATTGAAAAATGCGCTACAAAAAACAGCCAAAGAACTCGCGACCTTGTATGGTGATTTAGAGTCTCAAGTGACTGAAAAAACTTTAGCACTAACAAGGGCAAACAATGAGCTGACATTCTTGTATGATAATCTCATGACATTAAATGCTAATAAACTTGATTACAAGGCACTAAAGTCAGCGCTAAACCAGCTAAAAAATTATGAATCACTCAACCATTTACGACTTATCATCCAGTATCCAGAACAAGAAATTGAGATCATTGAAGCCGATGGCGGCTGGCCAGATTCACCATCAGAAACCACACGTTTTCCGCTACAATTTGAGCACGCTAACCTAGGTTATTTAGAGTTAATCTCTGACCAAACGCCCAATATTGCACTGTTTAGTAATTTCGCTATTATGCTCAACCGCTCTATCGTGATCCACAATGCAACTGAGCAGAGACAGCAACTAGCACTGATGGAGGAGCGCGGCGTGATTGCGCGGGAATTACATGATTCACTTGGACAAGTGCTGTCTTTTTTAAAAATTCAAATTAGTTTGCTGCGTAAAAACTTAGACTACAGTTGCCGTAGCCCATCGGTTGAAAATCAACTCACTGAAATCAACGAAGGGGTGAGTACAGCTTATGTGCAGCTCAGGGAGTTACTCTCCACTTTTAGATTAACCATCAAAGAACCTGATCTGAAAAGTGCCTTAGAAGCTATGCTCGAACAGCTTAGAACAAAAACGGAGGTGAAGATCACTCTACACTATAAACTGGCACCACAATGGCTTGAAGCAAAACAACATATTCATATATTGCAAATCACTCGAGAAGCCACACTTAATGCCATTAAACATGCCAAAGCGAGTTTGATTAACATACATTGTTATAAAGATGAATATGGTATGGTCAATATTAATGTGTGTGATAACGGCATCGGTGTTAAATATTTAAAAGAACGCGATCAACACTTTGGCATAGGGATCATGCACGAACGAGCGAGTAAACTTTCAGGCAGGGTTATTTTTAGTGATAACACACCTACTCACTTTGATACCGATACAACAATAATTGAGCAAGGATGCAGTAAACAAGCAGATACAGTCAGCTCCAATAATCCATTAGGCCCAGCGCAGTATGCCAACGGCTCAATAGGCACTAGAGTGACGCTTATTTTTCCCTCTCAACAGGAGCCTTTAAATGGGTAAACCTTATTCTGTTCTGGTGGTCGATGACCATCCTCTTTTGCGTAAAGGCATTTGCCAACTCATCGCTTCAGATACTGATTTCAACTTGTTTGGTGAAGCGGGCAGCGGTTTAGATGCATTAACTGCCGTTGCCACCGATGAGCCAGACATCATCTTGCTCGACCTGAATATGAAAGGTATGACGGGCCTTGATACCCTTAACGCCATGCGCCAAGAAGGTGTGACCTCGCGCATAGTGATACTGACAGTATCCGATGCCAAACAGGATGTTATTCGTTTATTACGCGCTGGTGCCGATGGCTACTTACTCAAAGATACTGAGCCTGACTTACTCCTTGAAAAACTCAAAAACGCCATGCTTGGCCACAGGGTAATAAGTGAAGAGGTTGAGGAATATCTTTACGAACTAAAAGATGCCACCGATGAGCAAGAATGGATAGCAACCTTAACCCCAAGGGAGTTGCAAATATTGGAGCAACTGGCAGAGGGATTAAGTAACCGAATGATTTCGGAGCATTTACACATTAGTGAAGGCACGGTCAAAGTACACGTGAAAAACCTACTGCGTAAAGCTAATGCCAAGTCGAGAACCGAAATGGCAGTGCGCTACCTGAATCAATAATATGCTGAGTAATCACTCGTTATAGCAGATACACGAAAGGCAATCATCTGATTGCCTTTCGTTTTTTGGATCAGAATTTAATATATCATTTCGACAGATGGTTACAGGCCCTTCTCTACAAACTGTCGCCAGCTCAACAACGCTTGCTCAAAATCCTCTAGGCCACAATAGGCTTCAGACTCAGCATCGTAAAGCGACATTGCTTCTTCTAATTCATATTCTTGTTCAAAGCCTAAAGTGTTGGCAAAAACTCGCGCCTGCTCACGCTCTAATTCTAAGGTAAAATCATTACCAACAAGGCGCCATGCTCCCAATTTATCGTTTTGAATTGCGTTAATCGTATCCAATACTTGCTGGATTTGGACTAAATCTGGCCCTAATTCCTCCGTAAACCATTGCCCAAGCACTTCATGATCCATGCTGAAATTGGCCAAAAAAGTGCCCGTTAAACTATTACGCCGAAATTCGAATTCCATTTTATGGTCTCTTTGTGCTAAGCCTACTCAGACTAATTTTAACCTATCTGCAGCGAAGTTGCTTAGCTTCAGTCTGTTATGTTTATTAATGCAGATCTCCTATCACAGTGCTAAGTACCGACTTCATTTTCTTTGTAAAATCAGTTAGCTTGTTTACATGATTCTGGACGTTAAATGGAATGTGATATGCACGATGGATTTATCTATAGTTTAGTGCTTAGTGGTGCTCAAGCGGGTTCAACTTTAAGCTTAGAACAAATTGAACAATGGGATCCCAAGGATGGTTTACTCTGGCTGCATCTTCGCTATCGCAATAAAAAAGCGCGCCACTGGATACTCAATAGCGGCCTACCTAAAGTCGAAAGTGATGCTTTACTGGCGCAAGATACTCGCCCCCGCGCCGTCATCGCTGGCGAAGGTATATTACTTGCGTTACGCGGGGTTAACCTTAACCCCAATTCAGCTCCCGAAGACATGATAGCGGTGCGTATCTTCGCCGATAAGCAGCGGATAATTTCGACCTGCGATCGCGAGTTACAATCAGTTAAAGATGTAGCGGAATTAATCATTGAAGGCTCAGGCCCAACTACAACTGGCGATTTTATTGTTGCTGTGTGTGAACGGCTCACCAATCGAAAAGTCGAGTTTATCGATAAACTCGAAGAACAACTATCTGATTTAGAAGAGCTAGTTGTCTCGGGTAATGTAAAGGATTTGCGTACCGACATCGCGGAGTTACGTCGTCAAACTGTGGCTATTCGCCGCTATTTAGCCCCGCAGCGCGAAGCATTCTCAAAAATGATTGCAGAACAATTCAGTCTGTTTACCGACTCAGAAAGACTCAAACTCAGGGAAACAAACGATAAGCTTATTCGCACGATAGAAGATCTTGATGCCCTGCGCGATAGGGCTAATGTGACTCAAGAAGAATTACTCAGCCAACAATCAGAACAGCTTAATAAACGCTTATATTTCTTATCTTTAGTGTCGGCAATCTTTTTACCGCTGGGCTTTTTAACAGGTTTACTTGGGGTCAATATTGGTGGCATACCGGGCGCGGACAACACTTGGGCCTTTGCCACCTTCTGCGGCATATTAATCTCACTCGTTGGACTACAAATGGCGCTGTTCTATCGATTTAAATGGTTATAGCCACATCAATAAAAACAACGTCAATCGATTAGGATTGGCGTTGTTATTACTGATGTTAGCCATTATGTTGTCGGTAACTCGAACACTTGGGTCATGACTTTGTAGAGCTCAGTCCCTTGGTGCACAGATGCCGAGGCAAAGTGTAAGATAGGCACGCAATCTTGCGGTAAACTTAAGGTTTTGAGTTCATCCGCCGTGCCGTATAAATCCATTCGCAATAGATTAACTAACGGTTGTCCCGCCGTTAATGGCTCACCTACAGGCGCAAGATATTCCACTAAACCGGCACTTGGTGCATGATACTTTTTATAATCTTTAAGGTAACAACCAAAACGCGGCATTTTGGCCGGTGCAACCGTTTGCGCAATCACACCTCGATGGCTCAAATACGCCAAAATACCTTGGGCATCCACCCGCGCATCCTCAAGACACACTCGCTCTTGGCTTGCTAATTCCAAGGTGAGTGCCGACACAGCAACGGCTAAATTTCGCCCCTGTGACTTTGCCATATCACTTAATTGCCACCAAGGACAAAATGCCGCTTCGTCCATCGCACCGCCAAAACTATTGGGGATAATTAGCGTGTAAGGAATCGATAAAAATTGCGCGGCGGCTAGGTCATATTCAGGACAATACAAATGCTTACAAGACTTAGGGCCTGTGTGTAAATCAAGCACAATATCGGCGCCATGAGCCATAATCTGCAAGTTGACCGCAAGCCTATGGCCGGTGGTAATACCCCATTCATACTGTAATTTTTGCTGGCATGCTTCAATTAACGTACTGCGATAGGCTTGAATCAGCTCACTGTCACTTAAATTGGCATGTTCGCGATACCAAGTCGGCAAGTCGATAACGTGATTCAAATACTCGCGATTCCAGTTTGTCCCTGTAATTGGGTCAAACCTACCTAGGGTAAACTCACCACTTTTTTGATTAATCCCCAGAGGATTAGCCAGTGGCACTAACATAATTTCGCCGCGAATATCACAGTGTTCTAGCTGCTTCATCAGCTGATAAATCACCGCATTACCTTGCACCTCTGCGCCATGCACATTGGCCTGAATATACACTTTTGGGCCGGTTGCCTTATCGGCGTTCGGCTTAAAATGGTAAATAGGGATAGTGAGCGCTTGCCCTGCAGCAAGCTCCCCGATTTGCACAGACGATGTTGTCGGCAACATATTAAATGCCTTCGAACAAATTTTGGTGCAGCGATTTAACCACTTGCGCCGCTTCTGCTTCTGCGACTAACACACACAGATTATGCGGGCTGGCGCCTTGGCAAATCATTCGTACATTGTGGGGTTCTAACACTTCAAATACACGTCGACAAATACCTGGCGTAGTTGCAATACGGTTACCAATAATCGCCACTAAAGCCAAGCCATCTTCAACACGTACGCGACAATGTTGGGATAACTCCTGCAGCAATGCCTCACTCAATAGACCTTGGCCGCTTGAATCTGAACCAGTTTTATCCAGCGTCAGCGCCACGTTAACTTCTGAGGTAGTAATTAAATCCACACTGATCTTATGCCGCGCCAATGTCGCAAAGGTTTCGGCTAAAAAGCCCTGTGCATGCAGCATTTGCAAGCTGTGGAGGTTTAATAACGTTTGATCGCGGCGCAATGCTACTGCGCGAAAAATAGGTGCATCTTCAACTTGGTGACGTATCCAAGTGCCGCCTTTTTCAGGCTCTTTACTTGAACCCACAAACACTTGAATTTGTTGACGGACAGCAGGAAGAATGGTCGCAGGATGTAATACCTTGGCACCAAAGGTCGCCATCTCGGCGGCTTCATTGAAGCTTATTTCGGCAATCGGAAATGCATTGGGCGCAAGGCGAGGATCTGTGGTGTAAATCCCCGCAACGTCAGTCCAAATTTCGACCGCAGATGCACGCAGAGCTTCAGCCAATAATGCAGCAGAATAATCACTACCACCACGGCCTAACGTCGTCGTTTGACCGGCTTCATCGGCACCGATAAAACCTTGGGTCACAATTACTTGCTCCGCCAATAATGGCTGTAAATAATCCCGAGATAGCGTCGCTATGTGTTCTATTTGTGGTTCAGCACGGCCAAAATTGCTGTCAGTACGCAACACTTGGCGTACATCAAATGCACTCGAGTTAGCACCTTTCTCACGAAACACTGCAGAAAAGAGTACCGAAGAACATTGCTCACCAAGAGATAACAGTTCATCTACGGTTGCTTTGCTGCGTTGTGTGGCAAGCACCTCGCTTAATATTGCCATACGGCTCAGTAATTTATCTAATGTTGCAGCCACATCACTAGGACGGCCTAACTTATCTAAAATAGCATATTGGATTTGGGCAATTTGTTTTAATCGTTGTAAGCGTCCGTCATCATTCATCGACTCTTGGGTCAATTCGACTAACAAATTTGTGACGCCGCTTGAAGCACTAACCACGACTAAACGACAGTTGGGATTGGCTAACACTATGTCAGCACAACGATTCATAGCACTATAATCGGCGACGGAAGTGCCACCAAATTTTGCGACAACAAGGGACATTAGCTCACCTCCGCAAAACACGTAGGGCGAGAAATAACAGCAGATTGAACAAGATATTGATTAACTAACATGATTACACTCCGAACTAACTTCGTTCGAAGAGCCTGGTGCTCAATGATAACGCACCCCAAATGAGGGAAACAGCAATCGTCACCAGAAGCTCTCCACCAATTACAGGTGACAATCGTCAGGATTCAGCCCGAGCGACCGACATAAACATGCAACAACCATATCTATGCCTCGGCGTTAATCTCCCTCATCGGTCATCACTGGAGTTTGTGCTCCTCTAACCGACTACCTAGTTAACGCTCCTCTTCTGTTCCTTTCCGAAGAAAGGGACGAAAAAAGTAGCAATAAACCCCTAATGAAGTCAATGCTAATTTCATCGCAAATCAAAAATCATATGAAATCTTTAAAAAAAGCGGGGTTAATTACGCATATCGGGTAGTTCAGACACCAATCTGACCCGCTCGCTAAATTTTCCCAAACACACTTCATCATGCCCATTTAACAGACAAGGCACTAAGCTCACATCACCTTGTTCAACAACATAAATCGCATATTGATTAAATTTTTTACCTAATTGCAGTGCCATAGTTCTATCAATAAACACCGCCCAGCTTTTTTCCATATGGGATAAATCCGGTGCGGCGCCCACTAGCGCACGATAGGGACTACCGAGTAATTCAATTTCACGCAGTAACTGGCGATCGAGTAAACGATTTTGACTGGGGCTAAGGAGCATTGCAGCGGGATTATGAGCGGTAATAATAGCAAACGAAAAATTACAGGATAATGCTTGAGTTAGCAAAAATAACGGTGTTTGATAGCATTGCCATAACAAATGTTGAGTTGTGTTGTCCATTAGTCGTCTAATCAAAAATTTAACCCAAATTAGTGTAGCAGACAGAATATAAAATCCAAAGTGGCGTGACCAAGCTCACAGGAACACATGCTGCATTAGTTAAACTAATCAATAACTAAAGTAAATATCATGCTAGAATTCAATACCCGTCTAAAATTTGTTAACATTTCATTTGTTAACAAATGACTAAAACGAGTACAATACACGTACTGATGAGTTGAAGTAGATTACGCGAGATGCTTAGCTTTAATACAGTTTGTTACTTATATTGTTTCAGATAATACAAACTGGTCGAGCATCTGTCTAAATATGTTCTACATTTAATTTATCATTTCAACATTTTAAAAAAACAATAGTTAAGGAACTTATTCTAACTATTGCTTATCGAAGTTGGTACTGATTACGTTTTCTCGTATTACACTTAATACGTGTTTTAGTCTGCATCCTAACGTGTTGTCGTAATGATTTTCTTTAGAACACTAAAATGGTTCAAGGAAATCCCTAAGTATCAATGCTTTTATGAATATAAGAGCCCGAAGTAAGCTGCTCTTATTGGTTAGTATAAACTGGTTAAAATTTAGGTAAATAATATGCAAAATCCGCACATTCTGATCGTTGAAGACGAAGCCGTTACCCGTAATACGCTGAGAAGTATTTTCGAGGCAGAAGGGTATGTGGTAACAGAGGCCAATGATGGCGCAGAAATGCATAAGGCTATGCAAGAGAACAAAATTAACTTAGTTGTTATGGACATTAACTTACCAGGTAAAAACGGCCTATTGTTAGCGCGTGAACTACGCGAAATCAACAATATAGGTCTAATTTTCCTGACTGGTCGTGATAACGAAGTCGACAAAATCCTTGGACTTGAAATTGGCGCGGACGATTATATTACCAAGCCGTTCAATCCACGTGAATTGACGATTCGTGCTCGCAATCTTCTGACTCGCGTCAACAGCGCTGGCGCTGAAGTAGAAGAGAAGAGCTCAGTAGAATACTATCGCTTCAATGATTGGAGCTTAGAGATCAACAGCCGTTCGTTAGTCAGCCCACAGGGTGAATCTTACAAACTGCCACGTAGCGAATTCCGCGCTATGCTGCACTTTGTTGAGAACCCAGGCAAAATTCTGACCCGTGCTGATCTACTGATGAAAATGACTGGCCGTGAGCTTAAGCCACACGACCGTACCGTTGACGTGACGATTCGTCGTATCCGTAAGCATTTTGAAAGCTTGCCGGATACGCCAGAAATCATCGCGACTATTCACGGTGAAGGCTATCGTTTCTGCGGTAACTTAGAAGCTTAATCGCCTCTAAACGACAAGAAACAACTGTCGATTCGATAAGAATCGACTCATAAAAAAACCAGATCCTAGGATCTGGTTTTTTTATAGCTGTTTTTTAGTACAACTATTTCGTGTTTTTCAGCTGCCTATCGAGAAAGTCAGCCAGTGAATGATATAAATGATTACGCACTTTCTCGCCGCGCATTGAATGTTTAGATCCCGGATAATCGATCATCTGGAATAATTTCCCTTCATCCTGTAGCGCTTTATAAACCCGAGTGCTGTTTTCAAACAACACGTTATCATCAGCCATACCGTGATACATCAATAGACCCGCTTGATAGTTTTTCACGTAGGGGAACACGCTACTGGCTTCATATCCCTCTTCATTACTATCGGGATGAGCTAAATAACGCTCAGTATAATGGGTATCATACAAGCGCCAGTCGGTCACTGGTGCGCCCGAAATCGCCGCTTTAAAGTAATCTGGCGCCTTAAATAAACTCATCAACGCCATATAACCACCATAACTGTGGCCGTAAATCGCCACATTGTCGGCATCAACAAAAGCTAGACTACGTAAATAGTCCACACCCACTTTTTGATCGTTCACTTCAGCTTCGCCTAAATGACGGTAAATCACTTGCTCAAACCGAGTACCTCTATGGGCGCTGCCACGGTTATCTAATTGAAATACCACATAACCTTGCTGCACTAAGTATTGCGTAAAGTAGTCCTGCTCGCTCCAACTGTTAGTGACTAATTGTGCGTGTGGCCCACCGTAAACCCGTACTACAACAGGGTATTTCTTACTCGCGTCAAAGGGAATCGGTTTAAATAAACGGGTTTGCAGCATTTGGCCATCTTCGGCTTTGAGCTCAGCAAATTCAGGGATTTGCCACAGCCCCGCATAGTTATACAAAGGGTGGCCTTGCTTAACGGCATTTTGCTCAACCCATGCTAGTTGTTGCCCTTTATCACCGTGTAAGCTAATTTGCGGAGGTTGGGATAAGCTATTGAAATAATCTAGATAGACACTTTGATTATCGGCAAAAACCGGATCATGCATCCCCGCTTGCGTGCTGACGCGCTCAACTTTTCCGCCCGCTAAAGGTACACGATAAAGCTGTTTCTCGATTGGCGTATCTTTACGCCCCGTGAAATACACCCAGCCTGCGGTTTCATCTATGTATTCGAGCTCATCAACTGCCCACTCGCCTTTAGTCAATTGCGTTTTGAGCTGACCTTTTAAATCAAACAAATACAAATGATTAAAGCCGTCGCGTTCCGACGCCCAAATAAAAGCTGCTTGCTGCTTTAAAAAATGCAGATCATTATTGAGATTAACCCAAGCGTCACTGCGCTCTTTAACTAAGGTTTTCGGCTTAGTCAAAGCATCTAAAGCTACTAGCTGTAAATCTAATTTATGTTGGTCGCGGCTCTGCCACTGAAACGACAAATGCCTGCTATCGGGCAGCCAATTAACGCGCGGCAGATAAATGTCTTTGCTGTTATCTTCGCTATTCTGTTCGCGCAGGGTCACCCAATTAATGGCTTTATCCTTTAACGTGACCACAGCTAAGGTAATCTCGACGTTAGTTTTACCAGCATAGGGATAACGCTGCTCGGTGAGCTTAATGCCGTCGGCATAAATTTCGTTACGCGTCACTTGCTCAACGCCGGACTCATCGATACGGGTGAAGGCGATGGCCGATTCATCGGGCGCCCACCAGTAACCCGTCATGCGATCCATTTCTTCTTGAGCAACAAACTCAGCCATCGCATTTTTAATCGCCCCACCGCCATCGGTTGTCATAGCTTGGAGTTTTTTACTTGCCAGATCTAACACATACAGATTTTGATCGCGCACAAAAGAAACAAAGTTGCCCTTAGGTGACAGCCGTGCGTCAGTAGCAAAACCTTCACCAATCGGTAATTGAGTCACGCTGTTGTCAACGAGGGAAAAGTAATACAGATTGCCAGAAGCGGGAATTAATAATGCTTTACTATCATCGGCCCAAAAGTACTCCATAATGCCTTCGCCATAAATGCGTTGACGCTCGCGGCGCGCTTTTTCTTCATCGGATAATTCATTGATAGCAAGTTTATCGGCACTTAATAGCAAACTCGATTCACCGGTTTTGACCTCCATTTGCCATAAGTCGTAAAAATTTTGGTTATCTTTACGACCAGCAAGATAGGTAACGCGCTGACCGTCGGGTGACAATTTTAAGCCCCGAGGGCTACTGCCCGCTAATGCAGGCGATGCATTCATGCGCTTAATCGTCAGTGGTTGTTTACCGCCTTCTATAGCAAAAGCGGGCGTCAGAGTTGAAATCAAAGTGGTTGAAGCGATTGCAGTTGAAACCATAGCGACCTGAGTAGTTATTCGTAGAGGAGCGCTTAACTTAAACGCTTGCTTGAAGGACCAAGTTAATCCATTTTTAGTCATTATTATTCCTTGGATACATAATCGCCTAACAAGGTAGCGATTAAAAACAAGCCGACATTGTGCCAGAGGCCACCTCAAAATAGAAATAGCATATAACAGCACTGAAATTGTTGACTAACTGAGTTATCATTCGCGGCAAATAACGAAATTGACCTCATTGTTGAACCTCTAAAGGACATAACATGCAGACTCTGACCCAGCACCTGACCTCACAGGCAGTGAACGACTCCCTCTCTCAGTTAATTTTAACCTTAGCCGACACCTCAAAAGCCATTAGCCACGCCGTTCGTCATGGTGCACTTGCGGGCGTTTTAGGTGCAACTGAGCAAGAAAACGTCCAAGGTGAAACCCAGAAAAAACTGGATATCATCACTAACGACATGCTCAAAGATGCCTTAAAAGCTGACGGTACAGTACGTGGTTTAGCGTCGGAAGAAGAAGATCATGTGGTTGAAGTGAGCAAAGGTGGTCAGTATTTAGTCTGTTTCGATCCGCTAGATGGTTCATCTAATATCGATATTAACTCGTTAGTCGGCACGATATTCTCTGTCCTGCCCGCCCCTGCTGGCGAACTAACTGAAACCAGCTTTTTACAATCTGGCCGCGCGCAATTAGCCGCAGGTTATGTACTTTATGGCCCATCGACCATGTTGGCATTAACCACAGGTCAGGGCGTGCAACTGTTTACATTGCACCCAGAAACCAATGAGTTTTTACTGACTGACGCCGCCATGAGCATTAGCCCTGATACCGCCGAGTTTGCCATTAACATGTCAAATCAACGTTTTTGGGAAGCGCCAATGCAAACCTATATTGCCGATTTACTGCTCGGCAAAATTGGCCCTCGCGAAAAGTCATTCAACATGCGCTGGATTGCCGCCATGGTCGGCGACGTGCACCGCGTACTATCACGCGGTGGTATTTTCACTTACCCCACCGACAATAAAGACGCTAAAAAACCGTACAAACTGCGCTTAATGTACGAAGCCAATCCCATGGCCTTCTTAGTTGAACAAGCAGGCGGTAAAGCCTCAACGGGTTATGAAACCATTTTAGACATTATCCCAACACAAATTCACCAACGTGTAGCCGTTATCCTCGGCAGCAGCAATGAAGTCGACGCTTGCCTGAGCTATCATGGTTTAGACTACAGTGAAGAGCCAAACCTGGACTAAGCCGAATCGCTTAGATTCTGATTTTTAGGATAAAAGCCACTGACCACAGTGGCTTTTTTGTTGTCGCGTAATGCGACATTTTGAGTTGTGATTGCGAAATCAGGGATCTGTAAAGTTTTAGCGATGGGTTTCACATTCGGAGTTTATGCGGCCTAACGGCCGAGGTGAATCAAAGTCGTGGGTCTTCAACCCACACCCGACCAAGGGGGGATCAACAGCAATTCCCTCTTGGATCTCCCTTGCCGCCCCTAGCGAAGTTACATGCATTGGTTAGTGGCTTCGTGCTTATTCGAAAATCGCTAACGCTTCCGATGGTACATCCTGTACCCCGAAAGCTAAATCGGCATCCATGCCTCGCTCACGCGATTTACTTCAACGCCCTTCAGCAACTTCGCAGGGGAAGGTGAACTTCTGTAGCCTCGATGTTGACTGTTAATCCACAGAGACTCATTCCGGTCCAATATTTCGATACATTATGATGCATTTTTGTGACATTCTAAGGATAAAGTTGCGCCACATTTATTTATGATGGCTTGGTATGTCAAATTTATAGAGGGATTTATGAATAAAATAATTAAGCTCAATGATGGCTTGGATGTCGAAATTGAAATTGATGAAACACAGGCCAGACAGATTTCATTCGAGAATAAAATAAATACATCAATAGAAGATATTGGTATTTTTTTATCTAAAGTTATAAATCCAATTTCAAACACTTATAAAGAATTAAATAAATCTGTGAATATTTCAGAAACTAAAGTTATTATTGGGATAAAGTTTGGCATAGAAGGTGGTTTCATTTTAGCTAAAAGTACAGCTGAAGCACACATTCAAGTTGAAATGGTGATGAGGAAATCACATGAATAACTCCGTACTAGAAATAACTAATAGAAAAGGAAGTGCTTTAGGTACTGGATTTGTGATAAAACTGGATGATAATGGTGTATTTATAGCTACATGTGGCCATGTTGTAAACAGCTGCAGTGATGAAATATTAGTAAATGAAAAACCATCAGAAATTATATGCAATAAATATGGAGATGGGCTTGACTTGGCTATCCTATACGTAAAAGGCTTGAAATTACAACCTTTTAATTTAGCTTTAGCAGGTAATACACAGGCCAAAGTCATTGGTTACTCTAAAATTATTGGAATTAATAAAAAAGAGACAATACCCAACATATCCGTAAAAAAAGATATTGAAATAAACTATATAAAATCAATAAAGCTATATCCTCCAGAGAATATTTGTGAAGGTTATAGTGGTTCCCCTGTAATTTGTGAACTAACAAATAACGTCATTGGCATTGTAAACATTAAATCAGGACAAGAAAATTATGCCATAAGCTCTGAGCATTTAGCAGAACTTGTAAGTGTCACTTTACACTCAGCCTGTGAAAGCAAAAAAATCAGACTTAAAACTCAACTCAGTGAGGTGCAAAAGGGGATCATAAAGTCAAAGCTCAAAGAAAAATTCGATAATGCTTTAGCGTCATTTTCTACAAAAAAAGACATATGGGTAACACCAAATGTAGATAGAAACTCTGAAGAAAAATCAGGCGAAAGTGATAAGTTTGATGTTTTATCTTTAATTAAAAATCCAAATTCAGTTGTGATAAAATCTAGACAGCAGTACGGTGCAACCTCTCTAGCACACTACCTTATTAAAGAAGCTTGGAGTAATGAAAACCCATCATTATGGCTTTATTTAGACGCAAGCACTTTAAAACCAAACAAAAAAGAAATAGAAAAAGAAATTAACAAAACAATTGATAATTTTGAATTAACTATTGAAGATATTGAATGCGTGATATTGGATGAGTTTTCATCTTCACTGAAAAATGGGAATAAAATACTCAATGAAGTAAACGATATTTTTCATAACAAACCAATAATACTCATGTATTCAATGGATGATAATCCATTGTTTGAAGAAAAAGTTCTGTTCCCAAGAAAATTTACCCCCCTCTATCTATGGTCTCTTGACCGAAAAGGAGTTAGAACACTAGTTACGAACTACAATTCTAATGGAGCAGTTGGAGATGATTCAAGAGTCTTAAATAAAGTTGTTAGTGATTTAGAGGCATTAAATATACCAAGAACACCACAAAACTGTTTAACTATATTAAAAATATCAGAACGTGATTTTGATGACAGCCCAGTAAACAGAGCTGAAATGATCGGTCGTGTATTGCACTTACTCTTTAATATTGATGACATACCACATTACAAAACAAGACCTGATTTAAAAGACACTGAGTTTACATTAGGATTCTTTTGTGAAAAAATAATTAGAAGTAGAAAAATATTTTTCACAAGAAACTATTTCATTGATGAACTAACTAACTTCTGCAGTGATAACGAAATAGATCTTGAAGTCAATATTATTTTTGACATCTTGTTTCAAAACAACATCATAACCTTTAGAAATGAAGGTTTTTGCTTTAAATTCACTTATTGGGTATATTATTTTTCAGCACACAGAATGTTGCATGACAATGATTTCTCTGATTACATCTTAAATAATCTAAATTATGTTAATTATCCGGAAATAATTGAATTTTACACAGGAATAGACAGAAGAAGAAATGATGCTCTAACCATTATATTCAATGATCTAAACACTATAGAGAGAATTGTAAACAAGAAGTGCAACTTACCTGAAGACTTTGACATTTACCAATTTGCAAAATGGCTTCCAAATGAAAGTCAATTAGAAAGAATAGAAAAGGAAGTTTCAGAAAGTGTTGCGGCATCTAGTTTACCAGAAGAAGTTAAGGATGAATATGCTGACAGAAGTTATAATAGATTAACACCTTTAACTCAAAATTTGACTCACATTCTCGAAGAGTATTCTCTTCTTAGGTTGATGCAATCAATCAAAGCTGCGTCTTTAGCTTTAAGAAATAGCGACTTTGCAGATACAAAACTTAAGCATCAATTATTAGACGCAGTTTTACAGGGAATAAAACAACTGACAAATGTTTTAGTTGCTTTATCTCCCATCCTAGCAAGTAATAACTATGCGAAAGTTGAAGGAGCACATTTCCAGCTCTGCGGTACATTTAGTGAGAAGTTAGATGTAAAACTTAATGAAATCATAAGCTGCCTACCTTCAAATATGATTGACTGGTATGTTGACGAGTTATTTACAAAAAAGATGGGAACACTTGCAAATAATAGATCATCCCAAGAAAAAGATAATTACAAAATACACATTATAAATCTTATGCTAATTGCAAAAAGACCAAAAAACTGGGAAGAAACAATTGCAAAATATATATTATCCGTTGACAAAAATTCATTTTATCTATTAGACACAATTAACTCATTAAAAGCTGAATATAAATACAGTTATACTTCCGAAGCAAATCTTTATAAGATTGGAAATTTAATAAAACTATGCGCAGGAAAACATCGCCTTATACTTAAAAAACCCAGTGTTGAAAAAGCAAAAAGCTTATCTGACAACTTTCTCCCCAAGAGACATGTTTAGTTAATGCGGACGTAGAAAATCATAATATCTATCATGCTAAATTAGCGAAAGATAGCGCAGGCGCTACTCGTTTTAGATTAACAGCCAACACCGAGGCTACAGAAGTTCACCCTACCATCGGAGTTGCCGCGGGGCATTTGCGTTCGTTGCGTGAGCGAGGCATGGATGCCGAGATAGCGTCAGTCGAATCAGGGACGAGCGTCTGACGTGATAGCATAAGGACGCTAAATGCCCAAGGGGCTTTCAACTCCGTTGGGGGCGTCTTGGAGAATCCAAGGAGGATAGGACGAGCAGTCCTCCTTGGTCGGGTGTGGGGTGAAGCCCCACGACTTTGACTTACCTCGGACGTAAGGCCGCAATTGCTAACATACTCACAGCGATAACCTTGCCAATTCAACACCAAACAAACCAGCACTATTATCGGGTGTGGGGTGAAGCCCCTTGATTCACCTCGGCCGTAAGGCCACAAAGCCAAAAGCTACGTAGCAAGTGCGAAATGTGGCGCAAAGAAAGTCACGACAGGTACAAACTCCAAAGCACAAATCTGCCACAGCAGCCGCAAGGCCTGCGTGAGTGACCATGGCTGGGCTTACACATTTTATAAATCAAGAGGGCCAACGCCCCGCAGCAAGGTCGGCGGGGATTGGTATTGCGTGGCATTAGTGGTGGATTTAGATCAGAAAGATCTACCTATCTGGTTTGTCGCCTTTCTATTCAGCGAATTAAACCTGCAGCTTTACTGACATTGTTTACTTTACTTTCAGTTGATTGTTTACTGAATGCACACCTGAGGTTGCTGCAGTAACCAGTTTAGCCTGGTCTTTTTGAGCTTGGGTGTCTACCTTACCGGAGAGCATGACATCGCCCTTGCGAGTTTCTATCTGAATATCAAAATCTTTTAACTGCGCATCGGCCATCAGCGCGGTATTAACTGCGGTGGTTATTTTCACATCATCACCAGTGCCATCCTCGGTTGTCACGGTTAAATCCGGTGAACCGCTTTGAGCATTAACATCTCCACGGTCACAGCCGCTAAGCAACAGACTACCAGCTAGCACTATACCAGCAGTTACGAACGTAAGTTTTAGTGTTTGCATTATAAGCTCCTTCACACTGCAAAAAGTGCAGGGTAATAACCATAATGCAATAACGATAGCTCTGGCTCTGTGCGCTGACAGACATACCAAGTTATGGGGTGACATTAAGTAAGCGGTAAGTACAGCGTAGTCGTGCGACAAATGAGAGCTCCATAATAGATGGCATTTCATCCCCTCTGCTATTGTATAATGGCGAACCGAAAGTGCATTATGCTATTGTTTTAGCTTAAATGATTCGATTGACTTCTACTGTATCTTATATAAAGGGTTAAATTTTTGATGGAAAAAATATTTGAAAGGCTAATGTATGCATCGCGCTGGATTATGGCGCCGATTTATTTGGGATTAAGCCTCGTCTTATTAGGTTTAGGCATTAAATTCTTTCAAGAAATCTTTCATGTTTTGCCTATCATTTTTGAGATGCGCGAAGTGGACTTAGTGCTAGTCACGCTGTCACTGATTGATATCACGCTTGTGGGCGGGCTTATTGTGATGGTGATGTTTTCTGGCTATGAGAATTTCGTCTCACAATTAGATGTAGGTGAAGATAGCGAAAAATTAAGCTGGCTTGGCAAACTGGATTCCGGCTCGCTGAAAAACAAAGTCGCTGCCTCTATTGTGGCTATTTCGTCCATTCATTTGCTCAAAATATTTATGAATGTTGAGAACATTTCCAATGACAAGATTATGTGGTACTTGCTGATCCATATCACTTTTGTCTTATCTGCCTTTGCTATGGGATATTTAGATAAAATAACCCGTAAATAAGTACGCTAGATGGGTGCACCTGTAAGATTATGAATTTCAGAGTGAAAAAAGACGGACTGCGGGGAAAATATAAGCTCCAATCCCCCGCGTTATATCTAGACATTATCCCATTTAAGTAAGAGCCCCGTTCAGAGCTATTCCTTCAGACTTAGCCGCGGCAGGTTTTACCACTGCCGCGGCTAAATTAACACAAAATGGTATTCCATAATCAGTCTGGTGCCGGGGTCGAAGGCGGGAATACTCTCGCCATCATCTCACTCCCGCATAGATATTGATGCCAAGCCTTAGCTCGGCATCAATATCTATGGTTATCAACATCTATGGTTATCTACCGCTTATAACCTAAAGCCACTCAGTGACTTTTTCATATCACTAGCCATGTTCCGTAGTTGATGGCTGGCAGTCGATAGTTCTGAAGATTTTGCATTGGTGTTTTCCACCGCCTGCGCAATATTCTCCATATTTTGATTAATCGTACCCGACACAACGGCCAGTTGTTCTGTGGCGCTGGCCAATTGATCGTTGACATCGGTAATGCTCGACACGGCAGTGTTAATGCGGGTTAGCGCCTCGCTGGCCTGCTGAGAACAGACTATAGTTTGCTCCGTTTCGGTTCGACTTTGCGCCATCGATTGCACGGCGTTGGCAGAGTCTTGCTGAATGCCTTGAATACGCCTATTGATATCCTGAGTTGACGCCTGAGAGCGGCTAGCAAGGGTACGCACTTCATCGGCCACAACAGCAAATCCGCGCCCCATTTCTCCAGCACGCGCCGCTTCTATCGCCGCATTTAATGCCAATAGATTGGTCTGCTCCGCAATCGCACCGATAACATCGGTGACCGCACCAATTTCATCGCCACGTTTAGACAACTGCCCTATCACATCAGAGACTTGCTCCAGTTTTATTTTAAGCGCATCAATGGCCGTTATCGTTTGGCCTACGGATGTCACGCCGTTTTTGGCTTCAGTGTCAGCATCTCTGGTCGCTTTAGCGGCCAGAGTCGCGCTGCGAGCCATATCCTCACAAGTCGAGGTCATTTCATTGACCGCGGTAGCTACTTGAGCAGTTTGGTCCATCACACTTTGTAAAATATGCTGCGTCTGTTGGCTGGTGTCCTCAAGTACCTCTGATTGCTTGACCAATTGCTCAGCCATTGCCGATTGCTGGCCGATAATACTGCGCAACTGGCTGATAAGGCCACTTAATGCCGCCAACAAGCTGTCATTATCACCCGGCTTTAACCCAAAGTTCACTGAGAAATCACCCGCCGCAACCTGCTGCACCAGTGCTTTGGTTGTCGCCAGTTCCCCACCTAGTGCCTGCAATAACCAGCGGCGGATATACAAAGACACACCAACTGTCAGGGCCATAATAACCACGACGACCAACCCAACTCGCATAGCGACTTCCCAGAAGGCCGCTTTAACATCATCAATATAAATTCCAGAACCGAGCACCCAGCCCCATTTGTCATCTTTTGCCACATAGGACAACTTGGTATAACGCTCCTGCGTCACTCCCCCACCTTTTAAGGGTTTAGGCCATTGGTACTCAACAAAACCATCGCCATAACGGTCGATAACGTCAACAAAACTGACAAACAAGTTGGCGTTGCTCAGTGTTTGTTGTTGGCTGCCATCACGGTTACGCATTAAGGTCGCGTGATGAAAGTTGGGTTTGTCCAGTACAGTGCCGTCTAAAGTGGATACTGTTGGATGCATAACCATTTTGGGGATAGGCCGACCGGTATCGTTAATCCAAATATATTCAGTACCATCATAACGAATGGCCTTAATGGTCGACATGGCCTGCTGCTGCGCTTGCTCAGTGCTTAATGCACCGCTTTGCTCCAGTGTCTGATAATGTTTAACGATACTCAGGCTGCTATCAATAATCGCCACAACGCGATCTTCCCTCCCCTTAGTCAAACTCTGGTTAAGTGCGTTTAGCTCCATGATGCCCAGCACCACGAAACCCAGCAATGCCAGTAACGGAATGCTGAGTAATCGCCCCCCTACTGTCTGCCAAAATCCAGTCATGGTGCCCCCTAATTTTTCAAATGATTCAAGGTTATAAACCAGTATGGTTTAAGTTACATTTATTTAACCACTTTTAATTTGATAAAAATACTCCATGCATCTGACTCAGCTTGGAAATATCGGATTTTTAGGCACGATAAAGGCCGTATTGAAACATTAGAACCAAACAAGCTCACCTTAAGCACAAGATTCACCCTCATCATAAAAGCCAAAGACAGCTAAATAAATCCATACAACCTTCAATTCCCCTAACAAAAAAGCCACTGATATCAGTGGCTTTTTGCATATCATTTTATAGCGTATAAATGAGTGGCGTTAGCTCTTCGCTAACTCAAGCTGATGCACTTTCTCGGTTTGATCCACTATGGTCAACACCGCAGTATCACCGACCACGTTACAGGATGTCAGCACCATATCGATAATACGATCCAGCGCTGCCACAATGGCAAAGGCTTCTATCGGTAAACCCATTTGATGGATTAACACACCTATCATCACCATACCGCCACCGGGCACACCGCCCGCCCCAACGGATAATAAAAAGATACTAAACAGCAGCGAAGGCAATTGCTCAGTGGTTATTGGCATACCAAAGGCGTTGGCGACAAAGAAAATCGCGACTGTGATATAAATCGCCACACCGCCCATGTTCATGGTCGCACCCAGCGGCACACCAAAACCAGCAACAGCACGGTTCACGCCTAACTTGTCCGTTAAAGTACGCATAGTCACAGGAATAGTCGCATTTGAGCTTGCGGTCGAGAGTGAAAATAACACTTGCTCTTGGGTCTTCTCGCGGAAGGTTTTGGCTGAAATGGGAGTAAAGAATCCCACAGCCATAGGATAAACCACAAAAATCCACAGTAGCAGCAGCGCGAGGATCAGCACCATATACTCAACCACACTCATAAACACGCCAGCATCTAAGGTCGCGCCGAGTTTAAACATCAGGGCAAATACACCATAGGGCGCAAGATTCATCACCACAGAAATCAGCTTCATCATAATTTTGTTAGCGGTTTGAAAGCCTTGTATCGCGCCAGCAACATGCTCACCGAGTGACTTAATCACGCCACCAAGCATGAGCGCCATAAAGATCACTTGCAGCATATTGCCCGACATAAAGGCTGCCACAGGATTACGCGGGACGATATCAATCACCAATGCCATTAAGTTTGGTAGCTCAGTTGCGGTAATCGCCACGCCCTCAGTGCTGCCCATGTCCACACCCTTTCCGGGTTCAAGTAATAACACCAGCAATAACGCAGTCGCGATAGCGACCACTGTATTAATAATATAAAAACCAAAGGTTTTACCGCCTAAGCGGCCAAAACTTTTAAGGTCTTGTAGCTCGCACACGCCACAAACAATACTCACAAACACTAATGGCACCACCAGCATCATGATCATATTAACGAACATAGTGCCAACGCCGTCGGCAAGCTCGACTAAATTATTCGAGAATAGGCCGATATCGTTTAAAAAATACTGCACTATAGTGCCGAAAATAAGGCCCGCAAACAGACCAATAAAGATCCGCGTCGAAAGTGATTTCATCATGTTTGTGGTTTCCGCAAAGATGTTATATCTAGTGATTCATTGTCCATAATGAGCGCAATGGCCAATCCATTTTTGGCCTAGGCGGGGGATAGTGAAACATGCTGCAGGTTAATTCAATGAGTTTATTTCATTTTTTAATGTTCAATAAAACTGCAAATATCACGTTAATTTTGCATGCCACTGATAATTAAAGCTAATTAAAATACAAAAATAATACGCCAGCCGTCAGCACACTTATTTAAGATATTTTTAACAACAAAGTATTGTCAAAAAAAGATCAAATTAAACATCTAAACAACTAAAAGATAATCGACCTAAGATTTAATGACTAATTTATCGACTATAAAAGCATTAAACGCTATTAAAGCGATGAATAAGTAGAGGGATGAAATAAATATGGGCTAAATATATGGCACTAACACTAATTCAAGCTCGTGAGCCAGCAGGTGTTGCTGTTTGATGCTGAGCCGATGTTGACTGATCCAACAAGCAAATTTCTGCCAATTATGTAAATCAGCATGCTGTAAATACTTAGCCTGTTTAGCTTGCTTGTCGAAATCACTGCTCGAATTAATTTGTGCTATCGCTAATAACTGCGCTGGTGCACTCAGCGCAAGTTGCGGCACAACACAATGCGTCACACCCGTTAATGTGTGCGCAATTTGCAGCCCTGCTGGATCAAAGTCAGTAAAAGCGATAATCGGGGTTTTGCCTGCCATTACCTGCAAGAAATGTTGCACCCCAATCGGTGAATGATGACCGCTACCACGGTAAACAACCATGAGGTTGGTTAAATCTGCGGGTAAACGTGCTTGCTGAATAACATCAAACACATCTAAGTTTTCAACCACTAAAATGGCCGAGACCTTAAGTGTACGACAATAATCTTGTGCTTCATCGATAGGCACCCGCAGCGAGGTTAAGGCGGATATAGCAAGTGGCGGTGATGTAAAACCCAGAAATTTGAGCAACAGGTATTCTGCTTCTGGGCGAATATTAGCGAGTTTTTCATCGTGACTTTTGGCGGACATCGTCATACGGTCAACATTGAAATCCAATTCCCGTAAATCAAGCCCCATTAGCGCTAAAACGCCTTGCCTTAACAGTTCAAAATCACGCGGTGCGAAGCACAAATGCTTTTCAGACTCATCTAACTCGCCCACTTCTAACTCGCGGTAAATCGCGCGCCAGTTAGCCGTAAGCTTAACCTTGGGAGCGCGCTTAATAAAAGCGCTCTCCAATAACTGCAACTGTTGCTGGCCTAGGCGAGCCATAATTCCACATCACGAATGATAAAGTTACCGTTATAAATCGGATGCGGTTCGCCTAATGGCTCAAGCTCAAAATAGGCTTTGTGCTCATCGGGCAAGCCCTCATAACCCCCAATCACTTGGTAAATCCAGCTTTCAGCATTCCAAGGCAGCGCTTTATCTGCCAAATATTCCAGCGCAGATTGGCGCAGGCCAGACTCAATCACATCGACAAAATACTCATCGACCGCTTGTTTGAGCGGATTATCCGGCACATCAAAATCTTCACTTTGAGTGAGTGACACGGGCGCATCGCGCTCACGCACCGCAGCGACCACAGGATGACGGCTAATGGCTTTAATGTGCGCCACTATACCCATTAGCTCCAGCTCTTGGCTGGCGTTGTGTACGTCTACCGCAGCTGGAGCGAGCAAAGCTTCAGCGCGATTAAAAAGACTCGGAATTTCCTTGTGCGACACATGGTCTGCAGGACGATAATCTGGATGCAAATCGGTATAGAGTAACCAGCCTTTTAGCAAACGAGTACGGCCACGAATTTGCCTGAAACGGCCTAAAAGCTCCAGTAATCGCCCCTGAACTACGCTGAGCTCTTGGGCGCAGTCGCTCATGGTTTCCTGCAAGGTGGTCACTATCAGCTTACGTAACTCACGGATATCACCCGCGATTTCGCCCAACTCACTAAACTGGAACATCTCTAAGCCATTCAGTAATTCAGACACTTGGCTTTGGGCGAGTTCGTTTTCACGGATTTTTGCGTTAATAGTGCCAACATAACCGAACTCGTTATTAATGCGACCCCACAATACTCGAATCGAATAACGCAGGCTGTCGGCAAAGCTGTAGACATGCTCACTCAAATCCGACAAATAGGCCTCGGCGGCGCTGTAGTCTGAGCTATGGCGCGCCTCTTTATAGTGGTCAGCCAAGGTTTTAATGGTGGCTAAGGCCGAGCCGACGTTAGAGTCGATTTGGCGATTACGCTCATCACTCAAGCCTTCTTCGAGCAAGGCGCGCACAGAACGCTTAAGGCGCAGTTCTTGATCTGGCTCTGGGCGCCACAAAATGCCCGCCTGTTTAAGTTTTTCAACCACACTCGGGTCGTGCGCATCCTCATTTAAGGAACCCGCCAAATAGGTGTCCATAATGATGTCAGCATGGCGACCTAACTGCTTGAGTAGCTTTACACCTGCTTGATGTAAGTTACTGCTCATCATGGCCTCCTTGGTCACAGCTTTTACCTAGGTTTAACAGTGCCAACATTATATTAGATCCCGCTGGGTTGCCGTTTCTGCCTGCGCTTCTAGGCTTAAACCTTCGGTTTCATCAATAAAGCGAATCACTTCATACAGATAATCAAGCTTACCCGTGGCGATATAGATTTGCTTCTCGACGTTCGGTCGCACTAAATAACCCAGTTCGACCAAGCGTTTAAAGACTAATTTGATTTGCGCATCGCTATTGGAGCTTGTCGAGCCAAATAGACGATATTGGCTCAGTTTGGCTAACTGTTCGCGAAACGCCGGCGTATCTTCGATACGGCTTTGCAACTCAGTTAAGCGCACGGGTGCACCTTCGTTTAGCGGCGCATCTTGACCACTGGCCTCTTGCACTAATACTAACCATTCCACCAGCGGGATAAGTGACTGACAAATATCTTTAAACTGCGATGAAATAACTTTGCGTTCACTATCGCCCAATTGCAGATAGCCACAAAAAAACACATCACCTTCGGCGGCAGACGCCACGGTACGATTGATCTGGTTTAAATAGGCTTCGACCCGCTCACGGGTGCTGTTATTTTTAAGGGCGCGCCAGCCTTCTTCATTAGTAGTGCGGCAAATAAATTCGCCCTTGAGTAACAATTCAATTAACGCGCCGGTGCCGACTAATACGGTTTGGGTTGACTGATCCATGAGTGCGCTCATTAGATGGCCTCCTTCGACAGACGCTTATTCAACATATCCGCAATCGGATTGGCTTTGGGCTTCACCACCTGCAACTTCTTAGTTTGTTTGTTGATAATATAACGGTTGGCGAACAAGTTCAGCACCTCAGACTCAGGGTTCGGGAAGGCGCCCAGCACACAAATATTGTTGTTTTCGCAGGCATCGAAAATCTTCTTCACGTTGGTATGGTGCAAGGTGCCCAGCTCATCAATCGGCCAGTGAATGGTCACATCGGCGCGTCCACGTAATAAGCGAGTGAAAGCCAATAAGAACTTACACAAAATCAGATACGCCATACCGTGGCTTGAGGATTCGTTAAGTTGTCTGTCGGTGCGGATGATTAAGTCGCTGTTACCTTCTTTAAGGCGCAGCTCAATTTCCAATAACTTAGAGATACCACCCGTTAGCGCAGCGCGGCCGATAATGTCTAAGGCGCGGCGCATGCTGTTGGTGTAATCCTCATCTGGCAGGCCATTAAAACCATCGGCTTTCCAATGTTTAAAGGCTTTGACGAACTGTTCAAGCTCGGGCCAAAACTCTAACTCACTAATGCGTGAGCGAATACGTACCGCCGATTCAGACACGCCATCGAGGAATAACTCTTCGCCGACTTCACGGGTAATACGCGCACTTTGTGATGCAATGCGGCGGTCAATATCGGCTAATACATCATAAAACGCCGTTAAGTCGACGCCGAAAATTCGGCCTTGCTCACGTAGCGCAGTAATCGATTGCGGCACAATCACGTTCAGCAATTGCTCAAGCTGTGGTACTAACTTACGGTAATCTAGCAAACGAATACCTTTGTCGTTAATAAAGCTCGATTCTTCGCGGGCACGCTCCCAAGTCTCAGCTAAACCAGAACCCGATTTACTGGCGATAACGGAGTCAAAATGCTCCACATATTGCTTAACCGACCCCATTAAATAATCGCGCTTTAGTAGTAAATCCTCACCTTGGCGCAAACGCTCACCTAGGCTGCCTTGGGCCTCTTCGTTATTATTGGGTAGCTTAAGCTCGGCGAGTTTTCGCATCACTGCACGTAACTTGGTTAAGTTTTCAGAGGCGTCAACCTGCGCCATATCCGAGGCTTTACGTTCGGTTTCTAGCTGTTGGCGGCGGGTTTTAACCTCTTGAGTTTTCGCCTTAAGCTGTTGATCGATTTCCGATACTGCGCGTTTCACATCACTCAGCTGAGTTTGCAATTTAGGTTTGCGCATAAGCCAAGTGTGTTGATACCAATCGTCAAAGCGCAGTACGTCGCTACGACGCTGCTCTGCGTTGCTAATTTTGGCCTCTAATTCGCGAATTTGTTGCTTGAGCTTGAGGATATCGCCCTCATCCACTCCACGGGATTTAAGCTCGTTTTTGTACCAGGTTTCACAGGCTTTAAGTTCAGCTTTAGCACTTTCACGGCGCCCTTCTATGGTCGCTTTAATTTGGCCGAGTTGATTATCGAGCGCGCCGATGACTTCCTGCCAATAGGCGTTTTTCTCCATGCGCGCTTCAAGCGCTTGCTCTTTTTGCTCTTCAAGCCAAAGTTCGTGTTGATGCTTAAGCTGTTTTAGCTCGCCATCGAGTTGGATAAGCCTTTGTCCTGCATGGGCTTTACGCTCACTTAATGCTTTATTAATTTTTTCTTGTTCACTGCGTTTTTCATCAAATAGGCGGCGCAGATCGTCACGGCTATTTTTGTAGGCAGTGCGGGCAAAGGTAAGCTCACGGCTTAAATTATCCAGCTCGCCATTAATGGCTACTAGCTGCGATTCAGCTTCGATTTGCAATTCTTGGGCGCTAGTGTGGGCTTCTTCAGCTTTGCTTAACCGGATACGCAGCTCTTGCTCGGACGCCGCATACTCAGGCACATCGATGGCTTTGAGATCTAAATGTACCCCAAAGAAAGCCTCGCTCGATTCAGTCACTAAGCTTGGATGTAAATCAGTACGATGCAGTAATTCAGGCGCAATCACTTTACCTAAACTTTGCTCCCAACCTTGGGCTTCTTTACGCAAAAATTCGAGTAAAGTGTGGGATTGCGGAAACAGCATGTGGTGCAGTTCATCGAGCGCTGTTTGGCGCTCATTCACCCTTAAGGTGGCAATACGCAGGGCTTCGTTAGCTTGGTCGCGTTTAGCTCGCACTTTACGTTCGTCGCTGCTTAAGCGCTCGACCTTAGCATTACAGCTTTCTTGCTCTTCATCAGCGCGATGAATACGCTCATCAAAAATGGCTAGGCTTAACTTTTCTTCTTCGGTATAGGTCACGCCATCAACACGTAATTTAAGCTCGGCGGCATTGAGTTTAAATTGGAATTCTTGTTCGCTAAAGCTGGCCTTGCCCGCATCCATTTGGCTGCGCCATTGCGCCTCTAAAGCATCAATATCGGTGCGCGCGACTTCACGCTGCTTATCACGGGCTTCACGCTGCTTGTCTTGGTCGCTATGCAAACCTTCTAGCTCGCGGTTTAACTGCTCGCCAATTTTACCGCGACGGGCATTGTAGGCCGCCTCAATATCTTGGTGCTTTTCGGTTTGCAGCTTATGGCGCTCACTTAGGTTTTCAACATCAGTGCGCCAGTTTGGCAGCATCTCTAAGTCGGCCTTAGCTTGCTCTATATTGGCATCTAAAAAGGCACTGTGCTGATCTTCAATCGCATCGAGTTCATATTCACACTTGGCCACATCACCCTTAGCGGCAGATAAATCGAGGTTGAGCTCATCGCGCTGCTCTTTCCATTCATCGTCTAACAAGCGCAGTTTTAAATTCAGTTCTTTAGATAAGGTTTGTTGAATATCTTGGCGGTCGGCTTCTAAGGTTTCGTCATTACGATAACCGCGCGACAGACTAGATAAACGCAGCTCGGCGCTAAGCAGTTGATTAAATTCTTGCTCGAGCTTTTCAAACTCAGGGCGAATCACTTCAAAGCCCTGGATAAGTTGGCTTTCACGGATCCACGCCTCAACACGCTGCGGATTTAAGCGCGAGCTGGGCGGATTAACGCCGTCTTCTTCTAAAATAGCGGCGATCATCGATTTGACCGTCTCCATCTTGCCCTCTTTGGAGTGCACCGCTTTAGCGAGTTTTTCGATGTGACGCAGGGAATGTTCGCCTTCACACAGGGCAAATTGGCGCGCATAGCCGCGCAGCTCGCTGCGGTTGCTGCCCGTACTTAATAACGTGCGATCGTTTTGGATAATGGCGCGATATTCGCGGGTATTGAGCAAATTAGTGGTGGCGATGTTGGCACGTTTTAAGTCTCGGCCTAGTTCCGCCATGGTATGGCATAAAATAGTGTCGCCGTTTTGCGATTTAATATAATCGCTTAGCTCAAAACCTTTAGCGATAAAACGGTAGTTAACGCCCTTACCATCACCCGCCGAGGCCAGCACGGCTTGGTACAGTAAACCATCGGCCTTTTGATATTCATAAATGATGTAGCTTGAATCGTGTGGCAAGTACCAACGCTCGAAACTGTCGCGGGTCGAAGGCACCACGCGGCTTGGGTATTCGCCATAAAAAACCGGCACTAAGCGTTGCAGCGTAGTTTTACCCGAGGCGTTAGTCCCACAAATATTGGTATGGCCATTGAGGGCGAGTTCCACAACGCCCGGAAGGTGCGTATCAATTAGCACAATACGAATCAAGCTTGCCATTTTATTCCTTATCCAAACGGGATAAGTCTTATCTATACGTAAAAATAAGACTATCCAACAGGGCCACTATGCTTGGCCTTAAAAATCGTGCCCCTAAAATAAGGCAATCGCGGTGTATTGGCAATTCAGCGGCGCACCGCTAATGCCTTGGCTCACATATATACCCAAGCTATCTGAAAATATAAGTTTCAGTATTTTAAGGTAGCTTGGGTATAACGATGCCAATGATACGATAACTTAGCAAAAATACGCGGCTAACAAAGCGGCAATTAGCGCAGTAAAAGGTAAATTTTAACGAATTTATTCCAGCGGTAGCCGCTCAGCGATACGACCGTAGATCAACATCATTTCTGCCAACGATGCCACTTGCATGCCTTTCATCAAATTAGCGCGGTGAATTTCAACCGTGCGCATGGCAATACAGAGGTTATCGGCAATTTCTTGGTTTTTAAGCCCTTGGGCTATCAACTTGAGTATCTCCCGCTCCCTTGGCGTTAGCGCTTGATAAGTTTCGAGATATTGATTGTCTTGATAATGCGTTTTGGCATGCTCGAGTGCTTTAACTACCGCTTCGGCTAACTTAGCACCGTCGGCCGGTTTTTGGAAAAAATCTACCGCGCCTAATTTAAGGGCTTCAACCGCCATTGGCACATCGCCATGGCCAGTAAGATAAATGACCGCTAAGGGACTATTTTTAGCGATAAGTTCAGCGTGCAGCTGGGAACCACTCAAGCCCGGCATGCGCACATCGACTAACGCGCAGCCTGGCTGCGTTAAGTCTACTGCGGAAAAAAAAGCTTCGGCGCTATCAAAATCTATAATATTAAGGCCGTAACTTTCGAGCATAAAACGCAATGAACGGCGCACAGAATCATCGTCATCAATTAAATACACGGGTAATTCAAGGCTCATCACAACACTCCATCGGCTTTACGGGGTAAAGATACTTGTACTTGGCAACCGCCATTAACGGCGCTATCTAACTTAAAATGACCACTATGGCTGTCAACAATATCGCGGCAAATGACCAGTCCTAAACCTAATCCCTCTAATTTAGTCGAGTAAAATGCCTGCATTAACTGACTGGCCTCTGAGCTTAACCCTACGCCATTGTCAGTAATGCTCAGCAATATTTGGCTCTGTTGGTAATCAAGCTCAATATCGATTGTGGGTGTATAGCGTTGCTGCTGAGTCGCACTATCTTGGCCAGTGCCTTGAGCTTCACTTTGCATTAACTCCCGTTGTTGCACGCAGGCATCGGCAGCATTTTTTAATAAATTAAGTAATAACTGCTGCATACCAACTTCATCAAGGGGCTGTAAATAGGGCGTACCCGTGATATGGATGCCAATGTTGATCTGGTGTCGTTCAAACTCATAGGCCAATAGTGGCGTAGTGTCTTGGATAAGTTCATGTAAAAAGCACGGCACTTTAGAGATAGGTCGCTTCTTCATTAAATTACGTAAGCGGCTGATAATACTGTCAGCTCGCGTGACTTCCTGCTGAATAAGCGTCAACACCGATTGCAGTTCCTCTGGCGTGCTGCCCCGCTGTAAACGTACTTCGGCGCCGTGACAATAATGGCCAATTGCCGCCAAAGGTTGATTGAGCTCATGGGAGAGGCTGGCACCTAGCTCGCCAACAATCGCAATTCGTTGGGCGTGCTCCAATAACATGCGGTTTTCACTGAGTTGACGCTGGGTATTAAGTAGCTCTCGACCCCGACGACTAAAACGGTATTCCAACCAAAAATGATACACATTGAGCAGCACCAAAATACCCAGTACAAACCAAGCCCATTGTTGATGAGACTTTACCCACAGCCATGCATTGTGCCACCAAGGTGTTTGTAAAGGGTGCATGTCGAGATCTTTAAGCAACTGATCGATCGCCAATTGGCTTACCGCTGTCGTCCAACCAGCTGAATCAGCGGCCTTAGCGGCTAAATGATCTTCAGGGAGGGCCAATAACGCCTGCGTGACACTTTTGGCTAAAGATTGCGAGGCACGATTGGTTTTCGCCATAGACCAGTTTGGATACAAACGAGTCGAGACTTGGCAATGAAACCCCGCGGGGGCCTGATTATCCAGCACCCGATAATCCGCTATGTCTATTAGGCCTTCGCGCTGCATTTGCTCAAGCTGACACACTGGCACCACAACGGCATCTAACGTATCAGCTTGTGACACTTGATGATGAGTATTCAGATCAAGATCAGAATCAAGAGTCGAATCGGGATTAGCGCTAATACTGGAGCTAACATCAGGGCTAGTATCAGTAGTTGCTTGTTCAACATTGGGGGCAATATTAGGTGATGCATGGGCAGTAAAGCGGCGGCCACCGAGCTGATAGAGTAAGTTATCTAACGGAAAGCCTAATGGCACGATATCGCCCACAAAACGCGGTAAATCAATGCCTTTTAATTGAGCTTCATACACTAAGGTTAAGTAACCGCCAAAGGCACTGGTCGACACAATACCCAACCTGCGCCCCTTTAAGTCACTTAACGTGTGATAGGCAGAATCGGCCCGTACAACCAGTGCTGAGCCCACTTGCATCGCCGCGCCATGATTAAGCGGACTGCGCAGCGTTGCCAGCCAAGACAGAGAATATTGCCGCGCCAATAATACCGATTGTCCGGGGTTGGTGATGACAAAATCCAGCTCTTGGGTTTCAACGCCCTTAGCCAATTCATCTAAGGATAACGGGTGTAACCTAAAGTAACTGTTAGGAATTTGTGTTTCAAGCCAACGCATTAGGGGTTGCCAACGCGTAATTGTCGCCTTATAGCCCCGTATCGCCAACACGCCCACATCTACCACTGCATAAGATTCATTATTAGACTGAACGATAAGCTCATTATTAGGCTGTTCGCTAGGCTCGGCGACTACAGAACCCTTTGCGACAAGTAGCGTTGGGGTGGCAGATACCGACGGTTCAGTGTGATCTTGTGGTTTTGCCATCGCATCGCCAGTAAATAAGACACTCTGCAAGGCTAAAACCGCTATCGAGCAAAACGCATAAAACCCGTATTGGGCAAGTAGATCCCACCTTGGGAGACGATGCATTATGTGGTTTTTTATGGCCGATAATGGGCTGCAATACAATCTAAAATACACTCCCTCACATCCTTTAAAATACAGTTTGAGTTCACACTTAATGGCCATTCTAACGGATTTTTATTGCGCTAGATCAAGTCCACAATTGATATGTGGAATACCACTATAGTTATAGTCCCTCCCCTTTAACAGAATGTTCTACATACCTCGCCATAAACCTATAAATCTGAGGTCTATGAGCCAGTTTTTAGCGATCTGCAAGAGTGAAGGAAATCGGTATGGACAAGAGTAAACGTCAGTTTCTCGGCAAAATGGCCAGTGTGAGCGTTGGCGCCGCATTGATCCCCGTAGTGCAAGTATATGCGCAAGATAATCCACAAAGCGGTAACGCTGGTAGCTGTAGTCAAACCTATAATGCGAGCGAAGGCCAAGTCGGCAAACGTTACGGCATGGTGATTGATTTACGTCGCTGCGTTGGCTGCCAAGCCTGTACGGTAGCTTGTACTATTGAAAACCAACCACCGCTAGGGCAATTTCGCACCACAGTACAACAGTACGAAGTGTCACAGCAAGATGAGGCGTCCAGCCCAGCATTCTTAATGCTGCCAAGATTGTGTAACCACTGTGAAAATCCACCCTGTATTCCTGTATGTCCAACGGGCGCCACCTTCCAGCGTAAAGACGGTATCGTTGTCGTGAATAATGAATGGTGCGTGGGTTGTGGCTACTGTGTGCATGCCTGTCCCTACGATGCGCGCTTTATCAACCACGATACTAACACCGCCGACAAATGTACTTTCTGTGCCCATAGATTAGATGTGGGATTACTGCCCGCCTGTGTTGAAACCTGTGTTGGCGAAGCACGAGTGATTGGCGATCTTAACGATCCTAACAGCCAGATTAGCCAGTTACTCGCAGCTAATAGCAGCGACATTAAAGTGTTAAAACCTGATGCAAACACGGCACCTCGGGTCTTTTATATTGGAATGAGCAGTGCCTTTGAAGATCGCATTAGCGGCCAAGCCCCTGTTCGCACTTTACTCACTGACACTGGCGAGGAGATCCACCATGGTCATTAAAGAAATCTTTACCCCAGATATCGCCATTACTTGGCTGCCTTGGGCAGTGCAATACTTTTTTATGATGGGTTTAGCCTATGCCAGCGTATGGGTTGCCACTATCCATTTATTCAGCAAAGGCAAACGTGATGACAGATTACTGAAACTCTGCGCCAGCTTAATGCTAACCGCGGGTATTGTGGCGCCGATTGCATTACTCGCTGACTTACATCAACCGCTGCGCGCGTGGCACTTTTATGCCCAAGTGCGTCCTGATTCTTGGATGTGGTTCGGCGCATTTTTACTGCCGGTATTTTCAGGCACCAGTGCTGTATTTGCCTGGTTATTACTGCGTCAATACCTCCCCAACCGTTCAAATCAGCCTAATCAAGACTGGGTACAACGTATTGCGAGCTTACTCCGATTTGGCGACTGGGAAAGTGAAAAACTGATTAAAATCATCGCCATATTAACCACCTTAAGTGCTTGTAGCATCGCGCTTTACACCGGCATGGAAACCATGGCTATCAAAGCTCGTCCATTGTGGCACACCTACTGGCTGCCACCGTTAATGGCCACCAGCGCCTTATTGGCAGCCTGTGGCACCTTAGCGGTATTAAATCGTCTATTGCACGGTTATCAGCAGGCGACTCAAGACAGCCTATTACTGTGGATCCGCGCAAGCTTTGGCCTATTTGCACTGTGCCTTATCGGTTGGGCTTTATTTGATAACGGCTCAGCGCCAGAAGCTGCGCTTTTACTAGAAACCAGCCCAAGCTGGCAACTAGCGGCGATTTGGGTACTGATTACACTAGCGCTACTCGCCTTGATGCTGGCACTGCGTCATCTCCCTAATAGCGTGATGTTGATTGTGAGCTTAACCAGTATTCATCTGGCATGGGGCTTTCGCTGGATAGTGCTAATTCAAGCGCAAACCGACCCTAAATATGGCGCAGGTACTTACCTTTACCAATTACCTTGGGGACCTGAAGGACTATTAGGCATAGCCGGAACCTTCGGCCTGTGGTTAGCATTAATCGCGCTCGTCTCTGAATTAATTCGCCACACACCCAAGGCAACGCTTTCACGTTGAGCAGCCCATTGAACCTACAGAATTAACGTAGACAGAATTGAGGAGTCCACTATGGACAAAAGTAAACGTCGTTTTATCAAAGGGGCTGCTGTAACGGGTGGCGTAGGGCTCTTTGCCGCAGGTTATAGCCATACTTTAACGCAAATGGGCAAAGGCGTTGTTAATGGTACTTCGGGTAAACCGACCCATGATCCCCTGCATGGCAATTCGTTAACACCTGAATACAAAGTCGATTTAAAAACCGGTCAACTTATCAGTAATGATGAGCAGCGCGTCGTCAATACTATGTGTTTAGGCTGCTGGACGAAATGCGGTGTACGGGCACGTATCGATCAAAAAACCGATAAAATTATCCGTATTAGCGGTAACCCTTACCACCCATTATCGGCTAGAGAACATATCGATTTTGACACGCCAATTAAAGCCGCATTTGTTGGCCTTAGCGCGTTTCAAGAGCAAGGTTTACAGGGCCGTTCAACAGCCTGTGCCCGTGGTAATGCCATGTTGGAGCAATTGGATAGCCCACATCGTGTTACCCAATGCCTTAAACGAGTGGGTAAGCGTGGCAGTGGTCAATGGCAAAGTATTAGCTTTGAGCAATTGTTAAATGAAACCGTTGAAGGCGGTGACTTATTTGGTGAAGGCCATGTTGAAGGGCTGCGCGCAATCCGCGATGTTAGTACGCCATTGGATGCCAATAACCCAGAATACGGCCCTAAAGCCAACCAGCTATTAGTATCAAATGCCTCTGATGAAGGTCGCGATGCACTGATCAAGCGCTTTACCTTTAATAGCTTTGGTACGCGTAACTTTGCGAACCACGGCGCCTATTGCGGCTTTACTTACCGCGCGGGTGCGGGTGCGTTACTCGATGATTTAAAAAAATATGCTCACTTAAAACCAGATTGGGATAACAGCGAGTTTTTACTATTTATCGGCACCTCACCCCAGCAATCGGGTAACCCATTTAAGCGCCAAGCCAGACAGTTAGCCAATGCGCGGGTCAATAACACCAACTTCAGTTATGTAGTGGTATCACCCATGTTGCCCAACACATCTAACCAACCCTGTGCAGGCAACAATACTTGGCTACCTATTAGGCCAGCAACCGACTCAGCATTAGCGATGGGCATGTTACGTTGGATAATTGAGCAGCAACGTTATGCGGTCAATTTCCTCACAGCGCCGAATGTCGAAGCGGCTAAAGCGGCCGGATATCGCGGTTTTAGTAATGCGAGTTATCTTATCGTCAGCGACCCAACGCTACCAAGATTTGGTCAGTATTTATTTGCCAGCGATCTGGGCTTACCCTTTGAGGGCAAAGCCTATGGTGAACAAGATTCGCCTTTAGTTATCGATGAGGCAAGCGGAGCAGTCACACTGGCAAGCATGAGCCAAAAAGCCAAGCTCGCGGTTATTCACAGCGTTGAAACGCCCAAAGGCATAATTGCCGTTAAATCTAGCTTCCAGCTATTAAGCGACGCCGCTCTTAGCTTTAGCATGGCGGAATATGCCAAGGAATGTGATATCAGCGAAGCGAAAATTATCGACCTTGCCGATAAATTTACCAGCCACGGCACTAAAGCCGCGGTGATTTCACATGGCGGCACCATGAGCGCCAATGGTTTTTACAGTGCATGGGCGATCATGATGCTTAATGCCATGATAGGTAACATAAACTTAAAAGGCGGAGCGTTAGCCTCTGGCGGTTCTTTCCCTGCCTTTGGTAAAGGACCACGATACAATCTGCAAGAGTTTGACGGCATGCTCGAACCTAAGGGAGTATTTTTATCACGCTCTAAATTCCCCTATGAGAAAACCTCAGAATACCGCCGTAAGGTCGAAGCAGGCGAGTCGCCCTATCCGTCTAAGGAACCTTGGTATCCTATTTCATCGCCATTATTGGGTGAACATTTAACCGCGGCAGTACACGGTTATCCTTATACGCTCAAAGCATGGATTAACCACATGGGTAACCCTGTTTATGGCCAAGCAGGTTTAGGTGAAGCCATAGGCGAGCAATTAAAAGATCCTAAAGTGTTGCCGCTGTTTATCAGTATCGACAGTTTTATTAACGAAACCTCGGCGCTGTCAGATTACATTGTACCCGACACCTTAACCTATGAGTCGTGGGGCTGGACCTCAGCATGGCAAGGCACTATGACCAAAGTGGTTACTGGCCGCTGGCCAATTGTCGAGCCTCGCGTCGCTAAAACGGCCACAGGTGATGTGGTGTGTATGGAATCTTTCCTCAGCCAAGTGGCAATCAAATTAGCCCTACCCGGCTTTGGAGAAGATGCCATAACCGCCGCCGATGGCAGTTTGCATCCGTTAACTCGCGCTGCCGACTATTCACTTTATGGCGCAGCGAACGTGGCTTATTTAGGCACAGCGGTCGCCGATATCAATGCCGAAGATATGTACCTTAGCGGCGTTAGCCGGATTCAAGCGGAGCTAAACACTAGGTTAAAACCTGAAGAGGTCAAAAAAGTCAGCTATTTATTTGCCCGTGGTGGTCGCTTTGAAAATATGCGTAATGGCCGAGATGAAGTGGGTAATCCTAGCAAAGTGTGGCCTAAACCTATGATGCTGTGGAACCCAGAGGTGGGCAGTCGTCGCAATAGTTTAACAGGGGAGTTTATGAGTGGTTGCCCACGCTTATATCAACCCGCCTTGGCCGATGGTACGCCACTCGACAAAGCGTTTGATAAATCACAATGGCCATTACTTATCAGCAGCTATAAGTCCCACACTATGAGTTCGATGAGTATTGGTTCAGACCGCTTGCGCCAAGTTCACCCCAATAACCCAGTGCGACTTAATGAGAAAACCGCAGCACGTTTTGGGATTAGCACCGGTGATACCGTTAAAATCAGCACGCCTAATGGCAGCGTGATTGCCCTAGTGGAATGTGTTGCTGGCGTGCAAGCTGACTGTATCGCTATCGAGCATGGCTATGGTCATAAAGAACTCGGCGCGCGTGACACTGTGATTGACAATATTAGCATCGCTGCCAATCCGTTGATCCGTGTGGGGATTAATATGAACGACTTAAACTTGTTTGATCCAAGCCGTAATGGGCGTTATCCGCTAGTGGATTGGGCGAGCGGCGCATCGGCCAGACAAGGCCTGCCGGCTAAGATTGAAAAAATAGCCTAATCTCGGCACATGTGATGTTGTAAAGCGCATTTAGCGCATAAAAAACGAGCTACCAATGGCAGCTCGTTTTTTTATGTGTTGTATTTGAGTAACAATATCAACAATTAGAAATCCGTTTTACGGCCTTCATAGGTGGCGCGCATTTGCTGCACCGATGCCTCTTCATAGGGACGTAATCCACTCATCACTAACGTTTTAATCCCAGTTCCAACGACAATATCACCACTATGCAGCTCAAAATGCAGCGTGACGTCACCGCGTTTACCGTTGATTTTTAAATCTTGTCCAACAAGCGAGAGTGTCACTTCAATAAAATCTAAAGTGGTTAAATCAAACGACATACTTTCGTAAATAACTAAGGGTCGTTCTGGGTTTATCATCACTTGATGCTGCTTCATCAAAGGGATCAAAATATCAATAAAGTTATGCCCAGAGAACGCCACATATTGACGAATAAAGGATTCTGTTTGCGCGTCACAACGGCTGACATCACCTTGACGGCTGACATTAAGGTAGACTTTTTCACGGCTATCACAAATCGAGAAACTGTCATTCACCTGCGCCGGAAACTGCAATTCGGTGCCATCACCCACCATGCCTGCAAAGCTAAATTTCATCTGCTGGCTTAAACCATACTGGGTTAATACTAAGGCAAACAACAAATCACCTGGCACACAAAAACGCTTAGCACCCACGTCGTGTATAGGATTGAAGTCCTGCGCAATTTTTTTGGCGAAGTCACTGGCTTGTTGTGCGGAAACGGAAATAGTTTGATTTTGCTTTAAAAAATACGGCGCTAGAAACATATAAACTCTATTTTAAATGACTCAAATAAGGATGGATAACAAAATTATCAAGAGTTTACCTTACATTAGGCATTTAACTCACCCGATGACTTAGCCCCAAGGAATACGTACAAAGTAACAGCATATTCACACTTGTAAAGCCAAACAAAACGCTGGAGTCATAACATTAATGAATAAGTAATGAGCGTCAATAGAAATTAAATAACACATTAAACTCTTTTAAATTCACGCTTTAACTGATAATCATCGTCTGTAACTAACTGCTCGAGCACTTCAATACGCTGACGCAAACTGGCTAACTCAGCCCGCAGCTCTTGATTTTCAGCTTCTTGTTCACGGCTCAAACCAACTGATTTATTGCGTATTTTCATAATCGCGACCACATATCCACCCACAATGGCGAATATTGGGATAAGCAAAGCGAGGCTGCTAGTGTTCATGATGATTTCCTTTCATTTTTATTTGGCTAAAATATCGAGCTTAAAATCTCGATTTGATGTTGGCTTTAAATAAAGCCAACATCAAAACATGCCAATAAGTATGCGCAAGATAACCGCAATTCACCAGAGGCCAAATTTAGCTAACCCGCATCATTCCTTATCGAAGCTATCCACCACAATCGCCCCCATGGATGCGGGCATAGAGATCACGATAATTCGTTTAATTGAGGTCAGCGGATCCTCAAAAAATGGCACTTTATCAAGACAAAGCAGCACCAAGAACACCACACAAGCTGTGAGTAAATACGCCACTACAATACGAAAAATAAATACTGGAACTCGGGTACGAATATTTTGCTGAAACACACTGTGGTAGGTAAAAACACCCAAAAATAGTAAGGATAAGCTAAACAACATAGCAAGATTAAACACGGGTAAGGTTTCACCGAGCTGCCACGCTTCCTCAGAAAATGCGACGGGCACAGCAAGTGCAAAGGCGCCAACACAGACTTGGCTGGCATCTTCGCTATTAAAACTAAAGATCATGCGCATCGCTCCTTAATGTTACCTTCCTTTAATAAGTCAAAAATATCCCCATGTATGCCAACCTCACTCAGCGGCATTAAGTCCGATAAAGCACTTTAACCACATGAAAACCAAACTTTGTTTTCACAATATGCGGCACTAATAACTCACCACTGAAAGCAACCTTATCGAACTGTGGCACCATTTGGCCTTTTTTAAACTCGCCTAAATCACCGCCTTTTTTAGCCGATGGGCAAGAGGAAAAACGTTTAGCGAGCATCGCAAAGTTAGCACCGTTATTCAGCTGCTTAATAATATCCTCAGCTTGCTCTTTGTGTTTCACTAAAATATGCACGGCGGCAGCGGTTTTATACATGTCATTTCTCACTTGGAATTCACCAACGATACAAGGTTAAATTGGCGTTATCGCATAAACACAACAACGCCATTGATACTCTGCAACGACGGTTTTAACTTAAACAGTATATGCCCAATACAGGGCACTATTGAGCGACGCTCAACTCAATGATTAACTCAAATATCAACTATCGACCAAGAATTTTTTGCCACCACTGCAACGGCTCGCCACAGTTGTTTATTGGACGATAGGTCGCGGTTAATGCGGGCAGTGCATCAACATTGCTGCAGGTAGATTCTTTGGCGACACCAGTATCTCGGTCAAAAAAGCCCCTTACCACCCCATTAACCTGAATCGAACGCAGGCTTATCGGAGGTCGTTCCTTTAAGAAGGCAAGATATACGGCCATGGCGCCACTACTACCATATAAGCTGGTTTTACCGTTATCGTCACGCCCCACCCAAATGGCCGCCACGTTACGCTCATCAAAACCGGCAAACCAAGAGTCGCGGCTATCGTTACTGGTACCGGTTTTACCCGCTAGTCCCACGCCGGGGAATGCATTACCCAAGCGCGTCGCAGTTCCGGTATTGACCACTTGTTGCATAGCATACTGAATTAAAAAGTCCGTTTCAGGCGATATGGCTTGCTCTTTAGGTAGTCGCGTTACGGGCAGTGGATTCTTTTCAGAATCGAGTACCGCCGTCACTGTGGTTAACTTACGATAAACACCACTATCGGCTAAGGTTTGATACACCTGCGCCACCATTAATGGCGAACCATTGACCGCCCCCAGTAACATTGAAGGGTACTGATTTAGTGGTTCATGCCAGCCAGATTTAGCCAAAGTGGTTGCTACTGCGTCAACGCCAACTGCAATGCCGAGGTTAACTGTAGGTACGTTCATCGACTTTTTCAGCGCGGTTAACAGTGGTACTTGGCCAGTAAACTTTTTATCAAAGTTTTGTGGCGACCAAGTTTTACCTTGCTCACTTTTTAAGGTAATAGGTTGATCTTTTAGCGGTGTTGCTAACGTAAATTGGCTATTAGGTGCTAGTGCTGTGGCATACACAAAGGGCTTAATTAACGAACCGATAGGGCGACGAATTTCTACCGCGCGGTTAAAACCGTCAAATCCTGGGGTCTTATCACCGACCATTGCCGCGATGCCGCCGGTATATTTATCAGTGACAACCATGCCTATCTGTAATGACTTATTGCTTTTATCTAAGCTTTTAAGCGTTCGAGTGACCGCAATTTCTGCGGCTTCTTGAGCCATAGGATCAAGCGTGGTATAGATTTTCACCCCAGATTGTTTCAACAGTGCATCGCCATAACGCTCATTAACTTCTTGTTTTACGAGGGCGAAGAATGAAGGTAATTTTTGATGTGCAGGTTTATTGAAATTACGAATACCTAATGGCGACTCCACAGCCGCCTTGTATTCGGCCGTATTTAAATGACCCGCATCCATGAGTAAACGCAATACAAGATCGCGGCGCTCTTGAATGCGCTCGGGGTATTTCCAAGGGTTGTAATAAGATGGCCCCTTAATCGTAGCTACTAAAAAAGCCTGTTGAGAAATCGTCAACTCCGTGATGGGGCGACCAAAATAGAAGCGTGATGCTAAACCGACCCCATGCACGGCGCGGGATTTATCCTGCCCCATATACACTTCGTTAAGATAGGCTTCAAGGATTTCGTCCTTGCTGTAACGAAAATCGATAATCACTGCCATCAAGGCTTCGCGCACCTTACGCAGCAACGAACGCTCACTCGATAGGAAAAAGTTTTTCGCTAACTGCTGGGTTAACGTCGAGCCACCTTGCACAGTGCGACCGGCGCTAATGTTCACAAAAGCCGCGCGCGCAATCGCGAAAGGATTCACCCCATGATGTTCGTAAAAACTGCGATCTTCCACCAGCAGCAATGCCTGCACAATCGACGGAGGCATTTCTTCGGTCGGTACAAAAAGTCTGTCTTCACCATCACCAGTAATAATACGATCGAGCAATACTGGTTCAAGATGGAACACGGCAAGTTGACGCTTGTCTGACATCCGACTCACCGAGCTGACGCCATTACTGTCAAAACTTATCATAACTCTTTGTTCGACTTGGTCGCCTTCAGGGTGCAAAAAAGGTCGACGCCATAATTCGATACGCGTGCTTGAGGCCGAAAACTCACCTATCTGGCGTGGATTAGCCACCTTGCGATAACCGAGCAACTTAAGCTCGGCCATAATTTGCGGATGGCTAACGGCAGCGCCAGGATAGAGTGCCATAGAACGACTAAATACCTGCGCTGGCAGGTGCCATTTTTGCCCTTCAAATTTTTGCGCAATAATTTGGTCAAGATAAATGCTATATAAAGTGACCACGGCCAATCCCGCCAAACCGAGTTTCCAAGCAATTGACCAAATTCGTCGAAACACACCACGGCTATTTTTAGACCTGCGAGATGCGGGTGTTTTTTTTGTTGTCTTAGTTGTCATATCTACTTCATTATTATTGCATTTAAGGACATCAGCCATAGACACAACGCTGAGCATGCTGTGTATTAAAACCTGTAATAAAATAGTGTTATAACAGGCTGACTAAACTATGGCTGAGCTAAACCCAAGGTTTTTTTCTTGGTAAATTTTGTCGGTAATGTATTCACAGGATCGTCGGGCCACAGATGCTTAGGATATCGGCCGCGCATTTCCTTTTTCACATCTACATAAGGCCCTTGCCAAAAGCTGGCGAGATCTGCCGTCAGCGCTAATGGCCGCTGCGCCGGAGAAAGTAACTCCATCGTCACCTTTAACTTGCCCTGCGCGAGCATTGGACTTTGTGCCATGCCAAAGGTTTCCTGTAACCGCACCCGCAGCAGCGCGCGTCCTGACTCATCGTATATAATCGGCGCTGAGGTTCCGGTGACTAATGGCCACGAAGTGGGCAATAACTCGTCGAGTCGCTGTTTCTGCTGCCAGCTCAAACAGTTTGCCACAAAAGCAAAACAATCGAGCTTAACTAATTGCGGCAGATTATTCACATTTTCAAGGTAAGGCGCCAGCCAAGTTTCAAGGTTGGTCAATAATGTCTCATCATCAACTTGGGGCCAGTCACTAGCAATATCAAACTTAGTAGCGAGTTTAAGCCTGTATTGAAATTGTTCTAAGTTAGCGTTCCAATTGAGGATTTGTAATCCTTGCTGGCGTATGTAAGCCAGTAAGGCCGAGACAATTTGTTTACGCTCAGGCTTAGCTATCATCTCAGTTTTTACTAAAATTTGTCCGACCTTGTGTTGGCGCTGTTCAATGACACGGCCTTTACTTTCATCCCAGCCACACAACTCATGGGTTTCCAGCAAGTCTTTTAACTCACTATCAAATAAACTTGGCTGAAACTGACTTGCCAAGTAAATTCGACCAGCGTTTCTGCCTTCGGTTTCTTGAAAATCGGCTACCACCATCCATGGGGTTTGCGACAATGCATCATCACCAGCCAGCACCACGCCTGTGCCATTAGCTAATTGATAGCCCTCAACACCGCGCGCTTTGGCGATGCGATCTGGATAAGCGAGCGCCAATAACAACCCCACATCGCTGTGATGGGCATGGGTTGCGACTTGAGATAAATCAGCGGTTAATGCGAGTTTTTTCTGCCACTGTTTGGCTTGCAGTCCCGCTTGTCCTTGGCTGGCAAAGTGCAAGTAATTCATGATATCGGCACCTTTTTTAGGTAGCCCTCACGCCTCTAAAATTCCCGATAGCAAACAAGCTAAGCTACCTAATTGCGCTGCTTGCCCGCTGATTTTTGCGCCCAAGCTTTTGGCACCCAATAGCATATGAGCAAGCCTTGGGTGGCATCCTAGTTCGTAGGCTGCTTTGCCGTGGGAAGTGAGTTTATTGTGGCTATCGACCATGCCTAAACGCTGTAATAATTGCCACGCCAGCGCCTCATTCACACTAGGCGGCGGCGTTAATAGCATTAAATCACTGAAGGATTTAGCCCCCCAATAGGCACAATTGTGGGCCATAGACACCAGATCTGCTTGGCTTATTTCGGGTTCATCCGCCCTTAGCATCCGCCCATGTTCTTCTTGGCTCCACAGGCGTACACACACACCTGCCGATAAACGTCCGGCGCGGCCGCTGCGCTGAGTTGCAGAAGCTTGGCTAATACGCTTTAAGCCTAAACGGGTAACGCCAGTCTTGGGATTAAAACTGGCTTGGCGCTTATAGCCACTGTCGATGACAAAACCTATGCCCTCAATGGTTAAGCTTGATTCTGCGACGTTAGTGGCTAACACGATTTTGCGCCTGCCGTCTGTCGTTGCCGCTATTGCGCTGTCTTGCTCCGCCCCTGAAAGCTCGCCATAGAGGGGGCAAATCAAAAAAGCATCATGACTTAAACGCTCACGCAAAAATTGTTGTAATCGTGAGATTTCGCCTTTCCCGGGTAAAAACACCAGCACAGCATTATTGGTAGCCATTTTATCGACACTAGCGCTACTAGCCGAGACCAAATCGAGCACGCAGCGGCCAAGATAATCAAGCCAATGCTGCTGCGTTGGCACAGGGCGATATTCAATCTCAACGGGAAAACTGCGACCTTCACTGTGTAAAGTCACGGCTTCTGGCATCAATTCGCCCAAGGCAAGGCCAGATAAGGTCGCTGACATGGCTAATATCTTTAAATCGTCCCGCAATGAGGCTTGTACTTCGAGCGCCAAAGCGAGGCCTAAATCGGTGGTGAGATGCCGTTCATGGATCTCATCGAAGATGATCATTTCAATCCCCGTTAATTCGGGATCTTGCTGGATCATGCGCGTGAGTATGCCTTCGGTAACAATTTCTAAACGAGTATTGGCACTGATTTTTGATTCACCACGAACGCGATACCCTACCTCTTGCCCCACCTTTTGCTGACGGCAACTGGCAATATAATGCGCTACACTGCGCGCCGCGACGCGCCTAGGCTCGAGCATTAAAATACGGCCGCTAATTTCTGGCCAATCCAGCATAGCCAAAGGTAACGCCGTCGATTTTCCAGCACCTGTGGGCGCCTCGAGGATCACTTGAGCGTGACGAGAAAATGCCGCGCGCAGCGGTGCAAGTAAAGAATGAATGGGTAGATGGTTCAATGCACAAATATACAAAGGATAAATTATTCGGCAGTTTAACATAGCTGGTTAATACTGTCCCTTTAACACCCTCGTCTTTAAAACAGTCTTGTCCATTGAGAGAGTTCTCCCCAGACGGAGCTAGCCAGCATCAACACTAGGAACCTATCGAATTGAGAAGATTTAAGTGAGAAGATATTGCTAACTAATGTATAAACGCACCACCAAAAATGGCACGTTTAAAAGCGTTAACTTGTCGATAAACCCAACCATTAGGCCAAAGTTAACATGACACTTAACACCAAAATGGTTGCTTAATATATCCGCGTAGAGCATTAGGACTAACCAACATATGCAGCAGAAATTATTTCTGGGCTTCGCCCCGACAAATACACAAAAGAAATATCTCATCGCATTGCAACAAACGCTGAGTACTCATCTACTCCCTGAGGCAAAACCCGTTGACACTGACAACTTACACTTAACCCTCGCTTTTCTTGGTTTAGTCGATGAGGCGCAAAAGATTAGCTTAATTGATGCAGTCAATGATTTAACTAAACCCACTTTTAACATTCGTCTCAACAGGTTCGATTTATGGCCCAATGCACAAGTATGTTGTTTGAAGGGCAATAACATTGAGCCATCGTTAGCACGATTAGTTCGGCAAACGCATCAAATCGCTGAGCAGTTAAAATTATATCAAAGTGGACACAGCTTTTGCCCGCATATCAGCTTATTCAGAAAGGCAAAAGAATGGAGGCAAGGTAATAACAGCCCAGCTTTAACGATATTTGAAGGTTTAGATAAGAGTGAATTAACCTTAATGCCAGACTATTTGCAGTTATACCATTCCACAAACACCCCAAGCGGAGTGAAATATCAAACGCTATACACTTGGGCGCTCACATAAATGGTTTAAATCCTATAGCATCCCAAGTTTTATTTAAGCTGTTTATTTATATAAACCAGCCTAAATAAATCATCTTTATAAGGATAAAATTGACTTGAGATAGCTTGTTTTTACAACAAACCCCTAATTAAAAATGCTTATTCTAATAAACGTAGGGTTTCGCGATAGGCACGCTTTTGTTCGTAGGTTTGTAACCTTTGTATAAACTCATCAGTCTTAGCCATTACCGCGCTCGCTTTTAATGCTTCAATGGCTTTTTGTTGCGTCGAAATCGCTGCAGTAAAATTACCCAACTCAGCATAGCCCGCTGCAAGATTATCTAAATTAGTAGGATCGTTCTCGTTAGTTTTAAGTAATTTTAAAGATAATTCGACCGCTTTATTACCGTCGCGATATTGAGCTTCAGGACAAGTCGCTAAAATCCACGCAACATTTCCTAAGGCAATATCATCACCCACATGGGAAAATTGCTCGACCGCTTTACCACAGTTACGCTCAACACCATCGCCACCAGAGGCGTAAATAAAGCCTAAACGAAACTGAGCCCAGCGGCTCCCTTGCTCGCCCAGTGCTTTATACCAATGTTCAGCCACGGCTAAATCGCGCTTCACCAGTTGCCCCTCAAATGACAGATCAGCTAGCGTTTGTTGCGCTTTTTCATGCTGCTGTTCAGCGGCAAGTGATATCCAATGCAAGCCAGAGGGTACTTCTTGCACCACAAAACGTCCCGATAGGTACATTAGCCCCAGTAAAAACTGTGCATCGGCATCACCTTGTTCCGCTGTAATCTGAATATGTACAAACTTACTGGCGGCGAGTTCAGTGGCAGGTTGTGGGATAGAAAACGCCTGCGCCGCAGAGCTTAGCCCTAATGTTAGGCTTAAACTTACGCCTAAAACCCATAATCTGTATTTCACTGAATTAACCTCTCTTAAAAATGACGGCCCTCAAAGTTAGCCAGAATTAGCCTTATAAGTCGAGTCTAAATCTAGCCAGAACTCAGGAAAAGGCTGAAAAGAGCACTATGGGCGCTCGCTTTTACAAAACGAATACAAATTAAATGTAATTTAGGCGCGTCTTTAATCCATTATCTATAATAAAACGGCTTCAAAGCACGGGGAAGATGTGATTAACTCGACAGAGTTAAGTGAATCTCGCAAGTTTCAAACTGATTTAGTTGACTTAAATCACTAAGTCAGCAAAATAAGTCATAATTTTATATGCTTAATTACATTTATTCACTTTTTCTAAACTAAGACTTCCATCAAGTTTTTATGTGTCTAATTGACGTAATATGCTTATTTAGAATTATCTTACTTTCGTTTTAATCAATCGAGGAATATCAACATGGCTCTGATTGGTAAGCCAAAACCTGATCCAACTTTGGAATGGTTTTTATCACACTGTCACATTCATAAATATCCAGCGAAGAGCACTCTTATTCATGCTGGTGAAGACTCTGATACGCTTTATTACATCGTAAAAGGTGGTGTTGCTGTATTGATTAAGGATGAAGAAGGTAAAGAGATGATTCTCTCTTATCTGAACCAAGGTGATTTTATCGGCGAGTTAGGTTTGTTTGAAGAACAAGCGGAACGTACTGCTTGGGTTCGAGCTAAACAAGCTTGTGAAATCGCTGAAATTTCTTACAAAAAATTCAGACAGCTGATTCAAGTTAACCCTGAAATTCTCATGAAGCTATCTGCACAAATGGCCTATCGCCTACAAAGCACTAGCCAAAAAGTGGGCGATCTTGCATTCCTAGACGTAGCAGGCCGTATTGCTCAAACTCTATTACATCTAGCAAAACTACCTGATGCGATGACACATCCTGATAGCATGCAGATCAAAATCACTCGTCAAGAGATTGGTCAAATCGTTGGCTGTTCACGGGAAACTGTCGGCCGTATTTTGAAGATGTTAGAAGAACAGAATTTGATTCAAGCTCACGGTAAAACAATCGTCGTATACGGTACCCGTTAAGTTAGTCTTCAGCTTGATTTAAGCCGACCTTATTACAGTGGCCTAGGATTAATTCTAGGCCACTTTTTATTGGAGAGCCCAAATGAAACGGCTGTTTTTAATGTTTTTTTTCAGTCTATTAATGCTTACGCATTCAAAAAAAATGCATGCCGAACCGATTGAGTTAGAACACTATCAAGCTAAAGCACTCGTCAACTCTGGGCAAATACTGTCCTTAAACGGTACACTCGCCGTGGTTAATCAATTTTGCCAAGGCGAACTAATTGATGCTCATCTCTATCAAGAAGATCACAAATGGCGCTATGATTTACAAATCAAAGTTCAGCGGGGCCAAATCGTCAATCTCAGTATTGATGCAACCAATGGTCAAGCTGATCACTCAATAGCATTACCGAGCGAATGTCGAACACATGAAACTGTTACTCGTTGAAGATAACCCTATGTTGGTCAGTGAGCTCTCAAAACAGCTCAAAATAGCAGGCTATGTTACTGATATTACTGATAAGGCGCTGGAGGCCGATTACCTGATCAAAGAAACCCAATATGATTGCGTTATTTTAGATATCGGTTTACCCGATGGCAACGGCCTTGAATTACTCGAAGGCTGGCGCGCTCAAGGGATTAGCACGCCTGTAATTATGCTAACCGCCCGCAGTCAATGGCATGAAAAAGTAGAAGGCTTTAATGCCGGTGCCGATGATTACTTAGGCAAGCCCTTCCATACACAGGAATTATTGGCTCGTATTCAAGCATTAATCCACCGTGCACATGGCCGCTTAAATACCTCCAGTAAACAGTTAAGCTATGGCGGCGTTACCTTAGATGAAGCCGAGCAAACAGTAAAAGTGGCTGAGCAGTTGTATGAACTCACCGCAATGGAATTCAGACTGTTAAAAATCTTCCTTATGTCGCCTAAAAAACTACTCTCTAAGACACAGCTTACCGATAAGCTCTATCAGTTTGACGATGAAAAAGAGAGTAATGTGGTGGAGGTGTATGTCACTCATTTGCGTAAAAAATTAGGCAAAACCGCGATCGAAACTCGTCGCGGCCAAGGTTATATCTTCCACGGCATCGTTGAATGATTTCAATCCGTACTAAGCTCAGTTTATGGTTAACGGGCTTATTAGTGTTAGGTACGGTCGTAGGACTCATATTATTTGAGTCCATGCTACGACAAGCCTTCCATGACTCTATTATCAATCGCTTAGAAGAAGATCTCGAACACATTATGCTGGCAACCCATATCCACGATGGGGATATCAGCATAGATCAGAGCCAACTTTCCAGTTTTTATAAACCCGCCTATTCAGGCCGTTATTTTCAACTTAACTTGCCCAATGAAGTCATTCGCTCGCGATCTCTATGGGATATGCAGTTAGATATTGAACCGCTAGCCCCTAATCAAACGCGTGTTTGGCAGGCTAAAGGCCCTAAAAATAACGATATGCAGCTGTTGTCACTGGGCTTAACGTCGAGCAGTGCTAATGTCAGCGCCACATTGACCGTTGCCCAAGATTTAAGTATTGGCAGGCGAGTATTTAGTGAGGTTTATGGCACTAAACTTGGAATAAACCTCGCTATGTTATTTGCCATGATTGCGGGGATTTTTATTATTTTGCGTCAATCTTTTAAGCCAGTTAACCATGTTCAGCACGCACTTTCTCGGCTAAGAGAAGGCGAAATTACCGCGCTAGAACTGAATAATATTCCCCCTGAAGTGCAGCCACTGGCTAAGACCTACAACGAGTTACTCGAGTACACTGCCAAGCAAATTGAACGTAGCCGCAATAACTTAGGCAACTTAAGCCATGGCCTTAAAACCCCGCTGGCCGTGATGCAGCAACAGGTTGAAGCGCTTGGTCTTAAAGATCCCGAAACTGCCATTGCTTTGCAGCAACAACTTGATGTTATCCATAAGATGGTCGAGCGTAAACTTGCAGCAGCGCGGATCACCGGTGATATGCTTCCCGCTGCGCAATTGGTGATCCCAAGGGATTTACAGAGTCTGGTTAATACCTTAAACAAGGTTCATCGCCACAAGAACATAGAATGCGATTTTGACCTCGATGCGACTATTTTGCGTTTACCCATCCACAGAGAAGATGGTATGGAGCTACTTGGTAATCTACTCGATAACGCCTTTAAGTGGGCCCAGAACCGAGTCAGTATTCAGCTATCGCGCCAGCAGGAACGACTGTGCCTTTGTATCGATGATGATGGCACAGGGGTTGCCGATGATGAACTTAATAAGCTCACCCAACGCGGCACTAGATTAGATGAGTCAGTAATGGGGCACGGTTTAGGATTGTCGATAGTGAAGGAGATTGCCGAGCAGTACGAAATTGAACTTAAGTTTAGTCACAGCGACCGTTTAGGTGGGCTGAGAATTGAACTGAGCTTCAACTAACTTCATTTAATCTATTTGGCTTGCCCAGCCTTGTTTAGAATATAAAAATGCCATCAAATTGATGGCATTTTTTACCAAAGCTATAGGCCTCTTAATTAAACTAAGCTTTATTCACATTGGTACTTTCAAAAATCTTATCGGCAGAAGCCGCCACAAAACCGGTATACAATTCGCCATTGGCCATTGGATAACGTAGGGCAAACTCATAGAAACAGCTGGGAATTTCAACCGTGGCATCGTTAAATTCAACCGCCATTTTGTCGGCCATTGTTGATGACTGCTCTAATAAAACTTCAGGAGAGCCTTTAATCTCACCGCCTGAGCCATTGAGCACAAAACCCGCTTGTTTTAACTTATCATTCACAGCCTCTAAGGTTTCAAAACCATCGAGATGATTGATAGAGACTGTGAAATGGTTAGCACGATAACCAAATGCCGCCACCCAAGCCGCATATTCACTCTCGGCTAATAAATCCTCATAGGTTTGAGCATCTAAAGACCAGTGACGACCTGAGTAGATAAAATTATCAGCCGTTGTTGCGATTACATTTACTTGAGCGATTAAGTCTTGAATGGTTTCTTGTAGTGCAGGGCTAAATTCCTCAACTAACAGCTCAGAAATAAAAACTTTAGGCTGAGTCGAGTTTGGGTGCTCAAAATGTTTAGCAATAAGTTTTTTTTGCTCGAACTTATAATCACCGCAAGCGACATAACCTAACGAAGTGAAATGCTTAGCCAGCACATCTAAATTCACCTTGTCGATATTAAAAGTGCGCAGAGCGATATGATCGTTGATGATAGGCTCACCATGACCTAGCAACGCATGCACTTTGGCCGCTGATGGAGTCATTTTAATGTAGTCTTGCCATAAATCGGCAAATAACGCGTTAATATCGGTATGCATAAAAACTCCTTTTATTGTGCTGCGGTTATTGCTGTTATTTTGCCGCAAACACTCTATGTAACGACTTAAATGCCACTGTTGCAGAATCACACATACCCACTGTAGAGGTTCAAGTTACGTTACTGCTTATTATTAAAAAGGAAGAACTTGAGTTCTTCCTCTATTGCCATACAAAATATTTACTCACTCAACGCTTATAAGCTCAAACCAGGGCTTAAGGTTGCAGGCAAGCTTACTGCATCAGCCTCGACGGATGCGACCGGATAAGCACAGTAATCAGCAGCATAGAAAGCACTCGCTCTATGGTTACCCGATGCACCTATGCCACCAAAAGGCGCCGCGCCTGATGCACCGGTGATTTGTTTGTTCCAGTTAACAATACCGGCACGAATACGCGCCAGAAAATAGTCATAATCTTCACGGCTATCGGCCAGTAAACCCGCAGACAAACCATAACGTGTTTGGTTGGCCAGTTTGATAGCCTGATCGAAATCGTTATAACGTACCAATTGCAGTAGCGGCCCAAAGTATTCTTCATCAGGCAAGACATCAATAGCTGTCACATCGATAAGACCAGGAGAGACTAAACCCGTCCCCGCTTCTAAATGGGTTAACTCGACTAACGACACACCGCCCAAATTAAGTAGATTCGTCTGCGCTGCAACCATACCTTTAGCGGCCGCCTCAGAAATCATTGAACCCATAAAAGGCTGTGGCTGCGCGTTCCAAGGTCCAACTTTAATTTGTTTTACCGCATTAATTAACATGGCAATCAAGGCATCGCCCTGTTCGCCTTGCTCTACGTATAAACGGCGCGCACAAGTACAACGTTGACCCGATGAGATATAAGCCGATTGCAAAATATCGTGCACGGCAGCTTTAATATCCTGCACATCTTTGATAATAAGAGGATTGTTGCCACCCATCTCAAGCGCTAAAATTTTGCCTGGGTGACCTGAATATTGCTGATGCAGTAGATGACCGGTACGTGAACTACCCGTAAAAAATAAGCCATCAATCTGCGGGTGAGAAGCCAGTGCTTTACCCGTATCAACCTCGCCTTGGACTAAGTTGAGCACGCCAGCAGGCAGACCCGCTTTATCCCATAGGCTGACCATCAACTCGGCGACTTTAGGCGTTAATTCTGACGGTTTAAAAATCACTGTATTACCCGCCAATAAGGCTGGAACTATGTGACCGTTCGGTAAATGACCAGGGAAGTTATAAGGGCCGAAAACTGCCACTACACCGTGGGGTTTGTGGCGGATTACCGCGCGTCCCGCTGGCGTATCGTTAGCTTCAGTGCCAGTTCGTTTATTATAAGCTGCGGCCGACAGTGCAATCTTGCCTATCATCGCACCAACTTCGGTCGCGGTTTCCCATTGAGGCTTACCGGTTTCTTGAGCGATCGTTTCTGCTAGTTCTGCTTTATTCGCTTCGAGCTGGCTACGATACGCTTCGACTATGGTTAAACGCGCATCGAAACCTAACATAAACCAATCAAACTGCGCGCTGCGTGCTGCATCAACAGCGGCATTAACTTGCTCTGCGGTGGCCGTTTTACCTTTCCAGATAGTTTGTGCAGTGGCTGGGTTGATTGAGGTCACTGCATGACCGTTACCAGTATGCCACTGGCCTTGAATATAATGTGTCATTGGTTATTCCTACATTGCCAAAATACGGATTTGATCGCCTTTAGCGAGTAATAAACCCGCCGCCAGTTCAGGGCTAATGGTGATGTGTTCGGATTTATCGTCTACTGCCAGTGCGGCAGACGTCGCTCGGTAATGAGCTAATTGAGTATTTGAGATAATAAATTGGCTGTCGGCCTCAAGCATGTCACCAATATCAACGGTCAATAAACGGCTTTCGCGTACGCCGCGAATATCCGATAAACGACACTCTACCGTTGGGCCACCATCAAAAATATCCACATAGCCGCGGCACCTAAAGCCTTCAGCCTGCAGCAGGCTTAAGGCCGGACGTGTATTGGTATGTACTTCGCCAATCACTTTTTGCGCTTCTTCAGGTAACAGACAAACATAAACAGGATTTCGTGGCATCATTTCGGCCATAAACGCCTTTTTACCTAATCCAGAAAGATAGTCTGCCTGAATAAAATCAATGCCTAAAAAATGCTTTTGCAGCCAACCGTAAAAAGGTGAATGACCATCTTCATCACTTACGCCACGCATTTCAGCAATCACAGTTTCGCCAAAACGTTTTGCATGTTGAGCTAAAAACAAAAAGCGGCTGCGGGATAACATCCGACCATTATTGCCCTTGCGGTACGCTTCACGCAAAAACAGCGTGCACATTTCAGCCGCGCCAGTGTAGTCATGACAAAGTGTGAGGGTTTCGACCTCGTTACGCACATCAATTTGTTCAGAATAATACACTTCGGTACCGAGACGATAATGGTAAAACGCATCCTCCATACCTACCGCGGCCTCAATGGCGCAGGTGCCCACAACTTCACCCGTGTCGGTATCTTCTAGCACCATCAAATACCCTTCATCAAAGGGAGTTTCTACCGATTTAACGAATGAAGCCTCGGCTCGGGTGATTTTGTGTCTGAGTAAATCAGCATTCACGGGTAATGACGTAAAACCATGACCAGACTCTTCAGCAATTTGATATAAAGCCTCAAAATCGCCAGCCTGAATAGGACGTATGATTAACATCTTAGTGTCTCCTCACTTTAGCTTGCCGTGCAGCAATCTTCCCCTCTTTAAAAGATAGGTAGTGGTGCACGCAAGTATTCCCTGACAAAAAAGGAGTGCGAATAAATTCAGCACTCCTTTGGTCATTTAGGCGGCAGCTATACTCGCCACAGCACGTTCAAAACGAGCTAGACCTTCAGCAATATCTGCCTCGGGGATTACCAGAGAAGGAGCGAAACGTACTACGTTAGCACCTGCCATTAGGCTCATTAAGCCTTCAGCGACAGAAGCCACTAAGAAATCGCGTGAACGACCTTGATATTGTTCACTAAGCACTGCACCTAGGAGTAAACCTTTACCGCGAACTTCTGAAAAAACATGATACTTTTCATTGATTTTATTGAGGCCATCACGCAATAACTGCTCACGATGTTTTACGCCATTAAGCACTTCTGCCGTGTTCACCACGTCTAATACTGCATTGCCGATAGCACAAGCCAATGGGTTACCACCGTAAGTAGAACCATGAGTACCCACTTTTAAATGTTCAGCAATTTCAGCCGTTGTGAGCATCGCTGCGATAGGGAAACCACCACCGAGTGCTTTTGCTGTAGTTAAAATATCCGGCACTATGCAAGTACCCATATAAGCGTACAGTTCACCTGTACGACCCACACCAGTTTGTACTTCATCAAAAATGACTAGCGCGTTGCGCTTATTAGCAAGCTCGCGTACCGCTTTCAAGAATGCTGGATCAGCATCAATAATACCGCCCTCACCTTGCAGCGGCTCAAGCATGATGGCACAGGTTCTATCCGTCACTGCGGCTTCTAATGCAGCAATATCGTTAAAAGGTAAGTGAGTAATGCTCTGCGGCTTAGGACCGAAACCATCTGAATAGGCGGCTTGACCACCCACGCTAACGGTAAAAAAGGTGCGACCATGGAAGGCTTTATCAAAAGCGATAATTTCATCTTTCTCAGCACCGTGTTTTTCTAAAGCGTAACGACGAGCGAGTTTTAATGCGGCTTCGTTAGCTTCAGCGCCGGAGTTAGCAAAATATACTTTTTCAGCAAAAGTACTGTTAACTAACTTAGTCGCTAATTCTAACGCTGGCTCGTTAGTCATCACGTTGGATAGATGCCATAACTTTTCGCCTTGAGTCTTTAGCGCATTGACAAGAGCGGGATGGCAGTGACCTAAGCAATTGACCGCGATACCGCCAGCAAAATCGATAAACTCGTTACCTTCTTGGTCCCACACTCGGCTACCTTCACCACGAACGGGGATCACTGCTGCTGGCGCATAATTTGGTACCATAACGACATCAAACTGGGCACGGTCTAACTTTATATCAACGCTCATTTCTTCATCCTTTGTCTTTACTTAATAGCGACTAGCGCCATCAGGGTCCCATAAGTATCTTTATCTAGAGTTAGTGATACTGGGATAACTTGTGTCTATTAATAACTATTATTAGCGAAAATGTGATCAAAACACCAGTTTTTCACAAACACCTTCCGCCTAACTTGGGTTCTAAATGCATAAAGATTGCGGTTTAGGAACTATACAAGCACTTAATACCGTGACTCTAAGCATAATTAGTCATAAAAAAGTTATTTACGCCTCGTTTTGCTAGTTATTCACTGAATATGAATAATTACAGCATTTTAACGAATCGACCATTAAAGCATAAAATGACTATTTTTCACTCTAATCTCAATGACTTCGACTAATCACCATCCAGAGGAAAAGCAGAGCGCACATTTGAGGGTAAACGCCCTAATGGCCTGCTTTTTGAGCGGCTTACTTGGATAAACGTCGGCTTAGAAACATGCTATTTTGACATCTCGTATCTGCTCTTCGTAAACTCACAGCTGCTCAGCAAAATGAGGTTAAAGTAATGACAAATACCCGCTATAAATGTTGCATAAACGGCGTAATTTACCGTCAATACACATTCAGAGGATTTGGCAAGGTATCAAGCAGAAAGGTAAGTTTGGGCTTCTGACAGGTTATTATTAGGAGAGGTTAACGCAAATTTGTCACTCGCGTTATAGACAAACAATACCGACTGCTGGCATATCATAGAGCATACCAGCTATTCGATATTGACTCTATCATAGGCAAACTGCGGTGAGCTAACCCATCATAAAAAGCCCATTACAGCAGATCTAAGCGTCGATAATTTTGCGCTTTCAAACGCAGCACTTCTTGTTCTGTTAACTCATAATAATCAAACATTAAACGCCTTTCTTGTGGATCAATTTGGCGCATTTCTTCGAGTAAAACTACCTTTGCATAGCAATTCGCCCGCGCGACAATTGCCGCCTGAGGAGACAATTCTCGATAGGTTAATGTTTGATCTAGCTCTTTAAGTAACAATGTTAACGGACTTGTTTCAAACTTAAGTAGCTCTAATAGCTGCCAATTAAGTTTATGTCCGTGAGTTAGCACTTGCTCATACACGGCCTTAGCTGGAAACTCTGTGGCGATGACAGCATCATGTACTTCCTTATCACGGCTAATGCCAGCCTCCCGAATCCAAGTACCCCATGTGTGATCAAATAATCGAGCACTTAAACTTAGCACAACAGATGTCCCTAACTGATTAAGCAAAGCACTGCTGTAAACCAATGCAGAATCAGTATTATGCAGATGCGCTAATGCATTGGCCGCTATCCCACTAACTATGCTGTAGCGCCATAATTTACGGGTAGTCCACAACAACTTGGCATTAGCACTAGGCAGCCAATTACGCAGGCAAAAATAAGGGATAATTGTCCGCAGGTTTTCAATACCGATAAAATTCATCACTAATTTGATATCAGTAACACGTACATCAGAACTCTGGGGGCGACGTGCGCGAAAAGAGGGACTGTTGACCATGTTGGTCAAGTCGCGGCATAGCCAGCTTAAATTATTAATCAGCGGCCTTAAACGCGTTGCATCGAGATTTGGCGCCAGCAGTAATTCTAACAATAGAATTTGTGATTCATTGATATCTGCTTTAGCTAGTACTAATTCAGGTGACGCGAGTTGATGTTCAATCGCGTTATTTACCGTTTCGTGCAGTTGGCTTGATACCGCGTCAAACACTTCTTTGGCTTGAATTTGTTTCATTAACCGCGCCAAAATAGCTTCGCGTTCGACATCCAATTTATGGGCATCGGCCTCTAACTCTAGATCGAGGTCATCCAAAAGAGTCGGACTTGCTTTTTGCGAGCCGAGGATCAATTGCTGGTAGAGTCTGTGCTCTATCTCTATAATCTTTCCGGGCCTAACACCACCCGCTACCGAAATCGCCACTATCAATCTTTCCTTTATAACTAAAACATGAGTGACGCCAATACAATCAACTGCTCGAAACTATTTCAATTTCAGCACATACACTTAATCTTAGCAATAATGCAAAGTCGCAGAACACAAACATATTATTACATCGAATATTTCTTACTCAGTTGCCCAATAAAAAAGCCTCACATAGAGGCCTTCAAAGAGAGAATTACTGAATTATTTAAGCTCTTGCTCAAATAACTTATAGATACGGCGATATTCATCTAGCCAACTAGAAGGCTGACGAAAACCGTGGGGCTCTACTGGATAAATAGCCATTTCAAAGGTTGGCTTTTCTAACTCAATAAGATGCTGCACCATACGCACGCTATCTTGGAAAAAAACGTTATCGTCCATCACACCACTCATAATCAAAAGTGGTTTAGTTAACCCTTGGGCATGTTCAATAGGAGAGCTGCGCTCATAGGCGATAGCATCGATATCAGGCGTGTTTAAAATGTTAGAGGTATAAGGCGCATTATAATGCGCCCAGTCGGCAACAGGGCGCAGTGCGGCTCCAGCTTGGAACAAATCAGGCGCGGTGAACAGTGACATAAAGGTTAAGAATCCGCCGTAGGAACCACCATAAGTCCCGACACGTTGAATATCAACATTCGTATTAGTCCCCATCCAGCTGACGCCATCTTTTAAGTCTTCCACTTCTGGATGACCCATATTACGATAAATCGCCGTGCGCCAATCGCGGCCATAACCCTTAGAGCCACGGTAATCCATGTCCATCACTACATAACCTTGCTGAGTCAGCAGGTTGTGGAACATAAACTCGCGGAAGTAACCGCTAAAGCCATAATCAGCATTTTGAAGATAACCTGCACCGTGATTGAAAATAACCGCAGGGTATTTCTCAGCGCGAGATTTGTCATAGCCTTGGGGCAAATAGACGCGGGCATACACATTGCCGGCACCATGATTTGAAGCCACAGTGACGACTTCTGGCGCTTGCCATGGATAGTTTTTAAAGGCATCGCTGGTGTAAGACGTGAGCTGTTTTAACTCGCCGCCAATAGGCTGAACATAAAGCTCATTGGGTTGTGTGCGGCGTGAGGCATTGAGTAATAGCTGAGTGCCATCAGGACTTAGGCTGTAATCTAAGTTGCCATCCCACTGCGTTAATTGCTCATTTTTACCTGTGGCTAAGTTCACCCGGTGAACGTTATAAATGCCAGGATGAGTTTGGTTAGCTTTGTAGTAGATATAATTCGCATCCGGTGACAGCGTGATGTCACTCACCACAAACTTGCCTTGAGTTAACGCGCGCGCATTTTTACCTTGTGCTTTAATATAAAGCTGCGAATAGCCAGATTCTTCCGACAAGTAATATAAGGTATCTGTACCCGGTAACCAACCAAATTGGTTGTAGTCGTAATTTACCCAAGCGTCGTCATGCAAACGATGTTCAGTAATAAATTTACCCTTAGCTAAATCGACACTGGCGATCCAGCGATCTTTGTTATCGGTGGCTTCTAGCATCAGGGCTAATTTATCTTCCGATTCATGCCACTGAATCGCGCTCTGGGTCCATCCCCAATCCTGTATTAATTGAATTTTACGTGGTGCTTTAGTGCTTTGGTAAGTTTCACCTTTCGCTTTAGCATTCTCAGCTTTCACTTTGGCAAGCACATCTTCATCAAAACCTGTAAGCCCCTCAATAGTGATATCGACTTGTTTATGCAGGTTTAAATCAAGCACCACAAAGCGTTGTCCTGGCGGCGTATCTTCAGCCACACGTGCACGCACGGGTACTGGATCGATATAGCCATCGCTACCTAAATAGTTAGGCATGATGTCGTGCTCACTGCTGCCGGTGTAATTCTTATCGGTCAGGGCAAGTAAAATGTAGCGGCCATCCGGTGACATGCTAAGCTCTGACACCACCTCGCTATCGCCTAAGTACCAAGTGCTGGCGGCGAGTGTTGGGTCGCTTTTTTGTAATGCTTCTTTGTATTGTGCCTTGGCGTTAGCATTCTCTTGCTGCAGCGCCACATACTGAATCAATCTATGCTGTTGCTTAGCAATATAAGACGTTGGCTCTTTTATACCTTCAGGCGCTTTCGCCATTTTAATTTCGGCAAGCTGCTCAACTAAGCCTGAGTCTTGATGAATTTGAAAAACATTGTCGCCCTGCCAATAGGCGATATCACCATTATTAAGATAACGCACGCCATCTATGGCGCTACGCTGGCGAGTCAGTTGGCTGACTTTACCTGTACTTAATTGCTTAACAAAAATATTACCCTGATACAGATAAGCCTTATGGGACTTAGTGCGATCTAACACGCCAAATTGCTGATCTGCAGCGTGTAATTTATCCAGAGCTAACTCGACCGCACGACTGTCATTGATGCCTTGCTGATAATAGCTACGTAAAGGTGAGGCGCTCGCTTGGCGGGCAAATAGCACACTTTGGCTATCGTCACTCCAGTAAGCCTCTTTAGCAAAAATACCCATCCAATCAGGATTGGCCATAATTTGATTAAGCGTAAGCGCCTGTGAAACTTGTGGCGGTTGGGCGAAGGGAACTTGGAATGCTTGTGGGGATGATACAGGAGCCGCTATTTCAGTCGATGTCGCTGCGCAACCTGCCAACACGGCAACCGCTAACGCACTTAAACCCAAATTTCGCATTACGCTTCTCATTTGTCCTTCCTTTTATTGTTATCGCAACGGCTAAATAACCCAGTCTAGTTTATCTGCTGGTTTTGCCTATTTGCGTAGTTTTGCCGAAGTTATAGCATAGTTAATCGCTAAACTTGCTTATAAAGAAGGATAAATCTTGTAACAGAAATTGATAGTACGAATATAGTGAAGAGAATTTTTAGGGCGAGGATATTATATAGGCGCAGCAGGTTGCGCTAAAAAATTGGCGAGTAGCTCAAGACCTTGCTCAGTAAGAATCGATTCCGGATGAAATTGCACCCCATAAAGTGGTAAGTCTTGATGGCTCATAGCCATGATTTCTCGGCCATGAATTGCATCATCAAACCAAGCATCGAGTACAAAACCTTCAGGCACAGCATCCACTAATAATGAGTGGTAACGAGTCACTGTTAAAGGTTGATTTAGCCCTTCAAATAACCGCTGACGGGTATGGGTAATTCTGCTGACTTTACCATGCATCACCCGTTTTGCGCGTACCACATTGGCGCCAAACACTTGTGCCATTGCTTGATGGCCTAGACATACACCGAGGATCGGCATGCGAGTGGCAAAATGCTCAATCGCTTTGAGCGAAATCCCGGCCTCATTGGGAGTGCAAGGACCAGGGGAAATCACTAAATGAGTAGGCTCAAGTGCTTCAATTTCAGCAATGCTAACTTCGTCATTACGTTTCACCACGATCTCTTGCCCTAGTTGCTGAAAATACTGCACTAAGTTAAAGGTAAAAGAGTCGTAATTATCGATCATCAGCAACATACAAGATCCATTGGCCTAAATGGGTAAGGTGTAACGCATATCCGACGGATGAATGCGGGCGCAAATGCTACCACACCTTATCCTCAAGGTTTAGCCAATTACGGCATAAAATACAGCAACAAAAAAGCCAGTCATTCGACTGGCTTAGTTTTAAAACAACTTGAGCATTTCACCACAGCAATTTAGCAATCGTTATTTAACGACTGTTAAATGGCTGCGACGCTTAGGAGGCTCATCAGTCGGTTCAGGTGCTTTAGCGTTTGTTTTAACAACCGATAAAGATGAATCGACTTCATCATCAATCAGATAAGCATCTTCGATATCGAAGACAGTACCCGAGCCGTTTTCACGGGCATAAATAGCGACAATAGCCGCCATTGGTAACATTACCTGCTGAGGAACACCGCCGAAACGTGCATTGAACTCCACAAACTCATTGCTAATTTGCAAATTGCCCACTGCGCCAGCAGCGATGTTTAACACTATCTGGCCATCCTTCACGTATTGCTGTGGTACTTGGGTGCCTTCAACAAAGGCGTCCACCACAACGTGAGGAGTCAATTGGTTGTCCATCAACCAATCATAGTAAGCCCTTAGTAAATAAGGACGATTTGGAGTCAAAGGTTTCATTACATACCCATGCGCATTTCGCGTTCAGCTTCAGTTAAAGAAGCTTTAAACGATTCACGCTCAAAAATTCGGGTCATATACGCTTTGATATCTTTAGCGACACGGCTATCTAGCTCAATACCTAATACAGGTAAGCGCCATAACAATGGGCCAAGGTAGCAATCCGCTAGACCAAATTCTTCGCTCATAAAGTAAGGCACTTCACCGAAGACAGGTGCTATAGCAATCAGGCTTTCAGTCAACTCTTTACGAGCCGCTTCAACGCGATCACCCTTACGGATACGCTCAACTAGCGCATACCAGTCTGTATCTATGCGGTGCATCATCAAACGGCTTTGACCGCGAGATACTGGATAAACTGGCATCAAAGGCGGATGAGGAAAACGTTCATCCAAATATTCCATGATAATGCGTGATTCGTATAATACGAGTTCACGGTCTACCAAAGTAGGCACTGAGTTATATGGGTTGACTTCAAGTAAGTCTTCAGGCATTTCGTTAGGGTCGACCTGTAAAACATCAACAGTAACCCCTTTCTCAGCTAACACGATACGCACTTGATGGCTATACAGATCATCAGCACCTGAAAACAGTGTCATGATAGAGCGTTTGTTGGCAGCAACAGCCATTGATACCCTCCAGAATCGAAATAAAACAAAAGTAAACGAGGGGCTAAGCCCCCCGTTTACACTATGCGGATATTACATTTTACCCGTTATTGGTGCCTAGTGTACATCTTTCCAATACTCTTTCTTCAAGAGGTAGGCCACAATAAAGAATATAAACAGGAATCCGAGTACCCACCAACCCATGGCTTTACGCTCTAGTTGGACAGGTTCAGCAGAATAGACTAAGAAGCCAGTGATATCACGTACCGCTTGGTCGTATTCTTCCGCATTCAATTTACCGCCAGTCACAACAATAGAACCATCGGCTTGTTTAACAGGCGTACCCTGTAACTCTTCAAGCACGTGGGGCATTCCAACTGATGGGAATACTGTGTTATTCACACCAAATGGGCGACTAGGGTCTTTATAGAAGCCTTTCAGATATGAATAAACCCAATCCTCACCACGTACGCGTGCCACTAAGGTTAAGTCTGGTGGTGTAGCGCCAAACCATTTAGCAGCATCTTTGTGTGGGATCGCGTTTTGCATCAGCTCACCAATTTTAGCATCGGTGAACATATACTTATTACGCATATCATCAGCAGAAATACCGATATCAGTAGCAACGCGTTCATAACGTTGATACTGAGTGCTATGGCAACCAGAACAATAATGTTGGAATAAGTCCACACCGCGCTCTAAAGAAGCTTTATCGTGCAAATCAACATTGGCATCTTCTAAATGTATTTTATGTCCGCTCGCGGCCAGAGCCAGTGTCGGCAACAAGGTAACTAATGCAATCAGTAATTTTTTCATTAGTGTGTCAACCTCGCTGGAACAGGTTTAGTTTTTTCATTCTTGCTGTATACCCACAGCGCCACAAAGAAACCAAAGTAAGTGAACGTAAACACTTGTGCCACTATCGTCAGCGTTGGCGTAGCAGGAACGACACCTAAATAACCTAAGACGATAAACGAAACAGCAAACTGGGCAATATTCAGTTTATGTAATGTGCTACGGTAACGAACTGACTTCACTTTACAACGATCTAACCACGGCAATACAAACAGTACTGCAATCGATAGTCCCATCATCACAACACCAGCCAATTTGTCTGGGATCGCACGCAAGATGGCGTAGAAAGGTGTGAAGTACCAAACGGGCGCAATATGCTCAGGTGTCTTCATTGAGTTAGCCGCTTCAAAGTTTGGCTTCTCGAGGAAATAACCACCGCCTTCTGGAATGAAGAACAACACATAGCAGAACACTATCAGGAAGCCTGCGACGCCCATGATATCTTTTACTGTGTAGTATGGGTGGAATGGAATACCATCAACTGGCCAACCATTCTCATCTTTGTTCTTCTTAATTTCGATACCGTCTGGGTTGTTTGAACCCACTTCGTGTAGCGCAATTAAATGTAAGAACACAAGAACCACTAATACTAACGGCAGTGCAATAACGTGCAATGCAAAGAATCGGTTCAGTGTCGCGCCAGAAATCACGTAGTCACCACGGATCCACAGTGTTAAATCATCACCAATAAATGGGATCGCGCCGAACAGCGAAATAATAACCTGTGCGCCCCAATATGACATTTGTCCCCATGGCAGCAAGTAACCCATAAAGGCTTCAGCCATCAACACGAGGAAAATTAACATACCGAACAGCCACAACAGTTCTCTAGGCTTCTGATATGAACCGTAGATCAAACCACGGAACATGTGCAGATAAATCACCACGAAGAACGCTGAAGCACCCGTTGAGTGCATATAACGCAGCAACCAACCGTATTCAACGTCACGCATGATGTATTCAACAGAAGCGAAGGCGCCTTCTGCTGTTGGTACATAGTTCATCGTCAACCAGATACCCGTCAGTAATTGGTTAACCAATACCAACATCGCCAGTGAACCGAAAAAGTACCAAAAGTTAAAGTTAGTTGGCGTAGCATACTGACCCACATGACGGTTATAAGTCGCCGTCATTGGAATACGTGCATCAATCCAATTAATTAAATTCTTAACCATTACGCCACTCCTTTATCTACACCGATAATCACGGTGCCATCATCAACGTATTGATGTGGAGGGATAACTAGGTTCAATGGAGCTGGTACGCCTTGGAAAACGCGACCAGCCATATCAAACTTAGAGCCATGACATGGACAGAAGAAACCAGAAGTGACACCTTCAACTTGCTCACCGAATGAATCAGGCAAATAAGTAGGTGAACATCCGAGGTGGGTACAAATACCGACGGCAATAAAATACTCTGGCTTAATTGAGCGCAAAGGATTAGTTGCATAATCAGGCTGCTGCATTTCAACAGAAGCAGGATCTCTTAACTTACCATCATGTGTTGGCAGTTCATTGATTACCGCATCTGTGCGACGGACAACCCATACAGGTTTTCCACGCCACTCAACACGAATCAACTGACCTGGCTCTACTTTACTGATATTTACTTCGACCGGTGCACCTGCAGCTTTTGCTTTGGCACTCGGATTCCATGACTTGATGAAAGGAACCGCTACAGCGACGGCACCAGCACCACCTACTACGGCGGTTGCAGCTGTCAGGAATCTGCGACGTCCGGTATCGACTGGCGCATTGCTCATCCACTTATCTCCCAGAGGGTGTTGGAATTTTTATATTTCAAAGACCTTCGGCCCTTAGTTCATCACTAGGGTCAAAAATCGAAGTTTGAAGCGGGGCTCATTATAGCTAAAAATTAGAAGCAGATCATAGTGAAAACACTCAAGTAAGTTAGGGAGATTGCGTGTTTTTTACAAAAAGTTCAAAAAACACCCAACCATTAACCCTTTTTAATCCATTTAGTGTGTATTTCAAACATCTGAGCTGCCAATTAGGCATAAAGCATGCATTGCTAATATAAATGCGAGCTGACACTTTCGATATCGATTAACAATTACTAGATGAAAAAATAGGCCCTGCAATGCAGGGCCTATTTAATTAATCAATCTTCTGCCTTACTTCTTAGGTGCAGTGCTCTTCATGTATTTGAAGAACTCGCTATCTGGCTCTAATACCATGATATCGGACTTACCTGAGAAACTCGCACGATAGGCTTCTAAGCTACGCACGAAACCGAAGAACTCAGCATCTTTACTGTAAGCGTCAGAATAAATCTTCGCCGCAAGTGCATCACCTTCACCACGAATGGTGAGAGCTTTACGCTCAGCTTCAGCAATTTTAACGGTCACATTCGCGTCAATCGTTGCGCGGATGATCTCTGATTGCTCTTTACCTTGAGCTCTATGCTCTTTCGCCACAGCTTGACGCTCGGCACGCATACGCTGGTAAATACTATTACTAACGTTAGCCGGTAAATTGATTTGCTTTACACGTACGTCGACAACTTTAATACCTAAGTCTTTAGCGCTTTCTGAGGCATTTTCTAGCGCATCGTTTTGTAATTCATCACGCTTACCAGAGACAATCTCTTTGATAGTGCGACGACCAAACTCAGTGCGCAAGTCGTTGTTTATCTTACGTTGCAATAGCGATTCCGCATTCGCTTTAATACCACCATTTGTAGATAGGTAATATTTCTCGAAATCTGCAATGCGCCACTTCACATAGGAATCGACCATAAGGTCTTTCTTCTCTGAAGTTACAAAACGATCGGCTGCGCCATCAAGTGTTTGAATACGCGCATCAAGTAGCTTCACTTTGTCGATCACTGGAACCTTAAGGTGCAGACCAGGACTATAGACACGAGTAACTTGCTTACCGTCAACATTGTCTTTGAGTATTTCACCGAAACGCGCCACGATAGCCCGCTCGCCTTCATTCACCACCATTAAAGATGACAAACCAATACCTAAGAGTACGGCGATAAGAATAATGCTTAATCTACCCATGGATTACTCCCTCCCTTGGCGAGTACGATCATCGCGGGATGGACGTCCACTCAAAGGCTCATTCGCGCGAGTCGTTGATACAGACGAAGAATTGACATTTTGCTGTGGCGTAGCTTCCAGCTCAGTTGTCGCAGGCTTCTGCTGAATTAGCTTGTCTAACGGCAGATACATTAAGTTGCCATTATTCTTGGCATCAATCAGCACCTTATTCGTATCCGTCATCACTTGCTGCATTGTATCAAGATACAAACGCTTACGAGTGACGTCAGGTGCGGCTTGATACTCTGGCAATAACAGCTCAAAACGAGCCACTTTACCGCGAGCCTCTAACACTTCACGTTCTTTATACGCACTTGCTTGCTGTGCCATACGTTCAACTTCACCACGAGCTTTAGGTTCAATTTCACGGGCATAGGCTTCAGCTTCACGAATAAAACGCTGCTCATCTTCTTGAGCTGAAATAGCATCATCGAAGGCGTCTTTTACTTCTTCAGGCGGACGTGCCGGCAAGAAGTTAACGTCAACAATGGCAAGGCCCAGTTTATACGGTTCAAGAATGCGCTCGAGTTCTTTCCAAGTATCGCGACGAATCGCATCACGGCCTGTAGTCAGAATATCATCCATTTTGTTATGTCCAATAACATAACGCAGTGCACTGTCTGTCGCTTCACGCAAACTGGCGTTCGCATCGACGGCACTAAATAGATACGAGTAAGCATCTAAAATACGATACTGAACATCAAGCTCAACTTTCACGACGTTTTCATCGGATGTCAGCATGCTGCCAGACGCAGGAATAGAGCGAACCGATTGAATATCAACAGGAAAAATCTCGTCTATGAACGTAGCTTTCCAGTGAAGACCAGGACCAATTTCGCCGTTATGTTGACCAAATCGCAGTGCCACACCACGCTCAGCTTCTTTAATTGTATAAAAACCCGAAAGTCCCCAAACAACCACAGCAACAGCAAGAATGATGATTAAGCTAAACGAGCTAAAAGATTGACCTGATGAGCCATTTCCTTTGCCGCCAAAGCGTTTTGAAAGATTACGAAAAACCTCATCGAGGTCCGGTGGCCCTTTGTCGTTACCACCTTTATTTCCCCAAGGATCATTACCCTTGTTACCGGGCTCATTCCAAGCCATTTAGCACTCCATAAGTGGATGAAATAAATTAGATTATTAACGTGTAACTTCATCTATCGATTCATCGAAGATAAAGGTTTCTAACTCACCCTGACTCTGTTTAGTTAATCGGCGCCAATTGGCATCCGATAAACGAACAGACAAAATACAGTTCCCCAGTGAGTCGTACTCCTTCTGCTGTATCGCATCCAGTCGATAAAACTGGCCAAGATAATGTCCAGCAGTAGCCGGAATTTTAAGTGTGAGCTCTTGAATTACCTCACCAATTAATTCGGTGATGGCTTTTAAGAGTAAATCAAATCCCAAATGCTTCTGGGCTGAAACCCAAACTCGAATCGGTTTACCCATATCGTCATATTCAATTCTTGGCGCCACATCCTCGAGTAGATCGATTTTGTTACATACCACGAGCTGCATGACTTCATCGGCACCGATTTCTTTCAATACTGATTGAACTTGGTCAAAATTATCCGTCATATTTTCATCTGCACAATCGATAATGTGCAGTAATAACTCAGCCTGTTTTGTCTCTTGTAAGGTTGCCTTAAATGCGGCTACAAGATCATGAGGCAAATGACGGATAAACCCTACAGTATCCGCAAGAATAACGGCACCATCGGGTAAATCTAACTTTCTTAATGTGGGGTCGAGTGTAGCAAATAGCTGATCAGCGGCATAAACATCTGATGACGTTAGAGCATTAAACAGTGTTGATTTACCGGCGTTGGTATAACCAACTAATGAAACCGTCGATAAATCACTGCGTTTACGTGCACGTCGACTCTGTTCACGTTGTTTATCAACTCGTTCTAGACGCTTGTTGATATTCTTAATCCGACCTCTGAGCAAACGTCTATCAGTTTCGAGCTGAGTTTCCCCTGGGCCACGTAAACCGATGCCACCTTTTTGCCGCTCTAAATGCGTCCAACCACGAATAAGGCGAGTCGACATGTGGCGCAATTGCGCTAGCTCCACCTGCAACTTACCTTCGTGGGTCCGTGCTCGTTGGGCAAAAATATCTAGAATAAGCGTCGTACGGTCGAGCACGCGACACTGACATACTCTTTCTAGATTACGCTCTTGAGCCGGACTCAATGCATGATTAAAAATCACGACATTGGCTTCAGTCGCGGCGACCAATGCAGCTAACTCTTCAGCTTTACCTGAACCCACAAAAAATTTACGATCCGGCGAACGTCGACTTCCTGTAATAACACCAACCGATCTAGCTCCAGCAGATTCAACTAATAACTGCAGCTCAGTTAAATCTTCTCGGCGTTCCTCATCGGAAAAGTCAATATGGACAAGAACCGCTGTTTCTCCAGCCTCATAACGATCAAACAAGAAGCAAACTCCTCAGATAAAACTTATTCGCCACTAGGCGCATCATCTTGTGCACCATAACCACCAGGAGCATTTTGATGCGGAGTAACGTTAAATGGGCGTGCTGGCACAACAGTAGAAATCGCGTGCTTGTAAACCATTTGGCTCACTGTATTTTTCAACAGAATGACAAATTGATCAAACGACTCTACTTGTCCTTGGAGTTTAATGCCATTTACCAAGTAAATTGATACAGGAACGCGTTCACGACGCAATGCGTTCAAAAATGGGTCTTGTAAAGATTGCCCCTTAGCCATTTTATTATTTCCTTTTTAATTTATATAAAATAAACCGATATAAGTGATAGTTTTTTGTTTAGTTTTAGTATTATACAGCAAGGGCTAATAAGCTAGCGGCATTGACGCATAAGTGTAACTAAATTCCCCTCAGCACCACTTTCAAGCCAATTCAACTCTGGCCAACTGCGCAACCATGTTAATTGACGCTTGGCTAATTGCCTAGTAGCAGCAACCGCTTTTTCGACCATAGTATCATAGTCAAACTCACCCTCTAGGTATTGCCAGCATTGTCGATAGCCTACACAACGCATTGATGGCAAATCTAAATGTAAGTTTCCTCGGGCTTTAAGCTGAGTAACTTCCTCAATAAAACCTTGTGCGAGCATAATCGTAAAACGTTGCGCAATTAAGTCATGCAGCGTTTTACGCTCACGTGGTGCAATCGCAAATTGCACTACATCATAAGGCAAAGGAGCAGACTTAGTTTGCGTCAACTCGGTCATGCTCTTACCGCTTATTCTATAGACTTCCAGCGCTCTGGAAAGTCTTTGTGGATCATTAGGATGAATTCTTTCTGCCGACACGGGATCTACAGCCCTTAATTGGTCATGCAGCGCTTCCCAACCTTTTGCATCGGCCTCAGCTTGAATCTCGATTCTAATGGCCTCATCCGCACTGGGTAAAGGTGATAAACCTTCAAGTAATGCTTTAAAATACATCATGGTTCCACCAACTAATACAGGTGTTTTTCCCATGTTGATGATTTTTTCTATTTCGGCTATCGCATCGGTTCTAAAATCGGCTGCCGAATAGCTTTCACTGGGATCACGAATATCAATTAATCTGTGTGGCCCTCGAGCTAATTCCTCAGCTGAGGGTTTGGCACTGCCAATATCCATACCACGGTAAATTAGTGCTGAATCAACCGAAATAATTTCACAGTTATGCTTCTCGGCTAATTCTAATGCTAAAGCTGTCTTGCCAGAGGCCGTTAGCCCCATCAAAAATAATACTTTAGGGTGTAATTCTTTATTCACTGACTTGCTCTTTTAGCCACGATTGCCAAGGTAATGAAATTGCTTTATCGATAATTAGCTGCCTTTTTTCTTCTGCTAACTGCGAAAATAAGGCCCATGTATCTACTGCCGAAACAAACCCTGTTAAACTATGTGTTGCTAGCCAAATGGCCAACGCACTCGGCGCAGGTGCTTCAAAACGTAACGATTGTAACCATTCAGGGATGACTTTTGCCAACTGACTCTCTCTGAGATATGGGGGCACTTTTTTAATAATCAACTGCTGATAACGAATTGTTAGTTCTAATCCAAGTTGCCGAATTAAGGTCTCATTTTCATCAAGTACAGCCTGCCAATCTGCATCGGCGGCAACAGATACTGGCATCAGTAAAGGTTGGCCAATTAATCCGGTCGCTAGTTTAGCTTCAATCTCTTGGTTTCGCGTCACTAATGCTACTGATTTAATAGATAATAGACAGAGATTATCTGCCGTTGCCATCACCCAATATTGTCCATCTAATATTGCTGGCATAGGTACTGATGGCTGAATAACTTGATCTTTAACACTATACGCTGGTGTTTGCAGTAACGCGCCATAACTGGCAATTTCCGCCTTTGATGGTAACTCGGTCCGTTGTCGTGACTCCCCAGCAGAATAACTACCACGCTGGCTATCTCTTGGCGTTACCATGCTACCAAAGGCATTCGTTTGAGTACCAAAACCAGTGCCCTCACGTCCAGCAACGACAGATTTTGCTTGCGCCGCTGCAACAACAGGAGGTTGAGCAGACTGAAGTGTATCAGCTTGCACATTAACTTGAGCTGAATCAGCGCCAAGTGCAAACGGGACAGATACTTCAGAGCAACTTTTAGGAGTATCCACAAACACATCTTCAACCTCATCCAAAGAGCTTGGATGTTTGACGTTGAGTTCCCCCGCTTCTTCTAGTGCCGATTGTAATGCTTGCAGAATATAATCATGTACATAACGTGCTTGGTGAAATCTCACCTCATGTTTAGCAGGATGCACGTTAACGTCCACTTGATAGGGGTCGATGTCCAACATCAACACATAACCCGGCTGCTCAAGTTGTGCTTTTTGCGCAAATGCCTGACGTACTGCATGATTGACCAGACGATCGCGGATAAGCCGACCATTGACATAAAAATAATGGGTATCGCTAACGTTATTCGACCAAGGAGATTGCAAATAGCCGCTAAGACGTAAATCATCGTGTTGGCATTCAATTTTTAGCGCTTGCTCGGCAAATGGCCGACCACATACTTGTGTCAAACGCTGTAAATACTGGGCTTCATTCACTGCAGGACGATAGTTGCGCACCATTTTGCCGTTATGCGTTAACGTGAAATGGATATCACCACGGACCAATGCGATGCGCTTTAACCATTCGTCAATATGGGTAAATTCCGTTTTATCACTCTTTAAAAAACGCCGACGAGCCGGAGTATTAAAGAATAAATCCACGACTTCAATTGTTGAACCAACGGGATGCGCCGCTGGCATCACCTTAACGGCCATGTCGATACCTTCGGCGTATGCTTGCCACGCCTCAGTTTGTTCCGCAGTGCGAGAGGTTAAGGTCAAACGTGAGACTGAGCTTATGCTGGCTAACGCTTCACCGCGAAAACCAAAACTAAGAATTGCTTCAAGATCATCTAAGGTGTGCAACTTTGATGTTGCATGACGCGACAAGGCCAGCGCAAGTTCGTCTTTTGTGATACCAGAGCCATTATCACGAATTTTAATCAGCTTGCTGCCGCCTTTGTCGATTTCAATATCAACTCGGCTCGCACCTGCATCGAGGCTATTCTCGACCAATTCTTTGACTACTGAAGCGGGTCTCTCAACCACTTCCCCCGCCGCAATTTGGTTCGCTAATTGCGGTGGTAGAATTTGAATGCCCATCATGCTTTCCTATTTAACTCTGGGGGATAACCAGCGTTTGCCCTAATTGCACCACATCGGATTTCATGCCATTTACTTGTTTAATGCTCGACATAGACACACGATAACGCTGTGCTATTGCAGATAAGGATTCCCCGCGGCGGACTTTATGCTTAACTTTGGTTGATACTGTATCATCCACATAAGCTTTAGGTGCTCTGCCTGTTGATGCTATGTCAGTTGATGTTTTGACGGGTGCTTTTGCAGGTTTAGCATTATTGGAGTTGGCGCCACCTCTTTGTGCAAGTAAGGTATCGGCTGGCGGGTTACTGTGATAGTAACGACTCACACCTTTATAAATCGCATTAGCAATACTTTCTTGATGACGACTACTCGACAGTAAACGTTCTTCTTTTGGATTCGAAATAAAGCCCGTTTCGACCAAAATAGAGGGGATATCTGGTGACTTTAAAACAGCTAAACTGGCTGACTCCGGTCGGCTCTTGTGAAGCTCAGTGACTCGGCCTAAGTCTTTTAAAATATCACCAGCAACAGAATGACCTATCGCCATAGAGCTATTCATCGACATATCGAGCAAGGTCATCGCTAAATACTGTTCATTATCCGTATTTTGGATAATATCTCCCGCACCACCGAGTAATTCTGAATGTTTCTCTTTTTGTTCTAACCAACGACCAATTTCACTGTTTGCTCGTCGCATAGATAATACCCATACCGAGGCACCACGAGGATTAGGCGAAGTAAACGCATCGGCATGAATTGACACAAGCAAATCGGCTTTACTGTTGCGGGCTAGCTCTGAGCGTTTATTCAAATTCACAAAATAATCGCCCGTGCGGATCATGACAGCACGCATCCCTGGCGTATCATTAATTTTGCTTGCTACGCGCTTTGATATCTCCAAGGCAACCTTTTTTTCATACACACCAGAAGGGCCAATAGAACCCGGATCGTCCCCACCATGCCCTGCATCAATCGCAATAACGATATCTCGAGATGATTGCGCTGACTGGGTGACAGTTTTAATCGGTGTAGATGTCACCACTGCGGTAGCTGTTGTTAACGTTTTATCTTCTAAATCGACCACTAAACGATTGCCATAAGGCGCAGTCACTGGCAAAGAAAATAAGCTGGCATTGAGGGGTTTAACCAGATCGATAACTAGCCGTAAATCTCCCTTAGTGGGTGACTGGCTAATCCGCACTCCTTTAACTAATTTACTGTTATTTTCTAACTTATTAAGTGCCACTTTCGCCGTTGATTTTTTTAAATCCACCACTAAACGGTTAGGCCTATCCAAGGTAAAATAACTGTAATTTGGTACTTCGCTTAAATCAAACACGATTCGAGTTGACTCAGGTGCAGCCCAAATACGTACGCCTTCTAACTTATTGGCGGCATAAGCAACCACAGAGAAAAAGGAACATAAGAAAAGTATAGTAATCTGAAAATAAACGTTATTTTTTATCATTGTTATTTTTATTTTATCGCTGCTAATAACTTTTTACCCGGCTCTGATAAGGCCTTAATGTGTATTTCACGACCACTATTTTGATAGCTTAAATGTATGTGGATATCCGCATCTGGCAGTAAACCCTCACCTTTATCAGGCCATTCAACAATACACAGGCTGTTGTCGGTGAAATAATCACGGATACCCATAAACTCAAGTTCTTCTGGATCATTTAAACGGTACAAATCAAAATGATAAACTTCGACCCCCTCTAACTCATATGGTTCAACTAAAGTGTAAGTTGGGCTTTTCACGGCGCCTTTATGACCCAGCCCTTGAATTAAACCTCGGCTTAGCGTCGTTTTACCAGCCCCTAAATCACCTGTAAGATACAGAGTCAAAGGCGCTTGGACATGGCGGGCTAGTTTTTGCCCTACGGCAATGGTGTCGTCTTCGTTGTCTAAGAAAAAAGTTAACTCTGTCATATCCACTTATATCACTGCTGTTATTGAGGAAGAAGCGACTCAATCTTATGAAGGAATAGGACAAAGTCTAGCCCTGCTTGAGTCTCACATAGCGCCTAGAGTAAATCACTATTCACTAATTGGCGAATAAAAGGCATCAAATCACTCGCTAACATACCACGTTCTCCTTTTGCTGCCGCCAGATCCGCGGCGCAGCCATGCACAACAACACCCACTACTGTCGCCTGCATATTATCCATTCCTTGAGCCATTAGCGCGCCTATAATACCAGATAACACATCGCCACACCCACCACTAGCAAGTCCAGGATTACCCACTGGCGCCACTACCATTTGTTTACCATCAAAAATAACCGTTCCAGCACCTTTTAGTAGTACTACGCCACCGTACTTTTGTTGCATAGCCCGCACGGCTGCAAATCGGTCTTGTTCAATTTCAATAACGGAACAACCGAGCAAACGTGCTGCCTCGCCAGAATGGGGCGTTAATACCCAATTAGTTTGCTGACGAGGCTCATGACTCAATAGATTTAAGGCATCGGCATCCAAAACACAGGGTTTATCGCTTAATCCTGCGGCTTTAAATAAGTTATAGCCCCAGTCATGTTTACCTAAACCAGGCCCAAGCACGATGACCTGAGCCCAGCCAAGGCGTAGATACACTTCCATATCGACTAAATCGCAGCCCCAAAACATGAGTTCAGGACGGGAGACATTCACAGTTAGCTGATGTTCAGCTCGGCTGATCACCGTAACCAGCCCAGCTCCTGCTCGCAAACAAGCCTCACTCGCTAACCTAACTGCACCAGCCATGCCTATATCACCGCCAATAACGGTGACCTTACCCGATTGGCCTTTATGACTATCACGGGCTCTGGCGGCAAAATAATCCTTAAGCGTCTCTATTCCTACCCGCTGCGCACTGCCTTTTGCGAAGAAAGCTGTTAAGCCCAAATCAGTAAATTCAAGTTCACCACTGTAATGCCGTGCCTTGCCGGTTAATAAACCTTGCTTCAAACCACCAAAGCACAAAGTGACATCTGCCATTACTGCCACACCTGCTATGGCACCTGTATCAGCAATCACTCCAGAGGGTAAATCAAGGCTCAAGACCCACGCTGCGCCCTCATTGATGGCGTTAATATACTGAGCCATATCATCGCCCACTGCATCACGTACACCGGTGCCAAGTAAACCGTCGACGATGATTTTTGCCGTAAAAATTCGCATAACATCGAAGGGCAGTAATTCCCCACCGCCGGCAAGGTAATGGGCCAACGCTTGCTGACACTCAGCAGTACGTGCAGATGAAGCCATCATCACAGAAACTGCAATACCACTCTCCCTCGCCAACCTCGCGCACACTAAAGCATCGGCACCATTGTTACCGCTACCAGCTAGGATTAACACAGGTAAGGCTGTGGAGTTATGTTTTGTTAAACACGCAAAAGCTGCTGCGCCAGCACACTCGACCAATTCATAGAGGCTTAATGATCCCTGCGACACAGCACTCAGTTCAGCTTCGCGAACTTGCGCTCGGGTATATAAAGCCTTGGGGAATTGCGATAGATCTTGTGCCATGAAGGATCTCCTTGGACGCCAATGACTTCATTCCATAATGAGTTACCTCAACATAGGCGTCTTGGCAAAACTGAGCAAAGCCAATAAAAATCAGCTAATAGATCAAGAAAGTAGCAAAAATTAGGATGGGAAATGATGACGTAAATCAGATCGGGCGTAGAAAACCAGCCAAACTAAGCAAAAATAGCGTAAAAGTCGCAGATAGGCGGATGACATAAACACAAAAGCCAGCACTGGGCTGGCTTTTGGGAAAAGGTGTTAGTTTTAGATATCGTCCATCCGAATCGTGCTGTGGACCAAACGTTGTTGCTGAGTTTTCTCTACTCGAATTAAGTTGGCTAACGCATTACGCGCATCTTCGGCTGTGGTTGAGTTAACTGTTTTTTCTAACAAACCAATCAGACGATTTTCTAGGTCTAAGTGTAAGTTGAGCACATCGTCTTCATTCATGTTTGCAGGTAACATAGTGTCTTGGCAACGCTTGGTAAAATCTTCAAAAGTGAAGTCTTTATACCAAGTGTCAAGAATACGATGTGGCGCTTCTTCCATATAATCACGCAGTTTCTCAGCCATCGTTTTTTGATGAGACTCAAAATAGTCCAACATCATCTTAACTCGAGCCGAATCAGCTTGATTATTAAGTCGGCCATAGAGTTGCGCCATATCTAAGCGGCACTTTGCCACATATTCGAGTAAATCACGTAATTGTTGAATACGCATATAATGCACTCCATTGTCAGGCCAACTACTTGGCGCTATAAATTTTATGTCTAAGTTCATTATGTAAGTAAAAGCGTTACGAATATTTGAACAAGGTCATAATTTAGCTTTCGCAAGGCGATCTAATTTAGAGAAAGTTAAATAAACACGCAATAGATCACGCTGTGAAATGATATCAGCCTGTTTTTAAGAAGAGAGAAAAGCCAAAAGAGATCTCAAGGCACTTAACCATAAAGGACTGGTATAGGTCTTTAGTTGTACATAGCAAATCTTAAATATAGGATTTACAGCAGATAATCGTTAATCAAAACAAGTGTAGATAAGCTAATTGAAGGAATGAAATCAGAAATATAGCGAAACAATGTTAATCAACTACGATTGGAACCTATTTTCAGACTCGCTACTTAAGCATGAGGAAAATATCTCGAGACTAGCAGTCAAACTAATGAAGATTTAAAGCATTGAGGAAACAGAGAAAAATCACAACTGAACCAATGCTCATTGAATAATTTGATAATGGAAGATTTAGGAATTTGGAGCGACATATCGGGTTCGAACCGATGACCTATACCTTGGCAAGGTATCGCTCTACCAACTGAGCTAATGTCGCAGAATCTGTATTAAT
>NZ_FTNN01000010.1 GCF_900156405.1 Shewanella morhuae
CCAGGGCGGGATTAAGCTTTGTTAAATCTTTTAACCAAAGAAAATCTCGCTCCTAAAATCGCCATTCCATGCTGCCTTTCTTATCTTGGTTGGTTTACTGGCTTTTAGCGGATGCTGCTCTAAAAGGTTCAGCACGATACGCCGAAATAGCGCCATCTTCTTCGCGTTTTCACGGTCACCCATTCTTGAGCTGTCTTCCCTAAAGGTGACGTCAAGCACCCAGTGTTGCTGGTTCTCGATGTGCCAATGCTGACGCACCGCTTTGGCTGCAAGTTCGACGTCCAGAGGTAAAGAACTTAAGTAATAATCCGTATTAATGCTTGTAACACCTTTATATGTTCGTTGACGCTCAACGGCAATTAGCGACTTGGCTGATGGCCACTTTTTCGCGAGCGCCTGCGGCAGCTTTGCTGGAATTTGAAATGTCGTGCGACGCTCCTTACGGCCATGCCCCTTGTCATCCTCTTCGATACTCAATATGTCGACGCCGTCGTTATCCCAGTGAGGTTGGAACTGCATCTCTATGGCCTGCCTAAGTAGAGGTTGGTTGCCTTTTACCTGAACAACATAGTCACCTTTAGCTTTGATGATTTGTTGAAGCGTTTCCCGCTGGCAGTGAAGTGCATCAAAGGTTACAACAGCGTCTTTAATGTCTAACATGTGCAACAGCGCTTGAACCGTTGCGATTTCGTTACCTTTGGTCTGTGTATCTTGCTGATACAGCACAATTCCTTGTTCGGTATCAAAGGCCGAAACGAGGTGTAGCGCATTTTTAGCGCCATGTTGATTAACTGCACCCCGCAACGTTTTGCCGTCGATAGCGATTAATGGCTTGGATGAGGCCTCTCTTAAGCTATTTGCCCAACTAAAGAGCGCCAACACCAGTATTTCGGTATCGATGACTTTAATGATCCGAGCAATGGAATGCCGAGTCGGGATCCCTTTGTCAAAATCTCGATGTTTACGTAGCCAAGATAGGTTCTCTTTGCCGAATTCTTCGATAGCTTGCCAGCCATCACAACCTGAAGTGATTGCCGCTAAAACGAGAAAAATAATATCAACTAAATCATGGTCTAGGTTGATGTGAGAGCGAGGGTCTTCGATGAGTTTCAAGTGTTCAAATAAGGACATGGATTAGGTTCAGTAGAATAACATGCCCGATCAGATCATGCAGATACGAAGAAGTTCCCTACTGTTAACAAAGTATGATCCCGCCCTGGCTCCAACCAGACGTCATCAATTCATTAAAATCACGACGTGAAAGTACATTGGAACAATCGCGCCAATCTTTCTCTAATGGAGACATAGTCTCGGTGTAACGCAGATCAAAACCGTTAGCCTGTTTCTGGGCGTTGATGTACTCATCCAGCACGACACTTAGGACATACATCAAACCAGTTGTAGCCACGCGTAATGACATCACTTTTAAACACCACTATTTTGTGCCAGTCGCAATTCGAACAAATAAATGTCGTGCAAGGGGGAGGAACAGGCATGGTAATCCTTACGCAAGCTTGAATTTGACACATGCTACACGATAAGACTCAACCTTTTCTACTCACTAAGATCATATTTTTAATAAATATTTGCACTATAAATTACGGTGTCTTCATCTTTGCTGTATATGTATTTTTTAGCACTACACTGAAACCATATTGTGGTAAACGCAAACACATTAACTTAAACATCAGTGGCATCATGCAGGTGTAGTATCCTCTTGCCAGACTATCTAAAATTCTCACTTCACAATTTCAATTAAACATGCGATTTTTAAAATATATTAATTAAAATTAACGTGTTATAGTATTTTAAATTAAAAACAAGGTAGCCAGAATGGACTCAAAAGCTCAAAACATGCGTCAAAAAGTACAGCATATTTTAGATAGTAACGCATTGCACTCTCACCAAATCAATGCTGCACAAAAAACCTTTAATGCATTATCAAGTGAGCAAGTCAGGGCCGTTGTTACCGCTGCGGAAATGCAAGCAGGCAAATCGGGAATCGCGCTGGCTTTATGTTGTTTACAACGACTTAGCTTAACTGTTCAACAAATTTGTAACAGAGCACAGCTCAAAGATACACTTTACCTTGTCACAATGCCCGATACCGCACTCAAAGAACAAGCTGAAGAAGACTTAAAATTAGCCAAAAACGTTGTTGTCAGTAACTTTGTTAACTTTGAAAAAGCGCTTGAGAATGAGTTCAAAGGCAACCCACCTAAACTGATTATTATCGACGAATGTCACTATGGCTCTAATGTGGCAGCCGTTCGATATAGCAAAATTTTCGATTATCTAGAACAAGAAAACGATTCCTGCAACGTTGTGTTTATTTCAGCAACACCTTTTGGTGCGCTTTACGGTGCGGAAACCGAATATCAAGAAGCGTTAGAACTGCAAACAGAAGCAGAATCTAAGCAGGATGAAGAGCTTTTAAAAGAAGCTAATGATGTTGCCTCTAAAGCACTCAAGGATTCGATTTTAAGACGCGACTTCAATACTCGCCTGGTTTTTCATAAAACAAGTGATGAGTATTACGGTGTTCGCGAAATGTTAAATAATGGTAAGGTTAAAGCGCTTATTGACGATAACCGCAATTTTCTTTTCCCATCGCAGGAAAGAGATGCATTTATAACTCAATTTAAGCAACACGAAGGGATGGGGTGGTCGTTAGTTAGGGTACCAGCAGGATTGGCAATGGAGGCCAAACAATTTTTAATCACGCAAGGAATTGACGAAAACGCCATCTACATTATCGGTAATTCATTGAGTGGTGTACCAGAAGACGAACATTGCTCAATTGAAAGATTTAAAAAGGAGTTTGATGACGCATTGTTGTTCGAAGATAAACTGATAGCGATTACGGTCGCCAGTGCCCGCGCGGGTATCAATTTCGGTGCGATGATGAAAAACAATCTCATCTCTACTTGGGATAGTACAGTCGCCAGTGTCGCTGCTGTAGTTCAAGCAAACATTGGTCGTGCGTGTGGTTACCATGGCAATAATGCATCGACCCACTACACCAACTTAAATGCAACTGAAGCATATGGCGCAATCCTAGACCACTTAGAACTTACCTGTTCCGACAACGCCGCCTCTGATTTTGATGGATTGAAAGAGTTTTTTGATGATATTTGTCAAGAATATCAAGTAAATGGCCTTGATGTTGGACTTACAATTAAATACAAACGTCGTAGACCAATCGGAGATGTAGAAACCTATAAAACCGATAGTTACGTTGCAGTCCCAGCGAAGCTGCTTGAGGAAGATGCAGATTTTAGCCAATTCACTCGAGACAAGCATTTTTTACAGGCAATAGACGTTATTCGGAATGAATTTACTGCTAAAGGAGCTCCCTGCGTCAAAGGCAGTCGTGCTATGCGCGGTAAAGGCAAAAACTGGATAAAAGCGCACTGGGTAAATGGCGATAGTTTTGACAATCCAGAAAAAGCCCGCGCGGACGGAACTCAAAAACAAAAAACATTCTTATATACGCAAATGCTCGATGACGGCGAATACCTCGAATTTAATAGAGTCGTAGCCCCTGGCTCTGGCGAATTGTCAGAGAACAAATTGATAGCAGCAGCCATCTTTAGTGTTTACAACATTTCTCGTCGTAAAGTTGATAAGAAAATCATGTCACTAGAGGATGTTTGGGAAATGTGTGACCATTTCGGAATCGAAAGAGATGACACTATGTTAGTGCTTTATAAACGTGGAGAATACGATATTGATCGCTCCATCAGTAAAAAACAGCACAACGAATTACCAGAAAAAACAGGCTCACTTAGTGATGAATCCCACTTTTCAGACAAAGTAAATTCTGCACATTAAAAATGCCGATGAGCCTTAGACTATACAGCTGGGTAACCTAATGACCGCTTTATACAAATATCGACAACAGGTTGAAAATGCGATTTCAGCAAATACCTTCGAGCATCAGCGTAATGCTGCAGCAAAAACCTTTGCAAAATTCAGTGCTGGTTCTCGAGCAGTTGTGTTAGCCGCTGAAATGCAATCTGGTAAATCAGGGATTGCACTGGCGTTATCCGGGTTGCAAAGACTTTCGCTTACCGACGACCAAATCAGTGACAGAAAGCGCTTAAAAGATACACTTTACCTAATCACCATGGCTGATATAGCCCTTCAAGAACAAGCTAAAAAAGATTTAGCTCCATGTAAAAATGTCGTTGTAAGCAACTTTACCAACTTCGAAACAGCCCTAAAAGTGGATTTTAAACATCATCAGCCACAACTTATTATCATTGATGAATGCCACTACGGTTCAAGTAGCGACAGTGTCCGTTATGATAAAGTGTTCAGTTACTTAGAAAAAGATAATATTCATTGCCGAGTTGCTTTTGTTTCCGCAACACCATTCAGCGCTCTTTATGCTGCGGGTGCAGACTCCATATTGCACCATAACTTTAATACCTCCCTCGTATTTCATCAGACAAGTAGCGAATATCATGGTATTCGCCAGATGCATCGCTTCAACCAGATTATTAAACTTGATGAGAGTCACCGAGATTTCTGTGAAGAATCGCTGATGAGAAAGCGCTTTATTAAGCAATTTAAAGAACATGTGGGTACTGGTTGGTCTCTCGTCAGAGTTCCAAGTAGTCAAGCAAAGTTGGCAAAACAGATCTTACTCGAAAATGGTATTGATGAAGACCAAATTCACATAGTTGGCCAAAAGTTAGTCGGTGTTGAGGATCATGAACTCTGCTCCATTGATGATTTAAAAAGGGAGTTTGAAACGGCGAGTCTATTTGATGAAAAACTGATTGCTATTACTGTCGCAGGATTCCGCGCTGGTGTTAATTTTGGTCAGGAAATGAAAGAGACATTAATCAATACCTGGGACAGTAGTATTGCCAACATTGCAGCAGTGGTCCAGGCCAACATTGGTCGTGCATGTGGCTATCATCAAAATATACAGGCAAAACACTATACCAATCTAGATGCGGTTCGAGCATACAGTGAGTTATTAGAGCATTTAGAGTCCCGAGATAAGGACAAAGAGTTTGAAGGACTTCAGGACGTATTTGAACAAATTTGTGCTAAGTATGATGTCCGAGGATTCGACAGAGGCACTGTTGTTACACCAACAATAGAAACTATCGTAACCAGAAAGCTTAATGACTCAAAAACATACTTAACCAAAGGTTACATTGTCGTACCTGGTAAGCTTACTGATTCAGACTTCGATTATAGTGTATTGACTTCCGACCCTGAATTACTAAGCGCCATTCAGCTTATTCGGCAAGAACTTCTCGACAATGATGGGCCATTTCGCAAAAAAGGTCGCGCATTACGTGGTGATCATCAAAACTGGATTAAGGCTCAATGGGTTAATGGTGTCACTTATAATGACTACACACCTAGTTGTGCGAAATCTAGAGCACAACATTTTACTCAGCGCTTAAATAATGGTGAATCAGTCGAATTCAACCGCATTGTTAATCCTGGCGGTGGTGAGAAAACCGAAGATAAACGAGTGATGGCCAGTATCTTTAGTATTTACAATTTGTCAGGTCAAATGGACGCCTACAAGCGTGCGATGGACATCGAAGATATGGCAGAAATTTGTACGCTATTTGATATCGAGCTAGATGACACGTTAATCTTACTCTATCTACGAGGTGATTACTCTCAAGAGCTAACCGATTCGATCGTACAAAACGATGAGACCTTACACAGTGGTAGGATCAAGCATATGAGCGTGTTTTAAATTCAACTAAACTAAAGTGATTATTGCATGTAATACAGCCCAGTTAACAACAAATTAACTGAGCTAACACAATATGCTTATCCATTAAACCTATCGATAAACGTTTGATTCCCAACAATCCATAATCTCAGCCTTGCACGAGAGATCGATACATAAAGCATTTTCTCATCGGCATCATGCTCATCAATAATCCAGAGAATTAAAATTTTTGACTCAAGCCCTTTAAAACGTTTTGAGGTTTCTACCAATATCTTTGAATTAGGTGAAAACTCTTTAAATGCCCATAAATGTTTATTTCTAGACTTTGATAGTAAATCTTGAGCTTGAGAGTACAATCCAATGGTTATCACAGCAATATCATTGGGGTTGATATTTTCTGTACTTACAAGCTTCGAAACTAATTTGTCAATTTCACTAGCCTGCTGTTCAATAGTCGATTTGGAAATAAATTGAGTCTCTTCTCCTTCCAGTTTTGGAGCTTCAACGTCAGCCCCTTTGTAGTACTGATAAGCGGCTTCGTGTATAAACCTTGTGTTTCTACAGTTATCAAATAAGTATAATGGTTCGCAGCTAATTGGAAGCTCAGTTTCATCTGAGTAAATAGCTTGGTTACAATCCCGAAAAATATATAGCTTAGTATCAGCCTTCTGATCTAATAACAACTCAATGGCTAACCAATATTCAGCTTTAAAATCCTGACCTTCATCAACTAAAACAACATCATATTCAATTGGCGCTATTTCATAGCTATCGATTAACGCACTGGGCATAATTACATCGTAAAAGTCAGCTTTAGGGTAAGCCGTTTTCGACTCTTCTATTAAGTCTCTCCCAGTATTATTCTTTGCTTGTCGTACTCGCCATGAACAAAATTCATGGAAACTCATAGAGTGGAGAGATTCAAAACACTCAGTTTTAGTCTTAAGTGAATCACCTAATTTTTGATTGTAGCAAAGCAGTAAGACTTTCAATCCCTGCACAGAGAGACTGATTGCTTGATCCAGCGCTAAAACAGTTTTTCCAGTTCCTGCTCCGCCTTCGATTAAAGCTTGTTTTCTTCTTTTTAATTGTCTTAGAATACTTTTCTGCTGGTTCGTTAATTCAATTTGTTTTTCAATTTCTTTTTCAATACTTGAACGCAAAGAAGGTCGAATTGTAACTTGCTTTCCATAAATTTGTTCAGCCGCTTTAATACCTTGCTCTCCCAATTTTTCGTAATAAGGAGTTTCACCAGACCAAAACTCAAAAACACTTGTTACCCAATCATTGAGGTTACTAAGGTTGCGATTCGTCCCAATTATTTGGAGGGCCATTTCAGGTGTTACCAAAGGTGCCGCATGCTCTATATCAGGAAACATAACTGCATGTCCAAGGAGTAAGTTCTTTTTGCCCATTTTTTGCTGCAGATGATTTCTTATCTCATATTTTGCGTCTCTTGCTTGTCTTACAGGGTTTTTTATTTCATGCGTATTACTGTTTCGATCAATCGAATACCACTGGTCGATTGATTTATCGTATTTAATTCCACCACCTTTAACTTCAACTACCAATATACCGAGTGAAGGTGAGAAAATAACAAAATCGGCCTCCCTGTCTCCATGGCTATTACTTTTTGATGTCTTCTTAATGAATTCTAACGAATGAACAATAAGACAATCATTAGGTAATTGTTTAGCTAACGCTTTATAAAGTTTTTGTTCTGCATTTGATGAAATATCTCCGATTTGTACATCAGATAATCTTGGAATAATGTTCGCCATCAATATGTTTCCCATGCCGGATCAAACTTTTTCTTAATCTGCTCACCAGAATTGAGTTCTTGAAGAGTAACTTTGTGAAATGCTCCCTTCTTCTCAACCTCGCAAATCTCATATACGCCATTTAGTAACCTGTATTTATCACCTATTTGGGGTTTTTTTTCGTAAACTTTAGTATCTGCTTTGCTCAATTGTTTCCAACTATTATCAAACATGAAACGATTTGCTTCTTGTACGGGATTTTCAAATAAATAGACATTTGGTTTTTGTGTGTTTATATTTTCAACGACAAACAGCCACCAATTATCATTAACTTGGGCAAACTCTAGTTGCGATTTAGTAACAGCAACACCCCCTTCCCCCCATACTCCTGTTAATGTTTTTACTTCTATATACCTAACCACTTCGTCTTTTGAGTTTAATTCTAGAATATCATAGCCTTTATTATTAACTGACGCTTTCTCAAATCTATGTGAGTTAGCAATGATATAATCAGATGAGTGTTTTAGAATATGGTTCTCACCTTTATTACCAATTTCTGTAGCAATTGTTTTTTTATCTTCGGTCTCTTTAGTATCTATTTCTTTTTCACGCCCAACATAAAGTGGTTTTCTATCATTCGGGCTTACAATATCAGAGGAGGATTTTTCATGTTTAGTATCAGATTTACTATTGGGATGACTTGAACCATTTCTTTGATATGCTTCGGAATTAGTATTCCTACTGTTGATGTTGGAACTACTACTCCGTCCTTTCCTTTCGTCAATATTCTCATTTTTTATATTGTTAGATTTTGACTTAGTTGGTGGTGCAATTTCATCACCAACTGAATTAGGTTTGTATTGTTCATCCACGACTTCCGTTTCTACGGATTCACTCTCCATATCATCAATACCAAAACGTTCTTCGACTGTATTACCAGAATCATCACCATAAAGGGATATCCCCTCATCAAAATTTATCTTTTCGGGTAACGATTTTATGTTTTTTTGATCCAATAGCGATTTAATTTCTCCAATAGAAAATAAATCATTCCTGAGAATTCGGCCTATTATGCTAAAGCTATCCCTACCTAGCGAAGAAGTATCACTGATGAAAGCTGCGATACTTTCATAAATATCTTCCATATCGTCTTGATTTAAAAGATATAGTGACAGGTCATCAATATCTTGAAAGGTAACAGCCGTTAAATCGTCATATATCCATTTACCATTTACGGAATAATTTACAACAAGAGATTTCATCAAATAAAGGTTTTCAGGCAATAAAGAGTTAATTAAATCGTGGCTCATGTCCTCTTCATTAATTCTTCCTTCATGATACATTAGCCGTAAGATTGCAGACTTAAACACTTCACTGTGAATGGCATCGCCCAATAAACCTATACTGTCTAAAGATTCTATTGAATTTTGAACATCTAATTTTGCTTGTATATTGCTAGCTAATGAGAGCACTCCGCATTTTTCAGCTAGGTTTTTAAATTGATGTTGGCAGAATTCTATTTCCTCATTTTTACTAGTAGAACTATCGTATGAATCTAAATCCTTGAGGTATAACTGTCCAGCATCTAACAACTTATCCGAGCGAGACAACAATGGAATATTCGAATGATTCAAGTCGCCTATACTGCTATTCTGCAATTCAGATAATATAGCTTTGGCATCTTTTAGGTTTTGAGTTGATAGTTTTTCATTTTGTGGGAGTTCGCTTAAAAATTTAATTAAGTATTCAATATCAGGTTTTTCTTCAACCCCAAGCTTTTTAAGTCCTTCAGCTAACTTTGAATCAATACCGTCACTTGCAATTAATTCATCCCAACTGAAGATACCAGAAAGTTGAATTGGCCTTTGAAAAACTTTACTTGCTGACAACCAATTATTTTTAATTAAAACCCCTTTTATTCTAATGTCTTCAGGTATTTGGGTTGGAAATATTTTAGTATTTCGCCCTAAGTATTTATAAAACTCTTTTGCAAACTCAGTAACCCTTGAGTCTGTAACTCGATTTGAATTACTCAAATGAATTAATCGTCTAAAACTGTCAAATATACTTTCATTTGGAAGAATAACTAAAAGACCAATTTTTTGGGCCATGTCAAAAACAGAGAATTCAGCATCTTCATCTTTTTTCCCTAATTTTATCTTTGATGATATGCAGAAATGCACTCCACCGGCCTTTTTATAATCACTATTCAAAATAAGCTGGCTTGGTTTTTGTAGTTGTTTGAATTCTTTCTCTGGAAATAAAGTTCTATCGTTAAATTTTTGTGCAGGAATCCAAGGCATTGCAGAAAGTGATGCAAAAATATTTTTATTCTCATAATTCATATTTTCGAAAATCTCGAAGTGATTAGATATATAGTTTATGAGTTCAATTGATTTCTCTACATTTTGCTCTCTAACTATTGAACTTGCTAATGAGATTATGTGCGCAGGAATTATTGAATTTGACGCCCCCAGTATTGTTAGTAATTTCATCCAATTGTTTTGGGTTACTGGGTCTTTAAAAGTATATGGAACATAATTAATATCCTGCATAGCAGTTGGTAAGCTGGCGAAAAGCGTAGGATGATAATAGTTGCCAGCTTTATTTAGATTGCAATCAGAATCAATTACAAAATAGGCTGTGGACAAACTTAAAACTAGATCTTGTTCTTCTGCTTCATCTAATTCATTTACAAGTTCGTCCCAGCTATTCGCTAACCATTCTGAAATTATTATAACATCATCAACTGAAGGTTCATTTTCAATAAATGGTAAAATAACTTGCTTAAGGTAATTCAAAGGGGTTTGCTCTTCAAAACCCATTTTTAGGCACATTTGATGATGTTTTTCACCTAACGTACTAATTATTTCAAACTCTCCTTTTAAGTTATGGACATGTTTGGGGGGCGAAAAACCAGCAGACAAATATAGTTTCACATCCGAATTTTTTGCGTAAATATCTCCGTTTTCTGATGACAAGAACGGCATGTCATTTAGGTATTCTTTTTCGTTTTCATCCAACTCATCTATCCATGAGATATTTTGCGCCAAGATGTCGGTAAAATACTCTCTAATTTCCTTGTTTTGAAAAAATTCGTATTCATCTACAGGAAGGTAAATCAAGTAGTTAGAAAGAGTGTGAGAATTTAATTCCTTAATAAATTCACATCCCTCCAATTTTGTTAATGGACTATATAAACTCATATAGCTAGGATGTATGACATCCATTCCAGCATCTGTTAAATAATGGATATTGTCGAACTCAGTTCTTTGCAAATAGAAAGGGGACTCTCTATCAGCACCGAGCTGTTTAAATTCACCGTTACTTAATCGAACAATCTCTAGCGCAGAAATTTCTTCCGTCAACTTTGAAATTTCGTTTTCATCAGCAGAATAAATTAATTTAATTACATTTTTTAACCATGACTTATTACTTCGATCATATGATGCTAAGTGCTCATTTAAAAGCACTAGATAGTTTTCAAGCGAGGGGATTAGCCAAGAAGAAGGCAGCATCTCTGCATATTTCACAATATCGACTAATTCCGGGTGAACAAAGAGATTCTTGTCATTTTGAAAGACTGATAAATTTGGATTAGCGTCAACTAGCCTTTTTTCGTTCACAAAATCTAAATTGGAGTTTAACGTTAGTGATAAAGGTAACTTGTTTAAATTGCTATAATTTTGGTCAGTCTCTGCCTCGGCACAATAAATTATAATTTCTCTTAACCAATCTATTCTCGACAACATAGAAATAGACATTTCATCTATAGGAATAGGAAGTTCAATATTTTTTGTTGCTTTGAGTAAGAAATCTCTAATGCACTCCGGCGTCACGGCTCGTAAATTATGATCTATTACATCAAACCCATCGAGCACATGTGAAGTTGGTTTTGGGACTATAATTGAAAAATGCTGTTGAATTGCCAGTAACAGATTTTTAGACGCATTAGGAAGATAATAGATATTATCGCTCGGCTTATTCCAAAAAACTTTAGCTTTATTTTTTGTCCGAATACATTCTAAACTCATTGCTGATTGGAAGAAACCTTCAACTAAAGCATCATCAAATTCGTCTCCACTATTCTTTGGCCAGAGAGAATAATAACTATTTACAGGACAGATGGCTTTTATAAAATCAATTAATAGCGCCCAAGCAGGACCTACAGCGTCTCGAAATAAGAGACGATTCCATTCAATCAATATTTCTTTGTCGTTGCCTTTTCCATCTGCTGATATTTCAGTTCGCTTTGGATTTAGATCAAACCAGCCATGGATATGAACGGCATGCTTTGATTTTATGGGAAGATGCAAAAATGAATAAATATCAGGATTGTCTAACTTTTTAATTACTCCTTTTTCACTTATCGGAACGGCGACTCCTGCCCAAGGCAAAACTTTTCTAGGGTTTGGTGATATGTTCAGAACTTTTATTGCTTGCTCTATTAAAACGTCATTACGACCACGAAATAGACCATTTACAACTGCCCAGCTTTCGTTAGTTTCAAAACTGTTATTTTTTACACTATCAAAAAATTTAATTGTAAAATGATGTTCATATTTGAATAATGGAAGTTGCACATTATTTTTTCTCCAACGTTCACAGATATCTAACAAACTAGAAGAAAATTCTTCTTGTATTTTGTCGCCAATAGTCTTGATTTCATCTGTGTTCGTAGTCCTAATTTCAACATGGACTATACGCTCATTTTTTTCGTTAATTTCTTGGAGGGTGAGCTTTTGTAGATGCCTAAGGAATAATAATCCTGAAGACCGACTTTTCCATTCATGGCACCATTCTAAAAAATCTTCAAACGAAAATACTTCATGACTGATTCCACCCAAAGTGGCGGTAGATTTTGTTCTCAACGGTAAACGAAAAGCAGTCCCTTTAATTGGGTTATCTAACTGAAAAGTTCTTATCCAATCTGAAATATCTTCCTCATCATTTTCGGTATACCAACCTTGGATACTTTTAACCTTTTCTTTGGCAACTGCGATTTTTAATACGTCAAACCAGTAGGCTCTTCCACTAGACACAAATGAAGGGTGATCTGAAATGCTAAAACTTGAACTAAAACCTTGACCAAATCGACCAGTAGAATTGGGGTCTTCAACTTTGCCTTGTGCACTAATTTTGACTATCGCCTCAAAATCTTTTTGTTTAAAACTTGAATTATTTTGAATAATCAGTGACGGCCCACTTGCAGCCTGAAACTTAGTTTCAATTAGTGATGAATGCTCTCTTCTGTCAAAGGTGACTATTAATTCTGTAGCACCAGAATCATCTGCGTTTTGTAAATACTCCTTCAATATAGAGTTTTTTGGATATCCATCTATTAGGTCCCTTATTCTTGGGATTAGATCTTCTTCATAATTATCTTCAAACGGCATAAGAAATCCCTTTCATAATGATTGTAATGACCGAAGGTATTTAGCTGGCATTTCGAGATATGCCTAAATCAAGAAAATTTAAATCGATATTAAAAGTTCTGACTTATCTGCTTGCCTTTCAAAAAACGCCTTATCAATATATATTTACTTTATTAATCTTAATCACTGGCGTTAAGCACTCTTGAAGGCTCAAACCACCGTGATTGTAATAATCACCACCGACATAACCTGCAATGCCTGGAGCCATCGCAACTGTGACACTTGGATTCCAATGCCAAGGAACCGTTAACCCAGATGAGCTCATATTGTCTTTCAAAATAGCGCAACGAGTTAAGCGCTTTTTAACCGATGTTTTAGGGATGCTCGCCTCAGCCAACTTGTTTGGCACCCAAAGCCAGCCGTGATCTGTTACAACCTTAATTCGCTTCCATCCAGCATTCAAAAGCCCTTCTATTCGAGCAGCAACATCATTAAGCACAGCATCAATGTGTAATGGCATTTTACGTTGCTGAGCATGCCCCATGTTATCTAAGTCGCCCGTTTGCACCCAGGCATAACCATCGGGTTCACCGGTTTCTAAACCATCTAAATATTGCCAACCTTTTTCGGCTAAGGCTTTTTTAAACTGATAAGCAGAAAACTCTGACTCGGTACCTACTAGAACAGGTGTAAAGTTTTCATTATCTTGAAGGCCCGACAATAAATCAGCCACCGGCGTAACCGCAGCTTTAGCTGTCGCAGTTAACGATGGTAGTGCCGCCCATTGGGTGGTTAAATCAATATTAAGGCCAAGCCTACTTAACTTAACTTCTAATAATTTCGCGGTATCAAAACGCAAACCATCAACAAAAAAGATAACCTCACTGCCTACTGTGTAATGTGATGTAGATTCTTTAATTTGATTATCACCAGGGTAGCCATTTTGCTCTACTAAGGTTTGAAAATTCAATGTTACCAGCTCTAACCACGGGGTATAGATAACCGTTAATACATCAGCAATCACTTCTTGCTGGTGGATATCTTGCGCCTTAGCCATGGCGGCAATGGCCGAAGCATCAGCTTGCCAAAATCGTTGTTGGTAAAACTCTGCCATCGCTTGAGGTGTTGAACCACTAAAGGGGATTTCTGTATGCTCAAGCACAGCTTTTAACTCAGCTAATATTGCTAGCCATGGAGATAAACCTAATTGAGCCCAAACCCAAGATTGGCGCTGGTGTTGTTCGCTCCATAATCGAGTAATAACCGCAGCAATATCAACACGCATCTTATCTTTTAGCGCTTTTAGCTCACTTTCAATCATAAGTTCGTCGCGGTTATTTTCAAATAGGTAATGCTGCGCCTCAAAAGCTAAGTCTGATGGCTCAACATCAGCTAAACGCTTAACCAATAAAGGAAGGTTAGATGCGGTATCAATAAAGCGCTGCCACACACTTTGCCAAGCGCCATCGGCTGCACATAGCAGTGTTAATGGGATATTCAGTTCAGTCTGAGTCGGAGTGAAACCGTAATTCTGAGCACAAGACTGCTTGAAAATATCCCATTTATTGCCTTGCCATTGGGACTCTTTCTCTTGGGGATTATTCAACCAACCCAAAATATCTTTAGCAGGATCATTTAACACAATCGCATAAAACTCATCCGCGGTGAGTTTCTTACCCTGTAAACGATCTGCCGGTGATTCAAGAATATCCGGCAACACCTGAATTATCGCATCCAAGGTTTTTTTATCTTTAGCTAAATCTAGACCTAAACCGACATTGGGATTGGTCAAAAATGACGATACACTCCAATCACGGCCAGCTGAGTTATACGCCCACCAGCAACCACGATATTGAAGCTCTGCTAGCGGACGAAGATAATCAGGGCACTGCTCGATGGTACGTAAATCTTTACGGCCAACACCAGGTAAATAGATGATAGGCGTTTTACTAGCAGGTAATTGGCAATCCTCTAACACCCCCGCAATAGCACACTTAATCCATATTGCGGGGCCTGTACGCTCCTCAGGCTTATACTCGCCAAGCTCTATCAATTCAGGCAGTTGCTGCTTAATAAACGGCATTGCAGACTGCCATTGGCATTCAATATCAGTCCACAAAATAGCTGCAGGTGCAACTTGCACAGCGGAATTGTAGGTAGCACAGTTTCGTAGTTGTGTTGCTAAAAAATCGATTATAGTTACCATAATTACACTATTTCCAATGCTTCAATTTGTTGCAGCCATGCATTAAATAACTCACATTTCCCACGCATTACTTCAAGGCCTACGTCTAGTGCTGCAAGAGTTCCCATAAGTGGTTTTTCATAATTATGAATCAACTTTATGATGCGCTTACTCGGTGCTGTTTGCGGGCTGTTGTTGATGTGTTCAGGTGAAGCGAACTTATCAGCTATAGCTTGGAACTCCCCGACTAAATCCGGCTTATCCATACCTAAAGCCATTTTCTCAGGATCGCTGAATAATAAACCTTCAAACTCATACATTTGTACAAAAGGAATAAAGCGCCTCATCACATCAGTACCCAGCGCTTCCGTCAACTTTGCTATCAATTCATTTTGTAGCGTTGTTGCTTTATCAGTAATTGCTGCATTAGCCGCTAAAGCATTTTTTCCTGGGAATGATTCAGGTAATCCATAAAAATCAAAGAAAGTAGTGCAATAACAATTTTTATCTGCAGTAAGGCGATTTCTTACATCGACCAAAAGACGTTCGAACTTGAAGTTACCACCTTTATGCCCAGGTTTACCGATTAACGCAGGCCTTAAATAAATACCTTTATGGGCAAAGGGCTCTACCAGTAAATTATTAACAAAAGCTTCTTCTGTTTGCCCTTCACAAATGACATGAACGGTGATCATTTTGACGGCCTCCCGCCTAAAATATTCTTCTCCCATAGCTCACCAATTGAATAATCTTCAAGCCAAGATTTAAAATCATCTTCTTCTAAACGCTTGAAGCTAGATACACCATTCTCTCTTTCAACAACAATAAGATCATCAATTTCAAACTCATTCAACAAAGGCACTGATTGGGTCGAAACAATCACCTGCATCCGTTGTGACGCAGAGCGCAACAATGCCCCTAGCAAGGTAATAGCGTAAGGGTGAAGCCCTAATTCCGGCTCATCAATAATGATGGTTGAAGGCGGTGTAGGCTGCAGTAATGCTGTCACCAAACATATAAAGCGGATCGAGCCATCTGATAACTGGCTAGGCCATAACGCATAATCACTATCTACTTGTGTCCATAATAGACGAACTTGCTCTTCCCCCGTATCTAACTCAGTCGGCTTTAACACAAAATCGTTAAAAAATGGCACGGCTAGCTTAACCGTCTTACGAATCTGACTATAAACGTCAGGCTCTTTGTTTTTAAGCTCGTATAAATAAGCAGCTAAATTCGACGCGTCATTACGTAAATATTCGTTATCATGCACAGAAGATAAACGCTTTACTCCTGCCGTGTCGCTAGTATCGTGAAAATGGTATACACGCCAACTAGAGATTGAACTGTAACAGTAATCAGCAACAGCTCCTTTTCCATCCTTTTCATATTTAACTTTTAACTTTGCCTCATCATGTCCAGAACCTAAAGAAATCCACTTATCACCATAATAAGGTCCTTTAAAGTAAAGAGATTCTTGAGAGAAAGTAAAACCACCATCGACAGTAGGTTCCAAAAGAAATTTATAGCCATTAATACCAAAGGTAACAAAAGAACCGAATTTTTCAGTTTCTTTTACACCAAAGCTTAATACCCGATCGGCCCCACCTTGCTTCTTATTCCATACCTGTAAACGTCCATCAAGCATTTCACCGAGTAAACGAAAATATGAGACAAAGTTACTCTTGCCAACTCCGTTAGCACCAATTAAGACGTTTAAACTGTTTAATCTTAAGTTTGTCATCGACTTAATCGATTTAAAACCGATAATGCTCAACTCATTGATGGGGTTTACTGTACCCATTTCATATATCCTCTTTTAACTTTTCTCTAACCGCTTTCTTTTCTGCAATCGTTAAGTGGTGGTCGTTGATACGGTCGCCTTCTTTGCCGCCGTATTCTGGGCCTAGGTGGAACCAAGGTGCTGAGGCGACGTCTGTGCCCCGATCTTTCTTCCAATGGATATTTGGTGCCGCACGTAATACCCCTGCGCCTTTTTTACCCATATCTTGGGCGTACATAAATGGACGAATGTTTAAGCGCACACCATCGTTTAAGTCTGGATTCCAGCCAATAGGTTGTTCAGCTAAAGGTTTCCAGCGCACGAAGATATCTAAGCCTGGTTTACCTGGTAGAGCTTCACCTTCAAGGATAGCTTCTAGCTGCACTTTTAGGTTTTCAGCGGCTGACAAACGAATGTCTGCCCCATCGATATTATCGGCAATTCCGCGTTTTTGGGTGCTTATCCAGTCATCGAGGTAGGTATAGATAAGACGTTCAAGGCCTTTATAGTCCAGCTTGTGATAATTCACTAATGCCGAAAAGCCATCTTTTAATCCATCCCAAATCTGCCAGATGAAGGGTCTATGTTGGAATAGCTTACAATGTTGTTCAAAAAACTTATCACGAAGCCAATCATCTATGCTGGTGGATTTCACAGCCTTAAGTAGATTAGCTTCAACCGAGTTTGACCACTTTGTGCCATAGGCTTTTTGTAATATCGCCTCTATACGTTTTACCGCGTTCATTTCACCGCGAATAGCGGGAATACAAACAATGCCATCATCATCGACTAGACCATCAAAACCAGCATTTTTTAGCATCACCTGACGCATTTCAGGTGCCAGTTCCATGCCTTCGTCTAACTCAGCAGGCCATTTGTAGCCTAGCAGACGAGCAACAGCGACTTGCAGTACGGTATCATCTTGGCGTAATTCGCCAACGGCTGTGGTTTTAGTTTCTACGTCCCAAATTACTGAAGCGCAAGGATGACCGTGGAAGATCCATTGAGTTGGATCATCAGAAAAAGCCTCTGGTAACCCATTGGGGAGCTCGGTATTAGCCTTCTTTGACCAAAAAGTTTCATCGTATTCAACTTTCAAGAAGCTAGCATTTGTAACTTTTAAGGCCTGATCTACCTCTCTAACTTTCTCTGCAAAACTAGAGTCTCTAGTAAAACACCAAATAGCGGCTAAATTGGTTCCACTATCAGGAACTAAGTTCGCAGCATTTTTATCAAAGACATCTCCATGAGTAATTGTTGGATATAACTTTCCCATTTGGCCTACTCTTATCCCTTTACTCCCTAGGACCTTCTTTCCATTCATAACTTCGCTTGGGAAGTTATGGGCACCGGAAAAACGAACTAACTCCCCCTTACCAGACTCCCATAAAATAGTTTGCTCCCTACCTCCAAAAAAAACCTCTTTAGTAACAGAACCCATATAGGGAGCCCAACGTTCATCGAAATTAACTCGCTCCCAAAAGTAAGCGATAAAACGTGGCATGTCGCCAGTAGTTAGTCCTTCGATACTGCTAGCATAAGCACCAAGTAAATTTTGAGTTGATAGCTTTTTAAATGAAATTCTAAAATCAGGATTATCTAGTTGTATCTTCTGCGAAATCGACTCAACTAGCACTCCTTTGATGCTGTCACTTTTCGATGATGCCGACGCATAACCAGACACGTCAACGCCACTTAATTGGAAGTTTTTATCAGCTTTACTCTTAGAGATTGTTATGAGTTGAACATTAAAGTCCCACATAGGAGTCTGAAATCCCTTAGGTCCTAATTTAGCTAGGATATCCCAAGAAAATTTTGATAGTAGTTCCTTTCGAAATTGCTTGTAACCAGACAAAAACAACCAATTTTGAGGTAAAACGACACTAGCACTACCTTCAAGACCACACAGATGTAAGCATTTTTCTAAAAATACCGTTGCCAGATCATTTTTAGAATTTGAATGGTTTTTAACACAAAAATTGCTTAGCACTAAAGATTGCTTACCTCTGGCAAGGTAAGGGACATTGGTTACTACATACTGATATTTAATAGATAGCAAGCTAGCAGCCTTAGCTAGACCATGTGCAGTTGCCTTCGCATCATTACTTGCTTCTAACTTGTTAGTCATCGCTTGTTGCAACAATTCCCACGGTGGTATTTGCCCTTCTTTAAGCGCTTTTGTTGGGTTAATCAAGCTCCCTAACGTTGGGGCATCTTTAAAGGTATGTTGCATCCAGGTAATGGCATCAGTAAGTGCTTCATCGCCCTTAGCTAAATTTTTCCACTCTTTTTGCGCCTCAGTAATCGACATCCCTGAACAGGCGAGTTGCAGTTCAGGTAATGCACGATAGCCACCCGCACCAGGATATCGCCATGCTTCCAGTGCTAAGGCAAAAGCCGCCAGTTCTACACAGCGTTGATCAAGCTCAAGGCCATGAATGTTATCTTGCAATACGGCATTGACCGCCTCTTTAGCGGTTAAGCCTTCAAGATGCATGCGCATTGGCACTAACATTAAAAAGACTGCCACTAAGAAGTGGCCAGAACCACAGCACGGGTCGAGGGTTTTCAGTTCACTTAAATGCTCAGGCCATTTGTCAAAATCACCAGCAGCACTCTTCCAGATCCCCTCATTCTGTTCGCTGTTGGCACTTTTATCTTCGCTGTCGGCACTTTTATCTTCGCTGTAGGCACCTTCATCCTTAACAAAGCGAAGGTATTCAAGTGGTACTCCTGGAATAGCGGCTAGTTCACGCAGTTCTTGCTCGCTGTTAGCGCGGATTAAATCATCACTACTTAAACGGCGTTTAGCCCACCAGGCTCCTAGGGCATTGTCCAATAAAAACGACACCATATAAGGCTCGGTAAATAACTGGGTGACTGGGCTTAGCTCTTTGGCACCAATCTTTACCCCAGACTCATTCACCTGTTTTTTCTTTTTATTTTGCCAAAACTGATAACACCAACCTAAGCTGTCTTGGGCTTGGAAAGTAGCTAAATCTAACTCAGCGATGAGGTTTTCGAGGGTATTGATATGGTTAATGGATAGCTTAATCTCAAATACTGGTGAGTCGGCACGAAATATTTGTGGCAACATTTTTTGTGCCAAACGCCCTGCCAGCTCCCAACCATCTTTGCAATCGGGTTCTTCTTCAGCAAGCTCGTTGCACTCATCCAGTGTAACCGGGGTGCCTTCATACATGAGCAGATTATTTTGCTCGAGATAGCGAGCAAACAGCATGCGGTGCCAGTGCTCATAGGCCATTTCATTGACCAATGATTCGGTTTCTTGTTCGCTACCCACGAGCTTATCGCCTAACTGGCGAGCATGGGCGCGCAGAGTGTTACGCAGCTTACGCTCATCATCGGATAAATAGCTGGGTGCCTGGGCAACGCTAATACCTAATCGTGTTAGCGCATCAGTTACTGCGGCTTCAACCACCTCGCGTGCTTTTTCAACTGTTGTCTCTAATTTTTTACGTAATGCTTTATCGAGTGAACTGCGCATAGTAATCTCTTAAATTTGTTAGTCACAATTGTCTTGCCGCTAGTGTTTAGACTCGATCAATTAGTTATTAGCCATTAGTCATCAATCGTTAGCCATATATGTGATAAACCCTTGCTTGTGTGATGAACACATAGAGCAAGGGTGAGCGGCTATATATGTAAATGCACCATTTAAGATGGCACAACTGGTCCTTTGGCAAGTTCTTCACGTAGCTCTTGCTCGACTTTTGTCAGCCAGTTTTGTAGCTGGGTTTCGTTTTCGATTAACGACTTATTGAGTTTGTAATACCTGACTTTTGGTGTCAGCTCACTGATGGCATCTTTAAGTACTTGGTCGAAAATACTCGGTAGCGCGGCAGTTTTATCACTCCATTGATCAAAATTTATCTCATCGAGCGAATCGAACACGCCAGCTGCATCACTGACATTAACTTCTGGCAACTTATCGAGATGACGTTTTTTTAAGAATTCATTGCGTTTAGTTTCATTGAGTTTTTGCCAGTTTTCATCTTCTTCTAGCTCGAGCATGCAAGCTTTATGCTCTTGCTGGTATTCTGTTAACCGACTCGTTAGCGTGTCGCGTAAGCCATTGACCGCTTGCTTGAGTAAGGTATCCACTGGATTTGGATCGTCTAACAAGCTGCGATTAGCGATAATCGCTTGGCGCTCTATATCTAAAGTAGTAAAAATGCCTAAATCTTTTGAATACTTAAGTGCAAGTAAAAATTCTTTCCAACGGATTTCGCGAGCTTTAACTTTATCTGCTAAAGCCTGCCAATCAGAAAAGTCGCTGAGTAATTGATCTTTATTATCGAACACCTGTTGTAATTGGTCGTTGCCTGAGTGCATTTCTAAATCAGTGAGTAATTTAGTGTTTGGCGCCATAGGTAATGGCGCTTCACCACCAGCACGACGAGCAAGGTTACGGGCATTAATAATGGCTTGTGGTAGATTGGTTGCTTCTTCACCGGCATTGCATGTTTGATCATGCAAAGTACTAATCACGCCACGCACCTTGATTAACTGTACTTTTGATAAAGTGATATTTTCAGGGCGGAATTTTGTTTGCGATATAGAAGACCTGTCTAGTTTTTTAGCGTCTACCGCTCTCTCTTGGCTGTCGGCGGCGCGTAAAACATTGGCTGCTACCATAGCAAGTAGTGCGCCATCGATGGTGTCTTTACTCCAACCGTAAGGCGCTTGGCGGAAGTTTTCGACAATATCTTTACCAGGCTTCATTGAACCAATAAAACGTTTTATTTCGGCGCACACTGGGTGTTTGTCGGCATCATCATTATGGCTAATAGCTTCGAGTGCATTGGCATCCGCATGCTTACTCGCACGCTCAAACACTTTAGCCCAGCCTTTATCATCTGCCATTTTAAATTTATAGTACAAGCGCTGACAGGCTATTTCACCGGCATTTTGAATTTGATCTTTTAGGTTTTCGCCTTCAACTTCTTGACCACCCGCTAAGCGAACTTGGATTTGCGAGAAGATATCTTTCAGCAATGCCTTTTTAGTTCGCTCGGCATCTCGTAAACGAGTCTCCATGGCATCTTTAGCTTCTTTACCTGCGTCGGTAGTGGCGCCACCACGAATGTCTAAGGTGTTCTCTGCCGCTTTAAGCGAGACGATTGCCGCTTGTAATTCACTACGGTGCGATGTCGGCACATGAATAAAGATGGTTGCCTCATCAGGATCGCTACCCCGTGATAAATCATTAAACTGCTTCTCTGTTACTTCTGGTGCCCAAGCGCAGATTTTTGTATTTGCATCTTTAGGCAGTTCACCCTCAAAAATCGCCGTGATCATGCGAGACTCTGCAACACTGCCTTGGGTAATGCGTGCTTGAGCAATTTGCTGACGTACATAGGTTTGAAGTTCTTTAGAACGGTATGACTCCAGCATTTGTGGGTTACCGATTAAATCAGATTCCTGACGGCGAAATTCATCGTACCAGGCTTGGCTTTCAACCGTTTGTAAGCGGTACTCTTGCCCTACTGTGGTTTCCATCGACATGATTAAATGCTCATCCTCAAGCACTTGCAACATTTTGGGTACGATTGGGCGCAGTTTGTGTTTATCTTGCTGTAAATCTTCTAATAATAAATCCGCTAGGCTGTCTACCGTTGAATGAATGCCATACTCGACATCACTCGGAAGTTTACTAATGAGTAAAATAAGTGCTAATAAGCGACCTTGTAATTGCTCATCTTCATTACCCGCTTTCTTACGGCTGATGGTTTCGTAAATGTCTTTTGATATCACACCTGTTTGTAGCAAATTAGTCGCAATTTGGTCGTATATAAAATCGGCGGGGACCACATAACCTAGCTCTTTTTCTGCGGTATTTTTAACAGCCTCATGTACCACACGTAATTGATTGCGCAGTTGAGAGCCGGTACCGGTTTTATCTAGTGCGGGAAGAATTCGCTCCCAAAAGCGACGACGGACAGGTAATAGTGGATAGTCTTTTACCATCCATTTTTCATCGTCTTTATTGTGTTCTATGGTACTACCACGCAAATGACGTGATATTTCACCTAGGTTGTTATCAATAACCGCTTGAACTTGTGCTTCTGCCGAGCTTTTCTTTTGCAGAATAACTTTACGGATCACTGAATCCACGTCGGTGTCTTCAAGTTGCACCGGCACTTGGAAACGGCCTAATAAACGTTGCAAGTTAGACATACCCGATAAGGCACTTTGGCCTGTGGCGATAAACAGTAATTTAGATTTTAATGCGCTTGCACCACTACAGGTTTCTACCACTTCTTGAACATCAAACGCCCTCTGGGCATCATCACTGATGTACTGCTGTACTTCATCAAGCACGACAAGGGTTAACGGTAGTTCACCATCAACAGATATTGCATCAACTAAAGCCGATACCATTTCATCGTTGGTGACATCTTTTACAATTGTGTATTGAGAACGAAGCATCTCACGCACTTCTTTGGCGTCTGATGCAAAACCTGGGATCGCGTCTAATATGGCGGTATGCAGTATTGGAGATACATGAAGATTTTTAAGCTCTTTGTCCCAGCTATCGACACCGTCTTTCGCTTTTGCGTGAGTTTTTACATATTGTTGTACTTGAGCTAATACGCCTTCTGCTTTTAACCACATAACAAAACGAGCGAGATGATACTGCTCTGGCAAACCGACAGATTTAAAGATAATGCCAAGAAATGCCATACGCACTTGGTCTCGAACACCGGCACCGAGTGTGCCTGATGCGGCATGTAAACCACCGTGATTAATGGCTAGTGATGATAGCTCATCAAAATGTGCGGCAATGTGAGGAGGTAGTTCAACAACACTGCGTGCATTGCTTCCATCATTTAGCGTTTGGTTAGTCCATAAAGTACGTAGCATTTTTGCTAAGTGAGACTTACCAGAACCAAAGAATCCACTGATCCACACACCTGGTTGTTCACTATTGGTTTTAACCGCACTTAAGTAGTGACTTAAAATGCTGTCCATACCTTTAGCGTAAGCCCCATCGCACACAAAGGTTCTTAATTCGTATTCGAGTGTTTCAAGCGCGGCTTTTGAGTGATCGTCCTTGACTTGTGCAACACCATTGTTAGCTAAACGACTATTGATTGGGTCGTTTATAAAAATTTCACGGTTTAACATCCTTGATCCCTATGAATTAGCTGAAATTGCGGTGGCGTGATATCCCCAACCGTCCTTTGCATCTAGTAATTGAAAATTATTGTTATGTACTTCGCCTGGAAAAAATATCACCAAGCGTCCCTTTACATGTTCAGCCACGGCTTCAACAAGCCCTGATACTGAAGCAAAACCAAATAATGTACCGCAACCTAACATTGCGATGACTTCATTTTCATCTTGGTCATCGACAAACTGTTTTTTAAGACTCTCAACAAGTTCATCAGCAAAGTCACCATAAAGCCCTGTTAGGTATTCAGGGTCTTCAAAATAGGTTTCTTTGTAATCTTGGTCAGCCATCCATGTTTCAAAGCTGTTGGTTAAGTCCAATAGCGTCCACGGATGGCTATACTGGGTTGTGGCCTGTTCAAACTCGCCTATTCGGGCTCTTAGTTTTAGCTCATCTTCTTTGTGATAAACCAAAAAAATGGTTCGTTCATCCGCAGACACAGTTGATGGCCATGGAAGGCTAATATGACTTTCATAGCTGTTTAACAGTTTTGATAATCTATCTGACATTACCTACACCTTAGGTATTTCAATATTTGGAAACGTCACTTCGACAACTTCACTGGCTTGCTTGAAGTTAATCAGGCCTCGAAGTGAGGCACTATGCGCTAATTCAAAAAGCCTGGCTTTATCTTGGTTTAACAATTTGCACCAAAAGCTATCAAACATTCTTTGGCCAGACAGACCATTACAATGCGCGAGAAATAATGCATAGGCAACATGGATATAGGTGACTTTCGGTATTGCGCGGTATTTTTTGGCTTTACCGGTCAAATAACCCGCTTGGGTCCAAGTGCCATTAATGTTCTGAGCAAATGATTTTAGTGAGGCTGGGCTAAAGCGATCGGGATCATCTGTGGCCAAATGGGCTTCTACTGTTTCACGGGAAATATGTTCACCTGGCTCAAGATTTAAGATCAGTTCAGCTGAGCCTCTTAATATAGGATCTCGTGCAACAGCTAGCTGTAATGCCAAGATGGCATGTGCATCTTCTGATAACGCCCAAAATTTACGTAAAATGATGAATAATGGCACTTCTAATGAAAGTCCATAAAGATCAACTAGATGACGATAAGTTAACTTGCGAGATTTTTCAGTCGGCTTGTGTAAAATATTGAACTCAACAATATCTCTTTCATAGTCTGGACGCATCGAATTTTCAGGACAAGAGAACAACAGTGTTGATAACTCTTCAATCATCATACTACGCGCTGAATGTGCTCCATTTTTGCCAAATTTAAAGCCAATTTTGACAAGCTCTTCTGATTGTTCCATACGAAAGAATAAACCTATGTTTTTCTGAACAAAACTTGTTCAAACTTAATGATTTAATTACTAAGTATCTTATCGCAATTAATATTAAAACTCAGCAAAAAAAGTCTATCAAAAGGTCTATTCGTGCTCAAATGCTAATTGGCAGTTTGAACCCAACCAGAACGCCACATTTTCTATGATTGTAAATGGTTGAACGCACGAGGCCTGTTTAGTCAATCACGTCTTTTATTCGAATTAGCTTTATGTTTGGTGTCATGCTGAACTCTTGGTAATGGTTTCTTTCCATTACCTATGCCAGTAATTTTTAACTTTTCCAAATATTTTCAGATATATATCACTCCTGTGCATAAGCCCATTAACGCTTTCAAGGAGCCAGATATGTCAACAAAAGCGATACCCACCAAAGCTGAACCTAACGACTCGATAGATCAGCCGATCAATCAATGGCCGCAGACTGCCGAAGCGATCCTAGCCTCTGCCGCCAATATCATTGCCGAACGCTATGTAAAGAAGGACGCCTATACCAATCCGCAGGCCACTAAGGATTTTTTAACTTACAAACTGGGCGGTTATGAACGGGAGGTGTTTGCAGTGATGCTGCTCGATAACCAGCATCAATTACTGGAGTTTAAAGAGCTGTTCTTTGGCACTTTAGATGCCGCCAGTGTTTATCCTCGGGAGGTGGTTAAAGCTGTGTTGGCCGCCAATGCCGCAGCGGTGATTTTTGCCCATAACCATCCATCCGGCGAGTCTGAACCTTCGGCTGCAGATAAGAACATCACTCAACGGTTAACCGATGCATTAGCGCTTATCGATGTGCGTGTGCTTGACCATATCGTGGTTGGCCGCACACCAGTGTCCTTTGCTGAGCGCGGCTTACTCTAGCCAGCGTTTAAACCTGCCACACCTTTTTAAGGAGTCCATCATGATTGAATTTACTGATAGCTTTTCACAGGCCTGTGTTGCTGAGGCCTGCGCCGCGTTTCCGGAACTGCGTAACCGCTTAGCGGTTGAACTCATTTTGCCGATGTTTGTCCGTCCACTTAATGCCATGGGCCAAGTGATTGGCAAGCCGATTGTGGCACCAAATCCAAAGCTGCATAAAACCGTATTGAGTGTGTTTCACCGTGATGTGGTTGAGCACTTACCCAAGGAGATCAGCTTTTGCCGCTATGTTTGCCCCTGTGATAGTTATGGTGTGCCAACAGGTGAATGGCAGCGGGTGATCAACGGGGTGTACTTCAACCATGGCAGCAACGAGCAACCGAATTGGAGCGTACACACCTAAAGACCGTTACCTGTCATCACCCACTCCACTAATCGGCTGTATTAACCACTCTTACTAGCACTGGTATTTATCACTGCTCTCGCCAGTCAGCTAACGAGCCCCCTACTCCCTAAAGTTCTTTTCAACCATTGAGGTCACTATGACAACGCTTAAACTTTTCGATATTGAGCACGCCTGGGGCTTACCCCGTAAAGTGTCTCCCCGCTTTGGTGCAAGGCTGATTTTACGTGGTCTGCACTTGGATTATCTCAATGACCGTTCAAGCTTTGTCGGTGAATTTCCACCAGCAATTAAACAACAATTTGTCGAGGCCTTTCCTACCATGGTTAAACAGCTTGAACGGCTGGTGGCCAAAGGCGAGATTGATGCCACTGAGCAGCACTGCGTTAGCATTGAACACGCCGGCTTTACCTGTGAGGCCGACACATTAGGCAGCCACGGTTATTTGTATATTGCGATTTATCAAACCGAAACTAAACCAAAGCTAAGCCACTAACCACCAGCAACTTCGCCCTCACTCGATAACCCGTCCATTATCGTAAGTCAGTACTAATCCGTTAAACATAACCACCAAACTTTAATCTCCCAGCTCAAAAGCTTTAGCAAGTAGCCCTTAGCGACTCACATTAAACCGCTTAGCCAACACTAGTTCTATTAACCCAACCGCATAGACAACAAGAGCCAAGGCGTGACTGCGCCTTGGCTCTTGCGTATGCACGTCAATCAAACAAGGAATATCCCATGACATTAACCATCAAGCGTAATCAACAGCCAGCGATGCCCGATCGTTTTTACCAAGTGATTGAAAAGGAACTTGCCAACGTCGATCCAAAAGACGCCAACGCTATCACCCTTAATTTTCGAGACCCAGACTACAGCGCCGAAGCGGGTGGCTTTCATCCCGTCGAAGTCCGGCTTGAGAAACAGCAAGATCACTGGCGTTTAGTCTACGTCACCGACTTTGCTTTTCGCGGTCATCCCTTCCCAGAACTGGTTAAAGACATCGATATCTGCTTTAACAGCAACCAGGTTTATAGCCTGTTTAGCGGCTGGATTGGGGAACGGGAATCACAGGGACTGATTAAGTTGTTTAGCGATAACTTTGTCAGTTACTACCAGATGGAAGTCTATCAAGTGGAAGTGAGTTTGGATTAACTAGCCTCGCCCGTATTTCACGCGAGCATCCTAATCCGATCTATCGGTTTCAGTTCTATCGCAATCAACGGGTCAAGCCATCACACCCGCGCCCTTGTAACCTAAATCATTACGGCAAGCCTCTGTCGTTAACAACAACCTACCCTGCCCGCAACGCCTGTCGTTCGCGGGCTTTTTGTTTTGGAGTCCACCATGAAAATACACCGCGAAACCATCCTGCCACTGCCAGAGCCCTTTTATGAAGTGTTAGAACGACAACTGGCAGCACTCAATAACCCCAACCTCAACATCGTCACCTTTAACTACCGCGATCCCGAGTACAACGCAGAGAGCGGCGGTTATCACCCAGTGGAGATCAACCTCTACCGCCAAGGTGATTGCTGGTATCTCAATTACTTCACTGACTTTGCTTACTGCGGCGGGCCCTTCCCTGAGCTTGAGAAAGAAATGGAAGTGCTGTTTCAGGAGAAGCTGGTCTACAACAGCTTCTTTGGCCGCTGTTACCTCGAGCATGCCGACAGCCAGGTACGGCTGCTGCTGGAGAACTTTTGCAACTACCTCGAGATGGAGGTGTACCAGGTTCAGGTTAGCGCCGACTGAACTTGGTGCCCACAAAGGTATTTTGGGCACCAAGCAACGCAGGCCCGATGCGGGTTTGCGATGTGCTGGTGCCCACATTCATCACATAGACAATTGAGGGAACCCAGCATGAACGAAGTCGAAGCGGTCAAGAACCGCGACACCATCAAGCTTATCAGTTACCTGCTCGAACGTCACTTTGGTCAGCAGATGGCCGATATCTGGAATATCGGCCTTAACCTGGCACTGCGTATCTCTGACTTACTGGCCATCAAGTTCAGCGATATCGACGGCGACCGCTTAAATATCATTGAGCAGAAGACCGGTAAACGCGCCAGCATCAAACTCAACCCGAAGACACTGGCGTTGATTGAGGCGATCCACCAGCGTCACCCCGAGCATATCTACCTGTTCCAATCCCACCGGTCGAGCCAAGCCAAAGACCGGCAGACCCCCGCCAAACCGCTGACACGGCGCGCCGTAGCCAAAGCGTTTTCCTTTGTCGGTGACGATATCAAGTTAGCCCTAGGGACCCACTCAATGCGCAAAACCCGCGGGTATCACCTGTATCAAACCTGCAAAGACATTGGCCGGGTGATGCGCATGCTGCGGCATCAATCAGAAGCGGTCACCCTGCGTTATATCGGCATCACTCAGCAGCAAATCGATAAAGACTTTGTCGAGCTGGAAATCTGAGTCAATCAGCACGCCCTATTCAACCCATTAGCAGATGCGACCTAGGGGTATCTGCTTTGTTTTCTTGGAGTACATATCATGTATAAATTTCATCCCGGTGATCATCTGGTCACCAATATTGATCCGCTTGGCTTAACCGAACACCACGGCCTCTATGTGGGCCATGGAAATATTATTCACTTATCTAAACAGGGCATCATCGAAGAAATCGATCTGCAGCGATTTGCTGGTGGCCATAGTGTCAGAGTGAAAAAGTCCAGCCTGTTTCCCCATCAAGCCATTGAGCTTGCACGCAGTCAGCTGGGTCACAGCCCATACGGCGTAGCTACCAATAATTGCGAGCACTTCGTCAATGAATGCTTAGCTGGGAGCAGCACCTCCAATCAAGTCAGTAATCTCACCCACATTGCGCTGCAAAGCTCAGCCAGAGCAGGCTTACTGGGAAGTACTGCTTCAAAGCTTGCCACGGGGACTGTCGCAAACGTCGTATTAGCCTCTACCACCATCAAAATGACCGGTGAATACCTCGGGCTACCCGATAACGTCAATACGTTGCTAGGGACACCTGGAGATCTTGTCGCTAAACCTGCCGAATCCCTACTAAAAGGCACCACACAAACCCTGGGTGAGAGTTATGCTTGCTTACGCCAAGGCGAGATAACTGATGCAGGGATCAAACTCGTCATTGGCAGTGTAGAAACCGGCTTAAACACCGTGTTGACGACAGCAGAAGTGGGCATCAATGGCGTAAAAGCTGGCGCTGAGCTGATATCCGATGCATGGCAGTGGCTAAGGTCATAATGATTCTGCGACGGTATTGAGTGCTAAGTCACCCATTAGCCAAACCCTCTAAACGAAGCGGCACAACTCGCCGCTATCGTTTTCACCCCTATTGCGATTACGTTGAAGATTAGCGTGATGACGGCGTAAGATGTTTGCCCTGTTAAGTGATACAAACTATCTTCTATCATCCTTGAGCTTATGGCGTTGCTCGAGCAGACGAGTAAACGTGTAATCATTATTTTTTTGTACCACGTTATGCTAAGGTATTACCTAGTATTACTAAGCATTACCTATGGAGTAACAGATGAGCACAATCAAACCCGTGTCGGTTAAATTAGATGCCGATATTAAAGCCAGAGTCGAGCATTTAGCCGAAACTCGCAAACGTTCATCACACTGGATGATGCGTGAAGCGATCCGTGAATACGTTGAGAGAGAAGAGAAACGAGAGGCGTTGCAGCAAGAAGCGTTACGCGCATGGGAAGAACACCAGACATCAGGCTTGCATGTCACCGGTGACGAAGTGGTGAGTTGGCTGGAGTCCTGGGGAAGTGAAAATGAAAAGGCTGCCCCTACATGCCACAAATAATCTTCACCGCCACTGCATTACGTGATTTAGAGCGCTTACGTGAGTTTCTTCGCACTAAAAATCCCCCTGCCGCACAACGGGCTGCCAGCGCCATAATCAATACCATTAGAAAACTGGAAAGCTATCCAGACATTGGTCGGCCTATCGATGACAATGACTTTAGCTTTAGGGAACTGCTGATTGACTTTGGTGACACTGGCTATCTGGCAATGTACCAGTATGATGGCGGCGAACGATTGACCGTATTGTGTATCCGCCACCAAAAAGAAGCCGGATATTGATAGAGATGCATCAGCAAAGATGTCTTCTTATGGATGATGTAATTATGAATATACTGCTGCTCTCTATAAAGACAAAAGCAAGGGATTTGAGCCCTTGCTCTCAACTTCCGTATTTGTACTCGCTGCAGCAACCGTACTAAGAAAACTAATCACCAACTTGTAGCCTACCCAATAATCGACTACAGCCATAATGACGACGTCCATCACCATAGGTCTTACTGTCAACTTTGGCAAAGTAACTTAACCGCAGAAACAACTCACGTAAAGTATTAGTCTGGTGAATCCGACCACGCTCTAATAGATAGCAAGGCGCTTTGGGAAAGTGAACTAAGCCTTGTGCTGCAACAACATCCAACGCTAGCGCACTCGCCCAAGCTTTAACGATTCGGTTATACAAATTAGGTCTACCAAGTTCAAATACACCTAAACTTCTATAAGCGTTACCATTAAAAAACAAACAAAGATGGTAGTGTGGTCGGTTAAGTTCACTGGTTTCCTGCACCCAGATATACAGTACTTCACTTTGATGCACAAATCCTTCAGTGTTCTTACACTTTGCAATATAGTCTGCGGTAATTTTCGCTTTTAGAGATTCAATGCAACGCGTAACATAACGGTTATCATCGGCGTCATAATATTCAGGAAATCTCAAGTCAACTCTCACAGCGAAAACCTTTGAGTACCTTTTTAATGCGTGATAAATAACGTTAAAGTTATTGTGTAAATACTCCCCATAGACTCCATTTTTAAATTGAAGAATTGGCAGTCCACTAAACTCTTTGGCATTTAATACGGTTAAGTTTCTATTGTTATACTGAGACATACCACACTAACCTTAAAGTAATAAAAATAACAACCCTAGATTATTAATATATTATTAATAACCTAGGAGTCGCAGCAATTAAAAACAAACGATCTCCTTACAAAACAAACAGTCTGAAATAAAATATGCTCGTCAAGAAATAGATATCCAAACTATACATTATAAAAAAACAACTCTGATTTTATATGCAGAAAAATCAAGCTACACAGGACCATTTTGATTGATATTAAACAAGTTCATATCACGATCAAAGATAATTCTGTCAAAAGGAACTCCTGGATACAAATCAATAACGACCGTGGTGTTATAATCAAAAACATCAATAAGTCTATTCGATAAAAGTTCGTTCAACGCATCATTTAAATTCTTGCTTTTCCTTAACATAGGAGGGCCATATTGTAAGACCTTATTCTTTTTAATATAGCGAATTCCTCGATCACGATATGAACTTAACAAAAGTGCTAACTTTTGCCCCAGAATAACCTCCATAGGTGGTTGGCAAAAGTTATTTAAAAACTGAAAAGAGTAATAACTCACCAAGTCAATTGCTGTTTTTAATGACTCAACTGATATTTTAGAGTCAAAAGGATGATCAAAATAGTGAATATTTGCTGCAACTCTAGCAATAATCTCCGGTTGCTTTGAAGCATGATCTCTGGCATTCTCGTAAATTCCACCAGGAGCCATTTTAAATTCAATATCGTTAGATATATCGAACCATAATTCTATAGTTTCATCTGAAAATGTTACTATTTTACGTTCCATTTATTTACCCTCTAGTAATTGTTCTATTCTTTGATTGAATTGATTGATAAATTCTTTCTCATACCTGATCCCATTGGTTTTCCGACCACCGCTAAGAGGCATTGGGAAGCACACTAAAAAGCGAGAAAGATAACCATTGCCTCTTACAACATCCTGTGATTTATCCATAAATCGTTTCAATGCTTGAGGCTGGATCATGATATGTGTAGTTAACCTAACACCTGAAAGCGTATAAGAATCTGTTGTTTTTCTTGCAACAGTGACATCATCTCCACTCCAAATGGCATTAAGCACAGGTGTGTTTGACATTAAGGCACTATTCATTAGCACACCGCCCTCACTTGACCCAAGATACGCATGTGGTGAGTCATTCTTGAGTCCAAACGTAAGCGCCGCTATCGTACTATCCTCATACATAATTCTGAAAGCCTTTGGCCGTTGTGGTTGTTTTGCTTCATGCTCGATCAACTCTTGTAAAGGATCATTTATTTCATTTACTTCACTTACTTCATTTTCTGTGTTCCTAGATTCCTGCATTTCTGAGCAATCTTTTTTTAAGCGACTTGGATTTAGCATCATGTACCTCTCTCAAAATCTCATACTTAATTAACTGTTCTTTACAAGATAATTCACGCTTTTTTTGGTAATTTTTAATCCCTGCCATTAATAAATTTTCAACCGTAGATTTTCGCTCACCTGAATCAGCACAAGTTAATAAGTTAAGCGAGATTGGACAAATCTTCCCTGTTGGTAGTTCAACATCTATATGTACCTGTAAGGCGGTAGAAATAGCAGCAAGTGCTGTACTGGCAATTAAGGGATATGCTGCTTTAGTAATTAAATGAGTTTCAAGTATCGTATTACCTAACAGAGTACCTTCTCCTATTCGAGGAAAAACTCCATTAGATACTGGAAATGTAATATATATATTTTTATTATACCGCCGCGGAGGTAAGTTTTTATTTTCAAAACGTTCAGACATATCAGTTTTCCTTTGATAATAAGTCATATGGTCAGTTACCAGTTCACCTTTAATCCATTACTGAACTCTTATTGATTTAAGCCATGCTTCAACTTCACCGAAATACCAACCAACGGCTCTGGCCCCAAGTGTCACTTTTTTAGGGAAAGTCGGATCGTATCGCGGTGATCGCGGGTTTTGTTTGTCATAGATAGTAGAGCGTGATAGTCCCGTTAACTGAATAACGCTAACAAGTCTAATAATTGAATAGCTAGGAGTTGCATCAAACATAGTCACCTCATTTATGTGTAAATGTACGAGGTAACTATAAGCAATCTTAAGAACTTAAATAAAGGGGAAATGGAGGAAAAATGGGGGGGTGAATGGGTGCAAACCACTCCCCTACCAAATCGAGGCTACTGATTTAAAAGAGATTTACCTCACCCTAACTTTTTTCCGTAAAATAAGCTCAGCATATTTTGTATTATCAACTGAAAAATGACGATCTTTAAAATACGAGAATAATAATTTGTTTCTTTTAGACATATCCTCAGTTTCGATGTCTTTCCCATGTAACGCAAACGCTTGTACCAAAAAGGGGAAATTACAATTTGGATTAGCGTTATCGTTGACTGATTGTTCTCTAATATTATTACCCTTAGGGTTTGGGGCTATGAAATATGCTGCAGCCACAGCTTTTTTACCAGTGTATCCTATTGTACGTTCTATTTTTGCAGCCAGGTCCTTGGATGTGATTGTTGATTTACAATTATTTGAGAAAAGTTGATAACCTAACGCTGCTAATTGATCAAGATCACTCTTATCACGCAAATCCTCTGGAATGTAGTAAGGACTATCAGAGGGGATAGAATCCAGATCATTCTTTATAAAATTGAGAATGTCTGACTCATAGACGGCTAATGAATCGAAGGTAATATCAATCCCAACTACGTCATTTAGCGTGCTATTATCTTTAGCCCAATAATCAACGGCTTTATTGGTAAATAGGATTTCACCACAAGAGGCGGATTTCAGGACGGTACGGGAAATTGGTTTGTCATCAATCGTCTGAATATTAGACTTTTCACTTCGGCGAGTTTCTACTGCTAAATTCAATTCACCATTGGAGTCAAAAATCATGATTAAATCTAATTTATTGATTCTTATGCTTTTGTGTGTAAGTAAAATGGATAGTTCATTTGCTCCTAGACCACCGTAGCTGACCCCCTTTATGAGTTGGACATCAGTGATTTTTTGAAGATCTTTTTCAAACTGTTGTTCCTTATCCCTTTTAGCATCACTGTAAGGAATGAAAGGCCTTACTTCCTGTGATTTTTTTATTTCTCCTTGTATCCATTTAAGTAGATCATCACTCGCGCGTTTGATAACCCATGCATTCTTATTATCAGGCACCCTGAAAAATATCGGCATATCCTTATCCATCAAAAATTTTATGACAGAGGCGGTACTTTTATTCAAATTGACTGACGATAGCTGAACCACTCTTTCCATAGACTTATATCCTTAACTGTTTGCTATTTCTGCTACTAATAGCAGAAATAGCAAACAAGGTCCCTGTGTGTCAACCTAAGCCTGAGCCAACTGATTTTGAGATAACATATAAGTCAGGGCACTCAGGAGAACGAAAATACCGAAATCAGCCACCACAGCCGATCCCAAGGTTGAGCCAATACCCGAGCTGGAAAAGCGGGGACGCAGAGTAAACATGAAGAAATCACTTAATACAGTAAGGCTCACTTGTTGGATGGATGTTTTGACTAGGCAAAGTGTTAACAATGCTAAACTTGATGGCAACACATATTAGAGCTTAAATTCTTAAGTGTAAAAAACACAAACACCCCAGTCGTTGGGATTTAAGCAAACAAGTTTACTTTAGTGATTTTCATTCATTTTTAACTTATATAAAAGCCAGGAGGGCCCTTTTTAGTCACTCTTCAAAGATAACCATTCTAGCCCCTGCTCTGCAAAGACAAATAATCTATCACTATAACCTTGAGAGATCACACTACGGATGATCTCAGGGTCAATATTCAGATAATCATGTACCAGTGCATTACGCAGGCCTATCACTTTACGCCAGCCATTTAATTCATCAGCTGGTTGTGCTCCTCGTTGACACAGGATCTCAAATGCTTGGTAGGCATCCTGCGGACTATGTCCAGCCAGTGCCTTAGCCCAATGTTTTGCAATGCCAATGCAAGCTTCAATAGAGACCTGTAGTGTTCGCTCTGCTGCTCGATATTCGAGATTAGATAAGGAACGCTGACTAAGTAATTGACGTAACTCTCCAAGCTCGGCTTGATACCGGCTAAGGCTTAAACGCAATGACGTGATATAGGCATTATCCGACATAATACAACTATTCCTTTATAGACTTTGGGCAGAATAATCGAGTTCCATTTGCGACATTATGCGAGACTCTTCTTGCATTCTTCGGCCTTCATCTCGACTAAAGATAAGTTTGTTAGCATTAATGATACCAAAGGCCAGAGGGATTGGTGCTAGATTGATATCGACGACGGAAAGCTTCCCTTCGGCTAGCCCCAATGCCCTTTGCCAATCCATAGCAAGCAATTCAGCTCTAATACGAGTATCAAGCACACTCTCCGCCTTTACGGGATCGAATGCGACGGCTAAATCCCAATCACTATGCTCGCTAGCATTTCCTTTAGCCTGCGAACCATACAGCCATAATACCGCCACCTTCGGATGGCTTGCAGCTAAAGCGCTTAGTTGGTGCAAATACTGGCTCTGCTCGATAGTCATTGGCTTGGCTTTAAGTTGGTCATGATGTAAGTGTACCAATCCTGAGTCGGAGTTAACAGGTTAGATTCGTGTGTCACATCCCTTAACCTTTTGACTCAGGGAGATAATCTCTATTCGGCCTTAACAGGTCATGCCCCTAATTTTCTTGAACCCGCTGTTACTGACAAAGAGCCAACTGCTGCAGTGGCAATATGATTGCTCCACCACTCCATTAACTTGGTCCGTCGCTCTAAATAGGTAGTGCGATTATAGGCGCTGCGGATTTGATTTTTATCTACGTGGGCTAACGCTGCCTCAATAACATCACCATCAAAGCCTTGCTCGTTTAAGGTAGTGCTTGCCAGCGAGCGTAAACCATGACCCGTTGTTCTTCCCTTTAATCCCATGCGCCCTAATGCTTTGTTAATGGTTTCAGGATCTGTGTGCTTTTGAGGATCTTTAGATGACGGGAAAACGAATTGGCTGTGTTCACTAATCGGCTTAACAGTCTCGAGTATCGCGAGGGTATGCTCTGTAAGCGGGATAATATGCTCACGATTCATTTTCATGCGTGATTCAGGAATAGTCCAAAGTTTGGCATCAAAATCGATTTCTTCCCAACGGGCTCCGGCCGCTTCATTTGGCCTGGTCATTGTGTGCAATTGCCATTCAATCAAACACCGGGTCGTTAACAATAAATTGGCGTTTGCGACGGTCTGCAGTAATTCAGCTAGCTCTGCTGGTTTTAATGCCTTCAGATGCTCCACTTTGCTTTTTCTAAAAACTTCTCGAATACCTGACAACGGATTGGCATGAATGTAACCAGAGTTAACCGAATAGTTCATGATTTCATTCAGTAACTGAGCGGTACGTTTAACCGTTTCAAGATGCCCTTTCTGTTCAAGGGGCTTGAGCGCGGCAATGGCTATAGGAGCCGTGAGTCTACTAATCGCAATACTCCCCAGCTTAGGGAAGGCATACAGCTCAAGCTTGCGCCAATTACCTTCGATGGTTTTAGCTTTAATACTGCCCTGCTTTGAGTCCATCCACATTTGCGCAATATGCTTGAGAGTTTGAGCGTTTTCTGTTGCTGCTTTTAATTTGTTTTCAACTTTAAGTAATTGAGGGTCGATGCCTTCGGCCAAGTTTTTTCGCGCTTCTAGCGCTTTATCTCGCGCCTCAGCCAAGGATACGTCAGGATATGAGCCTAAACCAAAATAGGTGGGTTTGCTGGTGGAGGGACGTATGTATCTAAATTCCCAAGTTTTCCCTGCAGTGCGCACATAGAGATAGAGATTGCCACCATCTGACAATCTATAGGGCTTTGCTTCCGCTTTAGCATTGAGCACCGCTTTTGCAGTCAGCTTATTTGTACTCCTTCCCATACCGTTCTACCCCCTCAAATTAAGCCCCAAAGTAATGCTTGATTTTGGCATTATTTCGCACTCTAAAATCAAGCATTACTTATCACTGAATAAATTCAGATAAATCAGGATATTGCCAAGTTAAATCTGGGCCATAAAATCGAGAAAATCAAGTAAAAAAACGGCATAAAAAATGGGTATTTTTTGAAGTCAAAAGTAATGCCAAAATTTGCCCAATTTCCTTGGCATTACTTTTGGCATTACTAAAGATTTCGGATGCAGTAGGATGTCATTAAACAATATAGGATGGTAAGTTATTGAATTTCATGAAAAATAGATAAGAAAAAAGACGCCCTAGGACGTCTTTAAACTTGAATTTGGCGGTGAGAGAGGGAGTCGAACCCTCGATACGTTACCGTATACACACTTTCCAGGCGTGCTCCTTCGGCCACTCGGACACCTCACCATATTGTCGATTTATGTTTTCGTGTTTAATCTTTCACGTAAAAATTCGTTTACGATATAGCTCAGTGTTGCCGAAATACTGATTCGTTAACGGAGCCGTACTGTACGCAAAAGCATAATAAGGGTCAAGTAAAAAAGACTCTATTTCAGGCGGTTGCACAATTGCTAAGCAAACCGCCGCCAAATTGATTCTTTAATCGATTAATTCACCGTAAATTTATTCACTTCTTTAGACATCAGATTTGCATCAAATGTCAGTGCTTTGGTCAGCTCCCTAAGTTCATCAGAAATGCGTTGGGTATTGAGGTAAATTTCACTAATTTTTAACGCATTACGGTTAACATCCTCAGATACCGCAGATTGCTCGTGAGTTGCAGTAGCAATTTGTTCGTTCATACGGTCAATAATGTCGACCTGTTCAACAATACGTTTAAGCTCAAGGCTTGCCTGTTCGCCTTCTTTTACGCTGGTATGGGCCTGTTCAAGCCCTTGTTGCATTGCTTTTACGGCAACACTCGCACCTGATTTTAATCTGTCGGTCATATTTTTAATGTCGGCCGTTGAGGTTTGCGAGCGTTGCGCTAAGTGCCTCACTTCATCGGCGACCACGGCAAAACCACGACCCATTTCTCCTGCTCGGGCAGCTTCAATCGCGGCGTTAAGCGCAAGTAGGTTAGTTTGCTCTGCAATACTGGTTATCACATCTAACACCACCACAATGCCGTGGATTTCTCGATCAAGATCATTAATCGCTTGCGATGCATTATTGATGTCATTTGCTAAGGCTTTAATGGCTTTACCCGTTCTATCGACCCCCATATTGCCGGCTTTTGCATCATCATTCGCAGCTGTTGAGGCTTCTGCAGCTTGCACTGCATTACTGGCAATCTCTGCAACCGTTGCGCTCATTTCTGTCATTGCAGATGCCACTTGCTCCGCTTCACTGTGACCCGCCATGACATCTTGCTCCATTGCATGGGTACAAGAATCCATTTGCTCAACAGCTTGTTGTAATTTAGCGCTACTCGCCCGTACCTGTAAGATCACACCTTCAAAATCATTCATCATGCCATTAAAGGCAATGGCCAGTTCTCCAAACTCATCAGTGCCTGTTTGCGTTAACCGCACACTAAGATCGTAGTTTTTACGAGCATGAGTAATGGTTGAATATAAATGATGCACGCTGTCGTGTAGGTAGCGTATTACCGATAAACTTAATATCAGCACTACGATAAGCACCCCGATTAAGGTGGCTAATACAAAAAACATTTCTTGGTTTGCTGCTGAAAGTCGAGTCTGAGTGGTGTTGATTAAATCGGTTGAGACTTGCTGCTCAAAATCTCGCAAGCTATCAATACGCAGAGTAGATTTTGTAAACCAATTCTCGGGACTTTGTTGCTGGATAATTTGATTGTCTTGGGCTAATGCAATCTCACGCAGTGCTTCTACATCTTGTACGACTTGAGAGGCTTGAATCCGCGCCACAGCTTGAACCAGCTCTGGAGCCGCTAAGGCTTCAAAACGCTCGAGATAGCTATTTTGCTCTGAGACTAATGTAATAAATTTTGCATATATCTTAGGTCTAAATCCTGCTTGGCCAAAGGTGGAACTAAGCACTGCGCGCTCAAGCCCAGCCCGCTCTTTCATCTGTAAATAGGCACTAAAGGCAGCAGCTTTGATTGCAACTTCTTGGTTAGCACCAGCTTTTGCCGTTTCATCAACAATGGCTAATAAACGGTTATCAAGCTCAGTATAGTAAGCAACCTCATCGGCAATATTGATTGATAAATTATCAACTTGCGAGCGAATAGCCGTAAGTTTCCCCAATAAGGTATTGAGTTCACTGATTTTAGCCGCAAACACTGCTGGTAAGGTATTTTCACTAATAAACGACTGATACAGTTTGAGCTGTGTGTCGGTCATTTTTCTTTGATTGGGTATTTGATCTGCGAAGGTTTTGCCACCGGAGCTAATAAACCCCGCACTCATACCGCGCTCTTTTTGTATTTCATGCACTAAATTACTGTTTGTAACAGCAAGTTCACTTAGCTGTACAACTTGCTTTAAGTCCTGACGATATTCATATTTTTGGGCTAAAAAGAGTGCACCATAGAGAAAACACGCCAATAGCGGAGGGAGTACAACCATGAGTAATTTTTGTTTCAAGCTAAGATTACCAATCCATTGCCATTTCATCGCGTTATTCCTTTTATTACACATTTGAACATAATAAGAGCCTAATAATGTATAGCATAGGATCAGATTAAAAACGCCCCATACATACTGTTTTAGTTAAAATTAAATAGTCTAAAAACATGTGCTTGCGTTAATTAAATCTAAGTTAAATCTAAAATACGTGAGTTGCTAGTAGACCTAAGTAAAACAAGTGCATTGAGGCTATTTAGACGGAGTCAATCTGTTAGAAGAATGATAATGCCGTTATGTTAAGACAACGGCGTTACGATAAATTGAGTTGAAATAATAAAAAGCAAACCCGTTTTAGGGTTTGCTTAGTTGCGTTGATTTAGCTAAATAACTGCGGAAAAAGACCTTTAATACCTGCGGCAATGACTTCGATACCGATAGATAACATGAGCAATCCCATTAAACGTGTAATCACGTTAATCCCAGTTTTACCAAGGATTTTGTAGATTATAGATGCCATTCTAAACAGACCAAAGCTCACTAAACCAAACACAATCACCGTTATACACATTGCAATAATATTTGAGAATGAATTATGTTCTGCCGCAAATACGATTACTGAACTGATTGCGCCAGGCCCTGCCATTAATGGCAAAGCTAATGGAACTACCGCTACAGACTCCATCGCCGAAGACTCGCGGTCTTCTTCTTGGTTACGCTTAACTTCACCTAATTTACCTTGCAACATCGACATTGCAATAATGGCAATCAAGCTACCGCCAGCGATCCTAAAGGCCGATAACGAAATGCTGAACATATTCAATATATGTTGCCCAGCCACAATCGTAACTAGCAGGATAACTACTACCGCAAAGTTAGCGACTTTTCCGGTTTGGTTGCGCTCTGCTTCAGTTTGATGGCTGGTTAAACTCACAAATACTGGCAATAAACCAACTGGATTAATAATGGCTACCAAGCCAAGAAAAAACTTAACGTAAAGTGTTAACTCCAAGTTGCAATCCTTATATGCGCATCACGCTATTTTCAGCAAAGTAAACTTCAGGGTGTATATAGTATCTTAACCGCAGATAACTGAAAAATGAGATTTTTAGGCTAAACCACAAATTCGCATTACTTTAATTATCCAATATTGATAATTTTAAATCAAAGTTATCGTAATAGATCATATTTTTTGTAATTTTATTACACATAAGCCCTATTCTGATAATGCGGTCACACTATTACCAGTACTTTTTGTGTAACTTTTTACCATCAAAGAGGATTTAGTGAATACGCCTATTCACTAAATCTTTTTAGGAGTGTTAATCATGACAGTGACAAATGCACAAGAACTGGATCTCATGGTCGAACGTGTTGCCAAAGCACAGGCCGAGTATGCGACGTTCAGCCAAGCACAAGTCGATAAAATTTTTCGCGCAGCAGCACTCGCGGCTGCCGATGCACGGATCTCGCTGGCAAAAATGGCCGCTGCAGAAACCCGCATGGGTGTTGTTGAAGATAAAGTGATTAAAAACCACTTTGCCTCTGAGTACATTTATAACAAGTATAAAGATGAAAAAACCTGTGGGATTTTATCTGAGGATGTGACCTTCGGTACTATTACGATTGCCGAACCCGTAGGCATCATTTGCGGTATCGTGCCTACCACGAACCCGACATCGACCGCGATATTTAAAGCACTAATCAGCCTTAAAACCCGCAATGCGATTATTTTTTCGCCTCACCCACGAGCTAAAACCTCAACCACTACCGCCGCAAAACTGGTGCTGGATGCTGCGATTGCTGCTGGCGCACCTAAAGATATTATTGGCTGGATTGATGAACCAAGCGTCGCACTATCTAATCAATTAATGACTCACCCTAAGGTGAATTTAATTCTTGCAACCGGTGGCCCTGGCATGGTGAAAGCCGCCTACTCTTCTGGCAAGCCTGCTATTGGCGTAGGTGCGGGTAACACGCCCATTGTTATTGATGAAACCGCCGACATCAAACGCGCGGTCAGTTCAATTCTCATGTCGAAAACCTTCGATAACGGCGTCGTTTGTGCATCAGAACAAGCGGTAATTGTAGTTGATAGTATTTATGAGCAAGTAAAAGAGCGCTTTACCTCCCACGGTGGCTACATGCTATCGAAGGATGAAACCGCGGCAATGCAGAACGTCATTTTAAAAAATGGCGGCTTAAATGCCGATATCGTTGGTCAAAGCGCTGCCAATATTGCACAAATGGCGGGCTTTGAAGTACCGCACTGGACTAAGGTGTTAATTGGTGAAGTCACTGATATTAGCGACAGCGAAGCCTTCGCCCATGAAAAACTATCACCACTACTTGGCATGTACCGCGCTATCGACTTTAACGATGCGATGGACAAAGCCGAAGCCTTAGTGGCGCTGGGCGGTATTGGCCACACATCAGGACTTTATACTGACCAAGATACCCAAACTGAACGTGTGCATGCCTTTGGTTTTAGAATGAAAACCGCGCGTATTTTGATCAACACCCCAGCATCACAGGGCGGTATTGGCGATCTATACAACTTTAAACTGGCGCCTTCGCTCACATTAGGCTGCGGTTCTTGGGGCGGTAACTCGATTTCAGAAAACGTTGGCCCAAGTCATTTAATCAACAAAAAAACCGTTGCTAAGAGGGCCGAAAACATGTTGTGGCACAAGCTTCCTGCATCTATCTACTTCCGCCGCGGCAGTTTACCCATCGCACTCGAAGAACTGAGCGATAAAAAACGCGCGCTGATTATTACCGACAGATTTTTATTCAACCACGGTTATTGCGACGAAACCATACGCATTTTAAAGGCTCAAGGCCTTGAAACTGAGATTTTTTATGATGTTGAAGCCGATCCTACCTTAGCCATAGTACGCCAAGGCGCTAAGGTTGCGCAGAGCTTTAAACCTGATGTGATTATTGCCCTCGGCGGTGGTTCACCAATGGACGCAGCTAAAATTATTTGGGTGATGTACGAACATCCAGACGTTGATTTTGCCGATTTAGCCATGCGTTTTATGGATATCCGTAAACGTATTTACAAATTCCCTAAAATGGGCACCAAAGCCATGATGGTGGCGATTCCGACCACTTCAGGTACAGGTTCAGAAGTCACACCTTTTGCCGTAGTGACCGACGAAGTAACCGGTAAAAAATATCCAATTGCCGACTATCAACTCACGCCCAACATGGCAATTGTTGACCCAAATCTAGTGATGGACATGCCTAAATCGCTCACCGCCTTTGGTGGTATCGATGCGGTGATCCACGCATTGGAAGCTTATGTCAGCGTGATGGCGAACGAATACAGCGACGGCCAAGCCCTACAAGCCCTCGATTTACTGTGCAAATATTTACCCGATGCGTACAACTTGGGCTCGCAATCGCCTGTCGCCCGCGAAAAAGTCCACAATGGAGCCACCATTGCAGGTATCGCCTTTGCTAACGCATTCCTCGGGATCTGCCACTCAATGGCGCACAAACTAGGCGCCGAGTTCCATCTCGCCCACGGCTTAGCCAATGCGCTGCTGATCAACAACGTCATACGCTTTAACGCAACGGATTTGCCCACTAAGCAAGCGGCCTTTAGCCAATACGACAGGCCAAAAGCCCTGTGTCGTTATGCTGCTATCGCAGATCACTTGAAACTAGGCGGAAAAACAGATGAACAAAAAGTCGAAAAATTGCTTGAGAAAATCACACTCCTCAAGAAGACGATTGGCATTCCTGCTTCTATCCAAGAAGCCGGCGTCAACGAAACCGACTTCCTCGCCAAGTTAGATGAATTAGCCGAAGATGCCTTTGATGATCAATGTACCGGTGCCAACCCACGTTACCCCTTGATTAACGAGCTGAAACAACTATTCCTCGATAGCTATTATGGCCGTGACTATAGCGACAACACTAAGTAATCGTCCATCTGTGCTAAGCGCGTGCTAAGCGCGTGCTAAGTAAAATCGATGCGACACAAATGACAAAGCCCTCAAGTGAGGGCTTTTTATTGCATATTTAAAGTATAGGTAAATCATCAATAAATTAATTCATTAACCGTCAACTACTGAGTCACAAACCAACTAATGCTGCAGCAACACAAAATCGATGGCGCTAGTAATAGCGGCAACTTGGGCTAGGTTACATTCGGCGGGCGTAGCCGTTGGGCTATCTGGATACACTTCTGTGGTCGTGTTGTAGATACAACCCGTAACGCTACTGCAAAGCCCTAATGACTTAAGTGGATAGTTAATCACGCCATGTTGCACCACAGTCGAGCCAATGATCTCACCTTTTTCATCGGCAGGGGCAATGTGGGTGACTTTACTTACACCATCAATAATAGCTTTCTGGAAGGCATCGATTGAGTTTTCGGTATCACCCACTGCATAAAAACCATCTGGAATAGTGCCTTCTTCATAGTCAGTACCATCGCGAGCAGACAATGCTGGTCGAAACTCCGATTCATCTGAGTCAGTGGTTTCATGCAAATCAACATGCACATCAAAACCTTGTTCAACTGAAGCGACTAATGCCATTAAGGCCGCCGATTCTTCAGCTGGGCTATTGACGTAGAACGAGCGGTTTGGATCAATCGCTTTTGGGTTCCAACGGTTAATGGTCTCATATCCCCAAGGGCTCACGCACACGGCAATCACTAAATTGACCTGTTGCACATAATTCAACGCTTCGTTAGTTAAAAAGGCCAATGCGCCATGAACACCGCTAGTCTCGTAACCGTGCACGCCGCCTGTCACTAATACCGTTGGTTTTTGCGAGTCAAACTGTAGGCTCTTTACCGCCAGCAATGGGTAACGCTCTGCATTAATCGATAAAGCGCCATATTGCACTATGCCAAGCCCAAGGGCTAACAACTCATCTTGCATTGCCTTTAGTGGCGTCACGACATCGTCTTGATATGAACGCTTGATTTGGGTGCTTGCAAGCCATGCGGCTTTTTCAGCATCACCCCATTTTTCGCCTGCGGTGCCGATGGGATAAAACGTTAAATTTGCCATGTTTCCTCTATTTTTTGTTCTATTTGACTGAATAAAGTTAGATCGTGTTGCTGTGGTAAACAAGTGCACTTAGCTTAAAGCCAGAACAGTATTAAAATACGCTGACATCCTGTTTATAAAACACAATAAAAAGCCAGAACAGAGTCCTGGCTTTTTAAGACACTTAATTTAAACACTTTTAATTGCACTTAACCCTTTAAACGCAGCGTCCGTGATAAACCATCAATCAGGGCAAGTGCGGTGTCTATATACAGCTACAGCTATTATTGCTTAGTCCAGCGGTCCATCCAACCTAAGACATTAGCGTACCACTGTTCTAAGTTTTCAGGTTTTAAGATCCAGTGGTTTTCATCTGGGAAAATCAATAATTCCGATGGAATACCTTTACGCTGCATAAAGCTAAATGCGGCTAAACCTTGATCGTAAGGGACTCGGAAATCCTTTTCACCATGGATAACCAACATAGGCGTTTTCCAGTTTTCAACATAGTTCACTGGGTTAAACTTTTCATATAACGCTTTGTTATCTGAGTAAGTACCGCCAAATTCGTGCTCAGCGAACCATAACTCTTCGGTCACATGGTACATAGAGCGCATATCGAACAGACCTGCGTGGTCAACAATACACTTAAAACCGTCGCTCCAATTGCCTTGGATCCAGTTCATCATGTAGCCGCCGTAAGAGCCACCAAGTGCACAGGCATTTTGCGGGTCAAGCCATTTTTGTTGTTGGCTCACAGCCGCTAGGCCTTTTTGCAAATCCTCTAAAGGTTTACCGCCCCAATCTTGAGTAATCGAATCGGTAAAGGCTTGGCCGTAACCAGTAGAACCGTGGAAATCTACCATCACCACGCCATAACCCGCCCCCGCCCATAACTGCGCGTTCCAACGACCACTAAAGGCATTACCAAATGAACCCTGCGGGCCGCCATGGACTAAGTAGGCAATCGGGTATTTTTTTCCTTCTTGGAAGTTAGCCGGTTTGATCCAGTAACCATAAACGTCTTCGTTATTCCAACCCTTAAAGCTGAACTGTTCAAACTTACCGAACTTGATTTCGGCCAATTTGTCTTTGTTCACTTCGGTCAAACGCTTAAGGCCTTCACCATCGGTAGTGATACTGTAGAGATCGCCCGGCTCAACTAAGGTTTTACTATCGAAAATCAGTTCATCGTTAGTGACCGCGAGTAAGCTATTGGTACCATCACTATAGACTGATCGCACATCACCAAATTGGGTATTAACTTGGAAAATAGATACTTGGCCCAAGTCCTGTGCCGTCACATATAAAGTACGGTTGTCCGGAGCAAACATCAGTGAACTTGGGCTGCGATCCCACAATGGTGCCACTTCTTTAGTTTGGCCAGTGCTCGTATCGCGCAGCATAATGCCGTAACGATCGGCTTCAAAACCTGGCTTCTTCATCGCTAAGTAGGCCATATAACGACCATCACTCGAAAACGTTGGCTGTGCATCCCATGCGAGATTGTCTGGGGTTAAATTAGTAGCGACGCCGCCCGTGACCGGCACTTGCCACAAATCATAGTTTGTGGTCCAAGCTTGATCTTTGCTTGGCGCTTTAGCGCTATAAACAATAAATTTACCATCTGGAGTGAAGGTTACTTCTTCCATGCCTGAGAAAGGTTTTGGCGGCGTTTCAGTGTCTAACCCTTGAGTGACATCTACAACCTGAGTAAGTTTTTCACCATTAAGTGCGCCAACAAATAAGTGGTTACGGGCATGATCTTCCCAAGTATCCCAATGACGAACCATCAACTGTTTGTATTCACGCCCTGTCGATTTACGCTCAGACTCTGCAGTAAGTTTAGTCTTTGAGCAGGCTAAATCTTTGCACTCAGGGAATACGCGCATACTGAGCACAACTTGTTTACCATCGTTTGATAGTTTGTAACCATCAATATCCAGTGGTAAGTCAGAAGCTTGCACCGCTTCACCGCCCGTTAATGGCATTTGGAATAGCTGGCTTGAACCGCTACGACTGGCAAGGAAATAAATCGATTTGTCGTCGGTGGCAAAACTGACATCATGTTCAGTGCCAGCGGCTGAGGTTAATTGCAGCGGCTTAGCTTTAGTGTCAGTCAAATCTAATAAATACAGATCAGAGCTACTCTCTCCCTTATCGCTTACCGTTTTAAGACCATAAACTAATTTAGTGCCATCGTGGGACACAGTCGCAGAATGCATTTTATTGAGTTTAAGCAACTGCTGCACAGTAAAAGGCGTTGGATCGGCCGCATGAGCTGATAACGTTAATCCTGCGGCGCCAAGTGCCAGTAGGAGAGGAGCTATTTTCATTGTTATATCCGTCTTTTGTTAAACAGGTTCGAGAGTTGCATCCGTCATTGCTATTGTTGTAGTCGTCGCAATCAAACGCATGTTAAAAACGATCTTAAATCGTATCTTTCGAAGATAAGCTTGCCACACTATCGAAACAAAAACGCTCAAGCAAGCCAAATGGCAAACCTGAGCGTATTTTTTTGTGACAAAATGTCAGTAGCGCATTTATTCAGCACACCTACAGATATCACTGCATAAATTGCAGCTAGATGGTGTAAAAAACGCCTTACTCAACTGACGCTTAGGCTTTCGCTTTAGCGTTGGCAATATTCACTTTCCAAATAGCTGGACCGGTTTCGTGGGCATTAACGCCATTTGAATCCACTGCTACAGTCACTGGCATATCTTGCACGTCAAACTCGTAAATCGCTTCCATGCCTAAATCAGCAAAGGCCACTACGCGGGAATGTTTAATCGCTTTAGACACTAAATACGCTGCGCCGCCAACGGCCATCAGATAAACCGCTTTGTGTTTTTTAATAGACTCAACCGTGGCAGGGCCGCGCTCAGCTTTACCTATCATGCCCATTAGGCCTGTTTTTTCTAACATTAAGTCAGTGAATTTATCCATACGGGTCGCCGTTGTTGGGCCAGCAGGACCCACAACTTCGCTGCCAACTGGGTCAACTGGGCCAACGTAGTAGATAAACTTACCGGTAAAGTCCACGCCTTCTGGCAAACCTTCACCACTTTCAATCAGGCTTTGAATGCGCTTATGGGCAGCATCGCGACCAGTGAGCATTTTACCGCTCAGCAGAATGGTTTCACCGCTCTGCCACTGCTCAATATCCGCTTGCGTCACAGTATCTAAATTTACGCGGCGCACATCATCACCCACTTCACGGGTGATTTCTGGCCAATCAGCCAGTGATGGCGGCGTTAAATCCGCGGGGCCTGAACCATCTAAATGAAAGTGCACGTGGCGAGTGGCCGCGCAGTTAGGGATCATTACCACAGGCTTTGAGGCCGCATGGGTTGGCGCCGATTTGATTTTAACGTCTAACACTGTGGTTAAACCGCCAAGTCCCTGAGCACCAATACCTAAATTGTTAGCACGCTCAAAAATATCTAAACGCAACTTTTCTTCGGTAGTTTGGGCACCGCGAGCAATTAACTCATGGATATCAACGCTTTCCATCAGTGCTTCTTTGGCTAATACAGCGGCTTTTTCTGCCGTGCCACCAATACCGATGCCAAGCATGCCCGGTGGACACCAACCTGCGCCCATCGTTGGCAAGGTTTTTTCAACCCAAGCGGCAACATCGTCTGATGGGTTTAACATTGCCATTTTGGCTTTGTTTTCACTGCCGCCTCCTTTGGCTGCAATGGCAACTTCAATGTGATTGCCCTGTACCATATCGATATGCACCACAGACGGCGTGTTATCTTTGGTATTTTTACGGCTACCGGCAGGATCTGACACAATCGATGCACGCAGTGGATTATCAGGATTGGTATAGGCACGACGAACACCTTCGTCGACCATTTCCTGAATAGTCATATCGGTTTTGTCCCATTGAACGGCCATACCGACTTTCACAAATGCAGTCACAATTCCCGTATCTTGGCACAAAGGACGTTTACCTTCGGCTGACATACGTGAGTTAATTAAGATTTGCGCAATTGCATCCTTTGCCGCAGCACTTTGCTCACGCTCATAAGCTTCGCTCATGGCATCGACAAAATCCTTCGGGTGGTAATAAGAGATGTATTGCAGGGCATCTGCCACACTTTCAATAAAGTCGGCTTGTTTAATCACAGCGTTTTCAGACATTTTATGGTGAGATGACATAGTAGGAGCGCTCCAGCAGCCTATGTGGCCTGACTTGTTTTTGTTTAATTCTTTCTGGGCCAATATGATACTCTTTCACATCTTTTTGGGCTACATCACATTTTAGATAGGGTTAATCGATGGCATTTAGGGCGTCAACACAGCTTGCATCACGCCAACTTGACTGGACATTAAGCACCGCAGCACTTTTTGAACACTTTGCTGGTGATACTTGGGCAATCCTGTTGGATTCAGCGAATGCGCCGCACCAAGACGCTAGGTTCGATATTATTTGCGCCAGCCCCATCGCCACGTTAGTCACTCAAGGCGAGCGTAGCGATATCAAGCTTATCGATAAAAACTTGAGCATACCCGAGGACATGGAGCCAAACCGTGATCCCTTCGACCTGCTCAACACTTTATTAAGCCATTGGTATGCAAAATCTTTTGAATGTAATCTGCCCTTTAGTGGTGGCGCCATGGGCAGCTTTAGCTACGATTTAGGCCGCCGTATTGAATCCCTACCAACCACGGCAACGCAAGATATACAGCTGCCAGAGATGAATATTGGCTTTTATGACTGGGCGCTGGTTTTTGATTACCAAGCTCAATGTTGGCATTTGCTGCATTATTTAGGGGAAGCAGCCCTTGAAATTGAGTTGAAAAATATTCAAGCAAAAATAGTTAAAATGCGAAATGCCGCCCCATTTACACTTACCAGCCCATGGGCCACTCAAATCAACAAAGCCGAATACACTGATAAATTTAACGCAGTACAAGCTTATTTGCACAGTGGCGATTGCTATCAAATAAATTTAACTCAAAGATTTGAAGCGTGTTATCAAGGCGATGAATGGCCAGCCTATTGCCAACTGCGTCGTGCTAATAAAGCGCCCTTCTCGGCCTTTATGCGCTTACCGCAAAATGCGATTTTATCCATTTCACCAGAGCGTTTTATCCAGCTTCGCGGCGTTGATATTCAGACCAAACCCATTAAAGGCACCTTGCCGCGCCATAGTGATCCTACGCTTGATATTCAAGCCGCCAATACGCTTGCCAACTCGCCAAAAGATCGCGCAGAAAACGTGATGATTGTCGATTTACTACGTAATGATATTGGTAAAGTGGCCGCGGCGGGTTCGGTACGTGTACCGCATCTATTTCAGATTGAAAGCTTTCCTGCTGTGCATCACCTTGTTAGCACAGTGACGGCCAAGCTAGACGCTAAATACTGTGCCAGTGATTTACTGCGCGCGGCGTTCCCTGGCGGTTCAATTACTGGTGCGCCGAAAATTCGCGCCATGGAAATTATCGAAGAGCTGGAACCGTCGCGGCGAAGTTTATATTGTGGTTCTATGGGATATTTAAGCCAAGATGGGCAAATGGATACCAGTATCACCATTCGCACACTCATCGCCGAGGGCGGTAAACTTTATTGCTGGGCGGGCGGCGGTATTGTAGCCGACTCGAATGTAGATGCTGAGTACCAAGAAAGCTTTGACAAAGTAAGCCAGATTTTACCCTTGCTGGGCAAAGGCTTATGAAATCCTTAAGTGTTAATAAGGCACAATAAACGGAAAAATTAATGGAAACTGCAGAATTTAGGCTCAGATTTAATTTGCATTCTTTAGCCCAGCAAGATCCCGCAGCCTTCCCACATATTGGGTTACGCAAAGCTGCTGTCTTAATTGCACTGCAAGATATTGGCGGAGAATTGCATCTTATTTTAACCCAAAGACCCATGCATCTACGAGCTCACCCTGGGCAGGTCAGCTTTCCTGGCGGAAAAATAGAGCCTGATGATATCGATGCCATTGCGGCCGCATTGCGAGAAGCAGAAGAAGAAATTGGGTTATCAAGGAATAACGTGGACGTTTTGGGTACATTTCCGCCCTATAACACCTTTACCGGATTTGAAATAACACCCGTGGTCGGCATCGTCAAACAAACCTTCGTTTTGAAGCTCGACCCCGGTGAAGTCGCCGATTGTTTTACAGTGCCTTTAAGCTTTTTTATTGACCCGAGTCATCGCCATCAAAAATTCTTTTTGCGCCAAGGTCACTATTACAGTGTGCATGTTATGCCCTATCAACAACGATTTATTTGGGGCGCTACCGCTGCCATCATTGACCACTTATGTCGTCAATTGAGTATCCCAGCCGACTTCATTTGATGCTGGCTACATGCAGATAAATTCCAATTTAAATCATCAAATGCACATACAAACCCGCAACCACAGAGGTAAGCAGTAACATAGGAATGTTAAACCAAAATCCGAGTTTGCTGTGATGCGCGACATAATAGTTAAATGCCAAACTGATCAAACTGATTGCACCACAAGCCCAAATTAAATACAGCAGTAATTGAGTTTCATGTGGATCCCAATCCAATCTGAACGTGGCGCCACGGGCCAAATAGGCGCCGACCTCACGATCTGGCCTCGCCTCACCAAAAACCAATAATGCATAGACGGCAATTGCCCAGCCTAAAATGGATAAGGTCGCGAGGATTATTTGAAATATTCTGGTCTTGCGCATACAACCTCCCACCGTTTGACACACTTTAATCATTAAATATCGATATTATTAGACTCAGGATACCTTTTTCAGCTTGAGAAAAGCCACCAGCAAGGTAATATAAACCTCCAAAATTTTCATATAAAACGTTTCGTTGGAGAATTAAGTAACAATGAGCATCGCATCTGTCGCATCTGTATTTAAAGGTGAGCACGCCGTCGGTTCAACAGTCACTGTACGTGGCTGGGTTAGAACACGTCGTGACTCTAAAGCCGGTATCTCTTTTTTAGCTGTTTATGACGGCTCCTGCTTTAATCCTATCCAAGGTGTCGTGCCAAATAGCTTAAATAATTACGACAACGAAGTGTTAAGGCTCACTGCGGGTTGCTCTGTGGTGATGACGGGCGCGGTGGTTGAATCTCCAGGCGCTGGCCAAGCATTTGAACTACAAGTCTCTGCACTTGAAGTTGCGGGTTGGGTGGACGATCCAGACACTTACCCAATGGCTGCTAAACGTCATTCAGTTGAACATTTACGTGAATTGGCGCACTTACGTCCACGCACTAACTTGATTGGTGCCGTGGCCCGTGTACGTAACTGTTTATCGCAAGCGATTCACCGTTTCTACCACGAAGAAGGCTTTATTTGGGTATCAACGCCACTCATCACAGCATCAGATACTGAGGGCGCTGGTGAAATGTTCCGCGTATCAACTTTAGATATGGAAAACCTGCCTCGTACCAGCGATGGCAAAGTCGATTACGACAAGGACTTTTTTGGTAAAGAGGCTTTCTTAACCGTATCAGGCCAGCTAAATGGCGAAACCTACGCCAGTGCATTGTCAAAAATCTATACTTTTGGCCCGACTTTTCGTGCAGAAAACTCAAACACCAGCCGCCACTTAGCTGAATTTTGGATGGTTGAACCTGAAGTCGCTTTCGCTACCCTAAACGATATCGCAGGTTTAGCTGAAGCTATGCTCAAGTATGCCTTTAAGGCAGTATTAGCTGAGCGCATGGACGATTTAGAGTTTTTCAATCAACACGTTGATAAAACCGTCATCGAACGTCTGCAATCTTTCGTATCAAGCGATTTTGCCCAAGTAGATTACACCGAAGCCGTTGAGATTTTACAGAAATGTGGCAAAACCTTTGAATTCCCAGTGTCTTGGGGGATTGATTTGTCTTCTGAGCATGAGCGTTACTTAGCTGAAGAACACTTTAAAGCGCCAGTAGTTGTTAAAAACTACCCGAAAGACATTAAAGCCTTCTACATGCGCTTAAACGAAGATGGTAAAACAGTGGCAGCGATGGACGTATTAGCCCCAGGCATTGGTGAAATTATCGGTGGTTCTCAACGTGAAGAACGTTTAGACATGCTCGATGCCCGCCTTGAAGAGATGGGTTTGAGTAAAGAAGATTACTGGTGGTATCGCGATTTGCGCCGTTATGGCACAGTGCCACACGCTGGTTTTGGTCTAGGGTTTGAGCGCTTAGTGTCTTATGTGACTGGCGTTAACAACATTCGTGATGTTATTCCATTCCCACGTGCTCCACGTACTGCAAACTTTTAAGCAGGGTTTAAAACGGCTGCTCTAGCAGTTGTCCTAAGCTAAAAACGCGCCTCGGCGCGTTTTTTATTGTGTCGCTTATTTATTATGTCACTCTCTACCTAATGATGTAGTCAGCATAGATATCTACATCATTAAATACCTACATCATTAGATATCAATAGCAGTAAAAAATAATCAAAACACTCAAATAACCGTATTTAGGTTGCATCAAATCTACGCTATTCTTTTATTAAAAATCCATATTAGGCAACACGTTATAGCCAGCTAAGTAACTCATATTATCCGTATTTATTTTATCGCACGCTACAGCATTATCTAATTTTGCCCATTGCTGAAATGGCACGGTTAAAAACACACTAACGTAACAGTGCACTCCGGTTGACTCATGTCTATATAACGCTGACATAGTTGACGGTTTTTCAGCTTGTTCATAGCAATCTGATAAATGTTGCTCAAGCATAGATAACTTCGCCTGCGCGAGTAAAGCATCACCTAAACTCACTGAAAACCACTGTTGCATTATTTTATTTCCCTTTGATGGATCTTCTAGAACGAGTAATCACTTTTCTAGAATAAGCTAACTCACAGGCAATTAATCGATATATACCTCGTCATCAGCGTCGAAGTCGTCAAAATACCAGTAGCCTAGGTTAATCCATTCAGTTAGTTGAACCAAAAATGCTGGGCAGGTTAGCCAAGGCGCTAACACCATTTTATCGAGTTGATTCACATCACATAATAATGGGATCACCGCGGCCAATTCCACTGAAAGTTGGTATTTGTCACCGTTAATATAAACTGCACCTTCGGCGACATTGATATCAAAATACAAACAACGAAGACCACCAAGACGTATTAACGGCTGCTCATCAAGCCAAGCAAGTACTTCTATTTGCGTAATATCTAGCGGCTCATCGGGTAAATCTAACGCACACTTCGATTGAGTTAAATAACGCCCCGTAAATTCGCTCACTAGCTCGTCACTAAGCATATTTGTCAACTGTGAGCGTAAACGTGCTAAATCAGTATTATCTACACAACCACTGCGGCTTGATAAGGCGCGATCAGGATCGCTAATCTGCTGAACACCTAAATCCTGCTCAGAAAGATGATCCGCCAAGGCGCCTACCATTTCCTTTGCAGAGGCGGTGCGATAACCCACAGAAAAACTTAAGGATTGCTCTAAGGTTACCCCCTCGTGTGGAAACCCCGGTGGAATATATAAAATATCTCCTGGCAATAGTTCAGTATCAATGATTGGCTCAAATGATTCAGTGTGTAGCAAGGCGGGATGGGCAACAAATTGTTTGTGCGGCCCTATATTCCCTACACGCCAACGACGTCGCCCTGAACCTTGGCAAATAAATACGTCATAAAGGTCAATATGTGGCCCAACGCCGCCGCCAGGCGTCGCAAAGCTCACCATCACATCATCTAAGCGCCAACGGGGAATAAAATCAAAGCATTGGATCAAGGCTTCAGCATCTGGAACCCAGTTATTTAGGGCTTGTACGATTAACGTCCAATCCTTTTCACCTAAATGATCATAGCTTTCAAAAGGGCCAAACTCTGCTTGCCATTGTCTTTCTTGCTGGTAAACCCGCCTAGATTCAACCAGCTCCTCCATCGCTAAACCTGCTAGGGCTTCTGGTGACACTAAATCTTGAAAATGGCTAAATCCTTGACGAATAACCAGTGGTTTTTTCTGCCAGTATTCTGCTAAAAACTGCGCAGGAGTTAAGCCATTAATATCGAGTTTCATTGGTGTTTATAGGCCAAGTAATCATAAATAAGTGACAATGCTAACAGTAAGCTAAAACCAAAAAACTCGATGGGATCAATAAAGTTATCGCAGATATATTTTCATTTCAACGATGAGATTATCGATTGAAGAATGACGAATGACGAATGACGAATGACGATAAGCATCAACACAATCCAAATAAAAAAGCCAAGCATCAATAATGCTTGGCTTTTAACTGTGTATCTTTGCTTATAAAGGGATTAGAACCCTTCTACGCCTTTCATGTCTGGGAGATGATGGGCAATCCCTTTATGACAATCGATACAGGTCTTTTCACCATTAGCCAGTGACGTAGAATGCATCTGCGACGCCCGAGGAGATTGGCGGGTAAAGTCCATGTAAGTAAAGTTGTGGCAGTTACGGCATTCGAGCGAATCATTCGCTTTCAAGCGTTCCCACTCGTGCTCTGCTAACTCACGGCGCTTACCTTCAAACTTTTCACGGGTATTGATGGTACCAAATACTTTACCCCACACTTCCTTAGAAGCTTGCATCTTACGGGCAATTTTATCGGTCCAGTTATGTGGCACATGACAATCTGGACAAGTCGCCCGCACACCACTGCGGTTAGTAAAATGGATCGTCGTCTGTAATTCTTGATAGACGTTGTTTTCCATTTCATGGCAACTGATACAGAAAGCTTCTTGGTTGGTTGCTTCAAGGGCCGTGTTAAAGCCACCCCAGAAAATCACCCCAGCCACAAAGCCACCTAAGGTCAAAAAGCCCAGACTATAGTGCACACTCGGACGGTTGAGCACCTGCCAGATTTTTTTCAGTTTATCTAACATGCTAGCTCCTAGTGTTTTTTCTGCTCAGTGTTGGCTTTAATGAGATGATCCATATCTACAAAGTCATTTTCGACCAGTAGTTTGGCATCTAACTGCGGCACATGGCACTGAGTACAGAAATAGCGGCGCGGTGATAATTCGGCAAGGAAGTTGTTATCCCTATCCATATAGTGCGTCACACTGACCATCGGAGCTTGCGACTCTCCAGTACGGCTTCTAGCGTGACATGCCATGCATTTATTCACTTTCAGATCCAATTGATAACCATCAATTTTATGTGGGATCACCGGTGGCTGCATTGGATAGTTACGCACTTCTTTTATATCGGTATTACGCACATTTTGCATCACTGGTGGTGTTGGCTCAATATCAATGGGCGCTAAGCGTAACGTGTCGATTTTATCTTCTGGAATACTCGTCGCCACCGCATTCGTCATGACGAATGAACCAAGAGCAAGTAAACCAATCAATGACATTAATTTGAATGTTTTCATGTTGTACTCCTTATGCTTTGACGATCTTCACCGCACATTTTTTATAGTCAGTTTGTTTTGACAAAGGATCTGTCGCATCTAATGTGACTTTATTAATGAGCTGGCTAGCATCAAACCAAGGCACAAACACTAAGCCTATAGGTGGCTTATTACGACCACGGGTTTCAACGCGCGTTTTGATTTCGCCGCGACGCGACACCACTCGCACTTCATCACCACGGCGTAAACCCCGTTTTTTAGCATCTTCTGGGTGCATAAAACACACAGCATCAGGGAAGGCACGATACAGCTCAGGTACACGTTGAGTCATTGAACCTGAATGCCAGTGTTCAAGTACGCGACCTGTTGATAGCCATATATCGTATTCTTCATCTGGTGACTCAGCAGCGGGTTCGTAGGGCAGTGCAAAAATAATGGCACGACCATCGGGGTGACCGTAAAACTCAAAGTCTTTTCCTGGTTTCACATACGGATCGCTGCCTTCACGGAAACGCCATTTGGTTTCTTTACCATCCACTACCGGCCAACGTAAACCGTGTGCTTCGTGGTAGGCATCAAAGGGCGCTAAATCGTGACCATGACCACGGCCAAAGGTTGCATATTCTTCGAATAAGCCCTTTTGTACGTAGAAGCCAAAATGTTTTGCTTCGTTGTTTAGGTACTTAGGATCTGCATCTGCAAGTGGGAACTTATCGACATTACCATTTTGATATAGCACTTCGTATAACGTTTTACCCTTAAACTCTGGGTTTGCCGCTAATACATCCTGTGGCCATACTTCATCGGTAGTGAAGCGTTTAGCAAATTCCATCAGCTGCCATAAATCTGAGTGTGATTCACCAGGTGCTTGCACCATTTGATGCCAGAATTGCGTACGGCGTTCAGCATTACCATAAGCGCCTTCTTTTTCGACCCACATCGCGGTAGGAAGAATTAAGTCAGCGGCTTGAGTTGTCACTGTTGGGTAAGCATCGGACACCACGATAAAGTTATCTGGGTTACGATAGCCAGGTAACATCTCTTCGTTAATGTTCGCACCCGCTTGCATATTGTTGTTAACTTGGACCCAATAGCAGTTTAAATCACCATCTTTAAGGCGACGATTTTGTTCAACTGCGTGGTAGCCAGGCTTAGGTGGAATAATGCCGCTAGGAATTTTCCAAATATTTTCAGCATGTTTTCTGTGCTCAGGATTAGTGACCACTAAATCGGCAGGTAAACGATGTGAGAAGGTACCGACTTCACGGGCCGTACCGCAAGCAGATGGCTGACCTGTTAACGAGAATGGGCTGTTACCTGGAGTTGAAATTTTACCGACTAACAAGTGAATGTTATAAATCAGGTTGTTACACCATACACCACGAGTGTGCTGGTTAAATCCCATCGTCCAAAAAGAAGTCACTTTAGTATTAGGATCGGCATATAACTTGGCCAATTCAATCAGTTTCTCTTCTGATACACCTGATAATTTACTGACTTTTTCTACATTGTAATCGGCAACAAAGGCTTTAAACGTATCGAAATCGATTGGCGTTGAATCAGCAGCCGTTTTAACGTTTTTGGCTTTTTTCTCAAGTGGGTGCGTTGGGCGCAAACCATAACCAATGTCGTGGGTTCCCATGTGGAAGTTCACATGCTTTTTAACGAAATCCCAATTCACTTTATCATTTTGAATAATATAGTTAGCAATAAAGTTTAAAATGGCTAAGTCAGTTTGCGGTGTAAATACTATCGGTAAGTCGGCCAAATCGAAAGAACGATGCTGGAAGGTCGATAATACTGATACTTTAACATGGGGGGCACTGAGGCGACGGTCGGTGACACGGCTCCATAAAATCGGGTGCATTTCCGCCATGTTTGAGCCCCAAAGTACAAAGGCATCAGCAGCTTCAATGTCGTCATAACAACCCATAGGTTCGTCAATGCCGAAGGTACGCATAAAACCTACCACGGCCGAAGCCATGCAATGGCGCGCATTAGGATCGATGTTGTTTGAACCAAAGCCGGCTTTCATCAGCTTAACGGCGGCATAACCTTCCCATACGGTCCATTGACCAGAACCAAACATACCAATCGCTGTTGGGCCTTTGGCTTTAATGGTTGCTTTCCATTTTTGCGCCATGATATCAAAGGCGCTATCCCAGCTTATCGGTGAAAACTCACCGTGCTTGTCAAATTTGCCATCCGTCATACGTAGCATGGGCGTAGTTAAACGATCGCTACCATACATAATCTTGGATAAGAAATAACCCTTGATGCAGTTAAGGCCGCGGTTAACTTCACTATTAGCATCACCATGGGTGGCAACCACTTTACCCTCGCGGGTAGCAACGATCACAGAACAGCCAGTGCCACAAAAACGGCACGGCGCTTTGTTCCACTCTAATTTTGTCTGTTCTGAACTGGTAATTAAATTGCTTGCGCCAGCTGGCAGAGCTAAACCTGCCGCTCCTGCAGCGGCGATGACTGCATTGGCTTTAATAAAGTCACGTCTATTCATGTTCATTCTTCACCCTCTTTAAGCTCTTCACTCTGGTGGTAAACCATAGTGGCGGATAAGACACCAGGAATGGCATTGATGGTTTCGATACTTTCCATAATGGCTCGTTGAGTATCCCCTTCAAGCACTACCACTAATTTCACTTCGTTATTTACGGAAAGCTCAGCATTCTCAATGGTCATAATCTGCTGCCTAACCTCTGCCATTTTTTGTGGCAAAACTTGTACGACTAAACTTGTAATATGAATCTCTTTACTCATCCGACACTTCACTCTTATTTCATGATTTTTATTATGTTAACCCGCACCTGGTGGACCAGTTAAAATCTGGCTAAACCAAATTGCAAAACCTAAACCGCTAACCAGAAGCACCGACAGAATAGGTGCTAACAATACGGTTAAAAATAGGAAAATCTTGAGTTCTAAGCTCTTACTTTCATCTGTTTGAGTTGTCATATACGCTCCCTAAAGTACGTCTATCGTATTAACTACCTTATCTTACTTAACGATTTGATAACACTTAAATACAATCAAATTCTTTGCCATTTTTTAAATTATTGGCGAAATTTTATTAACCTAACACCATGATAGGTAAGTCTAGGTTTTTTTTATGTGCCTCTAATTAGGTAATTAACAATAAGCGTGATCCCGATCTACAAAGCACTTAACAAAAAGTTTACTCCCGCCATGCTCGTCAAAATAACTGTTTAAGAAGACAAGGAATTTCGGTTTTAAACAGCGTCACTTCTGTCTCTAAAAGCTGCGTTGCAAAAACGTTAACCAACACAACAACCAATATACTCATAAATAGATATTTATCACATATAAAGCACTTTATTGATCGCGATCAACGTTATAAACCGTTGCACACTCCAGACTTATTAACATCTTTCATCTTCTAAGCATAAAACAGCAGTCAATATAACTACCACTCAACAACCCACAATGCTGTGTTGCACAACATTCGAGGTTGTTAGCAATGTCGTACTAGGAGTTAATTAATAAGATGAGTCACTTACTCGATAAATTGCGGTTTTTTAAAACCCACCAAGAACCCTTTGCCGATGGGCATGGCGTGACAACCGATAAAGATAGAAGTTGGGAACAGGGTTATCGTCAACGCTGGCAACACGATAAAATTGTTCGTTCTACCCACGGGGTAAACTGTACAGGCTCTTGCAGTTGGAAAATTTATGTTAAAAATGGTTTAGTCACGTGGGAAACCCAACAAACTGATTACCCTCGTACTCGACCCGACTTACCTAACCATGAACCCAGAGGCTGCCCACGAGGCGCGAGTTATTCATGGTATATCTACAGCGCAAATCGCCTGAAATATCCTAAAGTTCGTCAACAATTAATGAAACTATGGCGCGAAGCTAAGCAACAACATGCTGATCCTGTCGATGCATGGGCGTCGATTGTGAGCGATCCGGTTAAAGCCAAAAGCTACAAAGAACGACGGGGATTAGGAGGTTTCATCCGTGCGAGTTGGGATGAAGTCAATGAAATCATTGCTGCATCTAACGTGTATACCACTAAAGAGTACGGCCCAGATCGCGTATCCGGTTTCTCCCCTATTCCGGCAATGTCGATGGTGTCCTATGCCGCTGGCGCGCGTTATTTATCATTAATTGGTGCTAACTGCCTAAGTTTCTACGATTGGTATTGTGATTTGCCCCCCGCCTCACCACAGGTTTGGGGTGAGCAGACTGACGTTCCAGAATCTGCAGATTGGTATAACTCAAATTACATCATTGTTTGGGGCTCAAACGTACCGCAAACCCGTACTCCCGATGCGCACTTTTTAAGTGAAGTCCGTTACAAGGGCACCAAAACCTGCGTTATTACCTCCGATTACTCTGAAGCGTCTAAGTTTGGTGATACTTGGTTAGCGCCACGTCAAGGCACTGATGCCGCCTTGGCAATGGCTTTTGGTCACGTCATTTTAAAAGAGTTTTACGTCAATACCCCAAGTGCGTATTTCATTAACTACGCTAAACGCTACACCGACATGCCGATGTTGGTCATGCTTGAAGAAGTTAATGGCCACCTTACCAGTGGACGTTTTTTACGTGCGGCTGATTTAGTTGATAATTTGGGTGAAGAGAATAATCCAGATTGGAAAACGATTGCATTTAACCATGATGGTAACCTCACTAGCCCTAACGGTTCTATCGGTTATCGTTGGGGTGAAAAAGGCAAATGGAACTTAGAATCTAAAGACAGTAAAGGCGATATTGATCTTTTACTATCTCTTAAAGATCACACTGAACTGACCGAAGTCGCTTTCCCTTACTTTGGCGGTGCACCGCACGAATATGAATACTTTCAACACACAGATCACAGTGATATTCAGCTGCGTAATGTGCCCGTTAAAACCATTACGCTTGCCAACGGTAAACAGGCAAAAGTAGCGAGCGTATTTGACTTAATGCTGGCGCATTATGGGGTGGATAACGGCGTTAACGACAGCAATCGTGCTAGCTCGTTTGACGATAACATCCCCTACACGCCAGCTTGGCAAGAAGTGATCACCGGTGTAAAGCGTGCCGATGTTATCCGTGTTGCCACTGAGTTTGCGCGTAATGCTGATAAAACCAATGGTCGCTCTATGGTAATTGTGGGCGCTGCACTAAACCACTGGTATCACATGGACATGAACTACCGCGGCCTCATTAACATGTTAATGATGTGTGGTTGTATCGGTCAATCTGGCGGTGGCTGGGCTCACTATGTAGAGCAAGAAAAACTTCGTCCACAAACGGGTTGGACACCACTGGCGTTTGCACTTGACTGGCAGCGCCCACCACGTCACATGAACGGCACTTCATTCTTCTACAACCACTCTAGTCAGTGGCGTTATGAAAAATTGAACATGTCTGAAATTATTTCGCCGCTCGCGCCAAAAGAAAACTGGACTGGCAGCATTATCGATTTCAATAGTCGTGCTGAACGTATGGGCTGGTTACCCTCTGCACCACAATTAAGCACTAACCCACTGCATTTGTCCGCCAGTGCTAAAGCGGCTGGACAAAACGTTGAAGACTACGTGGTATCACAACTGAAAAGCGGCGACCTAAAATTTGCCTGTGAGCAGCCAGACGATCCGAAAAACTTCCCACGTAATATGTTCATTTGGCGCTCTAATCTGCTGGGTTCATCCGGCAAAGGCCACGAATACATGTTGCGCCACTTCCTCGGCACTAAGCATGGGCTATTAGGTAAAGATCTCGGTGATTTTGGCGGCAATAAACCCGAAGACGTCGAATGGAAAGATGAAGGCGCCGAAGGCAAAGTCGACTTATGGGTCACCTTAGATTTCCGTATGTCAACCACTTGTTTATATTCAGATATTGTTTTACCTACTGCAACTTGGTATGAAAAAGATGATATGAATACCTCGGATATGCATCCGTTTATTCATCCTTTATCAGCCGCAATCGATCCCGTATGGGAAGCGCGCTCTGACTGGGAAATCTTTAAAGGCATCGCCAAAGAGTTTTCCCGCGTGTGTGTGGGGCACTTAGGGGTAGAACAAGATCTGGTGACCATTCCAATGCACCACGATACCCCAGCTGAATTAGCTCAACCCTATGATGTTAAAGCATGGTGGAAAGGCGAATGTGAAGCTATTCCGGGTAAAACCATGCCGCATTTAACTATGGTTGAGCGCGACTACCCTAATACCTACGCTCGTTTTACTTCGGTAGGTCCCCTACTTGAAAAAATCGGCAATGGTGGTAAAGGCATTAGTTGGGACACTAAAGATGAAGTTAAGTTATTAACTCAACTCAACTATACCCATACCACAGAAGGCATCAACAAAGGCATGGCAAAGCTAGATACAGCCATTGATGCCTGCGAAATGATCCTCACCCTCGCCCCTGAAACCAATGGTCAAGTTGCCGTTAAAGCATGGGAAGCATTGGGCGAGATGACTGGCATAGATCACACCCACTTAGCCAAACCCAAAGAGGATGAAAAAATTCGTTGGCGCGATATTGTTGCCCAGCCGCGCAAAATTATCTCTTCACCGACTTGGTCTGGTTTAGAAGATGAGCATGTGTCCTATAACGCGGGCTATACCAACGTACATGAGCAGATACCGTGGCGCACCATTACTGGCCGTCAACAGTTTTACCAAGATCACCAGTGGATGCGTGACTTTGGCGAGCAGCTCTGTGCCTATAAACCGCCCATTAACTTAAAAACCGTTGCCCCAGTATTGAACAAAAAGCCTAACGGCAATAAAGAAATTGTTCTGAACTGGATCACCCCACACCAAAAGTGGGGCATTCATAGTACTTACTCCGACAACCTGTTGATGCTCACACTATCACGCGGTGGCCCTATCGTGTGGATGAGTGAGACCGATGCTAAAACCGCGGGTATTGAAGATAACGATTGGATTGAAGTCTTCAACGTCAACGGTGCAATAGCGTGCCGCGCTGTGGTGTCACAACGTGTGCCAGAAGGCATGAGCATGATGTACCACGCCCAAGAACGTATCGTAAATATACCAGGGTCAGAAATGACCGGCACCCGTGGCGGGATCCATAACTCAGTCACCCGCGCAGTGATGAAACCCACTCATATGATTGGTGCCTATGCGCAACAATCCTATGGTTTTAACTATTACGGTACTGTCGGTTGTAACCGCGACGAATTTGTTGTTGTACGCAAAATGCACAACGTCGACTGGTTAGATACTAAATAAGCGTGGAGCGAGGAATACAATATGAAAGTTAGAGCCCAAATCGGCATGGTGCTAAATTTAGATAAATGCATCGGTTGCCACACTTGCTCCATCACGTGTAAAAACGTTTGGACCTCACGCGAAGGCGTCGAATACGCGTGGTTCAATAACGTAGAAACTAAACCCGGTATTGGCTTTCCAAAAGAATGGGAAAACCAAAAGAAATGGAACGGCGGCTGGAAACGCACTGACGCCGGTAAGTTAGAACTCAAAATCGGTGGCAAAATCAGATTGCTGGCAAAAATTTTTGCTAACCCTGATTTACCTGAAATTGACGATTACTACGAACCCTTTGATTTTGACTACGAGTATTTACACACAGCGCCTGATAGCCAACATCAACCGGTTGCTAGACCCCGCTCGCTGATCACAGGTCAGCGTATGGAGAAAATTGAATGGGGTCCAAACTGGGAAGAAATTCTCGGGACTGAGTTCGAAAAGCGTAAAAAAGACATCAACTTCGATAATGTGATTCAAAAAGACATTTATGGTCAATTTGAAAAAACCTTCATGATGTATTTACCTCGCCTGTGTGAGCACTGCTTAAACCCAGCATGTGTTGCCTCTTGCCCTTCAGGCTCGATTTACAAGCGTGAAGAAGACGGTATCGTACTGATTGACCAAGATAAATGTCGCGGCTGGCGCATGTGTGTTTCTGCCTGCCCTTACAAAAAAATCTACTTCAACTGGAAATCAGGTAAATCAGAAAAATGTACTTTCTGTTTCCCTCGCATTGAAGCGGGTCAACCTACGGTTTGCTCTGAAACCTGCGTAGGCCGTATCCGCTATCTGGGCGTATTGCTGTACGACGCCGATCAAATTGAAATTGCGGCAAATACTCCAAATGAAAAAGATCTATATCAAGCACAGCTCGATGTTTTCCTCGACCCTAACGATCCGGCGGTAATTGAAGCGGCGCGTAAAGAAGGCATCAGTGATAACTGGATCACTGCGGCCCAGCGCTCACCGGTATACAAAATGGCAATCGACTGGAAAGTCGCGCTGCCTTTACACCCTGAATATCGCACCTTACCTATGGTGTGGTATGTGCCGCCACTATCGCCAATCCAAACGGCAGTAGAAGCAGGTCATGTCGGCATGAACGGTGAAATCCCCGATCTGAAATCATTGCGTATACCGCTACGTTACCTTGCAAACCTGTTAACTGCTGGCGATGAAAAACCAGTTGAGCGTGCACTTGAGCGCATGATCGCGATGCGTGCCTATAAACGCTCACAACAGGTCGACAAAGTTGAAGACTTAGAGGTGCTAAAGCAAGTTGGCCTCACCGCAGTCGAAGTCGAAGAAATGTATCGCTACATGGCCATTGCTAACTACGAAGACAGATTCGTAGTGCCAACGAGCCATAAAGCCTACGCAGAAAATGCCTACGACATGAAAAGCAGTTGCGGCTTTAGTTTTGGAAATGGCTGTGGCGATGGTAACAACGGCGTCAACTTATTTGGCAGCAAAGCGACCGGTGTACGCCAAGTCATTCCTGTCACATTGGAGAAGTAAACATGAAAGTACTGAGTGTTATTTCAATACTACTCGATTACCCGCACGCTGAACTACTCGACGCGCGGGCAGAGTTAGAGGCCATTGTCACGGGATCTGAACTTGATGCCGCGCATCAAGCCCTTGTACTGCAGTTTATCGCCGAGCGTTTTGCGATGGATACCATGGACTGGCAAGCCGAATATGACGGCTTATTCGAGCGAGGACGTTCTTTGTCCTTACTGTTATTTGAACACGTTCACGGTGAATCACGTGACCGCGGGCAAGCCATGGTCAACCTTTTAGATCAATATCACCAAGCAGGTCTAGATATTAGTGCTAAAGAGTTGCCAGATTATATCCCGCTATATCTTGAGTTTATGTCAACCCAAGGCAGCGAAAACGGCCGTTATGGATTAGAAGAAGTGGCGCCGATTTTAGCGCTACTGGCATGCAGACTTGAAAAGCACCAATCAAATTATGCCAACTTACTCCATGCACTATTGAGCTTAAGCAAGGTTGATGTCGATCTTAAGGATTTACGTGAACAAATCGTTGACGAACAACCCGACAACACCCCCAAAGAGCTCGATAAAGTGTGGGAAGAAGAAATGGTGAGCTTTATGGACAACGCGCAAACGGGCTGTAATAGCAGCAATAAACCCAGTGAAACGCAGCGTCGGGACCAACACATTCCACTCAATACCGAACTATTGCAGCCTAAAAGCAATAGCCAACGGTTGTAAGGAGACCATTGATGAGCCATTTCTCAATATTTGCCTTTGGCATCTACCCCTATATCGCTATGGCGGTGATGTTTATCGGCAGCTGGATCCGCTATGACCGTGAACAATACACGTGGAAAGCGAGCTCCAGCCAAATGCTGGAAAAACGCCAACTGCATATTGGTAGCGTATTGTTTCACGTTGGGGTGATCGGGATTTTCTTCGGTCATTTTGTGGGATTACTCACACCATTAGCCGTTTGGCACGCGCTGGGCGTGACTGCCGAGTTTAAACAGTTACTTGCTATGGGTGCGGGTGGATTATTTGGGGTAATTTGCTTTGCGGGATTAACCATTTTGATCCGTCGTCGCCTAACAAACCCTCGCGTTCGTGCCACTAGCAAAAAGATGGATATCATCATCCTATTAATGCTCTATGGACAACTGATCCTCGGACTTATTTCTATTCCGGTATCAGGTGGACACTTAGATGGCGCTGAAATGCTTAAGTTAATGGCTTGGGCACAAAACATTATGACCTTTAATAGTGTTGCAGCCGTTGAAGCCATTAGCGATGTAAATATCGTCTTCAAATTGCACGTCATTCTAGGTATGACGCTGTTTGTAGTATTCCCATTCAGCCGCTTGGTTCACATGCTCAGTGCACCACTGCAGTATCTGACACGCGCACCACAAATAGTACGTCGTAAAGTCAGCCGTTAGTGCTAAATCCCCTGATATTGGCCTATCAGGGGATCTTTGCTCGCCCGCATTTATTTTATAGAGAGCCATATTATGATCACAGTCAACCAAGCCAGCATTACCGAAGAGCAAGTTCTCAGTGAAATGCAGTATTTCCCGGCCCCAACCCAACGTAAAGCGATGTTAGAAGCCGCCCAGAGTTTAATCATTGGCGAATTGCTACTTCAACGTGCAAAAGCATTATCGCTATCTCGCCCTAATGATGAGATCTGTAATAAAGAGGATTATTTAGAGCAACTCATTGAATCTGAAGTACCTATTCCTCAAGCGACTCCCGAAGAGTGTTTACAGTATTTTGAACAAAACCCACATCGATTTACAACCTCGCCATTGGTTGAGGCTAACCATATCCTGATTGCCGCTGCGCCCGATGATTTAAAAGCCAGAGCAGAGGGTAAAATCATCGCCGAGCAACTGATTGAACAATTGCATCAAAAAGCCAATTTTGCCGCTTTAGCACAGGAGTTTTCTGCCTGCCCTTCAAAATCCGTAGGGGGAAATTTAGGTCAGCTCAGCCGTGGGCAAACCGTGCCGGAATTTGAACGACAGCTATTAACCGCCGAAATAGGCTTGCAACCCTACCCGATAGAAAGTCGTTATGGATTTCATATTGTCGATATCAAACACAAAATTGCCGGTAACCCTCTCCCATTTGAAGCGGTTAGCGACAGGATTAGCTTATACCTTAATGAAAAAGTGCGTCAAAAATCCATTGCTCAATATATCCAAGTGTTAATAGACGAAGCCCATATAGAAGGTTTTGATTTTGACACCAATAATGAGCCATTACTGCAGTAACCCATTAAAAAGCTAATGTTTTTTAACGTTACATTTTGCTAATTTGTCGGAGTTTTCAAATGAGTAGTCTACCGCTACACATTAAGAGTGGACAATACCGCGCATTGTGGCTTACCACCGCCGCTTTTACGCTCTGTTTCGCCGTTTGGACGATATTTTCAATTTTAGGGATAAAAATAAAAGCGGATTTAGCCTTAACCGATACGCAAATGGCGTTATTAATGGCGCTGCCCATTTTAAGCGGCTCGTTGAGCCGCATTGCCCTAGGTATGTTTACGGAGCGCTGGGGTGGGCGCCTTGTATTTAGTACGTTAATGTACATTGCTGCCATTGCGACCTATCTGCTCAGTCTTGCAGATAGTTACGATATGCTATTAGTCGCAGGTATTGGGCTGGGTTTAGCGGGCGGTGGCTTTATTGTCGGTGCGACCTATGTCGTATCTTGGTTTGAAACACAAAAACAAGGTACAGCACTGGGTATTTTTGGTGCGGGTAACGTGGGTGCTGCACTAACAACCTTTGGCGCCCCCTTTTTATTAAAGTACTTCAGTTGGCAAGAAACAGCACAAATTTATGCTTTGGTCATTGCGATTTCGGCAACCGCATATTTAATCTTTGCCAAGACAGAACCCCGCCGATTAACTAATTTCAAACCGCCCAAATTCAGTGAACAATTAGGTTTGCTCAGCGACATTCGTATTTGGCGCTTCGCCTTATATTATTTTTTCGTGTTTGGCGCCTTTGTGGCACTCGCCCTATGGCTACCCCACTACCTTATTGATGTTTATGGTGTGTCATTAGTCACCGCCGGTATTCTTACCTCGTTTTATATTATTCCAGGTTCTTTATTTCGTATTTTAGGCGGCTTTTGGTCCGATAAATACGGCGCCCGTCGCATCATGTATTGGACGTTAGGCATCAGTACCATTTGTACCTTTTTACTCAGTTATCCCCCAACCCACTACAGCGTGAAAGGGGTTGAACACGTTTTTGAATTTAACTTCCACCTATCCTTGCCCGTTTTTGTGCTGCTTATTTTTACCTTAGGTTTTTTCATGTCTTTAGGTAAAGCGGCGGTATTTAAGCATATACCGACTTATTTCCCGAATAATGTCGGCGTGGTGGGCGGCCTTGTGAGTATGGTCGGCGGTATTGGCGGCTTCTTATTACCCGTCACATTTGGGATGCTCAATGACGTTATTGGTATCTGGCAAAGCTGTTTCATGCTGTTGTTTGTTATTAGTTCTATCTCATTAATGTGGATGCATTATTCAATTCGCCGAGCCGAGAGAATGGAATGGGCCAGTGGTCAAACGGTAAAAAACTTACCCGAAATGACCACACCCGACGCCTTTGTACTTAACGATTGGCAACCTGAAAATAAACATTTTTGGGACACTAAAGGTAAAAAAATTGCCACGCGCAATTTATGGATCTCAATACCCAACCTCTTCCTTGCGTTTGCCGTATGGTCTATTTGGAGCATTATGGTGGTTAAAATGCCGACATTAGGCTTTAACTACAGCCCAAATGAATTGTTTTGGTTAGCTGCGCTACCCGCATTATCGGGTGCTACACTGCGAATTTTCTATGGCTTTATGATCCCCATCTTCGGTGGTCGCCGTTGGACAGCCTTATCAACCGCATCACTTTTAATCCCTTGTTTATGGATGGGTTTTGCACTGCAAAATATCGAAACCCCCTATCTCATCATGCTGATTTTAGCCTTACTCTGTGGTTTAGGTGGCGCTAACTTCTCATCGAGTATGGCCAACATCAGCTTTTTCTATCCTAGAGCTGAAAAAGGTACTGCACTAGGGCTTAATGCAGGGCTGGGTAACTTAGGCGTATCGGGCATGCAATTAATTGCCCCTTTAGTGATATCTGCCAGTGTGTTTGGCGGTTTAGAAGGAGAGCCTCTCACCCTCGTATTGCAAAACAGTGAAACACATTCGGTGTGGTTGCAAAACGCGGCGTTTATCTGGGTGCCATTTATCATTATTGGCTCCATTGCGGCGTGGTTTGGCATGAATGATATTACGGATGCTAAATCTTCATTTAAGGAGCAAGCCGTCGTCTTTAAACGTCATCATACTTGGCTAATGTGCTGGCTTTATTTAGGAACTTTTGGCAGTTTTATTGGTTTTGCTGCAGGTTTCCCGCTGCTATCGGGTATGTTATTCCCAGATGTCGATCCCGTTAAGTTTGCCTTTATCGGTCCACTTGCAGGTGCATTAGCCAGGCCTATCGGCGGTAAATTAGCCGATAAATTTGGCGGCGCTCAAGTGACACTATGGAACTTTTTCTTCATGGCGATGGGCGTTATCGGTGTGCTGTACTTCTTACCGCATGACGGTGCTGCGGGTAATTTTGGCGGCTTCTTCGGTATGTTTGTTTTGCTCTTTATCACCACAGGCATTGGTAATGGTTCAACGTTCCGTATGGTGCCAGTGATGTTTTTAACCCTTAGGCAAAAAGCATTAGGTAAAGGCATGGAAAAACAAGCCGAAATCGAAGGAAACCGAGAGTCCGCAGCAGTTTTAGGCTTTATTTCTGCCATTGCTGCCTATGGCGGATTTTTTATTCCCAAATCCTATGGTACCGCAATGAGCTTAACTGGAGCGGTAGATACCGCGCTCTATGGGTTTATCCTGTTTTACGCCAGTTGTGTGGTTATCACTTGGTGGTTCTACGCTAGGCGTAACGCAGAAATCCCTTGCTAACTGTTAGCTAAACAATGGTAGGCATGCCGATTTAGGGTGCCTATCATCTACATTCACTTTTTTACAAAGGTGCCAACATGACAAAATTATCGACGAATAAACCCTTGGTTTATGCCTGCTCTGGCTGCTCAAATGTCGCACAATTAGCTAATGATGTGGCCCTGACCCTTGATCGTTCAGGCGTGATGCAAATGTCATGTATCGCGGGCGTTGGAGGGAATATAAAATCGATTGTCAGACTGGCGAAATCTGGACGCCCCATATTGGCACTTGATGGTTGTAAGCTCAATTGCGTTAAAAATAGTTTAGCGCTACAGCAAATTGTACCCACCTGGCACATAGAGCTCACCCAATTGGGCTATAAAAAACAACAGCAAATTGATTGCGATCTGGCTGATAGTTACCGTTTGTTACAACATATCCATCAAAAAATTATTCATATTCCTCAATGTAAACTTAATTAGTCTAACTATTATTTACACTGCCGCTGTTTTATTTAAGATCTGGAACCTACTGTAAATAAGCTAAGTTTAATACAGCTTAAACAAGCACTTATTTACAGCCATTCACCCGTGTTATCTGCTTCACTCCCCCAAGATTAACCTCATCGCATTAATCCTCAATAGTTTGATCTTGATCAAACTATTATTTGTCTATCTCGATATCATAAAACACAACATATAGTGCGCAATAATATAATAAACACAAGATATGGTAATTATGGTATTTAATAGCTTTGCACCACAGATCTGTTTTCAAGAGGTTCCTGATGAGGTCTCGTTAGCATTTACCATCACAGGTTGCCCACTACGTTGCCAAGGATGTCATAGCCAAGATACTTGGGATCCAGAAACGGGTATTCAGTTAAATAATGATAATTTTCAACATTATTTAACACGTTATCAGGGACTGGTGAGTTGTGTTTTATTTTTTGGTGGCGAATGGAACCCCGCTGCATTACTCGACAAGTTATCACTGGCAAAAAAACACGGTCTTAAAACCTGTCTCTACACTGGAAAAACCAAGGTATCACAGCATCTAATTGCACAGTTGGATTACCTCAAAACGGGGGCTTGGCGACCAAATCAAGGAGGATTAGAAAAGGAAAAAACCAATCAACGCTTTATTGAACTCGCAACGGGAAATCTACTCAACTTTAAATTTAGGGAACATCACCATGCCATCTCTTAACCCACAGCAATTACAAAAAAAATTAGCTTTTATTAAGCAATACCAACAATCCAATAATGCCGCTGATGCTTCGCATTTAGATGCGAATGCAAATGTGACTCATAAGAACATTGCCACCTTAGAAACCGAGTTAATGAAAGATTATTTCATTGATATTAATCGTGAATTAGTAAAACAAAAAATAACTGAATTATATGGTGTAGATTTAGCGAAAGAATACGAGAGACAAATAACAGAACATGAAATTTATGTTCATGATGAAACCAGTTTAAAACCCTATTGCGCTTCTATTTCAATGTATCCATTTTTACTCAGCGGATTAACTCAATTAGGCGGCGAATCACAAGCGCCAAAACACTTAGAGTCTTTTTGTGGCAGCTTTGTTAATTTAGTATTTGCTATCAGCGCGCAATTTGCTGGCGCAATTGCGACTGTCGAATTTTTAATGTATTTCGATTACTTTGCCCGTAAAGACTTTGGAGATGATTATCTCACCGAGCATAAACACGCAATAGAGAACCACCTACAACACGTTGTGTATGCGTTAAATCAACCTGCAGCAGCAAGAGGATACCAAAGTGTATTTTGGAATATCTCTCTTTATGATCAATATTATTTTGAGGCCATGTTTGGGCAATTTGTATTTCCTGACTTTACCCCGCCAGATTGGCACTCTTTAAAACAGTTACAAGTTTTTTTCTTAGATTGGTTTAATCAAGAACGGAATAAAGCCATTTTAACCTTTCCAGTGATCACCGCCGCGATGTTAACCGCTAATGATAAAGTTAAAGATACGGAGTTTGCCCATGTTTGTGCCAAAAATATGAGCGAAGGCGGTGCATTTTTTATTTATCAATCCAAAAATGCTGACTCTTTAGCCTCATGCTGTCGTTTACGGAATGAAATAAGCGATCACACCTTCTCCTACAGCTTAGGTGCTGGCGGCGTCGCCACAGGTTCAATTAATGTTATCACTATTAATATGAATCGTTTAATCCAAGATAAACGCGATCTTAAAATCGAAGTTGGGAAGGTTCATCAATATCAAATTGCCTATCGTAAACTAATGGAAGAACAATTGGCCAATGGTATGCTGCCAGTCTATACCGCAGGGTTTATCTCTCTGGATAAACAATTTATGACGATTGGTATTAATGGCATGGTAGAAGCTGCTGAATCTATAGGCTTAATAGCTGACACTAATAATGATTACCAAACCTTTGTCGACCAACAATTACAGATTATTTATAAGGCTAACCGAGAAGCTACTCAAAAATTTGGCTACAAATTTAATACTGAGTTTGTTCCAGCAGAAAACTTAGGTATAAAGAATGCGGCTTGGGATAGAAAAGCAGGCTACTTTGTTAATCGAAATTGCTATAACAGTTACTTTTATCCGGTAGAAGACACTAACATTAATTATCTTGATAAATTTATTATGCACGGTGAAAAAATGACCCGCTACTTAGATGGGGGTTCAGCATTACATTTAAATTTAGATGAAAAGTTATCAGTAAAAAATTATCTTAATTTATATAATGTTGCTGCACGTACAGGGTGTAATTATTTTTGTGTCAATGTGAAAATTACTATCTGCAATGAATGCCAACATATTGATAAGCAAACTCAGCAATATTGTCACCAATGCGGTTCAAAAAACATTGATTACGGTACCCGTGTAATTGGTTATTTAAAGCGCGTCTCAGCCTTTAGTCAAGGACGTCGAACCGAACACGATTTACGTTATTATCACCAGTCGCCCGCATCAACACATGCCTGATAAAGCCTTATTTGAGTCAATAGCCAGCGCTGTAAATAACTGGCTATTGCTCAATATTAATCTAGGCGTATTTATGACTGTTCGGTAAGTTGATTTAATATACGCTTTTCAGAAATAGGATATGCGGCACCTAACACTTGAGCAAAACAAGATACGCGATATTCCTCAATCATCCAGCGAGCTTCAATTAATGCGGGCGGTGTTGGCATAGCGCGCGGTACTTTTGCTAGCTGCGCCGTTAAGGCTGCTTGCACTTTATTAATACTTTGCATGTGCAAACGGTCGCGAGTCGGGTCAATAGGCAGTTTTTCAACACGGGTTTCAATCGCTTTTAAATAACGCGCCACATCCGCTAGACGCTGCCAACCACAGGCTTCTACAAAACCTTTAAACACTAATTTGTCTAATTGATTTTGGATATCACTCATAGCAAAGGCGATATCTAAACTGATTTTGCCCTTAAGACGTTTTTTAATGCTTTGGTACAAGGTTAAAATCTGTTCAACCTTAAGAGCTATTTGCTCAGCAGTCGGGTTTAATTCTTGGCGAACCCAATCCTTTGCTAGCTCAAATTGAGCTTGATTACGTACATCTAACGCTTTTTGGTCTAACAACTGCTGCACGGCAGCGGCAATAATATCATCAATCAAAATTTGCACTTGACCAAAAGGATTGAAATACATCGCTAATTTGGCCTTATTCGGCAAGGCTTGCTGTAAATGTTTTACCGGCGAAGGAATGTTGAGCAACAGCAAACGTCGCAGGCCTTGGCGATGGGCATCTTGCGCCTCAAATTCATCATCAAATAATTTGATCGCGACGCTGTCTTTTTTATCGATCAGTGCCGGAAACGCTCGTACTTGATAATTGCCTTTTTGCTGCTGGTATTGCTGCGGCAAATCACCAAAAGACCATTCAGTTAAGGCTTCTTTTTCAATTCCCTTATCCGCCACCTGACGTATCGCCTTAGCAACAACACCCTGCAATTCGGCTTTTAAGTTATCGAGCATGCGGCCCTGCGCTACTAAATTATGATGATCGTCTTCAATTTTAAAATTCATCTGTAAATGCGCGGGCATTTGCGTTGCATCAAAATCTTCTGGCGATATACGCGTGCCGCTCATACGCAGTAATTGTTTGCACATGGTATCCAGTAAACTGGCACTAAAAGGTACCATGGCCTGCACACAAGCTCGGGCGTAATCAGGCGCTGGCACAAAGTTACGTCGTAAACTTTTAGGCAACGATTTGATCAATGCGATGCACTTTTCTTCCCGCAGCCCTGCCACTAGCCAATCAAAATCACTGTCATCAATTTGATTAAGCAGCGCCACCGGAATGTGTACAGACACGCCGTCATCACTGGCGGCAGGCTCAAAATGATAACTCAATTGCAGGCGTAAATTGCCTTTATGCCAGGTATCGGGAAAATCCAAGCTCGAAATATGATCGGCACTACGCTGCATTAACAAGGCTTTGCTGAAATCGAGTAAATCTGGCTGCTCACGCTTAGTTTTATTCCACCAGCCTAGAAACAGCTGCGCGTTGTAAATACCTTCAGGGATGCGCGGCTCATAAAAATCGACTAATACTTGCTCGTCGACCAAAATATCGCGGCGACGGGATTTGTGCTCAAGGGACTCAATGTCTTCAAGCAACTTTTGGTTCGCCACAAAAAATGCTTCTTGAGTTTGCAACTGCCCTTCTGCCAAAGCACTGCGGATAAAAATCTCCCGCGCTTCAACGGGATCGATAGGGCCATATTGCACTTTACGGCGATGCACCACCGTCAAGCCATAGAGCACTTGGTTTTCAAGGGCGATAACGCTACCTGGTTTTGCCTCAAAATGTGGCTCTACATAGCTTTTTTTGATCAAATGCGCGGCTAAGGGTTCAAGCCATTCAGGTTCAATTTTGGCGCAGCAACGGGCGAATAAGCGCGAAGTTTCGGTCAGCTCTGCAGCCATAATCCACTTAGGGCCTTTTTTGGCCAATGGCGAGCCCGGAAACACAAAGAATTTACGATTACGAGCACCTAAATACTCGTTATTGTTATCCTTAAAACCCACATGACTCAATAAGCCTGATAACAGTGCGCGGTGCAAGGTATCGTAACTGGCTGGCGTATCGTTTAAACGCCATTTTAAATCGTGTACGGCTTGCTTAAGTTGAGCGTATAAATCCTGCCACTCGCGCACACGCAAATAGGCTAAATACTCATCGCGGCACTTTTTACGAAACTGGCTAGCCGATAATTCTTTTTGTTGTTCTTTTAAATGCTGCCACAGGTTTATCCAGCTGACAAAGTCGGAACTGGGATCGGCAAAACGGCGATGGGCTTCGTCACTGGCTTGCTTTTTCTCCATCGGACGCTCGCGGGGATCTTGAATCGATAACCCCGCCGCAATCACTAACACTTCATTCAAGCAACCTAACTGCTGACTTTCTACCACCATACGCGCGAGACGCGGATCCACCGGAATTTGTGCTAAATTCCGCCCAAGTGGCGTTAGTACGAGTTTATTATGTTTGCTCTCTACTGCTTGTAATTCTTCTAGCAGCAAAAAACCGTCGCGGATATGACGAGGATCGGGCGGTTCAATAAACGGGAAACCTGCAATGTCGCCCAAACCAATAGCAAGCATCTGTAAAATAACCGAAGCTAAGTTGGTACGCAAAATTTCAGGATCGGTAAATGCTGGGCGATTATTAAAATCGGCCTCATCATACAAACGAATACAAATCCCCGGCCCAACACGACCACAACGGCCTTGGCGTTGATTAGCACTCGCCTGTGAGATAGGTTCAATCGGTAAACGTTGCACCTTAGTGCGGTAGCTATAACGGCTAATGCGCGCCGTGCCGGGGTCAATGACATAGCGAATGCCCGGCACAGTTAAGGAGGTTTCTGCCACGTTAGTGGCTAATACAATCCGCCGACCTCTGTGGCTATTGAACACTTTGGATTGTTCACCGTAGGATAGCCGTGCATAGAGCGGCAAGATTTCAGTATCACGATAATTGCGTCGGCTTAATTGCTCGGCCGTATCGCGAATTTCTCGCTCGCCGTTCATAAAGATTAATATGTCGCCAAGGCCTTCGCTCACCAGTTCATCAACAGCGGCAAAAATGCCTTCGATTTGATCTAAATCGGCATCGCTGTCTTGCACCAATGGTCGATAACGGGTTTCTACCGGAAAGGTACGCCCTGACACTTCGATGATGGGCGCATTGTTAAAATGCTTAGAAAACCGCTCAACATCTATGGTTGCTGACGTAATAATGACTTTAAGATCAGGGCGTTTTTTGAGAATTTGTTTGAGATAACCCAAAATAAAGTCGATATTGAGACTGCGTTCGTGGGCCTCATCGATGATGATAGTGTCGTATTGATCAAGATTGCGATCGGACGTTAATTCCGCCAGTAAAATACCGTCGGTCATCAACTTAATATATGAATCACTTTTAAGTGCATCGGCAAAACGCACTTTAAAGCCGACGACTTCCCCAAGCGGGCTTTGTAATTCCTCAGCAATGCGGCTTGCCACACTGCGGGCAGCTAAACGTCTTGGCTGGGTGTGGGCTATCATGCCGCGACACCCCAAACCCAGTTCTAAACAAATTTTAGGTAACTGAGTGGTTTTACCCGAACCGGTTTCGCCGGCAATAATCACCACTTGGTTACCCGCAATCGCGCGAGCAATATCGTCGCGCATCAGAGAAACGGGTAGATTCTCAGGATAGTTGATTTTAGGGCGCGCATTACGGCGCAGCTCAACCTTCTCAAACGCCGCCTGCGCTTGCTTACTCAGTTGGGCTAAGGTTTGAGTTTTTTTATCTGAGTCGACTTCTTTATTGAGCTTAAATAAACGGCGACGGATCCGCGACGCATCGCTCTGATAACAAAGATTAAGAAAGGCGTTCGATAGCGGATGTGTGTCTGAGTTCAAATGCAAATTCCAGTGCTAGCATCAAAAATGGCGATCCTAGCAAGGAAATTGACGCAATGGTATGGCTAATTTACGCTGCACTGAGGATAAAGCGTATCAATTCCCCATTGGCACGGCTTAGATTAAACCGGTGACAGATAACATTGCTGCATATAGATATTCATCGCTTTGAGTACATTAGTGCGATTAATGGTACCTATCACTTTGCCGTGCTCGACCACAGGGTACACCTTAGGTTTAAGCCCAAGCATTTGTTCAGCTAAGTGTAAAATACTGTCATCTGGCTCAACAAACAGTACTTCAGTACGCATACAATCTTTTACGACCGAAGTCATATCGCAGTGATAACTGCTCTTAATCATCACAGCAAGACAATCCTGTTGGGATAAAAAACCGACTAAGTTGCCCAAATCATCAACCACTGCGGCGCCCATTTTATTATTATCCAATAGTTTTTCGACCGCAGTCGCAAGCGACATATTGACGCGTAATAATACGGGTTGGCGGTCCATATGATCACGGATTTTAATTAAGTCCATTGTCTTTCCTCGCATGATATTTCCCTCGTACTAACTTAAGCTTTAGTCTAGTCAAAATATCGTGATAATGGTGTGATAAATATCGATTGAACTCATCTAGTGCATAAAAAATATAAAAAAGTGGTGCTAAAAAGCACCACTTAATTTCATCACTCAATCATATTTACATTATTTTTCATGGCTGGCAGAACGGCTAAACACGCCAGTAAACACCTGCCAAGTAACAGCCAATGCACCAACAATAAATACTATATCGCCGATTGTGCGCACCCAGCGTAATGTCACCAATGTCTCGCTTTGTAATAGCGCTTCACTGCGAGCATACCAAAGCCCTTCGGATGCACTAGCGATAAACTGGATAATGCCTACCGGTAATAAACTGGTAAATAACATTAAGGCTAAGCCGATATTCATCCACCAAAACGATGTTTTCATTAAACGTTCGTTAAATATCAACTGTGGACGAATATACCTTAATACTAGCAACGTAAAGCCAAGCGCTAGGAAGCCATAAACACCAAACAATGCGGCATGAGCATGGGTTGCTGTTGTATTAAGCCCTTGAATATAATACAAAGAAATAGGAGGGTTAATCATAAAGCCTAATACACCGGCACCCAACATATTCCAAAATGCTACTGCAACAAAATACATTATCGGCCACTTTACGTTTGCCATCCAAGGCGCACGATCTTTTAATCGATAGTGTTCCCAAGCTTCATAACCAAGCACAATTAAAGGAACAACTTCAAGCGCACTAAACGTCGCACCCACAGCCATGACTGGCGTTGTTGTACCCGAAAAATATAAGTGATGGAAAGTCCCCGGAACGCCGCCTAACAAAAACATAGAGGCCGAAGCTAACGAAGCTACGGTTGCCATGCGTTTGGTAACTAATCCCATGTTAAAGAAGATAAATGCTAATGCTGTCGTAGCAAATACTTCAAAGAAGCCTTCTACCCATAAGTGCACAATCCACCAGCGCCAGTATTCCATGACTGAAATGTGCGTGCGTTCGCCATAGAAAAATCCAGCACCATAAAATAAACCGATGGCTATAACTGATAACATAAAGAGGACTAAGAGATTTTTATCGCCTTTTTGCTGTAATGCAGGTGTGATACAACGCATCATCAATACTAGCCAAAAAACGATTCCAGTAAATTTACCTATTTGCCAAATTCGCCCTAAGTCAACGTATTCATAACCTTGATGGCCTAACCAGAAACTCAGGTTAGCAGGCATGATTTGTGCAATTGCTAAGTAATTACCAATAAACGAGCCCACAACAACAATCACTAATGCCCAAAATAATATATCAACGCCAATTTTTTGGAATTTAGGATCCTTACCGCCATTAATCACCGGGGCCAGAAATAACCCAGCAGCAAGAAACCCAGTAGCAATCCAAAATAGTGCAGACTGAATATGCCAAGTACGCACTAAGCTATACGGGAACCATTCTGAGGTTTGGATACCGTAAAAACTTTGTCCTTCGATGGTGTAATGTGCGGTAAAACCGCCGATAAACACTTGGAATGTAAATAAAGAAACAATTAAAACGAGATACTTTGCTAAGGCTTTTTGTGAAGACGTTAAGTTAAACGACAAAATAGGATCGCGCTCTGGAGCAACAGGCTCGCCATCTTCTTTACGCAAAAATGCCCATGCCCAAACTAATGCACCAATACCTGCCACCAAAATAACCACACTGATGATGGACCAAACAATGTTTTCAGTGGTGGGTTTATTGTCAATTAATGGCTCATGTGGCCAGTTGTTGGTATAAGTCGCGGTACCGTCGGTACGCTCAGTTGATGCTGCCCACGCAGTCCAGAAAAAGAATTCAGATAAACGCGCTCGCCGCTCTGGATTTGGCAGCGTGACTTCTTTCATCGCATAATTTTCGCGGGTCTTTTTCAGTTCAGGCGCACCACCGAAAAGAGCATTGTAATAAGCTCCAGTTTTTTCAATTGCCTGAATACGTCTTGGTGATAACGTTACAGTGTTATTTTCTACGTTATAAGTATTCGTTCTGTATTCTTTTTTCAGCTCATAACGCAACATATGTTGCTGCTGCTCGGTGAGATCAGCATACGGACGCTTAAATTCACCTTCCGCGGCTAAATCTAACCAAATAAGTAGTTCGCGATGCAACCAATCCGCCGTCCAATCCGGTGCTTGATAAGCCCCATGACCCCATACTGAACCCAATTGCATACCACCAACGGATTGCCAAGCCGTTTGACCATCTAATATTTTTTCTTCGGTCGTTAAAATGTCACCATTTGTCGACACAAACGATGCTGGAATTGGCGGCGCGGTTCGGTATATCTCAGTACCATAGTAACCTAATATAGAGAACGTCACTGCGACGACCCCTAATAAGGTCCACCACAATTTCTTATACTCTCCCATGGTCTTTCTCCTTTTAATTTGTGTTCTATTCCTTAAAAAAGAATATTTTCCCAAGTAAATATGAATATCATTAACGAATTATTAAAAATGATTGCCGATAATTCGGCTATTTTTCAAACACTAAAGTCAATCTGATTTCACGCGTCATTCAAAAATATTGAAGATAGCCTATATATCATTTCGATATAGACTATGGACCAGTATAGTCATTTAAGCTAATTCACTTTAATGCTATTTAACAATAATCACATTATTAACACACAGCAGCTTAACTTTTAACCGTGCAAAATTTCTAGTCACTAAATTATGTAGCTTTGCCACCTTATCTGCGGATCAAACATATCACCAGCCGACGAGAATGAACTTTGCATGTGTTTATTGGGTTAAATGACAAGCGAAACGCTAACAATATTTTAAAAAATATCTTTTAGACTGGCTCGAAATGACACATATTTTGAAAAGTGGCGATTGCTATATCCCGGTTTTAGGCCATATGTTGCAACCGATTTTAAAGCGATGTGCATAGCAAATAAATACGGGGAGAGTCACTCGTATTGAGGCAACACAAGCTTAAAAATGACTTATTTCATCTTAGGGCAAAGTCACTTACCCAAAAAAAGCGAGCACTAGGTTAGTAGCACTCGCTGTTAACGATTTCAAATCCACCTTCGTGATGACTTAAACCATGAGCTTTAGCGTATTATTCATCTTGCCAAATCAGCACTTGAGCGGGTTCGCCATTGCTGCGAGTGGCACGGTACATACCTTCGGTATTAAAAGGCGTCGCAATATTACCGCGCTGATCGACAGCAATCACGCCACCAGAACCACCGGCAGTAATAAGGCGTTGATTAATCACTTCATCGGCCGCCTGAATGATCGACTTTTGCTGGTATTTCACCTTAGCGCAAATATCTCCAGCCACTAAATAACGAATAAAAAATTCACCATGCCCAGTAGCTGATACAGCGCAAACGCCATTTTCGGCATAGGTGCCCGCGCCGATCACAGGAGAGTCGCCAATACGGCCAAAACGTTTAGCTGTCATCCCGCCAGTTGATGTCCCTGCGGCTAAGTTACCCTTTTTATCTAAAGCAACTGCGCCGACTGTACCAAATTTATAATCGAGATCTTGCATCTTAACACTGGCAACTTGTTCAGATTTAGCCGCTGCTTGTAGCTTTTCCCGTGCATCGAGCAATTGCTGATAGCGCGCGTCAGTATCAAAATGACTATTCGGTACTAAGGTAAAACCTTGAGCCAGCGCAAATTCTTCTGCACCTGCACCAGAGAGCATTACATGTTCGGATTTATTCATTACCGCTAAAGCTAAATCTATCGGGTGGGCGATATGGCGCACGCCCGCTATTGCACCTGCATTCATGGTTTTGCCATCCATTATCGCAGCGTCTAATTCATGACCGCCGTCATAGGTGTAAACCGCGCCGAGGCCTGCATTAAATAAAGGACTGTTTTCGAGAATATTAATCGCGGCTTGAATTGCCACCAAACTGTCACCGCCCTCTTCCAATATTTTTGAGCCTTTATCAACCGCTTCTTTTAACTTATCTTTATAAGCTTGGCGTTGTTCTGGGGTGAGATTGGCCTTAGAAATCGTGCCCGCACCACCGTGAATCGCAATGGCATAAGGTTTATCTGCGGCAAAAGCGTTCTGCGACATAAAAAGTAGACCCGAAATAATTAAACTGAAGGTGGTTAGTTTTGTTTTCATTGTTTACATCCCCTTAAAAATTAACCTCCTTTGTAACCATTTAAGCATGTAATTTCAATCCTCTCCTTGCCTGTTGGTTTTATTCTGGCGACAATGATGGCACATCACAGGGAATTTAGAGTGCAGCCATTTTTGCAAATCACCTCACATTACTTTCGCTTTTGCTTATTTCTGATATCAATGTCAGTTATATCAGTCGCGATGGGCGCAGATAATTTTCTTCGGTTATCAGTATCTGGCGTTAATGAAGCTCTGCAACGCAATATTGTTGCTCACTTAGGTCCCTTGCCCGAATCTGAGGTGCAGCGTCGTGCCTTTTTGTTTAATGTTGAGGACAATGTCAGCACAGCGTTAGAATCGATGGGTTACTACCACGGCGAAATAGACGAAAATCTGATTGAGCATGATAAAGGGCCGTGGGAGCTTAAACTTGAAATTACCCTCGGTGAACCGACTATCATTCAATGGGTTGATATCAACTTTAGTGGCGAAATGCTCGATGATCGCGCTTTTGATCAATGGCTGGCACAAATTCAAATAAAACCTGGTGATATATTAAATCACGGTGCTTATAGTGAGATGAAATCACAATTGGTTACCTTAGCTTTAGCGCGCGGCTATTTTGATGGTGAATTTACCGAATCCCAAATTAAAGTGAATCGCGACCTGAATACTGCCAAAATCAGTTTACATTTTGGCTCTGGTAAACGTTATAAATTTGGCCAAGTGAGCTTCGAAGGACATAGCTTAGAGCCCGAGATATTAGATGACCTCATCCCTTTTAAAGCCGGCGCTTCTTATTCAACAAGGCGTGTGAGCGCACTTAACCGCCAGCTACTCGATACGGGTTATTTCGCCAATATTAAAGTCATTCCACAAATCGATGATGTTGATGACAGTCAAATTCCGGTGCGAGTCGAGTTAACCCCCAAGGCCAGCCACGCCATCGAACTCGGTTTTGGTGGCGATATAGGAAAAACGGACCAAGCTTTCGACCCCAGAGTCCGGGTGACATGGCGCACACCACAAATCAATAAATACGGCCACTCACAGGAGACCAGTTTAGAATGGTCGCCTGATAGACCAAAATTATTAACCACTTACACAATTCCGCTGACGCATCCTTTGGATGACCAACTGAAAATCCGCGTTGGGTTATTGCGAGATAAATACGGTGTTACCCAAGTATACGATGCGGATAATCGCGATTTTACTAATACGGGACAACTAGAATCTACCAAGTATCTTATTGGGCTACTACGTCAACAAAGGCTAGATAATCAATGGTTAATGAATTACTCCCTTGAGGCCATTCACGAGCTATATACCCAGTCAGACATCGACTATATGCCGACGTTTTATTTGGCTGGGATTAACTTTTCTCGAACGACGCGTGGTGATAATTCCCTTGATCCTAAATCAGGATTTAGACAAATTTACAGCCTAGACTATGCCGATCCCTACTTGGGTTCTGAAACCCGTTTAGCTCGTCTGCAAGCCAAATTTAAATGGATTGATACCTTCTTTGATAAACACAGAATCGTGTCGCGCATTGATTTAGCCGCCAACTTAGCCAACGAGAACGAACTGGCAAACATTCCACCCTCATTACGTTATTTTGCCGGTGGTGATCAGAGTGTGCGTGGCTATGGTTATCAAGAACTCGGGCCCTATTTAGACTATATTGCCGACGATGGTTCACTCAACCGCGAAGTCATCGGTGGCCGCTATTTAATGGTTGGCAGTTTAGAATATCAATATTATGTAACTCCAACTTGGCGAGTAGGCACTTTTATTGATGCGGGTAACGCTTTTGATAACAATCAATTTGAACCAGTAGTGTCAGTTGGCGGCGGCATACATTGGATTTCACCTATTGGCCCAATAAAACTGGATTTAGGGGTTGGATTGAAAGAAACCGATACCATTGAGCGGTCATGGCGCATTCACCTGACAATGGGGACAGATCTATGAGTACCCCCACAGAGCAGCATCCCACCGTGCAAGATGCGGAAAACACCCCGAACACTGAAGTAGGTGATGCAATTAGCGCATCTGTAACGCTATCAGTATCGTGGCTACAAAAATTATGGAGAAATTTCAAACTGTGGACACGTATTATTATTTATGTGCCCTTAACTTTATTAGTTGTGATAGCGCTATTGCTAGGCACAGAATTTGGCTCGCGCATTACCGTTGGACTTGCTAATCAATTGGTACCCGATGTTGGGCTGACTTATACCTCAGGATCAATTAATAAAGATTTAGTGTTATCCCATGCAACTTGGTCTATGGCCGGAATCAAAGTTAAGCTCGATGATGTACATTTACTGTGGCAACCGGCCTGTTTTCTACAAAAACGTTTATGTGTGAATAACTTATCTGTAGCTAAGGTCGATGTCACCATTGATACTCTTGCCCTTGCCGCAGACGGCGAAGCTGCTGTTACAGCGCAGGATGAAGCACCAAGCGAACTGCTATTACCTTTTGATATTGTGCTAGATACAGCCACACTTAACGCGATTCATATCCAAGTGGATGATATGCAATTCGCTGCAAATGAGCTTAATGCACAAGCGCAGTGGTTTACTGAAGGCTTGTCAATAAAGCAATTAACTAGCGAGGGATTATCGGTAATTATCCCCACATCGGCTGATAATGTGCAAACAGGTTCAGCAACAGGCAACAATAGTCCCACGCAAATCCCTACTGTAGCAGCGCAAGCGCAAGCACCAACAACAGCGACACCATCACCATCAACGCCAGTAAATAATAACCCCACTGAGTGGGCATTAGCTCATTTGCCAGCTGTGTTTATGCCTTTCCCTGTGACAGTCAACGCCCTAACGCTAGACAACACCACACTGCAAATTGGTGAACGCAAAGATGTCTTTAGTCATGTTGAATTACAAGGCCGCTTTCGTGAATATCAATTGACCCTAGAGCATTTGCTGCTCAACCATACCGATGGTAATGCCGATATTACTGGCAGCTTAACCCTAGATAAAGATTATCCACTTGATTTAGAGATTAACCTTAACCTTCATCAATTAGCAGAATTACCCGAACTCACTCAGCAAGCATTAACACTAAGTTTGAGTCAAAGTGTAGGTAAATTGCAGATTGATGCAGTGGCAAAGGGCGATGCAGATCTTATCCTTAATGGTCAGATAACGCTTGGAGACCCTAACCTGCCCTACACGGTAAAATTAGAACAGGTGCGATTACAGTGGCCACTGCAAAACCCAGAATACTCAATAGATGATGTCACACTGGTGAGCGAAGGCGATTTCAATCAACAGCAGGCAAGGTTAAAGGGTCAACTCACCACACCGTTCCACAAAGTGCTCGATATAGACACTCTGGTCCACAATCAAGGGGCTAAATTAACGATTAACAAACTTGAGGCACTGGGCGCCATTGGCAAGGTAGATCTCACTGGGGAACTTGATTATCAAAAAGCCATAAGTTGGACCGCTAATCTCAAACTCAATGACATCAAACTCCAAGAGTTACTGCTGCCCCCAAAAGATGCGGCATCAACAGCAACGACTCTGCCAGACAGTTTAATTTCAGGAGAATTACGTACCCAAGGGTCGTTTGCTGCTCCCCATTGGCAAATGTCCCTAAGTGACACTGAGCTCACAGGTAGTTTGCAAGGTTATCCATTTGATATAAGTGGGGATATCAATATAAATGATGCACTGTATGTTAGTTCTAAAGGACTTAATGCCAAGGTGTTAGGCTCGACGCTAGTATTAAAAGGCGAAGCCAACGCTAACTGGGATCTTCAAGGTGAATTACAAGTGCCAGATTTTGGTTTGTGGATCCCTAAGGCAAGCGGCCAACTGCAGGCACAAATTAATGTTACCGGTGACGAAAAACATCCCCAAGTTGAGCTTACAGCACTGTTAGCTGAATTTGTTTATCAAAATATCAAACTACAAGAATCTAATTTAAAAGCCTATTACAAGCCATTAGAACAGCATGAATTTGCCATTTCATTAAAATCAAAAACTTTGCAGCTGGCAACAGAACGTATAGACACCTTAACGCTCGGTGCAAAAGGCACGATCAATGCTCAAAAACTTACCCTTAATGCCACAGGCGATCTCGGCCTTGATGCCACAGTAAGTAGCCAATACGATGTGAAAAAATCACGGCTACAAGTTGACGTCGAACGCTTAAACCTCAACACACCAATTGGCCCATGGCAGCTAGACAAGACAATTAATCTCGCTTGGGATCAAACCAAGAATCAGGGCAGTATTACGCCGTTTTGTCTGATCAACCCAAACAGTCGCTTTTGTTTAAATAACAACACCTCATTAGGTAACAAAGGCAATGCACAAGTAAGCTATTCAGGTAACCCAGGGAAATTATTAATCCCTATATTACCCACGAATATGCGCTGGGATGGGCCCGCATCATTATTAGCCAACTTTGCTTGGGCCGCAAACCGTAAGCCTACTGCTGATGTTAATCTAGACTTTACGCCTGGTAGTATCATGCTCAAACGAGCAAAAAATCGTGAAGTGACTATCGATTATCAAAATCTATCGTTGCGGGCCAATTTAGATGCAAAACAATTAACAACGGCATTAAATTTCGAGTCAGAAGGCATTGCAAGCTGGCAGAGTGAGATTAACGTCAATGTCACGCCCGATCGAGCGCTCGCAGGTTACGCCAATATAAAGCAAATCAACTTACAGCCACTTGGGGAGTTTTTTCCGCAATTAAATACAGTGCAAGGCTTACTAACCAGCCAGCTAAACTTTGCAGGTAGTCTTGATGCCCCAGAAGTATCAGGTAGCATGGCCTTAACTGAAGGCGCTTTAGCATTGACTGCCAACCCAACTTTAGTTGATAAGATTGACATGTCGATGACATTTGCAGGCCAACAGGCGCAACTCAAGGGCCGCTGGATGATGGGTAATGGTTTAGGACGAGTGAATGGTCAACTGCAATGGCCACAAGGGCAATTTAGCGGTGAGTTAGCCGTCCAAGGTGAAAAACTTGCGGTGATCCAGCCACCACTGGCTATTCTCGATGTTTCCCCTGATATCACGGTTACGTTTAGCAGTAAGCAACTGGCCGTGAAGGGGCAAATCAACGTCCCATCTGGCAATATCAAAATTGTCCCATTAGCAGAAGGCGGTATCGCAACCTCTGAGGACGTGGTGTTTGATGACTCCATCGCCGCCACTCAACCTAAAGCCAGCCCCTACGCCATAATCGCTGATCTTAATATCAATGTGGGCAATGAACTCAGAATTGATGGCATGGGCCTCAAAGGTAAACTGCAAGGTACGCTAAAGTTACAGCAACAAGCTTTCCGTCCTCCTTTGCTATTTGGCAATATCAAAGTCAATCAAGGTAGTTACAAGTTTATGGGTCAAACCCTGAAAATTCGCACCGGAGAAGTACAATTTGTGGGGCCAACCTCAGTACCTAACCTTAATATTGAAGCGATACGCGAAATTAAGAGCGAGGACTTAGTCGCCGGCGTGCGCGTAACGGGTACTCCATCACGCCCTGTCGTCACTTTATTTTCAAATCCAGCCAAAGAGCAGGCCGAAATTCTATCTTACATCGTTAAAGGTAGTGGCTTTAACAATGCGAATAATGAACAGAATAACTCACTCATGATGGGCGCAGCCTTAGGGTTAAGCTCACAGGTTGGCGGCGGCGCAATTAACAACATTGGTAATACTGCAACCGGGTTAATTGAAGAGTTTGGTTTCTCAAACGTACAACTCGATACCAACGATGAAGGACGCGTTGCGATCAGTGGTTATATTGGCGAGGACTTAATGGTGAAATATGGCGTTGGCGTATTTAACCCCGGCTATGAAATGACCGTGAGATACTATCTACTCTCTCAACTTTACCTAGAAACCGTATCGGGTACTTTAGGTCAATCTCTTGATATTTATTACAACTTCAATATCAAGTAATAAGATTAACTCAAAATCTATTTTATAGAGTTAACAGTAACGGATTCTAAAACCGCTGGATTTGAGAGACAAAAAAAGCGCCATTAGGCGCTTTTTACTTCAGTCACGGCAATTAAGCGTAAACGAAGTCAACATGCTCAATGATTGGCTTGAACACGTGGCGTTGCATAGCTTGAACACGTACACCTACATCTTTTCCATCAACAACGATAGTCAGTGTAGAAGTGTAGAAATCTTCATTAGCTTGAATGTTAATGATATCTTTGTGATCAAAAACAATAGAAACTGGCTCTTTGCCTTTGCCATAAATAACAGCAGGTACTTTAGCAGCATGGCGTAGGCGGCGGCTCGAACCTTTCCCTATTTCAGTGCGGGCTTGTGCTTGGATAGTGTAAGACATGTGTTTCTCACTTAAATTTAGAGTAAAAAATTGCCGACATTTTCGACCAATGGCGGCTCATATAAAGCGCGCGGATATTAACATAGATACCTAAAGCACACAAGAATCAGCCAATGCCTGAACATACCAATGTCTGCGTTAGTAAAATGGAGGGGTCTTTATCAAGTTAAAGGACTTGTATCATGGCGGTTACACTAAAGAAACTGCTCTGTCCTGAAAAGAAAAACTCGCGTTCTAGATCACACTGGGCTCTAAAAAAGCCTGATAAGCTCGAGCAAATTTCGATAATTGATGCGTCATAATATGTCTCATCCACTATACCAGTTACAGCAAGAGAATCGACTTTCATGCCAATTAGCCCATGAGTTAGTCTCGCTTATCGAAACTGTGCCATATCAGCAAAATACGTTAGAATTAAAATGTTTAGAATTACTCGCCTGTACCCAACAAAAAAACCATATCTTAATTATGCTGATGCAAACCACTCAGGGTGTCGACATAAAAGCGCAAAGACTTAGACAATACCAATTATCGCAGCGCTTAAGCCTATTAATCTGTCATTGGCAACAGCATCGGGAGCTAAGCATGCTAAACCAGCACTTTATTCCATTGCTGCAGCATTATTTAATTGAGGCTCAAGCCTTAGAGCAAACATTTCACCTGCAGATGCAATAATAAAAGTACTGAGTTACCAGTGTCTTACTGGGCCACAATCCACATGCACAAAACCAGAGCTGGGATAATACCCAACACCTCCGAGTTTCAGCGATAATGCGGCCTCACGTAGGGTTTTTAACTTAACGCTTGGAATGGCAATATCCATCGCCATTCCCCGCATATGGTAACTTTTCTTGGCAACACCACCACTGTTATTCGCCAGCATTGCGTTGGTTTTCGGTGATCGATAACCAGAAATCACATGTATTTCATCATCGGTATTTAAAGTCGTTTTAAGCGAATAGAGTAAATCGAATAACCGTTTATCCATTGGCGCAGCAATATTCTGACGATGATCCCGCAGTAAATGATTAAAATCTTTTAATACCTTACTTTGATAATGCCCATCAATCCAATAACTGCCGTCGTCACGTTCTCCAGTATGGCGATTAAAAAGACTTAATTCGCGGATCCCTTTTGTCGAACGACTCGCCACGGCTTTTGAAGGAATAAAAGAACATAATGCCACACCACTAAGGCCTAACAATAACTGCCTACGGGCAGGACAGATCAAAGTCACACGGTCACCTTTTTGTCTATTTTTTGGTCATCAAAGAGGCAACTTATACTGAATTAATACTAAGTTCAAGTTTTACTCGCTCGATTTTTTAGCGCAGTTTTAAAATGCCGTGTGAGTTCAATTTGTTAGTAATGCAAATAGTAAAGTGGTAAAAGCTCCCTCAACGAATATCGAGTACTGCTGCGGGCACTGCATTGGTTAACTCAGGTTCTAAGTTGTATATGTCACTGCGATAATGATCTTGGCCATTATCCTCTAGCCATGCCGTCCAATAAACAAGATGTACTGGCAGCTTTTCTGACAAAGCAAACCACTGTGCGTGGGTAATTTCTGGAACTAATTTGTCCCATAAGCGTTTGTCTTTGACTAAATGCTCTTTAAACCACTGCGCTAATTCAGCAACTTTCTCTATACGAATACAACCCGATGATAATGCTCTATTTTCTTTATTAAACAGGCTAGGCTCAGACGTATCATGTAAATACACACTAAAACTGTTTTCAAAATGAAACTTATATTTGCCTAACGCATTCTTCGTACCAGGGCGCTGGACTAATTTGTATGGAAACGAAGTCGATGCTAATGCTTGCCACTCTTCTGGCGTATGCTGCACCAATTGACCATTATAATCATACACATCAAACTGACGCTCGCTGAGGTAATGACCATTTTTTTTGATTTGCGGTAGAATATCTCGGCGCAAGATACTGCTCGGAACTCGCCAATCAGGATTAAGCACAATACTGGATATTTGACTATCTAAAAGCGGTGTTTGTCGAGACGGTTTGCCGACAATCACCTTAGACTTAAGCACTTTAGTACCGTTATCCACTAAAATCATTTCAAAAGCAGGGATATTAATCAACAAATAGCTCGACGCTAATTTACGCTCAAAAAGCCTTTTCCGAATCGTATTTTTCGCCAGTAATACCGCCCTTGCTTTAGGAGATTGATTCAACCAGTACAAGGTTTTTTTACCAATGACCCCATCCTGTTTCAGCCCATGCCTTAGTTGAAAGCGTTTAATACCTACCATTAGCTCTTCGGTATACACTTGAGCCATATCTGGCCATATGGTTAAGTCGCCCAATACTTGTAAACGTTTTGCAATAATATCAATAACTTGATTACTCATACCTACGGTCAGCTTTTCATCTAACACTAAGGTTTCCCATGGTTCTACTCTATCAAGTTGCACAAGATGGGTGATTTGTTTCAACACGCTTTGGAATGGAGTATCCATAGGGATAACGGCAGAGGTTGCTTCCACCGTTCCAGTGTCATTACATGCCGTTAATAACGTCACATAACGCCAATAACTTGCTACATTGGCTTGTATTCGGGCTAAATCTGCCGTTGATAATGTATTGGGTGAAGCGACCAGTTCACGGTAATCTTGGCTGAATAAGGGATTCACTCCCGCAAGATCTAATAACAATACCTGTGGCATTAATGCCTCAAGTTGCAGTTGAGGCTCGGGCTCTATTGCATAGAGATCTGTGCTTAACTTTGTACTTAGCTCAGTATGTGACTCATTATCTGTGTTGTGAGTTACATTCAGCGGTGTCATCTCATCAGCGGCATTAACTACACAGAAAGGTAATATAACGATAACAATGAATGTTAAATGACTACATAATAAGGCAGCCAAGCGATCACCACTGAGTCTCTTATTCCTATTTGCCTTTATCGCATTTGATGTGCGCTTTGATAACACAAAGGTATGCTGCACCAAGATAACGACAGCACAATCAAACCAACGGTAGAAAGAGCGGATGATCTTTAGCAACACCATAAACACTCCCTTAATACAGTCTGCAATCATGTCAGAGGACGAACACTACATTAAGACTATTCCACGGAGATTGATGAATTGCTAGCGCTAACTATAGATAATGAAAAGAAAAATGCCACTGAACTTCGTCAGTGGCATTTAAGACAAGCTATACGCTAATAACAATTAGCAAAAAGAAACTAAATCTTCTTCGATAAATTGTTCAGGTAATTTTTGTAAGTTACGCAGCATCTGTGGGTTGGCTAACACCATCGCCATTTCTTGACGATTAAGTAGCGCTAAAGCACTTTGCTGACAACGCGCTTCTAATACCTTCACATGCAATATCGCTTCCATCGCTTCAATTGGTGTGCCAGCGGCGCGCAAGGGTTGTTTATCAACCATAGCCAAATGTAGTTCCATTAACGTAGGATCTTTAAGAAGCTGCTCTAATGTCCAAGGTTCCGCAATAAAACCTTGGTAGGCAGTACGCGCTTCTTGTGCTTGAAGACAAATAACGGCGGGATTACGCTCCTCTGGAGTTGCGAGAATACCTGCCCGTTTGAATACTTCGCCTATTTTAACTGAACCCGTCCATGCAGAGATAGGTACGGCAAACCACAGACCAATTAAAGCAGGACTCATCCACGCTAAGAGTGTCAAAGAATCCAAAATAGCCGCATAACCTAACATAATACCCGCTAGCATGTGCCAGCGATGACGGTATAAAAGCGTCATCCAAGGCATACTGCCATCATCACGACGCTGCGGCGACCAACCACTATCCCGCCCCATCAAAATCGACATCACTGCGCCACAATGAATAAACATCATGATAGGTGCGATAAGCGCTGAGAGTATGACCTCAAAGATCACACTAAATATCGCTTTAATTCGGCCACCAACACTGCGAGCAAACTCGCCGTCTTTAAGCAGTAACAAGACACCAAATACTTTAGGGCCAAATAAAACGCCCATCGTAATGTAGAACAATCTTAATGCCCTGTCCGAGTCCATGATGGGCCAAGTGGGGAACAGTGAAAATTGGTCGGTAAAATATTCAGGTCGAATAAAGTGTGCCTGCAGAGCCAGCATCAAACCGGTCAAAATTAACATCAACCAGAAAGGTGATGATAAATAAGCCATGATACCCGTCAGTAAATGCAAACGACTCACCCAGTGCAGACCTTTGGTCGGCAAAATACGTGAATGCTGCAGGTTACCTTGGCACCAGCGACGATCACGTACGGCTAAATCTATAATCGATGGTGGGCATTCTTCGTAGGAACCTGGCAAGTCATAGGCAATAACGACGCTCCAGCCAGCACGACGAATTAACGCGGCTTCCACAAAATCATGACTCATGATATGGCCACCAAAAGGCGGTTTACCTTTAAGGTTGGGTAAGCCTGCCGCAGTCATAAAGGCTTCTGTACGAATAATCGCATTGTGGCCCCAGAAGTTACCTTCTTTTTGTACCCACCAACCTAATCCAGTGCCAATCACAGGACCATAAATACGCGCTGCAAATTGCTGTAAACGCGCCATTAAGGTGGTGCCATTGATTAAAGATGGAATGGTTTGAATCAAGCCCGCATCGGGATCGGCTTGCATACGCTGCGCTAAGCCTGTGATTGTTGACGACTCCATCAAGCTGTCGGCATCAAGCACCAATAAATGATCATAGCGCGATCCCCAACGACGGCAAAAATCCGCCACGTTACCCGCTTTACGGGCGACGTTTTTACGACGACGACGATAATAAACCCGCGAATGCTTATGAGTTTCTTGGCGTAACACCAAAAACGCCTGCTCTTCGAGCAATGCGATATCCGGATCTGTAGTATCACTTAAGATAAACCAATCAAAAGCATGACCATGTCCGGTTTGCGACAAAGTTTCAGCCATTACTGAGACCGCTGAAAATACTCTGTCAGGAGATTCGTTATAGGTTGGCATCAAAATCGCGGTACGCGTATGCAGCTGCGTCGCATCCAAGTCTTTGGCACGCGGCTTACGTAACAAGATGAGGAAACCTGCAATACCACTACAAAATGCTAAAGCAATCCAGCAAAAGTTAACCGCAAATAGTACCAGTACCAGATACTCTAAGGGCGTTATCCCACCAATACTAAATACCGCACCCATTTCATAAATAGCAAACAGAGACATTAATAAAGCGCCGCCAACCACAAAAAAACGGCGAGAGGCGCGCGAACGCACCCCATTCGCCACTGTGCTACGGCGCGGAAAACCTTCCGGCATCTTGCTTAAATTTTGCGGTTCCATCGCGCCAGGCCGTTCATTTGGCATAGCGCTACCACCGACGAGAACTTCTGTCTCGAGTACCGAGTTATCGGGTACAGTCATATTATGTTGCTCCGTCATGAACCTTACAGCGTCCAGCGATAGAGCCAGGTTTCAACCTGACGAGGAGTGGGAAATTTGAGTTCAGCACGCAGTTCGATAAGTTCTTTATCTTCTGGTTCTAACTCAAAGGCTAAGCGGTAACCATTTTTGGTAGCATTACGGGCAATCACCACATTGGTCACTACGCCGCCAGAGGCTTCAACTTTAGCAACAGGTATTTCATCCGTCATCGGGCCTTTAATTTCGTAATCAACCACAAATAAACGTCTTGGTGTTGCTTTAGCAATATCGGCACGACCACTGGCAGAACGAGACACATGCACTGCGCCTATTTTAGCGGTAGGTTCATCACCCCAGCTCATACGATAAGCAAAATGAAACTCACCGCCAGCGGGGATAGGTTGACGTGGTTTCCAATAGCTCACTATGTTGTCATGGATTTCTGACTCAGTCGGAATTTCAGTTAACACCACTGAACCTTGGCCCCAATTACCGACCGGTTCAATCCACAAACTAGGACGACGTTCATAATGGGCTTCTAAATCTTGGTATGCCTCATAGTCACGTTCACGTTGGATTAACCCAAAACCCTGTGGAGAGTTGTCTGAAAACGCACTAACTTGTAATTGACGCGGATTAGCCAGTGGACGCCACAAATACTCACCACGACCATTTAACATCAATAAACCATCAGAATCATGTACTTCTGGTCTAAAATCGTCGGTATCGTGACGGCCATTTAGCGAATGTAAGAACATGCTAGTACTTGGCGCTAGACCGACTTTATTGAGTTCAACCCGTGGAAACAGTGTCGCTTCAACATCAATCAGCGTGTTATCGCCTGGACGCACTGAGAAGGTATAAGCCCCCGCTACACTTGGGCTATCTAACAAAGCATGTACAACAATCAAATTGCTATCATTGTATGGACGCTCAACCCAAAATGCGCGAAATATCGGGAATTCTTCCCCTTCGGCATCAGCAGTTTTTAAGGCTAAACCACGTGAAGATAAGCCATAGGCATTACCTTTACCCAGAGCACGAAAATAACTCGCACCTTGAAATACCATTAGCTCATCAAAAACACCGTTAGTATTCAGTTGGTTATGAATACGAAAGCCGGAATAACCAATATCGTCATTGGGTAACGCTTGGGTAATCACTTCACCGGCTGTGAAATACTTAGGCTCATAGGCCAAATGTGTCGCTTTATTCCCCTCAACGACGGCTATTTCAATCAGATCTTGGAAATAAAAACCACGGTGGAACATTTGCATTTGAAAAGGCACACCCTGATCACGCCAAATTGACGCAGTCGGATTGAAACGGATATCACGGTATTCATCGTAGGACAGTTTCGCAAGGCCAGCAGGTAAAGGGTCTTTGAGGGCCACATAGGGTTTTGCTGCCAAACGTTTTGCGATTTTTATGACAGTCTCACCATCAAAAGCGCCTGTTTTAGTAAAGCGCACTTGATTTTTAGCCGCCGGCTGAACAATTGCTTTCGGTGGAGTAACCACAGGCACTGTCTCGGTGGGAATTGTCTCTTCAGCGTACGCGACACCAGACAGGGCGACAACAGCGCCTAGCGTCAATGAACAGATGAGTGACGAATAAGGTTTGGACGATGGGCAACGCAACAAGCTAACCATAGATAGGTAACCTAAAAAATAAACTAAAAAAATCAATGTTTTTTATATGTGCAGCGCATTTCCCCCACTCTGAATGAGTGATGAAAAAAAACAACCGCTTATATATCGCGAAAGATATCAGAATGAGAAAAAAACGCATAAGTAAAGATGCAGTTAACTCCTTCTAGACAATACTATTTAAGAATAAGTCTATACTAAAAAAGCATATAAAAATAACATTAGCATGCTTATTTATGCTTTCACAGTTACAAAACAACATTTTTTGTTCAAAATACGACATGATTGCCAATAAACAGTGCTTTGAAAAGGCTTGATTTAATGTTGCAAAACTTAAAAGGTACAGAATGTCACCTGCGACAAAAATCTGATAAAACAATACACTCTAGCGTTAAAGTCGATAAGCAGCATATTCGCGTTCTAACTAAATTCAGCTACAAACTGAAGTAAGATCATTATAGTACTGCTTATATTTCTCGATTTGACTTGTGCTGCTCACGTGGCAAAAAAATAGTCACCGATAATCCTCCCAGCTCTCTTGCTGCCAACACCAAACGACCTTGATGCAACTCAATGATGTGATGACAAATAGACAACCCTAAACCGGCACCAATGCCCTCATTTTCATTTACACGATAGAAGCGCTCAGTTGCACTGGCAATCTGCAGTTCCGACATACCTTGCCCTTTGTCTGCAATACAAATACTGATTTCATCATCAACAATGCGAGCTGAGATTGATATTTCAGATTCCTTGGGGCTGTATTTACAGGCATTTTCAATAATATTCTTTAGCACGAGTAGCAAATAAAAGCGGTCGCATTTCACGGTCAGCACAGAGGTAATATCCATGTTCCATTCATAATCAGTTATTTGTGGCATCAGCTGATTAAGTGCATCTTCAATCATCGGCAAAATACCATGAGATGACACATTAAGTTCATTAATTGAATCAACTCTAGCAAGCACTAGGAGCTGTTCAACCGTATGACTCATCTGTTCGACACCCGCATCAATCGCCGCTAAATGAAACTTCTGCTGCGGATCGTCCTCAATCAAGCTTTCTAAACCATGTTGATGTAATTTAATTACCGATAATGGTGTTTTTAGTTCATGGGCGGCATCGGCGCTAAAGCGGCGTTCACGGGCAATAAAGCGGGCAATGCTATCAATATACAAATTTAATGCGCGGCGCACAGGCACAAGCTCTTTGGGTAACGACATGGTCAGTGGCGTAAGATCGTTTGGCGCTCGACTGATTAATTCTCTTTCAAAGGTTTTTAACGGCCTGAATAAAAGATAAAACAATAAGCTTACGATCAACAATGTCAAAGGCACCACAATCAAGGGCACTATCACTGCATTATGCATAATTTGTGATACCAACTCTTGACGCACGTCATCACGCTGAGCGGTCACAATCCACACATTATTTTTTATTGAGAAAAAACTAAACACATGCCAAAGTTGACCTTCAAACATGGTCTGATGATAGCCCTGCACAAAACGCGTAATCGGTTTGAGGCCAATATTATCGGATAAAACCAGCGCTTCACCTGCCTCACTCCAAATTTGAAACGCCAACTTATGCTCATAGGCGAGTTTCAACGCATCCGCTTTTTCAGCAAAAGTGCTGATTTGACTATCTGGGACATGCAATATTTGCAGTTTCGTTTGATTTTTAACGGGTGCGCCAAGATCTGTATGATAAAACAGCTCCAGCATTTTTGCAGTTTGTATCATTTGCGCATCAAAAAGCTCTTCTATTTGATGCTTAGAATCACGGGTGCTCAACCAGCTAGAGACAGCCACTGAGACTGAAATCCCTGACAAAATCAATAATGTCAGCACTAAACGCAGTGAATACACATCCTGCCCTTTTAATCTAATCACTTAAATTTCCTAACGTCTTTACATTCTCAGCAAACAGTTAAGATATCAATACCCACAAACGCAGTTTTTGTCACTGAATTGATCGGATTAATTTGTTTCAATCAAGGTATAACCTATGCCACGCACAGTTTTAATCAGCTCGTTGGCGAGCTTCTTACGCAAATGATGAATATGCACTTCAATCGAGTTGCTACCGACTTCATCCCAACCATAAGTTAACTGCTCGAGTTGACTGCGGGTCAATACGCGCCCAGCTGACTGGGCAAGTTCAAGTAATAATTGAAACTCACGGCGTGAAAGCACTACATTTTGTTCGCGAAAAATCACCTCACGAGTATCTAAGCCAATACTCAATGCGCCAATAATCAAACTGTTGTGATCGAGTCCATACTGACGCCTAACAATGGCACGTATACGGGCTGCCAACTCACGCACATCAAAGGGTTTACCTAAATAATCATCAGCACCTATGTCCAAACACTCAAGTTTAGTATCAAAATTGGTATTAGCGGTCAACACTATCGTTGGAATGGATACCCCTTGCTGCCGCCAAGTCTTGAGTAATTCTTTGCCGTTGCCATCGGGTAAACCAAGGTCGAGCACTATGGCACTAAAACTTTCATTTTTAACACCCTGTAATGCTTGTTGGTAAGTATTAAGATGATCAACCTGCATGCCTAGCTTACCTAAGCTTAGGCATATTCCTTGGGCTAATAACTCATTATCTTCAACCAACATAATACGCATTTAATCTCCTTAACTGAGCGATGGGTGGGAATGCTAATTTTAACGTTTCTAATACCAATCGTATTAACTATCTGTTCATTCAGCGGGAGTACAACGCGCTTTAGACAAGGCGAAGGCTTGAAAGCATAGTGGTGCTCTGGCGAAAGCCTTAAACCCAGTATAAAGCGCGTTGAAATACCTGTGGGGCTCTGAACTGGTTAGATAGTTAATGTGATTGGTATAACATTATATTAGTGTGAAAATGCTATCTATTTTACGCCTTACCGCATACTTCGTCATACTTGCAACCACACCATTCCGTCACACTCTTAACCTTACTATCTGCAGCAAATATACGATATAACCGGCGTGATAATCGGCGCCACGCTTCGCTATATCACCATAATATTAAGGATCTATTTCAAAAATATCGAGGTTCATTATTAAGGACGTTTAACACCAACAATTGTATCCAAATCTATTCAACCAATCTTAAGGCTTTATTAACCTATTTGATATTGCTTCAATTAACTGGATTAAGCGCATCACGCTGGTATCGACTCAATTGAATCCACAAACAGCCCCCTTAATACTCTCTTGCCTGCAACATGACAAAAGCGCGACATTTTGACCCACTTTAAAAACTGAAATCAGATCTGCGTCATGTTAATGGAATGTAGAATCCGCTTTCGTCACGTTGATTTAAAATCCTTGATATATATCAACATTATTTACATTCCCCAGGGCTAAACTGAGTTTGTCAATTATGTAAACCCTTACCAATTTACATTTAAACAACAATAAAGGTTGACCCATGGACACACATGCAGCCCTATATGAACAGGGAAAGGCTCGCTTAGATGCGTTACGCCAATTCGCTCCCCGTCAACAGCAATCCTTGATTGAAAAGATGCAACAACATGGCATCAGTCGCCGTGATTTCATGAAATGGAGTGCCATGGTGACGGGCATGCTCGCATTACCACTGCCCTTTAGTAACTTAGTTGCACAGGCCGCTGAGCTAGCCGACAGAGTTCCGTTAATCTGGCTGCATATGGCCGAATGTACGGGCTGTTCAGAATCGTTAATTCGTACCGATACGCCAAACCTAGACTCGCTAATTTTCGATCACATCTCCTTGGAATATCACGAAACCTTAATGGCGGCCTCTGGTTGGCAAGCCGAAGAAAACCTTGAAAATGCACTCGAAACCTACAAAGGACGTTATTTACTGGCCGTTGAAGGGGCGATTCCCACTGCAAATAACGGCAGTTTTTTAACGGTAGGCTGTAAAGGTCACACAGGTTTAGAAATCATCAAACATGCCGCAGAAGGCGCTGCAGCCATTATATCTGTAGGCACTTGCGCCGCGTTCGGTGGCGTGCAAGCCGCCTATCCGAACCCAACGGGGGCTAAGGGCGTACATGAGGTGGTCAGTAAACCCGTGATTAACTTAGGAGGTTGCCCACCAAGCGAAAAGAACATAGTTGGCACTTTGATGTACTTCATTATGTTCGGCAAATTACCTGCGCTGGATATGTTTAACAGACCTAAATGGGCTTATGGCGCACGGGTACACGATAACTGTGAACGCCGCGGCCGCTTTGATGCCGGTGAATTTGTTGAAGAGTTTGGCGATCATGGCGCTAAAGAAGGCTATTGCTTGTATAAAGTCGGTTGTAAAGGACCTTATACCTACAACAACTGCCCCACCGAGCGCTTTAACCATCACACAAGTTGGCCAGTACTCGCTGGACACGGTTGTATGGGCTGCTCAGAACCTAACTTCTGGGATGATATGGCTGACTTTGAAAAACCCCTTGGCCGTCAACTCCTCCATGGATTGGATGCGACCGCAGATACTATTGGTGCGGTGATTTTAGGCGCGACTGTTGTGGGTATTGGAGCTCATGCTGTTGCCAGTCTTTTTGCCAAACCGCTGGAGGAATAACCCATGAGTAAACGCGTAGTTATCGACCCTATCACACGTATTGAGGGTCACTTACGTATCGAAGTCGAAGTGGATGAGAATAATGTCATCAGTAAGGCTTGGTCATCTTCTACCCTGTGGCGCGGTATTGAAGTCATTCTTAAAGGCCGTACTCCAATGGACGTGGGATTAATTGTCCAGCGCATTTGCGGTGTGTGTACTTATTCACACTACCGCTGTGGTACTGAAGCGGTGGAAAATGCCTTAGGGATGACCACTCCACTTAACGCTAAATATTTGCGCTCACTGATGCAAACCTCATTATTTATGCACGACCATATTGTGCATTTTTATCACCTACATGGGTTAGATTGGGTTGATGTGGTTTCTGCACTCAGCGCCGATCCCGCGAAAGCCGCCCAAGTTGCCTTAAAATATACCGATAACCCCATTGCCGCTGGTGAAGGTGACTTAAGGGCAGTCCAGGAGCGAATTAAGGGCTTTGTCGATACCGGTAAACTGGGCCCTTTTGCGAATGCTTATTGGGGTAATGGCACTTATAAATTTACGCCTGAACAAAACCTTGTTGCTCTATCACATTACCTTAAAGCTCTTGAAATACAGCGTATTGCTGCTGAAATGATGGCAATATTCGGCGGTAAATCTCCTCATCCACAATCGATTGTGGTCGGCGGAGTAACCTCAGTACGCGACATGTTAAGCCCTGCACGCCTGCAAGAATGGAAGCAAAAACACGCTATCGTGACTGACTTTATTGTGCGCGGATACCAAGCTGACATCGTCATGGCCGCCGAAGCTTTTGGTGCTGAACCCAGTGTACTGGGTGGCGTTAACGTGAAGAACTTTATGGCTTCACAAGAGTTTGTTCTTGCCAATGGTGAGCACCTGTTTGACCAAGGTGTGATTATGAATGGCGATTTAGCGGGCGTCAGTGATATCAACCCAGACTGGATTGCCGAAGACGTCACCCACGCTTGGTACAGCGCCGATGCGCCGCAACACCCCTACGACGGGACAACTATCCCTAACTATACCGGCTTTGTTGAGCGCGATACTGTTTACGGTAAATTGCCAACCTTAGACGGTGACGGTAAATATTCGTGGGTGAAATCACCTCGTTATAAAGGTGAACCGGTTGAAGTTGGCCCACTCGCTTGCTTACTGGTTAGCTATGCCCGCGGTAATCAAATTGTTGTGGATACCGTTAATGGCCTACTCGCGCGGACGGGCTTACCTATTGAAGCATTATTTACCACTTTAGGCCGTACCGCTGCACGTATGTTGCAAACACTGATCGCGGCGCAACAAGGCTTAAAAACCTTCGACGCATTAATTACCAATATTCAGTCAGATGAAACAACCTATATAAAACCCGATATGGACCCGAATAAGGAATATATTGGCCATGCCATGATGGAAGCTCCCCGTGGTTCGTTAAGCCACTGGATCAGAATCAAAAATGGTGTGATTGAAAACTATCAAACTGTGGTACCGACCACTTGGAACGCCGGTCCTATTGATGCCAACGGGAAAATGGGGCCCTATGAAGCATCACTCATCGGCCTAAAACTGGAAGATCCCACTAAACCCCTTGAGGTGATACGTATTATTCACTCATTTGACCCTTGCATGGCGTGTTCAGTACACGTTATGGATTTTAAAGGTCAGGAACTGAGCGAGTTTCGTGTCAGCCCCAATGGCCAATAAACGAGGGAGGGAACGCAAAATGGACCATTCTGCAACCCGCATTCGGACACTGGTTTTTAGTCCTGCAATACGGATTTTTCATTGGCTACGGGCATTATCAATTCTCGTGCTCGTCGTGACAGGATTTTATATTTCTTGGCCGTTTTTAGCCACACCCGATAGCTCTGATGTACTGGTACAGGGCTGGATCCGCTTCGCTCATCTGATGGGTGGTTTTCTATTAACCGCTATCACCTTAGTGCGCTTCTATCTGTATTTTTTCAGTCGAAGTGATATTGAGCGGCGCTCATTTCGAGATGTAATGAACATAAAAAGCTGGATCACTCAGCTCAAATCCTATTTGTGGATGGGCCATTTGCATAAAGCTGGTGTCTATGGACCGCTGCAATTTGTGACTTATGTAGCAATCTCACTTGTCGCTGTTGTGATATGCATAACGGGTCTGGTGCTATACGCCAATGTGTACCACGAAGGTTTAGGTGGCATGCTTTGGGGGAGTGCAGCTTGGATCACCGCACAAATGGGTGGACTGGCACAGCTGAGGATTTGGCATCATTATTTAACTTGGGCATTTGTTATTTTTGTCGTGATCCACGTCTACATGGCGGTTTGGTCAGGAATACGTTTCAAACATAACTCTGTCGACTCAATTGTCTCTGGCTACGACTATCCAAAGCCAGACTCACACCACTAGGAGCCCAATGAAGATATTGCTGCTTGGTATTGGCAATGTCCTGTACGCCGATGAAGGTATCGGCGTACATTTTGTCAATTACATTTCTGATAACTATCAGTTTACCCATGAGTCTCATCGGCTAGAGCTGCTCGATGGTGGCACCTTGGCTCAAGGGCTCATTCCTATTATCTGCCAATATGAATACTTAATCGTGGTCGATACCGTCAATGCCAACGGGGTCGAAGCTGGCGAAGTCTACTTCTTCGATTTTGATAAAGCGCCCAAAGAAATCGATTGGCAAGGCAGCGCCCATGAAGTTGAAATGCTGCAAACCCTTAATATGATGGAAATGGTGGGTGACCGTCCTAAAACCTTTATCTTAGGGGTAACACCTACAGTACTTGAACCTATGGTTCTTGGCCTTACTCCTAAGGTCGCGGCAGCGGTACCGTTAATGGAAAAAACGCTGTTATCGCATTTATCCTCCCTTGGGTTCACTGCAACGCGTATTGCTGAACATAGTATCGACTCGCTGATCCCTGATTCTTATAAACGTGGCGTCCATGCAGATGAAGAATATTCGATTTGATTTTACCTGTTCACGTCAGGTGCCTTTATATGCACATTTATGTAATCAATATCTACATTACGATGCACTGAACATTAACATAGGCTGTGATGGGCAAAATGGCTTTGGCACATATAACTACTTTATCGAGGCTTTAGGTGAACAAACTCAGCTAGAACAATTAGCCGATGCCATAGCCGCAGACTTTTTAATTTCTGCGTGGCTGATTGACTCCAGCATTAAGGCCATCGATACGCCTCTAGGTGGGAAAACCTTACTCAATTATCCACAATCAGATAGCAACCAAGCGCTCACACCCTTTTGCCAGCACTGCTATCCCCTGATTGGCGATAATCAGTCAGCTAAATTTGGCGCGCTAGATTTAACCTGCCCTTGCTGTAAAGGTGAAACGCTATTAACGCCCGCGCAAAAAGCGTTAACGCTATCCGATATTCACGCCATGGTGCAGGATTTACTAACGCAGGGTTTATCGACACAAAATTTACCAACACAGGATTTACCAACACAAGTCACATTAACGTTAGCCGCTGCCGATAACCTGCAACTCAGCCTGACTCCCTTTAATGAATCCTTAGGCGGACGGCCACAGCTGTTAATTTGTAACCCCAATACATTGAATGCCCATTTTTGTTTGAATGATGCACAAATCCTTGCACTATCCAGCATTGAAAAACCGCTTATTTGTGCCAGACCAACGCAAGAGCACGATAAACTCAACGCGCCGCTCTACGAAATTTGCTTTGCTTATAGTCGAGTGACATTAGTGCTCGCCGAAGTACTGCGACAAAAAGGTATCGATTGGATTTATATTCAAGGACAGCATCAGCGGCCACAACTAGCGTGGATCGATGGCGCATGGGCGCAGATTTGCAGTGTAGGAGTCGATTCTGTTGCCGTTAAAAACCTTATCGCACCTGAACCCTTAAGAGAAACTGTTATTTTTCATGGATATCAAGCAAAGTGGCAAGCATCTAAACGTTCTCGCTCACGTTTACAGCAAGGAGAGCTGAGTGTCGCCGCCTTACCTCACAAACCAACAGTAGAAGGCTTTACTGTTGAGAGTAATGATTTTGAAGGTAATGATTTTGAAAGCGCTGTCGTCAAAGAGATTACCGATTTTGACGATAACGATACAGAAAATCACACCATAGCGGATGCTGCGTTATTCAGTGCACTGTTAAACGGTAAACTCACCAGCCACAAACCAGCAAAAAATGCCGCCGTGATTTACCTAAGTCATAGTCACGCAAGTCAAATCGTCACCTGCGATAATAAAGGTGACACTGAACTCTTTTTCGCCCTACCCGAACTACCCGATAACGGTTATGAAATCTTCCATCAACTGGATAACAGCCCGCAAAATGCTATAGCACAAAAATTTAAGCACCTATTCCCAGGCGACTATTTAGCACTTTTGAGCCTAAAACTGCATGGCAGGCGCGATAATTTACAAAGCCTGTGGGCGATTGCCGCCATTTTAATGGGCCTTAATCCCCAAGAGGAAAACCAAAGCCAAGAATGGCTCAGCGATGCACTGATGGCCGCCGCCATGCGTTACCACGGTGCCAATGCCCCGCGTATTGATTACCCGCTGACCAAAGGTGAAGCGCACCGTAGCCTGAACTGGTGCAAAACTTTAGGTTCACTATTAAGTTTTCGTATTGCCGGTAATGATGACCCCAGTCAACTGGCCTTTGCGATGCAAGACTCTCTGGCTGATTATCTTGCCAACTGGCTAGAGCATATCGATTTAAATATCGGTGTGCATAATATTGCCTTAGCCGGCAACGAATTGGTGAACGAAACCTTATGTAAGCGCATCAGTTTACGGCTAGGTAAAAACTTTCCCTTAATGATTAATCGCAGTCTCGATGTAGACGGTAATAACTTAGCCGTTGGCGCGCTTTACGTTAAGCAGCGACGACTTAATTCCCATGCTTAGGGTAGCAAAAGTGAAGTTTAAAAGTATAAAACCGCATAAGCATCATAGTCGGCACAAAAAGCACAGTGATTTACACATAAAACGCCGACTGGCATTGGAATACCTTACTCATAAAGGCGCCGCGCTTAAGCGGTGCCAGTTGCACATCACTGGCATAGTGCAAGGGGTGGGATTTCGTCCTTTTGTCTATCGTTATGCTCTTGAGTATCAACTAACAGGCACAGTGCTCAACAATGTTAATGGCGTCACTATTGAGCTGCAAGGCACAGAAGACAATCTCACGCAATTTATTACAACGCTCAATACCACCCCGCCGCCACTGGCCCGTATCGACAATATAACCCAAACACCGCTGCCGATTTTGCTAAGCGAAACGGCATTTGAAATTATAAAAAGTGACAGCAATAAAGACGATGATTCCAGTTCATCAATAAGCGCACAAGTGGCGGTATCTGCCGATAAAAGTATCTGCCAAGATTGCTTAAACGATATACATAACCCTGATGATCGTCACTTTGGTTATGCCTTTACTAACTGCACTAACTGCGGCCCAAGATACACCATTATCAATGCCTTACCTTATGATCGCCACCATACGGCTATGGCCGATTTTAACATGTGCCCCGACTGCGCCAATGCATATCAAAACCCACTCGACCGTCGCTACCATGCTCAGCCAGTAAGCTGCCCAGCATGTGGCCCCAAGCTCAGTTTAAAAACGCCGCAACGGGAATGCATCCTTCCCAATGCCTCAAATGTCAGTGCACCTGAATTGAGTACGGACCTTGCGGTGCTTCAAGCCGCAACAGATAGATTACAACAAGGGCAAATTCTGGCGATTAAAGGGCTTGGTGGATTTCACTTAATCTGCGATGCCAAAAACAGCAATGCCGTCAACACACTTAGGCTACGAAAGCAGCGCCAAGCCAAACCGCTGGCGGTGATGATGGCAGATATCACCATGGCGCAGCAGTATGTCACCGGCACGGATGCAGAGTGGCAAGTGCTCAGCTCACAGGAGCGGCCCATAGTGCTAATGAGCAGTCGCGCTGAACACGATCTTAGCTTTGCTGTCGCCCCTAATCTGAATAAGCTCGGAGTATTTTTACCCTACACGCCGCTGCATCATTTACTGCTAAGTCTTTTTAAAGGGCCTTTGGTTGCGACCAGCGCTAATGTTTCTGGTGAGCCTATCATCACAGATTATGATGAGTTGATTAATAGCTTAAGCCATGTGGTGGATGCGATAGTGGATCATAATCGGCCCATTATTAATGGTTGCGATGACAGTGTGGTGCAGGTTATCCAAACAAATACTGAATTGGGTACTAAAACACAAATACAAATGCTGCGCTTAGCGCGCGGTTATGCACCGCTAAGTTTTTCACTCGATACGCCGCTCAGCCAATCAATTCTGGCGGTAGGCGCGCAGCAAAAAAATGCTATTACCCTAGGCTTTGGCTGCAATGTTTTTTTAAGTCCCCATATTGGCGATTTATTTAGTGTCGGTGCAGAACAGTATTTTGAGCGCACTTTAGCCACTTTTTCACGGCTGTATCACTTTGAACCACAGCTAATCATCCGCGATAAACATCCTGATTATGCCCCTTCACGTTGGGCAGAGACGCACTCAAACTCAAATGTAGAGCTAGATAACACTCACAAAATTGCATGTTTAGCGGTGCAGCACCACCATGCCCATGTACTCAGCGTAATGGCGGCTAACCAATATAAAGATACCGTATTAGGTTTTAGTTTTGATGGCACCGGGCTTGGCGACGATGGCAGTTTATGGGGCGGTGAAGTGTTATTAACCACGCTCGATAAAGCGCAGCGATTAGCTTACTTTGAGCCAATGTCCCTATTGGGCGGCGAGCAAGCAATTAAACAACCGGTGAGGTTATTATTGGCATTATTGTTCAAGCAAATGAACTTGAATGCTGTACTTGCACTGAACTTGCCCATACTCAGCAGCCTAAGCCCAAATACCCTAACTAATTTGTATAAAATCTGGCATAACGACCGTGCCCTTAAAAGCTCATCCGTTGGAAGATTATTTGATGCCCTCGCCTGCGCATTAGGCTTAATCGAAACCACCCAATTTGAAGGTCAAGCCGGCATGGCAATAGAAGCCGCGGCTAATCGCGCCGATGCATTAGCCCTTGACGTCATACCGCTTAACTTACCTCTTGATATCAACCAGTGGAAAAGCAGTGAAATGTTCAAGCAGATAGTTGAATTAATTACTGAAAAAACGCTAACAGACAACAGACGCGATGCCATCTCCCGCGCCTTTTTACACACATTAGGTGATGCTATCTGTGATTATGCCGCTCAGTACAAAAATATTCCAACTGTGCTCTGCGGCGGCGTATTTCAAAATAAATACCTTTTGGAATACTGCCTTAGCAAACTTAGCGCCCAAGGAAATCACATTTTACCCAGTAAACTCATCCCAATTAATGATGGCGGCATTGCCCTAGGTCAACTCTGGTATGGCATGCATCAACACATGATTAATGCGCAGGGATTTAGCTGATTTTATTAAGAAATAACAATAATCGACAAAAGCGCTAATAAGCATCCTGTGATTATTTTTTATCCCCATAAATCTGACGGGCATCAAAGATCTACAGCGCAATTTGTATCACACTCAACATTAGCGTAACCAAATTAACGATCCTATAGCCATATTCACGATTTGCCAGGCAAGGTTCTAGAACTGTGCCAATCCAAGGAGAGATAAAATGTGTAAAGATTGCGGTTGCTCCCTCACCCGCCATGATCATTTAGGCGAGCACACACATCATAATGACCATAGCCATGCGCACGGTCACTCCCATACTCATGAACATCAAGAGTTACACACCAATCCTCAGTTAAATGATAAGAAAACCTTATCAGTGATCCACAAGATTTTAGATAAAAATGATGTCGAAGCCGGACATAACCGCGCCCATTTTGAGGCGCATAATATTACTGCCTTTAATATTATGAGTAGCCCCGGCAGCGGCAAAACTACGCTGTTAGAACAACTGAAAGAATATACACAGCTCAACTACGCAGTGATTGAAGGTGACTTAGAAACCTCACGCGATGCTGACCGCTTAATTGCTAAAGGCATTAAAGCCTATCAAATTCAAACCGGTTCAGCCTGTCACCTTGATGCCTTTATGGTGCACGGCGCCCTGCATCATCTGCCACTTGAAGGGCTCGATATCTGCTTTATCGAAAACGTCGGTAATCTTGTCTGTCCGGCCAGTTATGACGTCGGCACCCACAAAAATATCGTGCTGTTATCCGTGCCAGAGGGTGATGACAAAATTGAAAAATATCCGGTGATGTTCCGCCGTGCTGATGTGGTATTGGTGACTAAGTGCGATCTACTGCCTCATTTTGATTTCAAAATGGATGAAGCCAGAGCACAGCTTAAAAAACTCAATCCTGATATTCAACTGCTTGAAGTATCAATTAAAGATGGTGATTCCATGCGCGCTGTAGCCCATTGGCTTAAAGATAATATGCGAGGAACACAATAATGTGTTTATCCATACCGTCACAAGTTATCGCCATCGATAATGACCGCCAAAGCGTTACCGTAGATACCCTAGGAGTACGCCGCGATGTCAGTAGCCATTTGATGGCAGAACCTTTAGAACTTGGTGACTATGTGTTGATCCACATCGGTTTTGTGATGAACAAAATCGACAAGGAAGATGCACTGCACAGCATTGAACTGTATCGTGAAATAGTGACTAAACTCGAACTCGAAGATGCGGTAATGCCCACATCTTTAATGTAACGCTTAAGTTTAAAAACAGATTCATATCTGACATCAAGTACACCAAGGAAAGCGCATGCTTGAACTAAAACACCTCTATCAAGGTTTTCGCGATCCCAATACGATTGCTAATTTGGCACGGGATATTCAATTAACCGCTAAATCAGTCAAGCAACAAATCAATATCATGGAGGTGTGCGGCGGCCATACTCACACAATTATGAAATACGGCCTGTTGGATTTACTGCCTGATAATATTGAATTTATCCACGGCCCTGGCTGCCCTGTGTGTATTATGCCCAAAGAGCGTATTGATCAAGCGGCGGCGCTTGCCTCCCAAGATAATGCAATTCTTGTGACGCTAGGCGATATGATCCGAGTGCCCGGATCCCAAGGTTCCTTAGCCAGTTTTAGAGCCAAAGGCTGCGATATCCGCCCAATTTATGACCCCTTAGATACATTAAAAATTGCCCGCGATAATCCCAATAAGACCGTGGTGTTTTTTGCCATCGGTTTTGAAACGTCAACACCAATGACCGCCATTTTATTGCAACTGGCTGAACAAGAAAGACTCGATAATCTGCTATTTCACATTAATCATGTAATGGTACCACCGGCTATTGATGCTGTGATGCAAGACCCTAACGTCAGGGTTAATGCTTTTATTGGCCCTGCACATGTGAGCGTTATTAGCGGCGCTAAAATCTATCGCAACACAGTCGAAAACTACGGTACGCCCGTGGTGGTTTCAGGGTTTGAGCCTGTTGATGTGATGGAGTCTATTTTACGTATTGTGCGCCAAAAAGCGGCCGGCAAAGCAGAGTTGGATATTCAATATAGCCGCGCAGTATCTGAAAACGGTAACCTCACAGCACAAGCTAAAGTTAATCAAGCTTTTGATATTCGGCCGCAATTTCGCTGGCGCGGCCTAGGTCCAATCCCACATTCGGCACTGCAACTTAAATCGGAATATGCCCATAGAGACGCCGAACTGCGCTTTAAAGCATCTTTACCGGTAAAAGAAATTGACGATCATAAAGCTTGCCAGTGCGGTGATATTCTGCGCGGTCTCGCTAAACCCAAAGACTGCAAAGTCTTTGGCCGCGGCTGTAATCCCGAAACGCCTTTAGGCAGTTGCATGGTCAGCTCCGAAGGCGCTTGTAATGCCTATTATCGCTATCAAGGTGTTGATATTAAGGAGCTAAATCATGGCTGATACGCCAAAAGATAAATCCATTCAACTCAGCCACGGCGGTGGCGGCAAAGAAATGAATACACTCATTCGCGATCTCTTTTTTGCCGAGTTTGATAACCCTATTTTGCGTAGCGAAGAAGACGCTGCAAAACTTGATTTGCACGGTGCCAACGCCTTTACTACTGACTCATTTACCGTATCGCCACTGTTTTTTGCCGGCGGTGATATCGGCAAGCTCGCCATCGCAGGCACAGTAAACGATTTGGCCATGATGGGCGCAGAACCTCAATATTTAAGCTGTAGCGTGATCATAGAAGAAGGTTTTTCTATTAATGCATTAACCACCATTGTCCGCAGTATGGCAAAGGAGTTAAAACAAAGTGGTGCGCGGATTGTTTGCGGCGACACAAAAGTGGTACCTAAGGGCTGCGCCGACGGTTTATTTATTAACACCTCGGGTATTGGCCGTATTTTACGCCCTAATATATCGGCGGCAAATCTCACCGCTGGTGATGCGATTATTGTTTCTCGCGATATTGGCTGTCACGGCGCGGCAATTTTAATGGCGCGCGAAGGATTAACGCTCGAATCGGCATTGCAAAGCGATTGCGCAACACTTTGGCCAGTGGTCGAGCAGCTCATTGCTGCAAATATACAAATCCATGCAATGCGTGATGCGACCCGCGGTGGCTTATCAGCCGTGCTTAATGAATGGGCCGTCGCTTCTAATGTTGGCATCACAGTCGATGAAGCTTGTGTTCCCGTCAGTGATGAGGTTAAAGGGCTGTGTGAGATCTATGGTTTTGAGGCTATGGATCTGGCTAACGAAGGCACCTTCATTTTAGCCGTACCCAATAATATCGCCTTAGGCGCTTTAGAAATTATGCAGCGCTTTGGCCACTGTGAGCACGCGGCCATTATCGGCGCAGTAAGTGATGAGTCTGTCGGAAAAGTTATCCTAAAAACCCCTTGGAATACCAAGCGCTATCTTGACCTCCCCAAAGGGGAACTGCTACCAAGGATTTGCTGATGCACGAATATTCGATTGTGAGTGCGCTGATTGAGCAATGTGAACAACATGCCTTAGCAAATCAGGCGACTCACATCACTCGGGTGGACATCAAAATTGGCGTGATGAGCGGCGTTGAGCCCGCATTGCTACACACTGCATTTGATACCTTTAAACAAGATAGCATTTGCCATAATGCGCAGCTAAATATGCAAATTCAGCCTTTAGTGATACTTTGCAATGACTGCCAGATCGAATCTATTTTGAGTGAACGCACGATTATTTGCCCAGCCTGCCAAAGCTATCGCACCCGCGTGCTAGATGGTGAAGAGATGTTATTGATGCAGCTTGAAATGGAGCAAGATGGAGATTAGATACAATATTCCTTATCTGTATTTCTAGTGAAGGCTGTATTGATAAAAAGTGCTATCGCTGTAGATGTGTCATCGTTTTAGGAACCCTCAAAAAATGGCTTTGAGCACTGAGTGCTCAAAGCCATTTTTGCAACACAAACCGGTCAACGGGTCTGCCGATCACTCATCAACCGTAGATAGAGGCTTCACCCTCTGGCCGCGTTTTAAGTACACGTAAAAACCACATATACTGTTCTGGATACGCTAGAATCACTTGCTCAACCACTTTATTCAGTGCCAGAGCTTCATTTTCCTTACCCTGCATATCTTCGGGGGCAATAGCTGCCATCACAGTCAGATCAAACTGACGTGTTACTTGGTTATAACCAATCTTAACTGGTAGCACTTGGGCATTACCCGCCTGCGCTAAACGTCCAACGACAGGCAATGTTGCTTTAACTGTGCCTAAAAAAGGCGCGAATACACTTTGTTCTGGACCTAAATCTTCATCGGGAAGATAAAAGAAACTGTTACCGCGTTTAAGCTCGGCTAATAACGCCCGAATACCCGCCTCGCGCATATATACATGGCCACCACAACTGCTGCGAACACGATTACTAAACCAATTAAATAAGCCGTTTTTATGGGCCTTAGCCATTGTCACCATGGGTAACTCAACATTTAAGCGTAAACCAGCATAATCGATGGGCCAAACATGGGGCATAACAAAAATAATCGGCTGCCCCGCTGCTTGTGCCTTGAGCACATGCTCAAAGCCAAGAAGATTTACTCTACGACGCAAATGCGCTTTTGATCGTACGAGTAATTCGCCTTGAGCTAACAGCACTAGCACAAAATTTTGCACATTTTGTTGAATTAACGCTTCGATTTCAGCGGTAGATTTATCAGGAAAACACGCTGTTAAGTTAGCTCGGGCAATGCGGATGGGCTTTTTAGCAATCGGCATCACCATTTTTGCTAATAATCTTGCAATAGGATCACGCAGCCATGCAGGCATGAGTCCAAAAATGACTAATAGACCAATCGCCAACCAAGTGGCCCAGTATTTAGGGTGTAATAAGGCGAGTTTAAAACGACGGTCGAAATGTTTAGGCTGTCTTGACAAAGAAATCACCTCAGACAGTGGATAAGGACAATGAAAATATTGCACTAAAAAATAAACAGGAAAGCCACTCTCAAAGGAGTGGCCTTCCCATCAAACAAACGAAACTACTTACCCGTGTTTGCTGCTTCTACACGAGTTTTCAGCTTTTGGCCAGGACGGAAAGTCACGACACGACGAGCAGAAATAGGGATATCTTCGCCTGTTTTTGGGTTCCTTCCCGGTCTTTGATTCTTATCCCTAAGGTCGAAGTTGCCAAAGCCAGATAACTTGACCTGCTCACCACTTTCGAGGGCGCCCCGAATTTCTTCAAAGAACGACTCAACCATCTCTTTGGCGACACGTTTGTTCATTCCGAGTGTTTCAAAAAGATGTTCTGCCATTTCGGCTTTGGTAAGTGCCATACTTTAATCCCTCAACGATGCGTTGAACTCGGACTTAAGGGCAGAAACAACTGAAGCAACCGTCTCAGCAATCTCTTTTTCCTCAAGCGTACGAGTAGTGTCTTGTAATGTAAGTGCTATCGCCAGGCTCTTCTTGCCAGGTTCAACACCTTTACCTAAGTATACATCGAACAAGTTTATGCCAACCAACTGATTTTCGCCAACTTTTCTTATCAATTTCATCACATCGCCTGCAGACACACTCTCATCTACTACTACTGCGATATCACGACGATTAGCTGGAAACTTAGATACAGCTTGGGCTAGCGGTAAACTGGTATGCAATAAAGCATCCAATTCCAACTCAAAAACGATGGTTTTACCATTGAGTCCAAAAGGCTTCTCCAAACTAGGATGGATTGCACCTATATGACCGATTACGCGATCATTTCTCAATATTTCAGCACATTGCCCCGGATGGAGAGCAGAATGCGTCGCCCCTCTAAAGCTAAATTCTGAGACGGAAACTGTCAAGCCGATAATAGCTTCTAAATCACCTTTAAGGTCAAAAAAATCAACCGTTTTCGATTCCATCGACCAATGTTCATCATTTTGGAGTCCGGTAATGACACCCGCAAGCATTGCTTGCTGCCTTACACCAGATTCTGCATTGATATCAGGAACAAAGCGCAAACCCGTTTCAAAAAGTCTCACACGGCTCTGTTGACGACTTTGGTTGTAACCCACTGCTGCCAATAAACCGGTGAACATTGACAGACGCATGGCCGACATTTCACTGGAAATGGGGTTAGGTAACACCATTGCCGCAACGCCTGGGTGAACCAGATTTTGCAGTTTGGGATCAACAAAGCTATAGGTTACCGCTTCTTGGAAACCGCGAGCGACTAATAAGGCACGCACGCGTTTTAGGCTTAAGTTTGATTCTTTATGGTCAGACATACGCAGCGCGGCAACGGGCGCCGTATTAGGAATATTGTCATAACCGTAAATCCGCGCCACTTCTTCAATGAGATCTTCTTCAATCGCCATATCAAAACGGTAAGTCGCGGTTGTGATCTGCCAACTATCTTGATTAACCACAACCCCAAAACCTAAGCGTTGTAGAATTTCAACCACATCAGTATCTGGCACATGGTGCCCCAAAATTCTATCTAACTTGCTGCGACGTAAAACAATTTGTGCAGGTTTTGGTAAATCAGCATCTGATTTGGCTTCAACCACTGGACCCGCTTCACCGCCACAGACATCGAGCACTAAACGGGTAGCCCGGTCGATAACTTTATGCTGCATCTCTGGGTCAACACCACGCTCAAAGCGGTGTGATGAATCAGTGTGCAAGCCTAAACGGCGTGACTTACCCATAATGGCAAGCGGCGCGAAGAACGCACATTCAAGCAGTATGTCTTGGGTCGTGTCGCTCACGCCTGAGTATTCGCCGCCAAACACACCTGCAAGGGCTAATGGACGCGCATCATCGGCGATCACTAAGGTATCGCTTGGAATCGTTACTTCGCTGCCATCAAGCAGGGTTATTTTCTCTTCGCCTGTGCCTAAACGCACTTGGATATCGCCAGTTAACTTGGCAAGATCGAAGGCGTGCATCGGTTGGCCAAATTCAATCAACACGAAATTAGTGATATCAACGATAGGATCGATTGAGCGAATACCGCTACGGCGCAGTTTTTCTTGCATCCATAATGGCGTAGGCGCTTTAACATTAACGTTTTTAACCACACGGCCTAAGTAACGTGGGCAAGCTGCAGGCACCTTAACGTTAATCGTCACCTGTGAATCTGTAGTTGGCGTTACTGACTGCCACTGCGGCTCAGCCACAGCTTGGCGGTTTAACACGCCCACTTCACGGGCAAGACCTGCCATGCCTAAGCAATCGGCACGGTTGGCGGTTAAATCCACATCGATAACGGCATCATTAAGTTGCAGATAGTCGCGGATGTCAGTGCCTAATGGCGCGTCCAATGGCAATTCGATAATGCCATCACTTTCGACGTTAATACCCAGTTCGCTGTATGAACACAACATGCCTTCTGATGGCATGCCACGCAGCTTGGCTTTCTTGATTTTGAAATCGCCAGGTAATACGGCGCCAACCATAGCCACGGCCACTTTAAGACCCTGACGGCAGTTTGGTGCTCCGCAGACGATATCAATCAGCTCTGGGCCACCGACGTTAATTTTAGTGACGCGCAGTTTATCGGCATCGGGATGCTGACCACACTCAACCACTTCACCAATCACTACACCGCTAAAATCGGCAGCCACGGCTTCAACGCCATCGACTTCAAGACCAGCCATAGTGATCTGGTGGGATAATGCTTCACGGCTAATAGAAGGGTTAATCCATTCACGAAGCCAAGATTCGCTAAATTTCATGCTATTACAGCTCCGTTATTTAAATTGCTTCAGGAAGCGTAGGTCGTTTTCGAAAAACGCACGTAAATCACTTACGCCGTAACGCAACATGGTTAAACGCTCGACACCCATACCAAAAGCAAAACCAGAGTATTTTTCTGGATCGATGCCCACACTGCGCAGCACATTTGGATGCACCATGCCACAGCCTAACACTTCTAGCCATTTACCGTTTTTACCCATCACATCCACTTCTGCTGAAGGTTCTGTGAAGGGGAAGTAAGATGGACGGAAACGTACTTGCAAATCTTCTTCGAAGAAATTGCGCAGAAAATCATGCAAAATGCCCTTCAATTCGGCAAAGTTCACATGCTCATCCACCAACAGCCCTTCCACTTGGTGGAACATTGGCGTATGCGTTTGGTCGTAATCGTTACGATAAACACGGCCTGGAGAAATAATGCGTAATGGCGGTTTTTCAGTTTCCATGGTACGGATTTGCACGCCCGAGGTTTGGGTACGCAACATCAGTTTAGGATTGAAATAAAAGGTATCATGATCAGCACGCGCTGGGTGGTGCTCAGAGATATTAAGTGCGTCGAAATTGTGAAAGTCATCTTCAATTTCAGGTCCATGCTTGACTGAGAACCCTAATTCCCCAAAGAAAGTTTCAATACGTTCAATGGTACGAGTCACAGGATGTAAGCCACCAATCTCTTGAGTACGGCCTGGCAAAGTCACATCAATCTTTTCAGCGATTAATTTAGCTTCCAGTTCCGAACTTTTCAGACCATCGATGCGCTCAGTTAATTTTTGTTGAATCGCCTGTTTAGCATCATTGACCGCTTGGCCAAAGGCTGGCTTTTCTTCAGGGCTTAAGCTACCCATTATTTTCATCATGTCGGTTATTTTACCTTTTTTACCAAGGTAATCGACACGGATATCATCCAGTGCTTTTAGATCACTGGCCTGGTCAATAATGACTAAGGCTTGTTCTACGATCTCAGTTAACTGCTGCATTTTCTCTTCCACTGCATAGTCGCGCTTGATAAACAAGTGCTATGGGCGCCAAACTTTCAGGCTATTTGGGTGCTCAGGTTATCGGGCGTTAATGCCAGACGCTTTGCTAGCTATAACGAAATAAAAGGATAGAAATTTTACGCGAGCGAGCGACATATTACTAGGGCTTATTAGGGGTTTTTATTATGTAAATTCATGTGTTACCCCAAATCTAAGCGCGGGTTTTACGCCAGTAGAAACCAAAGGATAGTTTTTACCGCAAGAACATCCGCTTTGCCCCTCTAGCCCAGCATGTAACTAAACTGTAAACTCACATCTGTACCCTGCTAAAATTGCAGCAAACAAAACCATAATGACTGCAAAGAATTAACATCAACACAGGTATTTGCTTACAAGGCAGACAACGTAAAGCTTATGGCAACCTAACCGATTTATATTCGGTTCTCGGCCAATTTTATCGAGGCGCTAATGAAAGAAGTTAAATTTCGCTGGGTAGATCAATATCTTATTCATATGACCTTAAAAACTAAGTTCGCTATTCTCTCTATTATCCCTATGCTAATGATTATCGGGATGGCGCTTTTCTTAAACCAACAAACGCAGCAAACTTTACTGCAAGGGCAACTCAAAAGTTTACAAAACGCGGCACAACAAATAAATCAAGTGACGGGCAGTTTATATAACAAACTGCCCGAGCAAGAGCGCCAAAATGTGTTGAGTCAGCTCAGTCACGACAACAAAGGTAATGTCAGTATTGTTTCAATCAATGAAGCCGACAGTAAAATACAATCTATTGCTCGTAGTGGCGGCGGCATTGATGACAGTAACGGACAGTCCAGAGCGGTCAGCTCCGTTAACGGTGAAAATCTCATCACTATTATCCCATTAGATAACAATGAACTTAATGCCCTACTCGCAAAAGATAATTTATTGGTTTATGGCCTAATAGCAGTATTGTTATTGGTATTATTTTTATTCAGCTATTACATTTCAACCTTCGTTGGCGGCGCGCTCTACACTACAGTGATGGCATTAAAACGAGCGGCATCGGGTGATTTGACCGGACGATTAAACTTTTTTGAAGTAAAAGATGAGTTCAGTATCTTAGCCATCAGTATTGATGCCTTAGTAGAACGTCAACACACCTTAGTCAAGCAAATTGCCGAATCGACCGCTAAAATCCGCGAAGTCGTATCATCGTTTCGTAACACGGCGCAGCAAGGTCAATCCTTAGCGGTTAATCAGAGACAACATTTGGACTCTTTAGCCACTGCAATGGAAGAAATGACTGCCGCAGTGAAAGAAGTCGCCCGCAATGCTGAGCTATCATCCGCCGAAACCCAAGAAGCTAATCAACAAGTTAGTGCTGGCAGTAAAGACATAGAAACCACAGTTAAAGCTATCGATGTATTATCGGATGAAATATCTGCCGCTTCAAATGCGGTAGGTATTCTCAATGATAATGCCAGTAAAATTGATGAGGTGGTCTCTTCCATTAATGCTATTTCTCAGCAAACCAATTTGCTTGCCCTCAATGCGGCAATTGAAGCGGCGCGCGCTGGTGAACAAGGGCGTGGTTTTGCGGTAGTGGCTGATGAAGTGCGTACACTGGCGGGGCGTACTCAAACAGCCACGGTTGAAATTAAAACCATGATCGAATCGCTGCAATCGGGCACACGCAATCTGACTCAAGTGATGTCACGAACAGTGACTCAAGCCAATGAGGGCAAACAACATGTGTTGCAAACCGGTAAAGATCTCGATGCAATTGCTCACCACAGTAATAAAGTGTTTGAGATGAGCGTACTCATTGCCACCTCAGCCGACGAACAATCGGCAGTGGCCAACGAAATTGCCACCAATTTAATGGAAATTCGTAACCAGTCCCACGACGTGGAACAATCAGCTAACCAATCGGTTTCGGGTTGTGATGAGCTGCAAGCAACAGCAGGACAACTTGATCAGCTAATGGTAGGGTTAAAAATCTAGCGACAAATTAGCTGAGACTCATAATAAATAAGGGAGCGATAATCGCTCCCTTATTTATTACTCTAAATCTGCAAACTGACTGCAAAGCAATTAATCCATATCTTTTAGCGGCCATAGCACGATATGATCTTCGATATCTTTCACGCGTCTTTCGTCAATCACCTTGCCTTGAATCGACATGCCAGCCAGATGCATAGCTTCTTTGGAGCCTGTAATCAATGGATGCCAGCTTGGTAGCTCACGACCTGCCCAGAGGCGACGATAAGCGCAGCTATCGGGCAGCCAAGTCAATTCATGGATATTATCAATCGTAATCACAGTACATTGAGGTACATAGCTGAAACGGTCACTGTACTGCTGACAACTTGCGCTTTGATGATCGAGTAAAAGACAGGCGGCATTGGTGTAATACAAGTCTTCGGTTTCATCATCAATCAACTTGTTTAAACAACATTTACCACAACCATCACACAGTGATTCCCACTCGGTTGCGCTCATCTGCGCTAATGTCTTACTTTGCCAAAATGCCATGGTTAACGATATCTTCTTAATAAAACACCCGCGTAATGCGGGCTATTTTACACTAATTTAAGTTTAGATAGCTCTACTCAAAATAACGAGTGTTCAGCCGCAGCCAAGTTCATAAAAAAATATATCCCCATATTAGCTCAATCTTTAATACCAAGACTGAGTTTATGCTCGGTGAGTAAATTAACTTGAGGTGGTGGAATTTGTAAGTAAAAGCCATTTTCAGCCATTGCAGCCCTTACCTTTTCAATGTCGGCCATACCTAACGCATCACGTTTAGCAATAGGAAACACCATCACCAGCTTGGGTACACCAAACATTTCCATTAAAGGCGCTGGTACATCGTCAAAGAAATCTCTTTTCTTCACAAATAAATAAGTATCAGCCTTTCGACTACTTTTATAAACGGCACATAGCATAAGAGTACAAATATCCAATAGTTCAAACTTGCCAGTCACTGGGGCACACTATAACATGGTCGCCTAGTAATTTAATTGTAAAATCAGCGAACCGACTGATGATTTCTGGAGAATAGTGCCGGGATGTCAAAACCTAGCGTAGAGTTAAAAGGCGCTTCTTTTACTCTTTCAGTGCTTCATATTAATAGCAGTGATTTACAGGCTGTCATGCTTGAGTTAGACAGCAAATTAGCACAGGCTCCTCAGTTTTTTCTGGGTGCACCTTTGGTTGTTAATCTCAGCGCCATTCAACACGACAGCTTAAATTTAAGTGCGTTAAAAGATCTGTTGATTTCACGTCAATTAGTGATTGTTGGCATAACGGGCGCGACAACCGTGCTTAGTAAACAGGCCAAAGACTTAGGCCTTGCCATAGTCAAGGCAGGAAAACAAAGCAGCACTCCTCCGCCAGCGCCACGCCAAACTAAAATAGTGAAGCAAAATATTCGTTCAGGCCAACAAGTCTATGCTAAAAATGGTGATTTAATCATATTTGGTGCGGTAGGTAATGGCGCAGAAGTCATCGCAGATGGTAGCATTCATATCTACGGCGCATTGCGGGGAAAAGCCATGGCGGGCGCGGCGGGCGATACCAGTGCAGTTATTATTGCCCACTCTCTGGAAGCCGAACTCGTTTCAATAGCTGGACAATATTGGCTCGCTGAAAATCTACAACAACATAGCTCAGATAAAAGCGGCTGTATTCGCCTAAACGGTGAGTCGCTTATGGTTGAATCATTGCCCCTCTAAAATGGCAGAACAAAGGACAGAGAGAAACATGGCACAAATTATTGTTGTCACTTCAGGTAAAGGCGGCGTAGGTAAAACCACATCGAGTGCCGCAATTGCGACCGGTCTTGCCATGCAAGGACACAAAACCGTCGTTATCGATTTCGATATTGGTTTACGGAATTTAGACTTAATCATGGGGTGCGAACGTCGTGTCGTTTATGACTTCGTCAATGTTATCAATGGTGAAGCAAATTTAAACCAAGCACTGATTAAAGATAAGCGTTGCGATAAATTATTTATTTTACCCGCTTCGCAAACCCGTGATAAAGAAGCATTAACCAAAGAAGGCGTCGGCCGCGTTTTAGACGATTTAGCCAAAGACTTCGAGTTTATTTTGTGTGACTCACCAGCGGGGATTGAACAAGGCGCGATGATGGCATTGTATTTCGCCGACGTCGCCATTGTGACGACTAACCCAGAAGTCAGCTCAGTGCGCGACTCAGACCGTATTTTAGGTATGCTGCAAAGTAAATCACGCCGCGCGGAGCAAAATCTTGAACCAATAAAAGAATACTTATTGCTGACTCGTTATTCACCTAGCCGCGTAAAATCGGGTGAAATGTTAAGTGTGGACGATGTCAAAGAGATTCTAGCAATTGAATTACTTGGCGTTATCCCTGAATCACAATCGGTACTAAAGGCCTCTAACTCAGGCGTCCCTGTGATTATCGATCAAGAAAGTGATGCCGGCTTAGCCTACAGTGACACCGTCGCGCGTTTACTGGGCGAAGATGTTCCAGTACGCTTTATTACAGAAGAAAAGAAAGGTTTCTTACAACGGATATTTGGTAGCTAATTATGTCTTTACTCGACTATTTCAAAAGCAAGAAAAAGCCTAGCACTGCGGTAATGGCAAAAGAGCGCCTACAGATCATTGTGGCTCATCAGCGTGGACAAAGGGATACTCCTGATTATTTCCCGCAGATGAAGCAAGAAATTATTGCCGTTATCCGTAAATATGTGCAGATTTCTGATGATCAAGTGTCTGTACAGTTAGATCAAAACGACGATAACCTATCAGTGCTTGAGTTAAACGTCACTTTGCCTGACAGATAAGTGATACGTCGATAATAAAAAAGCATCATCTTCTGTCGAAGATGATGCTTTTTTTGGTTACTTTCAAATATCATTTCAAACACTTAAGCTACTAGACTTCAAGCTTTGCTAGAGATTCCGCGGCTAATTCACCTCGCCAACCGCATAATACTACGGGTAAATCCCCTTGTTGTTTATCCCAACGCCATTGCAAAAACTCATGAATATGACGTTTAGAACCAAGCATCTCCTGCGGTACATCATGCTGTTCACACAACGTAACCAAGCAGTTTTTAATAGCTTTAAAGGCCGATTTGTAACTTGGTTTTAACGCCAACACATCCATTAATTCAGGTAAATTCACCAAGTCAGCAGTTTGTAATACACGTAGTAGGTCTTTACCGTGAATGCGTTTTTCCTGCTCAGTTAAATCATTAAGCTTAAACAAATCGGTTAAGGTTTTAGGTTGCTTCTTGGCTAGGGCGATAAGCCCATGGTCTTTAACAACAAAACCTAAAGCTAAATCACGTACTAAGGCTTTTTCAAGACGCCATTTAGCCAGCACTTTAAGATAAGCCAATTGAATTTCGGTTAGCTGAAAAGCATTTTTTACTTTCAAATAAGCGGTGTCAGGATCGGGATCAGTAAGCCTGCCCTGAGTCATTCGTTCCCCTTCTTCGTATAACCAAGCTAAGCGCCCTTTTGCACTGAGTTTAGCTTCAAGTTGAGGATAAAGTTGATACAAATACAGGACGTCATTCGCGGCGTAGCTTAATTGAGCTTCCGTTAACGGACGGCGGATCCAATCGGTACGTGACTCGCCTTTATCAATGATTTCACCAAGGCAAGTTTCAACCAATTTAGCATAACCTACCCCATGACCCATTCCACATAACGAGGCGGCTATTTGACTATCAAACAATGGCGTGGGCTGGCATTTACCGTAATGGGCAAAGACTTCTAAATCTTCACTGCAAGAATGCACAAGCTTAATAATATTAGGATCTGCTAACAGCGCCCAAAACTGTGATAAATCCGGTAATGCAACCGGATCAATTAATGCTAAGGTTTTACCGTCATAGGCTTGAATCAAACCTAACTTGGCATAATAAGTACGGGTACGGACAAACTCGGTGTCTAAGACGAGTATTTTACTTTGTTGGTATTGGGCAACGAGGGCATTAAGGCTAGCTTCATCACTCACATATTGAAACGCTGACAAATTCTTCTCCAGATCCTGTGGGTCAATCACAGTCCATAAAAACAAAAGCCGGCAAATGCCGGCTTCAATCTTACGCGTGCTTAACTTCGTCTCTAAGCTCTCGTCGCAAGATTTTACCCACGTTAGTTTTAGGTAACTCGTCCCTAAATTCTACCAGCTTCGGCACTTTATATCCCGTTAAATGAATACGGCAGTGCTTAATGATGCCCTCTGCGGTTAAAGATTTATCTTTTGTCACCACAAATACCTTAACTAGCTCACCGCTGGCTTCATTTGGTACACCTACTGCGGCTACTTCGATCACTTTTGGATGCATAGCGACAACTTCTTCCACTTCATTTGGGAATACGTTAAAGCCTGAAACTAAGATCATGTCTTTTTTACGATCAACAATATAAAAGAAACCCTTTTCATCCATATAGCCGATATCGCCCGTGGCTAACCAGCCATCAGTGTCTATCACTTTGGCCGTTTCTTCTGGACGTTGCCAATAGCCCTTCATTACCTGTGGGCCTTTACCAAACAGCTCGCCTTTTTCGCCTTGTGCTAACACATTACCATTATCATCACGAATTTGAATGAGTGTTGAAGGAGCTGGAAAGCCAATAGAACCGTTGTAGCCGGCTAAATTATAGGGGCAACACGTTAATAAGGGTGACGCTTCTGTCAAACCATAACCTTCGAGTAAACGGGTTTTAGTAAGAGCTTGCCACTTATCCGCCACCGCTTTTTGTACTGCCATACCGCCGCCGATAGACAGTTTTAAGCCCGAGAAATCTAGTTGAGCAAAATCCTCACTATTTACCAGCGCATTAAATAAGGTATTTACACCAGTCAATGCGGTGAAAGGATATTTTTTTAACTCGGCCACAAACCCTGGAATATCACGAGGATTGGTGATGAGTAAGTTCTGACTGCCTTTGTGCAAAAATAAGAGGCAATTCACAGTCAACGCGAAGATGTGATACAGCGGCAACGCCGTGACAACAAACTCGCTGCCATCGTCTAAAGCTGGAGAATAAGCACCATCAGCCTGCAGTACGTTAGCCACGATATTGCCATGGGTCAACATAGCGCCTTTAGAAACCCCAGTAGTGCCACCTGTGTATTGTAAAAAAGCTAAGTCGTCGTTAGTGACCTCAGGTTTGATGTACTGCATACGACGACCCCTTGATAGGGTATCGCGCATCGATAAAGCATGGGGTAAATCGTATTTTGGCACTAATTTTTTAATGTACTTCACTACAAAGTTCACTAAGGTGCGTTTAGGCGCACTTAATTGATCACCAAGACGGGTAATGATCACACTTTTTATTGGAGTTTGATCAACCACTTCTTCTAAGGTGCGCGCAAAGTTTGACACTACTACAATGGCTTTAGCACCTGAGTCAATCAACTGATGTTTTAGTTCACGGGGGGTATAAAGCGGGTTAACGTTAACGACAACCATACCGGCACGCAATACTCCAAATAATGCAATGGGATATTGCAATAGATTTGGCATCATCAAAGCAACACGATCGCCCTTTTCAAGTTTTAATTCATTTTGTAAATATGCAGCAAATGCGCGGCTACGTTCTTCCAATTTGCGATAGGTTAACGTGGCACCCATGTTGATAAATGCAGGTTGATCTTCATACTTAGCCACCGCAGTCTCAAACATATCGACGAGCGATGAGTATTGCTCAACATTTATTTCAGCAGGCACATCTTTTGGCAAATGATTAATCCAAGGCTGATCCACTACTCTCTCCTATATCTCCACAATTGTGGAAACGATGTCCATACAAGCGTCAATACTCGATAAATACCGAGTTAAAATACCGGCTTACATTTTATAGTTATTGATTTACTCGTCAAAAATCATACGAGCGTTTTAATTTTGATCATCATCACATAAAAAAAACAAAAAACCTAGTGCCTTTTTATGTGACTAAAAAGTGACGCATTAAACAAACTCTTGGATCAAGCGAGCAACGCCTGCTGCATTACCCATGTGTACGTGGTGATCGCCCTCAATAATATGTTCAGACAAATGCTTAAACCACGTTCGAGCCTTAGGTATTGCGCTCTGTAACTGGTTAAAACCCTGCGCTCCACAAACCAGCAAAGTCTCCACCAAGATATCCTGCATCAAGGCATCAACTTGGGCAAAGGTGATACGCTGGGGTGAATCAAACCTCAACCGTGGATCGCTACGCCAACTCACGCCCTCAACTTCTGATTGCATATTGCGCTCAACTAACAGACGACACCAAGGCTCAGCCAACCCAGTTAAGTGTGCCCTTGCCTTTATTGCAATGTCGATGCTGTCATAACGCTTTACTTGCAGATGCTGCTGCGTTAAATACTTCTCATGTTGGTAGAAGCTTTTTCTCAATCGAGCCTTAGCTTGCATTGCTGGCTCAGACAGTGGACTCAAAGCTTCAATTAATACCAGCTTATTGACCTTTTCAGGAAAGGTGGCAGTGTAAGCCGAGGCAATTATTCCCCCAAGTGAATGTCCGATTATCGCAATAGGCTTTTGTGGTAAAGCAGTTAATAGCACATCTAAATCATACAGATAATCAACCCAATGCAAGGGGTAATGACCCGGCCTATGTGCCGAAAAACCGTGTCCAGGCCAATCTATCGCGAGAATTTGGTACTCAAGTAAATATGCGGCTAAAGGCTCAAAACTGTTGGCATTGTCTAGCCAGCCATGCAAAGCAAGTAATAACGGTTTATCCTTCGGCCCCCATAATCGCCCCGAAAGCTTAATATGAGGTAATACAAATTCGATTTGATTTTTGGGGGCGAAAGATTGCCACATAATGCCTCTAATGTCAGCCGATTAAGATGATTTTTTGACGAATTTAAGCGTCATACGGTCACTTTCACCAATCGCTTGATATTTGTCTTTATCTGTATCACCCAAACCAAATGATGGGGGTAAAGCCCAAACACCTTTAGCGTAATCCTTAGTGTCTTTTGGATTGGCATTTATTTCTGAGGTTTCAACTAAGGTAAAACCGACTTTTTTAGCTAAATCAATCATACTGGTTTGATCCATATAACCAGTGCTGAGATTCATGCCTTCATTCGCTCGATGTTCTACTACACCAAAAATACCGCCATCCTTTAGTACTTTGTACGAGGCGACAAACACATCTTCTAGCTGATCAGCCGATGCCCAGTTGTGTAGATTACGGAAAGTTAATACCAGATCAGCACTGCTATCGGCGCCTAAATCCATCTTATATGGCGGATCAAACGTAATCATAGTGGCATTACCGAGAGTATCTTTATTCGCCGTCATCCACGCATTATATTTAGTGCCTGCATTAGCGCGATAACGATTTCCGGGAGTATCTGTTGCAGGTGCAGTTTCAAAACTGGCCGCGATATAATGACCTTCTTTAGCTAAATAAGGTCCTAATATTTCGCTATACCAACCATTACCTGGCCAAAGTTCAACCACTGTCTGTGTTGGTGTGATTCCAAAAAAGTGTAAGGTTTCTGCGGGGTGACGATAAACATCACGGCTGACATTTTTAGCCTGACGAAAATCACTTTTTAAAACCTTATCTAAGCTTTCATCAGCGTAGACTACGCTCGAACATAAACCAGCCATCAGTAAGCTGGCAACTAAGGTAACTTTTTTCATTATAATTCTCCATGGATACCGAAAGTCTAAGCTAGCAGTCAATAGCCAAAAATCCAAGGAATAGAAGTCGTAAAACCTAGGTTTAAGTGACACCGGTGGTTATGGCTCAAAGTGATGAGTCAATTAATCTTTATCTAAACCCACAAACCGCAAAACATAAAAATACCTGAAGAAAGCACAATACGTCTGAGGTATTAAAAGACCTTATGAGTTATCGATTTGCAGCGTTATCGACACGGCGCCACGTCAAATACAAGGCGCAGGCACTGGTTAATAACCAAAGTCCTACCCAAATCCACGCGGGGATCCAAGAACGCTCCGCTAACATCACCGCATCACCTTGACCAAGTCCTAGCAACACCGTTGGACTTGCCAGCGCATTGAGCATGATCATCAAGCCAATAATACGTAAAAACTGGGTCAAGATTTTGTTTTGGCTAAGTTTTAGCGGTAATAACAAAATGATGGTCAACACGGCTAAAATCGCTAATGTGAGAAGATCTCTACCCCAAAGTAAGCCGCTTAGCACCACTAAAGCGCCCAGTAAGGCAAAGCTCACACGGATCCCCTTTGGCCAAGTCGCGAGTAAGTAGATTAAATATCCCCAGCAAGCTGCGCCGAAATACCCCGCAAAACCAATCAATAGCGGCGAACCCCCTTGGCTAAAGCAAAAGCCAGCACCATTAGGAAACAGCTGTATATGGCTGACAATGCCCGAACTTAAAATAGTCGCAATGCCGTGGGATAATTCATGAAAATAACTTTCAAGCCATTTGAACGGCACGCTTAAATAGGGAATACGGGTGATCAATAAGGCAAAAACCAGTTCGATCATAAACAGGCCACGGCTAGGAACACCGCTGGCGGCAGTAGCGGTTAATTTAGAAGAGGAGAATAGTGAGGCAGAACGATGAGGCGTTTTTTGATCATCAAGCATATAAATCCACACCCACCATTTGCTGAATTTCATCGCGTTTGGCGGCATGTTGGGTTTGTAAATACTGGGCTATTGCCCCTTGGTGACCGCGGGTATCTTGTTCATACTCAAGATGTGCACCAAGTCTTGATTGTAAATTTCCCGCAGCGTTTTTAGGCTTATCTAAACTGGCGGCTTCGACGGCATCTTGCTCAATCACTGGGCGTAACGATTCAGGCGCCGTTAGCCCCTGAGCAATAGCGGGTCTATTACTCGCTACCGCGTTCGTCAAACTCGTTTGATTCACATTAATCTGCATCAAGAAGCCTTAAGTTTTATACCATGCATCGTTAATAACATTAGCATCTGTTAGCTGAGATCTTATCGCGGCGATTGAGTCAAAACTAAGCCCAATAACTGCTTATTCACGACCCGGTAATTTTTTCCAGGTGACGGTATCACGTAAATATACCGGTTCAAGCGCATCTACAGTGGTTGCCAAACCAGCTTTTATGCCTATTTCAGCCAGTATCAGCATAGCGCGTGCATCGGGATATTTCACGGAATTAAGCACTAAAATACCTTCACCGAGGGTGAGTAATTCTGGGTAAGCGTCAAAACCTGTGCCACAACCCACAATTGGCGCTTGAGTATCGAGCTGAAGTTGCACGTCAGCGGGCGCGCTAACCATTTCTTTACCGATTAAAGTGGCAATACCGTTGATGGCCACAAACTGCCCCCAATAAACTTCGCCCATGCGTGCATCAATAGTACATAACACTTGCTCAGCTTGATGTTCACGTATCGCCATTTGTGCCATTGCGGCTAAGGTTGAAATACCAATGACAGGTATATCTAAACCCAGTGCCAAACCTTGAGTCATGCTGGTACAAATACGGATGCCCGTAAAGCTGCCGGGGCCTCGACCGTAGGCAATTGCAGCCACTTTATCTACGCTAATACCTGCTTGTTTAAGCACTGAATCGACCATAGGTAACAAGCGCTGGCTGTGTTCACGTGGGGCGTCGGCAAGTTCAGCATAAATCTGACCTTGATATTGCAGTGCCGCGGAGCAAGATTCAGTACAAGTATCTAGGGCCAAAATACAAGCTGGGTGTTCGTGTGTTATTGTCATTTCAAAACCGGATAGCGGGCAAAATATCGCATCAAATTAACTGTTGTTGTATTTTGCGAATATGCCATGAGGAAACTGACGCAAATAATAACATCAAATCCCCGAAAACAAAGGCCTATACACGCAACTCCATTAAAATAACGCTCGGATAACATGCAGCTGCAAGCGAGCACGAGAGTAATAAGTGTGATCTAAGTCAATGATCAATAAACCCGTTCCCCATTATCATTCTTTTAGGAAACATTTTTCTCTTTGATTGTCAGAGCAGACAAGTATAAATTGAAGCCATCCCTTGCCATTGTACGATTGCATTAACCCGCCTTCGATAAGGAAAACCCATGTTAAACACTCCTCCATTACGTCGTCTAAGACGCTTACGTAGCTCAGAAGCCATGCGCGATCTGCTGCGCGAAACACATATTTCACTGAGCGATCTTATTCATCCCCTATTTATTGAAGAGCACATCACCCACGCAGTGCCCATTTCAACGCTTCCTGGCATTAGCCGTTTACCTGAAAGTGCACTGGCAGAAGAAGTTCGCGAACTATATGCACTTGGGATCCGCTATGTAATGCCCTTTGGTATATCCCATACTAAAGATGATAAAGGCAGTGACACGTGGAACGACGATGGTCTACTCGCCCGCATGGTGCGTACCATTAAAGCTGCCGTACCAGAGATGATGGTGATCCCCGATATTTGTTTTTGTGAATACACTGATCACGGTCATTGTGGCGTGGTACACAATAATGAAGTCTGTAACGATCTCACTGTTGAGAATTTAGTCAAACAATCAATCACCGCCGCTACAGCAGGCGCCGATATGCTAGCGCCATCAGCTATGATGGACGGCCAAGTTAAGGCGATTCGCCAAGGTCTCGATGCCGCAGGGTTTGAGCATGTGGCGATTCTAGCCCACTCGGCAAAATTCGCCTCTTCCTTCTATGGCCCTTTTAGAGCCGCAGTAGATTGTGAACTCAGCGGTAATCGCAAGGGATACCAGCTTGATTATGCCAACGGCCGCCAAGCCCTGTTAGAAGCATCATTAGATGAAGCCGAAGGCGCCGATATCCTGATGGTTAAACCTGGTACACCTTATTTGGATGTACTTAGCCGCTTAAGACAAGAAACTCATCTGCCACTCGCTGCCTATCAAGTCGGCGGTGAATATGCAGGTATTAAGTTTGCCGCCCTTGCTGGTGCTTTAGATGAGCGCGCAGTGGTCACTGAAACCTTTATTGGTTTAAAGCGTGCTGGGGCGGATCTAATTGTTAGCTATTACACTAAACAATATGCCCAGTGGTTAGCTGAAAGCCGTTAATTACGTTTCTGATTAATAAAGCGCATAAAAAAATGCCACTTTAGCAGTGGCATTTTTTATTTAACATTTTATGCGCTAAATAGCTTACGCCTTTTGTAATTCCGCAAATAACGCTTTAATTTTCTCGACCTTAGGCCGCACGACCATTTGGCAATAAGGCTGCTCGCCGTGTAAGGCAAAGTAATCGTTATGATAATTTTCAGCAGGATAAAAAGTATCAAATGCTGACACTTGGGTCACTATTGGCGCATCAAACACTTTTGCCGCCTCCAATTTAGCCAGCATTGCAGTGATTTGATCTATCTGCTCAGCATTGTGGGTAAACACCACAGAACGATATTGTGGACCTTTATCATTACCTTGGCGGTTAAGTGTGGTCGGATCGTGGCTCTCAAAAAAGACCTGCAACAAGGTTGTAAAATCAATTTCCTCTGGGTTGAACTCGATATGCACAACCTCTGCATGGCCAGTTTGGCCCGAGCAAACGGATTTATAATCGGCATCATGGGCTTCACCGCCAGCATAACCTGAGGTGACATTTACTACGCCTTTCAAATTGTTAAAAATCGCTTCAACGCACCAGAAACAACCCGCACCAAAAGTTGCAAAGCTATTTGATGCTTGCTCAACAGCATCATCCATCCCTTTGAATACCATAGAAACGGAGTTAACACAATGACGAATATTGTTAGGTGTTAACATCTCACCTTCAAATACATGGCCTAAGTGACCACCGCATTGGCTGCAGACAATTTCGGTTCTGCGCCCGTCGGCGTCGATATTACGAGTCACTGCGCCGGCTATCTCATCATCAAAAGCTGGCCAGCCACAATGGGCATTAAATTTATGCTCGGAACGATACAGAGGCGCATGGCATTTTTTGCATAAATACAAACCCTTAGCATCATGATCATAATACTCACCACTAAAGGGGCGCTCAGTGCCTTTCTCTTCGATAACATAGTGTTCAAAATCGGTCAGTTTATTCATATTAGTGCCCTTTCAACTCACGTCGTTGTCTATTTCGATACTCTTTGATTAAGGAGCAAATTCATTAGGAAGTTAAAAATAAGACCTACTCCAAGCAAGATTTATTGCAGTTGCCTTCAAAACGCTTATGTTAAGCGCGCCAATGGCAATAAATTCAATGCACCATACTAACGGGTTTAGCGGCTAAAATCTTGCCGTTCAAGCAAGGCCTAATATAAGTCTTGATGTCGTCGATTGTATAAGCGATGAAAAATACAGCAGTTGCTACCACTCACCCGCGCTGAGTATTTGCACCTACTCCAGCGCACGGCTACACTTGCTGCGGGTCAAATTATAACTATATATAATAAGTAGAAATTTAAATGAAATTAGAAACCATTGATTACCGCGCTGAAAATAGTGCTCAACAATTTGTTGAATCACTAAGGGAAACAGGCTTTGGTGTTTTATCGAATCATCCGATTGATAAACGCTTAGTTGAAGATATCTATACCGAGTGGCAAGCCTTCTTTAATTCAGACGCTAAACACGACTATATGTTTAAAAAAGAAACCCACGACGGTTTCTTTCCTGCATCAATTTCTGAAACTGCCAAAGGCAACACAATCAAAGATATTAAAGAGTATTACCACGTGTATCCTTGGGGCCGAATTCCCGATTCGCTGCGCGCCAATATTCTTGCCTATTACCAAAAAGCCAACGCGCTGGCCGCTGAATTATTAGAGTGGATTGAAACCTACTCACCAGACGATGTAAAAGCTAAGTTTTCAATACCATTGCCTGAGATGATTGCCAATAGCCAAAAAACCTTATTACGCATTCTGCACTACCCACCGATGACGGGCAGTGAAGAAATGGGCGCCATTCGCGCCGCGGCTCATGAGGATATAAACCTTATCACTGTACTACCTGCAGCCAATGAGCCAGGGCTACAAGTGAAAGCTAAAGATGGTACTTGGTTAGATGTTCCCAGTGATTTTGGCAGCATTATTATCAATATCGGCGACATGCTACAAGAAGCCTCTGGCGGTTATTTCCCATCAACTTCACACCGCGTAATTAACCCAGAGGGCGCAGATAAAACCAAAGCACGGATTTCACTACCATTATTCTTGCATCCCAATCCTGCCGTTGTGCTGTCAGAGCGTTATACCGCCGACAGTTATCTGATGGAAAGACTGCGCGAACTCGGGGTTATCTAAGCCTTAAAAACGGCTATAAAACCTGAATTAATCCCAGAGACAGTCAAGGATTAAGCAATTGAAGCGCCCTCGGGCGCTTTTTTTATGATATTTGTCACCTTCAAGGTAGAATAGCCGCTCTTTAAGTTATTTAGGACAAGGCGTTATCATGGCAATTCAGTGGTATCCAGGGCATATGCACAAAGCACGCAAAGAGATTGAAGAGGCAATGCCTCAGGTCGATCTTGTTATCGAAGTGCTGGACGCGCGTATCCCCTACAGTAGCGAAAACCCCATGGTGACTCAGCTTAGAGGCGACAAACCTTGTATTAAACTGCTGAATAAATCTGATCTGGCTGATCCTGAGATCACCGCGCAATGGATTGAATACTTAGAGCGTGAGCAAGGCGTTAAGGCAACCGCAATCACTACACTGCAAGCGGCTATGGTGAAAAAAATCCCTGATATCTGCCGCAAGTTAGTGCCAAGTCGCGATAAAACTGAAAAAGATATTCGCACTATGATAATGGGCATTCCCAACGTAGGTAAATCCACCATCATCAACACCTTGGCTGGCCGTGTCATCGCTAAAACCGGTAACGAACCCGCAGTGACCAAAACCCAACAACGCATCAATTTGCGTAACGGTATCGTGCTATCGGACACCCCAGGTATTTTGTGGCCCAAAGTAGATAACGAAGCCAGTAGTTATCGTCTCGCCGTCACGGGTGCCATCAAAGATACGGCGATGGAATATGAAGATGTGGCCCTGTTCGCCGCGAAGTATTTCTTAACCGCCTATCCCAAAGAGATTTGTGAGCGTTACAACCTCAGCGAATTACCCAAAGATGATGTGGCTTTACTTGAAGCGATTGGCCGTAAACGTGGCGCCCTGCGTCCCGGTGGTCGTATTGATATGCACAAAGCATCTGAATTATTACTGCATGAATACCGCTCAGGAAAAATCGGTTTACTCTCATTAGAAACGCCTGCGATGGCCGAGATTGAGAAGATTGAAGTCGCCCGTGTTTTGGCCATAAAAGAAGCAGAGAAAGAGGCTAAACTGGCTAATGAGCGGCTTAAACGTTCAGGCAAACGCCACGATTAATCAATGAGCAGTTGAGCAGTAAGCCAGTATGTTCAATGTGCTGGCTTTTTTATTACGAGATATTTAGCAATATATAAGCGTTAACTCACCGTTATTTTGGTGTGCTTGATACAAGATTATTAAGCAAGGTATCCATGCTCTGCTCTAATAAATCTAGCACTAATTCAAAACCTTCTGCACCACCGTAGTAAGGGTCCGGCACCTCACTGACTTGCGTATTACCGTAAGCAAGCATTAGCTGTAATTTATGCTGATACTCGAGCGGGCAACGATACCGCAGATCCGCTAAATTGGCCTTATCCGCCGCAAGAATTAAATCAAAATGCTCAAAATCAGCATCTACAATCTGCCGAGCCCGCATTCCTTCAAAACTAAAACCACGCATTTTACCCGCGGCAATAGCACGACTATCGGGTTTATCGCCTTGGTGATAGCCCATAATACCAGCAGAATCCACCTCAATATTCAGCCTGCGCTGCGCAATCTTAGCGCGGCACACTGCTTCTGCAGTAGGTGAGCGACAGATATTGCCCATACACACCATTAATATGCGTTGCACTCTTGCTTGCTTCATTATCTTGTATACCTCTATCGTCAAAGCGCTTTTACAGCCATCATAAAGTGATGGGATGTCGTTTGAGCCTAGATTATCAATCTAAGACAACATAAAACTGACTTCATAAGCATAATTTTGATAAATAGTCGCGAGTCAATCTATGCTCGACTATTGAATGTTATTTGTAGTCACATCACTGCGTATTCGTAAAAAACTCGCGAAACGGGGCAAGCCGTTCACTGTAAGGCCTAGATATTTATAGGTAATAGTCACGCCCAATTCGGGGGGATGTTGACGCTGTGCAAGACTAAAACCAGTGCCAATACTAAAAACTCGCCCATCTGGTGTTTGTACTCGCAATGCGCCCATCTGCCCTGCAAATTGGCCTTTACCCGGAATGTGGGCAATGACTATAGCTTCAGCATCATAATAAGGTTTTAACTTCATCAAATTAGGGTTACGGCCAATCATATACATTGCAGAACTGCGATGGAGCATTAATCCTTCAGCACCTTTAGCCACAAGGGTATCCAGTTTTTGATACAAAGCCTCAAGACTTGCTAATTGGAACTGCTTTATGACTTCAAGGTAATTCGATTTACCGCTCAGTTTGGCCTGCGCAAATTGATAACGACTATTGAAGTCACCACCCGCCTTTGGTACATCAAATATCATAAACCGTACCTTGCGCCAATCTTCCTCATTAGCAACACTTTGCCGGATTAAACTCGACATGGCTTCAAACTGACCTCGACCGAGCCATAATTCACCGTCTAAAGGATAATCCGGAAAATTCGCAGTAAACCAAGTAGGCGCAGCAATAACATAACCTTGTCGAGTGAATAATGCCTTACCGTTCCAGTAACCTCGAACTCCGTCGAGTTTTTCACTGATCAAAAAATCTTTAATATTAATGTCTTGCTGTACTTTATCACCATCAAACACGGTTGCCAGTTGTATTGGCGGCGACACTTGTACAGCCGAAAAAGCAGGCAAACACTGAAACAAGCTAAATAGCAGAGTAAAGACATACCACCTAAGCGATGAGTAATATGTTAAATATTGTAACTTTTTCATGTGAGTCATTCCTTTGCTCGCTTCTAGTATTGCTCCAACATCAAGCTTAGATCGAACAACTAAAATTGCATCAAAATAACCACAAAAATCACTAACCCACTAAGTTAACAAAGAATGTTAACCATCAATTTGCTCAGTTAAGTGTTTATACGCTTATGAACTCAGGCTATACTGCGGCGCAATTTATTAACTTGGTCAAATGTTACAAACGGGTATTTTTTGCTTGATTGCTCTTATTTGAACCAGCAAAGTCTCAGCGCTTTGGCGCTAATGTTAATTGGAAACATGATGAAACCAGCCAACAATCACGGCATTAAACGCATTGTCAGAGCTACAGGCTTTTCAATGAAGGGCTTAAAATCGGCTTGGATACACGAAGCCGCCTTTAGACAGGAATTAATCTTAGCAATCGTGATGTTACCTGTGGCGCTGTGGGTCAATATCAGTACGATTGAACGCCTAATGCTGATTCTAACGTTATTTATCGTATTGATTGTAGAATTGCTCAACTCGGCGATTGAAGCCGTGGTTGATAGGGTTGGTAGCGAAATCCACCCACTCAGCGGCCAAGCCAAAGACATAGCATCGGCAGCCGTTTTTATGAGTCTTGCGCTGTGCGGGTTAACTTGGCTGGTCGTATTGACGCCTCTGGTGCTCTAACACCGACGTTTAGACCGATGTTTAGATAGTCGCATGAGCAAACACTGAGCCATCGTCCTTTAAAAAGCCGATGGCTTGTTTTATTTGAGCTAAGCGATCGTTTTCCGCCCAATAAGCCACATACACATTACGTGAAATCGCATTTGCGCCATTAACAAGATGTAATTCACCGCGGCGCAAAGCATGCTGTACTAGATGCTCAGGCAAAAATGCACAGCCGCCATTATTTAAAATAAAATCTAAAGCAATACTCGCCGAACTGGTGTGGAGTGTAGGCACCGGCAATGAAGCATACTCCTGCGCATGGACAATATTAAACGCCGTTCCCCAATCTACTTTCACATACTGTCCCGCCACAACGGCATCGACGCTTTGATCGTTAATACTCGACACTAACAGCAGATTAATTTGTCCCAGTTGCTGTAATTCAAATTGTTCTAGTTTTGGGGGATCAAATGAAATCGCGATATCAAGAGTACGATCCATTAATTGGCGCGTCATCGCATTGGTCGGTAAGACTTCTGTGCGCAGTGCAACGCCAGGCAACCCCACATGCAATCCTTGTAAATAACCCTGCAGATAGGCGTCCCAAATATTCGGCCCTGCGCCAATAGCAAGCTGAGTCGATTGTAACTGACTTAAGGAAACATCTTGTTTAGCCCGCTCCCACGCCGTCAGTACCGCCTCAGCGTGGCCGAGCATACGCTCGCCCGCTGGCGTAGGTTGAATATTATTGCGTTGACGCTCGAATAACGCGACACCCAAGATACTTTCAAGTTGCTTAACCCGAAAACTCACCGCACTGCGAGTCAAATAAAGGTTTTCTGCCGCTTTACCAAAATGGCGAGTACGGGAGACTTCAAGAAAGGTTTTTAGTAAATCAGTATCCATAAAAATTCTTGACCAACATAGACAAATTTTTTTGATTTATAAATCAATAATACTAGCCAATACTCCAGTTGCAAATCTTTGTGTATCAAAAACCAGAAGGTAACTGCCATGTCTGAACAGACTTTTCTAAGCGCTAACAAGGGTTCTGAGACGTTTAACGGCTCAGCTACTGTAAGTTTTAACTCTCAAAAACGTTTTTACGATGATGCTAATTTCCCCAAAGGCTTTAAACGCAGCGGTGATTTCACCAATAAAGAAGCTGAACTTCTTGAATTGTATGGGCATGCGATGAAGAATTTAGCCGAAGGTAAAACCTTACCTTGTACCGCTGAAGAAGCCCAATTTGTCGAAGTCGCCAAAGGAAATATCGCGCCCAGTAGCTTGTTAGAACAGATCTGGGTAAAGTATCGCAGGCTCGCCATGGGGAAGCCCTTTTATGCCGTGGTTGGTACAGTGCATTTGCCTGCAACCAAGCCCGAAATAGAACTCGAAGCCGATGCTGTATTTGATATTGAAGATGATGTTCAGGATGAACCTGAACCTGAGGATAAAGAATGATAATTAAGGTTTGCTACTAAATGCGTGGTTGGATTTTATATAAAGAAACTGCGACTCAGCTAAAACCTGAATGGTATGAAATTGATCGTTTACTGGCGGCAGCCAAAGCTGACAACATCGAGTTGACAGTTTACGCACCAGATGAATTTGATTTAACTGTCACCAGAGAAGATAACAAGAGTATTTTATTGAATGGGCAAGCCGTCGAGCTGCCTGATTTTATTATTCCGCGAATGGGCTCAGGTACGACTTACTTTGCTTTAGCCATTATTCGCCACTTAGAGCGATTAGGCGTGTATTGCCTTAACCCTTCTAAAGCCATTGAAATTGTTAAAGACAAGCTATTCTCCCAGCAGTTGTTGGCCGAGAAAAATTTGCCAACGCCTAAAACCATGCTGGTTAAATTCCCTGTCGATATTAATCTGGTGGAACGTCACCTAGGTTTTCCTGTGGTGATTAAAACACTTTCAGGCTCACAGGGCAGCGGCGTATTTTTATCCCATAAGGCACGAGAATTCGATGATTTAATGCAATTAATTGAAGCGACCAACAAAAACGCTAACATTATTTTGCAAGAGTTTATTGCTAATAGTCATGGCCGCGATCTACGGGTATTTACGATTGGGGGTCGTGTTGCGGGTTGCTATGAAAGGCGCGGTCAGGAAGATAGCTTTAAAGCTAACGTGAGTGCGGGTGGCTCAGCGCGCCCATTTCAGATCACACCTGAAATTGAATGGTTAGCCACCCAAACAGCCAATATTCTCGATCTTGATGTTGCGGGTATCGATTTATTATTCGATAACGGCCATTATAAAATCTGTGAAGCGAATTCATCTCCAGGATTTGAAGGTTTGGAGTCTTGTTTAAATGTGGATATAGCGGCGCAAATTTTACACTTTATTCGTATCCGCTTAGGCATGTTTAATAAAGACGAGCCAAGTAGCCCTAAAATAGTGGCAGACGGTACATCAGCTAATATTGAAACTAATAATATGGCAACGCTGGCATCGAGCTAGCCTCTATCGACCTTTAAGACCGAAGAAAATATTTAAATAAGCATAATATCTAGCGGTATCTGCCGCTAGATATTCTAAAGCTAATGACTCCCCTGCATTTATTTACCTTATCTTTCATCTTCATTAGTATCACTCAAATTGTTCCGCTACCCCTAGCAATAATAACTTCGATAATTTACCGCGAATATGTTGCTCATCTTTAAGCTTCAATCGAAAATGAATGTGATTTATCGCTCAAATTTCACACAGCCGCATAAAAGTTATACATAAACCATTTTTGATCACAAAAAAACAGCGTGTTAAAAACATTTTATTCACATTTTTATATTTGCTGTTAGACTGCCAAAGTCGATTTTTTATCGAATATTTAACAACAGCAAAATCTAATCATTAAACATAATAAAAATAATGCTGGAGTCACTACTTAATATGTCGATCCGCTTGTTACCCCTAATCATAGCGTCACTCGTGAGCACTCAAGTGCAAGCCGATGATTTTACTATTGAGTTCGGTGGTTTCTATTCGCAATCAGATACAAATATGGAAGTTACAAACCCTATTTCAGGTAATAATTTTACCTTGGACTATGAGTCTGACCTACAGTTAGCCGAAAACGAGTTTTTACCTTTCATCGAGCTAAATTACCACTTTAACGAACGTCACAATATCTACCTAGACTGGAAGAAACTCCATAGAAACGCCGAAACCCAAGCATTATCTAAGCCCTTTCTGATCGAAATTAATGATAATATTTATGATATTAAAGCCGGTGGCAGACTGAATTCGACTTTAAATATTGATGTGCTGCGATTAGGTTATGGCTATGATATGTTTCAAAGTAGTAACTATGACGTAGGTTTGTCGTTTGGACTGCATACCATGTTTATCAAAATGGGATTTGAAGGGGTAATCGGAGTTTGTTCCTCTTCAGAATTAGTGAATAATGTCTGTGGTAGCCAAGCTATTCCGCGCATTGTTGACGAAAGTGTCACCGCACCTCTGCCAGATGTTGGTATATATGGCCACTATGAGTTTATCCCCGGTTGGCAATTTACCGGCCATGCACAATATTTTTATGTAAAACTCAATGATGTAAAAGGTAATCTCGTTGATATTAAGCTCGGTGTTGATGCACAAATTACTCCGAATTGGCGTATGAATGTGGCCTATAATTACTACGAAGTTGACGTTGATATCGCCCAAAATTCACCCACTAAAAACACACAAATTGCGAACTATAATATCTATTACAGCTTTACTGGCCCTATGCTTTCAGTTAGCTATACCTTTTAATTAATAAGTATTCTTCTTTGTGTATTATTAAATATCTAAAACGGCACAACAAAATGGCGTCTACTCGACGCCATTTTACTTAAACGCGTTTCAACTATTTACGGCCATCTAGTTCACGTTTGGCTTTAAAGTCTGATGACTCAAGCCAGTGAGGCCAATCAGTGCCATTAGCTAACGTGGTAAGCATACTGGCGATTAAATCAAGATCTTGCCTCACGCCTGCCAATGACCAACTAGGATCATAGTCATCCGCGGCTTGGTGGTATTTATGGGTGATATAATCGGGATCGGTATCCCCAAGACTCATGAATAACAGTCCTGGGACACCTTGCTGGGCTAGCGCAAAGTGATCGGATCTGAACATCAAACCATTCTGCGGTCTTGGATCGGCTTTTACCGAGCGGTCTTGCGCCTTAGCGGCTTTATCTAAGTATTGTTCTAACTCAGACACTCCCTCCCCATAACCCAAGATGTAATTCACGCCTTGATTCATATTCATGCCATCGATATTTAAAAAGGCGACAATATTTTTTGTTGGCACACTAGGATGCTGAGCAAAATGCTGCGCGCCAATCAGACCGGTTTCCTCTGCCGTGAAAGCACTAAAAAGAATAGAACGTTCTAATGGCGCAGAACTCGATTGCTGCTTAAAGTATCGAGCCAATGCTAGAACACCAGCCACACCGCTGGCATTATCGACCGCACCATTTAAAACCTCAGGTTTTCCGTTTTCAATCACAGTGCCAAGATGATCCCAGTGGGCGTGCATCATGACAACCTCATCAGGGCGAGTTTTACCTGGTAATAATGCAGCAACGTTATGGGACTGTGCGCGTTCAATTTGATTATTTAATGTAAGTTGTGCGGTGAGCTTAAGCGGTATTGCCTTAAAGGCTGGTTTTGCTGCTTGCTGTTTTAAAAGATCAAAATCTAACCCTGCTTTAGCAAAGATTTTTTGCACAGTTTCGTGCTGAACCCAGCCCATAATACCAACTTGTCCTTGGTTATTATTGGCATCAACCAATGTAAACTTAGTCCCCGTATTAGAGTTTTGCACCACGCCCCAACCATAGGCTGCCGGAGCTGTTTCGTGCACAATAAACACAGCCTCTGCGCCTTGACGCGCGGCTTCTTCATACTTATAAGTCCAGCGGCCGTAATAGGTCATGGCATTACCTTTAAACACTGCGGGTTCTTGAGTAGCAAAGCCAGGATCATTGACGAGTACAATAACGGTTTTGCCTTTTACATCTACCCCTTGGTAATCATTCCAGCCATATTCCGGCGCATTAATACCGTAGCCAACAAACACTACGTCGCTATTATTTAAGCTGACTTTTTCGGAGACTCTTTGGGTTCTGGCAGTAAATTCACTGCCATTGGCAAACTTAAGACCACCGATATCAAGCTGCATATGTTGATCTGCGCTAATTTGCGCTAAAGGAACCGCTTGTAAGTAACTGTCGCCAAATCCGGGCTTTAGACCCATATCTTTAAATGCTTTTACTAAATAGTCTAAAGTTAATGTCTCACCTTCAGATAAGGGCGCGCGTCCACCAAAGGCATCGCTCGCTAGCGTTTTAACATCGGTTCGGTATTGCGCGAGATCGAGGCTTTGCATAAATGTTGTTTCAGCAAAGGCAGGAAATGAGACCGTGGCCATCAGACTGGTGGCTAAGATGATATTTTTCACAACTTTCTCCCAAGTTATTATCATTATTTGATTTTAAGGATAAACTTTACCATATCATCTTCTATTTATGATGGCAGCCATGCGTAAACAGAATCACTGCTGCTAGGTAAAAACAATAATAACACCTTTTACGTACCGATATTTTTATCGCTGAGGCGACGTAAATAGTAAAAAATTTTTAATATCCGTGCATTTTCATTGAGTAAGGTAACAATATGTCGTTAGAGTTATTACAAATTGCGGCACTCAATCTCAAAAAAGCAGTGCCTTTGATGCTCAAACATAAAATTCCGACTACACCGGTTAACTATGCACTTTGGTACACTTATGTTGGAGAGCAAAACCCTGAGTTAAATCGACAACTCGATACAGTGATTTCCCAGTACAACACCTGCCCTCCCGTTAGTAGTGAACTATTATATCGCCAATATGTTGCCGATCCGGTCGAGCTCGATGTAAGAGGAATGCGCCAGAGTTTAGATGCTATGGTGACTGAGTTATCCCAATCACTCAAAGACACTAATTTGGATGCTAATGACTTTCAGTCGCGTATTGATAGTAATTTTGAAAAACTCAATCGTATTGAAGATGAAGGCTATAGTGTCGAACAGGTACTTGATTTAGTACGCAGCTTAGTGAAAGAGTCTGACAATATTCGTTCTAGCACAGAGTTTTTTACGGGCCAATTGCAAAAAGCTCAAACCGAAATCGATGCCTTAAAGAAAAAACTCGAACAAACAGAAAAAGATGTACTCTACGATGCCCTAACAGGCTGTTTTAATCGCCGCGCTTTTGACATCGATTTTAGCGGTATGTTGGCGCAAGCCCCATTAGGCACCTGCGTGATTTTAGTCGATATTGACCATTTCAAACTATTTAACGACACCTATGGCCACCAGCTTGGCGATCAAGTATTGCGAGCTGTGGCTAAACGTTTGCAGGAATCTTGTCGTGATGGCGTGAAACTGTATCGTTTTGGCGGTGAAGAATTTGCGATTATTGTGCCTAAAAGTCAGTTACGTGTCGCTAGGCAACTAGCCGAAGGCATGCGCCGTGGTCTTGAAAAACTTAGTTTGAAAGACAGACGCAAAGATGAACGTATCAATAATATCAGTGCTTCATTTGGCGTTGCACAATGGCAAGATAAACAAACGGGTATGCAGTTGATTGAAGCGGCGGATAAATTGCTTTATGACGCCAAGCGTTTAGGCCGAAATCGAGTATTACCAATTAGTAGTTGATTGCTACCTTAGCCTAAATTGGATTCAAACTTAGGCTAAGGCTTACATTATCTTTATATTAATGTGTAAAGCGGGACACACTGACAACATTTCCTTGCGACTCACTCTCTATTGCAGCGGGTATACCTTTACGACCCGTTTGCAGTAGCTCATCATCGACCGGTATGGCTTGCACCACAAACCGCAATTCAGCGCCACCTTGAAGCGCCTCGAAGGGATAACAGGTAATCAAGGTTAAACGATTATCATCGGACGGTGCCATAAATTGGGTTGCCGTTTCATGCACGACTTGAGTAGCAACTACTTCATAAATAATGTTATTTCCCTTGAGCGTTTGTAGTGATAAACGGCGACCTACCGCCATACCATTGAGTATTGCAAAATGAGTGTCCCTGTGGCCGGCAATCACAGTGTTACCTATTTGTCCCGCTGGCGCACTGGATAACATCATACTTGGGCCAAAAGCCAAATTTCGTCCAGAAGCCCCCGCCAGGACATATAAACTGTCATCAAGCTCAGCCTCACTAACCGTATTCGCCGCGGGCTGGCGGTAAATAGACAATTTTGCAACTGGGTAAGTATCCGCCCATGACCAAGGCTTATGGGATTTGCCATCCGCTAATGTTTTAGTCCATGCCTGTTCAATCAAATACTGGGCAAAGTGTGCTTTAGCCTGCATATAGAATCCCTTTCCTAATAATGTTGCGCCAATTAAACATAATCCCACCACTAAAAATCGCTGCGTTCTCACTTTGCTCATCGCTCGTAACTCATTGTTCACAAACCAATGTCATTAAGGCGGCCTTATCTTCTTGTCTTTGCCGCTGAATCGACCTTGCCAGCATTAAGGCTAGTAGCAAGGTAAACGCACCAAGCAGCATATCCAAACGACTTGAAGTGGCGGTTTGCGGTAATACGCCAAATGGCTGCCAGCCTAGAGGTAAGTGTTGACGCACCACAGCATCACGGCTGGTCGCAGTTGAATCGATTGGCGTTAAATCAACTGCCACTAAACTGGTGTAGGCGCTGACTAAGTGATAGTTCATCGATAGAGCCGTAACTTGCTGTTTGACCTTGTCATCATTGGCGCCATTTTTACTGAGCTCTAATGCGGCGATTTGTTTACGGGCCCAGAACAAATCTAACCCCTTACTTTGATGGGTAATAAGGTCCGCGGCGTTATCCTGCAATGATAATGACTGTTGCCAATTTTTGTGACCTTGACGTCCTGAAATCACCAACTCCTGCGGCTCACGGGCACCGCGTTTAAGGCTAACGAGCACAGGCTCACCTCGATATAAATCAGCAATCGGTGACGGCCAATAATCGGGAACACTGCCATCGTCATACCGTACTTGAATATCAGTTAACACGGGATATTGAATTTTGCTCAGCAAAGTGCTGATTTTCTCATCGACCTCATCAACTTTACCAATATAAGTAAAAGTGCCACGACCGAGCTCAGCTGCTCTTTGCATAAAATGTGAATTGGGCGCTGAACCTATGCCAACAGTAAACAAACGGCTCTCACCTATTTGGTAGCGGATTAAGTCAAACAAGGCTTGTTCATTACCCACCGAGCCATCTGTCATAAAAATCACTTGGCGTAGAGGCTGCGATGATTTTGTCGCTTCATTAGCCATCGACTTGGGTAATGCAGCATCCAGTGCCAACGCCATCTCAGTGCCACCATCAGCTTGTAAACGGTTCACAAACTCACGAGCGCGGGACAAATTAGCCGAGGTCGCAGCTAATGGCGTTGCAGACAGCTGAGATAATTCTGAGTTAAATTCGATAATGTTGAAATAGTCTTCTGGTTTAAGTCCCTTTAACGCGTACAACAGTGCATTTTTAGCTTGAACGATAGAATCTCCCGCCATCGAGCCCGACGTATCAATCACTAGAATTAGTTCACGGGGCAAACTCGGCTGGTTACTTTTTTCAACCTTAGGCGGTAGTACCATCACTAAGCTGTAGTTATCGTCACTTGCCTTCTTATCTTTGCTTGTGTCAAACGTATTTTGAGAGACGGTATCGCTATTAGATTGATAAGTTTTACCTTGTTGATTAAATACCCAAGCAATAGGGCTTGTGCCTTGCTTTACACGCCACTGCAATACAAAGTCACGGTTTGTGGGCACACTTTGAGCCAGTGACACATCAACGGCGCCGCTATTGGCTTGATTAAGGTTGATGTCATGATAAAGACTCTCAATCGACGCTTCATCGACACCCTTTGCCAGCAGCACTTGGATATTCGCATTAAGTACAGGATCGCGCCCACTTGCTGCATCTCGCACTGGCGCAATAATCCGGTCGGCATCAAATACCTGTGAGCTAGTCACTCGGCTCGATTGGCTTCCCTGTGCTATAGGATCACTTGAATCGCTACCACTTACGCCAGAGGTTAAGCCCGGAATATAACGAGGCGCGACCACCAGCGGAAAACGTAAACTAAACACACCATCTTCATATTTAATGGTCTCTTGGTAACTAATTTCTACTATCAGTTCCTCTTGAGGTGCTAGATTTGCCACTTCAGTGGTGAACATATTCGGCCGCTCTTGGCTGACTAAACTGGCACGTTTTCCCTCCGCTTTTGCCTGCTCAAAAATCTGCTTAGCCTCGGCCTTCGGGTGAATTTGTCCTTCAATCACTCGTTGGCCTATGTGTAATCGCAGCGAATCCACAGCAGCCTCATTGGGTAACGGAAACAAATATTGTCCATTCAACACAAACTCAGTGTTGTTACGAAAAACTTGTTTCACGCTGACGCGGTTACTTAATCCAGAGACTTGCATGACCACTTGGGTATCAAGTGGCAAGGATGGCACCCAAGCACCACTCTGTTGACGGTAAAGCAACATGCCTTGGGTAATATCATCAAAATTAATGGCTTGCGGCTCTATAATATTTATCTGAGTCGAAGCTATATTTTGTGGCTCTGGCAGTGTGCCAGTGCTATTAGGTGAAGCTAATGCCACAAAGGGCAAACACCAACACACAGCAGCACTAATCAGCAGTATCGCTATGGTTTCACTGACTTCTTTTACCCTTTTCCCTGTGACCATCACAAAGGCTTCCTTCTATTAAATAATATAAACTGACGTTGGTTGCATTTAATATAAACGCTATAAAATAGATGACGTTACGAGGCCGCTACTCAGCTGTGCGCTGTGCCATCATGGTTATGTGTGGTTGCAGTGTTAAGGTTACGCGGCGATCAAATACATCCGATTCTTTATCTTGCAGGGCTTGCAATGGCGATAATGCGCCAAAGGCTTGGGTGGTCATGCGCGGTGCAGCAACGCCTTGCTGAATAAGGTAACTACGTACTTCCAGTAAACGCTGCTCAGAAAGTGCTTGGTTGTAGCTAACATCCCCTCGGCGGTCGGCATAGCCCTTAAGCTCTAAGTTAAGCTCTGGTGATAAATTCATCACCTCGGCCACATCGTCTAATTGAGGTAAAAAGTGTGCTTCGACCTCAGAGGAGCCCGTACGAAACTGCACGTTAAGTCCTAATGCTAATTCGCTGAGTAATTGACGCTGTGCTGACAACAATTGATCAAGCTCTTGCTGCGCCATGGCATATTCGCTCGCCTGTTTTTCAGTTTTTTGCTGCTTTGCACTCAGCAAAGATAACTCAGATTGTTGCAGGTGGAGTTGTCGTTGCTGAACTTGCAACGTGTCAGTGTCGCCAACGGATTTACCAATCAAGGTACCGGTTAGAGCGCCAATAATTGCGCCAACAGGACCACCAACCAATACACCGACCAATGCCCCACCACCTAAGCCGATTAAGGTTTCAACTTCGTCATCTTCATGGCTGTATTCATTGTCTGTGGCCATATCGTTAACATTGGCAGCGTGCTCTAAGGTTTGATCTTGTCCAAGCGCTTGGTTTTTTAATGAAACCCGCGCAAAAACACTGGCTACGGGCGCACTTAATAGACTTAACACCAATAGATTAATTAGCGTTTTTTTCATCATCCATTCCTTTCTGATTATTCTCGATGCTGCACTCATCCCTGAAATCTCAAATTCAAAACCGCATCAGGTCAAACAGGTGCAAAGCTAATAAGGCTATTAAACACAAATGGAATGGCATGAGCAGGGATAGAAAATGGCAATGCAACTATCAATTGTGGCAACAAAATGGCAATTGTATTTGTGGTCTTTTTTCTCGGGTAAAATCCTGTATAGTCACGAAAACTTAAGTCCCAAAGGCAATAGGAATATGGCTCTATGAAGCGTATCGCTATAGTGGAAGATGAAGCGGCCATTCGTGAGAATTACAAGGACGTGCTGCAACAACACGGTTATAGCGTGCAAACCTATGCCGACAGACCCTCGGCCATGTTAGCCTTTAACACCCGTTTACCAGATTTAGCCATTATTGATATTGGTTTAGGTAATGAAATTGACGGCGGTTTTATGCTATGTCAGTCGCTGCGTGCGATGTCTAGCACGCTGCCCATCATCTTTTTGACTGCCCGCGACAGTGACTTTGATACTGTGTGTGGTCTGCGTTTAGGCGCCGATGATTACTTAAGTAAAGAAGTCAGTTTTCCGCATTTGACAGCGCGTTTAGCCGCTTTATTTCGCCGCTCTGAGCTCGCCGCAAGCCAAACACCGCAGGAATATCTGCTTGAGCGAGGGCCACTGACAATTGATGCCAACCGCATGCAAGTCTATTGGAACCAGTTACCGATTGAACTTACCGTCACCGAATTTTGGATGGTGCATGCGTTAGCTAAACATCCTGGCCATGTACGCAGCCGACATGAATTAATGCAAGAAGCTAAAATCTTTGTTGATGACAGCACGATCACCTCCCATGTGAAACGTATTCGCAAAAAATTTATCGCTAATGCGCCAGAGTTTGACTGTATTGATACTGTCTATGGCATGGGTTATCGCTGGGATAGTTTAGCCTAGACTCATTTATCCTAACCTAAGCGCAGCAACAGACTATTTAGACCATTGATATAATGGGTAAAAATAGACAGACTATCTTTAATTCTATAAATACTGATACCTAAATGATGATACGTTTCCCCTTTGGTCTTCGCACTAAAGTCATCGGCCTTAGCCTGTTTTTGCTCTGCCTACCTTGGCTGGGGTATCAATACGTGTGGGAAATGGAAAAATATCTACGCCACGGTCAGGAACGCACATTAGAGGGCACAACTCAAGCACTGGCTACAGCACTACACGAGCGGCCTAAATTATTTGATGGACAGGCGAGTTTTTTAAAACAAGTAGAGAAAAGCCGCGATTTATATGCCTATCCATTAGCAGGAGCAATTTTACTCGATGGTAAACTCAACGAGTGGCAGGAGTATCAGCACCGATTTATACAATACGGTGAAGCGCATCAAATCATGCGCGCCAACCCAAATACACCACTCACCTTAAGTTTTACCCACATGGTCGGCCAGTACGATGGTTATCTATATGCTTTTTTTCAGGTCATCGACCCAAGCGTCGTTTTTCGTGGGAAAAATGCCTTAAGTGTCGATAGAAACGATCATCTCTCGATTGCGACTCTGTCACCGGACAATAAATTCAAACGCTATATCATTACCACTACGCAACCGGGTTGGATTAGCGCATTTGAATTACCCGCTAACCCTAAACAAACGGTGCCCGTCACTCCAGAGGTGCGTATTCAAGGCCAATGGGCGACTACCGATGTGGGTTACAATATCGAGCTGCGCATCCCTTTAAACATGGTCGGCAGCAAGCTTGGATTTGCCATTGCTGATGTTAACGACAGTAAATACCGCGATGTGGTTGCTGTAGTCGGAACCTCAGCCTTAGATACGGTCGATAACCTCGGTACAGTATTGGTACCGTCGCCTGAAATTGAAGGTATTATCAAGGGCATGAGCCATAACAGCTCACGTATATGGGTAGTCGATAAACATGGCCGCGTACTGGCTAAATCGGGCGATATTCGCGCAAATAATAGTGTGTGGACTCGCACTTTAGAGGATGAAAAAAGCACCACGTTATGGCAAACCTTCAAGCGCGATTACCTGCGTCCACTGTATTATAAAATCCTCACAAAACCGCCCAAAGATTTTATTGATGCCTTACAAGACTCGACTGAACTTGACGGTAGTCATATCCAAAAGGCGCTCGCGGGTCAGCAAGGTTCAACGTGGCGTTTAACTCCAGATAATAAAGCCGTCGTACTCACTGCCGCCAGTCCAATTTGGATTGACAACAATGTGATGGGCGCGGTTGTCGCCGAAGAAACTACCCACGGCATCCGTTCACTACGTAACCGTGCGCTAGAAAAACTGTTTAACGTGATTTTAACCATTATGAGCATGGGCACTTTAGCGCTATTTTTCTTCGCCTCAAGTATTTCAAATCGTATTCGCAAACTGCGCGATGAAGCAGAAAATGCCATTGATAGCCAAGGTCGAGTACGCAATCACCTCAAGCCATCTAAAGCACGGGATGAAATTGGCGATTTATCACGCAGCTTTTCCAGCATCGTTGGACGTTTAGGGCAATACACACACTATTTAGAAAATATGTCATCACGCTTGTCCCATGAACTACGCACCCCCGTAGCCGTTGTGCGTTCATCCCTTGAGCATTTAAATCTGCAAACATTAGATAAAGACACGCAGAAATATGTCGACCGCGCCCAAGAAGGTGTTAGTCGTTTAAGCATGATTTTAAATAATATGAGCGAAGCAACCCGCTTAGAGCAGAGTTTAACTCAAGCTGATATCTGTAAATTCCCACTCTCCCAAGTGGTTAGTGGTTGTATGCAAGGTTATCAAATGACCTATCCAGAACAGCGCTTTAGTGTAAAAGTGCCTGAACAACCACTGATGATGCAAGGCGTGCCCGAATACATAGCGCAGTTGATGGACAAACTTATCGCCAACGCGATTGAGTTTTGCGATAAAGACAGCGCTATCGAAGTCACGCTCACCCAAGTCGGCAAGCAAGCCACATTGCTGATTAGTAATTTAGGGCCAGAACTCCCACTTAATATGTCGGAGCAGATTTTTGACTCCATGGTGTCGGTAAGGATAAATCAAGTCCAAGACAAACCCCATCTTGGTTTAGGGCTGTATATCGCCCGATTAGTTGCTGAGTTTCACCAGGGACAAATCCTCGCCCGTAATCGTAGTGAGCGTAATGGCGTAGATATTCTAGTGACGCTGCCTTTAAGCTAAAATGGCTGTGCATGGGTAAAAGTTAATATTGGCGCAGATAAACAGCCATTACGCTTACTCAGCAGCACGGGCGATTTTTATCTTAAAATCGCACATGCCGGAGGCAATAACATGAGTCAAACTCATCACCACGCCTCCTGTCATTTTGGCGTGCAAATGCTAAGATGGCCAATATAACAACAGATTACACTCTCTTGTCGCTGCTTTTGAAAGTAGCTTGTCTCAAAAGAATTAAGTGTTCTCTAAGCGTAAGTGTTTTTCAAAACTTGCCTAACTGATTTGTTCACCCTACATGCCAAGGTAATTCTCCAATGACAGATAAACCTCATCAAGCCACCCAAATTGTCAGCTTAGGTCGAGATAAAAAATGGACCAAAGGCGTAATCAATCCGCCCGTTTTTCGTGCTTCGACTATTGTGTTTGAAACGATGGAAGAAATGCGCCACGCCGCTAAAAACAAAACTAATGGCGAAATGTTTTATGGCCGCCGTGGTACTCCAACTCATTTTTCGTTTCAAGCGGCGATTGCCGAATTGGAAGGCGGCGTAGGCACGGCACTTTATCCTTCTGGCGCGGCGGCGATAAGCGCTGCATTACTGTCATTTTTAAAAGCGGGCGATCACCTATTAATGGTTGATAGCGTGTATGAGCCAACGCGAGATTTGTGTACCCATATTCTCGGCGGTTTTGGTATTGAAACCACCTATTACAATCCGCTGATTGGCGCTGGAATTAGCGAGCTTATCCGCCCCAATACTAAAGTGTTATTTTTAGAGTCTCCCGGTTCTATCACCATGGAAGTGCAAGATGTGCCAACGTTATGCCGCATCGCCCACGAACATGGGCTGATTACTATGCTCGACAACACGTGGGCCTCACCCATCAATAGTAAGCCCTTTGAAATGGGCGTAGATATTTCGATTCAAGCGGCAACCAAATATATCGTTGGTCACTCGGATGTGATGATAGGCACCGCCACCGCCAATGAACAATACTGGCCACAATTACGTGAACACAGTTATTTAATGGGGCAAACCACCTCACCAGACGATGTGTATCTTGCCGCCCGCGGCCTGCGCACCTTAGGCGTGCGTATGGCGCAACATGAAAAAAATGCCCTACAAGTTGCCAACTGGTTGAAAACTCGGCCAGAAGTTGATCATCTACGGCATCCAGCCTTTGATACCTGCCCCGGCCACGAGTTTTTTAAACGCGACTTTAGTGCCTCAAACGGCTTGTTCTCTTTTGTATTAAAACAAGGCGACGCCGATGCAGTTACCGCACTGGTTGAAAATATGCATCACTTTAAAATGGGTTTCTCTTGGGGCGGCTACGAGAGTTTAATACTTGGTATTTTTGGCATTGATAAAATCCGCTCGGCAACGCAGTGGGATGCAAGTAAACCGTTAATTCGTGTGCATATTGGTTTAGAAGATCCCGCGGATTTAATTGCCGATCTCAGCGCAGGCTTTGAACGCTTTAATGCCGTGTTGGCGGCTAAAGCGAAGTAGCCATATTTCAACGTCGCTGTAATTACCTATTACCTATTACCTACAACCGACTAGGTGATTAGCTGAATAACGAAGCGGTTTAGTGGCAAGTGCTCGCATATAAAAAAAGGGGCGGAATCAATATTCCGCCCCTTTTTATTTCTGTTTACTGTAAATATTTAGGCTAATAAATAAAGCTAACTTATTCAATGAGCCTAGATTAATTCGCTTTACCCACCTTTAACGCAGGATCGATCCACGCCGCCGAGCCATAAAGCGGCACGGTTGAGAGTGCATGTTTATGACTGCCATTAGTCTCTTTGGTCGAATAGGATAAATACAACAACGTCTGGTTTTGCGCATCATAAATTCGGCGCACTTTTAATGACTTAAACAAAATACTTAAGGATTCAGTAAAAATCACTTCACCGTGCTTGCCCATGTCAATCTTAGCGAGATCGGCTGCATTAATTGGCCCTGTTTGACGGCAACTGATGCTCATGTCGGAGGGATCGGCAAAATCTAAATTAGCCTCAATACGACTAATATGACAAGTTACGCCTGGGATTTTAGGATCTTGTTTCGCATCAATAATCACATCTTTGGTGGTAAAAAGCCCTAGACTCACCTTACCCACATCGTCACCGCAGCCAGCGAGTAATAAACCCACCGTTACCGCAAACGCACACTTAAGTCGTGTTCTCATACATACATCCTTTTACGTTAGTGCTGCTTATATGTTAGTGCTTAGCAAATAGCTTTTGTGCCCAGCGGGTTAGCCCTGCCGTTACTGAGCCAAAATGATCACCAACCACGACAGGTATATCAGGGTAAATACCGCTGATTTTCGCATAAATCGCAGGGCTTCGTGCCGTGCCACCCGTCACGTAAATCACATCGGGTTTGCACTCTGCTTCAGCGGATAAATCCTCTGTTGCAGAGCAGTTTACCGCGACATTTGTTGCTGCCAAAGTTTTTGCAGCTTGCGTGAGCGCTTGGTGCATCAGGGCTTCCACTTTTGTCAGCGACGGCTCAATGGCATTTTCAAACAATTCACGACTCACATCCGCGTGCAGCGCCGCTTCGATAAAATCCAGATTAACATCAGTATTATCGGTATCTGACAGCGCAATTTTCGCACGCTCGGCTTGGCGAACCAGTTGATAGCTTAACTGCTGCTGTTGCACCTTTAACAATCGCTTCAGTAACTGTGGCTGCTCGGCTTCTTTAATCAATTCATCAATCAGTTTACGACTACTTAACGTGTTGAACTCTCGCTGGGCGCTAATATCGTTCACCGCCACAGCATTCCAAAATGCTTTACTGGGCATAGGTTTGCCATTAATCATTAACGAACCTAAACCAAAATGCGGCATAAAAGCATTCATTGCAAGGGCGATATCAAGATCGTTACCGCCGATTCGCTGGCCGCTGTGACCGAGAAAATCTTCACTGCGATCCGCTTTATATTTGTGAGCTGGCCCCATTTTGACTACTGAGCAGTCGGTCGTACCGCCGCCCACGTCAACAACCAACACGGTTTTGTTGTCGGTCAAGGTCGCTTCATAATCCATTCCTGCCGCTAGCGGCTCGAACAAAAAATCAACGCCGATAAAACCCGCACGTTTCGCCGCTAAGGTGAGAATCGTTTCTGCCTGACGGTTACTTTCTTCGCCGCCTATGCCTTGAAAGTTCACTGGGCGACCAATCACTGCATGGGTAATTGTCGCCTCTGCGCCGGGTTTAGCCAAACCCTTTTCAACCAATATCGATTCGGCGCGCACTTTAATATGCATCATCATCAGGGTAACAATATCTTCAAACAGGGCAACCTGTTCGGGTCTTAAACCCGTTGCACCTAAAAAAGATTTTGGCGAACGGACATAAAACCCTTCCTCCGGCATGTCTAAATAGGCGCTTACCGCTTGCTCACCAACAAAGACCGCTTGGGTGTTGGCATCGAGATCTAACTCGTGGCGCACCATACGGGCGCGACTTATTTGCGCGGCACGTTTATTAGCGTAATCGGCCTTAAATTCAGTAGGAAGACCGCGATAAACTGCCTCGGCGATGAGCTCTCTGTCCATCGCATATAAGGTCGAAGGTAAATAAGCTGATTGCTCTGACAAGGCCAATAACTGCACAGTATCACCCTGCATAATCCCTATGGCGCAGTTAGCACTTCCATAATCAAATCCAACAAACATACCTTTACTCCCGCGATAAAAAAGCCGAGCACAATAGCATAGTTTGCAATAATGCCCAAGGAGTTAACGTGCACCATTAGCCACGTTACACCATCAAGTTTCACCTAACAAAAAGCTAGGAGTAGCGTTAATACCACAACAAATTTAATCACCTAAAGCTGATTGCACAAACACGGATGAGTGTTATTGTATATCGCGCCATGACGCTTGCTTAAAGGAGCTGTGCAGTGCCCCCCAATACCGACAAACTTTCGATTGATAAAGAACTCTCTTGGCTATCTTTTAACGAGCGAGTGTTGCAAGAAGCCTGCGATCATAATGTACCGTTAGTGGAACGAGTGCGCTTTTTAGGTATATTCTCCAATAATATGGATGAGTTTTTCAGGGTGCGTGTCGCTTCGGTTAGGCGCTCAATGCTGCTTTCATCCCTACAGGAAGGTCGCAGTAACAGCCGCCATTTAATGGCTAAAATTCAATCTAAAGTGATGGCGCTGCAAGAAAGGTTCGACGGCATATACACGGACTTAATGCGCGAGCTTGTACGGCGTAATATTCTATTAATCAATGAAAAACAGCTAAGCGAGTTTCACAGCGACTGGCTAAAAAAGCATTTTAGAGACCATTTAAAACGACATATTGCCCCGCTTATTGTCAACAATAACCGCGGTTTAGTTAAACAAATCAACGATGATGCCACCTATCTGTGTGTCTGTTTATTTACTAAAGCGCGCCGCCAATATGCCCTAGTCGAAGTGCCCACTAAAAATGTACCGCGTTTTATCGAACTCCCGACTGAAAAGAGTAAAACAAAAAAGTATTTAATCTTACTCGACAATATTATTCGCCATTGCGTAGATGAGCTCTTTGGCCCCTTCTTCGAGTACGATGCCATTGAAGTATTTTCAATGAAATTAACCCGTGATGCCGATTTTGATATCACCGACGAGCTAGAGCAAACTCAGCTCGAAAAAATGACCAAAGGCCTTAAAAAACGTCTCACCGCCGAGCCGGTACGGTTAGTGTATGACAAAGAAATGCCTGAACATATGTTGGTTATGCTCAAAGATAATTTGAACATCAGCTCGACCGAATGCTTGATCCCTGGTGGGCGTTATCACAGTTTTAAAGACTTTATTGCTTTTCCAAACCCAAGCCGAGATTATCTCGAAAATGAAAAGCTACCCGCACTCAATAGTGCAGGTTTTGGCCGCTGTGCCAACAGCTTCGATGCCATTCGGATGGGCGATATTATGCTTAACTATCCGTATCATAAGTTTTCGCACTTTACCGAAATGGTGCGCCAAGCGGCATATGATCCTGCGGTACGTTTTATTCGCATTAGCTTATATCGAGTAGCTAAAAAATCCCATGTGGTGCAATCGCTTGTCGATGCAGTGAGAAACGGTAAGCAGGTTACGGCGGTTATCGAGCTCAGAGCTAGATTTGATGAACAATCTAATATTGAGTGGACACGCATCTTGGCCGAAGCGGGCGTGAAGGTTCATCACGGAATTACCAGCTTAAAAGTGCATTCTAAATTGTGTTTAATTGGCCGCGAAGAACAAGGGGAAATTAAACTCTATTGTCACGTCGGCTCAGGCAACTTTAACGAGGGCACGGCGCGAGTGTATACCGACTTATCGCTGTTTACCGCCAATCAAAAAATTGCCCAAGAGGTTGAACAAGTATTTGATCTCATTGAACATCCATATCGCCGCGATAACTTCCAGCACTTAATCGTATCGCCCTACGATGCCAGACAAAAACTCAGTAGCTTGATTGATAATGAAATCATCAATGCTCAAAACCATATCAAAGCAGCGATCACCTTAAAATTAAATAACTTACTCGATGAGTCGTTGGTGCAAAAACTGTATGAAGCATCCGCAGCTGGGGTCAAAATCAAGCTACTGATTCGTGGTATGTGTTCGCTCATTCCTCAAATTCCGGGGATCAGCGATAATATCGAAATTTACAGTATTGTAGACCGATTCCTCGAGCATTCCCGCGTGATGTTATTCCATGCCGGCGGCGAAAATAAACTTTTTCTCTGCTCCGCGGATTGGATGAGCCGCAATATTGATAATCGTGTTGAAGTAAGTGTACCTATTTATGATCTGCGCTTAAAACAGATGGTCATGGATATTTTATCATTACAATTCAATGACAATACTAAAGCTCGCATCATCAATAAGGATCAAAGTAATCCTTATCGCAATCGTGGTAACAAGCGAAAAGTACGCTCTCAAATTGCCATTTATCAGTATTTGATTAATTATGAAAAGCGTCAACAGCAAGAATTCAATGCCTTACAACAGCAAACCCATGATGAGGATGCTCAGCAAGATGACTCTGCTGCGCCCGATATAAATCAACAGTTACAGGCCAACGTTGGCTAAATGCTGACTTTATTTCACTGCCATTGCTTAAGGATAATCTGATTGGGCGCTACTCATTCGCAAACACAGTCACCAATTAACATGTTGACACCATCAGCCTCGAACCATTTTGTCGCCATCGATATGGGGTCAAACAGTTTCCATCTTATTATTGCCCGCGAGCAAGATGGCAGCTTGCAAATTTTGCACAAAGAAAAACAACAGGTTCAGCTCGCAACGGGGCTCGATGCACACAATGTGCTTAACGATGCAGCCATTGAACGTGGCCTCAACTGCCTACGAGATTTTAATCAAAGATTTTCTAATCTCGACCAAGCCCAAGTACGCTTAGTCGCGACTCACACTCTGAGAATTGCCAAAAATCGCGAACAATTTATCCAAGCGGCGCTCGCTATTATACCCTATCCGGTAGAAGTGATTTCGGGCCATGAAGAAGCGCGCTTAATTTATAATGGCATTGCCCAAAGCCAAGTGCTTGGAAAAAGTAATTTAGTCATAGATATAGGCGGCGGCTCTACCGAGGTTGTGATCGGTCATAAAAATACCCCAACACAATTATCGAGCCTGCGCTGCGGCTGCGTGAGTTTTAATGAACGTTTTTTTACCGATGGCCGTATTACCTCAGCTTCGTTTCGTGATGCACAAAGCGCGGCCGATAAACAGTTTGCCTCACTCTCAAAGGAATATTTTGCCGGCGGATGGGAGCTCACCTTAGGCAGCTCAGGTACCGTCAAAGCCATCTGCGAAGCGATTCAAGAAGAACACGTCGATGAAACCATCACACTGTCACGGCTAAAAAAACTCAAGGTCAAGTTGATAAAATGTGGCCATATTGACCAGATAAAATTTGCCCATGTTGATGATAAACGCACGCCTTTAGTGCCCGCCGGCCTAGCTATTTTAATCAGCTTTTTTAGGCGCTTACCAATACATAAACTGGAATTTAGCACAGGCGCCCTTCGTGAAGGCGTACTCTATGAACTGGCAAAAATTGGCCAGTATCAAGATATTCGCCACCGCACCGTTGATAGTATTGCCCAGCTTTATCATATCGATATGGCCCACGCCACTAAGGTGCGCGATACCGCTATGGCGCTGTTTGAACAGGTAGCCCATGACTGGCAATTAAGGCCGCACGCGCGCCTACTCGCCTACAGCGCAACCTTACATGAAATTGGGCTACACATTAATTCAAAGTCTTTGCATAAACACGGTGGCTATATCATCAGTAACAGTGACTTGCCTGGGTTTAGCGAAGCATTACAATTAGATTTAGCACGGCTTATCAGCAACCATCGAAAAAAGCCCAATGCCTTGATGCTCACTGAGCTTGAGCCCAGCCATAAACTCACATTAAATCGACTACTATGCCTACTACGGCTCGCAATATTACTTAATCTGGGTCGTATCGCCAAAACGCTGACCTTAGATCATATCAAGGTCATTCCTGATGGACTGATGCTAGTACTACCAAGCCACAAGCGAAAAATCAGCTTATTTATGAAAGACTTACAGCGTGAACAAAAACAAATGCTCACCCTTGGGATGAACCTACGTTTAGTATCGAGCTTAAGTTAGCATTAGGTGTAATTCTGACTTGGATACAAGATTTAAGCGACATAACAGCGTGCTAACGTAATGAGTCGCAACAGATTAAAGTTAAAAGAATTTTTACCTGCCACTAAAGCATAAATTCCTGCTCGCGCGTTTGCCGCTGAGTAGGGATTTCTGCTATGATCCACGGCTGACTGATATAATTCCACGAATTTAAAGATGATCAGAGTCAAACCCTTTTTATCTTGCGATATCAGAACCATCGCCTTGTAGGTATAAGCATGATTAACCACTTTAGTGTGCTCGGCATAAAACCCAGTGCCAAAGAAGACGACATTAAAAAAGCCTATCGACGGCTGTCAAACAAATATCATCCCGACAAGTTGTTAGGCGCCTCAGAAGAGGAAAAGCAGCAAGCTGCCATACAACTTGAACGCGTTAAAAATGCTTATGATGTGTTGTCAGATCCTAAGCGACGAAATGCGTTTATTAAAGATTTCAATAACGTAATAGTGACCGATCCCGCCAGCGCCATGCGCGAGCTGTGGGACCAATTTTATCCTTGAGCGTTTTCTAGAGTAGTGCCAAATGGTTAAAAAATTGAATATCTCACGCATTAATGAGCTAAAAAATAATGCCTACGACAATATCGAATCCTAAGACGATCCTGATACACCTAAAGCGCTAGAGCAATTTACTAGCCAAATCAAAAAGGTGTTAGAAGCCGATCCTAAGATACTCGATACTGTGCCTGAGTACCTGCCCGTTGCACTTTATGGTCGAATTAAGTTTCCCGCTGAAGCTAAGCTCAAGTGGGCACAGTGGATAAATACGGCAACTCAACCCGAGTGGGATGAATTCAAAGTCACTATTGGCTTTAACAATGCCGATTTACCTCTGGTGTTGGCCGTACGCAGTTACTCTGAAACCTTATTGATAGAAAGCTGCGCCGTATTGTATTTACTTGAAACTCAAGGTAAAGCTATACCAGCAGCAAAGCATCACGACGATGAAGATGATGACAACGACTATGTTGGCACGTCTGATAACGACGATGATGATGAAGGCGAAGAAGAAGATGGCTATTACGATCACTATGATGACGAGGACCGCTAATGAACACTAGTCTCATTGAGATTACCGTCGCTGAAATTAAGCAGTTAGCGGATGTAGAGCCAAAACAAGCCAGTAAACGCTTTGAAATCATCGCCAATACCATGAGCGACGCGCAATTAGTCGAAGTTATCGAACACATGGATATCGTCACGCTGACACAAATCAACAGTCACCATGATATCTCCTGCCCTTCGATCATGTCTGAACTCATGACGCCAGAACAAATTCGCGACATCGTCTGTCAACAGCCTTTGTACTGGGAAGAAAAAATTAAAAACAATGCCGAAGAACTGATTCAGCATACCTTTGATTTTTTGACCTATTTAATTCGTATCCAGGATAGCGAAGAAAAACAAACTGCCATTTTAGAATGTATCGCCGACGATCCTGCTGGCCTCTTTTACTTATCGATCCCGTTCATCGAAATGATGTTAGGCGAGAAGCATGAAGATGAAGACGGCTACACCGATCTCTATGATGACGAAGAAGACACTGAAACCATCGGCTACGACAGCCGCGTTGCCAGTGAAGATACTCACAGCCTCAGCATAGACGACCCACGCAGCCTAATGGCCTTAATCCACGAGCTCGCGCCCGATGTTGAAAAAGCCATCAAGAGTTTACTGCGTAACGAAAGCTCAGGTTGGGAAATGATCATCAGTAAGTTTGTTAACGAACTGGTAATTCAAGCCAAAGAGAAAAACCAAGTGACGGATGAATACGCTGAAGTCGATGATATGTTTAGCTTTTTGGATTAAGGAATTATTTGATGCAATTGGTACTGCGTGATGTAGATCAAGGGCCCTACCTGAGCAAGGTATTAGCCCAAGGCCAAGCAGACGACACGCTGAGCGATGAACAGCTGTCACAAATCAAATCCAAAGCTATTTTGATGAGCCTCAAACTGGCCGATAAATTTTACAACAAATACAAAATGCACCTGCTCGAACAAGCAGCGCACGATGTGATTGGCGTAGTCAGTCTTGGCTTGCTGGAGTTATCCAGCCAAAATCCGCAGCAAGCAATACGTTTATTGCTCAGCGCCGATGGCGTAGTCAAATGCTTTCAAAAAGGCTGGAGCATGCTCAGCACTGTCAGCAAGCATAAACTCGTCAACGGCAAGTCACTGTACGGTGATGTCGATAAGTTCTTGCTTGAACAAGTGTCTAGCCCGCCAGATGCAGAAGAATGGTTAGGCTATGAAGCCTATCAAGATGCCCTACTTGAGCATCAGCGCCAACAGTCAATTGGAGCTTTATTCGCGCAATTTTACGCGCAATCGAGCTATGACCCGCTAGATTTTCTCAATCTAGAGAGTGTATTAGCCGAAGTGGTACTGTATCGATTATTGTTTGATGGCGCCAAAGTCAGGCAGGATTTGAAAAAGCGTATCGGCAAAATCACTCTAAAAGATGAGTGGTTTACCCGTGAGCATATTGAATTGGAAACCCAGAAAGCGTTAGCAGAATTACCCGCAGAACTCGCTGAAACCATCAGTAAAGATCTCGGTAAAAACTTTGCTCCCGCCCTGCTGCGTACTCTGCACTTTGCGAAAAGCTATCGCGAACTCTTACTCAGCGACGCCTCACCCGAGCGCTTAGAAAGATTCGAATACAAAGAAGGTCTTGTCGGCCTCCTCGGCTGGCCACTCTACATATCACTTTAATCATTAATAAATTTAGTAATTTGATTAATGATTGAATAGCTTAGAAATGAGTGCTTTATTGAAAAATAAAGCACTTTTTTATTGTCTTGTTTCATGCCCAATTCAACCTTCAGCATCTCATTCTCAGTTTTGAGTGGTTTTAGCGTAGAGCTTGATAGCGCTTTGGGAACAGATAGGTGTTGGAAAGTAGTGTTTGGGGAGCAGTAATTTCAGTTGTTAGCAGCTTATCGTTTGCTGATATCCACTCATAAAGGCTTGCCATGTCATTCACTCATCGACACGGTGAATAGAAACCTAGGGTTTCTGAGCTTATGAACGAGAGCCATGGACGGCGAACTGGCAGTTAAATAAGGATGTTGTTCAAGTCCATCCGTGGATGCCCGACCGCCCCGTCTGATGTGAAAGGATTCACAAATGCCGCGATGGCATGGATGCCAAAAAGCGGCCATGGGGCGGACGGTCGTCACGCGAATCACCATGACACGCCTTTTTGCGCACTAGCATAACTTGTATATTTAAAGCGATACGCCGCACGCTTTTGGACAGAAATGTGTTGAAAAGTAGTGTTTTGGGATCAGTAATTTCAGTTGTTAGCAGTTTAGCGTTTGCTGATATCCACTCACACAGGCTTGCCATAGTATTTGCTCGTCGACTCGCAGCCAGTCCATCCTTGGATGCTCGACCGCCCCGTCCATGGGGCGGACGGTCGTCTCGCCAATCACCATGGCTCACCTTTCGTGCATTCGCGTAATCTGTAGATTTAAAAGCGTTACGCAGCACGCTTTGGGACAAAAGCATGATATAGCCAGTACGTTAATTGGCGTGTTTCGAATTAATATTTGTATGGGTTAAAGCTCCAAAATAAGTTGAACAATAGCAAAGTTCAGCCCACGTTACTTTGTGGGCGATTTTGATTCTCCTTATTTTATTTAAGGATAATCAACCCCACCATGGGGTTGCTTGCAGCCTACAATACGTTTGATTGAAAGAAACCACCCCTTTAGAAATCCATATTTTTTTAAAGCGATAATCGCGTACTCAGAGCATGTGGGCTCAAATAAGCATGATTCTCTTAGCCTTGTTGGCGCTATGACTCTATACATTAGAATCAACTTTATAGAGAGCCAAACCAAAATTATTTTTCCTTCCGGAACGTAATCACATAGTAACTACTATTTTCGGTTTTCTTACCCAAAAGCGAATCCATGCAGCCAGGTTGAACTTGAACCCCTATACTATCTACACGCTGAAATTCCCAGTCATCAGACGCATATTTATTTACAACATTTTCAAGATACGCAGCTGCCTCATTCCCTTTGTGAGCCTTCATCTGAACAGCTATATTTGGTGGGATTTGTACCATTTTGTACTCGAACATCCGTTTAACTCCTTTGTACAATGCTTACTAAGAAATATAACGCTCCGCTAAATTGCGAGCGTTAGCTAGTCAGGTGTAGGCCACGCTTTTAGTGGTTGGAATGAATTTAAGTGGCTTGTTAAATGTTATCAGCAATCGTAACGATCTTTTATATATTGGTGTTTAGTGGTACACTGAATTTGGCCACCTAATAAGAAATGTTATGATCTCATTCATAGCGAATTTAGGTGACAAAATGAATAAAAGTAAACGTGCTCGATATAGCGCAGCGATTAAACTCGAAACTGCCCAATTAGTCATTGACCAGGGCTATACACAAGAAGCGGCTGCCAAAGCCATGAACGTAGGTAAATCAACGGTCAGTAAGTGGGTAACGCAACTTCAGGTTGAACGTAAAGGGCTTGCTCCTAAAGCCTCACCCATGACGCCTGAGCAGATTGAAATAAGGGCACTTAAACGAGAAATTGAGCGTATTAACCTTGAGAAAGAAATCCTAAAAAAGGCT
>NZ_FTNN01000002.1:0-2878 GCF_900156405.1 Shewanella morhuae
AAATGTGGTATCCCCTAGGGGATTCGAACCCCTGTTACCGCCGTGAAAGGGCGGTGTCCTAGGCCTCTAGACGAAGGGGACCCGGGATTATTAATTTAAACTATTGTTTCAGCTTAATAATACTGTAAATTGGTGGAGCTACACGGGATCGAACCGTGGACCTCTTGCATGCCATGCAAGCGCTCTCCCAGCTGAGCTATAGCCCCAAATTTTTTACCAACACAATAGACTTTAGCAGCCAATATATCAGCATAAATTTAGATTTTGTTCTTATCAAACAACACGCTGTCATTTGCTAGGAACCAATATTTGGTATCCCCTAGGGGATTCGAACCCCTGTTACCGCCGTGAAAGGGCGGTGTCCTAGGCCTCTAGACGAAGGGGACCCGGACATATTAATTTGAACTTAACGTTCCCGTTTAACATCTACGGTGTCCTAGGCACTCTCATCTAAAAACGAAGGGGCTCGGACATATTAATTTGAACTTAACGTTCTTGCTTAATATCTGCAGTAAGTTTGGTGGAGCTACACGGGATCGAACCGTGGACCTCCTGCATGCCATGCAAGCGCTCTCCCAGCTGAGCTATAACCCCAAACTTATTTAACGGCATTTAAGTGCACTGCAAGCATTTGCTCGGCCGTGTCTCAACTGCGTGGCGCATTCTATGCAGCACACTTAAAAGTGTCAACTCGTTTTTTTAGGAATTTATTCTATCTGCTACAAATTCAATCGCTTTGGATATTCTTTGTTCAGAACGATTTCTTCCGATTAAACATAGTGTGATATCTAAGCCAGGAGACTGCCCTGCCCCTGTTACTGCAACACGTAAAGGCATGCCAACCTTACCCATACCCACATCTAATTCAGTAGCGGTATCTTCAATTGCCTGATGAATAGCTTCGGCTGTCCATTCCGTTAATGCCGCTAATTTTTGTTGCACCAGTTGCAATGGTTCTAACGCAACACCACGTAAATGCTTTTTCGCTTGGGCTTCATCAAACTCTGTAAAGTCTTCATAGAAATAACGGCTAGAAGCAGCTAACTCTTTTAGTGTTTTAGCTCGCTCTGCTAATGCAGTGACGACTTCGGCTAATGCAGGACCGTTTGACAGATCAATTTTTTGATCGTCCATATGCCATTGTAAGTGTGTCGCCACATATTCTGGGGCAAGACTCTTTATATAGTGTTGATTAAGCCACACTAGTTTATCGGTATTAAAAGCCGAAGCGGCTTTGTTGATATCGCCCAATTTAAAATATTGCTTCATTTCTTCTAATGAGAAAATTTCTTGATCGCCATGTGACCAGCCTAAACGTACTAAGTAGTTCAACAGCGCTTCAGGCAAATAACCATCGTCACGATATTGCATAACGCTCACGGCGCCATGACGCTTAGATAATTTCGCGCCGTCATCCCCTAAAATCATCGATACATGCGCGTATTCTGGGATCGGAGCCCCTAATGCTTTAAGGATATTAATTTGACGCGGCGTATTGTTGATATGATCCTCACCACGCACGACACACGTAATGCCCATATCCCAATCATCAACCACCACACAGAAATTATAGGTTGGCACGCCATCGGTACGGGCGATAATTAAATCATCTAATGCGTCATTAGAAAATTCTATACGGCCACGAACGTGGTCATCAAATACCACTGAGCCACCAATAGGGTTTTTAAAACGCACCACAAATGGTTCATCTGTGTCTCGGGCAGGTAAATCACGGCAGCAACCATCGTACTTTTGCGCTTCACCGTTAGCAGCTTGTGTTTCTCTTAAGGCATCAATTCGCTCGCGTGAGCAATAGCACTTATAGGCAGTGCCCTTTGCTAACATTTGCGCAATGATTTCGTTATAACGATCAAAACGCTTAGTTTGGTAATACGGGCCCTCGTCCCATGTCAGACCTAACCAGTTCATGCCTTCTAAAATCGCATCACAAGCGGCTTGAGTCGAACGCTCAATATCAGTGTCTTCAATACGCAGTACAAATTCACCGTTATTTGCACGAGCTTGTAACCAAGAATAAAGTGCAGTACGGGCACCACCAACATGCAAGAAACCAGTAGGACTGGGGGCAAAACGCGTCTTAGTTGTCATAATGGGACACTAACCTATATAAAGTCGTCTAGATAAAGACAATCACGGTAAAAAGTGGGCTTATTCTAACAGCCAAAGCGAGTGCTGCAAATGGGACAAGCAGAGCCAGCTCATTTATCGTATAAAAATCACGGTTCTAAATGTTAAATAATCCTGTTTAGATAACGTTGGCTACAGAAGGCCCTAACATATCAGTACAAAAGGCACCTATAAAAATGCGCCAGCTAAATAGCCACTGAATTTTTACATTCATTAGCATAAAACTGATGGGCAATTTCTCTCTATATATCAATAACCGTTGTTATCTACTGATTAAACTTAAGCGGCGTTGAACTTAGCTAATCACTAAAGGCTTAAGTAATGCCATTAAGCAACTTGATGAACCATGTCGATTTACACAGTCCTCGCCAATTAAGCATCAATAATTGACTAATTAAATTGACTAATTAACTAACACTTTGATCAGCGGGATGAATAGCATTAAGTCAATACGAACAAAAATGCCGCGACCAATGGTTTTTTCACTAAAAAGCGTTGACACTCGATCGAACCTCCCTATAATACGGCTCCACACAGCGAGGTCGATTAGCTCAGCTGGGAGAGCACCTCCCTTACAAGGAGGGGGTCACTGGTTCGAGCCCAGTATCGACCACCATATTTTTTGCAAAGAATTTATGGTTGTACAACAAATAGTTATATCCCAGGTCGCTTAGCTCAGCTGGGAGAGCACCTCCCTTACAAGGAGGGGGTCACTGGTTCGAGCCCAGTA
>NZ_FTNN01000002.1:3148-102056 GCF_900156405.1 Shewanella morhuae
CCCAGGTCGCTTAGCTCAGCTGGGAGAGCACCTCCCTTACAAGGAGGGGGTCACTGGTTCGAGCCCAGTAGCGACCACCATATTCACCTCGTTATAAATTTACTAACTAAACTATATTGACTACAAATAACTTAATGAATTGGATTGTATATTTCCTTTGAGGCATTCCAGAGCATGTTATCGCTGTACTAATCAACCTGCCCCTTTCTGTAGCACAACCGCTGAGTTAAAACCTCCACGCAGGTAATGAGTAAGGTCATTTAAGAGCTATTATCTAGCGATTACCTTAGGTATGTATGCTTAAGGTGTCAGGTGTCATACGATATAATCGATATTAGAATATATAAATCGTTACGCTAAATAACCTGAACTCGGGATAACGAGTGTCGAAAAATCTACATTTAACAAACTAGATCAATGCTATAAATAATTAGTTTGAAACGAGAAATCTATTTTCTGACTGAATGCGCAGATTTTTGCGCATATCAAGGCGCTCTGTAGTACGCCATAGCGAGCTATGGTTAGACAGAGCAACGCAAAGAGGCCTATTCAGCGGCTCTGCTTATCTCGAGCTCAGGTTAAATAGTCTGTAAGCTCACGATAATAACAGTTAGCAACTAATTATCAGCCTTTTCACTCTCCTCCCATAAAGCTACGCTCCTCAGGTTCAGCTGGCATCTTAGTACAATTTATTCGCATATTTTGATCTCTAAATAACAGCTTTTGCTGAATGAGTCGGCATCTTAAAATACGCTAAAGCAATGATGAATATTTGTTTTGGGTGGTTTCCCACCCAAAATACGCCTCACTGTGAGCGAGATCTCACCCAGTAAACAAAAAGTGTGACAAACATCAAATGAACTACACTTTAGCAACCAAACACTTACAGATTTTAGTGTAAGTTGGCGCGGTACTTGCTTTTAGTAAGACAGACCTCAGGGAAATCAAGGCTGTATTCCGACTCAAACTTGGTAACAAACTAACCAAGACTGAGGATAAATCCTAACAATAGAAAAAGGAACTCAAGATGACATTGAATCAACACACTGAATTCACTCGCCCACTTAAAACCCTCGTTAAGATGCTCGCCGTTGCTTCTGTATTCGCCAGTAGCTTTAACGTACTTGCTGCACCAGTTGAAATTAAGTTTTCGCATGTTGTTGCAGAAAATACTCCTAAAGGCCAAATGGCACTTAAATTTAAAGAACTCGTTGAACAACGCTTGCCGGGAGAATACACAGTAAACGTATTCCCTAACTCACAGTTATTTGGGGATAACAATGAGTTAGCAGCACTTCTACTAAATGATGTGCAATTTGTCGCACCGTCACTCTCAAAATTCGAACGTTACACCAAACGTTTGCAAGTATTTGATTTACCTTTTTTATTCAATGATATGGACGCTGTAAACCGTTTTCAACAAGGTGAAGCGGGTCAAACACTTCTAAACTCGATGACACGTAAAGGTGTCGTGGGTCTAGGTTATTTGCACAATGGTATGAAGCAGTTCTCTGCCAATACACCACTTAAAAACCCTTCTGATGCGAAAGGCTTAAAATTTCGCGTAATGGCATCAGATGTTCTAGCGGCTCAGTTTGATGCTGTTGGCGCCATTCCAGTGAAAAAGCCTTTCTCAGAAGTATTTACCCTGCTTCAAACCCGCGCTATCGATGGTCAAGAAAATACTTGGTCAAATACGTACTCACAGAAATTTTATGAAGTACAAAGCCAGATTACTGAAAGTAATCACGGTGTACTCGATTATATGGTCGTGACCTCAGATACTTTCTGGAAAGGTTTACCTGCTGACAAACGTAAGATCATCAAAGAATCTTTAGATGAATCTATCGCGTTAGGTAACAAGATTGCCGCTGAGAAAGATGATCAAGATAAGCAGTTAATTCTTGATTCTAAACGTTCACAATTAGTGACACTATCTCCAGCTGATCGCCAAAAGTGGATTGATGTAATGAAGCCTGTTTGGGCTAAGTTTGAAGACCAAATCGGTAAAGATGTGATTGATGCCGCTGTAGCTGCAAATAAATAATAATAACAAGCCGCTTAAACTCATTTGGGTTTAAGCGGTTATTTCAGTGAGGAAGTTATGGCTGTGATATCGCGAATATTTGGTTATTTTGAAGAGGGTGTACTGAATCTACTGATCACCTTGATGACATTGTTAGTATTTTCAGAAGTAATCGCACGATTTTTCTTTAATACGGGGTTTCTGTGGATCCAAGAGCTCACGTTAACCCTTTGCGGTTGGTTTGTGCTGTTTGGTATGTCCTACGGCGTAAAAGTCGGTGCACACATTGGAGTGGATGCCTTTGTTAAAAACTTAGCACCTCGAGCAAAAAAAATAACCGCTTTAATTACCGCCTCGGTCTGTATTATTTATTGTGGGCTGTTTTTAAAAGGCAGTTGGGATTATTTAAGCCAGATGTACCAAATTGGCGTGCCGATGGAAGATATTAATTTCCCGCAGTTTTTACTAAAAAGTCTCGATCCGGATTTTGCTTGGAACACTTTACGAATTGACGTAGAAGATGGCGCTGTGCCTATTTGGTTATCTCAAAGCATTCTGATTATTGGATTTATAATGTTGACGTGGCGTTTCGTCGAACTGTTTATTGGTATTTTACGTAACCAAATATCTGGCCTCCAATTTGCCGATGAAGCGAAAGAAAGTATGCATTTAATTGATGAAAGCGTTAAACAAGCCAATACCACTGTTATCTCTGACGAAAAGGAGATTAAATAATGGCTATTGCAACCCTATTCACCGCCCTATTTGTGTGTATGTTCCTCGGGATGCCCATCGCTATCGCGTTAGGTTTTTCTAGTATGCTCACGATATTATTTTTCTCTAATGACTCTTTAGCCTCAGTGGCACTTAAATTATATGAGTCTTCATCAGAGCATTACACTTTACTCGCGATCCCCTTTTTCATTTTATCATCCGCTTTTTTATCAACTGGTGGCGTAGCAAGACGAATTATTGATTTTGCAATGGACAGTATCGGACATGTCCGCGGTGGCTTAGCTATGGCATCCGTTATGGCGTGTATGCTGTTTGCCGCCGTATCGGGCTCATCTCCAGCCACTGTTGCCGCTATCGGTTCTATCGTGATTGTGGGCATGGTTAAAGCCGGTTACCCAGAAAAGTTTGCCGCTGGGGTTATCACGACCTCGGGCACACTCGGAATCTTAATTCCACCATCAATTGTCATGTTGGTATATGCGGCAGCGACAGAAGTGTCGGCAGCAAGAATGTTTATGGCAGGTTTAATCCCAGGCTTAATGATGGGATTTATACTGATGGTTGTTATCTACATAGTCGCACGTTTCAAAAACTTGCCTTCACGCCCTTTCCCTGGTTTTAAACAATTAGGTATTTCAAGTATTAAAGCCTTGGGTGGATTAGCACTCATCTTTATTGTATTAGGCTCTATCTATGGCGGCGTTGCGAGCCCTACAGAAGCATCGGCAGTAGCCTGTATGTATGCGTACTTTATTGCGGTGTTTGGTTATCGCGATATCGGCCCATTAAAAGATGTAGCTTGGCGTAATGACGGTGAAAATATCCTTAGCGCTAGCATGCGTAATTTAGGTTATATGGCCTTAGGTCTTATCAAAACGCCTATTAACAAAGATATACGTAACGTTGTTCGCGATGGCGCTAAGGTCAGTATCATGCTGCTGTTTATCATCGCTAACGCGATGCTGTTCGCGCATGTGTTAACGACAGAGCGCATCCCACATATCATTGCTGAGCATATTGTTAACATGGGCTTACCCGCTTGGGGATTCCTAATTATCGTTAACTTGCTGCTGCTTGCTGCCGGTAACTTTATGGAACCCTCTGCAATTGTGTTGATTATGGCGCCGATCCTCTTCCCTATCGCGACTCAGTTAGGCATAGATCCTATTCACTTAGGTATCATCATGGTGGTCAACATGGAGATAGGTATGCTCACGCCGCCAGTGGGACTCAACCTCTTTGTGACGGCGGGCATAACCGGACACAGTATTGGTTGGGTAATTAAATCGGTTCTGCCGTGGTTAGTATTGATGCTGGCTTTCTTGATTCTTATCACCTATGTGCCGCAAATTTCGCTTTTCTTACCTGAATGGCTCGATTCAATGCGTGGTTATTAGCCTACCGTTCAAGGGTTATGACATTAACCCTTGATTACAGATAATTTTTAAGCGAGCCTAAACGGGCTCGCTTTCTTTTTAAAGCAAACCGTATCCGATATTATACCAATCGTATTAATGCCCATGTTTTACCAGGATAGCCACCATGTTACCTATGACCTCTAAGGCTAAAAAACGCCTCTTTTTGACTGTAGTCCTGCTCGTTGGCTTATTTTTAACGCTAAAACTGACCTATTGGGTACATTTACATCAAGGTAAAATTGATATTCAAGCTCAATCAGAAAAACAACTGAAGGAGTTAATTAGCTTTCTTGACGGTGCATTGTCCCGCTACGAAAGTATTCCCCATGTACTGTCGACTAATCCTATGTTGGCTAGTGTTCTAAACGACCCAAAAAACTCTAGCAAGGTGCAAGATCTCAATCTATATCTAGAAGAAATTCAACATGTCACCGAAGCATCGGATATTTATCTTATCGATGAGCAAGGGGTCGCGATTGCCGCCAGTAACTGGCAACAGAGTTTCTCGTTCATCGGTAAGGACTATTCCTTTAGACCTTATTACACCGATGCAATTTCAGGTAATTTAGGCCGTTATTATGCCGTGGGTACCAGCTCTGATAAGCGCGGGTTTTACTTTTCTTATCCGATTTATCAGCAAGGTGGTAAAGGCATACTGGGCGCGATAATCGTTAAAGTGGATATTAGTGGTATCGAGCAACAAAGCACGAGTATTGCCATCGCGGGTCAATACCAATTTATGATTAGTGATCCCGAAGATATTGTGTTTATCTCCAGCATCGATGAATGGCGTTTAAAATCACTGACGCCACTCACCAAAATCAAACAACATACTATAGATACGTCAAAACGTTACGCTGAACGTCCTATTGGCGAGCTATTAATAAAGCCAGCCTATGAGAGTGATCGTCAAGCCATGATCTACCAACTGCAAACGGGCAAAGATCGTGAGCAATACATGGACAATCACCAACAAATGTCCAAAGCGGGTTGGCGAGTACATATATTTGCACCGATTAAGCCTTTAATGACATCTTTGCCAGCACTGATGCTACTTTCAGCCAGTATTTATCTGCTATTGGCATTAAGTATTTTATTTAGCGCCGAGCGTCGTCGTAACTTACACCGTATGAAATTGGCGCAGAGCCTATTAGAACAAAGAGTTGAAGAGCGTACTCAAGACTTACTGCAGGCTAACCATCAACTCAAAGACACTCAAGACGAGCTAATCCAAGCAGCAAAACTCACTGTAATAGGTAGCTTAGCTGCCAGTATTAACCATGAACTAAACCAACCTCTGGCGGCTATTCGCAGTTACGCCCAAAATACCCAAACCTTTCTAACCCGCAACATGCAAGATAAAGCTTTGGATAATATCAAAATTATTATTGAGCTAACCGACAGGCTGGCTGATATTGTGGGACAATTTAAAAGTTTTACCCGTAAAAGCCAAGGCACAGATAGCGCCACCGATATTAGCCGTTGTCTTAAACAAGCGCTGACCATAGTTCAGCCCGCAATAGATAAGCAAGGTGTTGAATTAGACGTGCAGTTACCCAGCAGTCAGTATCAGGTTTGGGGCGATAAGGTCAGACTACAACAAGTATTTGTCAATATTATGAGCAACGCCATTGTCGCGATGCAACAATCAGTTAAGCGCCATTTGATCATTCGAGTGACCTGCGAGGACAAGTTCTGTATCAGCATTCAAGACACAGGTCCTGGCGTGCGTGAAAGCCAAATCGAAAAAATATTTGAGCCCTACTTTACCACCAGTGAACGTCACGGCCTTGGCTTGGGTTTATCGATTTCACAGCGTATTATCGAATCCATGCAAGGCCAGATTAACGTGGCTAATGCCGAGGATGGCGGTGCCATTTTCCAGATTATTTTACCTATTTATTTGCTCGAGGAACGTTAGTCTCATGAGTGTGCTCAATTCGATCCAAGATTATTCTGTTCTCATCGTTGACGATGAGCCACACATCGGCACTGTTCTTGTTCAATTATTTGAACTCGAAGGCATCAAAGCAATTGCGACCACTGAACCTAAAGGTATCGCTAAGCTTTTGCATAAAGATTGGGCTGGCATGGTGATATCAGATGTCAACATGCCACACTTAGATGGCATCAGTTTAATGCAGCAAATCCGTCTACAAGACCCCGACTTGCCCGTTGTACTGCTCACAGGCTTTGGTGATATCGCTATGGCGGTTAATGCGTTAAAGCAAGGTGCCTATGATTTTCTTGAAAAACCCTTTAATAACGAACATATCCTCGACGTGGTAAAGCGCGCACTAGATAAACGTAGCTTGACCTTAGAAAACCGTAAACTCAAAAAGGATCTCCAAAGCCAGAGCGTGCCAGGGCCACGCATTTTAGGCAACAGTGTCGGCATTAACCGCATGCGCCATATTATTACTCAAGTGATAGACACCCCAGCCGACGTGTTAATTGAAGGCGAAACCGGTACAGGTAAAGAGCTCGTTGCCCGCTATTTACACGATCATAGTAGCCGTAACCAAGCTAACTTTGTTGCTATCAACTGTGGCGCTATCCCTGAAAACCTGATTGAAAGTGAACTTTTTGGCGCTGAAGCAGGCGCATTTACCGGTGTAGACAAGATGCGCATTGGTAAGTTTGAATATGCCAATGGCGGCACATTATTTTTAGATGAGATCGAAAGTACGCCACTGTCACTGCAAGTCAAACTACTACGAGTACTTGAGGATCGTAAGGTTGAGCGCTTAGGTTCAAATAAAAGCATCAATCTGGATATTCGCGTGATAGCGGCCACAAAAGTGGATTTAAAAAGCCTATGTGATACAGGGGAATTTCGTCAGGATTTATTGTATCGCTTAAATCTCGTGACAGTACCTATTCCGCCACTAAGAGATCGCCGTGAAGATATTCCATTGCTATTTCTGCATTTTGCCCGTGTTGCGTCAGCGCGCTATCACAAGGCGCTCATCGCCCTAAATGCCGAACAAAACGCCATACTCACCTCCCACGACTGGCCGGGTAATGTACGTGAGTTACGTAACCTAGCAGAACGCTTTGTACTATTAGGCGGAGAAGCGGCTTTTGCCGGCTCCTTGGGTAATACACCCAGTTTGCACTCCAGCATGTCCTTACTTCAAAGAGTCGAGTTTTTTGAGCGCGTATTGATTGAAGAAGCTCTCAGCCATAATAAAGGCAGCATTAAACTGACGATGGAACAACTTGAGCTACCGCGTAAAACGCTCTATGACAAAATGCGAAAATACGATTTAGACCGCAAGCAATACATTAATTCAGATGATTAAGCCAAGGCGTGTTTTGTATTATGTTTAATATCCATGATTACGTTACAGTACAAGGGTGTTAATCGATTGTTTATCGAGGAAAATAGTTTTTAGAAATGCGTCTAAACTCAGCGCTGCGACGACTAAAAACATGACACAAAGCGGCAAGGAACACTTTATACAGGGAGGCGAAATTGAGAAAATTATTATTAGTCATCAGTGTCTTTTTACTGAGCGGTTGCTTAGGCATGCCCAAATATGTTGAACCCGTAAATAATTTTGAGCTGAATCGATATCTGGGTAAATGGTACGAGATAGCACGATTAGATCATTCATTTGAAAGAGGATTAAGCCAAGTTAGCGCCGAATATAGCCTAAAAGATGATGGCGGCGTGATGGTGATTAACCGTGGTTTTTCAACCGAAAAAAATGCATGGAAAGAAGCCGAAGGTAAAGCCTATTTTGTTAATGGCGATAACGAAGGCTATTTAAAAGTCTCCTTCTTTGGGCCATTTTATGGCTCCTATGTGGTCTTTGAATTAGATCATGAAAACTACCAATATGCTTTTATATCGGGGCCAGACACAGATTATTTGTGGTTACTAGCAAAAACACCGACTGTGCCAGCAGAAGTGCTTAACAAGTTTGTTGAAATGTCAAAAGCGCGTGGGTTTAATACTGATGACTTAATTTACGTACAACAAAAATAATGCTGACTCATAACGAAAATTAAGCTGAAAGCTGAAAGCAGAAACAAAAACGCCGCAATTTATTGCGGCGTTTTTAGTTTAGCTCCGTGTATTATCACAGGCTAACAAGTTTTATAATTCAATCCCTTTACTGGCAAGGAACTCATCGTAATTACCTCTGAAATCATTCACGCCTTTGTGAGTCACTTCAAGAATACGGTTCGCCAGTGACGATACAAATGCACGGTCATGACTGACGAAAATCAATGTGCCTTCGTACATTTCTAACGCGTTGTTCAATGACTCAATCGATTCCATATCCATGTGGTTGGTCGGTTCATCGAGTACCAGAATGTTAGCTTTTTGCATGATGAGCTTGCCAAATAACATGCGGCCCTTCTCACCACCCGATAACACTTTGACTGACTTTTTAATGTCGTCAGATCCAAACAACATACGGCCTAAAATAGCACGTACTGATTGGTCGTCATCTTCAGGTTTGCGCCATTGGCTCATCCACTCGAACAAGGTCATTTCGTTTTCGAAATCAGACTCATGGTCCTGCGCATAATAACCAATATTTGCGTTTTCAGACCATTGAATCGTACCGCTATCCTGTGGGATATCATGGATCAAAGTTCGTAACAGCGTTGTTTTACCAACACCGTTTTCACCCAATACCGCAATGCGCTCACCCACTTCAACAATCAAGTTTAAGTCTTTGAATAGTGGCGTATCGTAGCCTTTAGTTAATTGCTCAACCACTAAGGCATTACGGAATAATTTCTTTTCTTGCTCAAAACGAATGAACGGGTTCACACGGCTAGAGGCTTTAATATCATCTAACTTAATTTTGTCGATTTGACGGGCACGTGATGTAGCCTGTTTCGCCTTAGATGCGTTCGCAGAGAAGCGCGCTACGAAGGTTTGCAGCTCAGAAATCTGGGCTTTTTTCTTAGCATTATCCGACAATAAACGCTCGCGAGCTTGAGTGGCAGCCTGCATGTATTCGTCGTAGTTACCAGGATAAACGCGCAGCTCGCCGTAATCTAAATCAGCCATATGGGTACAAACTGAGTTTAAGAAATATCTATCGTGCGAAATGATCACCATAGTGCTATTACGTTGATTCAGCATGTCCTGTAACCAACGAATAGTGTCGATATCCAAGTTGTTGGTAGGTTCGTCAAGTAGCAGCACATCAGGATCAGAAAACAACGCCTGCGCTAACAATACTCGTAGTTTCAAACCTGGAGCGATTTCTGACATCAAACCAAAATGGGTTTCTATGCTAATACCCACACCCAGCAGCAATTCGCCCGCACGAGATTCGGCGGTATAACCGTCCATCTCAGCAAAGTCCATCTCAAGGTTAGCCACGGTAATGCCGTCTTCTTCACTCATTTCAGGTAAAGAATAAATACGGTCACGCTCTTGCTTGACCTTCCACAGTTCGCGGTGGCCCATGATCACAGTATCAATCAGGTTGAATTCTTCATAACCAAACTGGTTCTGGCTTAATTTACCCAGACGCTCATTGACATCTAACGAGACGTTACCGCTGCTAGGGTCTAGATCACCACACAGGATCTTCATGAAGGTCGATTTACCACAGCCATTCGCGCCGATAAGACCGTAACGGTTACCTCCGCCAAATTTAACTGAGATGTTTTCAAACAGTGGCTTAGCGCCGAACTGCATGGTGATATTTGCTGTTGTGATCAAAATGAACTTCCAAATCGAGTAATGTTGGCCTAGCCAGCTGACGCCGCTTTAAATAAGCATAAACCTAATAACGCTATGCCGAAGGGGTAAAAATAAACGTGGCACTATAGCAGTTTGGGCTAAATTATCAACTACCAAGGCAGTATTAGCCTTTAACGCCAATACTGCCATTGCCGCTTAACATCGATATTAAGCAACTGAATACACTTAATCGATTAGCTTAACTTTCAATAATTTAGTTCGGGTTGTCTATAGTAAGACTCAGGCTAGTATCGCTTGGCGTCGAGAATAACGCTAACACCAAGACTGAACATTAATCGCCCGCTTATAACTTCTGTCGTCTTAAGCGATTAGCGTTAGTCACGACGGTTAACGAAGACAACGCCATAGCCGCCCCCGCGATCACAGGGCTCAATAACATACCGGTTAGCGGATAAAGCACACCTGCAGCAATGGGAATGCCTAAACTGTTATACACAAAGGCGCCAAATAGGTTTTGCTTAATATTGGTAATCGTTGCCCGCGACAGTGCCAATATGTGAGCAATCACGATTAACTGTGGTGATAACAAGGTCATATCCGCACTTTCTATCGCCACTTCAGTGCCAGAGCCCATCGCGATGCCCACATCGGCGCTCATTAAAGCTGGCGCATCGTTAATGCCATCACCTACCATAGCAACTACATGCCCTTGCTTTTGCAAATCCTGCACATGCTGTTGTTTTTGTTCTGGTAGTACACCGGCGATCACTTCACTAATCCCCACTTGGCTTGCCACGGCTTGCGCTGTTTGTGGGTTATCTCCGGTCAATAACACCACGCGAATACCACTTTGTAACATAGCTGCTATCGCCGCTTCTGCATCGGGTTTAATTGGATCGGCCAGTGCGATAGTGGCCACTAACGTACCTGCCCTTGCAACGTAAATGGGGGTTTTGCCTTGGTTAGCAAAACTCAAGGTTGCTTGCGGGTCTAACGCACTGCCATCGGGATTAACAATGTCTAATTCCGTCATCAAGGCAAGATTACCAATAGCAAAGTGAACACTATCAACTTCGCCAGTAATACCTTTACCTTGATGGTTAATAAAACTTTGGGTATCAGGTAATTGCGATAGCGATTCCTTGGCGTAATTGACAATAGCACTGGCCAATGGGTGCTCTGAATGTTGTTCAAGGCTAGCAATCGCACCGAGTAATTGCGCTTGTTCCGCATTATCTAGTGTTTGAACTAAGGTAAAGTCCGTCACTTGCGGTTTGCCTAACGTCACAGTGCCTGTTTTATCAAGCACAACGCAATCGACCTTACTTGCTGTTTGCAGTGCCTCACCATTTTTGACTAAGACGCCCATTTGAGCTGCGCGGCCAACGGCCACCATAATCGACATGGGGGTTGCCAGTCCAAGCGCACAAGGACAAGCAATAATCAGCACACTGGTCAATACCACTAGCGCATGACTCAAAGCTGGCTCTGGGCCCACAAAATACCAAATCGCGGCGGCAAGAAGGGCGATGATAACGACCGTAGGCACAAATACGGCTGAAACTTTATCGGCCAACCGACCTATGGGTAACTTAGAGGTTTGCGCCTGTTGTACCAACGCAATAATTTTGGCAAGTCTAGTATCCTGCTGGCCAGCTGTTACTCGATAAACCAAGCTGCCGTTCCCATTTACTGTACCTGCACTTAAGTTATCTCCGCGATTTTTAAGCACGGGAATAGGCTCGCCCGTCAACATGGCTTCATCTAATAGGGATTGCCCAGTTTCAACAACGCCATCGAGCGCCACTCTATCCCCAGGACGTAAGCGCAACTTATCGCCAAGTTTAAGCTGACTTATTTCAACCTGTTCATCGCCTTTGTCGCTGATACGGATAGCCGTAGTCGATTGTAATCCGAGTAATCTCTGTACTGCCTCGCTCGTTTTGCCACGCGCTTTGAGCTCAAATCCGTGGCCTAAGTTAATTAATCCTAAAATCATCACACTCGCTTCAAAATACACATGGCGAGTCTCGATGGGAAAAGCACTTGGCATAATCACCACCAGCATAGAATACGCCCATGCCGTAGTGGTACCGAGCACGATTAGGGTGTCCATATTAGTCGTTTTGGCTTTGAGTGCCCGCCACATACCTTGATAAAAATGCCCACCCGTCGTCACCAGTAAAGCCAACGTTACCAGTCCCATTATGCCCCAGCCAAGTTGCATACTCGGACTGTTGATCATCATTTCACCGCCCAGTAACCCCCATAACATCATAGGCATACCGACAGCGAGCGCCGCTATCGCTTGGCGCATTCGCAACCGATACTCAGCGGCATCTGCGATGCGTTTTTCTTCGGCGGCGGCCTTAGCATCAACCACCACCTGTGCGGGAAATCCCGCATTAGCCATCACAGCTAACGCGGTATCAACATTCATGTTGCCGTCTACCGTCACTTGCTTATCCGCGAGGTTAACGCGCGCCTCGACGCCCTCTTGAGCGGCAAGTGCTTTTTCAATTTTAGCAACGCAGCCTGCACAATTCATATTGGCAACATAGAGCCTGATCTGAGCCATAAAATATTCCTTAGTTGAACTTTTACGCGATAGGCTTAAGATAAAGTCTCCCATTAAGGGAGAGTCAAGCTTAAGTTGGCCGAATGTGACAGCACTAACAATTTACCATCAAAAGATCAGTAAAACGCTGTGTTAGCCCATCCTAGTGCTTAACGTCATGGCCGTAGTCATAGTTAAAATCGAGGTAGAAATGAAAATAGGTGAAGTGGCAAAACAAACGGGCTTAAGCGTTAAAAGTATCCGTTATTATCATGATATTGGTTTAGTCTGCGCCGAGCGAAATCAGGCAGGCTATCGGGTTTATCGCCATTCAGATATTGAGGCCCTTAAGTTTGTGCACCAATGCCGCGACTTAGGTTTTAGCTTAGAGGATTGCAAGTCATTGCTGGGTCTTAAGGGCAACGAAAGTCGTAATGCAGAAGATGTAAAACAGCTTACCCGCACTCATCTTGCCTATGTCGAGCAGCAAATTAGCAAGTTGCAGCAACTTAGGACGCAATTACAACATATGGTGACCCAATGCCAAGGTGGCGAACAACCCCACTGCGCCATTATTGATAGCCTAAGTCATACGCCACAAAAGGAAGAGAGCTTACAAGATACAACCTCTTCGTGTTGCCATAAAAACGCCGCAGAATAACAACGGCCAGTATCAACCACTGAAATTCTGGGTTATTGATGACTGGCACTGCTTGGCTTTAGCGCCGCAGCATTATCAAGTAGCAAGCTAGGTAATGTACCCGCAGGCGTAAAATGAAACACTTGTCCATAAAATGCCAGTTCAGTGTCTAAACTCGCCGCTTTATGCTCGGGTGTCCAGCCATCATGCGTCTGGTCTTCATAACTGATATAGGCTGTCGGCACCCTTTTGGCTTTTAAGGCGGCATAAATTTGTTGCGATTGTTGTGACGGTACAATTTGCCCCCTCAAACCTTGAATAATAAGTAAAGGTTCGTTTAATCCCTCAAGATGATAAAAAGGCGATCGCTCTCGATAACGCGCTTTATTCTCTGCATAGGGACCAATAAGTTGATCTAAATAGCCAGTCTCAAACTTATGAGTATTATTAACAAGCTGCTCAAAATCACTGATCCCTGCGTAACTCACGCCCGCTTGAAATACATCGTAAAAGGCTAAAGACGACATAACCGTTAGCCCCCCCCCGCTAATACCGCGAATCGCTAACTTTTGCGCATCGACCCAACCTTTAGCGACCACATATTGAGCCGCATTGACGACATCCTCCACGTCGGCTTGGCCCCACTTTCCATAGATACTTTGGCGATAGGCACGGCCAAAACCACTACTTCCACGAAAATTAACATCAAGTACCGCAAAACCACGGCTAGTCCAGAACTGGATATCACTACGATAAGCCAGACTCGCGCGCGCAGTCGGGCCGCCGTGCAACATCACAATTAATGGCGGTCGAGTATCATGGGGGGCGATATAATTGGGGTTAACGGGCCCATAAAAATAACCGTAGGCTTGCTGATGATTACCGGTTTCAAAGGTAATGTTTTTCGCCCGTGAAATGAAATTAGGATCAAGCTTGGCTAAGTTGGGGCTATAAACCAACTCTGTGCCGCGGCCAATCACTTTATAAATGCCCTTCTCAGGGGTAGCCTTAGCGCCGACAAAATAAACGCCATCTTCCCCCTTTGTAACTTGGGTTATTTCACCAAAGTCGACGGCTAAAGATTCAACCAAGCCAGAATCCAAATGCAACCGAATTAACGCCGCCTGACTCCCCAACATATAGCTGGCAATAATCGTGTTTTCGGATTCAAAGGCATAGTTATGATTACCTAAATACCAATCAGCCACTGCAAATTCGGCACTTTTGCTCAGTACAGGGGCTAAGGTATTTTTCGGCGTAACACGATAGATATTCCACCAATCGCTCATATCCGAGACGACATAGAGTTGCCCATCAGGACTGAATAATGGTTGAGATACAGAAGAATCTGTCGGCGTATTGATCTTATGGATATTGCGTAGCTGACCTTTACGGTCAAGATCTCCAAGCCAGAGAACGCTGTTATCCCATGGCATGTAGGGGTGTTCCCATGTGATCCATGCAAGCTTCGAGTTATCGGGCGAAATGGCTGGCGCTGAGATAAAATCATGGTCCGAGACAAGCGTGTCACCTTCTTTGGCAAAATTGAGGTTAATGGTCACTAAACTGGCTTTAGGTTCACCCGCTTGACGATGATCTTCACGCACACAGATAATTCGCGAACCCTTAGGATAAGCAACACAGTCGGCATGGCGAGTACCATTTGGGGTTAACGCTAATGACGGTTGGTTAGGCGCAAAACGATAAAATAATTGATCGTTCGCCTTCGTGACAAATAAACTCTGGCCAATGCCTAAAAAGGCGGCTCCGCCATATTCATGTACGGTAGATTTAACATTAAAACTCGAAGGCACCACCTCAATGATATTACCTTGCTTATTGAGCTGCTTAATGCCAACTTGCCCCTGCTGTTCGCCATTGGATTCTGCAAAATACAGCATGCCTGCCACGCTTTGCAATTCAATCACGCTATCGGACTGTTGAAATACATTCGCCGCCGATAAAGGAGAAGCCCAGCTGCCATAAGAGGCGATGATCGGCGTGTCATTATCACTAGGGCGTGACACCTGCTCGTTAGAAGGCTCGCATCCGCTCAAACATAACAAGCCAGCCAAGAGGTATAAGTATCGATATAACCCCATTGTTTCTCTCCAATGTTTGCTTACAGCGCAAACCGAAACAAAAAATATGAACGTGCAAAAACAGATTATTTTTTAAATGGATTTTTACATTTTTTAAAAAACCAATGCACGACTTGCGCTTGCTGTGTCTGAGTCAAACCAAAATAAATGCATATCCAAGGTGAGAGTAGGAAAAACCAAGGAATGACTGCCACAGAACGGCCACTGAAAAGCAAAAAAAAGAACCCACAATAAATCACAATAAGCCCTAAAATACCGACAATCAGCATCATGCGTTTCGTTATCTTCTCAAGCCAGAGGGCTTTATGCTGCCAAGACATGCGGATGTTAAGCTCCATGACATACAATAAACCAGTTTATTGTATGGTGTAAAAAGTGGATGGCGATTGTTTAAGGTTAACCAGTAAATGTCAACTCTAACAACAAGGAACAACCCGCTGCGATAGTCGCTATTATCTTGGCTTTACACATAAAAAACCGAGCTTAGGCTCGGTTTTTATTCATCTCGATGAGATATGAATCATCAATATGCTTACAGGCGAATACCGCCATCAATTTCAAATACACGACCATTCACATAATCGTTTTCAATAATAAAACGCACGGTTAAAGCGATTTCTTCAGCATGACCAAGGCGGCCAACGGGGATTAACTTCTCTAAACGCTCTAACGCTTCGGGTTTCATTGCAGCAGTCATTTCGGTTGCAATCACGCCTGGCGCAACGGCAGCGCTACGAATATTGTGACGTGCCAGCTCTTTTGCCCAGCCAACCGACATAGCCGCAACGCCCGCTTTAGAGGCCGCATAGTTTGATTGCCCCATATTACCCGCTTTAGCTAAGCTAGAGATATTCACTATTACCCCTGCTTGGCCGGATTCAATCATAGCGGCGGCGGCTTCACGACCACACAAGAAACTCCCCGTCAAATTAACATTGATAACCGATTGGAACTGCTCCAGTGACATACGGTCAGTGACTTTGCCGTCTTTGGCTTTGACCAACATACCATCACGTAAAATCCCGGCATTATTGACCAGTACGTTAACTTGACCAAAGTCTTCTAAAATATAGGCGAACCCAGCAACCACATCTTCTTCATCAGTAATATCTAAGGCATAACCTTGGACTTCAGTGTCTGAACCTAGCTCAGCACAAGCTCGCTCGAGTTTGTCTTGATCCACATCGATAAGTGCTATTTTAGCGCCTGCCTGTGCAAAATTTTGTGCCATTGCTAGGCCTAAACCACCCGCGCCGCCAGTAATGACGACAACCTTATCTTTTAAATCCATCTGGTTATCCCTTGTTCTAATGTTTATTTTTTAAGTGGTGCAAATTGTTCAAAAATACTGGAAAAATCTCGACGACCATTACCTTGTCTTGCATGATTAACATACAAGCTACGGGCTAAGGCGCCCATTGGCGTACTAGAATTGCTCAGTAATGCCGCTTCTTGCGATAAACCGAGATCTTTAACCATCAAATCTACCATAAAGCCGCCCTCATAGCCCTTAGAAGAAGGTACCGTTTCCATCACACCTGGGCAGGGATTGTACTTCTCTAACGTCCAATTACCACCACTACTGACCTTCATGATGTCCGATAACACCTTAGGATCTAGACCATGGTCAACGCCCATTTGCAACGCTTCAGACGTGCCAACCATCAACACGGATAACAGCATGTTATTGCAAATTTTAGCGACTTGCCCCGCACCCGCACCGCCGGCATGGAATATGTTCATCCCCATGGCTTTTAATACGGGCTGCGCGCGCTCAAACGCCGCATCGGAGCCGCCACAAATGAAGGTTAAACTGCCAGCAGCGGCACCTGCTGTGCCACCTGAAACCGGCGCATCCATAAATTCGATACCACTTTTTGCCGCCTCAGCCGCGACTAATTGCGCACTTTGCGCATCGATGGTGGAGCAATCGATCAGTAAAGTATCGCCAGCAACCACGTCAAGCAGACCTTTGTCTGAACCATTGCCTAAATATAAATTTTTCACATGCTTACCCGCAGGTAACATAGTGATTACTACGCTTGCGCCCGCTGCAGCACCGCAAGCGGTACTCGATACAAAAGCTCCTTGGTCAGCAAGACTTTTCATCGCTTCGGGGACTAAATCGAATACACGAACGGTCATGCCCGCTTTTAATAAATTGGCCGCCATTGGGCCGCCCATATTGCCAAGACCAATAAATGCGACTGTACTCATGCTGACACTCCTGTGTGCTGTTCTTTTTTATATGGTGGTAATGTTGTCACTACCACAGAGTAAAACGCGCATGGCTGAGTTTAATTTGTATAAACTCAGCTATTAAATCAATTCAACGCTTAGCTTAATTGATTGAAGGGATGCGACTCGCCCCACGGTGACGTTAATATTTGCTCAATGACGGCGGCAGGCACAGAATCAACATCCTTAAAGCGCCACTGGGGTTGCTTGTCTTTATCTATCAACAATGCCCGCACGCCTTCACAGAAATCACCGTGAGCACACACATTGACGCTGGCGGTTAATTCCCATTTAAAACATTGGGCTAAGCTTAACTTAGTGCCAAGTTGCGCTTGGCTATAAGCCAAATGCCAGCTAATAGGGCTGCCCGCAAGGAAAGTATCTCTCGCCTTCATTAACCAAGTATCATCAGACACCAGAGTCGACATTCGCGTGACGATATCCGCTAAACTGCCCGCCATGAGTCTATCGATAATGTCTTGGCTGTCAGCCAATATGCTATCGCCCTTAGGAATATCGACTTGATTAGATAACTCGTTGATCATGCTGTCTAAACGTTGATGGTTGAGCGCCGCTGTATCGCTCCAATCTAAGGTTGCCATGGCATCAAACATTAGCTCTTTGTCGTCACGATTCAAATAATGATCTGCAAGGCCAACATAACAGGCATCGGCAGCCTTCATGTTATAGGCGGTGAGCCCTAAAAATAGCCCCATTTTACCTGGCATGCGGTTAAGAAAATAACTGCCGCCCACATCGGGATAGAGCCCAATCGACACTTCAGGCATAGCAATCCGCGATGTTTCAGTAACAACTCTGTGGCTGCCTCCGGCCATCAAACCGAGTCCGCCACCCATCACAATGCCATCGCCCCACACCAATACAGGTTTGCCATAGGTATGTAGTAGATAATCGAGGCGATATTCCTCCTCGAAAAAAACTTTCGCTTCTTCAGTCACTTCTCCCTTAGTGGCAATGGAAGCGTGGTATAGCGCACGCACATCGCCACCAGCACAAAAGGCCTTCTCACCGCTACCATCCAACACAATACAGGCGATAAGCGCGTCTTTCTTCCACAGACTAAGCTGCGCCGTCATTGCGCGCACCATGTCTAAATCTAAGGCGTTGAGGGCTTTCTCTACATTGAGTGTGACCACCCCAACCAACTTGCCTGAGGCGGTGGCTAAGGTTTGGAACACCACGTTTTGCGTGGTCGTGGCCGGATGTGCGGCACTGCTTGATGCGTTATCTACTACATTAGTCATTAGCGGTTCTTCCAATCAGCTTTACGTTTACCCAAAAACGCGTTTACGCCTTCGGCCTGATCTTCGGTATCAAATAATCCGACAAATAATTCACGTTCAATTGGCAACGCTTGATTGCGTGGCATAGTACGACCGGCTTGAATCAGTGTCTTGCACGCTGTTACGCTGCTTGGGCTTTGATTAGCCACCTTAGCGGCTAACGCTATCGCAGCATTAAGTGCCTCGCCAGTTTCGACGACTTCTTCGACTAAACGTAAACCCAATGCTTTGGTCGCATCAATACGCTCACCGCATAAAATCATCCGCTTAGCCCAACCTTCACCGACTAATGCAGTCAAATTTTGGGTGCCGCCCGCACAGGGTAATAAGCCAACGGTCGCCTCAGGCAATGCCATAACAGCTTGGGTTTCTGCGATACGAATATCGCAAGCCAATGCCACTTCTAAGCCGCCGCCCATGGCGTAACCGTTAATGGCTGCAATCGACACACCGCGAAATTGACTTAAGGTTTCAAAGGCTTCACCAAAATGCTTAGCCATAGCCGCGGCATTGTCTTTATTTCCGTCGCTAAATAGCTTTAAGTCAGCACCAGCAGAAAAGAACTTTTGCCCTTCACCTGTTAACACTAAAGCATAAATGTCTTTATTGGCATTGAGCGCCAGCACTTTGGCTTTAAGCGCCTGCAAACTCTCAGCGGTCCAAGTGTTTGCCGGTGGATTATTCATCGTCAGTATGGCCGTATGGCCTTCGATGCGTTCAACTAAATATTCCATCTGTTTAGACTCCTTTTATGTTATCGCCTACCGATAATCCACGCATCTTACGAGCTGATTTACAGAATTTGCCCTGCATTTTCATCGAGTAAACGACGGGCGATAATCAAGCGCATAATTTCGTTGGTGCCTTCTAAAATCTGGTGTACACGCACATCACGGAAATGACGTTCTAGTGGGTACTCCCTTATATAACCATATCCGCCATGAATTTGCAGCGCTGCATCGCAAACCTGAAAACCCACATCGGTGGCAAAACGTTTCGCCATGGCGCAATAAGCCGTGGCTTCTGGATCGCCACTATCTAATTTAAAAGCAGCAAGACGCACAATTTGGCGCGCTGCAACTAGTTCAGTGGCCATATCGGCGAGCTTGAATTGCAAGGCTTGGAAAGCTGCTAACGGCTTACCGAATTGCTGGCGCTCATTCATATATTGAGTGGCACGCTCAAGTGCAGCTTGCGCTGTGCCCACTGAACAGGTTGCAATATTAATGCGACCGCCATCTAAGCCTTTCATTGCAAAGGTAAAGCCTTGGCCTTCTTCGCCAAGTAAATTAGCCACTGGTACGCGCACGTTTTCAAAGGTAATTTGGCGCGTAGGCTGGGCATTCCAACCCATTTTATCTTCTGCTTTACCATAAATAACGCCTGCGGCGTCGGCTGGAATGGCAATGGCTGATATTCCCTTTGGCCCCGCTTGTCCTGTGCGGCACATCACCACGAGTAACTCTGTGGCGCCTGCTCCAGAGATAAACACTTTAGAGCCAGAAATCACATATTCATCACCGTCACGTACAGCTTTAGTTTGTAATGAGGCGGCGTCCGATCCTGCGCCCGGCTCAGTCAAACAATATGACGCTAACATCTGCCCTGTGGTCAACGGTTCAGACCATGTCTGACGCAGGGTTTCAGTCCCCCAAGTCGTCACCATCCAAGTGGCCATATTGTGAATGGTTAACATGGCAGTCGTCGCCGTGCAGCCTTTGGCGAGCTCTTCAAAAATAATCGACGCATCGAGGCGCGATAATCCCATACCGCCTTCAGATTCAGGCGAATAGAGCGAGCAAAAACCGAGTTCACCGGCTTTTTGGATCACATCTTTCGGAAAATGATGTTCTTCATCCCATTTTGCAGCAAACGGGGTTAACTCTTCTGCGGCAAACTGGCGCGCAAGTTCAGCAAATTGACGTTGGTCATCGTTGAAATTAAAGTCCATTTAGTTCTCCTATGACTCTGTGGCCACTTATTTTATTTAATAGACTGGCGCCTTAAGGGCGCCGTCTAGTCAGTAAGATAGTTGAATAAACAACCGCTAATATATTGTTTTTACATCTATTTTTAACGTAAGTTAATACTCATGTTGGGTGCGGTAGCGATGGCAATATCAGACTCATACCAACGGGAAGTAATGGTCTTAGTCTCAGTATAAAAACGTACCGCTTGCTTACCATAAGCATGTTGATCGCCATAGAAACTGCCCTTCCAACCAGTGAATGAGAAGAAGGGTAATGGCACTGGAATCGGCACGTTAATCCCCACTTGGCCTACTTCCACTTCATGCTGATATTTGCGCGCCGCTGCACCGCTGGCAGTAAAAATAGAGGTGCCGTTACCGTAGGGACTTGCATTAACTAGCTCAATGGCTTCATCTAAAGAGTCCGATTCCATACAACATAATACTGGGCCGAAGATTTCTTCTTTGTAGATGCTCATGTCGGTCGTGACTTTAGTGAACATGGTTGGGCCAACCCAGTTTCCCTCTTCATAGCCTTTAACCGTAAAATGACTGCCATCAAGCACGCACTCTGCCCCTTCTTCTTTACCTTGAGCAATCAGCTTAAGCACACGCGCTTTGGCAGCTGGGCTAATAACAGGACCATAGCCGGCTTCTTTGTCGTCCCATAAACCTGGGCGAACCTTAGCTAGCGCATCTTTAAGTTCTGGGATCCACTCTTTAGCCGCACCGACAAATATCGCTACCGATAGCGCCATACAACGCTGACCCGCTGCGCCCACAGAAGCGCCAACTAAATTGTTAATCACTTGCTGTTTGTTAGCATCAGGCATAATTACGCAGTGATTTTTCGCTCCCGCAAACGCCTGTACACGTTTTAAGTTATCGGTACCGGTCTTATAAATATATTGCCCAACAGCAACTGACCCTACGAAAGAAATGGCTTTAATGGCTGGGTCAGCAAGTAAAATATCAACCGCAGTTTTGTCGCCATGCACTAACTGTAATACGCCCTTAGGCGCACCAGCTTCAACAAACAGCTCAACTAAACGCTGCGGCGTCATTGGATCTTGTTCTGACGGTTTTAAAATAAAGGTATTACCGCAAGCAATCGCTAATGGGAACATCCATAACGGGATCATTGCAGGGAAGTTAAACGGCGTAATACCCGCACACACGCCCAGCGGTTGAGTGTAGCTGTAGGTATCGATTGAGCGCGCGACGTTTTCAACGGTTTCGCCCATCAATAATGACGCCACGTTACAAGCGTGTTCTACCACTTCAATACCGCGCCACACGTCGCCCTTAGCATCTTCAAAGGTTTTACCGGTTTCCTTTGCAAGAATGGTCGCCAGCTCATCGTGGTGTTCTTTTAATAAATGCTGATAACGCAACATGACTCGCGCACGCTCAGACACCGGCACTTCTTTCCAGGTTTTAAATGCCGCTTTAGCACTCGCAATAGCCGCATGGACTTCAGCGCTTGTGGCCGCATTGATTACTGCGATAGGCTGATTATTTGCCGGATTAGTGACTGTAATCTGTGATGTACCCGTACCATGGGTAAACTCACCGTCAATGTAATGCTTTACTTGTGTGGTCATGTTGCAATCCTTTCTTTGTAGAGTGATGGGCTGGCGGTGCGATATTATAATTATCCTCAAGGGAAGTGATTGCCCTTGCCAGCCGTCTTGTTGATTTAAAACGATAACTTATATTTCGATAGCCATCGCAGTTGCTTCGCCGCCGCCAATACATAACGAAGCCACGCCGCGCTTAAGGCCGCGGGCTTTTAATGCATAGATTAAGGTCACCAACAAACGTGAGCCCGAGCAACCAATCGGATGACCTAAGGCGCAGGCGCCTCCATTAACGTTAACTTTAGCGTTATCTAAGCCTAATTCAGATACGGCGAGCATAGTCACCATCGCGAAGGCTTCATTAATTTCAAATAAATCAACGTCATCCTTTGACCAGCCGACATTAGCCAGTAATTTTGTCATTGCGCCAACGGGCGCAGTGGTAAAGAGTGCAGGCTCTTGAGCGTGCGTGGTGTGGCCTTTAATGGTAGCTAACACAGTTAAACCTAAACGCTCAGCTTCGCCGCGCGAGGTCAACATAAGCGCCGCCGCACCATCGGAAATTGAGCTAGAGTTTGCTGCGGTAATGGTGCCATCTTGAGTAAAAGCTGGGCGCAACGTAGGGATTTTTTCAGGACGAGCATTACCGGGCTGTTCGTCGGTATCAATAGTCACATCACCACGACGATCACTGATGGTGACTGGCGAAATTTCGGCTTTAAAGGCTCCAGAGTTAATAGCAGCATTGGCTTTTTCTAACGAACTGAGAGCAAAAGCGTCCATCTGCTCGCGGGTGATGCCAAATTCATCGGCAGTTTTCTGGGCAAAGGTGCCCATAGCACCACCGGTGTAGGCATCTTCTAACCCATCTAAAAACATATGATCAAGCACTTTACCATGGCCCATACGCATGCCGCTGCGGGCTTTATCCAGCAAATACGGTGCTTGGCTCATGCTCTCCATGCCACCAGCAATCACCACTTTTGCGCTGCCTGCTTTAATTAAATCGTGAGCTAACATCACCGTTTTCATGCCGGAACCACAGACTTTATTCACTGTTGTTGCGCCAACAGACAAAGGCAAACCTGCGCCTAAAGTCGCTTGACGCGCGGGTGCTTGGCCCAAACCTGCGGGTAATACGCAGCCCATCAAGACCTCATCAACATATTCACCCGCCAATTGCGTATCTGCTAACAAGCCTTTAATAGCAGTCGCGGCTAATATGGGGGATGCAACGGATGATAAACTACCTTGAAACCCACCCATTGGGGTGCGTTTTGCGGCAACGATGACGATATCTTGATTTAACTGTTCAGTACTCATTGAAACTCCAACCGATAATGCCAAGCACGTCAAAACATGCCCATAGCGAATAAAATAATCACAATAAAACCACTCTGACGTTTACGCTAACGTAAAGCAAGTATTCCTTGGTCTAATGTGCAGATTTTATCAGGTGAAAATGTCAGTAAGAATTTACAGTAAAGTGGGATTAAGAATAAGAAAGGACAAGTATTGATAAAGTAGTAAGAATGATGACTTTGATATAAAAGTATGCGCAGTAATGGCTAATCCGTTTGAACTAAAAAGCGTAAAAATTCAACATTAATGACAAAAAATATCAAACTCACCCGCCATTATGCAGCAGAAATAACCTTACTTAGCCCCATGACTTTCAGTAGATGATATCTAGGCTCGCACTGTTACTTATCGCCCTCCAAGCACATAAGGTGTGCCAACTATCAAGAAAAAGACTAATGCGTTTTATCACCCAGCAAGCTCGAGTGGGCAGACCAATTAACGCCTTAATAGAACAATTTAGTAGTTATCAATAAAATCACTACGCTCAACCACATAGTTAACATTTTTATCGGCCCATTCACATATATCCACAGTACAAAAAGTGGAGTACCTTAGCTCTGTACAGAAACTTAAGGGTATAAAATCTAACAACTGTCCCTATTAGTTAACAATGCCAAATGTTCTACTCGTATACTCAACATCCAGATGGCCTTAAATAAAAGTAGGAAGGAAAAACATGCTAAATAAGATGACGCTCAAGACACAGTTTATCGGGGTCATCGCGATCCCCTGTATTGCCCTTATCTTAATCAGCTTAACAGCCATCCAAGGGTTGTCTGGTATGCAAGAACAAACTAAGAAACTCGCCGAAAACACCAGCGCACCATTACGTTCAATGGCAGAAGTCGCCTCCCGTATTCCTCGTATGCGAGTGGGCATTGATATCATTATCTTGCAACAAATACCGACAATGAAAGATGAAAAAGGCGTATTAACGCGAGTCCAAGAAACCCGTGCTGAGGATATTCCAGAAATGGAGGCGGCATTAAAATCAGCACGTGACACACAAGTAAACCCAGTCACCTATGCCGAAGTACAAAAGTTGATCGACATTTTTGAGAAAGTCAAAAGCAACGAACTTATACCCATGCTTTTGGCAATGGAACAAGGTGACGTCGCAAAATCACAAGAAATTTATCGTAACCAATTTGCCGCAAGCTATAACGTTATGAGAAAAAATACCAACGCCATTCTTGACTCATTACTTGAGCAGGGTAATGCCAGCTTTGTTGACAGCCAGCAAAACTACCAAGATACACGTATGGAAATGTTTACCGTATTAACAATCGCTTTAATCATTTCCATTTTTCTAGGCTTTATTATGCTGCGCCGCTTACGACTTCGCGTGGCACTTTTACAACAACATATTTCTTCTGCCAGTGACAAACTGGATTTACACAATATGCTCGAGTTAAAAGGACACGACGAACTCAGCGATATTGCTCTACATTTTAATCAGTTTGTTCTTAAGATTCGCAGCGCTATTGAAGCCGTAGCAGACAACTCACGCCAACTCGCCCATACGGCTAATGATGTTGCCAGCAAAGCTAAAGCAACCCATAGAAATTGTATTAATGAGCGCGATCGCACCACCCAAATAGCAACAGCTATTCATGAGATGGGTACCACGGTAGAAAACATTGCTGGCAACGCAACTCAAGCTGCCAATGCTGCTAAAGAAGCCGATAATCAAGCGAATAACGGCGCTGCTGTAGTAGCAAAAGCTCGTCAAGGTGTTAGCTCGTTATCAACTGAAATTCAACAAATTAGCACTGATATTACTTCACTTGCGACGCAAACAAATTCCATCGGCAGTATCTTAGATACCATACGCAGTATTTCCGAACAGACTAACTTGTTAGCACTCAATGCAGCAATTGAAGCCGCACGCGCGGGTGAGACTGGTCGAGGTTTTGCCGTTGTGGCTGATGAGGTTAGAAACCTTGCAAGCCGCTCAGCAGCATCAACCAATGAAATTCAAGTTATGATTAATAAGCTACAAGAACAATCATCCAAAACTGTGATCGCGATTAAACGGGGTCATGAACAAAGCAACCTTGTGGTAAAGCAAGCGGATGATGCAAATGATTCGTTAGCGCTCATTACCTCGCATATTGGCCAAATCAGCGATATGAACATTCAGGTGGCCACTGCGACCGAAGAGCAATCTATGGTTGTAACGGAAATAAGTCGTAATGTGGAAGATATAAATCAGTTAACAAGCGAAACATCAGAAATTGCCGATGAGTTAACGGCATCTAGTGCAAACTTACAAAAGCTATCAGTTCACTTAGATAAATTGGTAACACAATTTAAGTTATAAGATTAACCAATAGCAATAAACCACAACAAGCTGAGTGCATTAATCCCGAAGGAGGACTAAAGCACTCAGCGCAATAGCCTGACAAATTTAGTCTGATGCATGATGATTTAACGCGATTCCCACGGGGTCATCGCCGTCATATCGTTTAAGTCATAGGGGGTTAACTGGTAGACGTAATAGTTAAGCCAATTACTCACCAGTAAACTGCCGTGGCTATGCCAACGAGCAATCGCCTCAGCTTCAGGATTGTCATTGCGATAATAGTTTTGTGGTACATCGGGATTTAAGTTTTGGGCTAAGTCTCGATGATACTCATCATTTAACGTCGATTTTTGATACTCAGGATGACCCATCACAAACAAGTTGCGGTTATTACGGCTTAATACTAAATAAGCCCCTGCCTCATCGGATTCAGCTAATACTTGCAGCTGCGGATGTTGTTTAATGTCTTCAAGATTCATTTCAGCAAAACGGGAATGGGGCGCAAAAAACTCATCATCAAAACCGCGTAGCAATGGGAAATGCTGACAAGTACGACGATGTACAAATACGCCTGAACGCTTCTGTGGCAAAATTTGTCGATTTAAACCATAGAGATGATACAAACCCGCATGGGCTGCCCAACATAAAAACAGCACTGAGGTGACATGCTCTTGCGACCAGTCAATAATTTCACGTATATGATCCCAGTAGACCACGTCTTCAAAATCAATTTGCCCCAGCGGCGCGCCCGTAATGATCAACCCGTCATAGTTTTTGTGGCGCACGTCTTCAAAATCACGATAAAAGGTATTCATGTGATCAATCGAGGTATGTTTGGACTCTTTATCATGAATACGCAGTAAATCAACATCGACTTGCAGTGGCGTATTTCCCAGTAAACGCAATAACTGGGTTTCGGTCTCGATTTTGTTCGGCATCAAGTTCAACATCAGCACCTTCATCGGTCTGATATCTTGATTCGCCGCCCGAGTTTCGGACATCACAAAAATGTTTTCGGACTCTAATACCCCTGCCGCGGGCAGATGGTCTGGAATTCTAACCGGCATACAGCGCCTCTTCTGTTCGTAAATATCAACGGATTCGGCGCGTATGTTAGCTCACCTTTAGTGAGCTAATTAATCACCGACTTTTTCCAGCAGTATGGTCATAGGTTCAGTGGCGTTGAGGTCAATAGGATAAGCATGGGTGTTAATAAACAATAACTTATCACCGAGCATTATCCGTGCACCTATAGCATAACTGTGACCAGGTTGAAATTGATCACTGCCCATCGCAAAACTAAATGGCGCGGGAATCGCAGCCCCTTGTTGCACACGTTCAGCCATCACTATGGCTGGCACATCCATTTTTGAAACATCAAGCAGTTGCACTATAACCTTGGCATCGGCAGGCAGTGCAATGCGTTCGCGATATAAGGCCTGGCCCTTAATCTCAACGAGAGCATTGGGCGTTGCACAACCAGATAACACCCCCATGACGGCCATTAATACTAAGGCTGTTAATCTCAACGCACTTAAACTCAATCCTGTGTTCATTTTATTTATCCTAATCATACATAAAGACTTCTAGATGTCCATACGCTCGAGCTATAAATCTTGTCTTGCCGCGTATATCTTTCTATCATAAGCCACCATTTCGTTGTCGAAAAACCTATGACTCAAGCAACTGCAATCATTGTGGGAGCTAGCTCACAATTAAGTCGTGAACTTGCAAAGCAATTGGCAGATCAACAGGTTGAATTAGCCTTATTCGCCCAAGATCCAGAATCACTTCACGATTTTGCCCTATCCTTGCCAACAAAAGTACAAGTATTTGCACTTCAAATTGAACAGCCTCAAGCAATTATTAATCAACTTGAATCCGTCTGGCAGAGCCTTGGCGGCGCGCACTTAGTCTTAGTCAATACTGGCCTCAATAGCTATGATCCTGAGCTGCCTTGGTTACCTGAGCAAGATATTATCGATGTCAATGTGCGAGGCTTTGCCGCTATCTGTAATACGGCATTTAGACTATTTCGCGAGCAAGGTTATGGACAACTGGCGGCAATAAACTCGATAGCGGGTCTACGCGGTGGGCCAAGCGTGGCTTACCATGCCTCAAAGGCATTTGGACAGAAGTATCTTGAGGGCCTAAGCATGCATGCACAGCGCCTCAAGTTACCGATTACCATTACCGATATTCAACTCGGTTTACTTGATAAAGCCGCAATGCAGCAAAGTGCAATGTGGCTTGCACCATTACCACAGGTCGCAGCGCAAATTATCAAGGCGATGAAACAAGGTAAACGCCGCGTTTATGTGACTAAACGCTGGCGCCTTGTTGCTTGGCTTACCGTGTTATTACCCGAGTTTATCTACAACACGCGCCACTGGAAGGCTAAAAAACCAAAATAGTAAGCCGACATAGTAACGGATCAAAATATCGTGTTAAAAGTGCAAAACGAAAAAGGAGCCCAAGGCTCCTTTTTTACGCTTATCTACTCAATAGATTAGAAAGTGTAACCTACGCTTACCATATACACCCAAGGGTCGATATCGGTTTCAATCTTCACTGGAGCCTCTGCTAAATTAAACTTCACGTCGGTACTAATTTGCATATACCACACTGATGCGTTAACTAACCAATTTTTACTTAATTGATAATCTAAGCCAACCTGCCCAGCAACACCCCAAGAATTACTCAAGCTAAGATCCGTTAAAGCGCCGTTTAAGTCATTGGTGAATTCACTATCATAAAAGTTAGTGTAATTAACACCAACGCCAATGTAAGGGCGTAGAGCAGATTGAGCATCACCAAAATAGTACTGAGCCACTAATGTAGGAGGCAGTTGCTTAGTGTCAGCAATTTTACCTACGCCTTTTAAAGAAACATCATGGCTAAAAGGCGTTGCCGCTAATAACTCTATGCCCAGGTTATCAGTCAGCATATAGCCGAAGTTGAGCCCTAATTGAGTATTGTTGTTAATAATAAATTCACCGTTTCCAGCGACATCTTGGCTCGACTCATTCGGTGCCACTACAGCAACCCCCGCACGAATAATAATATCGCCCGCTTGGTGAGCCGATACCGAAGCTGAAAAACCAATAGCGAGAAGAGAGGCAGCGACTACAGCAGATACAGTATTTTTACGCATCATCATACTCCATGTATATAACATAAATGATTGTTTGTGATTACATCCATAACGATTTGAGCTCACACTGCCAGAGAAATGACGTGGTTTTATTGATCCAAATCAAATGCGCGCACCAATACCTACTTAGGAGTATTCGCAGCGGGATACCGATCACAAAACCTAAACATTTATCGACAATACTCCTTTAATTATCGTGAGTTAGCGCATATATGCACAAATACAAATGTACATCTTTAGTTGTAGTTCGCTTAAGTACCGTTAACATTTCAGCTACGTGCGTTCGCAGAATATTGCGCCAATTGGCAGTGGGGTTTAGCGGATAGTTAACGAGTAGAGCGGTGAGAGAGCCAGGTTAGATAACGACAGCGTAGGTTACGCTATCGTTAGGTTATGCGATCGAAAGTTAACTCATTAGTTTGAGTAAAGGATATTGACGTAACCAGCCCTTTGCAGACACTCTTTGCTCAAATATCAGTAAGCTACGTCGAGGGTTTGCACGCAAGGTAAGATTAAACAGTGCATAAAGACCAAAAGGTGCCACCAATTCATAAGATGTTGCACACTGGCTGTGTAAGGACTGCTCAGCAGTAACCTGAGTATTTTTGTCGTACTCGCCAACATCAGAGACATAAATACCAATAGCAGTTTCAAACTCAGGCCAATAGGTCATAGCATCGGCACAGGAAGTATAAGCAGGGTCTTGATTTTTTAAGTGCATACGCGCTTGATTTTTCACCGACCAAGGTAAATCGGGCGCCAATTGTTTAAGGTAAGCTTCAATCGCAGCATCTCGCTCAGGGCGAATATCTAAGGGGCAAAAATAAATCAGATCAATATCATTAAGCGGGCTCAACTCAAATCCGTGCAAACGATCCCATACCAAATTACGCACAAATCCAGCCGCAATACACCACTGTGGTATGGAATATTGTTTGGCGCACCGTTGAACAATATCAAGCGCCCTCACCCGCTCGTTGTCTTGGCTTATCCACTCCAGTAATCGTGAACGTAACTCAAGCTCTGTTTTTGTTAAAGATGCCAAGTTCACATCAGAATGACTCTGCGCCACCTTAACTGCCCTGCCATAAGTACTCAAATACGTTAAATAGCATCTGCTTGGCGCTCTGGCGCGGCATCGGCAAAGGCATCAAGCTGATTACATTCAGCCCATACGCGCATAATATTGGGGTAAGGCGTTACGTCCACATTAAAACGTTGGGCGTTATATACCTGCGGCACTAAACACAAGTCGGCTAATGTCACGGTATTACCAAAGCTATAACGGCCGCTATGCCTGGCTAATAGGACTTCTAAGGCCGCAAAGCCACTCGTTACCCAGTGCTGATACCAAGTATTTTTAGCCGCCTCATCAATACCTAGTGTTTGGGTTAAATATTGTAATACTCGTAGGTTATTTAACGGATGAATTTCACAGGCTATGGTTAGTGCCATTGCGCGCACGTGAGCACGCTCAAGCGCTGAGGCGGGCAATAATGGCGCTTGAGGATAGATTTCATCAAGATATTCAATAATGGCTAAAGATTGCGACAATGCCTCAGTATCTAGCTCATCGTCCACCACTAAGGTTGGCACTAATTCTAGGGGATTAAGGTCAATATATGGCGCTTGGTGTTGCTCACCGCCATCACGTACCAGATGTACTGAGAACTGCTCGGCTGAAATGCCCTTAAGATTGAGCGCAATGCGAACACGATATGCAGCACTTGAGCGCCAATAACCATACAGTTTCATATTTTTATCTCCTTATCCATTGAACTTGCCAGCCAAACCGTTTTATCAATAAACCTTGATATTTTAAGCTGGTTTGGCGATACATTAACGGGGCCATTTAGCCCCGTTATATTAATCGATACTGGCAATAATCAATGCCGCGTTAAGCTTTATATTCAACCACTTTTTGATCGATACAACCAAAAATCGTGACATCGTTATCATCCAGCATTTCGATACGCACAGTGTCACCAAAACGCATAAATGGCGTCGTAGCTTTACCGTCAGCAATCACTTCTAACATGCGTTTTTCCGCTAAACAGCTCGAACCCGCGCTACGATCATAATTAGAAATGGTGCCAGAGCCAATAATTGCGCCAGCGCTCAATGGGCGTGTTTTGGCAACATGTGAAACGAGTTGACTGAAATTAAACGTCATATCAACGCCCGCATTAGGGCGGCCAAATAACTCACCGTTTAAGTAGGTGATTAACGGTAAATGCACTTTAGAATCTTCCCAGCGTGCGCCTAATTCATCGGGCGTTACCGCCACAGGCGAAAAACTGCTCGATGGCTTAGATTGGAAGAAACCAAAACCTTTCGCTAGCTCTCCTGGGATTAAATTACGCAGTGAGACATCGTTCACGAGCATCAACAACTTAATATGTTGAGCCGCATCATCACTACTCACGCCCATAGGGACATCATCGGTAATTACCGCGATTTCAGACTCGAAATCGATACCCCAGTCTTCATTGGCCATTTCAATATCGGCTTTAGGGGCGATAAAACTATCGGAGCCCCCTTGGTACACTAAAGGATCTGTCCAGAAGGTTTCTGGCATTTCAGCGCCGCGAGCTTTACGCACTAACTCAACGTGGTTTACATAGGCGCTACCATCAGCCCATTGATAAGCGCGAGGTAATGGCGATAAACACTTAGCTTCATCAAAGGCTTGGGCATTATCAAACATACCTTCATTCAGCGCATCGTATAGTTCTTGTAATTGTGGCTTGAGTAAATCCCAACCATCGAGTAGTTGCTGCATGGTGTGGGCAATGGCAGGCACGGCAACCGTTTTAGTCAGGTCACGACTCACTAACATTAACTGACCATCTCGGCGACCATTGTTATAACTTGCAAGTTTCATATTGGCTCCAGTACTTTTTTAGCTAGGCGTACAATTTTGGACTACGGGAAAACGCACTGCGCCACCCAACTTAAATTCGACGATTATCATTGACTCATGCTGAACGTTTTGGTCTAACAAAATGTCCGTAATTGTTTACGCTAACGTATTTACTGCGCGTAGAAATACCCGATACCGGCGAAGATTCCTATAGCGTGAACAAAATCACATCCAAATCAATTATTTTACATTTTGTAAACTAATGATTACGCTTATAAACGCCTTACCGTTTTTCAATAGCTAGCCAACTGACATGCCTAAAAAGGCAGCTATTTAGTGGAACGATACGGTTACATTCAGCGATTAAATCGGATCACTAACGACGTTTAGCTATCTGGTATTCACGCAGTTTATTGGCAATTGCGGTATGCGACACACCGAGCTTTTTAGCCAACTGGCGAGTACTTGGATACGCAGGATACAAACGGCGTAACAAGTTACCCTCAAACTGCTTCATTGCATCATCGAGATTGCCTTCGAACTCATCATCGAAATAACCAAACCCTTCGGCATAAGAGGGAAGTTTTAGCTGCTCTACCGTCAATTCTGCCGGACCATCCCACATAGATACCGCTCTGAATACGGCATTTTTTAACTGGCGCACATTACCCGGCCAAGCATAAGTGAGTAAATGTTCACGGCACTGAGCCGAAATCCGCCTAACTGGACTCGATAATTGCTGGCTGTAATGTTCGAGGAACATTTCAGTCAATGGAATGATATCAATTTTACGCTCACGTAATGAGGGGATGTGGTAACTCAGAACATGGATGCGATAGTACAAATCTTCCCTAAACTCACCGGTTTGGCATAGCTCAGCGAGATTTTTTTGGGTCGAGCAGATAATACGCACATCTGCACGCACTTCGTCATCGCCACCTATGCGTCTGAAGCTGCCGTCTTGCAGTAAACGTAATAACTTAACTTGGGCAGCCTTTGACATTTCGGCCACTTCATCGAGGAATATCGTTCCCCCTTTGGCCTCTTCAAAAAAGCCGCGTTTGATGACTTTGCCTTGGCTGACATAACCAAATAATTCTTCTTCGGCGGCGCTGTCAGGTAAAGCCGCACAGTTAATAGCGATAAAGGGTTTTTCACGGCGCATGCTGGCATCGTGGCTGGCTCTGGCCATCAGCTCTTTGCCAGTACCGGTTTCACCGGTGATCAATAAAGGCGCATCAAGCTGAGCCATCCGCTGCGCTTGCTTAAGCACCTCTTTCATTTTGTCACTGCTGGCTAATACATTCTCAAAGCCAGTCGTTTGATTCTGCAACGCATTGAACTGTTTACCGACTCGTGCGGGAGATTTGAGCGACACCACTGCCCCCACTAAAATGCTTTTTTTATCCTCATCGGGCAGATAAATGGGTAGCATTTCAGCTAAATATTCATTGGGACCAATTTGTACTCGTGCCGCTTGCGGTAACACTTGGCCTTCACTCAACCAACGACTGAAGTTAAAGCCTTGTACCCAATGGTTGAGCGATTCTTCGAGCACCTCATGCTCGCCCATACCGATATTGAGCAAGGCAGACTCGTTAACAATACGAATACGGCCTTTAGCATCAATGGAGAACACGGAATCGGGTAAGGTTTTTAACAAGGTCTTGAGCGCGTAATGCTCTTGCTCTGAGGGCATAAACGAAACCGTGCGCACATCATGCACACTTTCCACCTTACGAATTTGCGGCATTAACGCACTTAAGGTTTCAAAGCCAATTTCGGCAAATTGTAGGTATAAAAAACCCTGATTACTGGCATCAATGGCAATTAAATTAATACCATACTGTTCTAACACAACTAATATATCTTTCGCTAAACCCACGCGATCTTGACAGCTGACTTCCAAGCGCATAATGACTGATATTCCCATTTTTTGATTCGAATTTTGGGGAGAAACCGTGCAGAGCTATTTTTTACGCTCGCCAATAGAACGCATATTGGCTTATAAAACCAGCTTTACGCAAACGTAAGCGGCAAATTAATAGCAGGGCGTGTATACGTTAAAAGGTTAAATCAAAAGTGGCAAGTCTAGTTTACAGTACGAGCGGAGTTGGAGTAACTAAATCAGCGCCGAAAAATACTTAACGAGCTGATTTAGTTATTTAAAAAAATTAATCAAATAACTGGTCCGTCTTGGCGGCCATGATGAAATCGTTCTTATGTAGTCCTTTTATTGAGTGTGACCACCAAGTTACCGTCACTTTGCCCCACTCAGTAAAAATACCTGGATGATGAAATTCGGCTTCAGCCAAATCTGCCAGCTTATTGGTAAACACCATCGCCAGTTTAAAGTTTTTAAACTTATAGACTCGTTCAAGTTGCATTACGCCATCACGCACTTGTACGCCCCAATCTGGGATCATACGCACCAGTTCTGCCAACTCTTCATCGGTCACTTTCGGGGCATCGGCTTGGCACGCTTCACATTTCATATTCGATAACGCTGTCATACATACTCCTATTGGCAACATCAATAAGGTCAATCCGTTGCACTTTACGTATTACTGATTGAGTTACTCAATCATAAAAAATCAACTCAGTTCACTATATCGGCACTAAATCACTATCTGGCTAACTCACTATCTCGCTCACTTTAACTTTGGGTAAATATTTAGGGGCAAATAAGCCTAACTGGCGCGCCTTAGCCACATAACTCATGATGTCCATTTTGGCGATTTCATCTAGCATATCAATATGGTCAATAACATAATAAATCGGCTGCATGATATCGATACGGTAAGGAGTTCGTAGCACATCGAGTAAATCGAACGGTTGACGTTCTGCTACTGCACTTTCCATTGCATATAAGGTTTCACCGGGTGAACTTAAAATACCTCCACCATAAATACACAAAGGGCCGCCTTTAGGTTGTAGTAAACCAAATTCAACCGTAAACCAATACAAACGCGCCAAAAATACTCGCTCCTCCTTACTGGCATGCAAACCTAACTGGCCATACATATGCGAGAAATTAGCAAATGAAGGGTTGGTTAATAGAGGGCAATGGCCAAAAATCTCGTGAAAAATATCGGGCTCTTGTAGATAGTCAAATTCTTCCTTGCGACGAATAAACGTTGCCACAGGAAACTCTTTATTCGCGAGTAATTCAAAAAAACGGCCAAAGGAAATCAGTGCAGGTACCGCTGCTGTTTTCCAGCCAGTCGTTATTTGCAGTACTGCATCAATTTCAGCGAGTTGCGGAATACGATCCTTAGGCATAGCTAACGCATCAAGACCTTGCAGATATTCCTTGCAAGCTCGTCCGGGGAGATTCACCGCTTGACGGGCATACAATTGGCTCCATATGTCATGCTCTGCTTGTGGGTATTGAATAAACCCAGTCTCATCGGCTGTGTGAGCGATGTACGCTGTTCCTTTCGTCATAGTCTTCACTTCATGGCTAACACTGATGGCTCCATAGTGATCTAAGCCTTGAATTTTGTTAACTCCCCCACACTTTATTGTTGATCCGCAGTTGTGGTAAAAACGTAAAGCAAGTATTACAAAAACATTAAAAACGCACTAAAAACACATATCAACCATGATGTATTAGATTCACTATGCTAACGTGGTTAAAATTCTGCATAAATTTACCGTTGAAATACCGAAAAAACCCTGATATTTCAGCGTTTGAGAATAGCTTTTCTGTGTAGGTCATTTACAATATTGGCCATTAATCGTATCTCTTTAATCTAAAAGGTTCGCAATGACACAACATCAAATTCGTAAAGCTGTTATTCCTGTCGCAGGCCTTGGCACTCGTATGCTTCCAGCGACTAAAGCCATTCCAAAAGAAATGTTACCTGTTGTCGATAAACCGTTGATCCAATATGTGGTAAGCGAAGCCATTGCCGCAGGAATTAAAGAAATTGTACTGGTGACCCATGCCAGTAAAAACTCTATCGAAAACCATTTCGATACCAGTTTCGAATTAGAAGCCCAACTTGAACGCCGCGTTAAGCGTCAGTTACTCGAAGCAGTACAATCTATTTGCCCTAAAGATGTCACTATCATCAGTGTGCGTCAGTCTCAAGCTAAAGGCTTAGGCCATGCGATTTTATGTGCAAAATCTGTGGTAGGTGATGCGCCATTTGCCGTATTACTGCCTGATGTGATTATCGATGAGTCGAGCTGCAATTTACGCACTGATAACTTAGCTGCCATGGTTTCCCTATTTGATCAAACCCAAGTGGGTCAAATCATGGTAGAAGGTGTGCCACATAATGTCGTCAACCAATATGGTATTGCCGATGTAAATGGCCATGATTTACAACCTGGTGAGTCAGAGCCATTAGCCGAGCTCGTTGAAAAGCCATCTGTAGATGAAGCACCATCAAACTTAGCCGTTGTAGGCCGTTATGTGTTACCCGCCAGCATTTGGCCGCTACTGGCAAAAACACCAGCCGGTGCCGGTGATGAAATTCAATTAACCGATGCTATCGCCATGTTGATGAAGCAAGAAACCGTGAATGCTTATTATATGCAAGGTAAAAGTCACGATTGCGGTAACAAACAAGGCTACATGCGTGCCAACGTAGAATATGCTCTGCGCCATAGCGAAATTGGTGAAGACTTTGCACAATATTTAAAAACCGTCGTAAAGGGAATGAAGTAATGACGATTTTAGTGACTGGTGGGGCGGGTTATATTGGTACCCACACTGTAGTAGAACTGCTCAATGCAGGCAATGACGTGATTGTATTGGATAACTTGTCTAATTCAAGCATAGAAGCCTTACACAGAGTCGAGCGGATCACAGGTAAAGCAGTCACTTTTTATCAAGGCGATATTCTCAATAAGGCTTTATTACAAAAAGTATTTAGCGACCATGCAATTGATTCGGTTATCCACTTTGCCGGATTAAAAGCTGTGGGTGAATCGGTTGCTAAACCACTCAAGTATTATGAGAATAACGTCACTGGTACCCTTATTCTCTGCCAAGTGATGGCAGAGAATAAGGTAAAAAATCTCGTTTTCAGCTCATCAGCCACCGTGTATGGCGATCCTGCAAGTTTACCTATCACCGAAGACTTCCCAACGGGGGCAACTAATCCCTATGGTCAGTCTAAGTTAATGGTTGAGCATATTCTTGCGGATGTACACAATGCCGATCCGAGCTGGAATATCGCACGTTTACGCTATTTTAATCCCGTTGGTGCCCATGCCAGTGGTTTAATCGGCGAAGACCCTAACGATATCCCAAATAACTTGATGCCATTTATTGCGCAAGTTGCCGTAGGTAAACGTACCGCCTTAAGTGTGTTTGGTGATGATTATCCGACTCACGATGGTACGGGTGTGCGTGACTATATCCATGTCGTCGATTTAGCTAATGGTCATTTAAAAGCACTCGCCAAACTAGCGACAAAACCTGGTTTAGTCACGTATAACTTAGGTACGGGTATAGGTTATAGCGTGTTAGATATGGTCAAGGCTTTTGAAAAAGCCTGTGGTCGCACTATTGCTTACCAGATTGCACCACGTCGTCCCGGTGATATTGCCGCTTGTTACGCCGATCCAACCCATGCAAGGGAAGATTTAGGCTGGCAAGCCACGCATACCTTAGAGGATATGGCCAATAGTAGTTGGCATTGGCAATCGACAAATCCCACAGGTTATAGCGGCTAATCCTATTAATGGCTTGTTGAAATATCTCACTAAGCCATTTCTTTATCTCTTTACCTAAGAATACCGCTTGAAATGATCCATGGAGCAACATGACTCAAAGTATTAATCACAGTCGTCGCAGCCTCTTTAGTCGTCGTAAAAGTAACGCAATAAGGCCACCTTGGGTACGTGAGGATATCGAATTTACCGATATGTGTACTCGCTGCTCGGCTTGTATTACGGCCTGTGAAACCAAGGTTATTATTAAAGGCGATGCTGGATTTCCAGAAGTGTCCTTTACTAACAATGAATGTACTTTTTGTACTCTGTGCGCCAAAAGCTGTCCTGAGAACATTTTTGATTTAACCCAACCCGCTTGGCATTATAAAGCCTATGTGCAAGAGACTTGTTTAACAAACCATGGGATCTGGTGCCAAAGTTGTAAGGATACCTGCGAGCCCCGAGCCATCAACTTTGTATTCAGCATTGGCCAAGCTCCTAGCCCTCATATTGATGTTGATTTATGTAACGGTTGCGGTGCCTGTGTCGCGCCTTGCCCTACCCAAGCCATACATATAAAACTACCCACTGAATAAACCAATAATCCTAGCGGAGAGTAACGCGTTACTAGGCTTGTTCTCTATTTTCGGCTATTATCGCGCGCCGATTGAACTGAGTTAATTTATGATGACCTTTATTAAAAAATTATTTTCCCCGACTCAAAAAAGTACCTCGTTGAGTTTTATTTCCCGTGGCACAAAACTCACGGGTAATATTGAATTAACCGGGGATGTACTTATCGGTGGCGATATTCAAGGTCAACTTCTGTCCCAAGCGAATGTCAGCATAGAGCAAGGCGGTACCATTCATGGCGAAGTAAAGTGTCAAGAATGTATTGTTGATGGGTATTTTAAAGGTAGACTCATTTGTGAACGTTTAGTCATTCAACGTAATGGCGTTGTCGATGGCGAAGTCGCTAGCACTTCAATGCAAATCCTTGAAGGTGGCCAATTCATCGGTATGCGAATTAAAGAAGATGCGCCCACTATTTATTCCCATGCCATCGGCCACACACCTGCGATAGACTCACGTAACCTGCCGCTAGCACAAAGCGATGTAATTGAATCTCGCTAAATCTTTATCAGTACATCATTAATATATGCTCGCAATGCAAAGTGAGCATTTTTAAACGTTCATTGTGACCGCAAGCATGACTCACACTCCAAAGAGTCGACTCCATAACTTCCCCTCTCCCAATTAAAATCGTTAATAGATTGTTACCTTACCAAGAAAGATCACAGTTTATCTGCAAAAGTCGTGTTAATTTACTGCCAAATTGGCATCTTATTTGACAGCAGTTCATTCAATGTAAGCTAAAAGTCCTCAAGACAAATTTGTATGCCTAATAGTGACCTATGAGTAACAAACTTAACGCAGATAAAGAGACAGACACCCTGTAGCTACCCGCGCACAGTAATGACTATATGTAAATCAATACAAGGCTGAATACAAAATGAGTAATTTGTTATTAAAACAAATCTGTGAGCTCGATGTTTTTACCTTGCTTGTTTTTAAAAGTATTTTCGATACTGGGCATGCAAATAGCGCAGCTAAAGCACTGAATGTTTCTGCGCCAAAAATTAGCCGTTGTCTCAATGCATTACGTTTTACCTTTAACGATGAACTGTTCTACCGTCGTCAACAGGGACTCAAACCAACGCCATTAGCAGAAAGTCTTTATGTTGCTATATGCCAGTTTACTGAAGCGGTTCATCACCTTGAACAATCTGCAACACAAATACAAAACGCTTCGACTCACAGTGATCTCCCCTTGCACATTGCTGCCAGTAATGGGCTGCTAAGCTTTTTGGCACCGCAATTAAGTACTCCCGAAATCGCCCAAAAGTTAGGTAAAATATACTTACATAAGTGGCAGGAAAATAGCGCTGAATTGATCCATGCAGGCGTACTGGATTTTGGTATTACCCTAGAAAGTGCTGAAAATAAAGAATTAAGCTACACCAAACTTGGCTCAGTTAATGGCGTTTATATTGTAGCGGACAAACAACATCCGCTCTGGCAGATTGAGACCAACATTACCCTAGAGCACATTTGCCGCCACCCATTTCTATTTCAAGAATTCAAGGGTTTTAACAGTAAAATTGATCCTTTAGAATTATTTTGTCAACGCCAAGGTATCTTATTACCAGCAGTAGAAAAAGTGTTCGATAGAGAAGAATGGCATGCCCATTTATTAACCATGAAGAGCGTGGCCTTTTGCTCCACCATTGATATGCACACGGTAAAACATATGCCAGGATTACACCTAGAACGCCTTAGTGATACTGAGCTCAGTAGATTGCACGACACTATGATGGCACCCCATTATTACCTCATTCAAAAGCCAGCAATTCATCGGCGATACAGCCAGAACCAATGTGATCTGGTAGTGTGCTCCTTACTTGCCACATTAGATACAGAGTATTCGTGCGAGACATAAGTTAAGCCAACTCATTAATACCAAGTCTATTAAACCTTGTTGACATTATTGATGTGAATCGATACTAAACGGGTTTGTCGCGTTATGACTCAACGTCCAAAAAAGCACAATTTAATAGTCTTAAATACGACTCATACGCTAACTTTAGACAACTTTCTCCCATCACTTTCATATTAAAAATATTAAATCCACACTTAAGATATAGGCTATTTAAGCCTCGTTCATTTTACTTAACCGAAAATGAATTATCCCTAGACGTCTAAGTTGAAATATAACAATTGTGAAACCCACCATAAAAACAGAGCTTAATTTGAATATGTAAAATAGCAAAATTCAAATTTTGCAATTGCCATTCTCGGCGGTTAAATCACCGTTCACATAATAGATACAAACTTACAAAAACCACTTTATAAGTAGGTGAATGCTCCTATATTGGTGGCACTGCACACGCAGTCTTATAGATAGAAAAAGGACGCGATGATGAAAAACTATAATAAATCTCTACTGGCGCTGGCTCTCGTCAGTAGCTTAAGTCTTACCGCCTGCGGGGACGGAAGTGATGGTGAAAATGGCACTCCCGGAACACCGGGTACGCCCGGCACACCTGGAGCTCCCGGAATACCAGGAACCCCTGCAGGCTCCTTTGCAACAACAGCGCAATCCATCACAGATCTTTCATTCACTTTAAGCCCCGCCGACATTAAAGTAACCAGTAGTGAAGGTTTTAGTATTAAATTTATGCTTACCGGTAAAAATGCAAATAAAGATGTCCCCTTCACCGGACTAAACAAGATTGCTATTTATTCATTAACGGCTAATGAAAATACTTCAGGAACTGGCGCACCTATTCAATGGCAAAATAATGTCACAGCAAATGCGGCAGGTAGTTCATTTACCTGTACTTTAGATGGACTTGACGCAACTAAAAATGCTTGTACGTTAACCGAAGATATTGCAACACCAGGCACTTATACTGCAACTTGGACACATGAAGGCGCTGCGCCCATTATCAATCCAAATGATAATCCCAATGCAGTACACAGAATATTTTTACGGGCTTATAACATCGCCGATAGCACTGGTGTCGTCCTATCTGACAAGATTTTATCAGTGCCCGTTGACTTTATTCCAGCCACTGACGAACTGGCTACATCAGGTAAAGATACCGTGAGTGATGCAGCCTGTGAAAAATGTCACGGTGAAGCGAATGGTCATATCGCCAATATTTCTGCACACCATAACTACCAAGGTGTTAAAAACTGTGTCACCTGCCATAACCCAGATCAACTACCAAGCGATGCTGATTTAGCTGCAGGTTTAATATTTGACTTTGCGCCCATGATTCACAGGATCCACTCAGGTGCAGAAAACGCGGCAAACTTTGATGTTAGTAATAAAACAGCGAAAGAATGGAGCGAGATTGGCTTTCCATCTGCGCTGAAAGAATGTACCTCTTGCCACACGACAGACCAACCAAGCTATAACACCATTTATGCTCAAGCTTGTGTAGGCTGCCATATGACAGTCAACTTCACGACGGGTGAAAACCACTCAGAATTTGCCCTAGCCCAAGCGGATGATACTCAATGTAACTCTTGCCACGGCAGCGGAAACCTGTCACCTGCTGTGGTTCACAGCGTGGGTAAACGTGCAGAGTATGCATCTTTATTTAAAATTGATTTTACCAGCGCCACAACAGTGCCTTCTGCAACGCTGGGCATGAAAACACTTACCATAAAAGCCAACGTTAGTTTAAATGGTGCGCCAATTGCTGATGGCACATCACTAACAACTTACGATGTAACCAGTAATCCTACGGCTATGTTCGTTACCAACGGCCTGCTGATTGGCAATGTAACTGCTGATGGCACTGTGTACTCATGGGGATTTACTCAACCTACAATCAGCATAAAACTAAATAACGGTACGCTTGCTGGCGGTGTGCTCACTATTGTAAAAGATATTCCTGATGCACAAGCGACGGGCACTATCTATCTAGGTTCAGAAGCTAATTTCTGTGCTAAAGCAGGTAAAGTGGTTAGTTGTAATACTGCGGGGATAGAGTTTGGTCCAACGAGCCCTATCGGTAATGATGCAGCAGTTAAATTCTATAGCCTTGATAGTAGCGCAGTCACTAAAGCACGCATGACAGATCCCACTCGCATCACTGTCGAAGAAGCCAAATGTAATGCTTGCCATGGCACTTTAGATTACGCCAAAGGTCCAAAACACGGTACTTATACCTTTGACCAATGTATGCACTGCCATAATGACACCACGGGTGGTTCTTATCATTCAGCTACAGGTTACAAAGGTGAGGACGGTGTTTTAGTTAGCGATCCTAACGTTACGTTTAAAAATAGAGACTTATTCACTGTGTCTCACCGTTTCCACAGCGGTAATTTTGGTGAAGTCGAAGGGATTTTCCGCGATGCGACAGGTGGCTTGGTTGGTTATCCCGCGCCAGAAACAGATTGTGCGATTTGTCATAAAGACAATGCTAAACTGTTTGCAACTGACGGTGGCCTAACCTCAGGCAAGCGTTCAATCAAAGTAGGTAACTACTACATTAGCCCAGTTGCCGAGTCATGCCGTACTTGTCACGCTCACTCTGATGCGGCGGCTGTCGCTCACTTTAGAAGTAACGGCGCGGTCGTTGAAGCAGATGCAATGACAGATCCTAACCTACCAGTAGAATCTTGCGCAACCTGTCATGCTGAAGGTAAAACCTATGGCGTAGATAAGGTACACGCAGAGGTAGCACACTAGTACCTTAGGGCTGCCCTGCACAGCCCAACTTCATCTCTGCAACTCATTGGGGACCCTTGGTCCCCTTTTTTATTGTCGATAAATTTCAGATGAATATTCAAATCAGTGCGGTAAAAACTTAGTCTGCTAAGCGATGGTATTGCGCGATACGTTGCCTAAGTAACGTGATAAAGTCCTTAGGTTCTCTATCTAAACTGTCTTGGGGAATATACAAGTGATAACCCAAACGCGTATCTAACATCACGCAGCGATGACCAAACATCGCCAACACGCCACGATAACGGTCGCCTTCTATCACTAACGGACCAAACTCAGCGCCAAGGTAGGTTTCCAAGGTCGCTAAGTCTTCATCTTGAGAGGCTGCTGTCACCAGTAAAGGCCGTTGCTCGGTTAATAAGCCCGTCGCTAGACGCAGGGAAATATTATCGAGAATAGGATTTAAGTGCTTCAGTTTAATGCCTAAATAGGATAACTCTATCGTATCTAAGCCATTGGTTACCCTCGGGATATCGACCCGCTGAATATTATCCCAAGCGATGGACACTTTGCCGCGGCGATGAAAATAAGTCAGCCCTTTCTCATCTAATGCTAACGTTGTTTCTGGCTCATAAACTTTGGCTAAACCAAGAATTAATGCAATGGCGCCAAAACTAAAAAAAACTAACCCCACTGCAAACAGGGCTGGCATTGAGATAAATAGCCAAAACCCCAGCACAAGACCTATCCCACCCAACCAAGTTAAGGTTAAACCATTTCGTTTTGATAAAGGCCGTACTGACACCACTTCGGACTCAATTGTCATTATTATTCCTGTTAACACTTAATATACTCATAGCCAAGTTCGCAAACTATCACCTTTAACTTAACGTTTTTAGCCATAACCACAAGCGGCCGATATATTCATGAATCGCCCGCTGAGATGCCACTAAATTATCGGCGCTTAAACGCCAGCAAAAATCAGCCCGCCCAATAAAATCTGTTGGCGCGGCATCAGCATATAAACCTTTAGCAGCGAAAATAGTCATGGCCCTTGGCATATGCGTCGCTGAGGTGACTAAACGAAAAGAGACTTGGCCTAACGTCGATTGCAAATATTGCGCTTCTTCTAGGGTATCTCGCGCCAGTGGGAATTGGATAATTCGATGTTTATCCACACCCAACTCAATCGCAGCATTCGCCATCATTTCAGCGTGGGAAATATGGGTAAGTTCGCCGCCCCAACCGCTAACAATCAATTGACATTCTTGACCTAAGTTAAGTTGCCGTATCCCTTCCGTAAGCCTTGCAAGCGCCACAGTCGATAAAGATTGCACCGCAGTCGCGCCTTGAATATCAGAATGCGCTGAGCCTAAAACCATCACAAAACAAGGGCCAGTAATGGTGGTAGAATTGATAGGGTAAACAGATTCTAAAGGCCGCACTAGGGTATTGACACTTAGTTGACTGCTTAAAAAAAGCAACAGCAAGAAGGCGCATGTAACTAAGTATTTCGCCATACTCCGGCGACGCCACACTAAAAAAGAAAGTAGTAAAAGCAATAGGATAAAGGGAATAGGCATCATCCCCTGTGAAACAACTTTCTTAACCCAAAACATGATGTTCATGCCAAGCAACCCAAAAGAGCGCAACCATCAGCATCAAAATACGGCGAAACGCATCGCAGATAACAGTAGCCCAGCGTTTCGCTGGGCTAATATTTACCAAACGCATAGGCCATTAAGCATTGATTTCAAAGCCTAATAAACTCACTCAATGAGTACATATATCCAAGCGAAGATTACTTTTCCCACAACCAAGCGGCGCCGCGCACACCCGATGAGCAACCGTAAAGATTTTGTAGCACAGGTGTATGGCACTCACGCCCCAAAACATAATGGGCCAGTAATGCCGGTAACCTTGGATAAATTGCCGCAACATTAGACATACCGCCGCCTAGGACTATAGCATCGGGGTCAAGCATATTGATCACATGGGCGAGTGAGCGGGCAAGCCTATCGATATAACGCTCAAACGCAGCGAGTGCAATAGCATCGGCCTCATCGACTAATAACATAATATCGACACCTGATTTTGCAGCAGCGCGCAATGTACCTGATGCTGCCAACGCCACATTGTAATCACGCACAAAGCCAGCGCCTGAAATAAAAGTCTCGATACAATCAGGGTTACCACAAAAACAACGGGTGGTATTAAATTCCTCCTTCGTCATCCAAGGCAGAGGATTATGGCCCCATTCACCGCCGATACCATTACCACCGCCGTGCACTTTGCCGTTAATTGCCACGCCAGCGCCGCAACCAGTACCGATAATCACGCCAAATACCACAGATTTACCTGCAGCAGCACCATCCATCGCCTCTGATACCGCAAAACAGTTTGCATCATTGGCAACCCGCACTTCGCGCTGCAACATTTCACCTAAATGCACGTTGAGGGGATGGCCATTAATCCACGTTGAGTTAGCATTTTTGACTAAACCTGAATAGGGCGATATCACACCAGGAATGCCCACGCCAACAGTGCCTTTTTCGCCGAGTGTGGTTTCTGCTTCTTCAACCAAATCAACCACGGCAGCAAGTGTGCCTCGATAGTCGCGCGGCGTAGTCACACGTTTGCGAAATAGCTCATTGCCTTCATCACTCAGTGCGACTAATTCTATTTTTGTTCCACCTAAATCGACGCCTATTCGCATCATGAATTACGACTCCAATGTTTAGCACGCCATTTAGATCAATAAGCATCAATGCTAGGTTGTTGTTTTACCCAATCTGGGGCAGTGGCAATAAAATAAGGGTTTAAAATGTCAGATTTTTGGTTATAAGTTAATGGTTCACCTGAGTCATAACAGACAACTGTGCCACCAGCACTTTCGAGCACAGCCTGCGCCGCTGCGGTATCCCACTCGCTGGTAGGGCCAAGCCTTGGGTATAAATCTGCACTGCCCTCAGCCAACATACAAAACTTAAGCGAGCTACCGACGCTTAAGATGTCATGCTTGCCAAACTGTTGTAAATATTGCGCCATATCTGGGCTTAAGTGAGAGCGACTACCAACAATAATCGGTATTTCTCGTGGTGTTTTTGCGCCTAATAATGGACTTTCTTGGCCTGCTTGTTGACGCCATGCACCTAAATGCTTAGCGCCATAATAATACGTATCGAGCACAGGCGCATATACTACACCCGCGACAGCAACCCCTTGATGAATAAGCGCAATATTAACGGTGAACTCGCCATTGCGCTTAATAAACTCTTTAGTACCATCTAAAGGGTCAATCAACCAATAGGTGTGCCATTGACGGCGCACGTCCCACGCAATATCCGCCGCTTCCTCAGACATAATAGGAATACCAACAAACTGCTGCGCCAATGCCGCCACTATCACATGATGCGCGGCTAAATCGGCGGCGGTCACAGGGCTATCGTCAGCCTTATGGTTAACTGAAAAGTCATCTTGACCATAAACCATCATAATGGCATCGCCGGCCGCTTTAGCAATCGCCACCACTTGCAGCAGATCTTGTTTCGTCAATGTCTGCGCTGTTGTCGTGTTATCTGTCACTCGGATTTCCTTAATGCGTTAAATATCTTGGTATTATGCCATTGTCATCGAAACAGAATTAAGAACAAATTCATCATACATCAAGCAAAATAAACTAAGACTTACTGCTTAAAATGTCCACTGTAAAGCCACAAACACACAAAGTGCTGACGATACTCAGGCAAGTCATCGAGGCACAGAAGAGATTTTAGACTAGCTGCATTGGATATTTACCGTCTTTGTTTTCATGTAGCGAGTCTACATCAATGCTATAAATCTCATCGTTATCAAGATAACTGCCGCAGCATCTGATTCAGTTGCTGACGCCAATCTTGCCACTCAATGTTATCAAACATTGAGTGCCTTGCATGAGTAGCCAGAGTGAATTGTAATTTGTCACTATTTAACACACTATAACTCGGCCTTTTTGCCACATTCACGCCGCGCGTTAATGCTTGCTTAGCATAGGCAGTGCTAGAAATAGGCAGGATAACCACTGGTTGATTTAACAAATTGAGCACTAAGGCTTGTTGCTGAATTTCAACAGCAAACTCATGCCAACTGCATTGGCCCTTAGCACTGTAATGAAATAACCCCGAGCACTGCGCCGCCACTAATTGCCACATCACCCGCGCAAGTGCATCACTCCATGTTGGGCAACCAATTTGATCGTCAATCACCTGTAAACTAGGCTGAGTTTGCATTAATTTCAGCATGGTTTTGACAAAATTATGCCCATCTTGGCCGTAAAGCCATGAGGTGCGCACAACCGTGGCACGATCCCCCAAAACCGCAAATACCTTTTGTTCGCCAAGTAACTTACTCTTAGCGTATTCAGAAAGCGGCTTTGGATGATCAAGTTCAACGCAGGGAGATGCTAAATAATGTGGTTTGGCAGCGGGGTCAATAACACCTTCACTCACATTCTCAGCATTGTGGTCAATATCGTGAGCTGCATTGCCACCAAACACATAATCACTCGACACATGCAGTAAGCGCGCGCCCGACTGCAAACATTGCTGCGCTAGTAACTCGGGGCCGAGCGCATTCACGCGATGGGCTTTAACGATATCGTTTTCAGCCGCATCAACCGCGTTATAGGCGGCGCAGTTGATCACCCAATTAGGTCGATATTGAGAAAATACAGCGGCAATATTGGCGGCATTGGTGATATCTAATTGGCTGCGGTTTAACGCACAAAGCTTAAATGGTATACCCGTGTTCGAGAATAGATAACCCACTTCGGCAGCAACTCGCAGTAACGCTTGCGCCAGCTGGCTATTAGCGCCGGTTATTAATACAACGTCAGGGAAGTTAGCTTCTATAATCGTCGATGTTTCACATGGGGCTGGTGTCGTTTTAGTTATTTGCGCCATCGCCAATATCATCATCGTTAAATAAAGCGATTAAGTCGCTAACGGTTTCATGACCACGCGCGGCTAAAAATGCCAATAATGCCGAGGGGCTACGATTGAGTAACCGTGATGGCGGATAAGCCACTTCATCGATAATCGCTTGCGCGCGCGCAAAGCCGCCCAAACTAAAGGCTACATGGGAATCAGAACCCATGACTAAAATCGTACCAAACTCCTTAGCCGCCTGAGCAATGGCTGTGCAATTAGCTTCACTGCCTTTACGGGAGACTTCAAAGGAAGAATTATTGATTTCAAGCGCAACACCATACTCGGCCGCAGCGCGGGAAACGGCTTCAATATCAATTGGATAAGCAGGGTTTCCTGGGTGGGTAATAATATCAACATTGCCACTTTTAATAGCGTTAATCATAGCTTTGGTGTGAGTAGCCTTATCTGACGGTGGATAAACTGGCTCATGAAATCCCGCGAGTACAATATCCAGCTGCTTTAAATAATCACCAAAGAAATCAATCTCGCCATCGATATTTTTAATATTGGCTTCAATACCCCGCAAAATGCCGACACCATCGACCATACGCGGCAATACTCGTAAATTCACAAAATGCCAAAAATGCGGCGCATCAGCCATATCGGGTCCATGGTCAGTATTGGCAAAAAGACGAATACCCTTCTGCTTTGCCACAGCGATATAGTCATGAATCGTGCTATAAGCGTGACTTGAAGCCACGGTATGAGTATGAGTGTCGACTTGGTACTGCATAGTTCACCTCAGTCAAATGATGCGATCAATTAAGAAAATAGCCATTAATTTAATTAGCTAAAAAGCGATAACAGTTCATCGGCACTACCTTGCCATGTGCCCTTACCTTTACCTTCAAGAATACTATCTGCTAAACTTTGCTTATGCTGTTGCATTTCTTGAATTTTCTCTTCTACTGTGCCTTCGGCAATCAACTTATACACAAACACCGACTTATCTTGGCCAATACGATGGGCCCTATCTGTAGCCTGTTTTTCTACAGCTGGATTCCACCAAGGATCATAATGGATAACGGTATCTGCTGCCGTGAGGTTTAGCCCAGTACCACCGGCTTTTAAGCTAATTAAAAACACGGGGGTATCACCCTCTTGAAACTTATCAATTTGCGCTTGGCGCAGACGAGTTTGTCCGGTGAGCTTACTGTAATTAAGTCCTAAGTCTACCAGCTCGGCTTCAATCAAGGACAACATGCTAGTGAACTGACTAAAGATCAAAATCTTACGCCCTTCTTGTACCATCTCAGGTAAGTTCTGCTTAAGCCAATCTAACTTTGCATTACTCTTTACTTTCTGCGCTTGCTCTAATTTCACTAAGCGCGGATCACAGCAAGCTTGGCGCAATTTAAGTAAGGCATCGAGAAATTCGATATGACTGCTGCCAACGCCTTGAGTAGCAAATAAATCCCGTAGTTTTTTCTCCATCGCCAATCGAATACTCTCATAGAGATTCCGCTGATCTTTCTCTAACGCTAAGGTCTGGAATATTTCAGTTTTAGGCGGTAATTCACCGAGCACTTCATCTTTAGTGCGGCGTAGCACAAAAGGCGCAATGCGTTGACTCAATACTTGCGCTTGTTCTATATCGCCGTAACGCTCAATTTTGTGCCTGAAAGACTTATTAAAAAAGGCATTGGTTCCGAGTAATCCTGGCAAGCTAAAATCCAGTAACGATTTAAGTTCACCGAGGTGATTTTCAAGCGGGGTGCCAGACAAGCACAATCTAAACGGCGCTTTAATCACTTTAATCACTTGAGTCACTTTCGCCTGCGCATTTTTAATCTGCTGCGCTTCATCAAGCACAATATGCTCGAACACATACCCTTGATAATATTCACTATCCCGCACTATCAGCGGATAGGTCGTCACGACAATATCAAACTCAGCTAAGCGTTCAAGCAACGGCTTGCGTAATGCGCCATGAATAATCACAAGCTTTAATGAAGGCGCAAATTTTGCCGCTTCTTTCGCCCAGTTACCCACTAAGCTAGTCGGGCAAATAATCAGACTCGGTGCACTACTCGCCCCCACAGGAGCTAATTCTCGCTGCTTGAGTAAAAAGGCCAAGGTTTGAATGGTTTTACCCAGTCCCATATCATCGGCCAGAATACCGCCAAGCTGATATTCCTTTAAAAAACAAAGCCAATTTAATCCTTGTTGTTGATACTGACGTAGCTCAGTATTGAGGCTACTAGGCACTGTGACGTCCACCACGCCGTTAAAACTGTCGAGCTTAGTTGCTAAACTGCGTACTCGCTCACCATTGAGCAAACGAATGTCACTGTCGGCAAAATCATTTAATAAATGTGCGCGGTATTTAGGCAAAGACACGCTATTACCTTTATTGCCATCAAATAGCTCTAAGATAATGCTAATCAGCGGCTTAATTGCACTGGCTTTAACTTTTAACCAATCACCATTAGGGCTTGGCAATAATAATTCAGCATCGTCAGCAGGTTCACCATACTGTTTAAGCCAAGTGGCAATTAACGGTAGCATTGGCACGATTTGGCCATCAATATCAGCATTAAGTGATAGGGAAAACCAACCCGCCTCAGTATCATCCAGCTCAATCGCCAGCGGAGTATCAATAACATTTAAATTAAAATTGGCGGCAAAATGCACCTGGTAGCCCAAGGTTTCTAATTTCGGGATTTCCTGTTGAATAAACTGCAACCAAGCGTCAATCGCTTCAGGCAGTGAACCTAAACCCCAAATGCTGACATAGCTGCCGCTATTAGGCATAAAAGAAGGAGCTAGCTCGACAAAATCCAATGTCATCAAACGATTAATGACATCCCTTTCTGCCGCTAACTGGCGCGTAACTTGATAGGTTTTTCCCTGTTGAGTGACTAAAGATAACGGCTCGATTGGATATTGACCGCCAAGCACCACGTCCTGATAAACAAACTCCAGCAGCACCAATGGCTGCGCCATGGCAAACTCGGGTAAATCTTGCGAGGTGACTGTCAACCTAATTTGCAGTGGCTCCGCTAGTTCAACAAAATCGATAGCCAGTGGTGTGGGTACCGTTTTGAGTGAAAAATGCTTAATTAACCTATGACTCACCAACTCAATTTGTGAACTTGGCACTGGTGGCATCTGGCTGAGTAATAACATTTTTTCAACACTGATTTCGGTCTCTAATGCTCCCACCGTAAAATAATCTAAATCAATATAACTTGGTGGCTCAATAGGAATCAGCTCCCAATTATCTTTATTGGGTAGCGAGAGCTGCATTTGTTTATGTTCAACATCTTTATCAAGCCAAATAAATTCAGGTTTTATCGGCGCGCCACGGGTGAGCGGTAAACGGCTCTCTTCCCAAAAACATCGCTCAGACAGCAGCATTTTATCCAGCGCCATAGCGCCTAGCTGGGCTTTTAGGTATAAACGTGAGGCGCCGTGGCGGCGAGTAGACATAATAAGGTTGATGATCAGCACGTCTTCGGCGCCAATCCAAGCCGGCATATAGTATTGCACGTCCGATAACGCGATTTTTGAGCCTTTGTTATAGTCGCCTTTCTTTGCCAACTTGCCTTTTCTTAACTCAAGATAAACTCCATTATCGTCTTTAGATAATACGTACAGCACGCGGTCATCATAAAGTAAATCGACGTTAGATAATGTGAGGTCATCACTTTCATCCAGGAGATGTAACCACTGGGCGATACGTTGATCTTCGACCGTTTTATCACTGAGCAAACTATAAAGGACTGCGGCAAGATGCTTACAATGCCCTGTAGCAGGACATGAACAGAAGCCATTCATAATGAGCTTATGGTTGACACTCACCAGACGAATATCTTGCCGATAAGGCTGGGACTCAGCTCCCATTACGCGACCTTCAATATGACGAAAATCAGCATTCGCTTTAGCGCTTAATACCCGTTTTTTCATCACGTAATCACGGGCACGCATTAAGGTTGGCGCCGTGAATAATGACTCAATGCTGGTTCGAGTCAATTGAATAGGATCTTGGGGGGACAAGCGATTCATCTAAAAGCCTTGAAACTAAAAATATCAAATACAGGCAATAACAACCATTGCCTTGCGAAATTTATCAATGAGTTGTATGAGATTGTATTGAAAGCCTTAGCCGAAAGCCAGAATGATAACCATCATAAACAACCTCACCAAGATACAGCCACAAACTTATCTACAGACATGACACGTTTTTTACTATCGTAAAGCCGATAAAAATTAGTTTTCAGCAATTAGTGATTAAGTTTTGATTTTGATACCCACATCTAGCCGTAGCACAGTCGTATTTTCGATACTACGTTCGACTTTTATAGGCAGCGTATTCAGCATTAAATGTATACTGCAAATAAATCTAGGTTCACACATAAAATAATTTTAAATTTAAAGACACGCAATAAACGACTGCAACATGCTGAAAAATAAAAAATATTGTTTTACAACACTCCATTATTACACTTAAAACGTATTGTCATTGAGACGATATTTAAAAATAAAACTATACAAACCCCTAGAGTGTGTTAATCTTCAATCCGGCCTGTGATTCAGACCTATTTATAAGCAATATTATGTATTTGAAAACCTTCGCTACGCCTGTAATATTTTTTTTGCTGTCATGAAGCTTTCCACTCATAACTTATCATCAATGTAAATAATTCTATTTCTGGCTAACATACCGCATAATTGCGAATTATTTGTTTGAAAAATTTTGGAGACATTCATGTCTAAAACTACTGGTGTAGTTAAATGGTTTAACGAAGATAAAGGTTTTGGTTTTATTTCTCCTGACAATGGTGGCGCTGACGCATTCGTTCATTTCCGCGCAATCGTTTCAGAAGGCTTTAAAACTCTTGCTGAAGGTCAAAAGGTTTCTTTTGATATCGAACAAGGCCAAAAAGGTCCTCAAGCTGCGAACGTAGTTATTCTGTAATTAGACTTTGTCTAATTTAAGTTAACGAGTTCCAGACAAAAATGCCGACTTATGTCGGCATTTTTATATCTACAATTTGGCTTATTTTCATCTGCTATTAAAATTATTCTATTCATTAGCTTTGTATCTGTGAAATTTGAGTGTCTGTTTTATCTGACCGCTTCAAAACTCTCGACATCAACAAAATACTGCTCCAGATATCCTACTTCGGCTGCATCACTACGCATTGTCTTTAACTCTAGCGTTAATGCACCCACAACATACTGTTATCATTACCTAATTGCATCAGCACACTAACAACCTTTCATTACGTATCGCAAAAGTAATCTTTTTATCGATTACACAACTTACAAACATCATCAATGTGCTATTCGCCTATAAATCAGTGACTATTATCCGTGGCTAAAACATCATTCCAAGCAAAGCTCAAATCCCTTTAGGGAAGCGGATTAGATGTCGTCCCCAAGGATTTGTTTGAAAAGTAATATGTTTATTGCGCTCGACAGCGCCTGTCAAAATACTGCCATGTCAAAATATAACTCGTGATTCAAAATAGAGTGGAGCCTTAACTCAATGACTATCAAGGACTAGTTACAGTAGTGAACATTGCGGCACAATATTTGCTATGGATCATTTAAAGGTGTATCGCACTGACATTAACGGGAGTGATGATGATGGATTTTGGCCTAGCCACCGAGCTATATCCAGACGAATATCGCTATCAAATAGCGAATTATAGTTCCAACAATAACCCATTGGACTTAATACAAACGATCCAACAACTGCATGCTAGTTTAGATCCAAGAACAGTCTTTGCCTGCTATGGCAATATACTGGGACAACATTTGCCGATCCAAGGTGCGCGCTTAACCTACGGCCAATATAAATTAAGCTGGGGTAAACGTTATGGTATTACCGTTAAGCGCCAACTGATTCTTGCTGGTCAAACGTTGCATATTCAGTATCAGTTACTGACACCGCTCACGCCGTCACAAACCTCTGATATGCAAGAAATGGAGCCGCTGTTATTACAGCCGTTATTAAATGCCATGCAATATGAGGAAATGTCGAAACAAGCCATGTTTGATTCGTTAACCGGCTTAGGGAATCGGCACTACTACAGCCAAAGTTTAACAACGGCGATTGCAAGAGCCCATAGAAAACAAGGCCCTGTTGCACTCATAGTGTTAGATTTGGATAACTTTAAGCAACTTAATGATAGGTTTGGCCATAAGTGTGGTGATTATATTCTAAAGGAGTTTGGCGATATTATTCAGTCGACTATTCGCAATACGGATCAAGCCTTTCGTATCGGTGGAGACGAGTTTGTCATTATTGTGCAAGGGGATATTCATGCCACTAGCTTATTGTGTGAACGGATTGTTGTGACCATTAATCAACATCCTAGTTTCAACCAATTTGGGGTTAGTTGCAGTTTAGGCGCCGCAGAATCACACGATACCATCGAGGCTGAACAGCTTTATGAACTCGCTGATAAAGCACTGTATCAAGCCAAAGCAGCAGGACGCAATTGCTTTAAACTCAGCCAAAACCAACTCGTTTAATACGCGCAGGGATGCCAAATGAGATGCAAAATTTACTCGCAGCGCGTAACAGTAAAGCTTTATATCAAACTGACGCGCTGTCATTCATCTTTTTACTCGCTTTACCTCATTACTAATTACTAACAGATTTGATTAAACCAATATTTCCCTATCTACCTGCAAGCCAAGTTCATTTGACTCCACACTAAAATTCTTTTCTACCCATAGCCCAATCGCCATCACGAGTTCCTCACCATAAAACACGAAGCCTATCTTTTCACGCATCCAAGGTGGAACAGCAAATTCTTGCCATAATTTTTTTAATTCGCGGCCTTTATCACGTGAATGGGGATGGCAACGAAACTGCCCCGCAAGTTGATAGCGCACGCTGACCACTTCATCAGGTAGAGGTAACCGAGCTCTAGGCCCTTGACTTGTAATACTAAACCGAATGTTAGCATCACAAAATCCCCCTTGGGGAGTTACCACTAACTCAGTGCGATCTTCTTGCAATAACGGCACGAGAACATCGTCAGAAAGCACCCAATTAAATGGCATATTGCAATGCTTGTAGCTCTGATATTTAAATAAATACACTTGATTGGCAAAACGGTGTATTACACACTCGCCCACACGCAGATGTACTTTAGCATCATCCTTTGCGGTAAGAAGCTGAACGATAATCTGATTAAGTTGCACCTTTGAGGGCAAAGCAAAACCTTGGGATTGAATAAAGCCGCGTAAAAGTAACGCCTGCCAATCCACTGATTGTTCGGCAAAGCTATCAAGTTTAAATACGGTTTGTGCATGGTAAGGAGCCACAGTTAACCACATAGGTAAACGTTCACTCACCTGCAAATCCAGCGTGGTCTGTTGCTCAGCGCACAATGTAGCACTGCGACTTGCAGTCGTAGCGATACTCGGCCAACGTGCTTTTAAGCGCGGAATAATTTCTAAACGTAAAAAATTACGATCGAATTTATCATCTTGATTACTTTCATCTTCGATATGCACTAAACCTTGCTGTTTGGCATAGGCTTCAATGTGCTCACGACTGATATCCAGTAAAGGTCGCAACTGCTTGCCCTGCACTAACGCTTGCACTTGTCCCATGGCCGCTAAACCTTTAGGGCCCTGCCCACGTTTGAGCGCTAATAAGATAGTTTCGAGCTGATCGTCTTCGTGATGCGCAGTCAACAACACATCATTTGCAGTTAAATGCTGCTCAATGGCTTGATAACGTACTTTACGCGCTTCGGCTTCAAGGCTTAACCTTGGGCCACGATTGACGCTTACGCGCTCAACGATTACAGGCAAGCCATAATGCTGCCCACGCGCAATACAATGCTGCGCCCAAATGTCTGCATTATCACTTAGGCCATGGTGCACATATATCAGCTGATAATTAAACTCGGAATGTTGCTGTGCAAACTGACTTAAACCATAGGCTAAGACTTCAGAATCTACCCCACCACTGTAAGCCAGCACTAACTTGCAGTCAGGCGCTAACGACTGCGCCGTCAAAAAGGCGCTAATATGCGCGCTAAGATCAACCGCTAGCAATGGAGCATCAAACTGAGTCGGCATAGGTTAACTTCATCTGTATTTACTTAAGATATTTGACCGCATTAGAATAATATTCTTACCTTGTTCGGCCCAAGGAGCGATTCAAGCGATAGCATCAAGTCATCGGTCGGGTTCACCCGCCAAGTATCAGCGAGTCTAAACTGACCTTTGGCTTGGGCTTGAGTGTAGTTGATCACCACAGGCACTGCGCCGTTACGCCACGGGCTAAGGGCTTGCTCGAAGATATCGAGGGCTGATGGCGTTAACTCACTACCATCCATATCGATTTCTAGCGCCTTGGCAAAGTGGCTGCGCGCCTCACTGATATCAATAATATTACGCGCCGTCATACGGTTGCCGCCGGCGAAATCATCAAAGCTCACTTCTCCTTCACAAATCAGGATGCGATCTTTTTCTAGCAGATGATTAAACTTCTCAAACGCCTCGGTAAACAACATAATTTCAAGACGAGCGCTTTTATCATCAAGCGTCAACAGCCCCATTTTCGAGCCACGCTTGGTCAACATAACTCGCGTTGCCACCACTAAACCCGCCGCTTTAGCCGTTTTACCCCGCTCTGTGGGATGCACGTCTTTCAAACGGCCAGAGGTGTAATGCTTAAGCTCTTTTAAATATTGATTGATCGGATGACCCGTCAAATACAAACCTAAGGTTTCACGTTCACCTTCAAGCCAAATTTTATCTGGCCAAGGCGCACATTCAACAAACTGTTGCTTACTGTCTTCGGGTTCGCTATTGAGCAAACCAAACATATCGTGTTGACCAATGGCCTCGGCTTTCGCATGTTGATCGGCGGCACGAATCGCTTCGGGCAAGGTTGCCATCATAGAGGCGCGGTGCGGTCCAAGAGAATCTAAAGCACCGGCGCAGATCAGCTTTTCAATCACGCGCTTATTGAGTTTTTTCAAATCGATACGGGCACAAAAATCGAATAAATCAATAAAAGGACCGTCTTTACGCCCTTCTAAAATCGATTCAACCGGACCTTCACCTACGCCTTTAATTGCACCGATACCATATACAATGCGCAGATCATCATCGACGGTGAATTTAAATAAGCCTTTGTTCACATCTGGCGGAATTAACGGTAAACCCATGCGTTCACATTCATCGACCAAGGTGACAATTTTATCGGTATTGTCCATATCGGCCGACATTACTGCCGCCATAAACTGCGAAGGATAGTGAGTTTTAAGCCATAAAGTTTGATAAGAAACAAGTGCATAAGCGGCGGAGTGAGATTTGTTAAAACCGTAGCCAGCAAATTTTTCTACTAAGTCGAAAATCTTCATCGACAAGTCGCCGTCGACACCGTTATTGATCGCACCTTCTTTAAAGGTGCCACGCTGCTTAGCCATTTCTTCGGGCTTTTTCTTACCCATAGCGCGGCGGAGCATATCAGCGCCGCCAAGGGTATAACCCGATAGCACCTGCGCTATCTGCATAACCTGTTCTTGATAGAGAATAATGCCGTAGGTCGGCGATAACAGCTCTTTAAGTGACTCGTGTTGATACTCAGCATCGGGGTAAGAGACTTTCTCGCGGCCATGCTTACGTTCGATAAAGTTATCAACCATGCCCGATTGCAACGGCCCTGGACGAAATAGTGCTACGAGGGCAATCATGTCTTCAAAACAGTCTGGCTGTAAACGTTTAATCAAATCCTTCATCCCGCGGGATTCAAGCTGAAATACCGCAGTCGTTTCATATTTTTTTAACAGACGAAAACATGCCTGATCCGTGAGTGGAATCGCTTCGATACGCACCGGTGGTCGACCATTTTTCACTTCGACCTTGTTCACCATCTCTAGTGCCCAATCGATAATTGTTAGGGTTCTTAACCCCAAGAAGTCAAACTTAACTAATCCTGCGGTTTCAACGTCATTTTTATCAAATTGGGTGACAGGGTTTTTGCCTTCTGCATCGCAATAAAGTGGTGCGAAATCAGTGATTTTAGTCGGAGCTATCACCACGCCGCCCGCGTGTTTACCAGCGTTACGCGTTACGCCCTCAAGCTTACGACACATGTCGATAAGATCTTTTACATCTTCATCGCCATCATAAGATTCTTGTAGCGCTGGCTCAACCTCAAAGGCTTTGGCGAGTGTCATCCCGGGCTCAGGGGGAATTAATTTTGAAATCCGGTCAACAAAGCCATAAGGATGGCCGAGCACACGGCCCACATCGCGGATAACCGCTTTTGCCGCCATAGTCCCAAAGGTGATAATTTGCGATACCGCTTCGCGGCCGTACAACTCGGCCACGTGATCAATCACTTCATCACGTCTATCCATGCAAAAATCGACGTCAAAATCGGGCATTGATACCCGCTCAGGGTTGAGAAATCGCTCGAACAACAAATCAAATTCAAGTGGGTCTAAGTCAGTGATTTTAAGCGCATAGGCCACGAGTGAGCCCGCGCCTGAACCACGACCTGGCCCAACAGGGATGCCGTTATCTTTACCCCATTGGATGAACTCCATTACGATCAAGAAGTAACCAGGGAACCCCATCTGGTTAATCACTTTGAGTTCAATGTCCAGCCGCTCATCGTACTCACCCCGTTTTTCGACGCGTACCTGCGGTTCTGGGAATAAAAACTCGAGTCGTTCTTCAAGGCCCTTTCTCGAACAGTCGACCAGAAAGTCTTCGATAGACATATCGCCCGTTGGAAAATTAGGCAAAAAATATTCGTATAAACGGATCGTTACATTGCAACGCTTAGCAATTTCAACACTGTTCGCCAGCGCCATTGGAATATCGGCAAATAGCGCGCACATTTCTTCTTCGCTACGTAAGTACTGCTGTTCACTATACTTTTTAGGACGACGCGGATCGGCAAGGGTAAAACCATCGTGGATTGCAACGCGAATTTCATGGGCGTCAAAATCTTCAGGTTTAAGGAACACTACCTGATTGGTTGCTACCACGGGGATGCCCTTCTCCTGTGCTAAACCCACCGCCATGTGTAGATAGCGCTCTTCATCGGCGCGACCGGTGCGGATAAGCTCAAGAAAATAGCGATCGGTGAAATGAGTCTGGTAAAACGTACATAAAGATTCAACTTGCGTACTATTACCCTTGAGTAGCGCTTTGCCAACATCCCCCTCTTTTGCGCCCGATAACAGTAAAATACCTTCGTTATAAGTGAGTAACCACTCTTGGTCGATCACCACTCGCCCCGCCACTTGACCTCGTAAATAAGCCTGACTAATTATTTGGGTCAAATTCTGATAACCAACATTATTCATCGCAATAATGGTCAAGGCACACAATTCGCCTTCAAATCCGGGTACCTGCATCCAAAAGTCGGCTCCGATAATTGGTTTTATCCCCGAGCCATGGCAACCACTGTAAAACTTCACTAAACCACAAAAGTTGTTTTGGTCTGTCAAAGCAACAGCAGCCATGCCATGCGCTTCTACCTGCGCCAAAATAGGCTTGACCTTGGCCACGCCATCGGTCATGGAGTAATCACTGTGGACACGTAGATGTACAAAACGAGGATCGGACATAATTAGGATTATCTTTGAATAGCAGGTTAACGATAACTAAAAAGCAGACTAGCAAAGTCACGCAGCCAGAGCCAGTGACTTTGCTTGATAACAGAGGCTATCGCGTTAAAAGCACACGTTAGCGATCTAATATTGCCTTAACGGGTTTAAAACTTTTACGGTATTGGTCAAACACGCCATGTTCAGCGATAGCCTCAAAATGCGCCTTGGTCGGGTACCCTTTATGCTTAGCAAAGCCGTATTGTGGATAAGCGGCGTCAAGCACGTCCATCTCGCGATCCCGCGTCACTTTGGCGATGATTGAAGCCGCGCTGATACTGGCAATTAAGCCATCACCTTTAATAATGCTATGACTAGTGAGCCCTGCACCATTATGGGCCAAAAATACAGGGCTGCGATTACCATCCACAAGTACAAGCTCAGGCGCTATATTGAGGCCAGCGACTGCGCGCTGCATCGCCAGCATGGTGGCGTGTAGAATATTAAGCTCATCGATTTCAGCAGGACTGGCTCGTCCAACGTGATAACACAGCGCTTTAGTGCAAATCTCATCAAATAGGACCTCGCGGCGCTTCTCAGTGAGTTTTTTCGAATCATTCAGTCCAATAATGGGCCGATGAGGATCCAAAATCACCGCAGCAGTGACGACATCACCAACTAAGGGGCCACGGCCGACTTCATCCACTCCGGCAATTAATCCGGTTGAAAAGGCTAATAAATCAGCTTCAGTTAAACTTTTAAACGTTGCCACTAATTAACCTCATGCGATTTAACCGCAGGCTTTATCTCAACCAATGCCATGACAGCCTCAGCGGCTTTTAAGCTCGCATCGCAACGTAACATTTGATGCATAGCTTCAAACTCGGCCTTTAGTGGCCCAAAATCGCGATTTAACTCAAGGGTGACCGCTGCAGCAATTTTCTCTGGCGTGCAATTTTCTTGAATTAACTCTGGTACAAGCTCTTTTCCAGCGAGTAAGTTGGGTAAAGAGAAACGTTCGACCTGCATCATACGTTTAGCAATAGCATAAGTTATCGGGCTGACGCGATAAGCCACCACCATAGGACGTTTAACCAGCATAGCCTCTAAAGTCGCAGTGCCAGAGGCCAATAAAATTCCATCAGCGGCGGCCATGACTTCGCGCGATTGACCTTCAATCATATGGATTTCAAGATCTGGGGCAAAATCCTTCAGCGCTTGCTCAAATTGCTCACGACGCTTTTGATTCACCAACGGCGTGACAAAACGTATGTCAGGGAAATTTTGTCTAATTAACAAAGCTGCTTTCACAAAAGGTTCTGCCAATTGCTTTAGCTCACCACCGCGGGAACCGGGCAGTATCGCTAAATACTCAGCATCTGCATCAAGCCCGAGCAATGCACGAGCAGCCGCTTTATCGCTTTGCAGTGGAATATCGTCAGCTAAGGTGTGACCGACAAAGGTACATGGCACCTGATGCTGATCGTAAAAGGCTTTTTCAAAGGGCAACAGCGACAACACCATGTTAGTGGCCTTGGCGATTTTGAAGATACGTTTTGGGCGCCATGCCCACACTGACGGGCTCACATAATGAACGGTCTTAATGCCACGTACTTTAAGTTTAAGTTCTAAACCAATATTAAAATCGGGCGCATCAATCCCAATAAAACAAGCAGGCTTAAGTGCCGTGATGTCTTTTATCAGTGATGCCCTAATTTTTAATAAACGAGGTAAGCACGACAGAACTTCAACAATCCCCATCACTGCGAGTTCTTCCATCGCGAACAAAGATTGAAAGCCAAGGGCTTCCATACGCGGACCACCAATACCAACAAAGCGTGCATCGGGGTGTATCTTTTGTAGTGCAGTAATTAAACCAGCACCTAAAATATCGCCCGAAAGCTCTCCGGCGACCATAGCAAACACTAATGGAGTTTTATTGCTCATAAACCAATCATGTCTCATAAAGTAATGATATCGGATGATTATCGGTATTTAGCCTACGACGCCTCATCCAAGCCCACGTTTACCCCTATATAATTGAATAATAACGGGGTAAATTCACCATGGTTAAGCTCATTAATTGATAAGTGCATTTTTATTGAGCATAACTAGATATGAGTACATCTCAAGATACACATTTCTTACCATAAAAAAGCTTAAGCTTATAATACAAAAGGGCATTAAATGCCCTTTTGTTTGCGATGCAATCGTCAAGTTAGCGAATAATGCCGCGACCCGAGGATTTTACAAATTCAACGAACAATTTCACTTGCTCATCGTTCTGTGCATCTTCCGTTAACGCATCAATCGCCTCTTCAACAGTTAAACTACTGCGATATAAGGTTTTATAAGCACGGCGCACTGCCAATTGGCTCTCTTTAGAAAAACCACGACGCTTCATGCCTTCGCTATTTAAACCACGCGGAATAGTCGGTTGACCCGCAGCCATCACAAAAGGAGGTACATCTTGCAGCACTAAAGAACAACCTGCAGTAAACGCATGGGCACCAATATGCACAAACTGATGCACGCCAGTCATACCGCCTAAAATAGCCCAGTCACCCACATGTACGTGACCTGCGATAGAAGCGTTATTAGACATAATCACATTGTCCCCGACCACACAGTCATGGGCAATATGTACATAGTTCATAAACAGATTATTCGAGCCGATACGAGTCTCACTGTTATCTTGCACGGTTCCGCGATGGATGGTTACATGTTCACGGATGACGTTATTGTCACCCATGATCAATCGTGTAGGTTCGCCGGCGTACTTTTTGTCTTGGCATTCTTCGCCCACTGAAGCGAATTGGAAAATACGATTTCCTTTACCAATAACCGTTGGACCTTTAACAACCACATGTGAGCTTAACCAGCAATCATCACCGATTTCAACACCTGCACCTATGTAGGTCCAAGGACCAATCGTAACATTATTACCAATTTTCGCATCGGGATGAACAAACGCTAATGTATCTATCACTGACTAATCTCTCTGCGGGCACACATAATTTCAGCGGAGCACACTACTTCACCATCGACTTTAGCTTCACCATGAAAAACACCTATTCCACGGCGCTCTTTAATCATTTTCACTTCAAAATGAATTTGATCACCAGGTTCAACTACGCGTCTAAAACGCGCATTGTCGATGCCGGCAAAGTAATACAAAACACCCGGAGGTGGTACATCATCACTCATGGTTTTAAACGCAAGTAACCCTGTTGCTTGCGCCATCGCTTCTAAAATAAGCACGCCGGGCATTACCGGTTGTACGGGGAAGTGTCCCTGAAAAAATGGCTCATTGATTGAAACATTTTTAATCGCATGCAGACTGACACCTGGGGTGTAATCCAGCACACGATCAATCAATAGAAATGGATATCTATGGGGTAGATATTGAAGAATTTCTTTAATATCCATAGTGTTCATTTGATTAGACACGAACCGAGTTCCTCAAATTGCTCTGGAGCAATTAATCTGGTGTTTTTAAATTTTTTTCCAACGTTTTAACACGTTGAAACAGTTCATCTAACTGACGGAAACGAACTGTGTTTTTACGCCAAAGTTTATTGTCCATAGCCACAGTAGCAGAAGAGTATAACCCCGGCTCACGCATGGTACTGGTAATATTAGTCGCACCAGAGACATGCACGCCATCAGCAATGCTCAAATGACCTGCGATGGCACTACTACCACCAATAATACAATATTTACCTATGGTGACACTGCCTGCAATCGTGGTACAGCCTGCTATTGCGGTATTCTCGCCAATAATGACGTTATGGGCAACTTGTACTAGGTTATCAATGATCACACCATTGTGTATCTCTGTATTACCTAATGCACCGCGATCTACCGCTGAATTAGCACCAATCTCAACCCGATCGCCGATACGAACGCCGCCTATCTGCGGAATTTTAATCCACTGACCACGTTCATTGGCATAACCAAAACCATCTGAGCCCAATACCGTGCCAGAATGGATAATACAATTTTGTCCTAGCTGCACATCATGGTAGACAGTGACATTGGCCCATAAACGAGTTTCAGAACCAATAACGACATCTTGACCGACTACGCAGCCAGCACCAACTTGCACATTTTCACCAAGAATTACATTGGCCCCAATCACCGCATTCGCACCAATAGCAACGCCTTCACCTAAATGGGCTGACGAATCTATTTGTGCTGAGGCATGAATACCCACAGCAGCTTTAGGTGTGGTATCTAAATATTGGGCTACACGGGCAAAAGCCACATAGGGATCTTTTACAATTAACGCAGTACCTTGGAAATCCTGCGCATCTTTAGCTGACAATAACACCACTCCCGCTTGAGTCATCTCAAGCTGAGAGCGATATTTACTGTTGGCTAAAAAAGAGATTTGATCCGGCTTGGCATGTTCCAAAGTCGCTACGCTATTAAAAAACAACGTTTCGTCACCTTGAATATCACCATCAAGTAGCAGACTTAGCTCTTTTAAAGTCACACTTTTCATCTATTACTTGCCTTTGCTTAAGGCTTCAACCACTTTGCTACTGATGTCAGCGTTAGACTTGACATAAATAACAGCACCACGTTGCAATACCAAATCATATTGGTCTTTTTCAGCGATAATGTTGATGGCTTTCTGAACCTTTTCTAACAGTTTATTTTGCTCTTCACCCTGGCGATGACGTAAATCTTCGTCCAATGCTTTGCCTTTTAACTGATACTCTGATTTTAGCGATTCCATTTTACGAACCAGTTCCGTTTTTTGCGCATCATTCATCAATGCACCGTCACGTTGCTGCTTCTCCATGAGAGAACGCATTTCTTCTTGCATTTTCTGCACACTAGCCATGCGATCGCCAAACTCTTTCTTCAGAGATTGAGAGATCTGTTCACGTTGTGGAAGCTGTTCAAACACAGCGCCCATATCCACTACAGCAATTTTCTCAGCATGTGCCACTAATGGCGCGCCTAGCAAAATTAACGTCATCAGCGCGCGATTTACCATCTTTTTCAAAATAAACTCCTTGTTACCTTGTTATTATCAGCAAAACCTGCCGAGTGTATGCTTTTTAAAAAGTTTTGCCAATATTGAAAGAGAAGATCTCTGTCTGATCGCCTTCATATTCTTTAAGCGGCCAGGCTAAGCTAAACACCATAGGTCCCATAGGTGACAACCACTGTACACTAAGGCCCCATGATGCACGCAGACGCTCTGGATCGCTGTAATCTTGCAACTTAGCAAACTCTTCAGCAGGAAGCGTTTGATACTGATCTAAATCAAACTCGGTATCCCAAACGTTACCCGCATCCAAGAAGAGACTGGTACGTACAGAGTTCGAGTAAGCTTCATCTAAAAATGGTGTAGGTACAATCAACTCCATGCTCGCAGTTGCAATTGCGTTACCACCAATAGAACGGCCAGAACTTACGCTAATACTGTTAGGATCGCCCGGTAAGCTACAACCATCGCCTGATGGATCCGGTGCACATGGTTCACTACCTCGATAGAGATAGAATGAACGTGGTCCAACTGAGTTAGACTTAAAGCCACGCAGTGAGCTGCTACCGCCTGAGTAATAGTTTTCCCAGAACGGTAATATTTGGTCGTTGTCATTATACTGACCATAGCCATTAGCATAGCCTAAGCGACCACGAGCCAAGAGCACAAAGCTGTGACTACGGTTAACAGGGAAATAGTAGTTAGTGTCAAAATCGGTCTTAAAGTACTGTAAATCCGATCCAGGCACTGTCATCTTGCCATTCAAACGCTGTGATGAACCATCTGTAGGGAAAGTTCCACGGTTTAACGTACTACGGGACCAACCTAAACTCAGTTCAAAGTTATCAAAACTTAAGTCAGCATCAGGATCATCAGCGCGATAAATATTATAAAAACGCAATGCTTGCTCATAGGCTGATATTTCTGAAATCGTGTTATGACGATAACCTATGCCACCATTAATACGGTTGTATTCATTGATGGGGAAACCCGAGTTCAGCGCAACGCCGTAAGAACTGTTTTTATAACGTTCTAAGTTGGCTTCATTGGCGTCAAATTCACTCCAATAAACACTCCCACCTAAACTAACGCCATCTTTTGTCCAGTACGGATCGGTATAAGACAAGTTAACGTTTTTAGAGTACTTGTTAGTACTCATGCTAATACCCGCTTGATTGCCTGTGCCTAAGAAGTTGCTCTGCTGTACACCAAACTGCAAGCTAAGTCCTGACTCAGTACCATATCCTACACCCGCGTTAAAGGAGCCTGATGGCTGCTCTTTTACTTTAACCGCGATATCAACTAAATCATCCGTGCCTGGCACTTGAATCGTTTCAGTATCAACGGTTTCAAAAAAGCCTAAACGATTTAATCGTGCTTTCGATTGCTCAACTTGTGCGGAGTTTAACCAAGCCCCTTCCATTTGGCGTAATTCACGACGCATCACTTCATCTTTAGTAACGGTATTACCAGTGAAGTTAATGGCGCGAACATAAACACGCTTACCGGGTTTAATGTTGATGTTTAAGGTGACTTCTTTCGTCTTATCATCAATTTCAGGGTAAGTTTTAACTTCTGGGTAGGCATAACCGAAACGGCCTAGATATTTGCTGTACATTTCTTCGGTAAACGTAACATCACCGCCGTTGTACATATCACCAGTCTTGATTGGCAGAATTGATTGCATCAACTCTTCACGGCCCATCAAATCGCCAGTCAAGTTGACAGCTTTAACTTTATATTTTTCACCTTCATTCACGTTGATAGTGATATAAAGACCTTTTCGATCAGGTGTCATCGCTACTTGAGTCGAGGTGACCTCAAAGCGGATATAACCTTTGTTGTGATAGTAGGTTTTGATGGTCTCAAGATCAGCCTGCAATTTTTGCTTCTGATAACGACGCTCACCAAACAAATCCCACCAAGCCACGTAATCTTTAAGTTCTAGCATGCCAATCAGCTCGGCATCAGTGAACTCATGATTACCGACTACGTTAATTTGGCGAATTTCGGCCGCCAAACCTTCGGTGAACTTAAATTTAAGCTCTACCCGATTACGCGGTAAATTGATCACTTGTGCTTCTACTTTCGCGCCGTATTTACCCACGCCATAGTAGAAATCCTGCAGACCTTTTTCAATACCGGTCAACATAGTGCGATCGAGTGATTCACCGACTTTAACGCCAGAACCGTCCAGACTTTCTTGTAACTGTTCGTCTTTAATGTCTTTGTTGCCATCAAATGTCACTGCGCTAATCGTGGGACGTTCAGTGACTTTCACCACTAATACACCGCCATCTCGGCTCACAGTCACATTTTCAAAGTTAGTCGAGGCATACAAGCTTTTAATGGCTTGTTGCACTCTTAACTGGTCAACAGTGTCACCTACTTTTACTGGTAAGCTTAATAGGGCAGCACCGAGTGCAACTCGCTGCAAACCTTCAACTTGGATGTCGGTCACTTCAAACGGTTGGAAAGTATCAGCCAACACAGTCCCTGAAAACGACGCACCGACGAATAACATCGAGGCAAAAAGTTTATTCAATCTCATAGAGCACTTCTAATTATTAGTCTGTCCTTGCTCAGAGTCGGGCAAAATCATTGAAAAGCGCAATGCTCATCAACATCAGCAATATCGCTGCCCCAAACCTGAATCCTATTTCCTGCACCTTTTCAGATACAGGTTTACCAGTTATTACTTCAATAAAGTAATACAGCAAGTGTCCCCCATCGAGCACAGGTAAAGGCAGCAAATTAATGATGCCTAAATTGACGCTGATGAGCGCGAGGAACCTGAGAAAATAGACCAAGCCATAGTTTGCACTACTGCCCGCACCCTGTGCGATTGAAATAGGTCCACTCAGGTTTTTCACCGACACATCGCCGGTAAATAATTTGCCAATCATCTTAAAGCTCACAGCAACGAGTTGCCATGTTTTATCCGCTGCAATACCAAAAGAATCGATTGGTCCATATTCAAGTTGTAAACGCATATTGTCTGGCCATTGTGCTTGTGTTGGGCTCACACCAAGCACGCCGATTTGTTGACCATTTGCATTTTTACTGCTTAACGGTGTTACTGCTAGGTTAAATTGTTCACCATTACGACGCACAGTTAAACTCACAGGCACATTGGCAGAATGTTGAATAATGTCAACAAAAGCCTGCCAATCGGTATAATTTTCACCATTTATCGCGACTAAGGTATCCCCCACTTTTAGCTCGCTATTTGCAGCAGCGCTATCAGGACTAATTGCCGCAACGGTAGGCACAATTTCGGGACGATAAATACCTAAGCCTAAAGCCGTTATTGGGGATTCTTTCTCTGGGTCAAAATGCCAATTACGCGTATCGAGTTGATAGGTTTTATCATTAGAATCAAGTCCCTGCAAACCGTTTAAAGGCGTCAACGATACGCTCACGCTATCATCGCCGATGTGTCCTACTAAGGCTAAATTGACTTCCTCCCAATTACGCACGGCTTGACCCGAAATCGCGGTAATTAGCATAGGCTCTGTAACTTGAATTTGCGCGGCAGAAGTTTCAGGTATTGTCGATGTAATAACGGGCTTAAGCGACGGCACACCTATTAAATACATCAAATATAAAGCAGCAATAGCAAAGATAAAATTCGCTACTGGTCCCGCGGCCACAATCGCAATGCGCTGCCATACTGTTTTGCGATTAAATGCTTGGTGTTTTAATTCCTCAGGAACCTCTTCAACACGCTCATCGAGCATTTTAACATAGCCACCCAGCGGGATCATGGCTAACACATACTCAGTACCGTCTTTACCAACCCGACGCCAAATCGCCTTACCAAAGCCAATGGAGAAACGTTCGACTTTAACGCCGCAACGACGTGCAACGTAGAAGTGGCCATACTCGTGGGCGGTAATGAGCAAACCCAATGCAACGATGAAAGAACCCAAGTTCCATAAAAAATCTAACATCCCACTCCTTACATCCTTGATTAAATCACTCAGCTATAGCTAAGTTATGCTTGTTAATGTTTCACGTGCATAAACGCGGGTTTGAGCGTCTAGTGCTAAAATATCTTCTATGCTCGCCATTGGCCGTTTAGGCACTGTCACCAAACACGCTTCATTCACTTTGGCAATTTGCGTAAAACCTATTTGTCCCTGCAAAAAAGCCTCAACTGCTATTTCATTGGCCGCATTTAATACGGTTGTTGCCTCTTGGCCTTGGGCGCATGCCTCCATGGCCAATGCTAAACAGGGAAAACGATTAAAGTCAGGTTCACAAAAGCTTAACTGTCCGACTTTGAAAAAATCTAAAGGTTCAACACCGGAGTGAATTCTTTGCGGATAAGCCATACAGTGGGCAATGGGTGTACGCATATCGGGGTTCCCCATCTGAGCAATGACTGACCCATCGCGGTATTGCACCATAGAATGGATAACGCTTTGCGGATGAATAACGACTTTAAGTTGCTCAGTCCCAGTATTAAACAACCAGCGCGCCTCAATAAACTCTAAGCCCTTATTCATCATAGTGGCAGAATCGACAGATATTTTAGGTCCCATCGACCAATTAGGATGTTTACATGCTTGAGCTGGCGTCATAGCCCCAAGCGTTGCAAGATCTGAATGCAAAAACGGACCACCAGAGCCCGTTAATAAAATATGTGAGATACCTGATGCGGTTAAATCACAACGACCTAAATTAGCCTGAACTTCTTGGGGTAAACACTGAAAAATAGCATTATGCTCACTATCAACAGGTAAGAGCACTGCACCAGAACGCTTGGTCGCCTCGATAAATAACTCGCCCGACATCACCAGAGCTTCTTTGTTGGCCAATAATATCCGTTTGCCTGCTTTAACGGCTTCTAGCGTGGGCACTAGTCCCACCGCGCCAACAATCGCGGCCATTACAGTATCGACTTCAGCCGCCGTGACTAAACCGAGTAAATCGTTCATGCCAGTGGTGACTTTGATATTAAGCGCAGACGGTAAAGCAGCACGTAACTGCTTTGCAGCTGCCTCATCCATCATATGTGCTACTTTCGGCCGATGTGCCACGCACAAAGCGAGCATCTTATCTACGCTAGTATTAGCCACTAATCCATAAACACAATAAGCCGATGGATTAACCGAAATCACGCTTAAGGTACTGGCTCCAATAGAACCGGTAGCCCCTAATATCACCATATTTTGCATAGCGTTACATCCAGAATACAATGTAGATCAAGGTAAACACTGGCAAAGCTGCTGTTAGACTGTCGATGCGGTCGAGCACACCACCATGACCGGGTAAAATAGTGCCAGAATCTTTAATGCAAGCCGCACGCTTAAACATACTCTCAGATAAATCACCGAGTGCTGAAACTAAGGCAACAAATAAGGTCACTGCAACCACTAAGCCGAGTTCTTGCTCTGGAGAGTAATACATCACGCCAGCAACCACTAGCATAGTCGTCACTAAACCTCCAAGTAAGCCCTCAAGGGTCTTCGCAGGACTTACCGCCGGCATCAGTTTAGTTTTACCTATCGCTTTACCAACAAAATAAGCACCAGAATCGGCGGCCCATACAACCAACATCACCAGCAGTACTAAAATGGGACCAAAATACGCTGAGGCTTGCGAACTAATAGACTTAAGCGCTATTAGTGCGACAAAACAAGGCACTAATGTTAACTGGCCAAACATCGACTTAAACATCGGATTTTTTTGCCAAAACGCCGCACTTTTAGGATAAGTCACCACTAAAAATAATGAGACGACCCACCACAATGCACCAATATAAAGGATCGCCAAATAAATAGGATGTAACTGATTGCTCAGCCAAACTGCTTCGGTCGGAACGATGAGATTGATGGCAATCAACAGGATTCCGATTGTGCAGGTAAAACTCCATTGGGTGACGTCACACTGACTATCAATAATTCTTCCCCATTCTTTTGCAGCAATGAGAAATACGGCAACTAATGCCCAAGCAAAATAATTCGGTGGGAGGATAAATATCGCACCCAAGACTAATGGAATTAACCAAACTGCTGTTATTATTCGTTGTTTTAGCAAAAAAAAATCCCTCATGCGATTTTACAATGCGCGCATTTCATCTATCTGACTTCCAGTCAAACCAAAGCGACGCTGACGACTTGCAAAAATGGCAATCGCCTCATGAAAAGCCTGTTCATCAAAATCAGGCCAAAGGGTGTCGGTAAACACCAATTCAGCATAAGCTGCCTGCCACAGTAAAAAATTACTAATGCGGCAGTCCCCGCCAGTGCGGATCATTAAATCAACTTCACTCTGATTTTGCATGCACAAATGTTCACTTAAGGCTTCTTCGGTGAACTGACTGCTGTTCATTTCACCAGTTTCGACCTTTTGTGCTAATTTTTGTGCCGCTTGAAGTATGTCCCAACGGCCACCATAGTTAGCTGCAACATTTAGAATCAAGCCAGTATTGCCGGATGTTTTCTCTTGAGCTGTAGCGATTTGTTTTTGTAGGCGCACAGAAAAACGGCTAATATCGCCAATAATATTGAGCTTAACTTGGTTGTTATGCAGCAACTTAATTTCACGCTGCAGCACAGTAAAAAACAACTCCATCAACAAGCTAACTTCTTTGTCAGGTCGACGCCAATTCTCGCTAGAAAATGCAAACAAGGTTAGCGATTCAATTCCTAGTAGGCTTGCCGTACTGACGGCTCGTCTCACGGCCTTAACACCGGCCTTATGTCCCATGACGCGTGGTTTACCTTGGAGTTGAGCCCAGCGTCCATTGCCATCCATAATAATGGCAACGTGTTTGGGTAACAACTGGTTAACCAGTTCGGGCAATTGTCCAGGCAAGGTCGTTTGAGTGCATAAATTGCTCTCATTTGATCTAGGGTACGGATCAAGTTCCACTGTGGATGACATTTAATACAGCCCTTTAAAATAGACAAACGCCGTGTAGTATACCCCTACACGGCGCATCAACTCTAGCTTCTCGAACTGAGATTAGACTTCCATCAACTCAATTTCTTTGGCCGCTAAAATTTCATCAATCTTTTTAATGTGAGCATCGGTGAATTTTTGCACTTCTTCTTCGCTGCGGCGAACATCATCTTCAGTACACGCTTTAGCTTTCTCAAGTTTTTTAACTTCAGAAATTGCATCACGACGCACGTTACGAATGGCAACACGACCGTTTTCAGCTTCGTTACGTACCACTTTAATGAAATCTTTACGACGTTCTTCAGTCAGAGAAGGCAATGGAATACGTAAAGTGGCCCCTGCAGACATAGGGTTCAAACCTAAATCTGAGCTCATAATCGCTTTTTCAACGGCTTGAATAGCGCTACGGTCAAATACGGTTACCGATAGCGTACGAGAATCTTCAATACCCACGTTTGCCACTTGGTTTAACGGTGTCATCGTGCCGTAGTAAGACACTTGAATAGAATCAAGCAGGCTTGGATGAGCACGACCCGTACGCACTTTCGCCATTTGATTTTTAGTCGCGTCTACACATTTACCCATGCGTTCTTGCGCATCTTTCTTAATGTTCTCAATCACGTTAAATGTCCTTCTTGGTCATTAAATAACTTTTTTCGCTCTGATCAATGTGCCTTCTTCTTCACCCATAATAACGCGGCGTAGCGCGCCAGGCTTATTCATGTTGAAGACTAAAATAGGCATGTCATGATCTCGCGCCATAGTAAAGGCCGCTAAGTCCATTACTTTTAATTCTTTTTCCAGAATCTCTGTGTAAGTCATTTCATCATACTTAACAGCATCTGGATTCTTCATTGGGTCTTCGGAGTATACACCATCAACTTTTGTGCCTTTCAGCACAACTTCAGCTTCGATTTCAATGCCGCGTAAACAGGCCGCTGAGTCGGTGGTGCAAAATGGATTCCCAGTACCGGCAGCAAAAATAACCACTCTGCCAGATTTTAGCAAGCTTATCGCTTCAGCCCAGTTATAGTCGTCACACACACCCTTTAATGGGATAGCAGACATCAGACGAGCATTAACATAGGCACGGTGTAAGGCGTCACGCATGGCTAAGCCGTTCATAACCGTTGCCAGCATACCCATGCGATCGCCCACCACACGGTTCATACCCGCTTTTGCCAGGCCTTCACCGCGAAACAGATTACCACCACCAATAACTACGCCCACCTGAATACCCAGTTCAACCAGCTCTTTTACTTCCTGAGCCATGCGATCTAACACTTTAGGGTCGATGCCGAAGCCTTCGTCGCCCATCAGCGCTTCGCCACTTAATTTGAGAAGAATGCGTCTAAATGCGGGTTTTGGATTGGTGCTCATAATTTTTATCCTGGTATAACAAGACCGCAGCTATTGCCGCGGTCTTGGGGTATTTAGCGTAGGCTATTAAGCCTTTTTAGAAGCAGCGATTTGAGCAGCAACTTCAGCTGCGAAATCTTCTTCTTTTTTCTCAATACCTTCACCGACTTCTAAACGAACGAAGTTAGTGATTGTAGCGCCTTTCTCTTTCAAGAATTCGCCAACAGTTTTCTTTGGTTCCATGATGTAAGCTTGGCCAGTAAGAGAAATCTCACCAGTAAACTTCTTCATACGACCAGCAACCATCTTTTCAGCGATCTCAGCAGATTTGCCTTCGTTCATTGAAATTTCGATTTGCAGAGTACGTTCTCTTGCCACTAAATCTGCAGGAACATCTTCTGGATTAACGAATTCAGGCTTAGAAGCCGCAACGTGCATTGCGATATGCTTTAATGTTTCTTCGTCAGCATTACCAGCAACAACAACACCAATACGCTCACCGTGACGGTAAGAAGAAAGGTTAGCACCATCGATATATTCAACACGACGAATGTTGATGTTTTCACCGATTTTAGTCACCAATGCAACACGGGCATCTTCAAACTGTGCTTTTAAGTCTTCGATAGTCACTTTAGACGCTGCAGCAACATCTAATACTGCATTAGCAAAACCTAAGAAGTTTGAATCTTTAGCTACGAAATCTGTTTGGCAGTTAACTTCTAACAGTGCAGCGAAACCTTCGCCATTCTTAATTAGAATTGTGCCGTCAGCCGCGATATTACCGGCCTTTTTAGCAGCCTTGGCAGCACCAGACTTACGCATGTTGTCAATTGCTAACTCCATGTCGCCGTCAGTTTCTGTCAGTGCGTTTTTACAATCCATCATGCCTGCGCCAGTACGGTCGCGCAGTTCTTTAACTTGGGCAGCAGTAATTGCCATTGTTAAATCCTCTATAAAAAAATCGACTAATTTGCAGATATAAAACAGGGGCACAATGGCCCCTGTTAACCAATCAAAAAACTTGGTTAATAAGGGTGATGATAATCATCGCGCCTTATTATTATTCGGCTTCTACGAAACCGTCTTGCTCAGCTTGAACAGCCAAATCTTGACCACGGCCAGCTTTCGCAGCAGCAGCAACAGAAGAAGTGTACAGACGGATAGCACGCATAGCGTCGTCGTTACCAGGAACGATGTAATTAACACCATCTGGCGCAGAGTTAGTATCAACAACTGCAACAACAGGGATACCCAGGTTGTTAGCTTCTTTAATCGCGATATGCTCATGGTCAGCACCGATGACGAATAATACGTCTGGCAGGCCGCCCATGTTCTTAATACCACCTAAAGATTTTTCTAGCTTTTCAAGCTCACGAGTACGCATCAGCGCTTCTTTCTTGGTCAGCTTGTCGAAAGTACCGTCTACTGACTGTACTTCCAGCTCTTTCAGACGTTTGATTGACTGACGAACTGTTTTCCAGTTAGTCAGCATGCCGCCTAACCAACGGTGATCAACATAAAACTGATCACAAGACAAAGCAGATTCTTTGATCGCTTCGCCAGCAGCACGTTTAGTACCAACGAATAATACTTTACCTTTCTTTGAAGCTACGTTGCTGATGAAAGCAAGGGCTTCATTGAACATTGGCACTGTATGCTCAAGGTTGATGATGTGAACACCGTTGCGAGCACCGAAAATGAATGGCTTCATTTTTGGGTTCCAGTAACGGGTTTGGTGACCAAAGTGGACACCGGCCTGAAGCATATCGCGCATTGAAACTGTAGTCATTTCTATTACCTTAAAATTTAGGGGGTTAGACCTCCACGCATCCCATGTCTTCGACCCCTTATATAACCACTTAGGGCACCCCGAAGAATGTGTCGATACGTGTGTGATTTAGTATTTAGACAAATTGCCATGTATAATGGCCGCAATATTTAGTCTTGCTACCATCCAAACTGAGCATAAAGCCGGCGAGGACAATCCATCAAGACTTAAACATAACGGCGCGCTTTATACCATAAATAGCTCTAAAGCACAAATTTTTGCGTTAGATTGCGCCGCCACCGAACATTTAAGACAGAAGAGAAAACGCAATGAGTATCGTCATTAAGACAGCTGAAGAAATTGAGAAAATGCGGGCTGCGGGTAAACTGGCTGCCGACGTATTGGAAATGATCGCCCCTTATGTAAAACCTGGCGTAACCACCAACGAACTCAATGATATTTGCGCTCAATATACGCAAGAACAAGGCGCCATTTCTGCGCCACTTAATTACCATGGATTTCCTAAATCTATCTGCACTTCGATCAATAATGTTATTTGCCACGGTATTCCCAACGATAATCCGCCATTGAAAGACGGCGATATTCTTAATATCGATATCACTGTCATTAAAGACGGTTACCACGGCGACACCTCAAAAATGTTTCTTATTGGTGAAGTCAGTCCAAAAGATAAGCGTTTATGTCGTATTGCCCAAGAAAGCCTGTACTTAGCAATTCGTAAGGTTCGTCCGGGCCTAAAACTGGGCGAAATTGGCAATGCTATCGAAAAATTCATCAAAGCCAGCAAAACAGGCCTTGAGAAATACTCTATCGTGCAAGATTATTGTGGCCACGGTATTGGATCGGGGTTTCATGAAGAACCGCAGGTCATGCATTATCGCAATGGTGATAACACGATTTTACGTCCAGGCATGTGTTTCACCATTGAACCAATGATCAATGCGGGTCGGCACACCACCATACTCGATCGTGAGGATAAGTGGACGGTAACAACCTCTGATGGTAAAAACTCTGCCCAGTGGGAACACACTTTACTGGTAACAGACAAAGGCGTTGAAGTGCTCACACTGCGTAATGAAGAAGATTTTCCACGAATTATCAACCATTAATATATGGCAATAACAAGGGACTAAATGAACACAGCGCTACTGGCTAAACAAGCACTTATCGAACAAAACCAAGCCTTGCTCGCCCGTTTTCAAGCAAAGGCTCCAATTGTTGAACTGGTCTTGCAGCGCTGTCAGTTTGTCGATTCCCTTGTCAAGCACGTTTGGGCCCAACTTGGGCTCAATAGATTTGATATCGCGCTGATTGCAGTAGGAGGGTATGGTCGCGGCGAATTACACCCTCATTCAGATATCGATTTACTCTTCCTTTACGATAACAGCTTATGTGCAGATGCTGAAAATGCCCTCAGTCAATTCATCGCCTTTTTATGGGATGCAAACCTTGAGATTGGCCACAGTGTTCGCACCTTAGAAGACACACTTAGCTTAGGACGAGTCGATGTCACGATTGCCACGAACTTACTCGAAGCCCGCTTTTTAACTGGTACTGAATCCCTGTTTGACAGACTTTATGATGCCATTCGCCAAGGTGACTTTTGGACATCGAGTGACTTTTTTATCGCTAAACGTGATGAGCAAAATGCCCGTCATGCCAGAGCCAGTGCCTTCGACCTTGAGCCTAATATCAAAAGTTGCCCCGGTGGCCTGCGGGATATCCAAACGATAGCTTGGGTGGCTATGCGCCATTTTGGTGCCGCGCGTCTTGAAGAATTAGTCCAATACGACTTTTTAGAGCCCGCTGAACTAGAAGAGCTGCTCGAATGCCAGTCCTTTTTATGGACCCTACGTTTTGCCCTGCACATGACAGCAGGTCGCGATGAAAATCGCCTACTGTTTGATGTACAACGTCAAGTAGCAGAGCTTATGGGTTATGAAGATGCGACTCAGCTTGCCGTCGAACAAATGATGAAACGCTACTATCGCACGGTTCGCCGGGTGATGGAGCTAAACGAAATGCTGTTGCAGCTATTTAAGCGCGCCACATTAGGCCAAACAAAAGCACTTGAAATCCAATCAATAGACAAACACTACCAACGCCGTGGCACCTTCATTGAAGCCTTAAGCGACGATCTATTCGATAGTAGTGAAGAAATTGTTAGACTGTTTTTATTAGTGGCTAAAAACTCCAACATCAAGAGTATTTACGCGCCAACGCTACGTTCACTGCGCCGTGCTAGACGCGCCCAGCCACAGGCATTACAGGAAAATCCTCTTTGTCGCCAAGCCTTTATGGAGATTTTACGCCATCCTCGCGGCATAGTAGCCTTATCCTTAATGCATAAGCATGGTGTGTTATCGGCCTATTTACCGGCATGGCGCAATATTGAAGGTCAAATGCAGTTTGACCTATTTCATGCTTATACTGTCGATGAACATACCCACAGATTACTGCTCAATATTGAACGATTTTCACAAGCGGAACAAAAGGAAGAATTTCCTTTAGGCTCTGTGCTTATCAACCAATTACCCAAAAAAGGTTTACTCGTGTTAGGCGCTATCTTTCACGATATCGCCAAAGGCCGCGGCGGTGATCATAGCAAGCTGGGCAGCGTTGATGCCCTCGCCTTTTGTAAACTGCATGGCTTGAACGATCATGATGGCCGCTTAGTCGCTTGGTTAGTTGAAAACCATCTGGTGATGTCAATTACCGCCCAGCGCCGTGATATTTCTGATCCCGATGTGGTTGCCGACTTTGCGAGCAAAGTGCGCGATGCCGTGCATCTAAGTTATTTATACTGCTTAACCGTAGCCGATATCTGCGCCACCAACGAAAAAACCTGGAATAGCTGGAAAGGCTCGCTACTGCGAGATTTATATTTTTCGACCCAAAGAGTACTCGCTCGCGGTAAAGAAAAGCCGGTCGACATTCGAGCGCGGGTGCGCGAATCTCAAGCGAAGGCAAAAAAAGAATTACTACGCCGTGGGTTCAAAGAAAAAGATCTGGATATTTTATGGCAGCGCTTTAAAGCCGATTACTTTTTACGCCACCAGCCAAATCAACTGGCTTGGCACGGTGAAGCCATTTTAAAACACAAGCAATTCGACGAACCTTTAGTGCTCGTTTCAAAACATGCCACTCGCGGCGGTACCGAATTATTTGTTTATTGCCAAGATAGGCCTAAATTGTTCGCCACTGTGATGGCGGTACTCGACAATAAAAACATTACTGTCCATGATGCTAACATCATGACCTCAAAAGACAATTACGCACTCGATACCTTTGTTATTTTAGAGCAAAATGGTGAGCCTGTTAGTCAGCTATCGCGTATTCAAAGTGTGCGTAAAGCCCTTGAAAAAGCGCTGACAAGTGATAGTCCAAAATTGCCACGTTTTAGAAAACTATCACGTAAGATGAAGCCGTTTCATGTTCCAACACAAGTAAGCTTCCTTAAAAGTAGCCGTCAAGGGACCAGTATGATGGAGCTTATTGCCTTAGATAGCCCAGGATTACTGGCTAAAGTCGGTGATATCTTTTACCGTTGCAATACAACATTGCTCGCGGCCAAGATCACCACTATTGGTGAACGTGCCGAAGATTTTTTTATGCTGCAGACTAATGAAGGTTTACAGCTCAATGAACATCAAGAAAACACCCTCAGGGAAGCGTTAATCAGCGCCCTGGATGTAAAGAATATCGAATCCGTTAATTAACGAAACCAGTGGGAGAAATAAATGGAGGCTTTACGCCAACGTATTGAAGCAGCGTTTGAAGCGCGCGCCGATATCACACCGAGCACAGTCGATGCCAGCATTCGCAACGATGTGCAAAATGTTATCAATATGCTCGACAGAGGCGAAGTGCGTGTTGCCGAAAAAATCGACGGACAATGGCATGTACATCAATGGCTAAAGAAAGCCGTGTTACTGTCATTCCGTATTTTTGACAACGTGGTCATTGATGGTGCTGAAACCAAATACTTCGACAAAGTGCCGTTAAAATTTGCCGAATATGACGAAGCACGTTTTAAAGCAGAAGCCATTCGCGTAGTCCCATCTGCTACCGTGCGTAAAGGATCCTTTATCGGTAAAAATACCGTATTGATGCCATCTTATGTGAACTTAGGCGCCTATGTTGATGAAGGCACTATGGTTGATACGTGGGCGACTGTCGGTTCATGTGCACAAATTGGTAAGAATGTACATTTATCCGGTGGTGTTGGCATTGGTGGCGTATTAGAACCATTACAAGCTGGCCCAACGATTATCGAAGATAACTGCTTTATCGGTGCGCGCTCTGAGATTGTTGAAGGCGTTGTGGTTGAAGAAGGATCAGTGATTTCAATGGGCGTGTATATTGGCCAAAGTACGCGTATTTATGATCGCGAAACGGGTGAAGTCCATTACGGCCGCGTCCCTGCTGGCTCTGTCGTTGTGTCGGGCAACCTGCCGTCAGCCTGTGGTAAATACAGTCTTTATGCTGCCATTATTGTTAAAAAAGTGGATGCAAAAACACGCAGTAAAGTTGGTATTAACGAGTTACTACGTATCGTTGACTAATGATTGAACTGCTCGCGCTTAACTTATTATAAATTTAAGTGTAAATGCCAAGATTTTGTCTTGGCATTTTTTATTTACCGCTTTAAAACACAACGGTCTTATTACCGTATACAACCACTTGTTCATTCAATACTAATTGCAGTGCTTTACTCAAGACGCTTTTTTCCACATCGCGCCCTGCTCGCGCCATTTCTAAGGCACTGTAGCTGTGATCGACGGGGATGACATCTTGTTTAATAATGGGGCCTTCATCGAGGCAGTTATTGACAAAATGCGCTGTCGCGCCAATGATTTTCACCCCACGTTCCCAAGCTTGTCGATAGGGCGCTGCGCCGATAAAGGCGGGTAAGAAGGAATGGTGAATATTGATAATTCGATTAGGATATTGCGCCACAAAATCAGGGGTTAACACCCGCATGTATTTAGCCAACACCAGATAATCAGGCTCGTATTGAGATACCGCGGCTAATAAGGCTTGCTCATGTTGAATTCTGTCTAAGCCTTCGTGGCTGACCAGATGAAAGGGAATATTAAATTTTTCGGTTAATTCACGTAGTGCGTCATGATTGCCCACTACTGCGGTAATTTCGACACTTAGGCCACCATAATAGGCTTTCATGAGTAAGTCGCCTAAACAGTGGGCTTCTTTTGTCACCAACACCACAATACGTTTTTTTCCAGCACTGACTAAGGTCATATGATTTTTCGCAGGCAGCACTTGTCGCAGATCCTGCAATAACTGTTCGCTGTTAAAAATGCCTTCTAATTCAGTACGCATAAAAAAGCGTCCTTGGGCATTGTCGACAAACTCACTATTTTTGATGATATTAAGCTTATGGTTAAAACAAACGCTGGTGATTTTAGCAATTAAGCCTTGGGCATCGGCACAATCTGTCAGTAAGATTTTACGGGTTATGGTTGGCGGAGTATTCGTCTGATTTTCGGTCATTTGTTGCAAAGTTGGATCTCCTATATTGTCCCTAGTTTGAGTTTGCCATAGCAATCCCCCACTGGCAGTATAAAAACCCTATAATGCGAGAATAAAAATAATATTTCAGAAGCTTAAATCAATAAAATGCAAAATTTAAGCTATTTATGTTGTAAAAATATAACTATTGCGGCGTCTGTTACTTCCTTAACCACGTGTATCTAAATAACGCTGTAATACTTTACGCAGGTTTTCTGCCTTCGTGCCATAAACCACCTGTACGCCTTTACCCATAACGATCACCCCTTTTGCCCCCAACTGACTCAAACGTACTTTATTGACTAACTCAGGTCGGTGCACACTTAGGCGCAAACGAGTCAAACAGGCATTAAGATCAACAATATTGTCACGCCCACCGAGCGCAGTAATAATCGCCCGCAGACTTTCTTTCGGTCCGTTATGATGAGGGTGCTCAAACCGGCCAGGCGTTTTTAAGTTAAAAGCCAAAATACTTATCCTAAACAGTAGGTAATATATCATTGCCGTTAACGGACCAAGGAAAATAAACCAGCTAATATTGCGGGATAATGGAAATAACAGCGTAAAGTCTACCAACCCTTGGGAAAATACAATACTGTGATGGATATCGAGCGTAATACAGACAAAATAAGCCAGCCCAGTGAGTAAGGCGTGAATGATAAATAAAATCGGCGCCACAAACATAAAAGCAAACTCGATAGGTTCAGTCACCCCTGTTAACCAACTCGCCGCCGCCGCTGACAACATAATACCGGCGACGCGATTACGCTCTGATTTATCAGCGCAGCGCCACATCGCTAAAGCCGCAGCTGGTAATCCCCACATTTTAATCAGATATCCACCGGCTAAATTACCTGCCTGCGGATCGCCCGCTAAATAGCGCGCAACTTCACCACGAACAATCTCATTCCCTAATAACTGATATTGGCCTACTTCTAAGTAAAAGGGCGCATTCCAAATATGATGCAGTCCAAGGGGAATAAGTAGCCGCTCTAACGCGCCGTACACGCCAAAGGCAATAGCTGGTTTTTGATAAACCGCCCAGTCAGATAAACGCTCAATTAACAATGCCAGTGGTGGCCACATATGGGCAAGCACGTACCCAAGTCCCATCGCTAAAGGAATAATCAATAAAGAGGCGCTGCGACGCCCCTCAAAAAATGAGAAAATCGCTGGTAAGCGAATATATTGGCTCCAATGCACGGCAAGGCAGGTAATACCGCCGAGTAACATGCCGCCGGCAATCCCAGTATCTAAGGTGTCCATTCCCAATAAAGACTGAGTTGGGAGTCGATACAAATCAGCGAGAGCGGCTAACGTCGCTGTCATGACCCCATAACCAAATACGGCTGTAAATGCAGCAATGCCCTGATCGCGGCAAAAACCGATGGCCACAGCAACCGCAAATAGCATCGGCATAATAGCAAAAATGAGTTTGCCTACTGCCAGCATAAGTACTGTCAGCTCATCGGGCATAAAGGGAATAGGGCTAACCGTTAAGCCAAGCATCACCCCAGCAGCGGGTAAAATGGCAATAGGAATAAGTAGCGCTTGACTTAAGCGCTGGGCAAATTTAAACCATTGCTGAGTGACGAATCTTCCTAAGCGGCGAGCTCGGATTTGACGATTTGATTCCAGCGTTCTAGCCATTTTATTGCTTCAACCTCAGGTTCCATGGTTTCACAGGCATCAATTTCAAATAATTCCACTAACGGTTTAGCACCAAGCTCAGTCAACAGAACATCAACTGATTTACCCGCACCACAAAAAGTCTCATAACCTGAGTCCCCCAGCGCTATAACGCTATATTTAAGCGCAGGCAAATAGGGAGCGTTAGTTTTAAGATGATGATACCAAGGTTGAATATCCTCAGGTAAATCTCCTTGGCCGGTTGTTGACGTGACAACGATTAATAATTCATCTTGCGGAGGAGTAAAATTTACGACCGCATCGGGTTGCCACAATGTCACATCATAACCTAGAGTTTTCAGCTCTTTTTCTAGGGTTTCAGCAGTAAATTGTGCGTTGCCGTACACTGTGCCAAACACCAGATTGACCTTTTTCATGATACACTCCACATTCTATTGCAAACCTTAATAGACTGACCTTACTTTATTGTTAAGTCTATGGGCAAGCTAAGGCGTAAATTTTTATAAATCAAGTCATTGAGCATGAGGAAATATCTGATGCGACAGTCTGCCCGGCAAAAACACCTCAAACAACACTACAAAACGATCCAAACTCGACGTAAAAATTATTTCCATTCCGCCCAACAAAATTTAGCATCGCGACTCGTATTAAGCTCAGGTTCTTCAACCTTGGCCGTGATGATGCCAGAAACTACGCAGACACCACAACACTCAGATTAATAAGTGTAATTCTTTTAAAACACCAGCTTGCACAGCGAAGCTAATGATTTCACAGCTTCACTGCGCGCTAATTTATCCAATTGCGGATAATAGGCTTAAATTGCCTTAATCAATACGACAGTGCCAACATTGACGGTTTATTTATCTTTGGCAATTAACAGTTCGGCTTGCTGGCTCAAGGTCATATCGTCCCAACCTAGCTCGGCAAATACGATTTCCCACAAAGGCTCAAGCTCGGTTTCAATATTAAGTCGAGTTTGAGTCACGGGATGAATAAAGGAGAGTTTTTTTGCGATAAGCCACAGACGATTAATGCCAAAATGCTCACGAAAAAATGCATTCTGCTTACCGTCTCCATGCGTAGTATCACCGAGGATAGGATGGCGTAAATGTGCCATATGTCTTCTTAGTTGATGCTTACGTCCCGTTTTAGGAGTCAAACGTACCAACGCAAAACGACTACTGGGATAACGGCCCGACGAATAAGGAATTTCAGTATTAAGAAGTGGCTGATAAGCCGTCACCGCTTCCTGCGCCGCTTTGTTAGGATCGGCATTTTTATCACCCAGCTCATCTAACTCAACCTTCAGCGCATAGTCTAAAATACCGCTCTCATGCATATTGCCGCGCACTAAGGCCAGATATTGCTTTTCAACCGTATGGGCAGCAAATTGCTCACAGAGCGCATTGGCCACTTCACTACTTTTCGCAAATAACAATACACCGGATGTCGGCCTATCAAGGCGATGTACGGGAAATACATGACACCCCACTAAATCACGGGTGAGCTGCATCGCAAAAAATCGTTCTCGACGGGCTAAATAGCTGCGGTGGACCAATAAACCTGCCGGTTTATGAATTGCCACTAGGTGCTCATCTTCATAGAGAATGTTAATCTCAGGCGCCAGTTCATCAGTATCATCTTGGGAGGCATTCATTGCATTTTCGGGCGTTTCAAGCCAGATATCATCTTGATTCATTTAACAACATATCCAATTCATTCAATACACTTATCAGGTTTTGCCGTAGGGGCATATTCAGCCAAACATGTTCAGCCATAGGCGCTATCGCAATTTGTGTTGGTAAAGGAGCTGCGGCATCAATTAAGTTTCGCATTTTAGGTAACAACACAAACTGTAGCCACTGCTCAAGGGGCATAAGATCGCAAGCAAAAGGCGCAGTGCTTGCCATCGCATCAAGAGACGGCGCTTGCTCAGACCAGAGATTGGCCTCTTGTAGCGCTTGGGTAAGCTGAGTTAATTTAGCTTGGGTTTGACGGTATAGCATACATTCAGATCCATTCTTATTTAGCCGTTATGATTGAGAAACTTTCCATAATTACAGGCCGAATAGGTCGATTAAAGTCCAGCAATTATACCATCCAGACGCGCTTCCCCCTATAATAGCGCCAATTTATTGAGCCTCTTTGATTGATATGGCAACCAAATGACTGAAATAACCACTTTAAGCCAATTTTTAACCACAGCCAAAACCCAGTTCCAAGTGTATGATCTTGGTCGTAGGGTACAACATATCGATATGCTCGCATTTCACCAAATTGAATCTCTTGCAACACCTTATCCTTATCCAACTCAGGGGCATGCACAATTTGCTATCGTCTTTTGGGATGCAAGCCAACAACATTTTATTTGGTTTCTAAAACTGGCATTAGATGAGCAAGGGTTACTGTCACCCGCGCCGCGCTCACAATTTATCGAAATGATATTAGCCGCATTAGGGCAAGACCCCACCCAGCCACTTAGCGATGAGCAGCAAGAACGACTTGCGCATAATCCGTTTAACTTCAAGCCAAGCCAGGAAAAACTCGCCGTATTTAATGCTCTTGTTCGTAAACAGCTCGGGCAACGCGCATCGTCGCAATACGAATTTGCGCTGCTATATCTGTCGGGCCAAGTTGCGCCAGCGCAATGGCAACATATTGGGATGCAAGGCATCGCCGATGTGTGCATCAGAGCAAATGAGTTAGATCATCAACAACACTTGGTATCGAGTTTTGATACGGGTGCAATCGAAGTTCAAATAGCCCTATGCCAATGTCTTGAGCATTTGTCTGTCAGCGACACGCTGGCCGATAAAATTCTTACAAAACTTCAAGATGCAGCCCCAGAACATCAAGCCTATTTCCTCCGAGCTCTAGCTTCTAGAGCCAAACACAGCCAACAGGCCTTCGAACATCTTCATCGCCAATCTTATTTAGATGCTAACACTTTAATTAGCATTGCCGGGCGTAACTGGTCGATATTAAAACACGATGCAAGTCGCAGTCTTTACTTAGAAGCTCTAGCACTACAGCCCCAAGCCTTTTTTAATCAGGTATTTGCTGATATTGTGGCTATTCCTAGTTTGCGCAATCAATTACTAAGCGAATTAAGAAATCCCAATCGAAGTGTTCAACTATCACAAGCCATCGGTGGTTTGTTTAAGGCAACGAATAAATGATGTCAGATCTACTGTTAATTATTGGCCTCGTCGTAATTGCCGCATTTTTCTGGCAATTACGCCAAATGGCAGAACTTAGCCGTGTTTTTGCTGAAAAAGAATGTTGGCGTCAAAAGGTACAATTATTAGCGATAGCAATGGAAACTGCCCGCCCGAGCGTTGGCGGCACCACAGGTATTTGTTGGAAAGCGAAATATTTATTTGAATTTAGTACAGATGGCATTAACCAATACTGTGGTCATATTTGGATGCAAGGCAAGAAAATTCAGAAAATAGAATGGCCTATCTTCCCTGAGCCAGAATGGCAAGAAGCGCCAACAGCGCAGGGCAAATTTGGCGGTTGTGGTACACAAAGCGGTTGTAGTTCAGGCAAGTGTCATTAAACTTTGATGAATAAATTGAACCCTTTGTAACTTAACTATCATTCGTCATTCGTCATTCGTCATTCGTCATTCGTCATTCGTCATTCGTCATTCGTCATTCGTGTTAGCAGATAACTCACATCAAAAATTAACAAGTAAAGGCGCGGCTATAAAGCCGCGCCTTTCTGTTCTCTGTTAAGCTATCCTGCTATTTTTGTGCTCCCTGCACCATCCATGCGTCAATCTGCATCCTGCTTCATCCCTGCTCAATCCTTGATATTCCTTGTACTTGCGTACGTCCCTATTTCTTGGTCATCCCATACCAAGCTTACTCATCCAGAGCGGTTCCATCATCATCCATGAAAAACAAGTGGTGCATCCATTCAATTTCATTCCATGTACTATTGCCATCCAGTGCAATGAGTCAATCAGTCCTTGCTCCCTTCCATGGCTGTTGACGCTGTTTCATCCTGAACAGCCTATATCCCTATCACTCCTTTAGTCACATTCCTTTGTCACTTCAATCATCCTTATCGCCAACATCCTGTTGCTCGTCATTCCTTGTACCAGATGAATTCTACGGCAATCACAAATTTACTCATCGAGGATTATTTAATAATGTTACCAACTATATAAAAACCAACATGGCCATTACACTATAACATTATGATAAATATGGAATATTAATTAATATAGCGCCATTATCAACCTAAGGACTTACAAATCACTTACGTGATTGTGAGAGATCTCTCACAAGAATAATGGCAATTAGAATGAAATTCATTCGTAGTTTAGTTTTGCCCCTCTGAAAATATTTTCCATAGCTTCCGTTTATCTATCGACATGAATAAAGCTTTCGGCAAATATTCAGCATTTACAGAAGGAGGGGCACTACAAAATGTATAAAATAATGCAGATAAAAAACACTACAACAAAAACCATAAGAGGCTTTTCATAATTCCGTGTCAGATTAAGGCTCACACTGTCCAGTATTGAGGGTAACAGTGCAAAACAGAATTAACCATATACAATCTACAATCGTAAAAATTAGCCAAAGAAAAGGGCGCAACATAGTGCGCCCCATTTATCCTTTGTAAGCCTTCCTGCTCGATTTGTGCTCCCTGCACCATCCATGCGTTTGTTTGCGTCCAGCATCATCCCTGTAATCCTTTTTTGTCCCTGTGTATCTAGCTTTCGCGAGATAACACTCAATCCTTTGACCTGTAAATCCGTTTACAGAGCCAGTCACTTCCTATGACGTTTCCCTATTGCATCCTGCAAAATTAGTTTTCCATAGATGAGTACAAGCTGTTCACCCTTATACCCCATCCTTGACTCGACACGTCCTGCATCGAGCTCATGCTTAATCCTTAAGCGTGTCCTTTTTCATCCTGATAATCATCATCCTGACAATTCAACTCGCTATCCCTAATAATCTTTGAAAAGCAACCTAGCTTTTCATTAGCCAGTCCTAGGCAGTTAACAGCTACCATGCTGTCGGCGATTTCAACCATGAAATCTAATTAATTTGTTGCGTCTTGCGTCCATTAAGCCTGTTTCGCTTTCCTTGCTATCCATTCATCTTGGCTATGAATGAATATTACGTTAACTTACACCTCTTTGTTCGGCTAAAAGAACACAATGCAAAACTTTAAGATATAACAATGGAGCGATTAAACCTTTATAAGTTGATTTAATTGGATATTAAGCCACTGAGAACAAAAAACAATCAAAAATAAAGCTAGATATCCTACAGTAGGTGTAAGCGATCTCTCACACGAAAGTGAGCACCTTACTTAACATCATTTTTTCTACCTAAAAAGTGCCAAATCATTTGAGCAAACATTACCCAATCAGCCATCAAGCTATAAAATGGATATTGAAATGTTGCGGGGCGATTTCTCTCAAATACAAAGTGTCCTATCCAAGCAAAACCATAACCAACCAATGGAACAAACCAACATAACCACCACGTTTGTGTAAATATCGTGATAGTAACCAGCAATAACACGATGCCACTACCAGCAAAGTGTAATTGTCGACAAATAGGGTTTTGGTGCTGTGATAAATAAAAAGGGTAAAAATCCGTGAAACTGCGATACAAACGAACTGAACGGTTCGAATTATGCATGCTGTTGGCCTGCATAAAATAACAACTGTCCATCGATACTGCCAATATTTAACTCGCCCAACGAAAAAAAGTCATGTTGGGTAAATAATTGCGTATGGCTCTCTTGTGTCACAAACACACCAATACCTTCGACGTCAGGCTGCTCATCACACCAACTCACAACCGCTTGAACTAAACGATGTCCAAGTCCTTTGTGCCGCTCATTAGATACCAGTGCGATAAACTGCAAAATGCCACAGTGATGATTGGGCAACAACTCAATAATACTCGACTCTTTTTTTATTAAAGCTTGTGTGGATTGCCAGCCAGTACCTAACAACATCTTTAAACGCCAATGCCAATAACGTCCTTCTCCTAAGGGGATTTTCTGGGTAACAACACAGGCTAAACCAACCAGCCTTTCACCGTTAAACAAACCAATGAGTGCTTGTTTTTGTTGCCATAAAGTATTGAGCTCTTCACGGATCGCAGCACGTAATTTTTGTTCATAAGCCGCTTTATCTGAGGAAAACAGTGATTCAATAAAAAAGGGGTCATCGTGATAAGCGTTATAAAGAATAGAAGCTGCAATACGTAAATCTTCCGCAGTCAAATAGACTGCTCGATAATTTTCCAAGGTCTGATTTTCCATTATTCGTATTCCTTGAATTAGCTCACACTTTTTACGAGTACCATTAATTTACCAAGGAAACAAAAAAGTGCAAATTTTAATCATAGATTGCATTTTTTAATCAGACGCTTACTCTAAACACTGGCAACATACTGAAAAGGAAATAATGATGGACACAACTCCAGTCGACTTAAGCCACTTATTCGAACAACTCGGTTTAGACAATAGCGATGAAGCTATAAAGCAGTTTATTGAAACCCATGAGATTGACCATCATATTCATCTAAATCAAGCACCCTTTTGGAACTCCGCACAAAAGAGTTTTCTAACTGAAGCCCTAGAAGCGGATGCTGAATGGACGCCACTTATTGAAAAATTAGATACTCGGCTGCGTAAATTATAAGGTTATTCGATTCTATTTTACCGTAAGCCGTTCACTCCAACCCACTAAGGCATTGTTTCTGTGCACGATAGGCGTGCATTCATCCTTAGTGGTTTTTCCATCGTTATTATTGCGCTGGGTACATAAAACAAGATTAAGGTTTGTTGATTAGAACCGCCTTTTTTAACTCTTTGTTGGATGTAAGCTTCACTAAAATCAGCAATACGTATTAAGTTCATCACTTGTTTCTGGGCATTACTAAGCTCATTTTGGATAAATTTATAAGATTTTCATCCTAAACGGCCTCCCAAGATTAACTGCAATTCCAGTCCGATTCTCCCTCCTCCATATTGACCACACTGCCACTAAGACCTAAGCTTGCAAGCCCTAAAAAGTGATAGCGATAAGTGCGTTATTCCATTTATGGCTAATCATGTAGCCTCTGTGTAATTATTTTTTTTGCTTAAAAATGATTATCACTGGACAACAAATAAAGCAAAAACAAACATAACACACTGTTTTTTTTATTAAATTAAAACTCAAGTGTCACTATGCAATTTGCTTAAATTATTAAAAAAGGAACTTTGCTAATGATGAGTCCTATCGACCAAGTATTAGCGGCTGCACGTTCGCTCGAAGCCAGCGGAAAAACACCCAGCCTAGCCTTAATTAAAACCCGCGTAAGCAGCCGCTTACCGCTGCCGATATTGATACAAGGTTTACAACAATTTAAATCAATGCCTAAGGCGGAGCGAGAACGTTTAACCGAGTTGCAAGCAACGTCCCCGACAGAAGAAGCCCCCATAACTCAGGACGCCATAACTCTTGTTACACTTGCTGAGCGCCTATTGACGCAACAGACATATTTTGACCGCTATGCCGAACAGCAAACAGCAGAAATAGTGCAACTAAAAAATGAGTTACTCAAACTTCAACAACGCATCAACCTACTAGAATCCCAAGGGAAAAAAGCTTAATGTTTGTCACTGAACTGCGCTTCGAATGTTTTGCCGACACGACTATTTCTGCAGCCGAAAAAGCCATTAATCAACTTCTCGAAGCCTATCGAGCCAACGGTCAAATCTTAGGGCGAGAATTTGCGGTCGCCTTTAATGATGGTGAATTTAGAGTGCGTTTGTTAATGCCAGAAAAAAACAGTTTGGCGCACAAATACCACAGCCCTTGGGTCAAAAAAGCGTTAACAGAATTAACTGAAGCCAAGCTACTGGCCCCACGAGAAAAGTTTATCGGTCAGGACATCAACTCTGAGGTCAGCAATACCCAAACCCCAAGCTGGCAGTTACTCTATACTAGCTTTGTGCATATGTGCTCACCCCTGCGCAGTGGCGATAATTTATTACCCATTCCCTTGTACCAAATTCCCGCCACCTTTAATGGCGATCATAAGCGCGTTATTCGTTGGCAGAGTGAATGGCAAGCCTGTGACGAGCTACAAATGGCGGCGGCGACAAAAGCTGAATTTGCCGCATTAGAGGAATTATCGAGTCCAGAGAGTGATTTATTTCGTCGAGGTTGGGATTTACGCGGTCGTATCGAATATCTCACTAAAATCCCGACCTATTACTATTTATATCGCGTTGGTGGCCAAGATCTTGCCTCTGAAATGACACGGGCTTGCCCACGTTGTCACAGTCAAGATTGGAAACTTGATGAACCACTGTTAGATATGTTTCATTTTCGCTGCGAGCCTTGTCGCATAGTGTCCAATCTGTCTTGGGATCATCAATAGCATCATAGTATCCCGCTGTAGAACTCAACCTAAGATAAGCCGTACTTAGCTTGAGTTCACTCTGATTGGTGAGCGTCGCTCACGCTAGCTAGCGTTTACCCATCAAGTTTTGCCACATTAGTTTAAAACGAGCGAAAATACCGGGATGCTCTAATGCCGGCATAGGTAATTCTTCATGCTTTACTGGCGGTGCTATACGTGGCGATAGCGCCTCAATAAATTCAGCTAAACTTGCCGATAATTGCTGCGAAGGCAACTCACCAGGTAGCTCTATCCATACACTGCCGTCATTGTTATCAATAGTGAGCATTTTATCGCCATCATCTAACAGGCCAATAAACCAAGTAGGTGGCTGCTTGAGCTTTTTTTTCATCATCAGATGGCCAATCAGGTTTTGCTGCAGGCAATCAAAATCGTTTTCATTCCATACTTGCAGCAACTCACCCGTACCCCATTTTGAGTCAAATAAGAGTGGTGCAGAGAAATATTGACCATAAAAGTGATTGATTTCTGGCCATAAAGTTAATTCTAGCGCATGCTCAACATTAGCGAAACTCCCTTCGACCTCGCGTTTAACAGGCTGCCAAAAAACCGCCTGTTCTAGTTCGGGTTGAAATTCGCCCTGAATACACACAGAAGGTTCACCCTGCGGGTAATAACGCGGTAGTTCACTTAAGCTCGTTAAGTAAGCTTTATGATAGTTTTGCAAAAATTTATCGAGTGCAGGCAGACAAGACACTTAAGCACAATCCAATTTCAGGTATAATGTATGCCTATTTTGACATGGAAACAGTATTGATGACACAGAATCACGATCCCTATAGTGATGCGCAAGCGCTTGCTGGCCTGACGTTAGGTAAAGCCACAGACTATCAAGCTGAATATGACGCGTCGCTGTTACAAGGGGTTCCACGCTCACTAAACCGTAACGCTATAGCACTCACGGAGACGCTACCATTTCATGGTGCCGATATCTGGACGGGTTATGAACTATCTTGGTTAAATACCAAAGGTAAGCCTATGGTGGCCATAGTAGAAGTGTATTTGAGCTATGAAAGCCTGAACCTGATTGAGTCAAAATCGTTTAAACTGTATCTCAATAGTTTTAATCAAACCAAGTTCGATAACATAGATTCACTGCAAAAAACGTTAACGCAAGACCTAGGGCAATGCGCCCAAGGTGATGTTAACATTAAGATTATCGAACCGAAAAACTTTGCTATTCAGCGAATCATTGAGTTACCAGGCACTTGTATTGACGATCTTGATATTGAAGTTAGTGATTATACTTTTAATCCTGATTATTTAGAAAACAGTACCGATGAGAAACAAATTGTTGCAGAAACGCTCAATTCTAATTTGCTAAAATCGAACTGCTTAATTACTTCGCAACCCGATTGGGGTAGCGTGATGATCCGCTACCAAGGGCCTAAAATCGATCGCGAGAAGCTACTGCGCTATTTGATTTCTTTTCGCCAACATAACGAGTTCCACGAGCAGTGTGTCGAGCGGATTTTTGTCGATCTAAAACGTTTTTGTCATTGCACTAAACTCACCGTTTATGCGCGTTATACTCGCCGTGGTGGTTTAGACATAAACCCGTATCGTAGCGATTTTGAGCAACCAGGTGAAAATCACAGGCTTGCGAGACAGTAAATCAAGATAACGTCAAAGGTTTACAGTAAAGTGGCTCGCTAAATAAAAGCCCAAACAGCCCTGAATTATCAGGGCTTTTTATTGCGTTAATATGTTAATAAACCGTGACAACCCCAAATTTGCCACGCGATTCAATAACGAAATAATGCTTCAACATAGGCTTATTTATCGAGAAAGATCACTCGTACTTAATAGGCACTACCTTAAAGGCGATTTGTTTACTGAAATAGAAATTTAATTTACTGAGGTGGACGTTGACTCTGTAGTTTTGCACTCAAGCAATAATTGCTGAAAATGTGCCCCTAAGTCTTGCTTGGCAAATTGTTCACTCGCGAGCGCCATTTGCTTAAGACTTTGTAATGCTTGCTCTAATCCCTGCTGTTCAATCAAACTCTTTGCATAAACGGCAGCATCGGCACCTTTTTGCAGAAGACTTGCAAGCTTTTCAAAACTCACGTCCTGCTCCATCACTTTCTGTAAATCACCTAACAGTTCAGCTACCTTAGCCGATTCCACTAGCGAGCCTTCAACATTAACTAATTTTCCAAGCGGATCCTGCACAAGCTTTTGCGTCACGCAGGCTGAAACTGTGCCTGCCGCAGCGCTTTGTGCCACAACATCTAATCCATTAGTACGAATTTGCTCAACCACTTGCTGCAATTGTGGATCTTGAGCTAACCAAGCCTGCTCTAATTGTTGTTTATCATCACTACCAAAATAGCCACAGCCAGACAGCAACCCCAGCATAGTCGTCGATAACACGCAGTTAATCCGTTTCATTGTGAGCCTCATTTATTGCATCCCAATGCAAAATATTATGGACGTGACTATACCCAGCAATGTTTAACCGAAGATGAATAAAACAGGCTAAAAAATAGATAAAGACAGAAAGAATCATGACTAAAAGGGCTATCACAACTTAGTGGTTAACGCAGTTTTTGTACGAATAAATCTCATGATTTACGCGCTGACGATTAAGCTCTCAATACTGCTTAGTTGCGCCGTTAACTTCACCGCAATAGCAACATTATTAGCATGGGCTAAGCTCACTGCAAAACGGTATTCGTTGGTCAAACGCCCAAAATATGTCTGCCAATATAGAACCTCAGTATCGGAGCTTTGTAGTGGGATATTAGGATAAATGCTGAGCATAGGCGCTATGTCATAGGACTGTCTCACTTCGGCATTTTGACCTGACAGCTTAAGTGATACGTTAGATAATTGCTCAAACGGCTTAAGCTCAAAGGCAAAAGATTTAAGCGACTGCGCTAAACCTAGGCCAGTGGCCTTAATATAGGACTCCTTTAGTGCCCATAAATCGAAAAAGCGTTGCCGCTGGCTCGATTCATCAGCTAGCGCTAGCAATGCTGTGGTTTCTTGGGATGAAAAATAGTGATTTAAAATGGGAAAAATATCCGTCTTTGGCCGCGACCTTTCAATATCAACGCCGAATAAAGCTGACTCAAGGCCATGAAACTGAGCTACACCAATCACCAGCCAATCGCCGCTATGACTTAAATTAAACTCAAGCCCCGTTTGTTGGCGTAATTGCGCCGTTAAGCTTGGCTTTCCCTTAGCACTATATTCAAAGCACCATTCTTTGGGTGATAAATCCGCATAGCAAGATAATACAGCTCGCAGCGCTGCTCTCACCTGCAATCCCTTCTTTTGCGCTTTGGGGTCGCGATAACGCGCAACCTTAGTGCGCTCATCATCACTTAACCAAGACTGGGCCAGCACGGTATGCAGCGATGACATCTCGCTAAACGGAATAAAAAATAGATCTACATTTACACTGCGTTCGCCCTTGCCCAATGTTTGAGCATCTGATACGACAGGGTTAGGCTTTTCAGTATTTTGCGGCTGATGCTCGGTCATATTTTGGCTTTGGGGAGCACACTCTGCAGCGTTATGATCTGGATTCATTCTTCATCTTAAATAGTGTTAACGACGTTTTAGAGTCACTTTAAATCGTATGATATTTTAATTGCATAATAAATAGTCGCACGATAGCGAAATTATCAGTTTAAGGGTGAGAAAATCTAGCGATAACATCAAATTCGTCACCAATAAAACCTAAGCAGCTTAAGCCAGTAGGGGCTATTTTACCCTGTAAACTCAAAAAAACAGTTTTCATCTACATTACAAATCTTACGCTAGATTTATCAAAGGATTAAAAGCTAAAAACCACAAACCAACATCTAACTGACCGCACAAAAAACAGGCTCAGCTCACAAAAGCCTACAATTCTCAGTCCCACATGATTGTATCGAACCCAAACCTCAGGTAACCTGCTTTCCCATTAAATGACACTGATGATAAGTGCTGAGCTGACAACAAGCGCCACCCTTTTCATAAAGACTGACTGTGGTAACTTCGTAAAAACCGCTTACCAGTCCCAATAGATTATGTCGGATGATAATTATTATTAATGGCAACTCACGACGCTCAATCTAAAACGCCGTCTTACGCTCCAAAGAGTACAACTCAAGCAGCGAAAAAAGGCAGTACACCTCGGCATCGCAACGCCACCACTACGCCAGAAATGCGGCTTTTTATTCAGCAATCGGATTTAAGCGTGAGCCAACTGGCAAAGATTTTAAATATCACCGAAGTTACCGTCCGTAAGTGGCGTAAACGCGAATCCATCAGCAACAGTTCAAACACTCCTCACCATCTCAACACCACACTCACGCCGATGGAAGAATATGTGGTGGTAGGACTGCGTTACCAGTTAAGGCTGACCTTAGATAGATTACTCAGCGTCACTCAAACTTATATTAACCCCAATGTGTCGCGCTCTGGTCTTGCCCGTTGCTTAAAGCGTTATGGCATATCACGACTCGATGAATTTGAAGCCCCACAAGTACCCGAACGCTATTTTAATCAATTGCCTGTGACTCAAGGCAGCGATATCCAAACCTATACGGTCAATCCAGAAACATTAGCCAAGGCGCTGGCACTGCCCAGTACCGACGGCGATACCGTGGTGCAAGTGGTGTCACTCACCATACCGCCGCAGCTCACGCAGCAAGCACCAAGCTCTGTGCTATTAGGCATAGACACGGCAAGTGATTGGATTTATCTCGATATTTATCAAGATAGTAACACCCAAGCGACCAATAGATATATCGCCTATGTCCTTAGACATGGGCCGTTTCATTTACGAAAGTTGCTCGTTCGCAACTATCACACTTTCTTAGCCCGTTTTCCCGGTGCCCATGGCACTCCAATGACAAGCGCGGCTGGATCCCAAAACAAGGTCACCGTATCCAGGTCGACCCGTGGAGACTCTTTATGAGCCATACCCCTTCTGTACCAAATTCTGCGACTGAGTCAAAAAAAGATAAACGACTCAACAAACGTTTGAAAGATATGCCCGTTGCCATCGTCGGCATGGCTAGTATCTTTGCCAACTCGCGTTATTTAAATAAATTTTGGGATTTGATCAGCGAAAAAATCGATGCCATTACTGACATCCCTGACACCCATTGGCGCGCCGAAGATTACTACGATGCAGACAAAAGCAAAGCCGATAAAAGCTACTGTAAACGCGGTGGTTTTTTGCCTGAAGTCGACTTTAATCCCATGGAGTTCGGTCTACCGCCCAATATTTTAGAGCTGACAGATACCTCACAACTGCTGTCGCTGATTGTCGCCAAAGAAGTGCTTGCCGATGCCAATCTGCCCACCGATTACGATCGCGATCGTATCGGCATCACGCTAGGCGTGGGCGGTGGTCAAAAAATCAGTCAGAGCTTGAACTCGCGCCTGCAATATCCAGTATTGAAAAAAGTATTCAAAAGCAGCGGCCTGAGCGATGAAGATAGCGAAATGCTGATCAAAAAGTTCCAAGACCAATATATCCACTGGGAAGAAAACTCTTTCCCAGGGTCCTTAGGCAACGTGATTGCAGGCCGTATCGCCAACCGTTTTGATTTTGGCGGCATGAACTGTGTAGTCGATGCTGCCTGCGCGGGCTCGCTTGCCGCTATGCGTATGGCGTTGACTGAACTGACCGAAGGTCGCAGCGACATGATGATCACCGGCGGCGTCTGTACCGACAACTCGCCATCCATGTACATGAGCTTCTCAAAAACGCCAGCCTTCACCACTAACGAAACCATTCAACCCTTTGATATCGATTCAAAAGGCATGATGATCGGCGAAGGTATTGGCATGGTCGCGCTTAAGCGCCTTGAAGATGCCGAGCGCGATGGCGACCGAATTTATGCCGTCATCAAAGGCGTTGGCGCCTCATCTGACGGTAAGTTTAAGAGTATTTATGCGCCGCGCCCTGAGGGCCAAGCTAAAGCACTCGAACGCGCTTACGACGATGCAGGTTTTGCACCGCACAGCATTGGCTTAGTTGAAGCCCATGGCACAGGTACTGCCGCGGGTGATGTGGCTGAATTTAATGGTTTAAAATCGGTATTTGCCCAAGGCAACGACACCAATCAGCATATCGCGTTAGGTTCAGTGAAATCCCAAGTGGGCCACACTAAATCAACTGCGGGCACTGCGGGGGTGATCAAAGCCGCGCTAGCGCTGCACCACAAGGTATTGCCTGCGACCATTAACGTTAGCAAGCCTAATCCAAAACTGAATATCGAAAGCTCACCATTCTATTTAAATACCGAAACTCGCCCATGGTTCCAGCGCGCCGATGCAACGCCGCGCCGTGCTGGTGTAAGCTCCTTTGGTTTTGGCGGCACCAACTTCCATCTTGTATTAGAAGAATACAAACCTGAGCATAGCCGTGACGAGCAATATCGTCAGCGCAGTGTGCCGCAGACACTATTGTTTGCCGCCGCCAATAAAGCCGCGCTGCTTAGCGAGTTAAAAGCTGCGCTGAGCCAAAGCGTGAACACGAGCGCAAACGCGAATAAGAGCAGCGCTGCGAGCCTGAACGCTATCGCTCAGCAATATCCGCTGCGCCCGCTGGCAGACACAGATGCCCGTTTAGGTTTTGTGGCTAAGGACATCCCACAGCTGCAAGCTCAGTTAAATCAATCGATTGCGCATTTAGAAACCAATGCAATTGAAGTGTGGCAATTACCTTCTGGTATCAGCTACCGCTCTCATGCCTTAGTGGCTAAGAATGAATCAAAGAAAGTAGCTGCCCTGTTTGCCGGTCAAGGTTCACAGTACCTGAACATGGGCCGCGAACTTGCCTGCCATTTCCCTGAAATGCGCCAACAAGTGATGGCCAGCGATAAGGTATTTGCTCACCACGGCCAAACGCCATTATCGAACATCCTTTATCCTATTCCGGCATTCGATGCCGATGCGGTGAAAGCCCAAGAAGCGGCGCTGACCAATACCCTGTTCGCCCAAAGCGCCATTGGCGCAATTTCAATGGCGCAATATTCGCTATTAACTCAGGCGGGATTTGCCCCCGATATGGTGGCAGGTCACAGCTTTGGTGAATTGTCAGCCCTTTGCGCGGCAGGCGTGATTTCCAATGAAGATTACGTCGAACTGGCCTTCGCCCGCGGGCACGCCATGGCGCAAGTGCCGAGCGATACCGCGAGTAAAGCCGCAGACACTGGAACTCAAACTGACTTAGGGACAATGTTCGCCATCATTCTTAAACAAAAGAATGACATCGATGCGCTCAATAGCTGTTTAGCCCAGTTTGATGGCGTTAAAATTGCCAACTACAACGCGCCGACACAATTAGTCATCGCAGGTGGCACAGAGCAAACTCAGCTGGCCGCTAAAGCCATTAGCGAACTGGGCTTTAAAGCGATTGCCCTGCCCGTCTCTGGCGCGTTCCATACCCCATTGATTGGACACGCACAAAAGCCATTTGCCAAAGCCATTGATAAAGCTAAATTCAGCGCACCTTCTGTCGCACTTTATGCCAACGGCACGGGTCAATTACACCCAAGCGATGGCAAAGCGATTAAAGCAGAATTCAAACAACACATGCTGCAATCGGTTCGCTTTAGCGAACAACTGCAGGCCATGTATGACGCTGGCGCCCGGGTGTTTGTTGAGTTTGGCCCTAAGAACATACTGCAAAAGTTAGTTGAAAATACCTTAGGTGAACACTTAAATGAGCTTTGCCTTGTCAGCATGAACCCGAATCCTAAGGGCGACAGTGACAGTCAATTACGCTTAGCCGCAGTTCAATTAGCCGTAGCCGGTGTGGCGTTAACTGAGGTTGACCCCTATCAAGCCGTCACGTCACAAGAGATTGGCGAACGTGAAGCACCATCAGCAATGAACATTAAACTCACTGCCACTAACCATATTAGTGCTGCGACCAAAGCGAAGATGGCCAAATCCCTCGCCACAGGCAGCGTGACTAGCCAAGTGCAATATGTGGATCGCATCGTTGAAACAATTCTCGAAAAAGAAGTCGAAAAAATTGTTGAGAAAGAAGTCGTCGTTGAAAAAATCGTAGATAAGGTTGTTGAAGTGGAAGCTATTAAAGTGGAAAAAATATCTCAGGGCATCGCGCAAGGCTTAAACAATAACGCACAACAAGCGTCTGCACCGTTAAGCTTAAGCACACCAAGCGTTAGCGGCGATGCGTTAACGGCATTTTTCAGCGCACAATCGCAAGCGGCGCAGTTACATCAGCAGTTTTTAGCTATCCCGCAGCAATATGGCGATACTTTCACGACACTGATGACAGCACAAGCACAAATGGCGAGCCAAGGCATTGCCATTCCAGAAAGCCTGCAACGCTCGATGGAAATGTTCCACCAGCATCAAGCGCAAACTCTGCAAAGCCATAGCGATTTTATGCAGCTACAAAGCAGTAGCAGCCAAGCGGCCTTGGCGATGTTAAATAATGCGCCGATTAACTTTACCCCTGCGGTTGCTCAGCCACGTCCTGTCGCACCAGCTCAAACGGTTCCAACGCCTGTTGCTACAACGACAGTGGCACACAATGGAGCACCAGTAGCTACTCAGGCTGTACTGACGAGACCAGCGGTTAGCACACCTGTTGCGCCTGTTGTACAAACAGCTCCTGCTGCGCCTGCGGTGACAGTACAAGTTGCACCAGTTTTAGTTGCACCTGCGGCGCCAGCAACGAGCAGTTTAAGTGCAGCCTTAGTACAACAAACCATGATGGCTGTGGTTGCCGATAAAACAGGCTACCCCACTGAAATGCTCGAACTTGGCATGGATATGGAAGCCGATCTTGGTATCGATTCCATCAAGCGCGTTGAAATCTTAGGCACAGTGCAAGACGAACTGCCGGGCTTACCTGAACTC